>NZ_JAESPO010000004.1:0-348257 GCF_016757475.1 Bacillus sp. RHFS10
ATACCTAGCCAAGCAGGGCTAGGTATGTGGGAGCTCTTTTTCTGCTTTTGAAATCAGCTGAATATCTAAAGAAACATTACAAAACAAAAAAGCTTGTAGAAAAAACATCGTTTTCTCTACAAGCTGAAAGAGCCTTCCGGGCTCTTTCTTTTTTAGTCAAATAGCGTGTTTTTTTCTGGATGGCGCATAAAGTCAAACAGCATGCAAAGCTGTGAGGGTGTGTTTCGTTTTGGAGAAAGCGGCGGGAGCCTGTCCTCCGGAAAAAAAGCGGCATGGTTCGTCTCAATTCCCGTTTCCCCCTGCCCGCCCGTTATGCTGCATGCAATGAAAATTTTATAGTAATGATACGGCTGAGGCGGATGGGGATGCTTTTGGCTGTCCAACACGGCCAGCAATCGGGACGGTTCTGTATCGTACCCCGACTCTTCTTTGATTTCCTTGACCACGTTTTCAGCCGGTGATAAGCCAATCTCGCAAAACCCGCCCGGCAGTGACCACAGCTCATCATGCTTCTCCCGAACAAGCAAAATCTGATGATCTCGGAATACTGCGCCACGAACATCCGCTTTCGGTGTCGGATAGCCTTTCTCGCCCTTCCATAAATCAGTGATCACCTCAATTTCCGTTTGCGTGTAATCCGCCATCATCTCTGCGCTTAGCTTCATCAGCTCTTCGTACCTTTCCCTGTCATACACATCCTTTGAAAAAGCGAGTCCCGCCTGCGCGATCGCCCGAATCCGCAGCGCCCGTTCCAGCCATTTGGTTTGCACTTTATCACTCATCCTTTCACATTATTTTCCGCTATAAAAAAAGCACGTTTCCCACTGATGAAAACGTGCAACTGTAAATCTATTTCTAATCTAACTTCACCAAATAATCAATATTGTCCTTCACTCTCTCTTCAATATTACTGGTTGTGATATCAGCTAAAAACGGATTATATACCAGTGTGTAATGTTTTTGTTCCCCTTTAGGAATGACATAACTAAGTACACCTGTAACCTTTTTCCCTGATATTAGTGTTCCTCCCATAAGTATTCTGCCCTGCTCTTCTATAGAAAAAACTGGCCGGACTGATTGATCATTCTTGTCTTTTAAGTCTAACCCAGTGAAATTGTAGCTTATCGAGTCTTTCCCTATATTTTCTATCGTAACTTCTATAATGAGCCGTTCCTCATGATCTTTTATTGTTTTTGTCTTCGCATTTTCAGCCCCGCCAATATTCGTATATTCACCTTTTTGCACTCTATCAACTTTATTCACTGTAAAATTCGTATGTCCTGCTTTAAACGTTTCTCCTATTTTATGTATTTGATCATCTTGTTTAATCTTCGGCTCACCGTGTTTTTTCAATTCCTTATCAATTTCCTTTTTAAGCTCTTCTTCCGATTTTTTCTCTTTCGGTTTTTCTTTTACTGACGCATCGCTCGATTGGCTGCACGCGGAAAGCGCAAGCCCGATCGTCAGGGCAAATAATAGTATTAAGACTTTTTTCACGACTGTTCCCCCATCTAAAGTAATCGATTTCTATTATAATCAGATTTTACCTTTTCCTTACAGGTAATAAAGTAACAATTTTATTTATTTTATCTATTACCAACTGACTCTTTTCTAGTGTTTGAACATTTTTCACTAGTTCATTAGTCCTTTTCATCAAAAAAACCCGAGCTGGCAGCAGCCGGCTCGGGCAGGTAGTCAATCTCGCTTATTCATATCCCTTTTCTCTCTCGGTTCCTGTTGTTGTTTTTGGTGCTCCGGAGGCTGCGTCGTGCGTTCCATCTCCTTTGTATCTTGTCCCATTCCCTTTAAAAACGAGAAAAGCAGTGTAATTGATTTGTTGATTTCCGGGTCTTTGAGCGAACGAATGATATCGAAATAACCTGTTTTCTCTTCGCTGTCCTTCTGTTCCACCGCGTTTGCCACCCCCGCATTCACTTTCAAAATGAGGGGCTCCAGCTGTTTCACATCCAGCATGCCGAGCGTTCCAAACAGAAGAAGCAGATTTTTCAGCGTATTGGCCGTTTCCTCTGTATCTGCTTTTTTGACTAGGATATCAAGGACTTTATCCCCTTGGCCAAAAAGGCCGCGGAGCAATGGCAGGACGCCGCGCTCGTTCATGTGGCCGAGCATTTGCAGCGTTTCTAGAATGACTGCCTTATTTTCAACTAATGCATCTTCAATTTCTTTCATATCACGCTTACGCTGATCCTCTTCGGTTACTTGGATTTTCTGGATTTGTTTAATTGCTTTAGCCATTACGCCCAATCCCCCTTTTCACTGCGTCACCAGGGAAAATATAATCCTTCCGCGCCCATTTCTTTTGCACTTGCACACCGATTTGCGGCTGCGGGTTGCCGTTGCGGTGATTGATTTTAGGGAGCGGGTTGGTTCCGTCCCGTTTCAAAATTTCCATTTTGGCTGACGTTTCTTTGTATGCCGGCGTATCGGTATCCTTATCGGCATGGCTGCCTGTTAACAGGTTGATCGCTGCTTCCCCTGAATCGTTCATTGGCAAATATACTTCCTTCCCTTTGACACGATCAGTGATCAGGCATTTCACTTTGACATTTCCGAAAGGCGAGGTGAGTCTGACAAGTGTTCCATCCTGAATTCCCCGTTCTGCCGCTAGCTCAGGAGAAATTTCTAAGAATACTTCCGGTGTTTTCTCCGAAATCCCTTTTGATTTGTAGGTTAAGTTTCCTTCGTGGAAATGTTCTAAGAGCCGCCCATTGTTGACGTGGATATCATATTCCTCACCGAACTCATCAGGCTCCGTCCACTGAACAGGATAAAGAATGGCTTTGCCGTCCGGAAAAGGAAAGCGCTCTGTAAAGAGTAAAGGCGAATCCTTTCCATCGGCGCTTACAGGCCATTGAAGAGAATTGTAGCCTCGAAGACGTTCATAGGTAACACCGGCATAAATCGGCGACAGCATGGCTGCTTCCTCCATAATGTCACTAGGGTGTTCATAGCGCCAGCCAGCGCCAAGCTTATTGGCTACTTCCATAATAATTTGCCAATCAGGCTTTGATTCGCCCAACGGTTCAAACACCTGATACAATCGCTGAATACGACGTTCTGTGTTTGTGAAAGTACCCTCTTTTTCAAGGCTTGGGCTCGCAGGAAGAACAACATCGGCATACTCTGCTGTTCGTGAAAAGAAAATGTCCTGCACCACAAAGAAATCAAGCTTTTCATATGCGGCGTGCACATGATTGATGTTGGAATCAACCAGCCCCATTTCTTCCCCTTTTACATACATCGCTTTCAGCTGGCCGGAATGGATTTTTTCAATCATTTCGTGATTGGTCATGCCCGGCTCCTTCGGCATCGGCACCCCCCACGCCCGCTCGTATTTTTGGCGGACTTGTTCATCCGTTACATTTTCATAGCCAGGCAGTTTGTTAGGCATGCTTCCGAAGTCACTTGCCCCCTGCACGTTGTTATGACCGCGCAACGGATAAGAGCCTGTTCCCGGTTTTCCATAGTTTCCTGTCACAAGCAGCAGATTCGAGATCGCCGTGCTCGTGTCGCTTCCGCCAATATGCTGCGTCACACCCATCGCCCATAATGCACACACACTGTCAGCCTGACCGATCATCTCGGCCATTTCGATGAGAGTTTCTCGATCTATTCCGGTTTTCTCCTCGGCATATTCGAGTGTGTATGGCGCCAGGCTTTTTACGTATTCATCCCGTCCGTTCACTTTTTCTTGTAAAAAGCGTTCATCAGCCTTGCCGTTTTCAATCAAATATTTGGCGATGGCATTCAGCCAGACGATATCTGAACCCGCACGCGGCTGGACAAATAAATCAGAGCGCTCTGCCATTTCGTGTTTTCTGATATCCGCTACGATCACTTTCTGTCCTCTCAGCTTATGAGCCCGTTTAATGCGAGTGGACAAGACTGGATGGGACTCAGACGTATTCGAACCGATAATCAACACAAGGTCTGCTTGCGCGATATCTGTAATTGACCCTGAATCACCGCCATAGCCGACTGTTCGGAACAGGCCGGCAGTCGCAGGAGATTGACAATAGCGCGAGCAGTTGTCCACGTTATTTGTGCCGATGATCCCTCTTGCCAGTTTTTGCATGAGGTAGGATTCCTCGTTTGTACATTTAGAAGATGTAATAAAGGCAAGTGAATCAGAGCCAAACTCGTCTTTCAAATCGGTGAACTTGTTGGCGATCAGCGTTAACGCTTCCTCCCATTCCGCTTCCCGGAAATGGTCGCCTTCGCGGATCAGCGGCTTTGTCAGGCGCTCCTCGCTGTTTACGAAATCCCAGCCGAACTTTCCTTTTACACAAGTAGAAATGCCGTTGGCTGGCGCTTCCTCCTGCGGCTCCACTTTCAGAATGTCTCTTCCCTTTGTCCAGACATCAAAGCTGCAGCCCACGCCGCAGTATGTGCAGACGGTTTTCGTTTTCTTGATCCGTTCATCACGCATGGCGGATTCCATATCAGAAATGGCGAGAATCGAGCCGTACCCTGTTTCTACGCCTTTTGTGATCTCGATCATCGGACGGAGCGTTTCGTGATCAATGCCTGTTAAATATCCGGCTTCCCCTTCCATTCCTTTTTCCATCATCGCGTTACACGGACAGACCGTTGAACAGTGGCCGCATGACACACAAGACGACTCATTGATCGGCACATCGTTATCCCAAATGACGCGCGGGCGTTTCCGCTCCCAGTCAATGGTCAGGGTTTCAGTCACCTGAACGTCTTGGCAAGCTTCAACACAACGGCCGCACAAAATACATTGGTCTGGATCGTACCGGTAAAACGGATGAGATTCATCCTTATGATAAGGCTTATGGTCAAACGGGATGCTTTGGTGATTGACTTTCATTTCTTTCACCGTATTATGTATTTCACACCCCCCGTTGTTGTAATCGCAAACTGTACAATAAAGCTCATGATTATATAAAATCTTGTCCATCCCGATGACCTGCGCTTTTTTGACATCAGGCGAAAGCGTATC
The DNA here is from genome assembly GCF_016757475.1 of Bacillus sp. RHFS10. NCBI lineage: Bacteria > Bacillati > Bacillota > Bacilli > Caryophanales > Bacillaceae > Bacillus > Bacillus sp. RHFS10. The sequence continues at coordinate 4,988 of NZ_JAESPO010000004.1, forward strand.
AATGACATCCCCATCCTTTACTTCAGCGGAGCACGATCTCTTTAGCTCACCATTGATGCTGACGATGCACGTATCACATGTTTCAATCGGCCCTAAGCTGGGATGATAGCAAACTTGCGGCACTTCAATCGAACTGTTGTTCAAAAGCTGCAGCAGCGTTTGATCTTCGGAGGCTTCCATTTCAACGCCGTTTATTGTGATTTTTTTCTGTTGAGCCATCTCCATTCCCCTTTCTTGCCAGTGTATATACCGAATTACCCATTTCTCTTCCCTTACAAGAGATCAATAAAACATACAAAACGCACTCAAATGTTTTAGCACATTCACACCGGGAAACGAGGTGGTAGATGAAAAAGGAGGGATATCATGAACAAAACAATGTCTGTTCTAACCGCGACAGCCGCACTGACAGCCTCTCTTTCCAGCTTTGGCGCAGCACCTTTTCCAACCCCTGTAAAGGCCGAAACTCAAGCAACAACGCTCTCCGAAGATACGAATCAATCCGCCGCCGAGCTTGTCAAAAACCTCTACAACACCGCCTACACAGGGGAAATGCCTCAGCAGGCGCAAGGCCTTACCATTAACAAAAGCACGAAAGGCGATGTCCATGCTAAATTAGGGGAACCGGAACGGCCGTCCGGAGGAGACAATCGGTTTGATTTATATCACTGGAATATGGGGAACCCGGGCTACGGATTTTCCTATCATCAAGACATGACCATTTCAGAAATCCGCTACTTTGGAACCGGCGTGGAACGGCAGCTGAATTTAGGAGGGGTTACCCCGGAAGTGCTGCGAAATGAATTAGGCGCCGCTAATCGAGTGTTAACCGTCCCGTTTACCGATGAAATAGATTATGTATATAATACAGGCCGATATGAACTCCATTTTGTAATTGGCAAGGACCAGACCGCCGACCATGTAAACCTTAAAGCGAAATAATCACATCATGCGGCTGTTCAGCCGCTTTTTTTATTGGACAAATAGAGGGTATATTCCTTACAATACATGGGAGTTGAAACAGAGACGGGGTATCAATTCTCAATGAAGCGAAATCGATGGATATATGCAGCTGTCACCATGATGATCATAGCGATGGGGCTGGGATCCAGAGCATTCTCAAGTGTTCTGCCGGATGCCGTCAATCCTTATCTGGGGGACTCGCTGTGGGCGGCCATGATCTATATGGGATGCGGGTTTCTATTTCGGAAAATGAAGACAATGATGACGGGCATGATCAGTCTTTCTTTCTGTTTTTTCATTGAAATCAGCCAGCTGTATCACTCAGATTGGATCGACCGGATCAGAGACACTTCTCTTGGCGGCCTTGTACTGGGGTACGGTTTTTTATGGAGCGATATCGAAGCGTATACGATCGGAATTGCACTCTGTGCAGCCATAGAACTGCTCGTCCTAGGAATCAAAGAGCGCCACAAAATGTGACGCTTTTTTCATATAGAAAACAACTTTTCATATTGCTCAAAGGTTTTTTCCATTACAAGATTCATCCTGATTTCCCCCTTGTTAAAAACATACGGTATGCCGCAGCGTAAGGGTCAACATGGAAAATTAAGCCCTTTTGCACTGTAAAATCATCCAAACCCGCCGATAGGTAAGGCATAGGAGGTGGAACGATGGATATTCCCGCTTTATCAGTTGCTATGCATCAAGCATCACTTGCCCAAAATGTTGATATCGCTTTAACGAAAAAAGTGTTGGACACGGCCCAGCAAAATGCCGATCAAACCTTAAAGATGATTCAGCATCCGACACTCGGACAAACCATTGATATAAAAGCTTAATCACACACCAAAGGCGGCCAAGGACTCCATCCTCCCGGCCGCCTTTATTGTTCACAAAAGAGCATGCATGTTTTGACTGTTCCTCCGTATGATGTATTGTTTGCCATATGAAGGAGGTTATTAAAAGACATGAAAAGATTGTTTACGAAAGCTTCATTGATATTATTCGCAGTTGTATTTATTTTCGCCGTCAAAGGGACGCCCGCCAACGCCGAAACCCATGCCTACGATGGAAAAAGCCCTTATTACAATGATTGTGCATCCAGCGGCTCTACAAAAAAATCCTCAAACTTAGTGAATGCCAACAATCAAGTCATCGGGGTGGTCGAGCTCAAATTCAGCAGTGCATGTAAAACGGCTTGGGCAAAAATCACGATGAATCATACATTGACGTCAGGCTATGAAGCAAATGCGGAGATTACCCGGAACACGGACGGAAAGAGATATAACTGTGATTCTGCAGGCGGCAATGGAAAAGCGGTGGCCGGCCAAAAATCTTGTTATACACCGATGGTATATGATTTGGATCCACGGACTTCTTACGCTTTCGGTAAGTATTCAGGACCGAATCTGAATGTTTGGGCCACTACAGGCTCTTACTAAAAAGAAAAAAGGCTGTCCAAACGGGCAATATCCGCGGCAGCCTTTTCGTATTAATTCGCTTCTCTTTGTTTTTTAACCTCTTCAAGCTGAGAGACCGTCACCAATTGATAGCCTTGATCGGTGAGCTTTTTGATAATTTCATCGGCCGCGTCAGCAGAGGTGCGGTAAATGTCGTGAATCAAGATGGTTCTTCCATCTCCCGCCTGACTCATGACCCGGTCAACGATTGTTTTTTTGTTGCGTTCTTTCCAATCTTCCGGGTCAATATCCCATAATGCGACATCCATTTTCAATTGACTCCGCAGCTCATCATTAATGCCGCCGTATGGAGGTCTTACAAGCGTCGGACGGTATCCGCTTATTTTTTCAATAATATCCTGCGTGTCGTTGATCTGCTTTAACGCTTCTTTTACTGAAAGCCTTGTGAGAAGCGGGTGGCTCCATGAATGGTTCCCCACCTCATGTCCTTCTTTCAGCATCCTTTTAAGCGTTTCCGGATAATATTGCACCCTGCTCCCGAGAACAAAAAACGTGGCATGCCCCTTATGTTGCTTCAAGGAGTCCAAAATTTGATTTGTTGTCGCAGGATTCGGGCCGTCATCGAAAGTAAGCGCAATGACTTTTTGATTTGGATCAACCGTTTCCTCTTTAGGCAATGAAATCACTTCATGCTTCGGCTTTTGCTCTTTGATTTTATTTTTGTTTTTTGCTTTATCAATATATTGTTCTTTCACAATGTCTTTCAAGAGGCTTTTCTTAATCGCAATCGATTGCTCCCCAAGATAGCCTGCTGCGACCTGATATGTATCGAAATAAAATTCGATATAATCTTGCTTGATGGCAAAGCGGCTGAAATTTTCTTTTTTCGGTGCCGTTCCTTCCTTTAACAGCGCTTCGTCAGCAGCAATGTCCTTATCTTTTTTCAGTTCATGATAAGCGATTAACGAAAGCTTATGTAAATAGTCAGCGTCCTCTTTGAAAATATCATCAATCGAAAGAAAAGCTTGTTTACTAAAATCATAGTTAAACGTTTTTTTCACGGTTTGCCCGTGTGCACCGCCGATATATTTATATTCATTAAATACAATCGCTACTGTCTGTTTGGCGTAATGGGCAATTTTATAATCAACATTTAATTCGTTGCGTTTTGTCGTATGCTCCTGATCAACGTCTTTTGTTTCCTTTTGAAATTGGCGAACCTCTTTCTCTGCGAAACTCTTTAATGCCGCATCCATTTTTTTATTTTTAAAAACTGGATAATTGACTGCGTAATTGAACGTTTTCCCGTCGTTCACAAGCGTTGCGATCTCCACGTTCCCATACTGAGAATCAGTTTTCACTTTAGTCATAACCGTTTCTTTTTGTAATGAATTATGGAAAAAGCCAATAAGGCCCGCCACACATACAACTGCTAATAAGATATGAAACCATTTGATTCTTTTTGCCAACAACCCAAATTCCTTCTTTCATAACCATTTCGATTTATCCTTATCAGTTAGAACTGTATCTTTTTAGAAATATTCTTGTAATATTACAGTAACATTTATTTCACATTTGTAATACTATGAGATTTAGTAGTTCTTGTCAATCCTTTTTCAGGGATTTCATCATAAAAAAATCGATTTCACGAATGTACATACACCCAACTCACACATCAAGAATATGGTAAAAGGAATAAAAAAAACATGGGAGGTTTTCCTCTTGGATTATCCTTTGAATGAACAGACATTTGAACAAATGACACCTTATGATGAAAGACAGCCTTATTATTATCCGCGCCCGAGACCGCCATTTTACCCGCCTTATTATTACCCTAGACCGTTCTATCCGTTTTATCCGCGTCCGCCTTACTATTACCCGCGCCCGAGACCGCGCCCACGACCGCCTTACTACCCTTGGTCCGGTTATGGCGGCGGTTTCGGCGGCGGATACGGAGGAGGTTACGGCGGAGGTTACGGCGGAGGTTACGGATACTAGGCGTCGTTTACCAAAATGGGGGCAGTCCAGCTCCCTATTTTTTTGTTTTAAAAATGACAATATCATGACAAATATAGGAAATGATTGTAATTCTCATAGCCGTCTTGTTACGATAACAATAGCATGCAGTTTTGGGGGAGGCGTCTATTTTTGGAGAATACAAGTGATTCTGCAGCTATATCTGAAACGAAATACATAAAACCTTCAAATCGGGTAACAATTTACGATTTTATCAAACTTGCAAAACCCGGCATTATCATATCAAACTCGATAGCAGCCTTCGGCGGATTTTGGATCGCATTTGCAAGCGCAGAAAAACCATTAACCGGAATGGCTTTTTTGATGACAATGGTGACAGCAATGTTTGGAACCGCGTTTGTTATGGCTTCCGGAACTGTCTATAACAACTATTTTGATCGGCATATGGACGCAAAAATGGCACGCACCCGCAGCAGAGCCTCGGTCACAGGGAAAATGCCGCCAGCTATGCTCTTAACGTATGGCTCTGTTTTAGGAATCACCGGTCTTGCGATGCTCTATTCCCTCAATCCATTAACTGCCCTTCTCGGACTGGCCGCTTTTATTTTTTATGCGATTATCTATACGATATGGGTGAAACGAACTTCTGTGTGGAGTACATTTGTCGGGAGCTTCCCCGGAGCTGCGCCGCCATTGATGGGGTATTGCGCGGTAACCGGAGACATCAGTATGACTGCAGTGCTGTTGTACGCGATCATGTTTCTGTGGCAGCCCCCGCATTTTTGGGCGATTGGGATCAGACGCAAAGAGGAGTATCGGGCAGCGGGCGTTCCGCTCTTGCCTGTTGTAAGAGGAAATCATGTAACAAAAATAAAAATGATTCAATATCTTGCAGTTTTGGTGCCGGTCACGTTATTATTTCCTTTTACTCTCGCCAGCGGCCATATCAGTCCATTTTATTTCTTAGCTGCCCTGGTTCTCGGAGGCATATGGATCAAAAAAAGCATCCAGGGATTCAAAACAGATGATGACGTGAAGTGGGCAAAGGATATGTTTGTCTACTCGCTCATTTATTTTTGCTTGCTGTTTTTGATTATGATGGTTGATTCATTTGTGATGTTTTTGATCAGATAATAGTTATGCAAAAAGAGTCACACATTAATGCGACTCTTTTTTGTTTGGAAACACAGCATCTAATAGAAATGTCATGATCAAAAACACAGCCATGCAAATCAAAAATCGTACGATCTCACTCAAAATCCAGCTATCAGCAATACGCATACCATCGGTTTCTCGTAGGCTTGCATATATTGAAAAAATCATGAGTATGTTTTTTAGGGTTTCTTTGTTCATGTCATACCATCGCTTTCTTGAAATGATTACTGTAATGCAAAAATAAAAGATGAGGCAAAATCCATCCGCTTAAAAACATATCCGCATCACTGCATGTTTTGATTGTATGAAATCCTTGTTGTTTCAGCCAGCCATTTGCAAAGTTCAGGCAAACAGATAAAAAACAATAGACACTTGTAAGACTTCTCCCTTTCTTAAAGGCTTTATTTCAGTTTAGATACAAATTTTACTTTCAGGCCTTATCCAAGGTTTACGAAACTTCTTGCTCGAACTACCGTATAGCTTATCAGGAGGGATCAAACGATGAAAGAGTATAAATTCGTAAGAGTTGAACTGAGTACGATGAGAAGAAGGCCTAAAGAAGACTACCAGCAAATCATCCATGACTATGCGAAAAGAGGCTGGACATTGATTCAGATTTTCGCTCCCAGTATCGATGGGTATGGAGCGGCTGCTTATTTTGAAATCATATTTGAAAGAGATGCGGAAAAAGCTTAGTCTATGTGTCTAAGCTTTTTTATTTACCCTTTGTATCCCAATCTCGTTGCGGGCCATCTATACAATTTCTGCAAATGCAGCATCACATGCTTTTGCTAAATCTCGCGGCGCTAGCTTTAGCTGCATACCGATTTTCCCTGCACTGACAATGATAAAATCAAATGTTTCAGCGGCCGCATCAATATAGGTCGGGAACCATTTTTTCATGCCAATTGGTGAGCAGCCGCCGCGAAGATAGCCAGTTACCCTTAATAGCTCCTTCATAGCAATCATGTCTATTTTCTTTTCACCTATTACCTTTGCCGCCTTTTTTACATCTAATTCCTTTGCAACAGGTACAACAAAGACGTAGTAATGATGGGCTCCCGCTGTTGCCACCAATGTTTTATATACATACTCCAAAGGATATCCGATTTTTTCCGAAACAGAGACGCCATCTACCGGCTGGCCCCCTTCTGTTTTGTAGCCTAATAACTCATAGGAGATGTTCTGCTGTTCGATCAGACGAACCGCATTCGTTTTTGCCATTTTTTTCGCCATCCTTTTCCCCCACTATCAAAAAAATTCCTGAATTCCTGTATGTCTACTTTATTACAGTCAATATAAATACTAACACTAGAGATATCCATATTCCACCAAGCTGCATGTCCAACTCCCAAAACACAGTCATTGTCCTCACACCTTTCGTTCTATTCTTAGTTAACATGAAATAAATCAGGAATGAACGAAATAAACCCACATACAATTTGTATGAATGTAAAATGAAGGAGTGGTTGCTTTGTATCCTTACTTTCATAGTCCTCCGTCAATTCCTTACTTTACACCTACTCATAACTCTCAGAGAAATCCAGACTTTACAGAAAGACAGCGAAGAAGACAAATCACATTGAATGTAGATGGCGTTGTACCACCCTCTTCCTATGAGGATCTCGGAGACGGGTTTTATTCTTACGCATGGACGAACCAACAGGTCATAAATCCGGGTGAATACCTTGTTTGCCACCTTGAAGGAAGGGATATAAAAGTGATGAATGGCGGGTTTACTTCACGCGATACTGCTCCATTGTATGCGATCGCAAGCTTTCCAAGGAGAAGAAACCAATGGGTTATTACGCTTCATAATCCTGTTCAAACCCAAAGAGCCATATCGCTTTATCTGATTGCGAAAAGGTGATACGAAATGTCCTCAAAAAGCATTCAGGTGGCTTAATGGTCCTTCTTGAAACGAACAGTTACGATAAGGATGAACCTTCTTGATACCGCATCTAAACGAGATCGGTGAATAACTTTTTATGAATCAACACCTTATTTCCGTAAGAATGGACAAAAGAATTTGACTCATGGATTATTTTAAAGAAGGATAATCAGGAAATTGTTAGAGGAACCATTTTTAGGTGACCATTTAAAACAATAAAAAAAGCAGGCATTCCGTCTGCTTTTTTGAAGGGCGTGTAAAGAGTTAAAACCCTTCCTCTAAACTGAGAGCGGGTTTAAACAATGATTTATGAAGTTTCCTTACTCATCTTTTTTATCTTTGTCGGTATCTTCAGGATCCTCAACTGGATCTTCGGGATCAGGGTCATTATCGTTTTCATCATCTTTATTGATGGTATCATCCTCGTCGACACCTGGAACGTTGTTATTGTCAGTATCTTGGTTGTTGCCGTTTTGATCTTGATCGTTCTCCTCGACGTCTGGAGCATTGTTATCATTATCATTATTATCTTGACCAGTATTACAGCCCATTAATACAAAACTGGATAGGAACAACGCACTTATGATTTGCAGCCATTTTTTCATATCCACCCTCCTTTCTTCTTTTTAATCCCTATCAGTTTGTCCAGCATGTTTACTTTCATTCGTTTGCATTCTTATATTTCTTTCTTTAAAACTAAGTAACGAAACAAATATTATGAAAGGACATGGCTCGAAGATGAATCATTTCCGATAGATAACTGTCCTTATCTGGCAATTATAGGAGCCAGCATAGCTAACAGCATGAGGGAGGGGGCTAAAATAAAGGGATCAGATCACTCCCTTTTAATTCAATCAAAAAACCCTTCAATTCGAAGAAGGGTTTTTCCATTCATCAACACCTTAGTCTGCTACAGTCAACAGTCAAGACCAGCATGAATTGGCGCACTTGTTATCTTGATCGTGTCATAGATGAGAGACGATACACTCTGCCTGCCCCTCCAGTTTAAATTCTCCAAACCCGTAAGGCAGCAACATATGATCTCCTTTTTTGAAGCGATTGACACTCCCATCGGAGATGATACGGCCTTCTCCTTCAATCACACTGACAAGAAGGAATGGTTTTTGCTGCTTTAAGCTTACATATCCTGATAAACTCCACTTTTCCACTGAAAAGTAAGCGCATTCAATAAACGTGGTTGTAAGCAAATCATCTGTTTGCTCATAATGAACAGATTGCCGATCTGGAATGGATGGAACCTCTATGACTTCTATGCTCTTTTCCAGATGAAGCTCTCGCATATTGCCTTCTGCATCTTTTCGCTCATAATCATATATTCTATACGTTGTATCTGAATTCTGCTGCGTCTCTAAAACGAGAATGCCTTTTCCAATCGCATGAACGGTACCGCTTGGCACATAGAAGAAATCCCCCGGCTTTACCTTTACGCGGCGCAAGAGCTCATCCCATTCTCCAACCTCTATCATCGAGATCAGTTCTTCCTTTGTTTTTGCATTGTGGCCGTAAATGATCTCTGCATCTTTCTCGCAATCAATGATGTACCAGCATTCAGTCTTTCCTAGCTCTCCGTTTTCACGTGTATTGGCAAAATCATCATTCGGATGCACCTGAACGGACAAGTCTTGGTCTGCATCTAATACTTTTGTAAGAAGAGGAAAACGGTCACCTTCAAGATGTCCGAATAAATATCTGTGATGCTCCCATAATTCGTTAAGTGTTAATCCCTTATACATTCCGTTTTGAACAACGCTTTGACCATTTTGATGCGCGGCAAAAGCCCAGCACTCCCCTGTTCGTTCTGACGGAATGTGATAGCCGAAATCAGCTAAAGCGGTGCCGCCCCAAATCCTCTCTTTGAAAACAGGCTTGAAAAATAACGGTTCAGTCATCATGAAAATCCCCCCGCGTTACACGATTTCATCCAACAGTTTGTATGCTTCTTCTGTTGTTTGCACGGAGAGCAGCCGCTTCCTATAGCTGTCATCCATTAGTTTCCGTGATAACATCTGCAATATTTTCAGATGCTGGTTCCCTCCGCTCTCTTTCGGTACAGCAATCATAAAGATTAATTTAGCATCTGATCCATCCAGGCTGTTCCAGCCAACACCTGATCGTTTGATCCCAAAGGCAACACTCGGCTTCCTGACCGCCTCAGACTTTCCGTGCGGAATCGCGATATTCATGCCAATCGCCGTTGTTCCTTGTTGCTCACGATTCAAAATGGCTTGTTTAAACCCGCTCTCTGAAAGCAGCATACCTCCGCGGGACAATGTTTGAATCATTTCATCAATGATGTCATCTCTCGTTTCCCCGGATAAATGTGGCTCTATCAACTCTGGACTGATAATGTCTGTCAGTTTTTTGATATCCGTCATCTCGGCTTCCGGGCTTTCAGCTTGAATTGGCCGCGGTATTTCTTTTGCTGCAGCAGCTTCACTTGGCGGTGCAGTTTCGCTGAGCACAGGGGACGCTCCCGTAATATCCTTTTTTAATACATTGACGAACAGAGCAGTGACAAGAGATCCTGCAATCACAGCAATAAAAAACATCATGACATGATCAACTGCACCAAGCACTGCAACGATAGGTCCGCCGTGCGCCACTCTGTCTCCCACATTGCCAATCATCGCTATGACAGAACCAGTCATAGAACCTGCCATAATACTTGGAATGACGCGAAGAGGATCCTGCGCCGCAAATGGAATCGCTCCTTCAGTGATGCCGAAGAGTCCCATCGTAAATGCCGCTTTCCCCATTTCTCTTTGCGGCGCCTCGAATTTTCTTTTTCCAAAAAACGTCGCGATGCCGAGGCCAATCGGCGGTATACAAATGGCAACTGCAATTGGGCCCATGATTTCGTAATTTCCCTCACCAATCATGGCCGACCCGAACAGAAATGCCACTTTGTTTACGGGGCCGCCCATATCAAATGAGATCATCGCGCCTAAAATCAATGCCAGAAGGATCGAGCTCGAACCTTGCATCCCCGCCAGCCAAACCGTTAAAGTTGTGAAAATTCGAGCTACAGGTGCGCCAATCAAAAACACAAACGCTAACCCTACAATCAGTGATGCAAACACCGGAATAATAATAATCGGCATGATCGGTTGGATTGCTTTTGGAACTTTTAATTTTTTGATCCCAAGTGCCGCGTATCCAGCCAAAAATCCGGCAATGATACCGCCGAGGAAACCGGCGCCGCTTGCGCTGTCATAAAAACTTCCAGCCGCTGCAATATATCCGCCAATCATTCCTGGCACAAGTCCCGGCTTATCAGCGATGCTATATGCGATATATCCGGCTAATATCGGGATCATGAATGAAAATGAAGCACTGCCGATCTGTTCAATCGTTTTCCAGAAGGAATCATCCGGAATAACTAATCCTTTAGGTGTTTTTTCGCCCCCAAGCGTTAATGCAACCGCTATCAATAATCCGCCGACGACAATGAAAGGAACCATAAAAGAAACGCCGTTCATTAAATGACGGTAAATCGGATTTTGCTTCTTCTCCTGTTGACTGCCGGATTCCGATTTTGAAGCGGAATGATAGACCGGTATATCCCCGCTAAGTGCTTTTCGAATCAATTCTTCCGGTTTGCGGATGCCGTCCTGAACCCCGACAGACAGCAGTTTTTTCCCTATAAACCGATCTTTGTTTACGGAGCGGTCTGCCGCAATAATGATCGCGTCTGCCTCCTGAATTTCCTCAGCGGTTAGCTCATTTTCTACCCCGATTCCGCCCTGGGTCTCAACTTTAATGCGAACGCCTAATCTATCAGCAGCTTTTTGCAGATTTTCCGCTGCCATATACGTATGGGCAATTCCATTCGGACAAGAGGTTATCGCTAACAGTTTCATATAAATCCTCCTTTAAACTATGAATCGTAAGATCTTGACTCAACTGTATACTGAAATCAGGCCGTAAAAATCGTTTTATTTTACCGTTAATTCCGGAAATAAAGGCATTTTTCGCTATAAACAAAAAAAGCAAGGTTTCAACCCTGCTTTTAATATTCCAAATGAGATAAAAATGTCATGACGTCTGTTTCTTTCGTCAGCTTCTGGACGATGGCCGGCTGCTCACTCAGGTATGAAAGCTCACTAAACAGCTGCTTTGTCATATTTTGATCCTCATGTTTGACAGCCAGCATAAAAACAAGCGATACTTTCTCATTTCCCCAATCAAGCGGCTCTTTTAATGTAGCAATTGCAATGGCTGATTGTTTAATGTATTTAGCGTTTGCATGAGGAATGGCTATGCCTGCCCCAATGTTTGTCGCCGCCATTTTTTCCCGCATAACCGCATGAACCGCATATTCCTTTTCAACATAGCCTTTCTCATACAAAGCTGTCGCCAGCTGTTCAATCAACTTGTAGCGGTGCTCTGCCTCTTGCTGCAAAAAAACCAAAAAAGGAGTCGTATTGTTCAGCATATGAAAGGTTTTTCGTTTTTGGCGGTGCGATTCCCCCAGCTGACGTATAAATGCACTTAATTTCTTCTCTTCACCAGGCTCTAAAAGCGGAGATACAACAACATGAGGGATCGTTACATGTTCCAGCGCAATGGTAGAAATGACAAGATCGATATCCTCATGCTTTTTTATATAGTCCTTTAAATCAGCCTTTGCAATACAGGCCATTACAGCGATTTGATGATATTTCCGTTCAATTTTTGTCCGCAGCAATTGAGACATTCCAATGCCCATGTGGCAGACGATAACCGCCTTTTTATGTGTCTCGCTGCTGTGGTGCAGCCGTTCGATCGCTGCCTGAAAATGCAGCGTCAAATATGCTGCCTCTTCCTCAGGGATATAAAGATCAAACGATTGATTGATGTCTTCCAGAACGTCAATGATCAGATGAAACAAATAAGGGTACATCTTTTTGATGTCATTGAGCATAGGATTTGATACAGAAAGATCGTAGCTCAGCCGTTGTAGCACAGTATTGAGATGAATGTTCAATCCGTTGACCAAATCCTGATCTTTATGAAAATCCAGCATTTTCAGCTCTGAAACACGATTGATTAAATGCCCTACAACCTTTGGAAGCACTGCATTTTCAAGGTTATTTGTCTCTTCTTTCTGTAATGGATAACGAACTTTCCCGCCCAATATATGTAATGTTAAATACACAGCTTCTTCTTCAGGAAAGCGGATGGCAAAAACCGGCTCAAGCCGTTGTAAACAAGCAAAAGTCCATTGGTATTCTTTCTTCTTTTTTACTGCCGCCAGTTCTCTTGGAGATATCGAGATCGGCTGCTTCAATTTGATTCGGCGGATCATTAACAATGTATGCAGCAGCAAACTCTCAAACGTCTCATCTGTGAAATAGAGAGAATGCTTTTTTTGTAATGATTTGATTTCTTTCATCACAAAATCGACTTCATGACGTAAGAACTTACTTTTAATAAATTGGCTAGTAAACTCCGTGTTATCAATCAAATCAGATATTCTTGCCAATGCTTTTCTTTTATTTTTTTCGTTCCCTTCAACCTTCAAACCAATCCGCTGCTTCGAAACCAACGTGATCTCATACCGCTTCAGCCACTCTTCTAGCGCACATAATTCCTTTTTAATGGAAGAGCGATTCACAAAATGCTGAGCGGCTATTTCTTTTGCGGAAACAGGCTTTGCATTCATTAATAAATCATAAGCAATATGCAGCATTCTCTCTTCATCGGTCCGCTGCCTAGAATGAAAATGTTCAGTATATAATTGTTGGCTTAACCAGGTCCTTTCCTGTTCTTCTATATTTAGATAGACACCAAATCCTGGCTTCCGAATGAGCTGCGCATGAGAATGTTCATTGAGATAATCCTCAATCGCTTTCAAATCATTCCTGATCGTTTTTTCAGAACACTGTACCCTGTCTGCGAAATCTTGCACAACTAAATAGTCATCAGGTTCAGATAACAACAGATACAAAATCTCTTTTTGTCTTGTATTCATGTATTTCATCTGTTTTTCTATCCTTCCTGTCAGTATCCACTTGAACAAATTAATAGTATAAGTATACTATAAATGAAACCGTTTACATCATAACGTAAAATGATAGAGTCAAAAGTTTCATTTTTTACCGAAGCTTCCGGAAAAAAGGTTTTTTTATGTTGTTAGAGGTTCTATGCTCCAGTACGTTACCCACTCCCCATTCCAATTTAATAGAACAAGAAACGAGACACGGTAATGGTCCACCTCTATCCTGCGCCTTAAAAACCTAATCATCGACTAAGTCAACGCAATAAAAAACGGCTAGAAACGTTGATATAACGTCTCTAACCGCCGTGTATGATTCCAACTGGCTCGAACCAGCGACTTCAACCCTGTCTGCCTTTTGAACAAGTATATTCGATTCTGACCAGCCCTATTAACTTCAAGGCCTATTGAATTGTACTTCTGATGACTTCTGAATGAAAATGATGAAAGTTGATAGCTTTAGACAACAACTGCCAACTTTATCTCTCTTTTTAAGAAGCCTTTTAATCATTCACATTGCTTTTCATTAACCATTCAACTTCCGTTAATTCCTGTTTTTGAACATCTTTTGTGTGTTTTTTCGTGAAATGGGCTTTAACAGCTTCTTCGTTTTCCCAAATCTCCCAAAGCATTATTTTGCGTTCCGATGGTTCAAGCGGATAAGCATGGAATGTGATACACCCTTCTTCTTTGTTCGTTTCTTCCTCAAGTTTTTTGAATTCCTTCATTATCTCACTAAGGTCTTTATCACTGATAATTTTTAAGCATGCCGTTATGTAATGCATCGAAATTCCCCCTCTTCACATTATTTTATGGCTTTTCATTATAACATTTTCTTGAAAATTATAATCTATAAATCATTAAACGACATTGGGAGCCTTTTAGACCAACTTTCTATAAATTCTAAAGCAGCTAAAGGGTACGTATCAGACGATTTGGTCCTTATTTATGCTTATTCTGACCTTTGTTTTGGCCCAAATAGAAAGATTTTTCAAAAAAATGATTCTATTAGAGGGTGCCCTTGGTGGTATAATATTAAATATATGTAAATAAAAGGAGGTATTCGATTGTCTGTTTCGGATTTAATCCCATATCATTACGTAACTACAGACATTAATCATTGGTATGTTGTAATAAAGCAGGGTCGAGTTGAGAAAGCAAAAGAAATGAAACAACAAGTTGAAAAAGAATTTGATATGATGGAGAAAAATGAAAAGGTAGCAGTCTATCTTCAGTTATTAAAGCTACGGCACGAAATAATGCTGTCTTATCTCGAGCCTGACTCTGTTAAAAATATAGATGGTGTTTATTCTGATCTCAAAAAGACACGGGAAAGTATGGCTCCTGAATCTCTTACGAATACAATTGAGTTCTATTATCACTTTTTCACCGGTATGTATCATTTCAGAACAAGAGATTTAGTTATTGCTTTAACATATTATCGAGAAGCTGAAAAATATCTTGATTTATTAGACGATAACGCAAATACAGATAAAGCAGAGTTCTATTTCAAAGTGTCAGAGGTCTATTACTATATGAAAGAGACTCATTTCTCCATGAATTATGCTCAGCGTGCATACTCTATATTTAAAGAGCAAAAAGACGCTCAGGGTCATCTTACATATGGCAAAGAAATGGTCCAATGTCAGTTTGTTATTTTTGGAAACTGGCTAGATAAAATGTGTTATGATGATGCTTTAAAAACAGCTAAAAAGGCTTTAAATGATGCTTTAAAAATAGGGGAACAACATTTAATTGGTTCAGCTCATTTTAATGTGGGTTTATGTTATAATAACCTTGAAGAACTTGACAATGCTGAGAAACATTTTCAAATCGCCTATGAAATCCATAGGGATCGCAAACACATTTATGAGTCTAAAGCGATTTTTAATCTAGCATATGTCAAAGCAAAGAAGAATGATTTAAAGGCTGCTTTAGAATTATACCAGGAAGGTCAGAAGGTTGCTGCCAGACACAACAACCAGGAAGTAACGGAGAAATTAAAACTGGTTAAAGGTCTTTATTTATCATTCGACTTACAAACACTTAGAGAAGTGTTCAAGTTCTTCAAAGATAAAAACCTTTATGGTGATATGGAAGAATACGCTGTTGCTGTTGCTGATTTTTTGACCAACAAAGAAGATAGACATGATGCGGTCGATTTTTATCAAATGGCAATTGAAGCACGCAAACAAATTCAAAGGGGGAAACATTTAAATGAAAAAATGTAAAATTGCAATTTGTTTAGCGCTCTTGCTTGGCATTGTTGGAGTATCTAGCGCTTCATACGCTCTTTCTGAGCAGTCCACTTATAAGGTCGCAGATAGAGCAGCAACTTAATATGATATTAAGAAAAAAACCCATTTTGGACTTTGAAGTGCACCCCAAATTTTAGACACAGTCTAAAATTTGGAGGTGCTTTTTCTTTTATTAACACATCTGTTCTTTAGTGAAGGAACATAACATATTCTTCCACTATACACTTTTGGTTCTGCTGGATAAGGAAAACATCATTGCTTATACCATTAGACATATTACGGATTGCTTAATTTTTATATAACTGTTTGAAACGGTTTTTCCGTCTGCGATAAATAAATAAGAGGTGAAATCAATGAATGGTATAGAATTTTTAGAATCCGTGTCGCAACTGGGACAAATAATTTTATTGTTCTCCGGCTACGCCCTTTATTGGAGATTAGGCAAATGAAACTTTTCTTAGGTCCTTTGTAATGTTCGGCATATTTGCATGGGCGCTTTCGTTTCTTGCATTGCATTTGTGGTAACAATCTTCTAAAGGAATTAGATGATTCGATTTAGACCAAATTTCTAAGTTAATGTTAATACTACAATACGGTTGCCTAAGAGCAACCGCAATTCTACTATTAGCTTAAACGTAAAAAGCACCTGTTTTCAGGTGCCCCAAACAACTATGATATTCTCCTCAATCTATTCGCGCCGAATCCACTGCTTTGGTATGTTTTGACGAGATCGCCCAATCGTACCGAAAAGCCCAAGATGCCGCTTCCCCTGTTCGTTCCACGTGGTACATCATACCATTTTCCGCTTAATTCCACCGCCCCACTCCAATCGTAACTCACTTCCCCTTCAAACACATTGGTCCAATTATGACCACTGCCGTTGTCGCTTAATCCTACCCACCAGATCTTATTGTTATCCAGGTGCCGGATGTAGTAAATGCCTCCATCGTCGCCTCGCCAGGTTCCTGTCAAATCGTACGCAGGTTGCCTCCAATGAGTTAGTATAGGTACCTGATTGTAGTACATAAGCAGCACTCCTCTATTGGAATTTTTATTCGTTACAGCATAAGTCCACAACAAACAGCTGGCTTTACCATCGAAGTCGTTGCCATGTAGTCGCGGCAATTCCACCGGTTACCTTGGTCAACCGGTCTCCACTACGGGCGACGACCAAGGTACCGCTTCCCCTGTTCGTTCCACGTGGTACATCCGCCCAATTTCCAGAGATCACCTCTGATCCAGTCTCATCAAACATCCGCATTCCATGAAACACGTGTGTCCAGTGTTGCCCCCTGCCATTGTCGCTAAAGCCTGCCCACCAGACATGGGGGTCATCATGCCGGATGTAGTACACTCCTCCATCGTTGCCTCGCCAGATTCCTGTCATATCCGTTTCCTGCCGAGTCGCTTGTGCATCAACAAAATACTCCCGATCATGCATATGCCTCCAATGAGTTAGCATAGGAACCTGATTGTAGTACATAAATAGCACTCCTCTATTGGAATTTTTTGGTTTTATACGTAACATATGCTGAAACAAAACAATTGAACCTAGGCAAATGCTGATTTAAGATTAGAAATCTCAATATGATCTGATTCGAATAGCAGGTAAAATGACATACATCGTATTGATCATTTCGCCCTTTAAAATCACATTATATTCTGCTTCTTCTTTTTCCCATGGTAAAATCTCGTTGGAACTATTCAAACGATAGGATATAAACATGAAAGTATTTGAAGCCAAGACGTTGCTTTCTGAAGCAGATAAACGTGCAAAAGAATACAAAGAATTAAGAAGTCAGATGGTCAATCTAAAAAAAGCCTTCAAAGCTGTAGCTGATTTAGATGACAGTGAGTTTTCCGGCAAAGGCGCCGATAATATTAAAGCATTTTATCAAGATCATGCCGGAGTTGCTGACAATTGGATTGATCTAATTGATATGAAAATTGCTTTTTTGGCAAGCATTTCAGGCGCTTTAGAGGACGCCAGCTTAGCCGATGCATACATAGAAGAATCCTTTTTAGAACATGAGCTGGCTAACGCCTACACAAAATCAAAATCTATTATGTCAGAACAAAAGAAAGCCATGAAGGATATCTTAAATGATATTGACGATGTCCTTCCGCTTGATTTGTTCTCGACAGAAAACTTCAAAGACGAACTCGCCGATGCCGAGAACCAACGCAAAAAAACCGTCAATAAAATAGACAGCGTGGACGAAGCACTTGTTACTGAATATGCCCAGTCAGAGCCTAACGAGCAATTCATCAAGAAGGACTTCCAAAAGCTTGAGGAATCCACAGGCAAAGGCAAAAATGCTTCCCCTATCCAGTACAATGCCAAAGCGTATCGAGAAAGTGACATACATAAGAAAAAAGGCGATATCTCGAAACAGACTGAAGCCTATTTGAAGATCAAGAAAGATGAAGCGAAAGAACGAGAAATCAAAGAGCTGAAAAAGAAGCTAGCTGACGGAGTGACGGATCCGGATGAATACTTAGACATTGCCAAGAAAGTCGGATATGAGAATCTAACCCCTGAACAGCTCCAATACGCAGTGCAGCTTGAACAAGCAAAACAGCTGAAGTCCGTCGGTGAAAGTATAATCAATGCCGGCAAGACAGTAATTGATTTCGTTGAGGGAGTTGATGATGGTATTGACGATGTGATTGACGATACCATATATGGCATTAAAGACTTGGCTGTGGGCGCATGGGAATATTCACAGCTCCCTATCGAACTGAAACTGACAAAAACAGTTACAACCATTTTGAGCGTACCTTCTTATTCTAAAATCATCTGGACAAACCTTGTCGACTCATGGAATGATAAAATGATAAATGGTAGTGCATACGAAAAAGGGCATTATATCAGTTATGTGCTAGGAAATATCGTTGGCACAAAAGGTGCGGGTTCCGCAGTGCAAACCACGACCAAATTTTCTAAAGTAGGTAAAGTGGTTGAAGCTGGAACAGCCGCTGCTCATGTCAATAAAGGGCTTTTAAAAGGAAAAGACTTTATTAATCCTTTATTAAAAAATAAATATGAACCTGCACTTGTAGGGATAGCTCAAGATATAGAGAATACCTACAATGTGAAAAATACATCTATATTAAAAAAAGAGATTCAATCAAAACAAGATCAATTCGTCCAAGCTGCACCATATACACATAAAGATGCATTCGGTAACACCGTCACAACCAACTTAAAAAATGGACATTTAAAAAATGATGTTCATCCTGTAACCGGAGTACCTTATGATAAAGATGGCTTCCCGATTTTCGAACCAGTTACCGAAGTAAAGATTGATAGATCATTATATCTACAGAAAGATACTGCACAATTTAAAAAAGCCACTGAACTATTACAGCAAGAAATTAATAAAAATCCAGAGTTAAAAAAACATTTTACAGAAATGCAGTTAAAGCAGATTTCAAAAGGCAAAAAACCAAAAGGTTTTACATGGCACCACCATCAAAATGAAGGTATAATGCAGCTAGTAGATGCAGATATTCATGGCAAGACAGGACATACTGGAGGAAGAAACATATGGTGCGGAGGTTCCAAATACAGATAAAAGGAGTTTATTAAAATGGTTGAATGGGATTTCGGAGAGCATCCTGTTAGTAACGAGGAAATTACTGAAGTAGAAAACATGTTACAAGTCAAGTTTCCAAAAGATTATTTAAAATATGTCAAAATCTATTCCGGTGCTACCCCCTCTCCCGAAACTTTTGATCTTGAAGATAGGGAAGGAATTGCATTCGGATACTTACATAGCTTCCATAAAGAAAGCGAGTCATACATAGTTAACGTTTCTAATCGTTATCGAGATGGTAGAATGCCCGCCAAAGTAATACCGATTGCGGATGATGTGTTTGGCAATGAAATCTGCTACGATTTTCGAAAAGTAATCAGTAGTCCTTCTATTGTTTTTTGGGATCATGAAATTGCATATGAAAATCCTGATGGAGCATTGAGTCATATATGTGATTCATTTACCGAGTTGGTTAATAAACTATACGAGGAATAACGGATAACTCCCTTCTCATTACGAGAAGGGATTCTCTTATTTTAATAGAGATTCAAGCTTCGCTTTCGTTTTCGGTCCAAATGCCGTCAGGATTTAGTCCATTCATCAACTTGAACCGTCTGCTGGTGTCGGCGATGAAAAAGGAGATAAAGCAAAGAAATATTATATACCTTTTAACGGAAACGAAGATACTTATAAATCCCTTTAAAACATTTAAATAAACAGGAAGTGTTAATATGACTTTATACGAAGAATGTCTAGAAGCTCTTGGAAATAACAAAGAAGTCCTCACTATTTCTGAGACACGTAAATATCATGAACAACTTGGCGAAAGTTTCCCCTTCACATCATGGGGAAGAATTAAATGGGATGAAGTAACTTCTCACAGATCTATTGATTACGCTGAAGATATTGATGAATGGTTAATTGAGAATAAAATAGATGATAAAACTGTTATTCTCCTTTGGGCTTACGGTGATTACCCAGCTGTAAAAACCAGCTTAGACAACGCCTTAAACGTAATTGATGATGTAACTGCTGTAGGTTCAGATACTTTCATGTTCAGCGAATCTGGTTATGTGATTGAATTTTTCCATGATTGAGATGTAACAATAGGAAAGGCAATATGAAAATATTAGCCCTTCTTAGTTAAGAGGATCAATATGAATTTAGAGAAAAAAATGGAAGCTATATTAATTAAAAGAAAAGAACTTAATCTTAATGATGACTATGGAATTCAAAAGAGTTGGGATGAAATAATTAAAGTGCTCTCAGAAAATGAGGAAAATACAATTAGCTATCTAGAAAATTGTAATAAAGAAGATTTATATTGGATCAGTGAAGTATTTGAAGATTTAGCTGAAAGTTTGCAAAGTAAAGAACTTATTCATTGTTTAAGAAAATTAGATGAAAAGTACCCTGACTTAGAAATGACAAACGATATTGATATAGCAGAAAGTTATATAGAATAGATACGTACCATTTCTCAGATTTGAAGTTAACATTTCTTGGTGGTGATAAGTAATGATTGAAATCAAAGTTTCTGATCCTGTGTTTAGATTCCTTGGTGGGTATTTCCATCAGGATATTGATTCTCCAGAATCAGCACTGGACGAATACTTAGAAGAGATTCCAAAAGAAGAGCAAGAAACTAATATAGTAGCATTAAAAGATTTTATTAACAGTGATTATACGGATGAAGAAAAGAATGATTTTATCGATGAAGCTGCTGACGGAGTGGACATTCTTAGTTACGGAGCATCTCCATTAGTATGGCTCGAACAAGTTATTCAAAAAATAGAAAAGAATATTGAAACTTTATAATCCATGAAACCTAGCACAAAAACAGAGTTGATTTTGAATTCCCCTTCAAAATCAACTCAAAAAATAATTTCGTCCCCAATTCGTCCCCAACTCGATGAATGATGACAAAATCAATAAATAAGCAAAGTAAAAAACCCTTGCTACGCAAGGGTTTAAGCTATGATTCCTACTGGGCTCGAACCAGCGACCTCTACCCTGTCAAGGACGAGACACGTATTCTGACTAATCTTTAACAATCCTAAATAATTGCCCAAACCCTTGTCATATCAGGCCTCATGGGATTTAGTTTCCTGATTGATATTTGTTGTTACCAAATGGTTTTTAAAGTTTTTGTGACTCCATGTGACACAAGAACATAGAGACTGCCTACATCTTATAGATACCTTCACTAAACGACTCATTCACTCTGATAGCGATAATATTACATTTAGATGTCCTCGAAAATGAAAGTCCATTTATGACTGCTCCCGTAATGAAAACAATGCGTTTAAAGCTTTATAATCTTTTTCTTCAAAAGAAACCGTAACTCTGTCTACTATCTCAGTGTCCGATAACATAAAGGTTGTTTGGCGAAATTTAATTTCTCTAGGCCCAATTATGTTAAGTATACAGTCAAGAACTTTAAAACAGTCGATATCTATCCCAATTTCTGAATGGTTTTTGACACTGACAATTATAAAGCCGTCGTTTTTTGTAAATCTTATTTTTTGAGGTGACATATTATGTCGCTTACAGTATGACTTAATAGCTGCTTTAAAGTAATCTTCCAAATCCATTGGTGCCCCTTCTTCTCTCCCCCTTGTGATAACAAAACACCCACCCATATTTTAACACACGGCATAAAAGACCCCCAGCTAAAGGGAGTCTAATTATATTTTGAATCACTTAAAAACGGGGAATATTTATTTTAATCTTCTTTTCCATAGCCATGACGTTTGAAAAATTTGCTTACCTTTATAATTCATAAAATAGTTATCAGATTTACGTGAATATTGACCTTTCTTAGCATTGAGCAACCTAAAGTCATACCTACTCCATGTAATCGTGGTTTTTACACTACTTATACTGCTAAGAATTCCAGCTGCAGCTGTTACAGCACCAGCCCTGCCAGCTGTTTTCATACAAGTTGCCAATAAAACACCGGCAAAAACTCCTACACTTGCGGAAATTCCATTGAAACTACCCTTGCTGACATTATAGCCTTCCCAATGATCTCTCAAAATTCCAGCAGATGTATCATTTTTATTAGCCAATTGCTCTACTGGTGATGAAGTTTGTTCAAAATTCACTACTTCTCCATTAACTTTAAGCTTATCGTTATTTTGGTCATATTGAATCTTGTCTGTTCTTTTCCCATCATTTACAATAATCTCGACTACATCATTAACAGTTCTTTCTGAAAAAGTGTATGTAGTTCCGTTATAATCTACAGACTCAGTATTATATGATGGTTCTACATTCTGGACAACTGAACTTGAAGCTTGAAGTTCTTTTGCATCTGAAACAGGACTAAAAATTGTAACAGCAGTCAACACAGCAACACTTGAAAGGACAATCTTTTTCATGATAAATTAAAACCTCCTTTTGTTATACATTTACAATTCTGGAGGTTTGTAGATTGAAATTCAACCCATTAATTGTATTTTAAGGAGAATTTAAACTAGGGGGGGTTATAATGACTAGTCTTACATTCAAACTTTTCCACTACACAACACTAGCATTGGTTCTTTTATTTATCATACTGGGCTTTACCTTAAAAGGAGTTTTCTTTTATTGGTCACTAATATTAGTCGGTCTTAATTATCTAATCAGAGGAATACTAACATCTAAATCAGAAAATAAAAAAAACGGAACGTTTATTACAGTTTGTGGAGCAATTATAATCCTTGCAGGTTTATTTAACTTATTAATCCGTTAGAAAGATAATGGTTCAGAGGGCGCTTAATTTTGAAACGCCCTTTTTTCATTCCTCAATTTTGCAGAGTGGACAGAGCTTCATCATGTATCTCTGTCTCATTCCCCATTTCTAGAGAAGCGATGGTTCATCATGAACTGTCGTTTGTTGTCTTCATTTATGTAAATAGATCATAACCATATATACTTAACCAAAGGGTCTGGTTGGAAAATTTAACCCAGAAAGAGAATAAAGTGTATGAGGCTAAAATAAACATCATTTATGCACTTCTTCAAGATAATCAAAACGAAACCATTGAGCAATGTTGGAGTTACATTCATTTCCTTCAAGAAAAGAATGACTTAGACAGTGTTCTTGATCTTTCCTTGATTATCTCTCAGTACTGCGAGGAGAAAGATTGTTATAAGGATGCTCTTGAATTTTCTAAGCGAGCTATTTTAGCCGAAAAGAAAATGAGGCAGTTGGAGGGAATAGGATGAAAAGATTAATACTTCGTGTGTCTGTTACAGCTATTATCTTAAGTGGGTTAGCTGCTGGCGCTAGTTTGTTTACTCAGTCAGACATTCAATTTAGTGAAAAACCAGTCGGAACTGATATTCAAATTGCAGAGAGACCAGTTGGAACTTAATAAGAAGTGAGGGGCATAAGATGACAAAAGGCGTTAAAATAACGTTATGGAGCATCCTAGCCGCATTCATCGTGTTAGCAATAATAGGAGTTGTATCTTATTATCAGACGCCGTCAGCGTAAGAAAGCATATCTCTAAAATACAGCCCTATAATGGGCTTTTTTTGTATTGGGTAAGAACTAAGCTACTAAGTGTGAGGTGAAAAAGATGAGCAAAGAAATAAATACAAAAGAACTTGATGAGGAACAAAAAGAGTGCTCAAAATGTTTGATAATGTATTAGAGGTTTATGAACAGCATGACGGTGAACCAGATATTAAGCCTGGTGTAACTTGCCCTTCATGTCTAAAATAATCAACTAATTATGTTTGTAACTGGAATGGGAACAAGCATGTACACTTTATTTGCGAGTGTGGCTGTCGAGTGCATCAATAAAAATTATAAAAATAAAACACTACCCTAATTAGGATAGTGTTTTATTCAGGCTGTCGAGAAAATCTCGACAGCCTTTATTTTTTTGCTTAAAATATCCATTCTCCTGTAATAAAATAAAAGAAAGACTTAAAAGGACGGTGTCTTTCTCATGTTCCATACAAGAAACTCTTCTCAAAACGCTGCCGACACTACCCTAATTAGGATAGTGTTTTATTTTTTTTGTTCAATACATCTTTTGCTTGATTTAACAGTGAACTCATCTGTCTGTGTTTTTGAACCTTGTCAAATATTAATTTTTCTTCCACTCCTAATTTTTTTAAAACCACAAAGATTAGAATTAATTTCATTCTATATATATTGAAAAATTTTTCAAAAGGTTCCTTTAAAATCATTGTTTTTTTAGACATATCATAATGAGTTAAATAATTTCTTGTTTCAACTGTTTTTTGAATAAATCGATCCCTATTTTCGCTATTTCCTATTAAAAAACTTTTAACTTCAGAAGACAATCCATTTATTAGTTCTTTTAATCTTTTCCCTAAGTTATATTCATTACCGTGTTTAAATTTACCTAAAAAGAACGACTTTACCTCTTCATTATCTATATTGTCCTCTATATACCGCTTTATTTTTTCTGCATTTTCAATATACAAATCCTGTTCAATAGTGTTTCCTTCGTAAAATCTCCTATGAAAAATCTCTAATGCTTGCACAGCGTTAATATACTTAGAATCAATATATAGATTTTCAAAATTATGCAAGTGAAATGTTAATATTGTTATTAATTTATCTTCTTTTTCAAACCAACTATTCATTATCTCTCCAAATTTTTCTTTTAAATCTTCATAATCAAAAAGAAACTGTACATTTCCTTTTTTCTTCTTTTTAACCTCTTTTATGCTTTCAAAATATTTGTATTCCAAGTATCTATTTTCTTCACTCTTAAATACTCTAAGTATAATATTTTCATCTGTTGTTGTATAATCAATTAATAAATTTAGAAATCCTTTAAATGAGCGTATAACTTTTAGAAACCAATCAATGTCTCTACTTTGTTCAGGTATTATTTTAAACCATGATGTATGTCTTGCCTTAACTTCTATATTGGATAAATAATCCATCCTTGTATTCCCCATAAAAGTTTCCTCAATAATGCTATTAAGACTTTCAATATTGTATTTCCGTGTTTCAGGGACGGAATATTCTATTTTATAGTAGTTGTCCCTTGGTATTCTTGTTTCTTCAAACACCTGTGGGGCTATCCACTGAGTTAAATAATCTGCATTATATAGAATGTTATCAAAGTTTTCCGGGAACTCTTCTGTATAATTACCTACAAGAAAGCTCCTTACACTATATGTTTCCCCAGGTATGCCAGGAGAAGGAGTTGAAGCACTAATTCTTGATAACACATTAATTTTAAAACTTTCCCCATTAACTGAAACCCCGTATATTTCATTGGGAACTTCTCTATCAAAATTGAAAAGGTCACCTTCATCACATAAAACACCAACTAATTCTAATGTAATACTTTCAGGAGTGTACTTTAATGTGCCAAATACTGAATCTTCCGGGATATCTTTCTTCCACCATTTCCCCATAATATCAAAAGTATCAATTCTACTTAGCTTCCTTACTTTCATGATATTAGCCCCCTTTTAATAATTTTTTCCTTAACTAATAATACATTATCAAGCATTATGAACCAGAAATAAACAAAAAAAAGCGTACTTTCCAATCGAAAAATGAATGGAAGTACACCACTGTTACCCAATATTAAAATTAAGCCCCTTGTTTTTGAGCCCATTTGTGATCTCTTTATAAACTAAGTTTGCTGTCTCTTTAGCATTGTTGGCTTCAGTTATTGTAAATTGGAGTTTTACATCATTATTAACCGTTGAGTTTTCAGTGTTATTGTTCACTATGGAATTTGGAACATTCGTCTTTATATTTGCATTTAGGTTTGGCAATCCAAGTTTCCCAGCTGCAAACGATACAGAACTTAGAATATCTTTGTACTTGCTTAGGTCGGGTTTAACTTGCTTCTCAGCTTCTAAATCACTATTAGATAGCTTACGTACTTCTTTTACAGCTTGAAGCATGTTCTCTGTATCTGTCTTATTTAAAATAAGTTCTTTGTCATGCAGGAATGCAAGCTTACCAGCACCTAAGCCTGTTCCAGTGTACCCGCCTGTATCAAATGACGATACTTTTTTACCGGTTGTGTTCCCCTTAACTACTGTGGAGAGGGCATTTGAAGCCTCTTTTAGCTTATCAATCAGGTTGTTTGAAATGCTCTTACCGATAGACTCCATATTGCTGTTAATAAACTTTGAAAACTCGTTCAATTGCTTGGTGATATCAGTTATCTTTCCATTCATGAGTTTGTCTTCAATCTTCTTAAATGCTCTTTCGTCATTCGTTAAATTGTCGTACTTATCATTTATGGCGTCCTGATCTTTTTCAAGCTGATCTTGTAGAGCTTCTTTCCGTTTTGTGTTGCTACGATCTTTAATGAATTCATCTAATGCTTCCTGTTGTTCTTGAAGCTGTTTTTCCAAGTCTTTGACTTGAGCTTTCGCTTCGTCAGAATCCACTGAAAGTTTATAAACTTTATCTTTGATATTTAGCTTCATCATCTTCTTTGTGGATTTCATCTATCTTATCTTGAGTAGGTTTTTGATGCGCTTCTAACTCAATATCATGCATTATATTAGAACCTGAAATCTTGCTGGATTACTGAGTCACGCCGGTAATCGAACTACATTCGATAGTATTGTTATTGCCATGCAACAATAAAATCAGTTGATAAGACAGCTTATCTTTTCAACAATTTGTCCTTAAAAAAGAGAGACGGTCAATAGATTTCGAAGCCAAAAAATCAAGTTCGCCAACAACTTGCAAATTTGATAATCCGACTTTATTAATGAAAAGTAAAAAACCCTTGCTACGCAAGGGTTTAAGCTATGATTCCGACTGGGCTCGAACCAGCGACCTCTACCCTGTCAAGGTAGCGCTCTCCCAGCTGAGCTACGGAATCATGATATGTATGTGTTACTGGGTATGTTGTTGTCTTTCTGACATGTTTTATTATATAACCTTCTCCTCTATTCGTCAACCGCTTTTTCAGAAAAACTTTTTTTCGGACTTGCTGTTCTGTTCCTCGGCTATTATAATATGTTTTAATTTTCTAACAATAGAGGTGATGGGGTTTTGCATTCTTTGATTTCTTCTGATGATGTTTGGGTATTGTGGGGGTTTATTGCGGTGTGGGCGGCAGTGAGCATCGGGCTGGAGCAGCGTTTTAAGTGGGCGTCCGCTGTGTCTGGCGCTATCATTGCGCTTGTAGGTGCTATGGTGTTTACAAATATAGGAGTGCTTCCTGTTGAGTCGCCTGTATATGATACTGTGTGGTCTTATGTGGTGCCGCTGGCGATTCCCCTTTTGCTGTTTCAGATCAATGTGCGGCAGATTTTTAAGGAAAGCAGGCGTTTGCTCTTTATTTTTCTGATTAGCTCTGCTGGCACTGTGCTTGGGAGCGTCTTCGCTTTTTTTCTTTTCAAACAGCATATTCCTTATCTCGATAAAATCGGCGGGATGATCAGCGCCTCTTATATCGGCGGCGGGGTCAACTTCGCGGCGATGGCGGCGAAATTTGAGACGCCTGGGGAATATGTGTCGGCTGCTGTTGTGGCTGATAATGTTATGATGGCGCTTTTGTTTTTTATCTTAATCAGTATTCCTGCGGTTAAATGGTTTCAGCGGCATTATGCTATGCCGTTTGAAGAAAAAGTACAAGCCGATGGAAAGAGCGGAAACAGTGCAGAAAGCTATTGGAAACGGAAGGACATTTCCTTAAAGGATATCGCTTTTAATGCCGGTGCTGCTTTTGCGCTTGTTGCAGTTAGCGTGAAGATTTCCAGCTTTTTCAAAAGCCTTTTTTCTCATCCTCTTTTGACCGGAACGCTTGGCGATCAGTATCTGATGCTCACGTCTTTAACTGTTCTTATCATTTTTCTATTCCCGCGTTTTTTTGAAAGGCTTAATGGATCTCAAGAGCTTGGAACCTTTTTGATATATTTGTTTTTTGTGGTGATCGGCATTCCTGCAGATCTGCGCTTAATCGTCACCAAGGCGCCTCTTATTCTCTTATTTGTCTTAGTTATTGCAATCATCAATGTAGCGGTTTCCTTAGCCGTCGGAAAATTGTTCCGCGTGCGGCTTGAAGAAATTTTGCTGGCTGTCAACGCTGCTGTCGGAGGGCCGACGACAGCGGCTGCGATGGCAATTGCCAAGGGGTGGCGGGAGCTTGTCGCCCCGATTATGCTTGTCGGTACACTCGGCTACTTAATTGGGAACTATGTCGGCACCTTTATGGGAAATTGGTTTTCTTCCTTTTTATAAAAAGGATATTTGCAGTTTCTTCAGAATAATGTAAGAGATATGCTGACATGAGAACGGAGAGATCACTGTATGTTAAAAGGAAAAAACATCTATGTAAGACCTTTAGAAGTAAAGGATGCGGAAGAAAATCTGCGGCTGCAAAGCGAAAATCGGGACTTTTTTGAACAGTTCTCCATGATTCGCGCGGACGATTACTATACGGTTGAGGGGCAAAGACAACGAATAAGCGAGTATCAGCAAAGACTGGAGAAAGATGAAGAGTATCATTTTGGCATTTTTACTGCGTCAGACGATACATTAATTGGGACGGTTTCGCTCTTTCAAATCATTCGCGGAGCGCTGCAAACGGCGTTCATCGGGTATTTTTTAGACAAAGCCCATAATGGAAAGGGCCTTATGACAGAGGCCGTCAGATTGATTGTTGATTTTGCGTTTCACGAATTGAAACTGCACCGTATTGAAGCCGGTGTGATGCCCCGCAATCTCGGGTCCATGCGTGTATTGGAAAAAGCGGGATTTCATAAAGAGGGCATCGCCCAAAAAAATGTGAAAATCAACGGCGTTTGGGAGGATCATCAAGTCCTCGCGATTCTGAATCCTGATGATGAACAATAAAAGAAGCCGGGCCATCCCCGGCTTCTTTTTTAACGAACCGCCACTGCCGCGATTTCTTTCAGCGCTTGTTCGAAATCACGTTCTAAATCGTCTGCGTTTTCGACACCGACACTAAGACGGAGCAGGCCGTCTGTGATGCCGCGTTTTTCCCGCTCTTCCTTAGGCATTGCCGCGTGAGACATCGTTGCCGGATAGGACAAAATCGATTCCACGGCGCCAAGGCTCACAGCAAAGACCGGAAGTGATACATTCTCTACTAACTTCTTAACGGCCTCTTTGCTTTCAAGCTCAAAAGATAGCACAGCCCCCGCTCCCGTTGACTGGCTTTTATGGGTTTCAGCGCCCGGGTGATCAGCCAGCCCCGGATAATAGACGCGTTTCACAGATGGATGTTTCTGAAAAAACTCCGCAAGCCGCTGCGCTGTTTGGCTTGCTTTCTCCAAACGGATCTGCAATGTTTTTAATCCGCGCAGCACAAGCCAGCAATCTTGCACGCCAAGGACGGCGCCGAACGCGTTTTGCAGCTTATACAGCTGTTTCCCAAGCTCTTCATCCTTGACAGCAGCCAGGCCTGAGAGCACATCGCTGTGCCCGCTCAGGAATTTTGTTGCGCTGTGAAGCACAATATCCACGCCGAGATCAAGCGGACGCTGCAGAGCAGGAGTCATGAAAGTATTGTCCAGAAAGGTCAAACAGCCGTTTTCTTTCGCAAGCTGAACAACCGCTTTAATATCAGTAATGCCAAGTGTCGGATTTGACGGTGTCTCCATATAAATGACCTTTGTATTCGGCTTGATATTCCGCGCCACTTCGTTAATATCAGTCATGTCGACAAACGTATGCTCAATGCCAAACCGGGTCAGCACCTCTGTTACCATGCGGAAGGTTCCGCCGTATACATCTTCTGTTACAAGAACATGGTCGCCCTGTGAGAGAAGTAAAAATGCTGTAGAGATCGCAGCCATGCCTGAACTGAAAGCAAATCCTCTCGTCCCTCCTTCAAGTGCGGCAATGGTTTCTTCGAGAGCTGTTCTTGTCGGCGTGCCTGAGCGGCTGTAGTCATATGCGCCGAACTCTTCAAATGAAGTTTGATGAAATGTCGATGCGTGCTGAATCGGCACACTGACCGCCCCGGTTGCGCCGTCTGTTTTAAATGGATTGTGCACGAGCTGGGTTTCCAGCGTCCAATTGTGATTACTCAAATGAAACAGCTCCCTCTTTAACGTGACATAACGCTTGTTTTACGTCTTCTTTTAAATCTTCCACATGTTCAATTCCGACCGAAAAGCGCAGCAGACGATTGCAGACCCCGTTTGCGATGCGGATCTCTTCAGGAATATCCATGTGCGTCTGTGTGGCAGGGTATGTAATAAAACTCTCCACCCCGCCGAGGCTTTCCGCAAAACAAATGGTCTTCAGCGCTTTTAAAAACGGGTTCACCCACTCTTCTTTTTGAAGACGGAAGGACAGCATGCCGCCTTTTCCCGGATACAGCACATCCGCAATTTCTTCCTGCTTTTCTAAAAACGCCGCTAACTCCTGCGCGTTTGTCTGGTGCTGGCGCATTCTGAGGCTGAGCGTCTTCATTCCTCTCATCAGAAGCCATGAATCAAACGGAGGCAGGACCGCGCCAATGGCATTTTGGTGTTGAAACATTTCCTCTCCAAGCTTTTCATCTTTCACAACGACAAGCCCCGCAAGCAGGTCGTTATGCCCGCCTAAATACTTGGTTGCGCTGTGAATCACAATGTCAGCCCCCAGCTCAAGCGGTCGCTGCAAGACCGGTGTATAAAATGTATTATCTACGATCAGCAGAAGACCGTGCTCTTTTGTCATCCGGGCGATTTTTTCAATGTCCGCCTCCTGCATGAGCGGATTTGTCGGTGTTTCCACAAACACCGCTTTTGTATTCGGCGTAATCTTAGAGCGTAAACAGTCTTCGTCGCTGAAATCATCATAATGAAAGGTCAAGCCGTATTTTTTCCATTCATTTTCAAACAATCGGTACGTGCCGCCATATAGGTCCGATGAAACGATCAGTTCATCTCCGCTTTTAAACAGCGCCATAATCGTTTGGATGGCTGCCATTCCCGAACTGAAGGCAAGCCCTCTCGCTCCGTTTTCTAAGCTGGCGATCGCGTCCTCCACAAGCTGGCGTGTCGGGTTTTTTGTGCGGACATAATCAAATCCGGTTGATTCTCCGATCCCTCTGTGGCGGTATGCTGTTGATAAATAAATAGGAGGACTCACCGTTCCCGTTGCTTCGTCGCTTCGGTTCCCGATTTGGGCTAATTTCGTTTCAACATGCTGTGACATATAGCAGACACCTTCCCTTTTCAAAATAAAAAACCCCTTCTTCATAAGAAGAAGGGGTTTAAACTTCTTCTTATCTTCCAAGCATAAAACGCTTGCTGGATTTAGCACCTTGGCGCTTTGCACATACGCAAAACAAGCCGGTTGCTGAGGTTTCTAAGGGCCAGTCCCTCCACCTCTCACGATAAGAAATATCGATTTCAATTTTCTGATTGTTTTATATTAACGCAATTCGCAGTTAATTTCAACACTTTTTTCTTCGGGTTCCGAACAGTTTAAAGAGAGAAATTTCTAATAATTCATGGTACAATAATGGAAAACGCAAGAAAGTCTAGTGATGTCCTGGAGGAATGCATTATGGCACCGAAAAACGGCACAGTGCAAGAAAAGAAAGTCTTTTCGAAAGAGCTTAACGAGGAAATGACCTTGCTCGTTTATCTGCCGTCCAACTACTCCCCTCTTTATAAATACCATGTCATTATCGCGCAGGACGGCCACGATTATTTCAGGCTGGGGAGAATTGGCAGACAGGTCGAGGAATTGCTGTCCAAACGGGAAATTGACCGGAGCATTATTATCGGTGTTCCTTATAAGGATGTTCATGAGCGCAGAAAAACCTACCATCCGGAAGGCTCTAAATTTTCGGCGTATAAACGGTTCATCGCCCATGAGCTCGTACCATTTGCGGATGACGAGTATCCTACCTATCAGGTCGGCTACGGACGAACGCTGATCGGGGACTCGCTGGGAGCGACCATATCTCTTATGACAGCGCTTGATTATCCGAATATGTTCGGAAACATCATCATGCAGTCTCCCTATGTTGACAAACATGTATTGGATGCCGTGAAGCAATCGGACAATATCGAACACCTCTCTATTTATCACCAAATCGGCACAAAAGAAACTGACGTCCACACGACAGACGGGAACATTCTGGACTTTACAGAACCGAACCGGGCGCTGAAACAGCTGCTGGAGAAGAAGCTTTCCGATTATGATTATGAGCCATTTGACGGAGACCACAAATGGACATACTGGCAGCCGCTTATCACGCCGGCGCTGAAAAAAATGCTTTAATACTATATCATACTTTATTTCCAGGAGGGACATAATATGAAATACGGAATCGTTTTATTTCCATCAAAAAAACTTCAAGACCTTGCGAACTCTTACAGAAAGCGCTATGATCCAAGCTATTCCCTGATCCCGCCCCATTTGACGCTGAGATCATCGCTTGAATTAACGGAGGAGAAAGCGGATCAGCTTGTATCACATCTGAGAAACATCGCGAAGGAGTCCCATCCGGTCGTTCTCAAATTGACAAAATACAGTTCATTTGCGCCTGTCAATAATGTCATTTACATCAAAGCAGAGCCGACGGAAGAATTAAAAACACTCAATGAAAAGCTATACACCGGTGTGCTGGCCGGTGAACAGGAATACGCTTTTGTCCCGCATGTGACGGTCGGCCAAAATCTTTCCGACGATGAGCATTCGGATGTACTGGGACAATTAAAAATGCAGGAAGTGTCGCATGAAGAAATCATTGATCGTTTCCATTTGCTTTATCAGCTTGAAAACGGATCATGGACAGTATATGAAACCTTTTTGCTAGGCAAAGGAGAATAGTGTTTGGAAGCAGTTATCGCAAAAAATGAAGAACAAATGAAAGACGCATTTTATGTAAGAGAAGAAGTTTTTATCAAAGAACAAAACGTACCTGCTGAAGAAGAAATTGACGAGCTTGAAAATGAATCGGAGCATATCGTCGTGTATGACGGCGAAAAGCCTGTCGGCGCCGGAAGATGGCGTATGAAGGACGGCTACGGCAAATTAGAGCGAATTTGCGTATTGAAAAGCCACCGCTCCTCCGGTGTCGGCGGCATCATTATGAAAGCTCTCGAAAAAGCGGCGGCAAACGGCGGCGCTTCGGGCTTCATTTTAAACGCGCAAACGCAGGCTGTGCCGTTTTACAAGAAACACGGGTATCGCGTGCTTTCTGAAAAAGAATTTCTCGATGCAGGCATTCCGCACTTACAAATGATGAAAGACTAAACAGCATCCGGGTCTATTTAGATCCGGATCTTTTTTTGCATAAAAAAAACCGTTCTCTGGATGTGAACGGTTTTTTATACATATCGATTAATATATGTGCCCATCCCTTTTTCTCGCAACCTCTTATAAAGAGAGCGCTTACGTTTCACCTCGTTTACTTTTCTTTCAGCGGCCGTTTGATTCTCCTGCTGCTTTTCCAGTTCCTTGTATACCCGCTGAAACGGGACATAGCTGATTTTTTCGGTTCCGGCGTAATCCTGCTTATATCCCATCGTTCTATTTGCATATTGAGCGTATTGCTGGTTTTGAATTTGACCTGCATATATCATACGATACCCACCCTTCTGCTATCTCTTTTCCCTTAAACTTACTTTTTGAAACACGTTTCTTTTGATATGATAGTCTTTGTCTGTAATGAACACCTTTTTTTGATTGGGAGGACCCCTTTTTGAAATGCGCCCGACTGAATGATCGAACGATACATTTACATACATATTCGAGAGAACATTATCAATTCCTCTTTGAAGAAGGAATAAAAGGACATTTATTTTGTTCTCATTGCGGAAAACCCGTTTTGTTAAGGCTCAACATCGCTGATCCGCCGGAGTTTATCCACCGCCAGCCAGGCCACTTTCCAGCATGTGAGGAGGCCTGCGAAACGAAGCCCGCTAAAGAGGAGAAAAAAGAAGAGTATCAGGAATCCGGTGTCTTTCGTTTGCCCAAGGGAAAAGCAATTGCTGCTGACTCGTCTCTTGCTGTCACGGAATGGCAGCGGCCGAGAAGCATTAAACCCAAAACACCATTTGTGCAAAAAACAATAGAACCTGATACGAGCCTTTTCCCGTCTGTCGGCTTGAACACGGATCAGCTGAAAGCTGTCACGGAAACGGAAGGCCCGCTGCTTGTGCTTGCAGGTGCGGGAAGCGGAAAAACACGCGTGCTGACGGCTCGTGCCGCCCACATGATCGAACACTTAGGCATACCGCCGGAAAACATGCTGCTTGTCACCTTTACGACAAAAGCTGTCGCCGAAATGAAAGAGCGGATGGCAAAGCAGTACGGATTACAGCCGGCAAAAGTCAGAAGACTTGTCACCGGAACATTCCACAGCTTATTTTATAAAATCTTATATCACGATGATCCTGCTAAATGGAACGGCGAGCATTTGCTGAAAATGGAGTGGCAGCGGGAACAATATATCAAAAAAGCACTCTATGAAGAAGGGATAGATGAAAAAGAGTTCCCCGTAGATCAGGCCTTGCAGCAAATCGGTTTTTGGAAAAACA
Source organism: Bacillus sp. RHFS10 (assembly GCF_016757475.1). Lineage (NCBI taxonomy): Bacteria > Bacillati > Bacillota > Bacilli > Caryophanales > Bacillaceae > Bacillus > Bacillus sp. RHFS10. The sequence goes on from NZ_JAESPO010000004.1 coordinate 39,661, forward strand.
CATATGTGCCGAACGAACGCATCCCTTTGCAAGATGAGTGGGAAAAACAAGTCTATCGATTATATGAACATTATGAACGCCAGAAAAAAGAACACAACCAATTTGATTTTGATGACATGGCTTCTGCCTGCTACGAATTGTTTATCGATCGGCCGGGCCTTCTGGAACAGTATCAATCCCGGTTTACTTATATATTGATTGATGAGTTTCAGGACATTAACCCCGTTCAATATAAAATCATGCAAATGCTGGCAAGCCCGGAACAAAACCTGTGCTGTGTCGGGGACGACGATCAGTCCATCTACGCGTTTCGCGGAAGCAATCCATCTTTTATTCTTGATTTTCAGAAGGATTATCCCGGAGCGAAGACGATTTATTTAACCGCGAACTACAGGTCCACGCACCCGATCGTCTCCAGCGCTGATATCGTGGTGAAAAAGAACAAAAACAGGTATGCCAAAATGCTTGAAGCGGCGCGTGATGACGTCCAGGTCCCTATGCTGTTTTATCCTTATGACGAAGAGGAAGAGGCCACAATGGTCGTTTCCGATATCAAAGAAAAAATTCAAAACGGGGCAAATCCTGAAGACTTTGCGGTTCTCTACCGCACAAACAGCGGAGGCCGCGCCATATACGAAAGGCTTCATCATTCGTCAATTCCGTATACAGCTGACCGCGGCGTCCAATCGTTTTACAGCAGACGGATTGTCCGCCAGATTCTCGCATACTTGTACGCCAGCCAAAATGAGGATGATACTGAGGCGATTAAGCACTTGCTGCCCGCCTTGTTCTTAAAGCAGTCCGCTTTGAACACGCTGAAGGCGCTCTCGATTACCGAGGACTGTTCAATGATTAAAGCGCTGGCCAAACTGCCTGATCTGAAGCCGTTCCAGCTCAATAAAATCAAGAAGATCGTGCCACTTTTTGCAAGCATCCGCACGATGAAGCCGGTGGAAGCGATCACCTTCGCCGAAGGAAAAATGGGCTTCTCCGAGTATTTAAAAAAACGGGGAAATGAAGGCAACAAACTGGAAAAAGGCTCCGATGACCTGCGTGACATCAAGGTCGTCGCCAAAAAATTCAAATCAATTCCTGACTTTCTCGCCCACGTAGACCATATGAGGGCCGCTGAGAAAAACAAAACGGATGAAAACGGTGTTCAGCTGATGACCATTCACCGCTCAAAAGGCCTTGAATTCAAAACCGTTTACGTGATAGGCGCGGTAGACGGCTCGATACCGCACGATTTCTCATTAGAAACAGCGAGAAAAGGCGATGAAGCTCCCCTCGAGGAAGAAAGACGCCTTTTGTATGTAGCCATGACCCGGGCCAAACAGCACTTATATTTGTCTTGTCCCGCCAACAGGCGCGGCAAAACGGCCCACGGTTCAAGATTTTTGTATCCCTTATTACGGCAAGTAAGACAGCCCTTGCATAGCTAACAGCCCGGCAGATCACTGCCGGGTCTTTTCTGTAAAAAAGGCCCGCTGTCAAAAGTCAGCCAGGCCATCCGATTATTTATTATCCAGCATTTTAGAAATCGTCCCAAAATCAAGCTTTTCTTTACCGCTTGTAATGGACTGGACAATTTTATCCTCTAATTCTTTCGGCACGCGTCTGTTTGCCAGCTGTGCTACGCGGCTAATAACACTGCGTACTGTGTTTTCGTCTTTAAAATTGGCGTTTTGAAGAGAGCCGGCAAGATTCATAACATCCTGCATATTGACGCCTGTTTTCTTTTCGATGTTCTTAAAAAATTGATTATCCATAATGCGCCTCCTTTTGGCGGAGTAATACGGTATTATATGAACACTAATGAGTGATGTGCCTATCTTATTACATTTGTTTCCTCGAATGGTTTTCAGACTGCAAGGAAGCGCGGATTTCCCGCACTTCCTCTAAAGTTTTAGCAGAAATAAGATGCACCTACAATGATTAGGAGAATGAACAATACGACTAAAAGAACAAATGTTGAACCATAGCCGCCGCCGTAACCACCGGCATAACCGCCGCTATAGCCGCCACAGCCGCCGTAGCCGCCTCCGAATCCGTATCCAAAGCCCATAGATAAGCACCTCCTTTACTCTCTATACACTATGTGAGCCATTTGATTCGGCTTGGATATTCGCATAGGGCGTTTGCGGATTTACGATGGATCATACTGAGCCTGATTTTTTTGAAGTAACGATTCCGTTTTTTCAGCAAGCTCTTCAATCTCCTCTTCAAACGCCACACCGGCTTCATCAAATGCTTCCAAGTCTTTTCCGATGCTGCTCATGATATCTTCATGTTCTTTTTTCTTTTGTTCGTGAGGTTCATATCTTCTGTCTATCCATTTTTCGAACTCATCCATTGGTATCCCCCCACTCATGATATATGCTGAGCGAGACCGCTCCGTTAAAAAAACAAAAACCGGAGATCTCCGGTTTCGTTGTCAGGCTATTGAGGCTTTTTCTTTTTATTTCCGCACCCGCAGCCTTTCTTTTTGATCTTTTTTGATTGATATGATGAATCTGTATATGGAGTTTTTTGGGAAGGTTTATTGAATTGATTCATTTAGTTCCCTTCCTTTCCTTATGTCATATATGCTACTTTATGCGTATTCTGGCAGAAAGTTGCTGGTGATAGCGCCTCATTCTTGCAGCCATTTTGATACGAGTGTTTCTATAATGCCGGCAAGACCGGCTATCGCCAATAGTAAAATCAGCCACTGCGCCGCTTGAGGGAGCAAGGCCTGGCATAAAATCAAAAAGCCGGCGCACCACACGCCTGTACACCAATAGCAGCTCAGCAATTCACCAATAAACGCCCTTACCCCCGTTCCCTTAATCACGATATACGTTTCAATGTTCCCGTCCGCATCCTTTTCTTCCTTCTCTTCATGAAACAGGCTGCGAAGCGGCGCCATAATCGTATCAAACACCAGCAGCCGAGCGAGCCGGAAAACCGCAAGCGAAAGAAGAACAATTGTCAGCCCATTGATAACCACTTGTTCACTCCTTTCAACATCCCCTTTACATATATGCAAAAACCCTATACTTCATGAGTTGCATCTTGTCCCCATGAAATTTGGTTATTTTTCTTATTCCGCTCTGTACCCTTTTTGCATTATATAAAGTATGGATAAGAAAGGAGTGAAGGTTATGTCGATTGATGAAAAAGTTGCCTCCCTACAACCTGCAATATATGAGCAATTGACAAATGAATTTATTCAGCAGATTGAAATCATTGATTGCGAAAATATAATCATTGATACGACGCATCTTACATCCGCCCTTTCTATACAAGCGACACTATCGGCAATGCTCTTTTTGGCTATACAACTTGTCGTCACCGATGAAGACTTGGCTGATACAATCGCAAGCGAATTACTCATTCTTGACAAAAGTCAAATCAAAAAAAGAACAACAATAAAAATCATAAACAGCCGAAATATCAGAGTCACTCTTCTTTCAGATCAAACAATAACCTTTATTCAAATGTTAACTCAGGTAATCGACACTTTTCTCATTGCATCCGGCATCCTTTAACTCTTTCTTTTTCACAAACTACAAAACGAGGTGAAAACAAATGTCAGATAATGAAAAACTGAAAGAAGAACTTTCAAAACTTCCAGCGATGGATCCAATGACTAAAATGCTTGTAGACAATGTTCTGAAAAAGCATGGTGTTACAAAAGATAAAATGAAGAAATTATCGGATGAAGAAAAAGAAATGTTCTTGAAAATGCTCAACGATGTTAAAGAAAAAGCACAGGCTTTAGCAGATAATCAAAATAAAAATAAAACAGTTACAGAAAAAACGAACCAAAGAACCGAAAAACAAAATACCCGCAGAGAACAATTAATTCAGCAACTAAAGCAGAAACGCCAAAATAAAAAAGAACAATAAAAATAGTGATATGAACCAAGATGAATGCCCCAATCAAAATGAATCTATCTTTCATTTAATAAAAGTAAAAGAAAAGGAGGAATAAAAATGGAAAGCAGACCATATTCATGGGTAGCATTAGATCCAGACTGTGATCACCCAAGAGAAATAAAAGAAGAGAAAAAATGCGATGGTTGCTGTAACTTAAAAGGCTTCGGTTTTAATGACGCCTTTGTAGATCAAGATGTTATTCAAGCTCACCTCAACAGACAAATCTCTGAAGAAATGATTGTGATTAGAGACTCTTGCGATGTTAATGTTCAATCAGTTGATCAACAAGCATTAACTTCAGTATTTGTTTCTATCAATGCCTTAGTTGTCATCGTTACATTGGCAGTTATTACAGATGAGACGCTTGCTGAACTGGTTGCTCAAGATTTATTACAGCTTACAGAAAGTAAACAATTGAACCGTCAAAAGATTCTTATCGACAACTCACGCTGCGTAAACGTTACTACACTCGATCAAGATGCTGCGACCCTCGTTACAGTCTTAATCAATGCCCTTGTAGCAATTTTCGGAGTTTTGATTCTCATCTGATCTCTAAAAGCAGAGCTAAAAAACGCTCTGCTTTTTCTTATTTTCCAAGCATATGATGAATATATAGACGTTCACCCACACCAAGTGGGGCACCAGTACATATGTTGTTAAGGACTAAAGTCAAATACCCTATAAAGAAGGAGCTGAAATCAATGAGCTGCGGAAAAACCCATGGCCGGCATGAGAACTGTGTATGCGATGCAGTGGAAAAGATTTTAGCAGAGCAGGAGGCAGTTGAGGAACAGTGTCCTACTGGCTGCTATACAAACCTTTTGAATCCGACGATTGCAGGTAAAGACACAATTCCGTTTCTCTTGTTTGATAAAAAAGGCGGATTGTTCTCCACATTCGGAAACGTGGGGGGATTTGTGGATGATATGCAATGCTTTGAGTCCATTTTCTTCCGCGTTGAAAAATTATGCGATTGCTGCGCAACACTGTCTATTTTACGCCCGGTGGATGTCAAAGGCGATACCTTAAGCGTTTGCCACCCTTGCGACCCGGATTTCTTCGGGCTTGAAAAAACAGATTTTTGCATTGAAGTGGATCTCGGATGCTTCTGCGCCATTCAGTGCCTGTCGCCAGAGCTGGTTGACAGAACATCCCCTAACAGAGATAAAAAGCATCATCACAATGGATAAACACTTGTAAAGAGGAATCCCCTTCCAAACTCTATTACAGGTGCAAATTATTCAGCTGCTTCCGGCGTGAGGCAGCTGACTCTCCATCATTTCGCCAGTCTCAAGAAATTTATAAGGCAGGAGGGATAATAATATGAGCCAGAAAACATCAAGCTGCGTGCGTGAAGCTGTAGAAAATATTGAAGATCTGCAAAACGCTGTTGAAGAGGACTGCCCGACTAGCTGCCATTCAAAGCTTTTGTCACCAACTCATTCGCTAGGCGATACAGTGCCTTTCGTGCTGTTTACATCAAAATCAAATCCTCTGGTCGCTTTCGGCAATGTTGGCGAACTGGAAAACGGACCTTGCTTTAATACTGTATTTTTCAGAGTGGAAAAAGTTCATGGCAGCTGTGCGACACTGTCATTATTAATCGCATTTGACGAACACAAGCACATTTTGGACTTCACCGATAAAGATACGGTTTGTGAAGCGTTTCGACTGGAAAAAACAAACTACTGTATTGAAGTGGACTTAGACTGCTTCTGCGCAATCAACTGCTTAAATCCTCGGTTAATCAATCGCACGCATCATCATCATTAATGATAAGGCGGAAAAGCTTGCAGGCCTGCAGGCTTTTCTCTATGAAAATAAGCTGCCGGGAACATCTGCCGGGCAGCTTTTTCATTTCCATTAAAAACCGAGCGGGTGCAAGGAGGTGATTTCATCAATCGCCAGTTCAGTCGGTGCGCCGTTTCCGGTCGTGCGGAGCAGGACGGAATCGTTTCTTCTGCCGACAATCACGCCTCTGTATGTTCTTCCATTGGCTTCAATCAAACAAAGCGCTCTCGGCATGTTATGAGGCAGCTTTGTTAAAAAATCAATTTTTTCGTGGATCGTCATCTTGCTCATCGGTTTTTTCACTTTTCTTGCCGGCGGTGCTTTTTCCTCCGCTTTAGCGGCATTATGGACAGCTTCCGGTTCTTTTTCAGGTTTATGCGCCTTAAGTGCAGGCTCTTCCTTTTTTTCCGCTTTCGGAGGCTCGTGTTCGATGGTTTCTTCGACGGTTTCTTCAACGGCTTGCAGCTCTGCTTCCTGTTCCTGCTGCTTCTTTGTATTCTCTGGCTCTCTCACCTCTTGTATTTGCTGGCTCACTGGCTCAGCGGCAGGCTTATCGTCTGCTTGCTGGACATCTATTGCCACGGCTTCCTCCTGCTGTTTCTCATGGTAGTCCGGCTGTTCTTCTGCTTTAGGCGGAGCGGGTTTGTTGGTCTTTTTTTTAATAACAATCTCCTGCATGGATGACCTTGTTGTTTCTGCATAATCCGGCTGAACAATATACATGAGCGGTTTTTTATCCGCGTTTCTTTTCTTATTAGACATCTTCATCCCTCCGATTGTGTCATGTTCTATCTATATGACAGAAAGCTGAAAATCAGAAGAAATAAAAAAGCAATCCCTGTTCGGGATTGCTTGACATAGGTCCTGCTTAGCGGGCAGTGATATGGAAACCTGAATCAACGTGAAGATTTTCACCTGTAATGCCTCGGGACATATCGCTGAATAAGAACGCAGCTGTATCGCCCACTTCTTCAGGTGTTGTCGTGCGGCGAAGCGGCGCACGCTCTTCGATGTCTTTTAAGATAGAATTGAAATCGCTGATGCCTTTAGCAGATAATGTTCTGATCGGGCCTGCAGAAATGCTGTTCACGCGGATATTTTCTTTTCCTAAGTCGGAAGCTAAGTATTTCACACTTGCATCAAGAGAAGCTTTCGCTACACCCATGACATTGTAGTTTGGCATCACAAGCTCTCCGCCAAGGTAAGTCAAAGTGACAATGCTTCCGCCTTCAGTCATGATCGGACGTGCCGCTTTGACAACAGCTGTCAGAGAGTATGAGCTGATGTTATGAGCCAAAAGGAAACCGTCACGATTTGTGTTTAAGTATTCGCCGACAAGCTCTTCTTTGTTGGCAAACGCGATACAATGCGCGATACCGTGGACCACACCGACCTGCTCCTTAATGCTTGCAAAGCAAGTTTCGATTTCCGCGTCGTTTGTGACGTCGCAAGGAAGAATAATGGAGTCATTGCGTTCTAATGTTCCGGCAAGCTCTTGAACTGATTTCTCCAGGCGTTCTCCTGCGTATGTGAAAATCAAGCGTGCTCCCGCTTCATGCAGAGAGCGCGCAATTCCCCATGCGATACTGCGTTTGTTGGCAACCCCCATCACGACAATGTTGCGGCCTTCAAGTGAAAAATTCATATGTATAAAGCCTCCTATATTTAATAAAGACATAGTATTAGTACCTGATCTTAATTGATATCATATCATAACCTTGTCCAGATGAAAAGCGCAGACACCGACAAACGTGAAAGAGACCACCATCAGCTGGTGATCTCATCGGCTTGTTTTTAAGCTGTTTCGTTTAAAAGCGAAATGGTTTGTCGGCCCGTGGCCCGATCCGATGCCAAGCGTATTTTCCACCGCTTCGCGGACAAAGTTGGCCGCTATCTCGAATGCCTGATGGATACTGTCACCTTTAGCGGTTTGAGCTGTTAATGCCGCTGCAAAGGTGCATCCTGTGCCATGCGTATGTTTCGTATCGATATAGGGATGGCTGATTTGCATAAACATGCTCCCATCGAAAAGAAGGTCAGTAATGTGATTGTCCTTAGGCTGGTGCCCGCCTTTGATAATCACGTTCTGCGCCCCCATCTCGACGAGCTGTTCCGCTGCTTTTTTCCGGTCATCCAGCGAGCGGATTGTCATTCCAGTCAGCGTTTCTGCTTCCGGCACATTCGGCGTAATCGTGTAGCTTCTCGGAATAAGCAGCTCTTTTAAGGCGGCAACTGATTCATCACGCAGCAAGGATGCACCTCCCTTTGCGATCATAACCGGATCAACAATCACACGGTTAAACCCGTACTCGTCAATTTTTCTCGCCACTTCTTCAATCATTTCAGAATTCCAGAGCATTCCCGTTTTTATGGCGTCCGGTCTCAAATCCTCGGCAACAGCGTCAATTTGCTGTCTCAGCGCCTCTACAGACAGCGGATACACCCCATGGACGCCCAGCGTATTTTGAGCGGTTACCGCCGTAAGCGCAGACATTCCGAACACATCGAGCTCTTGAAAGGTTTTAATATCTGCCTGTATCCCTGCGCCGCCGCCTGAATCAGAGCCGGCGATTGTCAATGCTTTATATATACTCATTACACTACACTCCTTTGATTACCCGATCCATTTATGATAAATGGATTTTGCCCGGGCAATATCATTCGTTCCATGGATCAATGCTCTGCCGTCCCGGAACAGCACCATTTTCATATCAGCCGAACGGCAGGAAATCAAATACGGGTTCGCGGCTACATCAAGCCCGGCTTGCTTCAGTTGACCCGCCAGCACTTCAAGATCCGTTTCTTTTGTAAAGGATGATCTGATTTGCACGGTGTTCCTGCCGCACAATACAGCCGCTTTTGTTTGATTTTCATAAGACAAAAACGGAAAATCCTTTGTGCCGCAGCTTGGGCATGCGTTCTGTTTGAGACCCGCCGCTTTCACCTCTGACCGCTCATTTTTCCATAGGTCAAAGGAGCGCAGCACTGGCTCGCAATTCTCTCCCGTCAGCAGCTTCAGCGCGTCTGTCACCTGAAAGACCGCTACCTGCAATACAGCCGGACTGATGATGCCGGCTGTGTCACATGTCGCTCCGGCAATCGGAAGTGTATCGAGCAAGCAATGCAGGCAGGGAGTCGATCCCGGCACTACAGTAAAAGTGAGGCCGTAGCTCCCTACACAGGCACCGTAAAGAAAAGGAATCCCTTCTTTGACCGCAGCATCATTTACGATCAGGCGGGTTTCAAAATTATCAGCCGCATCCACAATGATCGAAGCGCCCTTAATCAGCTCGAAGATATTTTCCACTGTCACATCCAACACAAGGCCAGTCACATCAACATCGCTGTTAATTGAACGGAGACGATGCTCAGCAGCGGCCGCTTTCGGCATTTCTTTTTTGACATCATCTTCTGTATACAGCTGCTGGCGCTGCAGGTTGCTCCATTCAACGTAATCTCTGTCGGCAATCTTCACAGAGCCGACACCCGCTCTGACCAGCATTTCTGCACTGGCTGTTCCGAGCGCACCGGCACCGATAATCACGGCGCGCGCTTCTTTCAATTTCTTCTGGCCGGCTGGGCCGATTGGAGCAAACAGCTCCTGTCTGGAGTACCTGTCCGTCATACAGGAAGACCTTCTCCCGGACTGCTTGCCGTTCCGTACTGCTTCCGCGGAATACGTCCCGCCTCATAAGAAAGGCGTCCTGCTTCCACCGCGAGCTTCATGGCATGAGCCATTTTCACAGGGTCATTCGCACCTGATACAGCCGTATTGAGGAGTACGCCGTCAGCTCCAAGCTCCATTGCGTATGCCGCGTCTTTTGGCGATCCGATGCCGGCGTCCACGATAACCGGCACTTTCGCTTGTTCAATAATAAATGACAGATTCAAAGGATTTAAGATTCCTTGCCCAGATCCGATCGGAGATGCCCCCGGCATGATGGCATGAACGCCAAGCTCCTCCAGTTTTCTTGCCAGCACAACATCATCCGACGTGTAAGGGAGCACGATAAATCCTTCTTCAAGAAGCTGTTCGGACGCCTTTAATGTTTCAACAGGATCAGGCAGCAAGGAACGGCTGCATCCGATGACTTCGACTTTAATCATGTCACAAAGCCCTGACGCTTTCGCCAGCCTTGCAATCCGAACCGCCTCTTCAGCGGTCTCGGCGCCCGCTGTATTCGGCAGAAGCGTGTATTTAGATAAATCAAGCTGTTCCAGAAAATTAGGCTGAGACGCTTCAAAAATGTTCATTCTCCGCACAGCAAATGTTAAAATATCAGACTCGGAAACGGCCACCGCTTCCTTTTGGATGTCAAACGATGGGTATTTCCCCGTACCCAGCAGCAATCTTGATTGAAATGATTTCCCGCCAATAGTTAACATGCTCATCCGCCTCCTACAAAATGGACAATTTCAATGACATCGCGATCACAAAGCTCAACCTCGTGATAGTGTTCTTTGCCGATAATTTCTTTATTTCTTTCAACGATAACGATTTTATTTTCAAGCTGATAGGACGCCAGCAGATCTTGAATTGTACCTGTGTCTTTTTCCCACTTCACGTCTTTACCGTTCAGCTGTAGCATCATATCTGAACCGCCTCCTTGCGATCAATTCGGAATGCGTGCAGCCAGTCCTGATTGACCCCTTTATTCATGATGAGGTCACTGATCAAAGCCCCCGTTGCCGGAGCAAGCAGAATCCCATTTCTAAAATGGCCCGCCGCAAATAAAATACGGCTGTCCTCAGGGTGTCTGCCGATGTACGGTTTCCCATCCTTTGTTCCCGGCCGCAGTCCTGCCCAAAAACGATCCACCTTCATATTCTGAATGGCCGGCAGCATCGTTTTTGCTTTTTTCATAACAGATTCCAGTCCGCCAAGATCCGGTGTTTCACTCCAATCACCCGGCTTCATTGTGGCGCCGACAACCAGTCTGCCGCTTTTTCTCGGCACGATATAGCAATGATCATGGTAAAGTGTTTTTGTCAGCGGGATTTCATCATTCCAAACAGACAGGCATTCCCCTTTTACAGGGAAAAATGAGTTGTTCAGCCCGAGCTGTTTAAAAAACATTCCGCTCCACACCCCGCTGGCAACCGCGACATAATCCGCCGATACGTTACCATTCGGTGTCTCGATGGACAGCGCTTCACCGTCACGGTCGACATGCATGACGGGAGTATGCTCAAAAATCTCCGCGCCAAGCGCTTTCGCTGCTTTCGCATATGCCTTGCAAACGAAATAAGGCTCAACATGCACATCATCCTGAATAAAGGATGCCCCGGAAATGTCACCGGACGTATACGGCTCTATTTCTAAAACTTCTTCTTTTGTATGCCAGCTGACTGATTCCAAATCATCCATCTTCCTCAGCCGCAGCACGTCTTCTTCAGAAAACGCCAGCTTAAACATACCGCCGTTATGTCGCCTGATATCAATACCGGATAATGGGTAAAGCTCTTCTCCAAGACCTTTGTACAGACGCTGGCTGTGCATGGCGAAGTCAAAAAACGCGTCACGTTCCTCGCACTCGGCATGAGCGCCCAGCATTCCGGCAGCGGCACTTGTTGTTCTGCCGCCCATTGTCCCGCTTTCAAACAATGCGATTGTTTTGTTTTCCTTTGCTAAATGATAAGCAATCGCGGAACCAATAATCCCGCCTCCAATGACTACTGCATCATAATGCCTTTTCATAGCGCATCTCCTTTAGCTTACGGGAATATCGTCTGGCAGCTTCCAAAGGGTCAGCGGAAGAGAAAATTCCTGACATGACAGCGATGCCGTCTGCTTCCGCTTGTTTTACGTCTCTTAATCTGTCCGGTGTCATGCCGCCGATGGCCATAATCGGGATGGACATCCGCTGTTTGATTTCTGACAGCAAGGACACACCTCTGCCTTCAAGACCCTTTTTGCAATCCGTTTCAAACACATGGCCGAACAATACGTAGTCCGCATCTTCCTTTTCTGCTTGAACGGCTTCCTCCAGTGAATGCACCGACCGCCCGATATGAAGGTGAGGAAATCTGGCTCTGACCTGCTTCGGTGAAAAGCTGTTGCTCGGCAGCTGCACGCGATGAATAGATGAAAAAAGTGCAATATCCACTCGCCCATTCATGACCAATTTTCGTTTATCTCCCCCGCCTTCAGAAACAAGCTCAAGCAGTTTCAAAATGTCAGCCGCCGATTTAGACCGTTCTCGAATGTGAATGTAATCAACTTCATTCTGAATCGCTATGATGACTCTCGCTAACGTTTCAACCGGCTTGCAGTCATCAGTTATGGCGTGAAGCTCCAAATTCCTCCACCTCTTTTATGCCGCGGTCGGACCAGCCTTCTTTTCGATTGGCCATTCCCCAAAATTGATACTCATAGAAGCTTGAAATAACAAAATTCTCTTTCATCTTGGCACGCACTTCCTCCGTGCTGTTTTCCGCCAGCTCATCAAAGCGGTTGATTTGCTCTTCGACCTGCTGTCTGAACCAGTCACCGCCGTATGTGCTGATCCACTTCTGATAAATCGGATGCCCCGGATCACATGTCAGCAATTTCTCGCCAACCTCGTAATACAGCCAGTAGCATGGCAGCAGGGCCGCTAAGATCTCAGCAAAATTCCCACTCAAAACCGAACGGTACATATGGGATGTATAAGAGTACGCTGTAGGAGACGGCTTAAACGCCTTACGCTCTGCCTCACTAATCTCCAACAGCTCCGCAAACTCGCGGTGAAGCGCCATTTCCGCCTCATATGTACCTTGGGCGTGGCTTGCCATGCGGCCCGTTGTATAAAGGTCCTTCGCATAAGCGGCACCGAACGATTGTACCTTTGCAAAATGCGTTAAATAATAAGAATCCTGAAGCACATAGTATTTAAAACGGTCAATCGGAAGCGTTCCGTCACCGATTCCCTGAACGAAAGGATGGACAAAGCTCCCTTCCCACCATTCTGCGGCTGCGTTACGGCATTCTTCTGAAAAATTCACACGTCATTCCCCCTGTCTGATAATTAAAAAAAACCACTTTCCCGCAAGGAAAAGTGGTTTGGAATTGGCATAGTAAACTAACACAAATACCGCTCCACTTCCCTACGCAGGTCTGAACCTGTTCAAGTTATGAGGGTCTAAAAGTCACACTTTTATCTCAGCCCTTATGAAGGACACCCCTAGTGGTTATACGAATACATATTGAATTGTTGTTGCACCTCTATATTAACACGAATCCCTATTTGGTCAAGGTTTATCCTTCTAATGTTTTCTTAAGTTCCATTACATACACCCTAGACCCGGTGACAATTAAGCGGTCTCCCAGTTTCAGCCTTGTATCCCCATGAGGAACGATGCTGTCCACACCTCTAAAAATCCTGACAAAGATGACGTCTCCTGTAAAAGGGAATTCCCGTAAAATCACACCGTCGTACGTGCTGTTTTCCATATTAATTTGATACAGAGAAGACTCTTCGTTCGTGAGCAGCTTCATGACACCAGGCGCTTCTATTAGCGCGCGAAGCAGTGTTTTTGTCGACAGCAGCATAGAAAAGATGTTAATTCCCTGCGCCTTCAAAGTTGCTTCATTCTCGGGTGATCCAACGCTGGCAATGACTCTTTCTGTTCCTTTTTCTTTTGCAAGTAACGCAATGTCCGCATTCATGTCTTCATTCCCAGTCGCGACAACCAGGATATCTGCATCAAAAATGCCGAGTGATTCAAGCGTCTGGTGTTCATAGTCAGAGATGGCTTCAACGGTAAATACTGATTCTGACAGTTTTTCCTCCGCATTCTCTTGATAGACATGCACAACACGCACGTCATACTCCTCTTCCGGCAGTTCAAGAGTAACAGGCAATGTCATTTGGTTTGCGCCGATAAACGTAATTGTCTTTTTCTCCTCCGGTTGCTCTTCCCGTGTGTATAATTTTTTAAATAAGACCGGCGAAAAAATACTGGCAATGACGGCTACTAACGTCAGCGCTCCTGACATATTTGCGCTGATCACGTGAAGCTGCTGTCCGATTGTCGCAGCGGCAATCACGAGCGAGAGCGTTGATGTCAGCAGGAAACCAGACGCCAAAATGGTTCGTTTATCATACCACTTCTTCAAGTACAGGACAGGAATGATTTTGCTGACTAACAGCGCCAAAAGCAGAAGCGGGATCATGATTAAAATTTTCGGATCTTGGAAAAGGGTCCAAATATCGAGCTTCACACCGACCATTACAAAGAAAATCGGAATTAAGAACCCGTAGCCGAATGAATCCAGCTGCTGAACAAGTTCTTTGTTTGGCGAAAGAAGGGAAACGAGAACCCCCGCTAAGAAAGCGCCGAGAATATTTTCCGCCCCAAGTGATTCAGACAGGGCAACGAGTACGATAATTAACGTAAAAATGGCACGCGTCCCGATCTGAATCGTCCCTTTTGACATCGACTCAACAAATGAGCGATGTTTAAAGACCCGGCCGAAAAAGTAAAGCACCACTCCGGCTGCAAACAGGATCATCAAGAGCCACATGTTCCCGCTGTCTTCTCCGTACAGAGAAGAAAACACAGCAAGAAGAATCATCGTGACCAAATCAGCAATCACGGCAACAAGCAAAATAATCTGCCCGATATTTGAATTCATAATCCGTTCTTCTTTTAACGTTGGAACGACAACACCTAACGAAATCGTTGAAATAATTAGCGTCATTAAAAACGCATTTTCGATAAATCCTGCCAAGACGAACCCATAGGACAGCAGCAATGATAAAATAAATATACCGGCAAAAATAATGGACGCCGTAGCAAACGTATTAGGCGCCGCTTTGCCGTTCGGCAGGAGCTGCTTTTTCTTTCCTTTCTCAAACGATGAAAAATCAATTTCAAGCCCGCTTAAAAACATTAAAAAGATAAATCCGAGCAAAGAAAGCGTCTCAAGCCATGTATCACCCTCGACAACTAAATTAAGACCGCTTTTTCCGATAATCAGCCCCATAATGATTTCCGCAACAACAACCGGGATCGTCAGTTTAAAGCGGTGCAAAAGGATGGGTGTTAAAAATGCAACGATAAGTACAACAACTAAAGATGCGACAGATGAATGCGCCATAATCAGAACCTCCTTTTTAGGTCAGGGTTATTTCAGTTCTCAATTAAAGAACAAAACCTCATTTTTAAAAAACATAACGCGATTTTAACAAGGATGATGATAAAAAATAAAGTAAAAAGGTCTTATTCCTGTTTAGAAAATAATTCTTCTATAATTTGCACATAAAAGCCTGTGATGACTCACAGCACTTTGCTCCATAATAAATAAAACAATCGGCAAGGAGGATCACGCATGGCTTACGATATAATCAGCGATATGCATGGCTGCTATGATGAAATGATGGCATTAATCCAAAAGCTTGGCTATACAATGAAAAATGGAGTGCCTGTCCACGAAGAAGGCAGGGTGCTTGTTTTTGCCGGAGATTTAACTGATAGAGGACCGAAATCAATAGAGGTCATCCGCTTTGTAGCCGGCGCTTACGAAAAAGGCGCTGTACGTTATGTTCCGGGAAATCATTGCAATAAGCTGTACCGCTACTTAAAAGGAAACCCCGTCAAAGTGATGCATGGCCTCGAAACAACAGCGGCAGAGCTTGAAGAACTTTCTACAGAAGAAAGAAAAACAGTCAGCGAACAGTTTATGAAGCTGTACGAAACGGCGCCGCTTTACGACATCTTACATAACGGAGAATTAGTTGTCGCCCATGCTGGCATAAAGGCTGACGATATCGGCAAATTCACCCGCAGAGTGAAAGACTTTGTGCTTTACGGCGATGTGACGGGTGAAACGTATCCGGACGGCAGACCTGTCAGACGTGACTGGGCTGCATCCTATAGTGGAAGCGCTTGGGTGGTATACGGCCATACCCCTGTGAAAGAGCCCCGGAAAGTCAATCGCACCATCAACATTGATACAGGCTGCGTATTCGGAAATAAACTGACAGGCTTTCGCTTTCCAGAACTAGAGACCGTCTCTGTTCCAAGCTCCCTGCCTTATGACGAATCAAGATTTCGCCCAATATAAAA
This sequence comes from Bacillus sp. RHFS10, assembly GCF_016757475.1. NCBI lineage: Bacteria > Bacillati > Bacillota > Bacilli > Caryophanales > Bacillaceae > Bacillus > Bacillus sp. RHFS10. The sequence goes on from NZ_JAESPO010000004.1 coordinate 55,423, forward strand.
GGAGAGAATTACGGATTCTCTCCTTTTATCAGTTCTTTCATATCTTGAGGCAGTGCAGCATGAAACACCATGTTCTCCTGTGTCAGCGGATGGATAAACGAAAGCTGCTCGCTGTGCAGAGCCTGCCGGCCAATTTCCCGTCTCGTTCCGCCATACAGTGTATCACCGCACAGCGGGTGCCCGAGGTAGCTCATATGTACACGAATTTGATGGGTCCGGCCTGTCTCAAGCTGCAATGTCACCGATGTGATCTCGTCAGTTGCGTGTGTGACATGAAAATGGGTAACAGCCTTCTGGCCGTCCGGTGTCACGGTCCGTTCAATAATACTGTCAGGATGTCTGCCAATCGGAGCATCGACTGTTCCTTCCACCTGTGTCATCCGCCCGTGGACCACTGCCGCGTACCGGCGTTTCACAAGCCCGCTTTTTTGCGCTGACGATAAAATCGAGTGGGCAAAGCGATGCTTGGCAACAAGCATAAGACCTGATGTATCCCGGTCCAGCCGGGTGACAAGATGAACTGTCGCCCGCACTCCGTTTTTTTGATAATGATGGATCATTCCATTCGCAATGCTGCCGGATGGGTGCTCTCTCGAAGGAATTGATGATACATAAGGCTGCTTGTTGATCACAAGCACATGCTCATCCTCATACAGGATATCAAGCGGAACATGTTCTGCCAATAACGTGTCGCTCACCTGTTCCTCGGGAAACTTCACGACAAGAAAATCTCCCTCTCGCAAAACGTATTTGACCGTTACATGTTCACCGTTGATCAGCAGGTCACCCCCGGCAAACTTGATGTCGGTTAACAGACGTTTCGAAATCCCCAGTTTACCCGCGTATTCTTTTACAGTCATTCCGTCTTCAGCGGAAGTGATATTCTTTCTGATAAAAAATGGTTCCACGATACGTCCTCTTTCTATTCACCTTTTCCGATAAACGAATCCTGGACTCTTTTCCAAAATGGAAACGGACGAAATCTCGCAAACCTCACATTTTCGGATGCAACCTGGCAGCGGATCGACTTCACGTCCTTATGAAGAAGGGTTAAATGGTCAATCGTCACTTGAAAGTCAACTTCGTTTCTCGGTTTAATCATGCAATCATGATGGGAAGGCAGAAGCAGCGGCGATCCGACCGTCCTGAAGACACGGTTATTAATAGAAGCCATTTCCGCGAGCTGGATCGCTCTGATAGACGGATGGATAATCGCTCCGCCCAGCGCCTTATTGTAGGCTGTGCTGCCGGATGGCGTTGACAGGCAAAGGCCGTCGCCCCGGAAGGTTTCAAAGAGCTGCCCCTTGATTTCCACATCAGCCACAAGGCTTCCTTCTATGCTTTTAATTGTACATTCATTCAATGCTAAATATCTTTCTTCCCGCTCATTTTCGTGATAGGTCACAATCACTTCGAGAAGCGGATATTCGACTGTATGATACGGCGTTTTCGCAATCGCAAGAACAAGCTTTTCAATTTCATGAGGAACCCAGTCGGCATAAAACCCCAGATGACCCGTGTGAACGCCGACGAATGCTGTTTTGTCCAAGCGGTCGCTGTATCTGTGAAAAGCATACAAAAGCGTTCCGTCGCCTCCGACTGAAATGACGATTTCCGGCTCATTTTCATCCAGTTCCATATCAAAATCCAATAAATACGCCTGTATTTTGCTTTTCAGCGTATCAGAAACTTGATCTCCTTTTGATGATACGGCAAATTTCATGCTTTTCTTCCCCTTTACTATTGTTGCTCGCTTCCTTTTTTCTTTCTTGAAAAGGCAGCTTGAGCTTCCTGTATTTCACCCCTGATCTCCGACATCTCTTCATCAAGCCGGGAAGCTGCTTCAGAAGCACGCTGAAGCCTTAGTTTTACTTTTTCAGGAATGTTTCCGCTGTATTTATAGTTCAATGAATGCTCAATGGTCGCCCAAAAATTCATCGCCAGCGTACGGATCTGTATTTCCACGAGAACATGCTTTTCTCCGGATACCGTCTGTAAGGGATAAAGCACGACAAGATGGTATGACCGGTATCCGCTCTCTTTATGTTCCGCAATATAATCCCTCTGATCCACAACGGTGAAATCTTTTCTGGCGAAAAGCATCTCTTTTACGATTTGGATGTCATCGACAAATTGGCACATGATTCTAAGGCCTGCGATATCCTGCATGGTTTCAATTTCATGCAGCGGTATGCTTTTCTTTCTCGCTTTTTCAAGTATGCTTGCCACAGGCTTGACGCGTCCAGTCACAAATTCGATCGGCGAATGGACATCCTCGTATTCATATAGTGTGCGAACCCCCTTGAGCTTCACTTTCAACTCTTCGACAGCCTGGCGGTACGGCACTAAAAAACGCTCCCATTGTTTGTCATCCATCATACATCCCCCAATTCGAACCAGTTTCTATAAAAATACGCGTTTCACTTTATCTTCCATTTCTTCTCCGTAGTTCACATTATCTTTAATATTTTCTAAAAGATATTCCAGTTCCTCATGCAGGCCAGCCAGTTCTATTGATTCGTCTCCCGCCTCTAAAACAACCGGAATTCTTTGTGCATGGGCCCGCTTCAGTTCCGGCCATACATGTTCCTTTATAATGACATATTCAAAAGAATCTGCTAATTCAAGTATGTATACAAAAGCAAAGTGGTCAGAATCAACAAGCATTTGACCTGACGGCTTGCGTTCCGCTTCATTTCCTTCTGCCTCACAGGCAAGGCGAAGCTGATCATCCGATAATATTGCGTTTAAGATTTCGATTCTGTTTTGCATAATGCTCTCCTTTTTCAAAAAAGTACAGATTCATTTTATCATATCAAGCTCAATATTGATAAACGTAACATCTAAAGAGATAATAGTAAAAATAAGATTTACAGGGCGGAAAGGAAGAACAATATGAGCCAAGAAATTGAAATAGAATTTAAAAACATGCTGACCCAACATGAATTTGAGAAAATAACTTCAGCACTCAAGCTGACAGAAAAAGATTTTACAGACCAAAACAATCACTATTTTGACACAGACAGCTTTTCGCTGAAACAAAAACACGCTGCGCTTCGAATCCGCAGAAAAAACGGTGAATATGTCCTGACATTAAAAGAACCTGCAGATGTGGGGCTTCTGGAAACGCACCAGCGGCTTTCAGAGATATCAGATCTTGCTGGCTTTTCAGTTCCCGAAGGCCCTGTGAAGGACCAGCTGCACAAGCTTGAGATTAACACAGACGCCATTCAATACTTTGGATCTTTAGCAACAAACCGTGCTGAAAAAGAAACAGAAAAAGGCTTAATAGTTTTAGACCACAGCCGATATTTAAATAAAGAGGACTTTGAAATCGAATTTGAGGCGGCAGACTGGCATGAGGGCCAACAAGCCTTTGAGAAGCTGCTTCAGCAATACAGCATTCCTCAGCGCGAAACCAAAAATAAAATTTTGCGTTTTTATGAAGAAAAACGAAAGTCTATATAAGGTGGAATGACATCGTGAACGTAACGAATTGGGCATCTTTACTTCAGCTTCAGGCATTACAGTCCATATCTAATGCGCGCAGCACAGGCACTCAAAATGATGCGGAAAGCCCGCTCTCAAGCTTCAGCTCTTTGCTCAGCCAATATACAAACGGACTAACGAATCAGCAATCACCAGCATCTTCTGCATCGTCAAACCCGCTCAGCCTGCTGAACAGCGCTTCTTCAACAGCGCCGTCACTGCTTTCAGCTTATGGGCTTCACTCATATACAAACAGCCATTCGGGTTATATCACAAAAGCGGCAGAGAGCACAGAAACAGCTGCTGCAGAATTATCTTCAAACAAACAAGAAACAAAACAGATCAGTTCGGGAGACTTCTCCATTGACAGCGCGATTAAAAAAGCCGCTGATAAATATGGTGTCGATGAAAAACTAATCCGTGCCGTCATCAAGCAGGAATCAGGCTTTAATACAAAAGCTGTCAGCGGAGCAGGGGCGCTTGGCTTAATGCAGCTGATGCCATCAACGGCAAGCTCACTTGGCGTTTCCAATCCACTGGATCCGCAGCAAAATGTGGAGGGCGGAACGAAATATTTAAAACAAATGCTGAATAAATACGACGGCAATGTGTCTATGGCATTAGCGGCTTACAACGCCGGACCGGGAAATGTTGACCGATACGGAGGCATTCCTCCCTTCAAAGAAACGCAAAACTATGTAAAAAAAATAACTTCAGCTTATTACGCGTAACCAGAGCGGCTCTTGCCCTCTGGTTTTTTTGCGAAGTGAAATCCTACGCATTCCTGATTTTTATGTGATATGATATGAAATACAAACCTCGGCTGTAAGCCGAAACTTGTTAACAAACGCATAAAAGGCAGTTTGTTTGTAGAAATGATGCCTTGTTGCTAAAATAAATCATAGATGAAATGATGTACTATATAAAATTACTTTTTGCAATAGGATTTATGATTCCTATTAGCCATATTTAAAGGAGTAGTCAACATGGGACAATCGTTTAACGCACCTTATGAAGCGATTGGAGAGGAACTTCTATCGCAACTTGTTGATACTTTTTATGAGCGTGTCGCGTCTCATCCTTTGCTGAAGCCGATTTTTCCGAGCGATTTAACAGAAACCGCCAGGAAACAGAAGCAATTTTTGACTCAGTATCTAGGCGGTCCTCCGCTTTATACTGAGGAACACGGCCACCCCATGCTCAGAGCAAGGCATCTTCCCTTTCCAATTACAAACGAGAGAGCTGATGCGTGGCTCAGCTGTATGAATGACGCAATGGACCATGTAGGGCTCGAGGGCGATATTCGTGAGTTTTTGTTTGGCCGGCTGGAATTGACCGCAAGGCATATGGTGAATCAAACGGAAGCGGAGGATCGATCATCTTGACAAACTTTCAGCATGAGCAATACTTCGCCCATTGTCACGGCCATCCAAAAAAACCGCTTGAAATTTATATGTTTGTAGACCCTTTATGTCCAGAATGCTGGTCCTTAGAGCCCGTCATGAAAAAGCTAAAAATCAGATACGGACGTTTTTTCACCTTACGCATTATCGCTTCAGCAAGCCTTACCGCGTTAAATAAGAAACGGAAAAAGCATCTTCTTGCAGAGGCTTGGGAAAAGATCGCGAGCCGCTCCGGCATGTCGTGTGACGGCAATGTCTGGCTCGAGCAAGACCACCCTCTTTCATCGCCTTATATGGCTGCTCTCGCTTTTAAAGCAGCCGAACTGCAAGGAAGAAAAGCCGGCATGCAATTTCTGAGAAATATGCAGGAGAGTCTGTTTGTTTCAAAGAAAAATATTACGAATGAAAACGTGCTTTTGGAAATTGCGGAAAAAACGAGTCTCGATCTTGAAGAATTCAAAAACGATCTACATTCTCAAAGCGCGGTCAAGGCGCTTCAATGCGACATGAAAATCGCCGCTGAGATGGATGTTTCCGTTAATCCGACACTGACGTTTTTCAATACGCAGCATGAGGACGAAGGACTTAAAGTACCCGGCAGCTATTCGTATAATGTATATGAAGAAATCTTATTTGAGATGCTTGGCGACGAGCCGAAGCCATCGGAAACACCGCCTCTGGAATGTTTTATTGAATATTTCCGCTTCGTTGCCTCAAAGGAGATTGCTCTGGTATATGACCTGAGCCTTGAAGAGGTGGAAAAAGAAATGAAAAAATTGGCGTTTGCTAAAAAGGTTGCCAAAGTGGAGGCCAAACACGGAATGTTTTGGAAGTCTCTCAGCACTTATTCTGATGAATATCAATCATGTGAAAAATAGCCGCAGGCGTATATATGCTTGAGGCTGTTTTTTTGCGCCCTTAACCAAACGTACGTTCTATTCATAACACTAAAGAAACCGCGCCGGGATAAGCGCGGTTTCATATGTCTTAACGACAACAAAGGGGATGGGAGAAATTTTTCACGGTCAAACAAAGGGGTAATGTTTGTTTGTGATCAATTTCACATCCTTATGATAACAAAAGATGTCGAACTTTGGCAACCTCTATGCTTAATGTTCATATTTTTGTCACAAAACATAACGGAGTACATTCACTCATATCCTAATAAGGAAAAAGGACGAGGAGGAACGCTATCATGTATACTGTTATCTCAATTGTGTGCATAGCCATTTTTTTCTGTTTGAATATACTAGGTATGATGCAGATGCTGCCGCTTTATATTACCTCTCCTCTGCTGTTTCTGTCTATTTTGTTTACCCTCTACCGCCTGAACCACCGTAAAACCTTTAAAGGGTTTTAAAAAAGCCTGTGCATATTTCTGCACAGGCTTCTTTTTTAAGACTGCTTGACTTTCATCAGCAGCTCTTCCATTTCATCAAGTTTTTCTTCAAACATTTTGCACGCAGCTTCGATTGGCTCTGGAGATGTCATATCAACGCCCGCTTTTTTCAGAACATCAATCGGGTATTGTGAGCTTCCCGCTTTCAGGAAGTCAATATAACGGTCAACCGCCGGCTTTCCTTCCTTCAAAATCTGGCTGCTTAACGCTTGGGCAGCGCTGTATCCCGTCGCGTACTGATACACATAGTAATTGTAATAGAAGTGCGGAATCCGCGACCATTCAAGGCCGATTTCCTTATCAATCACCATGCCGTCTCCGAAATACTTTTTATTCAGGTCGTAATAAACATTCGTCAGAAGCTCAGGGGTAAGCGGCTCCCCTTCTTGCGCCTTTGTATGGATCAGATGTTCAAATTCAGCAAACATCGTTTGTCTGAAGACCGTTCCTCTGAAGCCTTCAAGCATATGGTTGAGAATATATAAGCGCTGTTTTTCATCGTCTAAATTGTTCAGCAGATATTCGCCAAGAAGCGCTTCGTTTGTCGTAGATGCAACTTCCGCGACAAAGATGCTGTAATTGCCGTATGGATATGGCTGATGCTTTCTCGTATAGTAGCTGTGTACGGAATGGCCGAACTCGTGCACGAGCGTAAAGAGATTATTGACGTTATCATGCCAGTTCATCAAAATATACGGATTCGTTCCGTAAGATCCAGATGAATAAGCGCCATTGCGTTTGCCTTTATTTTCATAAATGTCGACCCAGCGGTTTTCCAGCCCTTCTTTTAAAATGGAGGCGTATTCTTCTCCTAAAGGCGCCAGACCTTTCAGCATGTAATCTTTTGCTTCCTCGTACGTGACCTTCATCCCCGCATCCTTCACAAGCGGTGTATACAGATCATAGATATGCACTTCATCAAGCTCAAGCACTTTCTTTCTCAGCGCGATATAACGGTGCAGGAGCGGCAAATGCTTATCAATCGTTTTGATGAGGTTGTCGTATACTTCCTCAGGAATACTGTTGTTAGAAAGCGCAGCTTCACGCGCTGACTTGTACTTCTTCACTCTCGCGTAGAAGTTGTCCTTTTTCACAGTGCCGCTTAGCGTCGTGGCCATTGTGTTTTTATATTGTCCGTATGTTTTATATACTGCGTCAAATGCATTTTTGCGGACTTCACGGTTTTCACTTTCTAAGAAATTAATAAAATTGCCGTGAGTAATCTGCTTTTCATTTCCCTCTTCATCTTTAATGGACGGAAATGTAATCTCGGCATTATTTAACACGCTGAACGTATTGGAAGATGAACCTAGTACATCAGAAGCTTCAGCAAGCAGCGCTTCTTCCTTCTCGCTCAGCACGTGCGGGCGTTCCTTTGTAATCTCCTCAATCGCATGGGAGTACAATTTCAGTTCTTCTTTTTCAAGAATAAACTGCTGCAGTTTGTCTTCTTCTATGGATAAAATTTCCGGAACCAAATAAGCTGTTGCGCTTGCGGCCTGTGTATACAGGTTTCCCGCCTTGTCATTCAGCCCCTGATAAAAGGAATTCCCGGTATCTTGGTCAGAGCGCATATGCGCATATGTGTACAGCCTGCCCAGCCGCTCCATCACTTTATCTTGAAACGTAAGAGCCTCGTATAAATGATCGGCTGAATCTGCCAGCTTCCCTTTATACTTAGATAAATTCGGAATTAATTCTTTTACAGCTTGAAATTCTTTATTCCAGGCCTCATCATTAGGAAAAATATCCTCTAGTCTCCATGTGTCTTCTGCCTTTACCTCACTTCTGTCAGGCAGTTGGTTTGCTTTTTTTTCCTCAGCCATGGTGATCCCCCTTGTTTTCTTTGATTCAAGCCAATTGAAAAAACCGCTGTTTCTCAATAAACTTGCGTTGTGAATATCTTCCGGTTTTTCACTGCCTTTTGTCAAATCATATGCAGTAATGAAGAGAACGAATGCCAAAAAAGCAATAAAAACTCGAAAAACCTTTCCTTTTGTGCCTCTCAAAGCCAGCCCACCACCTTTTGTCTTAGGGTGAGCCAAATGAGACAAACTCATTCTATAAAACAGCTGCGGTCTCTTTCTAAGAGTTCCTGTAATGAGCGTCCGCCCTCTGCAGGCTGATTCAGCATATATACTTCTTTCTGAGTCTCCCTTAAAAATCCCTTCTTGCACAAAAAATCAATGTACTGTTTAACGGCTTCAGAAAGACAATCTTCGCTGCATTCGTATCTGAGCGCAATGTTCTGTTTATGAATGTGCAGTTTGCACTGCTGTAAAACGGCTGAAAAGCGAATTGGCGCGCGTTTATGCCCTAGATCTGTTATAAACAGATAAAGAAACCCCTGCCACACAAAAACAGGACTTCTAAAAACGGCCCCTTTTGTAACAGGGACAAACACTTCAGTCGGAAGAAAAGAAAGGGGCGTCTGCCGTTTCTCATAAAACAGCAGCCTGAGGCGATTTGTTTCTTTTGAGATGAAGCGATGGGGTTTATGGCGAAAACGATGAATAGCCTTCATCCAGTTGTCATAACGCAATGAGGATTTAGATTCAGCAAAAAAGAGATCTCCTGCAGATGCCTGGTGGATAGGAATAGTTTGTACGGAGCAAAAAGAATGGTTGGTGTAAAACGGTATACTAGAGCTGAGCTGGTGAAAAAAGCGTGTTTCGGGGCAATAAAATAAAAGCTCGCGGTGAGGATGGTCATGAATAAACTGCCAATGGAAAGCGGTTAGCTGATAAAAGGATGGCGATGTTCTTTTTAAGCGGCTGCCTCCAACAATCCACTGCGGAATGATCCCTGCTTGTTTGAAGCCCTCTGTCCGCTTTTGAAAGACATCTTGAGCAAGAGTGGCACATTGATACTCAACAGCAAGCATGCGCCTCTTGATCTTTGCCATGATGTCGGGTCGTTGATTGATGTTCTTAAGATACGGTTCTAATACTGGAGATGCCTGTTGCGTTTTCAGCCATACATATAGCTGTCTTTTTCCTTCTAAGTGGTAGGCGCTTTCCGGTTCTGCTTCTATCGAACAGGACTTGTTCTGTTTATGAGCGAAATGCGGCGCTTTTTGAAGTCCAAGCTTTACATCAAGCTCTCCCCCGCATACCGGGCAGAAGAATCGTCCCCGCTTTAATTTCTGGCTTCGCTGAGCGCCTAGAAGGTGAAACATTTGGCCATCTTCAGTCACAGCACTAAACAATTGTCATCTCTCCTTTCCAGATGAGGTATACTTTCTGGAAATATTGACCTACTCCTGCTCGCTGTCTGTTTCACACGTATGCCAGTTTTTCGATTTCACATCTCAAAAATGGCATATCAGCGCATAAAAAAACCGATTTCTGAAAAGAAATCGGTTTTTTATGATGCAAAGTGTTTTTTTATCGTTTCTAGAGCATGCTCTGAAATAATCAGCTTGCCGTATTCTTCAAGACGGTGTATGCTGATTGAGGATTCAGTTGCGTACTCCAACAGGATGCTTAGCTGATTTTCAACCTCTTCATCAGTCATATTGCCAAAATCCACATATAAATAATATCGGTTCTCAAACGAATATAAAGTCGTTTTGCTTCCGTTAACGTTTAATTTAGATAGAGAAATAACATCCTCAAAATCGCCAAACCGCAAGACAAATTGAAGCTTTTGCTCCTTCTCTTCCTGATTGACGTCTTGCTCTTCTTTCTGGAAATCATCCAGCAAGGCGTCCAGATCTTCAGATGCTGGTTCTTGCTTTTTATCCTCAGGAATCGGCAGTTCGAGCTTTTGTCCGTCTTTGGAAAGCTGGGCTTTTGTGACGATAATTTCCAATCCTTTGTCCAGTGCCTGCACTTGAATCCAAAGAGGGCCTTCCACAGCGAATTCCTCTTCCTCATGAACTTCATCCATGACTTCCCAGAAAAGTTCTTCACTGCGCTCACGGTTATACCAAATTTCTTCTCTGTCAAAACCGCGATCTTCAATATCTCCGTAAGACATATAAAATTTTACTGTATGCTCGTTAATTCTTTCAATTTCCATTTGCCAACCTTCCCTTCTATATAAGATGTTGAAGGGACATCTAAGCTCCCGATTAATAGTACTTTACTACACTTTACCCATTCCGTCCACATCTTAACCTTGAAGCAAGGCCAGTGTGAATTCCTTTGTCTTTCTATTTTATGATAAAACCGCCGCAAAAGAAATAAAAATGCACCTTTGCCCAAAAAACGGCATATCTGCGGCTGATATCATAAAATACAACCCGTCTCATATAGTAGTAGTACAAGCGATGGAACGAAAGCGAGGTGCCGATTCATGGAGCATGACTATCTGATTTCTCTGCTTGTCATTGTGGGGATCGACCTGATCCTGGGCGGAGATAATGCGGTCGTCATTGCTATGGCCAGCAGAAATTTGCCGGACAAGCAAAGACAGCAAGCCATTCTTCTCGGAACATTTATCGCCGTTGCCATGAGAATCGGATTAACAAGCGCAGCGGTATATCTTTTGAACATTCCTTTCTTGCAGTGCGCCGGCGGCATTTTCCTGCTGTATTTAGGATATCAGCTGCTGATTGAAAAAAAAGACACGCAGCACATCAAAAGCAGCACCTCCCTGTGGAGAGCGATACGAACGATTGTGCTTGCAGATCTCTTTATGTCGCTGGACAACGTCATAGCAGTTGCAGGAGCGTCACACGGTGAATTTTCTCTCGTGATCATAGGTTTGTGTGTATCGGTGCCGGTTATTATTTGGGGCAGCAAACTCATCCACATTGCACTTGAGAAAATACCGCTCCTGATTTACGCGGGAAGCGGGCTGCTTGCTTATACAGGCGGAGAAATGATTGTCAGGGACAAAAAGCTGTCCTTTTTTATGGCGCAGCACGGGGCAATCGAAACGCTCCTCCCCATTTTAACGGTCGCGTTTGTCATTCTTGCGAGTATTTATTATCAGCAGGTTGAAAAATAAAAGAAGGCTGATGACTCAGCCTTCTTTTGATGATATGATCTATTAGTTTGCCAAACGCTGCGCTTCTCTTAATTGGAAAGAGCGGACTTTTCTTGGCAGAAAACGTCTGATTTCATCTTCATTGTATCCGACTTGCAAACGTTTTTCGTCAATGATGATCGGACGGCGAAGCAAACCTGGGTGCTCGTTGATCAAGCTGTACAAATCTTGCAGCGGCATAGATTCAACGTTCACATTCAGTTTTTGGAATACTTTTGAACGGGTGGAGATGATTTCATCTGTTCCGTCCTCAGTCATTCGCAGAATTTGTTTTATTTCATCAATTGATAAAGGTTCAGAGAAAATGTTTCTTTCTTCAAATGGAATATCGTGCTCCTCCAGCCACGCTCTCGCCTTTCTGCATGAAGTACAGCTTGGTGATGTATATAGTGTAACCATTCATCTTCACTCCTCTAATTAGTAGGATGAACATCTATTTTATTCTTAAATTGAAATTACTCTAAAAAAGGAATCTTTATAGGTATTATACTATAAAAAAGTAAGTGTGAACAGTATCCTAAGAAAAAAATGTGTCAATCCAGCAAATTTTTAATTTCAATGATATGTTCTGATTCTCAATTAGTCTAACTGATCGAAAATATTTTTTTGTTTTTCTTCATCAATGAGTTCCAGGACCTCATCCGTTTTTTCGTATGATTCCCCGTACCATTTCTCATCTTTATAAGTATGAATGTTTTCATATGTCTGTTTCATGGCTTCAAGAATTTCTTCTTCTGATTCTGTTTTCGGTGACCAGTACAGAATCTCCATCTTGTTTACTTCATTCGTAGCCAACGACCGGCGCCGGTACCCAATTGACTGAGCATGGTTGAAATGCTCTCTTTGATAAAATCTCAGGCGTTTTTCTGTATCAGCATCATCTTCATCCACAGGCTCCACCTCAAGCAATATCGGCTTATTTTTCTTTTTCAGCTTCGCGATCAATTTGCCGCCAAGCCCCTGCCCTCTTGCATCCTTAGACACATACAGATAATCAACGAAGATAAAAGAATCGAATTCCGCAAACATTAAGATATGATGTTTGCCTTCATCTTTATGATAAACATCGCTCCGCTCTTTCAAAAGAGCTTCCATATGCGCTTTTGATTTCATTTCTTCAATTGGAAAGTACTCGCTAAGCTTTTCATACCAGTTCATTGATTTGCTCCTTATGAGTTCATTGTCTTCATACTTTTAGATATACCCCATTTCTTCTTGTTTAAACAGCTTTACATCTATAAAGACGTACGAACTTCCGCCTTGGTTTCATTTTTTTTCAGCCAGGTGCTCGGTTCATGGTGAAGGGTATGCAAAAAGGTCTCATGGAGTGCGGGTTTCTCTCTTATAATGAAGCAGCCGGGGCTGCGCCAATGCGATAAAAAAGGTCATGCCATATAGTGCGGCAGCTGTGATAAAAACCGTTTTCGCACCAGCCGCATCAGCCATGAGCCCCATAATGGAGTAGGTGACGCCTGACCAAGGAGTCAAAATCGCATTTTTGGCAGCCATGATCCCGATACGCTTCTGTTCCGGGATGACCTCCTGCAGCACGGTTTCCTGGCCAATATCACGCACCTGATAAAAAGGCCCCATTGCAGCACAAGCGAGAGCGCATAAAAACGGGATGGGAGAAAATGAGAACAAAAGGGTCAGCACCGACATGACTAGCGAGCTGAACATAATGGCAAACCCCATTTTCCGCTCAAAAAAAGCAGAAAAGCGAATGGCAATCACGCTGCCCACAATGGCACCTATAAAATAAGAAGCGTTAAACATCCCCCACCACACCTCTGTTTCATGCAAAACAGCCGCAGTAAATGCGAGGAGAATAGCAGATGACCAAACAGAACCCGCCAAAGCTTCTATTATGTCCATTAGAGTAATGTCTCTTACAATAGGAATGACCATTACATCCTTCCATATACTTCTGGCAGATGCTGATTCAGCTGTGCCATTAGCCGCTTCTTCATTTACTTGTAGCAAACAAATCGAAGCCCCCGAAAGAACAAACAGGCAAATAGCTGCACCGACAACGAGTTCAAAAGGTACGGCATACGTCAGAAGGCCTCCCAGCCCCCAGCCTGCTGTTAGAAACAACTGGTTTGAGAGGGAGATCACGCCATTCGCTTTCACATATTGCTCTTTTGGCACGATCATCGGCAGCAGCGCAAATCTTGCCGGCTGAAAAAAGGCGCCCGCGAAAGAAAAAAAGAACACAAACAGCAGCGTTATCCAAAAGAAAACCTGCCCGTGATGACTGACGCTAAAAGCCATCAGTATCGCAAAGACCGCTCTCAGCAGATTTGCGCCCGCAAGCACCTTTTTAAAACCGAGATTGCGAAGCACCGCAGAGATGCAAAAGCTTGCTGCTATACTCGCAAACGACATGAACGATAAAACAAGGCCCGCCAAAAAGACGGAATCGGTCATTTGATAGACCCGGACCATTAAAACGATTGTGACAAGGACTCCTGCTAAAGATTGAAGAGATTGAGACAGCAGCAGCGCAAAAACATTTTTGTTATGCAGAAATTGAATCGTATTTCGCCTCCGCTTTTTCCTCTAATTGTAAATGTTATGATTCTCACTTTCTATGATTGCGCAAAAAATCCTTCAAGAGATTTCTCTTGAAGGATTGATGAATCATGAATACGTTTTAAATTCCGCTTCCGTGCACATCACAAAATGTCCCGGTTTAACTTCACGGAATTCCATCGTTTCCCCATCTTTTAATTGATGGACAGACGGATCGTATTTCTGGCGGGCGCGATTTCTCTCGTAATCCGGATCGGGAAGCGGAATCGCCGAAAGCAATGACTTTGTATATGGGTGAAGCGGATTTTCATAAAGCTCATCTGCCGGCGCAAGCTCAACAAGTTTGCCGAAATACATCACTCCGATGCGGTCGCTGATGTATTTGACCATCGATAAATCGTGGGCAATAAACAGATATGTGAGCCCTTTTTCTTTTTGCAGTTCTTTCATTAAATTCACGACCTGCGCCTGAATGGATACATCCAAAGCAGAAATCGGCTCATCCGCGATAATAAATTCCGGATCAACGGCAAGAGCTCTGGCAATCCCGATTCTTTGGCGCTGGCCGCCGGAAAATTCATGAGGGTAGCGGTTTGCGTGCTCCTTGTTTAATCCGACTGTTTCCAAGAGCTCGTGAACCCGCTCCATCCGCTCTTTTTTCGTTTTCGCCAGCTTATGAATATCGAGGCCTTCAGCAATAATATCAGCAACTGTCATTCTCGGATTCAGGGATGCATATGGGTCTTGGAAAATCATCTGCATTTTGCGGTTGAATTCCAGCAGCTTTTTCCGTGATTTTTTCCCGTGCACATTTTCGCCATTAAACAGCACCTCGCCATCGGTTGCCTCGTACAGCCGGATAATACTTCGGCCTGTTGTCGATTTACCGCAGCCAGATTCACCAACCAGCCCTAACGTTTCACCTTTATAGATATCAAATGACAAATCGTCTACAGCCTTAACCGTTCCTTTTGGCGTGACAAAGTGCTGTTTTAAATGATTGATTTCTAATAGTTTCTCAGTCAATTTATTCACCTTCTCTCACTAAGACAGGTTTTTCATACGTATTTGCCAGCTTACGCATTTTCGCTTTTACCGCTTCAGGCGGCTCTACCTTTGGCGCGTCGGGATGAAGCAGCCAAGATTTGACATAATGAGTATCGGACACCTTAAACATTGGCGGCTCCTGTTCAAAATCGATTTTCATCGCGTAAGAGCTCCGCAGCGCAAAAGCATCTCCTTTTGGAGGGTTTGTTAAATCAGGCGGCGTGCCCGGGATTGCAGTCAGCTGTTCTTCTCCTGAACTATCCAGTGTTGGCATAGATGCAAGAAGCCCCCACGTATACGGATGTCTCGGATCGTAGAAAATCTCGTCGACCGTACCGGTTTCTACAATCTGTCCCGCATACATGACAGCGACCCGGTCAGCAACGTTGGCCACAACACCAAGATCGTGTGTGATAAAGATGATGGATGTGTCAATTTTCTCTTGCAAATCCTTCATCAATTCGAGAATTTGCGCTTGTATCGTTACATCAAGAGCGGTTGTCGGCTCATCGGCGATCAGAAGCTTCGGATTCGCCGCAAGGGCCATGGCAATGACAACCCGCTGTCTCATTCCGCCTGAAAATTCGTGCGGAAATTGATTGACCCGTTTTTCCGGCATCGGGATACCGACTAACTCCAGCAGTTCGATTGCGCGTTTTTTCGCCGCTTCCTTGGAAATCTTATCGTGTTTAAACAGCACTTCGGTAATTTGTTTGCCAACTTTCATCGTCGGATTTAAAGAGGTCATCGGATCCTGGAATATCATCCCGATATCTTTTCCACGGACATT
The DNA here is from genome assembly GCF_016757475.1 of Bacillus sp. RHFS10. NCBI lineage: Bacteria > Bacillati > Bacillota > Bacilli > Caryophanales > Bacillaceae > Bacillus > Bacillus sp. RHFS10. Next base: position 71,081 of record NZ_JAESPO010000004.1, read on the forward strand.
CTGCATCTCTTTTTCGGAAAGCGGCACCAGATCCTTTCCGTCAAACAAGATCTCACCGCGCTTAAAATAACCCGGAGGCATTGGAATCAGCTTCATGATCGCTTGAGAGGTCACACTTTTTCCGGAACCTGATTCTCCGACGATAGCCAGTGTCTCTCCCTTATTCAGATGGAAATTCACCCCGCGGATCGCCTGAACCTCTCCGCCATATGTTTTAAATGAAATCGCTAAATCTTTTACTTCTAATAGGCGTGTCACCCGTATCACTCCCTTATTTACGTAACTTAGGATCCAATGCGTCTCTTAATCCGTCGCCGACCACGTTAAAGCCAAACATCGTAATGCAGATGAAACCGGCAGGGAAGAATAAACGCCACGGATAATAGGTCAATGCAGGCAATCCGTCAGAAGCCATCGTTCCCCAGCTTGCCAGCGGAGCCGGAACACCAAGTCCCAAATAGCTTAAAAAGGCTTCTGTAAAAATCGCAGTCGGAACTGTCAATGTCATCGTAACCAAAATGGAACCCATCGCGTTTGGCACGATATGTTTAAACAGCAGACGGGATGTTTTTGCGCCGAGTGTCTGTGAAGCAAGCACATACTCCTGATTTTTCAGCTGGAGCACTTGACCGCGTACGATTCTGGCCATATTAATCCAGCCCGTAATGGTCATGGCAATAATAATGGTTAACAGCCCTTTCGGCAGAACAACCATCAGTAAGATGACCATTAATAATGAAGGAACTGCCCAAAGGATATCGGCGATACGCATCATAATTTCATCCGTTCTGCCTCCGCGGAAGCCTGAAATGCTTCCCCAAATCACGCCGATCAGCAAATCAAGAACAGCGGCCGCTACACCGATAAAGATCGAGATTCGCGCACCTACCCATGTACGGACGAAAATGTCCCGTCCAAGGTCATCTGTTCCGAACCAATGGTCTTTTGAAGGCGGCTTATCCGCATTTAAGAGATTAGTAGTCGAATAATCATACTTTGAGAACAGCGGCGCAAAAATCGCCATAAGGATAATGAGAACAATAATGATAAGCCCGACCATTGCAAGCTTATTGCTGCGGAAGCGAAGCATCGCATCTTTCCAGAGGGAAAGGCTCTTTTTACTGATTTTTTCTGCATCGCCGGCATTCGCTGCGGCTGGTTCAAACAGGTTTTTCGGAATGTTTTGCATGGCCTAGGCTCCTTTCTTTGCTTTGGAAAGCTTGATTCTTGGATCAATAATGCCGTATAGCACATCCACAATTAATACACACAATAGCAAGATGACACTGAAGAATACCGTTACACCCATAATGACTGTATAATCGCGGTTTGTAATACTGTTTACGAAGTGTGACCCCAGCCCTGGGATCCCAAAAATCGTTTCAATAATAAAGCTCCCCGTTAAGACCTGCGCGGCCATCGGGCCCATGTATGTAACGACTGGCAAAAGCGCGTTTCGGATGGCGTGCCGCACTGTAACTGCTGGACGGGACAGCCCTTTTGCTTTCGCTGTGCGAATATAATCACTGTTTAACACTTCAATCATGCTTGAACGGGAAAGTCTGGCAATAAACGCCATCGGCATGGAAGCAAGTGCGATTGAAGGCAAAAAGGTGTATGCCCAGGACTCCCAGCCCGCAACAGGAAACAGATCAAGCTTCATGGAGAACACATATTGCAGAACAGCCGCCATGATAAAGCTCGGAACTGAGATACCGAATATCGTTAAAATCGCGACGGTATAATCCTGCCACTTATTATGGTAAAGAGCTGCTATGACCCCAAACAATACACCAAACGCTAAAGCGAGGAGAATAGCCTCTGCTCCGAGAGTGAATGAAACGGGGAAACCTGAACTGATCAGGTCGTTAACACTCTGACCTTTATATTTAAATGACGGTCCGAAATCCCACATTGCAACTGATTTCAAATAACTGGCGTATTGTACAAACAGCGGCTTGTCCAAACCGTAATGCGCATTTAAGTTTGCTTCAATTTCAGGCGGAAGCTTTTTCTCACCTGAAAATGGCCCGCCCGGTGCTGCCTGCATTAAGAAGAATGTCACAGTTACAATCACAAATAATGTGATAATCATATAGACTAAGCGTCTTCCGATATATTTTAGCAAGGGGGAACACCTCCATGGTTTTTACATTTTTATACTCTTTCAGTAAGAAAGGTATATGGGAAATAGGTCCCCATATACCTTGAGGTTATTGTTTTCACAAATAAGACTTATTGAAAGTACGCGTTTCTGAAATAAATTTCTCCGGTTCCAGTAAGGATGGTTCCTTTCAGATTTTCGTCTTGCACCCAAGGAATCGTATAAAAATAAACTGGCGCAACCGGCATTTCATCAATGAAAATACCTTCTGCTTTTTTCAGCAGCTCTGCACGTTTTGTTGGATCTGTTTCAGTTTGTGACTGATTCAGAAGCTTTTTGAATTCTGGATTTTCCCAGCCAGTATCGTTATTGCCTCCGTCTTTGTCACGGAACAATTCAAGGAAGTTAATAGGATCATTGAAGTCGCCGAGCCAGCCCATACGGCCGATTTGATAATCTTGGGTATGAAGCTTATCAATATATACATTCCATTCTGAGTTATCAAGCTCAACATTCACGCCTAAATCTTTCTTCCACATTTCTTGTACGGCTTGAGCGATTTTCGCATGCGCGTCATCAGTGTTATAAGACAATTTGATTTTCGGCAGGTCAGATGCCTTGCTTAAGCCCATTTCTTTCAGGCCTTTTTCAAGGTATTCTTTTGCCGTTTTGACATCGTTGTCTTTGAAGTAGCCTTCTTTGTTATCTTCAAACCCCTTCATTGTCGGCGGCACCGCAGCCATTGCCGGGATTTGTTCACCTTGTGTAATGTTTTTAACAATTGATTGGCGGTTAATCGCATAAGATAATGCTTTACGGATATTGACGTTGTCTAACGGCTTCGCTTCAGTATTGAATTTGTACCAATACACACCTGCCATCGGCTCAACATGTAAAGAACCATCTTTTTTCAAAGTAGGGAGCGATTCAGTCGGAAGCTGTCCGAGCGGCAAACCAGCCCAATCAAGTTCACCAGCTTGGAATTTTTTCAGTTCTGTATTGTTATTGTTGATCATAACCATTTTAATTTTCTTCAGTTTGACTTTGTCTTGTTCCCAATACTGGTCATTTTTCTCAAGAGTAATAGATCCGCTGTGTTTCCATGCCGTCATTTTGAACGGCCCGTTTGAAACATAATTTTCTCCGGCATTTGTGTTCCACTTATCATTTTTCTCTGCAATTTTCTTGTTGATCGGCATATACGTATAGAACGCCGTTAATTCAGTGAAATATGGAGTTGGGTTATTTAATTCAACCTTCAGCGTTTTGTCATTTACAGCTTTTACTGCCACATCATCAAGACTGCCTTTGCCGGTATTCGCCGCTTCAGCACCTTTTATGTAGTAAAGCTGGTAAGCATATTGTGATTCGTTATTAGGATTAAGCGCCCATTTCCAAGCATATTCAAAATCTTGTGCTGTTACAGGGTCACCATTAGACCATTTCACGCCATCACGAATAGTGAACGTATATGTCTTTCCATCTTTGCTCGTTTCAATTTTAGAAGCCATGCCTTCTTCAGGCTCTCCTTCTGCATTGATGCGTGTCAATCCTTCAAAAGTCTGACGGATGACACCGCCTGATACTGAATCATTTGCCAATCCCGGATGTAAGGAGAACGGCTCAGTTTTAATATTAATGTTAAGTGTCGTCTTTCCTTTACTGTCCTTTTTTCCTTCACCGTTTGATCCGCTGCCGCCAAAGCCGCAAGCGCTCAGCACGAGAGTGAAAATGAGCATCAACGTGACAATCGACCAACGTTTTTTCATATTCGCAAACCCCCTAATATAATTTTTTCAGCTCATTACGGCTAAATCCTCAGAAATATCAGACAAATGAACCTGTGTTTCCATAACTTTTATTCTGTTCCGTCTTTTCTGATTATTTTTGTAAAAAAGCTGTAACAATAGAGTGAACAAGTTCATTATAATGAAACAAATAATTTATTGCAATATTATTTTATCAATTTAAAATATTTGAACTTCGTTAGTTTTTCTTCCACGAACATAATATCCTTCTACCATTTAAAGCATAAATTGATTAAAAACTATTTAATCATTTTTCTTCCCATATTGCTTTTTACATATAATATCTAGCTGTTTTCACGCTGATAGCAGTTATCATTTAGGGATTTGCCTGCGCGTCCGTGATTTTTATATCATTACCATGTTACTGGGAAAAGAATGTTTTTTCATGATGACAATTGGTTATAATTGATTTATAATGAAGCAATCAAAAGAAAAGCGTGCTATGAAAAAGAGTAGTACACATTTCACCTGTTTGAAGAGAGTCTGCGGTGCTGGGAGCAGATAACGGGCAATGTGGAATGGACTTTGGAGCAGCTGACCGAATCCTAAAAAGTAGGCTCAGCCGGAGCAGTCTCCGTTAAAAACGTCAGAGTGATTCCATTTTAATGGAATAATCAGGGTGGCACCACGGTTCATTCGTCCCTTTTTTTACAGGGGAAGAATGAGCCTTTTTATTATGTTTTAAGAAATGAGGTAGATGTTTTCATGAAACAAACGATTTTTTCAGGTATTCAGCCAAGCGGATCTGTTACGCTCGGCAACTATATCGGTGCAATGAAGCAATTTGTCGAACTGCAAAATGATTATAACAGCTATTTTTGCATCGTGGATCAGCATGCGATCACCGTGCCTCAAGACCGGATTCAGCTCAGAAAGAATATCCGCAGTCTGGCGGCGCTATACTTAGCTGTCGGGCTTAATCCAGAAAAAGCAACATTGTTTATTCAATCAGAGGTTCCCGCGCATGCGCAGGCCGGATGGATGATGCAGTGTGTCGCGTATATCGGCGAGCTTGAACGGATGACTCAATTTAAAGACAAGTCCAAAGGCAATGAAGCTGTCGTCTCCGGCCTGCTAACGTACCCGCCGCTGATGGCCGCCGATATTCTGCTGTATGGAACGGATCTTGTGCCTGTCGGCGAGGATCAAAAGCAGCATCTTGAGCTGACGCGGAATCTCGCAGAACGCTTCAACAAAAAATATAACGACATCTTTACGGTTCCGGAAGTGAAAATTCCAAAAGTCGGCGCACGCATCATGTCTCTGAATGATCCGCTGAAGAAAATGAGCAAATCCGATCCGAACCAGAAATCTTATATTACCTTGCTGGATGAACCAAAGCTTCTTGAAAAGAAAATCAAAAGCGCTGTGACAGATTCTGAGGGCATTGTGACATTTGATAAGGAAAATAAACCGGGCGTTTCCAACCTTCTTACAATTTATTCAATCCTCGGCAATACGACGATTCAAGAGCTTGAAGCTAAGTACGAAGGGAAAGGCTACGGCGAGTTTAAAGGGGATTTGGCAGAAGTCGTGGTTAACGCATTAAAATCGATTCAGGATCGCTATCATGAACTGATTGAATCTGATGAATTAGACCGTATTCTTGATGAAGGCGCGGAACGTGCGAACCGGACAGCGAACAAAATGCTGAAAAAAATGGAGAACGCCATGGGTCTTGGCCGAAAAAGACGCTAATTCAAAAAACCGCTCTTGGCAAAGAGCGGTTTTTCAGATTGTAGACAAAGTCCTAAAACGGTTTTCGTTTTAGGACTTTGTCGTCTTTTCAGCGTGATTGAAAACCCTTGAAGTCTAGGAAGGGCGAGCATCGGAGCACAGCGAATGTAGGAATTCGTGAGCACCGACGCGCAGGCCTGACAACGAATGCGAGGGTTTGTCGACACGCTGAACCACTCTTGGCAATGAGCAGTTTTTTTCAGTTTACCTTTGATTCGTTTTCCATTTCCCATAGCTTTTCGAAAAAAGGCTGTCCTTTTATCAGGTTTTCGCAAAAAGCTAAATGCTTGTCCGACCAGCCTTCAATTGTTTCGTTATACAGCATGTCCCAAATCTCTTCAAAGCTCATCCGTTTGATTTGTTCATACATATGCGGGTTCCATTCTGTGTACCAGTAGCCGATTTCAGCGCGGTTTTCCAGCCCTTTTAATTGGTCCAGCGCCATAAACATCAACTGCTTGATTTGCCGTTCTTTTCTTGTCAGCCCTCTGACGTGCTCTGGTGCTAATGATAAAATATGATATTCTTTGGAGGATTCGAGCTTCTTTGGCTCAAATTCATATGTTTCAGGCTCTACATCTTTTACCATTTCATAAACGAGCTGCTCCTGCCTTGGGATCAGACGGCTTTTTCTGACAGGGATCGTGTAGCCGATTGTGTCAACAGCCAAAATGCCGATTCCGTCTGTTACGACAAAACAATACTCAAGCTTTGTCCGCTCATGATTTTTCCGAATGTACGATTTCTGATGTATATCTTCAAGTAAATCTTTAGGAAGCTCAGATAAATCGTTTTCTATGTAATGAAACAGTACCGACGGCACCCTTAACAGCGGCACCTGATCCAAAAGCTCAACCGTATCTTCCTTGCGCCATTCGTGAAAGTGGCAAACATTGTAGCCATTTTCTTCCCCTTCAAACCAATTGACCCACACATCATGAAGAAATAACATCTCTAACCCCTCACTTTTATAAAAACTGTTGTCCACAGTATAGGCAAGGGACAGAGAAATTATTCCAAAGAAGTTGAGGAAATCTGGAATCGCTGGGTTAATATCAGAATCACAAAAAGCAGATCTCTTTGTAGATTTTCTGACAAAAAGAGACCTGCTTTTCTTCTATTTTCGTTACATTTTGTAACAAATATTGTTTTCATTTTTATTTAATATTTTTTGGATCCAATGCATCTCGCAGGCCATCACCGACAAAGTTGAAGCATAAAACGGTCATTAAAATAAATAGCCCGGGAAATAATGGGTACCACCATGCCTGAATCATCACTGTGAAATTTTGTGCGTCTTGAAGCATATTTCCCCAGCTTGCGATTGGCGGCTGAATCCCGAAGCCTAAGTAGCTCAGCGCTGACTCAGCGAGAATAACTGAACCTACCTTTAATGTTGCTGACACAATAATCGGTCCTAACGCATTGGGGAGAATATGTGAAAAGATAATTTTGTGAGTCTTCGTTCCGATTGTTTTAGCAGCCAGAACGTATTCCCTTGAACGAAGCGATAGAAACTCTCCTCTTACCAATCGTGCCGTTGTTGTCCAGCCGGTGAGACAGAAAATTAAAATCAGTTTGTCCACACCGGGCTTGAAGATGGTAACTAGCGTGATCAGCAAGAAGATATCAGGAATGGATAATACAATGTCGACCAGACGCATAATGACAGCATCGACTATTCCTCTGAAATATCCCGCTAACGCCCCTAAAACCGTTCCGATCAAAATCGAACCGACTACTGACGCAAAACCAACCAATAAAGAGACACGCGCCCCATACAAGATTCGGCTGAAAATATCTCGGCCGAATTTATCTGTTCCCATCAGATGTTCAAGGCCCGGCGCCTTATATTTATCAAGCAGGCTTTGCTGCTCTTGGGGATAAGGCGCAATTAAAGGAGCGAAAACAGCCGACATAATAATGATAAACAGAATGACGGCACCTAGAATGGCCAGTTTGTTTTTCGAGAATTTTTCCCAGAAAATCTTGGTCATCGTCTCTGGTTTTTTCGAAATATTTTCTTTCAGCCTGATCTCCGGCGAGGGAGTTGTTTGCAGCTCTGACATCTCTGTTTCCCTCCTTTTAATATTCGATCCGCGGATCAACAATCGCGTAAAGGATGTCTGCAATGAGGTTTCCGACAACGACAAGAACCGCCGAGATCACAGTCATTGCCATGATAACCGGATAATCGCGCTGGAATGCCGAATCGACAAACAGCTTTCCTAGCCCCGGCCAAGTGAAAATCTGCTCTACGACAACCGCTCCGCCGATAAAGGAGGGAATCATTAAACCGAAGATCGTAATAACAGGCAATAGCGCATTCCGCAAGCCATGCTTAAACAATACTCGATTCTCTTTGAAACCTTTTGATCTGGCAGTCCGGATATAGTCTTGGTTTAAAACATCGATCATATTGGATCTTGTATACCTCGTTAAGCCTGCCATATCAGCTGTCGCCAGCACAAAAGCGGGTAAAAGCAAATGATGAATCCGGTCTACATAACTAAAATCCGCATTAAGCGTTGCAACTCCCCCGGTCGGGAACCAGCCGAGATTCACGGCAAACACCATAATTAAAATCAGTCCGAACCAAAAATTCGGGATCGCCAAACCGATAAATGAAGTAAACGTAATACCGTAGTCCAGCTTCGAATAAGGTTTTTTTGCAGAAATGACTCCGAATGGGATGGAAATGATCAGCGCCAATATCGTTGACACCAGCATCAAGAGGAGTGTGTTGGGCAGCCGTGCTAAAATCAGTTCTGAAACAGGCGTCCCTTTTCTGATGATGGACGTGCCGAAATCCCCTTGAACCATATTGCCGAGCCATTTTAAATATTGAACGTACTCAGGATCGTTGAGGCCGTATTTTTCAATAAACTGCGCCCTGTCTGCCTGGCTGATCGTCGGGTCCATCATAAGCGTCATCGGGTCTCCTGGAGCGGCTTTCATAATAACGAAAGACAAAATTGTAATTCCCAATAAAATAGGAATCGAAGATAGCGTTCTTCGAATGATATATGTAACCATATTCTTGTCCCCTTCGTTGTTCTTTTTCAAAATTAAAGGGGAAGGAAACGCGCTCCCTCCCCTGCAAGGGAAATTTATTGGGCAAGCCACCATTTTTCAATTTGGTACAGCTCGCGTTTCGGATGATACACATAACCCTCTAAATTAGCCGGCATCGCCATATGGTTGTTCGGATAATAAAGGAAGGTGTACGGCTGGTCTTCAGCAAGCTTTTGATAAATTTTTTCATAGGCTTTAGAATATTCCTTACGGTCACTGATTGATTTTGCATCTTTGAGAAGCTTATCAACTTCAGGGTTTTTGTACCACATATTATTCAAGCCGTTTTTAGACTGGCTTGAATGGAAGATATCGTAATGATCCGGGAACGTGGACAAACTCCACCCTAAAACCATTGCGTCATAGTCCCAGTTAGGGGCACTTGTCTGTTCGACTAACGCGCTCCATTCCACGATTTGCGGCGTTACTTTAATACCGACTTTCTTCAGCTGTTCTTGGACAACAACTGCAATGTCTTCACGGACTTTGTTCCCTTGGTTCGTTTTCAGTGTAAACTCGAATTTTTTACCGTCTTTATCTAAGAAACCGTCACCGTCAGTATCTTCCCAGCCGGCTTCTTTCAGCAACTTCTTCGCTTTTTTCACATTGTATTCAAATTTAGGAACCTCTACATCTTTCGGGTAATTCCATGAAGCAGGGCTTTCAGGAATGTAAGCGACCTCACCGTCCCCATCCAATACGGTTTGCACCATTGTTTCACGGTCTAAAGCTGTCGTAAGCGCCTGGCGAACTTTTTTGTCTTTAAACAGCTCGTTTTTCTCATTCCAGCCGATATACGCGTAGCTCAGCGCCAAATCTGTAACGACTTTGACATTATTAAACGATTCCGCTGTCTTATAGTCCGTTGAAGGCACGTTAAAGAAATCGATATCTCCCGCTTGAAGCTGGGCAACCGCAGCATTGGCGTCAGGAATGATTTTATACGTGACACTGTCTAAATACGGACGGCCGTCATAGTAGTCATCATTAGCAACAAGCTTGACGTATTGCCCGTCTTTCCATTCCTTAAATTTGAAAGGACCCGAGCCGATTGGATTTTTTCTATTAAAGTCATTATCCTCAAGCTCTGCAACCGGTACATCTTTTAAAATGTGCTCCGGCAGAATTCCGTAGCTGTCTAACGTGTTGTTATAGAAGTTAGGGTCTTTGTACTTCAGTGTAAATAAAACCTCGTAATCTCCCTTTTTCTCTACCGATTTCAGCATTTCAAAGTTCGAGCCGCGCTCTCCTTTGTAATCCTTGTTCAATGGAATGTTGTACGTAAAGACCACATCATCGGCAGTAAGCTCTTCTCCGTCATGGAACTTAACACCTTTTTTGATTTTCACATCATATTTCAGTCCGCCATCCAGCTCTTTCACACTTTCGGCCAGTGACATTTTGACATTTAAGTTTTCATCTGTTTTTGTTAAAAAGCTGTAAATCATTTGTTCAATATCTGTGCTCGATTCATCAGTTGAATATAGTGAGTTGAAAAGTGTTGGCGCTCCGATTGAACCAACAACCAAATCCCCGCCTTGCTGCGGTTTTCCGTTTGATTTTTTCTCACTGCTGTTGCTCGATTTTGATCCCGAGCAGGCCGATAAAAAGATGGCCAGAACCATCAATACACTTAGCATCATCAGTGCGGTTTTCCGTCTTTTCATTCAATATTCCCCCTCTTGAAATGTTCGTTCTTCTCAGCTGTTGTTTATGTAGTGTGCATACCCCCTCTCAAAGCTGTGCGGGCAACATTAGCTATAAAGGTGACAAGCCACAAAGTGGCTGGGAGCAGCTTCTTTGAATGCTGGTATTTGTTCCTTGCATATCGGCTTTGCAACAGGGCATCTCGTATGGAAAACGCAGCCTTTTGGCGGATTAGCCGGACTTGGCAGTTCTCCCTTCAGGACGATGCGTTCACGTTTGACAGAGCCTATTCTTCTTGTAACCGGAACGGATGATAGAAGAGCTTGGGTGTAAGGGTGTAGCGGATGGTCGTAAAGCTCATGCTTGCCGGTCAGTTCCATCATTTTGCCAAGATACATCACTCCGACTCTGTCGCTGATATGGCGGACGACACTTAGATCATGAGAGATAAATAGATACGTCAGATTAAATTCTTCCTGTAATTCTTCCATTAAGTTAATCACTTGGGCCTGAATGGATACATCAAGTGCGGAAACCGGCTCATCTGCGATGATCAGTTCCGGATTCAAAGTGAGCGCTCTGGCGATGCCGATCCGCTGACGCTGGCCGCCGGAAAATTCATGGGGATAACGGCTGGCAAACGACGGGTGGAGGCCTACTCTCGCAAGCAGTTCTTCGACTTTTTCGTTTCGTTCACGCATCGTATACATGTGGTGCGTATGTAACGGCTCCTTAATGATAGAACGCAGCGTTTTTCTTGGATTCAAAGAAGCAAACGGATCTTGGAAAACCATTTGAATATTTTTGCGGACACTTTTCCGTAGCTTCTCCTCTGACAAATTGGAGATATCCTGCCCTTTAAAAAGGATTTGGCCTTCTGTCGGTTTGTACAGCCTGATCATCGTCCTGCCGGCAGTCGATTTTCCGCAGCCCGACTCACCAACGATCCCGAGTGTTTCTCCTTTTTTTAACGAAAATGAAACACCGTCCACCGCTTTTACATCGCCGACTTTTCTTTGAAAAAAGCCTGAGCGGATTGGGAAGTATTTTTTTACGTCACGTAGCTCTAAGATTGTTTCTTGATTAGCTGCAGTCATGATTGTTCGGCACCCTCTTCCTCATATAAAAAGCATCTCACCGTTCTTCCGCTTTTGTGCGTCAAAAGCGAAGGCTGATTTGTCCAGCATTTATCCATGACTTTCGGGCACCTTGGGGCAAAACGGCACCCCGGCGGCAGGTTATCCGGTGTCGGCACGCTGCCTTTAATCGCATTTAATTTATCAATCTCCCCATCTATGACGGGAATCGACGTCAGCAGGCCTTCTGTGTAAGGATGAAGCGGCTCTAAAAATAAGTCGTCGACGGTGGCGTTTTCCACGACTTGTCCGCAGTACATGACAATTACTCTGTCAGCTGCTTCCGACACGACACCTAAGTCGTGTGTGATGAGAAGAATTGACGTGTTGAACTTCTGACAAAGATCTTTCATGAGTTCCAAAACTTGGGATTGTATTGTCACATCCAGCGCTGTCGTCGGTTCATCGGCAATGAGCAGTTTAGGATTGCAGCTGAGTGCGATGGCAATCATTACCCTCTGCCTCATTCCGCCGGACAGCCGGTGCGGATACTCCTTCATCATTTGCTCTGCCCGGGAGAAACCGACCATCTGCAAAAGTTCAACAGCTTTTTGGCGGGCTTCTTTTTTCTTCATGTTTTTATGGTAAATCAGCACTTCGGTAATTTGGTCTCCGATTGTTAACACCGGATTAAGGGAGGTCATTGGTTCCTGAAAGATCATAGATACTTCGTTTCCGCGGATTTTGCAATAGTCATTTTCAGTGAATGAGGTGAGGTCTCTGTCTTCGAGTTTAATAGAGCCGTCCATGATTTTTCCGCCTGAGCTTTGGACGAGGCCCATAATGGATAAAGAAGTAATGCTTTTTCCGGAGCCCGATTCACCTACAAGCGCTACGGTTTCGCCTTTGCTGATGTGAAAATCGACTCCGTCAACCGCAGGGATCGGCTCCTTTTTCCTAAAAAAATAAGTCTTTAAATTATTCACTTCTAAAAGTGTGCCCATGCTAGCTCCCCTTTCCCCCTCTTGTTGTCAAACATTTTCAAGAGAAAGCAATCCCTTTATTCAGAAATAATAAATAATAATGAATTATCGAAAAATTTTATAGTTGTATATTATTACAATCATTTTGCAAAATCAAGAATTTTTTAGGATAAATGTAATATTATTAACAAAATTCCATTATTTTATTCTTTTAAAGCGTTGCATTCAAAAAGGTTTCAGCAGGAATGGACAGTCCGTCTGCCGTGTTTGCTTTGTTGGCTGTTAAATATTTTTTTACTATATTGAATCCGACTGCGTATCCAAGCATTTTGGGCTGATATCCTTTGCCGAATAACAGCTGTGAGAATAATCGATTGTCCCGTTTGATATCCTGGTTGGGTGCAATTTTTTTCTCGTATAAAGCCTGCAGCTGCTCCGGGGTATACCAAGATGCCCATTCAGCCGTTTGACTTCGGCCGAACCTCTCATAAACAGCATATTCTGCAAGCCCTTCCATGATGATTGTATCAAGTAATGTGACATCTTTTTCATCTTTTGTCAGACGATCTAACCTGCAAACGTGATGATATTCATGTGTCATCAGGGCAGAAACTGACGCAAAATCCAACTCTGACGAGAGAAAGAGGAACATTTTGTCTTGAAAAGCGAGTCCTGATTTTGATCCGAATTCTAAACGGATTCTCCTGTTTCGTTCGTCAACCGGCAGTGTGACAATCGGCACATCGGGACCTTGCCATTTGTTTTTAAGGTACTGTTCTTCTTTTTGAATATGCTCAAAAAAACCTTTTTCTTTCAGCTCGGAAGCAGTATGGATGCCCTCTTTTATGTTTTTAAACATTCCATGATGCTGAAGGTGCCCCAGAATGCCTTTCCAGTTCTTTTTCTCCACACCTGAAAAAAGCGGGACAATGTAATGCGCCAAATCATCTATTGACGCGGCCTTCCCGAGCCAGCTGTATGTTTGTTCCACACTCATATGTGATCGCCTCCTCTTTTTATCCTATGCGCACACAAAAAAACCGGCTACCCTTTAGGGCAGCCGGTGTGGCGTGATCATGATTGGTATTTCTTAAAGATTAATGTTGCATTGTGTCCGCCGAATCCCAATGAGTTGCTTAGAACATAATTGAGATCCTGTCTGCGGGCTTCATCAGGCACATAATCTAAATCGCATTCTTCGTCTGGTGTTTGAATATTGATTGTCGGCGGGATCACACCTTCTTTAATGGCAAGCACAGAGAAAATCGCTTCAATTCCGCCAGCTGCTCCTAAGAGGTGGCCTGTCATCGATTTTGTAGAGCTTACCGCAAGTTTATGGGCATGCTCGCCGAAAACGGTTTTAATCGCCATTGTTTCGTATTTGTCATTGTAATACGTGCTTGTCCCGTGAGCATTGATATAATCAATGTCTTCAGGAGAAACGGCCGCATCTCTAATGGCTTCTTGCATTGCTCTCGCTCCGCCTTCACCGTCTTGGGCCGGCGCTGTGATATGATAAGCGTCTCCCGTTGAGCCGTAGCCTACAATTTCTCCGTAAATCTTAGCGCCGCGGGCCAGAGCATGTTCAAGTTCTTCAAGAACAACAATCCCTGCACCTTCACCCATGACAAAGCCATCTCGGTTTTTATCGAACGGGCGGCTTGCTGTTTTCGGATCTGGATTAGTAGACAGCGCTTTGTTGGCGCTGAAGCCCGCGAATGACATTCTTGTCAGCGGCGCTTCTGTTCCGCCTGTGACCATAACATCTGCATCACCGCGCTGAATGACTTTAAACGCGTCACCGATGGAGTTCGTTCCTGTAGCGCATGCTGTAACCGTACAAGAGTTAACCCCTTTTGCTCCTAATGCGATGGAAATCTGCCCTGTCGCCATATCCGGAATCATCATTGGCACGAAAAACGGGCTTACTCGTCTCGGGCCTTTCGTTAAGAAGATTTCAAATTGAGACTCTAGTGTTTCAAGTCCTCCAATACCGGAGCCTACCCAAACGCCGACTCTCGGCGCGATCTCATCGGTAATGTTAAGATCCGCGTCTTCAACCGCCATTTTCGCAGCTACGACCGCATATTGTGTGAAGCGGTCCATTTTTCTGGCTTCTTTTTTATCCATATAATCTTCAACATTGAAGTCTTTTAATTCAGCAGCTACTTTTGCCGGATATTCTTCAGCATCAACACGAGTGATCGGACCGATTCCGGACACACCGTTGATTGCGTTATTCCAACTTGTATCAACGTCGTTGCCAAGCGGAGATAATGCTCCAAGTCCTGTAACAACTACTCTTTTTTTACTCATCTAGTGTGCACCTCACCTTTTTTTAGCGGCCCCAGCGAATTGCAATGGCGCCCCATGTTAATCCTCCGCCGAACCCTACCATGACGACCACATCGCCGTCTTTGATTTTACCGGCTTCCAATTCTTCTACAAGAGAGATCGGAATGGATGCGGCAGAAGTATTTCCATATTTATGAACGGTTTTAGACATCTTTTCGACAGGAAGCTCTAAACGCTCGCGAGCGGCTTCCATAATGCGGATGTTCGCCTGATGCGGAATCAAAAAGTCGACGTCCTCTTTTGAGAGTCCGGCTTTTTCAATGACATTTACGCATGATTCTCCCATTTGGCGGACTGCAAATTTGAAAACTTCTCGTCCATGCATGATTGTATGTCCTTTTTCATTCAGATACAAGTGCTGACCGCCTGTGCCGTCTGCTCCTAGTTCAAATGAAAGAATTCCTCTGTCATCACTGACTGGTCCGACTACCGCAGCGCCTGCTCCGTCTCCAAACAGAACTGCTGTATTTCGGTCTTCCCAGTCTGTAATGCTTGAGAGCTTTTCTACACCGACAACAAGAACATGCTTATAGGTTCCGGATTCAATAAATTGTTTACCGGTTATAACCCCGTACATGAAGCCCGCACAAGCCGCGCTGATATCCATAGCGCACGCTTTCTTCGCGCCTAGCTCTTCTTGAATCATACAAGAGACCGTAGGGAATGACTGATCAGGTGTAACAGTTGCCACCAGGATCATATCCAGATCCTCTGCCGCGACTTCAGCTTGTTCCAGCGCCTTTTTCGCTGCTGCAACAGCCATATGTGATGAATACACATCATCTGCGGCAATTCTTCTTTCTTCTATTCCTGTTCTGGTACGAATCCACTCATCAGAAGTTTCAACCATTTTTTCAAGATCATGATTTGTTAAAACCTTCTCAGGAATGTAACGACCAACACCAAGTATTCCAGCTTTCATAAGGGAAGACTCCTTTATATTGTAAATTTAGAAGATCAATCAGTTGTGATCAATTATTAGTATCAGGTACTAATTCTATCCTATTTTTTTTCACATGGCAATATATTCGTCTAAACTATCAGTTCATCTTAATCATAGAGTATTGTATATAGAAAGGAGGCGTATGCAGTTGGATGTGTTTTCAAAGATGATGTTCGGCGATTCCGCAAAACAAACAGCAGAGAAGGAAGAACAGCAAGAGGAGGTTTCCCAGGCAAACGAAGAAGAGACGAATCATTACATGCATATTATGGACCAAATCGGTTCAATTATGAACTCTGTTGATCAAATCAAGCCCGCTTTAAAGGAGCTTGCGCCTATGATTTCCGCTATTAAAAAGAAAATCATGTGAAAAGCCACTTTCACAAAAGTGGCTTCTTCTTATTCGGTTTCAGATTTTGCGTCAGACTTGCCAAGCTCATAAGCTTCAGCCATTACCGTGGTAAAAAGATTCATAAACGGCTGTATGGCCTCCATTGACAGCTCAATGCCTGATTTTTCAAGCTGTTCTTTCGCTTCAGGAAGATATTTCATGGCAATTTGCAAGAACTCCAGTGATTTTTCATGCTGCATATGACGTCACTCCATTACTCGTTTTTTGGCAGTTCGCCTGTTTTGTTGTACGTTTTGATCAGCTTGGCGATTCTATGCTGAAAGTCTTTATCGACTAGCGGGCTGAATGTTCCCATTTCAACAACTCCGGTTTTCAGGTCGTAGTAATGATCGCCGCCTTCAAGGGAGCCTTTGTTGAATTGCTCAGCGATGATTTCATAGGCCTTGTCCACATTTTGCACAGTGCTGGTTAATACGGTATTCTCACCCAGTTCTGATTGATCTGTGACGTAGCCGATGGCATAGAGGCCGTCTTTTTTGATTTGCTGAATGACAGGAACATTATACCCGTCTCCAGCGGGATACACAACATCCGCGCCTTCGTTCTTCATTTTTTGATAAAGCTTTACTGCCGTCGTATCATCATCCCAATGAGCCGTATATTTCGTGTTTACTTCTATATCCGGATTTTCATATTTGGCCCCTTTGATAAAACCGTCAACCTCTGGCTGCCACGTAAAGGAAGCAATGACGCCGACCTGATTTGTTTTCGACATATGGGCAGCTGTCATTCCTCCAAAAAAGCCCATTGCTTCGCCGCTGAAATGGACACTCGTCACATTATCGCCTTTCGCTTTCGCATTGGAAATGACGAATTCCATATCCGGATAATCTTCGCTGACCAAGTTAAACACTTCTGCATATTCACTCCCGTGGCCATAGAGAAGATTGACGCCCCGCTTATGAAAATCCTCAATCGCATTTATGATATCTTCATCTGTTTTTACGCCTTCTTTATAGTAGACGTCCACATTGTATTTTGATTGTATATTCAGTAATCCTTTATACCCTTTTGTGCCCCATACGAGATCGTTAATCGTATCAGGAAAGAGCATGCCGACCTTCTCAATTTTTCCTTTAAACGGAGTTTGTCCACATCCGCTTAATAAAAGGAGGACAGAAAAGATCATGACAAGCCTTGTGATCAAGTCATGTTCAACTCCTTTTGACAAGCTATAACATGTATCATTTTTATACGTTTATTGTATCTAGAAAACTCGAAACATGGAAGGTTTTTCTTAATATTTGTCGAAAATTGATGAAAATTGTCTTTTCCACTCGATTATTTTTGTTTTTGCTTCTTCTTTTGTGGTTTTTTCTGTGACTTGCAAATCGAAAATCTGATCTTTGCTTTTTTCGAGGCTTGGTTCAAGCAGGAACCTCAGCAGCTCCTCAGCGACATCGTCTGTGTAACAGCCGTCTTCTTCGGTTTCTTCTTTCCACGGTCCATACATTTTCGGCAGGATCACCGCTTTTTCTGAGCCTGCCTTTTCACGTTTTTCCCATTCTTTTCGGTCTTGTTCATATACTAATATATAGGGGGAATCAAATTGGTCTAAAGGCAAAAAGCCGCCGAACTGGATACAAATTGTATCATATTTTTGATCTCCAATGCGTTCAAGCTGGCGAAAGAGTCCATTTCTCCCAAGCCACAAGAGTCTTTCTTCTAAGTACATTTGTCTATTTTCATCTTCTGTTTCCGCCAGAATAACGTCAACATGTATGCCTTCATCCATCATTCGCTCGCATAATGAAAGGCCGAAAAATTCGTCCGCACCTACAATCAGCGTTGATTCCATTGCATCTGCCGCCTTTCCGGTTTTTCATTTCCAAAGCAAAACAGCCTCCGCAAAAGAGAAGGCTGTTGTTATTGTATTCTCTATAACTCTTTTTCATGACTGTGAAAGAATTTGCAGATTGATGCATAAATTCTGCTTGGATGCTCAAATAAGTGAAATGTCATGTCGACTGGTGAACCTCGCTTTTGCTGTTGTTCCTTGAATGCTTCCGCATGTACGCTGTATGGATAGGGCGCTCCGGTCATTCGCTGCCATATATGAACCGGCACGCCGCTCGGATAGCTTTCAATTGTTTTGTAACGGAACGCTTCCGCTTCTTTTTCAGTTATTCCGCAGCTTTCCGATACCTCTTTCAAAAATTGCTTATAGAAAAATTTATTTTCTTTCTCTGATTCATAATGAGCCTGAAGATCGAGACAAGGATTCAACATTGCGGCTGAACGGATATGATCCGGGGAAAAACGAAGTAGTTCATCGGCCACGAGAGCACCCATTCCTTCTGCTAAAATATGAATCTTCGGATTGAGTATTTCCTGCTTCAGAACGGAATGTATCAGCTGTTTGGCATAGGCGACCGCTTTTTTCGCGCCCCAATGCCTTCCGTAGAGATTGCTGTTAAAAAGAGTGTATCCTTCATTCCTTAGCATGTTCAGAAGCTGATTTCTGCCGTAATGCTGCAGCCAAAAGCTTGAATCATTTCCGACAAAGTGGGTTCTGTCCCCCAAGATAAAGATGCCAAAGCCGTTTGGGCGATAGGGCAGATGAATCACATTCTGCTCCGTTCCCAATTGAAAGTACCTTTCCGTTATTCCCATCGCTTGCCCGCCTCCTTTCACACTTCATCTCACGCTATCTTATGTAAAAAGAAAAGAAACGAATAAGGTAAAGTCCTAGCCTTTATGAGTTTTGGCTATTATACCATTCGATGTTTTTTGTTTTATTTAAAGTGTATCGAATCAGACTCTTTTGTCACCTCATTTTTCTTCTAAAATTGGATTCCCCCTTCGCTTTTTGTATGGTATGATAGCTTTTAGAATAGAATGAGAAGGACGAGGTGGAAACGTGCGATATATTATTGCCTTTATTTGGACGTTCCTTTTATCACATATGGCATGCTACTTGGTTGCCAGCATGAACAGCGTTGCGTATCAATTCAAAACATCATCTGTCATTGCTGTAGTACTGTATGTCTTGATCATGGTTTTAGCAGAAATCATGCCTATGAACAAAAATGCAAGCCAGCATTAAAACGCCAAAAACCCAAAACATTTCATTGTTTTGGGTTTTTTCTTGATCACGGCTTTCTTTTATATGTCCACAGCCGGTTGTGATTTGATGTCTCAGGAAACATATCCCCTGCTGACAAATGGATCTTTTGCGGGTTTTTAACCATACTACCTGTCTCGCCGATTTCAACGTAGACGCCATTGTTGGGCGCCTTCTGTCCCGGACGGAATTGATGCTGCTGACCCACTGTTTTTCCTCCTTTTCCTTTTTGCTGTAGTATGCGCCTATTCGCCTGTCAATATGTTTCCATCAAAAAAACTGCTGAGCTCAGCAGTTTTTCGATGATTCCCCTCTGTATAAAACGGCCTTCAGCAGTGCTTTTTGCACGTGAAGACGGTTTTCCGCCTGCTGAAATACCGCCGAATTCGGCCCGTCAATAATCTCAGCTGTCACTTCCTCCTCACGGTGCGCAGGGAGGCAATGTAAAAAAGTATAATCAGGCTTGGCATGGCTGACCAGCGCCGCATTCACCTGATAAGGGGCAAATACAGTGAGACGCTCTTGTTCTTCCGCTTCCTGCCCCATGCTTGTAAACACATCAGAATAAATCACGTCCGCGTCTTTTACAGCTTCAACCGGATCAGCTGTAAGCGTGATAGAAGCGCCCGATTGACGTGCAGATGTTTTTGCCGCTTCAACTGCTTCATCTAACACTTCGTATCCCTTTGGCGAAGCGATCGAGACATCACAGCCCATTTTCGCGCAGCCGATCATTAATGAATGCGCCACGTTATTTCCGTCCCCGATGTACGCGACTTTCACGCCTTTAATATTCCCTTTTATTTCCTTTATCGTCAACAGATCCGCCAGCGCTTGGCATGGATGGTATTTATCCGTAAGTCCGTTGATGACCGGAATGTCGGCTTCTTTGGCAAGCTCCTCCACTTTCTCATGCTCAAAGGTCCGGATCATAATGGCATCGACATAGCCTGACAGCACTTTTGCCGTATCAGCGACGGTTTCACCGCGCCCCAGCTGCAGATCTTTCTGGCTTAAGAAGAGAGCGCTCCCGCCCAGCTGCGCCATGCCTGCTTCAAATGAAACACGGGTCCGCGTTGATGATTTTTCAAAAATCATTGCCAAGGTTTTGCCTTGGAAAATAGGCTGAATTTTGTTTTGTTTCAGTTCACCGGCTTCTGCGAGCAAGGCGTTTATATCCTGTTCACTAAGATCCTGTAACGTTAATAAATCTTTTCCGTATAAACTGGTTTCCGTCACTGTGTGCATGATGCCACTTCCTTTTTATAGAGATCTTTGAGAGATACAGGCTGCGGATGGCCTGAACCGCTTTGTAAAAACGCCCGCACGGTTTCTTCTTCTGTAAAGACGGTGATGCCGTGCGTCATGGCTTCTAAACGTTCTTTGCGCGCTTCTTCAGAGCCGCTCAAATTGATGTGGATCGCTTTTCCTTCCAGCTCCATCCATGAGGCAAATGTCCCTTCATGTACCGTAAAACCGGCGTTTTCCGCTAATTCCTTGATATCGTCCGGCCCATTTTGGAAATAAATGCTTCCTTTTTGATTCCAGACACGTGTATAGATTTTTTTCAAGGCGCTGTCGGCATCGTATGCAACACACATGCCTTCTCCCGTTGATTTCATTTCCGGCCCAAGCTTGACATCTACATCTTGAATCGCATGTGATGAAAAGACCGGGAACTTTACAGCAACGCCGTGGTGATTTTGAACTGCGGGGTTTACATCTTTTAAAGACGCCCCCGCCAGCAGCCGTGTGGCGAGCGGAATCATCGGAACGCCCATTACTTTGCTGACGACAGGAACCGTGCGGCTCGCTCTCGGATTCACTTCAAGGACGAGAATGTTTCCACTGTCGATCACAAATTGAATGTTCATGATGCCTTTAAATGAAAGCTTTCGGGCAATTTTTTGCGCGGCATCTTTTATGTCTTGCTGCAGCCCGCTTGTGATGGACGGTCCGGGAAGGATGGCAAAGCTGTCTCCCGAATGGACCCCTGCCCGTTCAATATGCTCGGTATATGTCGGGATAAAGACATCCTCACCGTCGGATATCAAATCAATTTCGACTTCCTTACCTGACACATACTGATCAATTAAAATCGGGTACGGCATGCTGTCCTCTCCGTTCAGCAGCTGAGAAAGCTGAGTTTGCGAGTCAACAATGATCATGCCCATTCCGCCGATGACATAAGACGGACGGATTAACACCGGATAGCCGATCTCATCAGCTTTTTCAGCCGCCTCTTCTTTTGTATAAGCGATTTCTCCCTTTGCGTGCTTCAAGCCAAGCTCATCAAGAAGCTGATAAAATTGATCCCGATCCTCTAACACGTCGAGCGTTTCAAACGAGGTTCCGAGAAGGGTAATGCCGGCTTTTTCGAGCGCTTCAGCAGCATTGATCGCGGTTTGGCCGCCGAATTGCACGATTGCAAAATCGATGTTTTCCTGCTCCGCCACGTTTAAAATGTGCTCCGTAGTCATCGGTTCAAAATACAGGCGGTCCGCAATTTCATAATCTGTGCTGACCGTTTCTGGGTTGTTGTTCATCATGATGGTTTCGAACCCAAGCTCTTGCAGTGTCAGCACGCCATGAACGGCACTGTAATCGAATTCAACTCCTTGGCCGATGCGAATAGGTCCCGATCCGATAATCAGCGCGCGTTTTTTCTCTTTTCGGCTGATGTCACCATCTGTCTCTCCGAAATATGTCGAGTAAAAGTAGTTTGTTTTCGCATCAAATTCAGCCGCGCATGTATCGACAATTTTGAAGGAAGGTGTAATGCCCATCTCCTTGCGAAGCGCGCGCACCTCTTCTTCTGTTTTGCCGATCAGCGAGGCAATCGTTGCGTCTGAAAATCCCTTCTCCTTTGCTTTTTTCAATAAGTCAAAAGAGAGATCGCTTCCCGCCTCCATCAAGCGGTTTTCCAGTTTGATGATGTTGTCAAAGGTATGGAGGAAAAACGGATCAATTTTTGTTTTCGCATGAATGTCTTCAATCGTCACGCTGCGGCTCAACAGCTCCATGACAACGAAAAATCTGCGGTCGTCAGGAGTGACTGCCAATTCCCATAGCGCTTCAATCGACAAGCCGCTGAGCTCTGGAAGATGCGTACCGATGTTTTTCAGTTCAAGGGACGCTGCCGCCTTTTGTATCGCCGCTTCTAAATTCCGTTCAATCGCCATCACTTCACCGGTGGCTTTCATTTTTGTGCCAAGCTTGCGGTCTGCGTTTTTGAATTTATCAAACGGCCAGCGCGGAAATTTGACGATCACATAGTCAAGCGCCGGTTCAAAGCTTGCGTAAGTTGACCCTGTGAGCGGGTTTTTCAGCTCATCAAGGGTATATCCGACCGCCAGTTTCGCAGCCATCTTGGCAATCGGATAACCGGTTGCTTTAGACGCGAGAGCCGATGACCGGCTTACCCGCGGATTGACTTCAATGACGTAATATTGCTTGCTGAATGGATCAAGCGCGAATTGAATGTTGCAGCCGCCTACGACATCAAGCGCTGAGATGATCGTCAGACTAGCCGTCCGCAGCATTTGATAGTCTTCATCCGTCAATGTTTGTGACGGCGCCACAACGATGGAGTCACCTGTATGCACACCGACCGGATCGATGTTTTCCATATTACACACGGTAATGCATGTGTTATTGCGGTCACGCATGACTTCATATTCGATTTCTTTAAATCCGGCTATGCTTTTTTCTACAAGGCATTGATTGATCGGGCTTGCTAACAGCGCCTGTTTAATCATGGCTGTAAAGGCCTCTTTATTAGGGGCGATGCCTCCGCCCTTTCCTCCTAATGTGTAAGCAGGTCTGATAATGACAGGAAAACCGATGGATTCCGCAAAACGGAGGGCGTCCGCCTCGTTATCTACAATTTCACTATCCGGCACGGGCTGGTTCAATTCATTCATTAACGAACGGAATTTTTCCCGGTCTTCACCTTTTTGTATGGTTTCAACGGATGTGCCGAGCAGTTTGACGCCGTGCTCTTTTAAAACACCCGTTTCTTCAAGCTCCACCGCTAAATTCAACGCGGTCTGCCCGCCTAAATTGGCAAGAAGCCCATCAGGCTGTTCTTTCTTAATGATATTTGTCAGGCTTTCTGCTGTCAGCGGCTCAAAATAAATGTCATCAGCGAAGGCTTCATCGGTCATAATGGTCGCCGGATTATTGTTGACGAGGATCACCCGATAGCCTTCCTCCTTCAGCGCGATGCACCCTTGAGTGCCTGAATAATCAAATTCCGCTGCCTGCCCGATGATGATCGGGCCAGAGCCGATTACTAATATGCTTGAAATACTGGTGTTTTTAGGCATGCGCGATTTCTCTCCTTGCTGGTATCACATTCTTTAGATAATCATCAAAAACCCATTCGCTTTCCGCCGGTCCGGGATGCGCTTCCGGGTGGAATTGCACACTCATGACAGGCCATTTTTTATGGGAGAGCCCTTCAACTGACGTATCATTAACGTGATGAAACCTGATCGTGAGCTCTGCTTCATTAATAGACTGTTCATCAACCACATAGCTGTGGTTTTGGCTAGTCATGAAGACACGTTTCGTTTCACGGTCGATGACCGGATGGTTTGCGCCCCTGTGTCCGAACGGAAGCTTAAATGTATTCCCTCCGAACGCAAGCGCGATCAGCTGATGTCCGAGACAGATGCCGAGCGTCGGATAACGGCTGACGATGCTTTTGATTTTTCCTAAATAAGGCTGAATGGCTTTCGGGTCTCCGGGTCCGTTCGATAACACAATGCCGTCCGGCTTTATATCGTATACAGCTTCCATTTGCTGATACGGCACAACGGTGACCTTGCAGCCCCGTTTCACGAGTGATGACGCGATGGACTTTTTATAGCCGAAATCAATGAGGGCGATATGTTTATGGCCGTCGCCGAATGTGCTGATTTCCTGCGCGGATGCCTGCTCTGCCACGTTTTCTGGCTGAAAGGCGATCTCAGCGGATTCTATAGAGCCTGTAACAGTCGCACCCATCGTTCCGTTTGCGCGGATTTTTTTCACGACAGCCCTTGTATCAACATGGGTCAACAACGGAATGTTCCATTTTTGTAAATACTCCTTGAGGCTGTATACGGCTTCATGATGAGAAAAATGATCACACGCCTCGTAGACAACCGCGGCTTTCACTTGCGGTTTCTTGCTTTCAAAATCCTTTTCATTAATGCCGTAGTTGCCAATCAGCGGGTAGGTAAATACGATAATCTGTCCTTTATATGATGGATCTGTAAGCACTTCCTGGTAGCCTGTCATTCCTGTAAAAAAAACAGCTTCTCCCGTGCAGCTTCCATGACCGTCCAGCTCGCCGCTGAACGCTGTTCCATCTTCTAACACTAAATAACCTTCCATCTAACAGCCCACCTCTTGATGAATAATTAATTATAAAAATGAATTTTTATACCTCGATGCCGAAAAAAAATTACTGGTTTACAGCGGAATGCTGAGCGATTGCCTGTTTCAGCTTGCTGACGGCTTCTGCTATTTCATCCTTTGTCACGGTGAGCGGCGGCAGCAGCCGAATGACGTTCGGGCCGGCCGGCAATACAAGCAAGCCTAATGTCTGCAATTCAGTAATGATGTCAGCAACCGGTCCATCACATTCAATTCCAAGCATTAATCCTTTACCGCGGATTTGTTTGACAAAAGGATTCTTTAGCTCAGCCTCGAGCTGTTCTTTTAATAATGACCCTTTGTCAGCAGCCTCTTGCAGAAAGTCAAGTTGGAATACAGTTTGCAGTGTGGCATTCACAGCAGCCATCGCCAGCATATTTCCTCCGAAAGTCGTTCCGTGAGAACCGGGGGTAAACGCTTCTCCCAGCTGTTTTTTGCCGATGACAGCACCGACTGGAAAGCCGTTTCCCAATCCTTTTGCGACTGTGATGATATCAGGTGAGAGTCCAAAATGCTCGTAGGCGAAGCCCTTTCCTGTCCGTCCGATGCCGGTCTGGATTTCATCAACGATTAAAAGAGCTTCCTTTTCCTTGCAAAACGACTGTACGGCTGTTAAAAATTCAGCGCTTGCCGGATTGACTCCGCCTTCTCCCTGCACTGTCTCAAGCATCACAGCGGCAATGCCGGCTTCCTCGCCAAAAGCCTCAAAAGCGGACGGATCGTTGTACGGAAGGTAGTAAAAGCCTTCCAGCATCGGGCCGAAGCCTTTTTTGATTTTATCCTGTCCGGTCGCGGCCATCCCTGCGTACGTGCGGCCATGGAACGACTGAAGAAAAGTGATGATTTTTGTTTTTCCAGTTGCTTTTCGGGCGAGCTTTATCGCGCCTTCATTCGCTTCCGCGCCGCTGTTGCAGAAAAAAACGAGGTCTCCCGCACTGTGCGCCGCCAACTTTTGTGCCGCTTGCTCTTGGAGACTGTTTTGAAACAGGTTGGATACGTGCCATACGCTGTCGAGCTGTTTTTTGACTGCTGCCGTCACCGCTTCATGGCAGTGGCCTAGATTAGACACCGCAATCCCCTGAATGAAATCGAGGTAGGTTTTGCCGTTTTGATCCTCAACGTACGTTCCCTTTGCTTTTTTGATGTCAATATCCCAGCGTCCGTAGGTTTGAAACAAGCTGCTCATGAAACAGCCTCCTTTGCTTTGACAATTTTTGTTCCTTGAAAGGTTTGTTCTGTGAAGAATGATCCTTTTCCGTTTACGATCATGACTTCAGACACCTGATCTGATAAAGCCGACAAGGCTGAATTGACCTTCGGAATCATCCCCCCTGTGATCACTTCCTGTTTGATCAGCATTTGAATCTCCTCAGGGGTCAGGACGTCGAGACGCTGCTTTTCTTTCAAGATTCCATCGACATCTGTGACGAACATCAGCTTATCGGCTTCAAGCGCTCCGGCGACTGCTGAAGCAGCCAGATCGGCATTCACATTCAGCGTCTTGCAGTCACTCGTCATAGACAGCGGGGCGATAACAGGAATGATGCCCTTTTCCATCAGCGCGTTCACCATGGATACGTCGACCTTTTTGATTTCTCCGACTTCCCCGTATGTTTCCGGATCGAGATAATCCGCCTCCAGAAGACCGCCGTCCTTACCGGAGATGCCCGCGGCACGCAGTCCGTGTTTGGCAAGCTCGGCAACGAAAAATTTATTCACCGAGCCGGATAAAACCATCTCAGCCACTTCCAGCACCGGCTTCGTGGTTTTGCGCTGTCCACCTGAAAACTCTGTTTTGATATTTAACCGTTTCAGCATATTTGTGATTTCCGGGCCGCCGCCATGAACGATCGCCGGTTTCCATCCTGACGCCATCAGTTCTTTCAGGTTATGAAAAAATTCCTCCGACAGCTCACGGATGACACTTCCCCCGCATTTAAAAACGATTGTTTTCTTCATCATGCTCCCCTTTATTATGTGCGATAGCTCGCGTTAATTTTGATATAGTCATAGGTCAGGTCACAGCCCCACGCTCTTCCGTTCCCGTCACCTTCATCCATCTTGATGATAATGGTGATTTCATCTCCTTCAAGATATTCCTTGGCGAGAGATTCAGAGAATGCCTGAGGTTCATTATGCTTAAACAGGCATTGGCCCCCGAGATAAACCTCTACTTCTTCCGCCGTCACCTGAGCTGTGCTGTGCCCGATGGCACCGATGATGCGCCCCCAGTTGGCATCTGTTCCGTAGACTGCCGTTTTCACGAGATTTGAACCGACTATTTTTTTCGCAATCACGTTCGCGTCAAGATTATTTTTCGCTCCCTGCACTTGAGCTTCGATTAGTTTTGTCGCGCCTTCTCCGTCTCTCGCAATCTCTTTAGCCAAATCCTCGCAAGTTAGCAAGAGCGCTTTTTTAAAGACCGGCCAGTCTGGGTGATCTTCCGTCAGGCACTCATTTTCGGCGCAGCCGTTTGCCATGACCAATACCATGTCGTTCGTGGATGTTTCACCATCAACTGTGATTTGGTTAAATGAAACATCAGTGATGTCGCGAAGCGCCTTTTGCAGCGCTTTTTCTTCAATTGCCGCGTCTGTCGTCACAAATCCCAGCATCGTGGCCATGTTCGGATGAATCATTCCCGAGCCTTTAGCCGCTCCGCCGATCGTGACTGTTTTGCCGCCGATTGTCAGCTCATAGCACGTCTGCTTGATCACCGTATCGGTTGTTAAGATCGCTTCCTCAAAATCTCCCGATCCCGCGGGTGTTTGTGTCAGCAGTTTGATGCCTGCCTGAATTTTTTCCATGTCTAAATACTCGCCGATGACGCCCGTTGATGAAACGGCGACAAACTCCGGCTCCATACCCAGCTGTGCGGCAAGACTCTCCCGCATTGTGTATGCGTCCTCTATGCCCTGTTCTCCCGTGCAGGCATTGGCAATGGCGCTGTTAACGATGACAGCTTTCAATGCTGACCCATGCTTTAAGCTGTCTTGTGTGACTTTGATCGGAGCGGCCTGAAAGTGGCTTTGGGTATAAACCGCCGCACTTACGGCCGGTGTCTCGCTGATAATGGCGCCAAGGTCTTTTTTCGAGTAGCGCAGCCCGCAATGCACGCCCTTTGCCTGAAATCCTTTTGGCGAGGATACATCACCTGTTACTTTTATAATTTGCTCTTCACTTAACTGAATCATGGTTCGATTCTCTCCCGTTCTATGGATAAATTGGCGTCATGGTGAGCCCGGTTTCTTCATTCCAGCCATTCATCAAATTAAAGTTTTGCACAGCCTGACCGGCGGCACCCTTCATTAAATTATCGATTACCGAGACGATCGTGACTCTGTTCGTTCTCTCGTCCAGGGTAACGGCGATATCACAGAAATTACTGCCGCACACTTCCTTCGTTTGCGGATACTGCCCTTTTGGCCTTATTCTCACAAAATATGAATCTTGGTAAAATTCCGAATATAAATGATGCAGGTCATCTGCTGATAGGCCAGAGGTTAATTGCGTATACATCGTTGCCATGATGCCCCTTGTCATCGGAACCAAGTGAGACGAAAATGTAATAGGCCCCAGCCCTGGCTGCCATTCTTGCAGCGCCTGTTCAATTTCCGGCGTGTGCTGATGTTCATTGACTTTATAAATTTTAAAATTGTCGTTCAGCTCAGAAAAATGAGTTCCCATGGATGCTTTTCTTCCCGCTCCGGAAACACCGGTCTTCGCGTCAACGATAACGAAGGATTCATTGAGCAGTTTCTGTTGAGCCAATGGCGCGAGGCCAAGCAAAACAGCAGTTGGAAAACAGCCCGGATTGGCAATGAGTTTCGCCTGTTGGATTTGCTTTTGATTCAGTTCTGCCAGGCCGTAAACCGCCTCATGAATCACTTCCAACGGTGCCGATTTCCGTTTATACCATCTTTCATATTCAGCGGGCTCTTGTATCCTCAGATCACCTGACAGATCAATCACCGGAATTCCCGCATCTGCCAGCTGCGGAGTCAATTCACTCGATACCCCGGGCGGTGCAGCAAGAAACATGATATCTATTTCGTGTTTGATCGTATTCATTTCAATCGGCTTCAGCTTCTGTTCGGCTAAGCCGGTAAGATGAGGATAAACCTCGCTATAGACATTCCCTTCACCGCTGGATGAATAAAGTATACATTCCTCTGCATGAGGATGATGCGAGAGAATCCGGACAAGTTCGGTGCCTCCATAGCCTGTAGCGCCTACAATTCCTATTTTCAAAACAAGTTCACCTTCTTGGTCTTTGTGAAATTATTTAACATTATAACATGAATAAAAATTAATTCAATCGTATATTTAATATTTTTATTCATTTGTACATTTTCTGTTCAATGAAAAATCCGCTCAAAAAAAGTAACGTTGTTGCACCAGAAAACGTTGATCTGCCGCTTTTTTAACTGAATAAAAAAACAGGCTGACGCGCTCAGCCTGTTTTCATCATCATCAATCCGCTTAAAAAATACAGAATAGAGCTTGCATAAAAAATCATTTGCACCGTAAAAAAATCGGCGAGAAAGCCGCCGAGCATAATGGCTGCTGCTGAAAAGACAGCTGTCCAAAAATGGTAATTCCCAATCTTTTTTCCCCGCTCTCCGCTGTCTGTAAAATCGGCGATCAGCACTTTTTCTCCGTGCTTTTGCATCGCACCAAAGAGCCCTAACAGCACTTGGACGATATACATTTGAACAACGCTTCCGATATGCGGGACATACAAAAGCAGCACGGCCATACCCCAAGAGTTTGCAAGCAGAAAATAACGGTTGTCAAGCCTCTCAGACAGCCGTCCGAGGAGCGGATAAATGAGCGCTCCGCTCAGCCCGAATAATCCGTAGGAAAAACCGAACTGCGTGTAGCTTGAGCCGATATTTTTCACAAACAAAATATAAAACGGAAAGATTAAGCTGCTTGCGAAAAACACGCTGCTTTGTGATAATGTCAGCCATTTTAATTTGTTTTTCCCCATTATTTATACCTCTGATAAAAATAATTCATAAAGCGCTCATCCGGGACATACGTTCGTTTTTTCTGAAAAAACGCTTCGCATTTCGGATACGCCTGCCTCATTTGCGCTTTTGTCTGGTACGTCATATACGGCAAATAATAGCTGCCGCCGTGCTTGATGGCAACATCTGTCATGCGCCTGATGATCCGGGCAGTGTCTGCCTGGGCTTCTTTTGAAAATCCCTCGTTTATTAAAAGCACGAGCGAAAACATATCATCCTTCGCATAGGAAAGGTCGGCTTTTTCATTTTTCTGCACGTAGCGGATGGTAATGTTCACAAGGTTCAAATCTTCGTCCGACAGCGTTTGTCTCAGGTCGTCAATATAGGACGCATACTCCTTCACCGGCACAAAGTATTCTTGCAGAACATCTGTGTTGTCATTGTTTTCATATTCGAGAAATGTTGATTCGGACCGCATGACGTTATTGCGTGAGATCTTTGTGCCGTTTTGGCTCTGGAAATAGGATTCCTGCGTGTTCCACAGCCAATTTCTGCCCCATTCATACCGTCTCGACAAGCCGAGTGCAAACTTTGTGATCCCGGTATACTCATCTTCTTTAAGATCGCTGTATGATGACAGCCGATCTTGATCATTTGCCAATTCATAATTCGTGACATACATGTCGTCCAGAAAACCTTTTTTCGCTGTTGAAATTCGCGCCAAATGCATTCGGACATCCGGATTTCCTTTTACGTGCTTTGTAAAATAGTCTGCGTATCCGCTGTAATTCATTTTTTCAGTCTGCATGACATATAGCTCATCATCCGTCAGCTCAAGCGTTACATCAAGAATCACGCCAAAAAGACCGTACCCTCCGATGACTGCTGTAAACAAGTCATCTTTTGGAGTAACGGTGACGATCGTTCCGTCCGCTTTTAAAAGCCGAAATGATTTGACAGTATCAATCAGCGAGCCGTAGCGGATATCACGTCCGTGGGCATTGGCGCTGAGAGATCCTCCAATGGTGAAAATATTTTGTGACTGCATGACTTTTACCGCGAGTCCGTATGGATTCACGTATTTCTGGATGTCATTCCACGTCGCGCCGCTTTGGACTCTGATGATTTTTTTCTCTTGATCGAACGACAAGATTTTATTGTAGCCTGTCATGTCGAGAACGATGCCGTCCTCATAATATGTATGGCCGCCCATGGAATGCTGGGCTCCGGCGATTGAGATCTTTATGTTTTTTCGATTTGCTTCTTTGATCGTGTCAATGAGCGTTTCCTCTTCCTGCCCTTTTACTGTCTGCTTAATTTTCACCGGCATCAGTCGGCTGACATCCGTCATCTCGCTTGTGTCTGTTTTTTGATCTGAGTGCACAGAGTACGCAAACAGGGCCGCATACGCGCCTGTACAAAGCGCGAATGCAAGCAATTTCTTTTTCATGGCGCTCTCCCTGCTGTTTTTTATGACCATTATACCAGGTCTGCGCCCTCATTTTTCCAGGCTATCTCCTTGCCCGTTTTTCGGCGCGGCGGTCGGCAACGATAAAACAGGCGTGAATCGCGCCCGGCAGCCAAAAGATACAGGTCAATATGAGATTCAGCAATGCCTGAACCGGTTTTCCCGAAAACAAAACTGCGAGCGGCGGGCATAGGACAGCCAGCAGATACATCATTTCCTTCACTCCTTCCAGCTGTAAAAAAGGACAGCCTCATATGTCAGGCTGCCCTCTTTTGTTTTATTGAATGCCAAGCGCGATTTTCGCGTATCTGGACATTTTATCTCTTGTCCAAGGCGGATTCCACACAATGTGAACCTCCGTCTCTTTCACTTCGGGAATGTCCGCTAACGCTTTTTTCACTTCATCCACGATAACCGGCGCTAAAGGGCACCCCATTGATGTCAATGTCATTGTAACGTGTGTTAAACCGTCGTCATCCATATCAACATCATATACCAAACCAAGGTTCACGATATCAACGCCAAGCTCAGGATCGACAACCTGCTCCAGGGCGCCCATGATGTTTTCTTTTAATGCTTCTTCCACGTTCCCTCACTCCTTTTTTTCTACAGTATAACGTAAATCCTGCCCTTGTTAACACCTTTGTGCTTTATAAGTGTGTCTCAAACCATTCAATCGTTTTTAACACAGCTGTTCGCGGGACTTTATGATCGGCGTGTTCATCTCCGATAAATTGAAGGCGTTCCGGCTGCTCGCTGTAATCGGACTTGATCGTGTCATAAAATTTCCGGGTCGGCGCGTAAGGCACGACTTTATCTTTTGCGCCGTGCCAAAATAATAGCGGGCGCTGGCGCAGTTTCTCTGGCTGAAGGCTGAGATCCCGCAACTCGAGACGCTTCATCAGCTCCTCTACCTTTTCTTCCGGCACGTCGATATCGATGCCCTGAGATTGAATATGGTCAATCTGCTGCTGAAACAACTCCACGTAATTCGGGCTTCCCATCAGGCTGACGCCGGCTTTTATCCAATCATAAGCAGTCAGTGCGCCAAGCGTTGTGATGCCGCCCATTGACGTGCCTGCGAGGCCGATGCGGCCGCCGTCTATCAGGCCCTCTTTTTCAAAATGGGTTTTGAGTGCGCCGATCTCTTCAATCTCGTTGAGGACGATGTCCCAAAAATGGACGGCCAGTTCTTCAACAGCCATTTGCTCTCCCCGTTGGCCATGGTGCAGAGCCTCCGGCAGAACGGCTCTGAAGCCCTTCTCCGCAAGCAGATAAGCAATATGAAGGTTATGTTCCTTCGCGCTCGTAAAACCATGTATAAAGATCACGAGAGGAACAGCGCGGTGCCTGTTCTCTTCCTTTACAATATGTAAAAACGGAATACCGGAAACGGTTTGATTTTCAATTTGAATCACAGTGTGCCCCTCCTTAGGATAACCATAATCATAAGTGTAACATGTAGACAATAAAGATGGTAAAAAGCTACACTGTAATTAAGGCAAAACAAGCAAACTCTAAGGTTAAAGGAGCTTTTCATGGAGACAAAACCCTATTTAATCGCATTAGATTTAGATGGAACGTTATTAAAGGATGATAAAACCATATCAGAAAACACCCTTCGGACGATACAGCACCTAAAAGATGACAGGCATTATGTCTGCATCTCAACAGGACGTCCGTACCGTTCAAGTTCCATGTACTACCAGCAGATGGAGCTGACTACGCCAATTGTCAATTTTAACGGAGCGTTTGTCCATCATCCGCAGGACGACAGCTGGGGACGGTACCATACCTCGTTGCCGCTTGATGTTGTGAAACAGCTGGTGGATATCAGCGAGAGCTACAACGTACATAATGTGCTCGCTGAAGTCATTGACGACGTGTACTTTCATTACCATGATGAGCACTTGATTGATGCTTTTAACATGAATACAACAAACGTGACGGTCGGAGACTTGCGGGAAAATCTTGGCGAGGATGTCACATCCGTTCTCATTCACGCAAAAGAAGAAGATGTGCCGGCCATACGCTCCTATTTATCGAATGTGCACGCCGAGGTGATCGACCATAGAAGATGGGCCGCGCCGTGGCATGTCATAGAAATTATTAAAAGCGGCATGAATAAAGCGGTCGGCCTGAAGAAAATCAGCGATTATTACGGCGTGCCGCAGGAGCGGATCATTGCTTTCGGGGATGAGGATAACGATTTGGAAATGCTTGAATTCGCCGGCTGCGGCGTTGCGATGGGAAATGGAATTGACGCGGTCAAGCAGGTTGCCAACCGAACAACCGTTACAAATGAAGAAGACGGCGTGGCAAGATTTTTGAAAGAATATTTTTCACTTTAAAGGCCGGCCCGTATTAATATTTTCCCATTCATAAACATGACTTCGCCCCACCATACTATTGAAGACGACTCATCTCGTCAAAGTATGGAAGGGGGCAGTCTCAAAATGGGTAAACGAAGCAAATCCAGAAGGTTTATTCACCAGGGTAAAGACTCCGTCGGGCTACACGCCGCAAAATTTCCATATCGGTCTACTTTAGAAGAAGCTCACCAGCATGCCGCGGCACGAGACTCGGCGGAAAGGCAGTATGAATATTAAATGAGAAATGAACTGTTTCAGCAGGCAAAATCATTCGTTCAACAGGCTGTCATGGTGACAAACGGCTTTGAGGAAGGCGATCAGGATCAAGCGATTCTGAGAGCCAAAAATGCTGTGTCTTCTGCGTACGCCAACTCGACAGATGCAGAACGTCGCCAGCTCCATCAATTTCAGGATCAGCTGGAGAAACTTCAGTAAAAAAAGGCTATGGCGATTTGCCATAGCCTCTTATTTCACTTCAAACTGCTGAACAGCCTGAACCTGTTTGAGATTTTCCGCTCTGCCTTTAAATGTCACCTTCACCTCGTAGGTTCCCGGCTCAGGGACTTCCTTCCACACATCAGAAAAATCATAGGTTTCTCCAGATTCAAGTGTCAGATTTTGAAAAGCTTGCGTAAACATTTTGTCTTTCGAATAACGGTATCTTTCTTTGTGCTCAGAATCATACACGACAAGTTCAAATTTTTGTCCTGTGCTGAATTGAAACTCGATAGCACGTTCACTTTGGTTCTTCAGCGACATGTTAAACTTGATTTGTTCAGGCTCCTGAATTGCGTCAACAGATAAAACAACCTCTTGATTCTCCATTCCGCCTGATACCTCCTTATCGGGTTCAGTCTGCTCATCTTTCCCGCAGCCTATTAAAAGCAGCACGGGCAAGAGCAGCACAAGCAGCCGTTTCACGACTTCCACCTGCTTTCGTCAGTCTTTTCTAAAGAAACCAAAAATCCCAGTCGTTTGAACAATGTTTGTAAATGCTTTCGGATCGACTTCTTTGACAATCTTCTCTAAATCGTACAGTTCATACCTTGTGATGACAATAATCATCATCTCTTTCTGTTCGTTCGTAAAGGCTCCTTTAGCCGGAACAGTGGTGATGCCGCGCACCATTTTTCCATAAATGGCTTCTTTGATTTCGTCCGCTTTTTTCGTCACGATCATCGCCGTGAGCTTCATGTGGCGGGTGTGAATGGCGTCGATCACCCTCGTTGTCACATACAGTGTAACCAGGGTATATAATGCTTTCTCCCAACCTTGCAATAATCCTGCCGTCAAGATGATAATCCCATTGAGAATGAAGAAATACGTGCCGATGGGTTTATCCTTCCACTTTGCAAGCACCATGGCAACGATATCGAGCCCGCCTGTGGAAGCACCGTATTTTAACGTTAAGCCGATACCGACCGCGGAAATGACGCCGCCGAACACCGCGTTCAGCAAAATGTCATGTGACAGGCTTGTTTCCGGCAGGATTCCCATAAACAATGTAGTCAGCCCGACACTTAAAATACTGTACACCGTAAACGATTTGCCGACCTTCATCCATCCTAAAATACCGACCGGAATGTTTAAGAGGAACAAGAGCGTTCCCGTCGATATATAAAAGGGGGCATATTCAACAATGACGCTTGATAAAAGCTGGGCGACTCCCGTAAATCCGCTGGCATATACGTCTGCCGGGATCAAAAATAAGTTCAGCCCGGCCGCATTGAGTAAAGCGCCGATGATGACGACGAGTAATTTTTTTGTTTGATCTAGTACCATGGCTTGTTCCTCCGCTCTTTCTTCTTTATTATGTTTTCCCTTAAAACAAATATTTGAACACGATTTTGGCAAATTAATATGATATAGTTGGCTTAACTCTTATGATAACGAGCGATAACAGAAAGAAGGGAAGCAATATGACAGTTCATCTCATCGCTGACAGCGCCGCCGATCTGCCCCGTTCTTACTTTGAAGAAAACGGCATTGGCTTTATTCCGCTAAGGGTTTCTCTCGGCGATAAAGAATTCGAAGATGCAGTCACGATTGATGCGGATCAAATATTTGAAGCGATGCAAAAAGGAGAAACGCCTAAGACGTCCCAAGCCTCACCGCAAACGATTAAAAATGTATTTTTGCAATATGCCAAAACAGGTGATCCCGCTCTTTACATTGCCTTTTCCTCAGGCCTTTCCGGCACGTATCAGACAGCTGTGATGATGGCCAATGAAGTGAAAGAGGAATTTCCCGATTTCGATTTGCGGGTCATTGATTCTAAATGCGCTTCATTAGGATACGGTCTGGCCGTCCGGCATGCCGCCGATCTCTGTATCAACGGGAATACAATACAAGAAATTGAAACGTCTGTAAAGAACTTTTGCGAACAGATTGATCACATATTTACCGTGGATGATCTCACCTATCTTGCACGAGGCGGCCGCATCTCCAAAACATCCGCTTTTGTCGGAGGTCTGCTGAATATTAAACCGCTGCTTCAAATGGAGGACGGCAAGCTGGTGCCTCTGGAAAAAATCCGCGGACAGAAGAAACTTTTTAAACGGATCATCGAACTCATGAAAGAGCGCGGTGATGATTGGAGCAATCAAACCGTCGGGATCAGCTATGCCGCGGATGAAGAAAAAGCCATTGGCATGAAACACTTGATAGAGGATGAGTTCAAGCCGAAAGAGATCATCATGCATTCGATCGGTTCTGCGGTTGGCTCACACGCCGGCCCCGGCACATTGGCGATATTCTTTTTAAGAAAATAAGCAAATAAAAACAGTCAGGCTCAAATGTCCTGACTGTTTTTGTTTGCTCATTGAATTCCGACAGCTTTATACGCTTTTTCGACTGAGGCTGATTGCTTCGAGCCTTCACCGTATAAATCATTGGCCGCTTCGATTGCCGCTTGCTTCATCATACTGAAATCTGTAGACGGTGTTACATAATATGTTAAAGCCCGATAGTAAATTTGTTCACATGCTTCACGCCCAATCCCTTCAACCTGTACATCGTGGTGCACGCCTCCTTCTGCCAGAAGGTAAGCTGCTTTATTGTGGATGGACGAATTGATATGGACTCCGCCATAATCCTCTGTTCCTGTGTAACGGTTCGAGTAATGATCGGGATTTCCCTGCTTGGATGGGTCCTCTAGTGATCGTAATGAATCTCCCGCCATATCCGGGGTATAAACATCCTCGCCGATTTCCCAATCATCACGGTCTGCCATCGCCCCCATAATGTCGGAAATGGACTCGTTTAATGCACCGGGTTCTCCTTGATATAAAAGACCGGCGGAATACTGCGTGACTGCGTGTGTGATTTCATGTGCGACAATGTCGAGTGATCCGGACAGCGGCTTAAATGTTGAGCCGTCTCCATCACCGTATACCATCTGCACACCGTTCCACGCCGCATTGTTCCATTTTTTGCCGACATGCACGGTAGACGTAATCCTTGCTCCGTTTTGATCAAAAGAATCTCGGCCAAATGTCTGGCTGTAATAGTCGTAAACGGCTTGCGCATTTGCATGCGCGTCCACAGCCGCCGGTTCTTTAAATACCGGCGTGCCGCTGACTATTTCTTTGCCCGTATACCCGATCAATTGAGACAAAAGCGTAAACAAGGTTTCATTCAGGTTCTCCGCATCAAACGTATTGATCCCTTTTCCCCTTGTTTCGTCCGCCAAATAATAGCGCCCATTCTGTTCTGTGACTTCAAAGCTTTTTTCATCACCTGAGACGCCGATTCCTGTACCTGCCGCTTCATGAATGGCGTTAAAAGACTCAATGACCTTTCCGCTTTTGGCATCGATGAAATAGTGCCAATAGCCAGGCTCAGGTTCAGATGTCGAGATTCTCACAAGGTAGGCAAGATCATATGCCCCGTCGTGCGGATAGATATATAATTCGCCTTTCGGTTCCCCATCAATATATTCGATTTTCCCTATGGAAGCCTCGAGCTCACGCCGCGCTGTACGTATTGCTTTTTCTTCAGAAATAGACGGTGTGACGGATACGTCTTTTATTTGCGGATGCACCTTTCCAAAGAAACTTTTCACCTGTTTGTTTTCCTTCATTGCGACCGCTTGTTCAAAGCCGTAAATCGGAATTCCTTTGTAAACTTCCGTTAATTTAAATAACGTTTGTTTTGTCTTTGGATCCTTTATTGTTTTCGAAATGCGAAAATGGCTGTTCGCATCCCCTTTGAGCTTAAAATGCGTTTGATGCTTGTTAAGATAGGAAAATAGTGATTCTTTTTGGGTTGTGTTTTGTGCTTGCTTCGGTGATGATTTTTCGATGATGTATGAAGGGGTTTGATACGTATTGTCATATTTGATGCTTTGATCAGCTGAGGCCTGTGTTACAAAAACCATTTGGGCCGCCGTGCATAAGCCGGCTAGCAATAGAGACTTCTTGGCTAGGTTGCGCAAAACACCACATCCTTCCTGTTTTGGAATCTATCATTTTTCTTCATCCTATCAAAAAAACAAAAACTTGTATGTGGTGCATCGTTCTTATTTTCCAAAAAAAAGAAGGGCAGAGATATTTCGCTCTGCCCTTCTTTTGCTACTCTACTAATTTTTTATTGACATAAATAATAACCCCTGCTCCATATGCCAAAATAAGCGGCGGAATGAGCTGCTCCTGGCCTTGAAACGAGATAAAGCTATTCAGCAAAATGAACAAACCGGAATTCAAGAAAAAGTAGCCTGCTATTCTGGCCAGCCGATCTTTATCCCGGATACGGGCCTCATTAAATCCGGCCAGCATCCACGTTTGTTTTTTGATCCCGACAAAATAGGCAACTACAAAAAATAAAAGCGCGATGACAATTAACAGATAATTGATGCCGATTTCCATATTTGAGCCTCCTACAACATTACTTGACGTTTAGAAAAAGAAAAAAAGCGGCGCAGCTTACTGCAATCAGCAGCAGGACGACGGATGCATTGAGGAACGGCTGCAAAAGAAGCAGCACAGCCAAAAACAGCAAATAAGCCGCACCCACTCGCGAAATCGTGACAATCTCCTTTTGAGAGCGTAATTTGTTTTTTCTGACGCCAGCAAACATCATCAGTTTTTTCCGCTTCCACACATATCCGGCGAGCACCGTTAAATAAACAACCAGCGGCAGATATCTGTAATCGGGCGGCAGCAGCGGCAGGGCGATAATCACGGCAAGGAGAAGGACCGAAAGCCAGCTTTTGCCCAATAAAGACCCCCTCCTTTTCGCCTCTCCCCCATCACACCTCATCGCTTCGGCAAGCTCCTTCGGATGAGAAAATTCGGTTTCAACAGCTTCCAGCAGTTCCTCTTCACTAAGGCCGGCTTTGATTCTGTCTTGTACGAAAGCGGTTATATGCCCCTTTAATTCGCAGATGGCGTTTTCTCTCTCTACATCAGGCATATTCGCCAGCTCTGCATTTAGTTCCTCCATGTACCTGTCAATGATGTGCTGTGCATTCATAGCAAATCCTCCGATAAAGACAGTAAGGCTTGATGGGTTTCCAGGTATTTCTCCAGCCGTTCTTTTAACATTTCTTCTCCTTTTTGCGTCATTTTATAATACTTTCTTTTCGGGCCGTCCAGCGAATCCTCCCAAAAAAATTCGATCCATCCCTTCTCGGTCATTCGTTTCAGAATCGGATAAATCGCTCCCTCTGAAATAGCCAGTGCCGAGGTCGTTTTTAAGGATGACGTCAGCTCATAACCGTACATCGGTTTAGAGCGCAGCAGGGAAAGGAGGGCCAGCTCGAAAATCCCTTTTCGAAATTGAACAATCCAGCGGTCATTAATTTGATTCGTTTTCATGGTTTAAATATATCGAAAAAACCACTATATATCAATCACATATAGCAGTGAAAAAGGTCCTGTTTTTTCTTTTAACAAAAATGGAATTTCTCATACTTTTTAACCTTTTTATTACATAAATGTTTTTATATTATGAAAAGTGAAAAAACGATTCTTGAGGTTAAAAGGAGCAGTCGAATGCAGAAATCGATATCATTTTTTGTCATTTTTTCAGTCCTTTGGGGTTCGTTATTTCTGTTTTCTATTATTGGCAGCTTAGGGACAACCCCGATTCCGCTGACAAAGGACGCCAAATTTCTCATGTCCAGCGTCATTCCTCAGGGCTGGGGCTTTTTTAGCAAAAATCCCCGTGATACTGCGATCGGATTATATGAGGATGGCGAAGAAAGCGCCAAGGTCAGCTGGCCCAATATGAGGGCTGATAATCTATTCGGCCTGTATCGGTATGGGAGATCTCAAGGCGTTGAAATGGGCGTCATCTACAGCCAAGTCGGCAAGGAACAGTGGACAGCATGTAAAGAAAATGACCTCGGCGCCTGCAAAAGCAAAGCCAAAACCGTGCAATTAAAAACACCCGCTCCCCGCCCGCTGCTTTGCGGCAGCTACTTTTTGACGAAAGAGGATATTGTTCCTTGGAGCTATTCTAAATACACCCCTTCGTCTTATCAGGTAAAAAGCATAGTCAAGGTTGTGATCTCATGCTCGAAAACATAAAACAGACCATCACCGGATGGGACGAAAGAAACCCGTGGACAAATGTATACGGCCTCGCGCGAAGCATTATTGCGCTATCCAGCCTGCTGACGCTGCTCGTCAATCATCCGAGTCTCATCATGAAGCCAGCGAGCGGAATCAGCAGTTATCCTGCCTGTAAAATGAATCTCAGTCTCTTTTGCCTCGGCGAAAATAACTATATGATGTTAAATCTTCTCAGATGGGTCTGCATTGTCATTCTGGTGCTTGTCGTGATTGGCTGGCGCCCTAGAATCACGGGGGTTCTCCATTGGTATGTGAGTTACAGCTTGCAGTCATCGTTAATCGTCATCGACGGAGGCGAGCAGGCAGCAGCTGTCATGACCTTTTTATTGCTCCCCATCACGCTGACCGATCCGAGAAAATGGCATTGGAGCACGAGTCCTCTAGAAGGCAAAAGAACACTTGGAAAAATTACAGCTTTTATTTCTTATTTTGTGATCAGAATCCAAGTGGCGGTGCTTTATTTTCACTCTACCGTCGCTAAGCTGTCTCAGCAGGAATGGGTGGACGGAACAGCCGTCTATTATTTCGCCCAGGAAAAAACCATCGGCTTTAACGGCTTTTTTCAGGCGTTAACGAAGCCGTTTGTGACAAGTCCATTCGTGGTGATTCCGACATGGGGGACGCTGTTGGTTCAGATTGTCATCTTTGCGGCGCTGTTCGCGCCGAAGAAGCATTGGAGATTGATTTTGATTATCGCTGTTTTTATGCATGAGATTTTTGCAGTCATGCTGGGCCTCATCAGTTTCTCGCTTATCATGGCCGGCATTTTGATATTGTATCTCACTCCTATCGATTCCACGATTCAATTTACATATATTCGCAGACTGTTGTGGAATAAAAAACAAAAGAAGGGAGAGGTTTCAGTTTGAAGAAGGCGTTTCTAGTGTTTTTGTCGGTTGTATTGGTGACGACTGTGTTTTTGGTGAAGCAGCAAGAAAGTGTGGCACAGGCAAAGCAGCTCGAGTATTCAGGTGAGGAAATTTTTAAAGGGTTTGTATTTGCTCAGGGGGAAGTAGGCAAACAGCTTCCAGAGGTCTTCAATAAAGCCATGACTGACAAACTCAACACAAAAGAGGCAAAGGCATTTGCCAATCAGGTTGTTGCTGATATTAAAAAAGAGGATGCTGACTTCTTTGATAACCTGAAGAAAGCTGTTTACAGCAAAGATGCATTGAAAGTGGATGAACTGCTGAAAAAAGCGGGTCAAATCGTTGAAGAAAAAGTGGAAGCCGCAAAGGAAATCGCCGCTTCCAAGGATGATACGTCCAGAGTTCAGGCCGAGCTCGTCAACACGGTCGATACCGCTAACTATTTCTATTATGTTTCTTATGTTGCTGCAGCCGGCGCCCTGATTCTGATCATTCTTGCCATTGATATTACGCCGATTGCGATTTCAGACAATGTCGATCGCGAAATGGCAATCAGAACGCTGGTTGATGAATTAAACTAGAAATAAAAAAAGGCTCGCTTTGCACTCCTGCTGCAGGCGAGCCTTTTTCATGCTATTTTTTCTCGTATGTCCATCCGTCTTCCTGATACACTTTTCCATTTTTCATTAAATGGCCGAGCGCGCGTTTAAAAGCGGCCTTGCTCATGTTAAAACGTTCTCTGATATCGTCAGGCTGGCTTTTGTCGCCGTAAGGCATAGCGCCGTTTCTTGTTCTTATATACGTCAGAATGTACTCGGCATCTACAGACAATGCATCCTGTTTTCTCGGAAGCAGCGACATATTGACTGAACCGTCTTCTTTTACTTGAATCACCCGTCCCGTGATTCTTGAACCGAGTCTTGGCTCCTCTTTTCTTTCTGACGGATGGATAAAACCGCGGATACCGTCGTCCGTGATAATGAATGAACCTGTTGCGATCAGTCTATACACCGTACCTGTCAGCTCTTTATTCATCAGATCCTCTGA
Source organism: Bacillus sp. RHFS10 (assembly GCF_016757475.1). Lineage (NCBI taxonomy): Bacteria > Bacillati > Bacillota > Bacilli > Caryophanales > Bacillaceae > Bacillus > Bacillus sp. RHFS10. The sequence goes on from NZ_JAESPO010000004.1 coordinate 113,013, forward strand.
GGCATCGGTAAACAGTTCGCTGATGATGTCTTCCGGCGCTGGTTTGGCAAACATGCGCCCCCGGTTCGTCACTTTCAGCATACAGTAGAGCTTGTCGCCTTTTTGCGGCCACACATCTTCGTATGGCGGCAAATGCTCAGTTGCAACAAGCGCGTCCTTAGATAAACCGACATCAACGAATACACCCATATCTTCCACTTTATCCACCACTTCGACCCAGCCGTACTCATCCGCGCTGATGACCGGAATTCTCATCGTGGCCGCAAGCCTTTCCTGCTGATCGACGTATATAAAAACCTCTACTTCGTCTCTGTCCTCGATATCCTCAGTTATTTCACTGTTATGTAAGAGAATCGTGTCTTCTCCGTCGGTTAAAAAGTAACCGAAGTCCGTTTGGTGATCTATACTCAAGGTTAATTGCTGCCCTGGTCTCATGCTATCGTCCTTCCTGTTCCGCTTATTTTTCTGCGGATGCTGTTAACATTTTTTCCAATCATCACAAATTGATTCTTTGTTCTGTTGGAAGTTTCTCTTTATTCTACTATAATCAACACATAAGTTAAATGTTATGGAGGTTTTCATATGGCAAAAGAAAGTTCATTTGATATTGTATCCAAGGTGGAATTGCCTGAGGTGCAAAACGCGATCCAAATCGCATTGAAGGAAATCAGCACACGCTATGACTTTAAAGGAAGCAAAAGCGACATTTCTTTAGATAAAGAGGAGCTTGTCCTTGTTTCCGATGACGAATTCAAATTAAGCCAGCTGAAAGATGTGCTGGTCAGTAAATTGATTAAACGAAACGTGCCGACAAAAAACATTGATTACGGCAAGATTGAAAACGCGTTCGGCGGAACGGTGCGCCAGCGCGCAAAGCTTGTTCAAGGCATTGACAAAGATAATGCCAAAAAAGTCAATATGATCATCAAAAACTCCGGACTGAAAGTAAAGTCTCAAGTGCAGGATGATCAAGTGCGCGTCACCGGAAAAAACAAGGATGACCTGCAGCAGATTATCTCAGCTGTGCGGGACGCAGATCTGCCGATTGACGTTCAATTTATAAATTTCAGATAAATTTTCTGAATCCTATTGATTATTGTCTTTATTTTCGGTAAATTTGGAGAAAGGGAAAAAGCCCGGAATCTTTTGGCATTTCCTGAACACGAAAACTTCATATCCGTTCTTATCAAGAGAAGCAGAGGGACTGGCCCGACGAAGCTTCAGCAACCGGTGTAATGGCGATCAGCCATGACCAAGGTGCTAAATCCAGCAAGCTCGAACAGCTTGGAAGATAAGAAGAGACAAAATCACTGACAAAGTCTTCTTCTTAAGAGGACTTTTTTTATTTCTCTTTTTTCCTTGCTGAATGTGAATAAAGGAGGCAGACAATGGGACTTTTAGAAGATTTGCAAAAACAGGTGTTAATCGGTGACGGCGCCATGGGAACGCTCCTCTACTCCTATGGCATTGACAGATGTTTCGAGGAGCTCAACATTTCGAAGCCGGAGGAAATTCAGCGCATACATAAAGCGTACGTTGAGGCGGGAGCCGACATCATTCAAACGAATACGTACGGGGCCAATTATATTAAATTATCGAGACACGGGCTTGAGGATGACATTAAAAAGATGAATCAAGAGGCAGTAAGAATCGCGCGGGCTTCAGCAGGAGATGCGTACGTCCTCGGGACGATGGGCGGCATCCGCACATTTAATAAAAACGCGTACAGCCTTGACGAAATCAAACGCAGTTTTCGCGAGCAGCTGTACCTGCTGCTGCATGAAGAGCCGGATGGCTTGCTGTTAGAAACGTATTATGATTTGGAAGAAGCCCGTGAAGTGCTGAAAATCGCGCGCAAAGAGACTGGGCTTCCGATTATGCTCAATGTCTCTATGCATGAGCAAGGCGTACTGCAGGACGGAACTCCTCTTTCTGAAGCATTGCGATCGATTGCGGATCTCGGGGCTGATATCGTCGGCATTAACTGCCGGCTCGGCCCTTATCATATGATTGAAGCGCTCAGCGAAGTGCCGATTTTTGATGACGTGTTCTTATCAGTTTATCCGAACAGCAGTCTTCCTTCGCTTGAAGAGGGACGGCTCGTCTATGAAACTGACGACACGTATTTTCAAAACAGCGCGTCAGAATTCCGCAAGCAAGGCGCGCGGATTATCGGCGGCTGCTGCGGCACCACGCCGAATCATATCCGCGCGATGGCGGAAGCGGTTGGCGGGCTTGCTCCGATTACGGAAAAAGAAGTCAAAACCCGGGCGAAAGAATTTATCTCTGTTCAGCATGAGCGGACAGAGCCCGGCCTGAATGAGATCGCGGCGGAAAAACGCTCCATCATCGTAGAGCTGGATCCGCCGAAAAAATTGAGTTTTGACAAGTTTTTGTCCGCCGCTGCTGAATTAAAAGAAGCGGGAATCGACGCCCTGACGCTCGCTGATAATTCCTTGGCGACTCCGCGGATCAGCAATGTTGCCTGCGGCGCCCTTGTGAAGCAGCAGCTCGATATGCGCTCCCTTGTCCATATTACGTGCCGTGACCGAAACATTATTGGCTTGCAGTCACATTTAATGGGCCTTGATACGTTAGGGCTGAATGACGTGCTGGCCATTACAGGCGACCCTTCTAAAATCGGGGATTTCCCGGGGGCGACGTCTGTTTATGATTTAACATCCTTTGATTTAATCAGGCTGATCAAACAGTTCAATGAAGGGCTGTCCCTGTCTGGAAAACCACTTGGCAAGAAAACGAATTTCTCAGTCGCCGCCGCATTTAATCCTAATGTCCGCCATCTGGATAAAGCGGTAAAACGGCTGGAGAAAAAAATAGATTGCGGCGCCGATTATTTTGTTTCACAGCCTGTCTATTCCGAGCAGCAGCTTGTCGATATCCATAACGAAACAAAGCATCTGAAGACGCCCATCTATATCGGCATTATGCCGCTCACAAGCAGCCGGAATGCTGAATTCATCCACAATGAAATTCCCGGGATTAAGCTGTCAGACTCCATTCGCGAAAAAATGGCTCTTGCAGGTGAGGATAAAGAGAAGCAAAAAGCGGAAGGTCTCGCAATTGCACGCTCCCTGCTGGATGCGGCATGCGAGCTGTTTAACGGCATCTACTTGATTACGCCTTTTCTCAGATCTGACTTAACCGCTGAGCTCACCTCGTATATACAGCAAAAAGACGAACAACGCCAAAATATTTATTTGCGTTAAATATGGCTGCCTGAGTCAATCAGGCAGTCTTTTCTAATCGGATTCATGTTACGATATAGAAAACTTTTTAAGAGGAGGAACATCATGCTTGAAGTTAAAACCATTTCCGCGGAAGATACATACGACATCCGGCAGCGCATCCTGCGTCCCCATCAATCCATCGAACAATGCAAATATGAACAGGACCGTGCGGAAGGCGCTTTTCATCTCGGTGTATTTTTTGAAGGAACGCTCATCAGCATCGCTTCTTTTTCCCCTCAACATCAGCCATTATTAACAGCCACCTCCGCATACCAGCTGAGAGGCATGGCGACGCTTGAAGGATATCGCGAACAAAAAGCCGGCAGCGCGCTGATCAAACACGCGGAGGAGAAACTGGCCGAGAGAGGCGTACAGGCGGTCTGGTGCAATGCAAGATACCATGTCAAAGGCTACTACGCAAAGCTTGGCTGGAAGGAACTTGGCGAACCATTTGAAGTTCCCGGCATTGGCACACATATCGTCATGTACAAAAAACTCGGAACAAGCAGGTGAACTGTGTGAAGGTAATGGAAGAGCTGATTGAGCTTCATGAAGAACATATTCCCGGCCTATTGCGGCTTTGCAGGCAAGCCGGGTGGCCGGATTATGGCGAACAAGAGCTGAAAATGCTTTTCCAACAAGGACGCTTTTTCGGTTATCAAAATGTCCGCGGAGACATCATCTCCTGTATCGGCTTGTTTTTGTTTGGCCGTCTTGCTTCTATCGGACTCGTCATCGTGGATAAGGAATACAAACGGCTCGGTCTCGGGCGCCGGATGGTAAACGCGTGTATCAGCCAAACGGATGAAAGCACCACCATCAGGCTTTGCGCCACAAAAGAAGGTTTGCCGCTTTATGAAAAGGCAGGTTTTCATACGGCGGGTTCAGTCCGAAAGTACAGCTGTCACAGTTTTCAACCGATTGAAAAGCAAGATCACCTTGATGCAGAACTGGCATCCTTTAGAGAACAAGATTTTCAAGAATTAGCCGCTGCCGACCTGGCAGCCTTTGGCGGAGATCGATCAAACCTTATGCAGCAGCTTATTTCCATTTCAAAGGAATGTATTATCGCCAGAAACAACAAGGGTCAGCTGATTGGCTACGGCCTTTCTGTACAGACACCTGCCAATCTGAAATTCGGCCCCCTCATCGCCCCATCGTCAGACGTTGCTGCAAGATTAATCAACAGGCTGGCCGACGGCAAACAAGGGCCAATGCGCATCGATATACCGGCTGAACACACGACTCTGCATGACAGACTGGAAGCGATGGGCTTTCACTTAGACGATGAGCCCCCGCTCATGCTTTACCCAAATAAGACACTGCCCGCTAGAAACGGACAATTATTCGCCTTGATCTCACAAGGGTTCGGCTAACCCTCTTTTTCCCGAACAGGTATTTTCTGTTCGGTTTTTTGCTGTCTGAACGTTGAATAAATGAAGCTATCAGGGACATTCTAAGCAGAAGAAAAGGAGTGTGCTCTGAGATGGAATCATCAAAACAAAATAACGGAATGACGATTGTTGCAATCGGTTCAATCCCTTTAATATTAACACTTGGAAACTCAATGCTTATTCCGATTTTGCCAAAAATGCAATCTGAACTTCATTTATCTCAATTTCAGGTCAGTCTCGTAATCACAGTATTTTCCTTGATTGCGGCGTTTGCCATTCCGATTGTCGGTTATCTCGCCGACCGATTCTCAAGGAAAATCATTATTATCCCTTGCTTATTTCTGTATGGTGCCGGCGGCCTGTTAGCCGGTTTTGCCGCAGGTTTTTTTGACAATGCATACCCTTGGGTCATGGCAGGACGGGCGCTGCAGGGAATCGGAGCAGCCGGAACGGGCCCGATTGCCATGGCGCTGACGGGTGATCTGTTTAAAGGCGCCCAAGAAAGCAAGGTGCTCGGCCTCGTTGAAGCCTCAAACGGCATGGGAAAAGTGCTTTCGCCAATCATTGGATCGCTTATCGCTTTGCTTGTTTGGTATGGCGCGTTTTTTGCCTTCCCGGTGTTTTGTATCATTTCGATCGTGCTGACTTGGATTTTTATTAAAGAAAAGAAAAAGGAAAAAGAACCGCCCCCGATCGGAAAATATGCGAAAGGCCTGTTAAGTGTTTTTAAACATGAAGGCAGATGGCTGTTTACCGCTTATTTAGCGGGTGCGACTTGTTTGTTTACCTTATTCGGGATTCTCTTCTACCTATCTGATGTCCTCGAAAAAACATACGATACCGATGGCGTCAAAAAAGGCTTGATTTTGGCGATTCCGCTTTTGGTCATGTGTGTGACGTCCTATACAACCGGAAGCAAGATCGGGAAAAAGCAATCGTTAATGAAAAAGCTGATCGTTCTCGGATTGGCCTTTATGACTGTTTCTTATGCGTCATTGTCTTTCATTGAGAATCTTGTGTTTTTTATCAGCGTCCTTGTGCTGAGCAGTATAGGCTCAGGCCTTGTCCTTCCTTGCGTGAACAGCTTTATTACCGGGGCTGTCGGTAAAGAAAGAAGGGGATTTGTGACCTCGCTGTACGGATCGGTTCGTTTCTTAGGGGTTGCCATCGGGCCTCCGATTTTCGGCCGCCTGATGCAATGGTCCAGACCCGGCATGTTTTTAAGCATTGCCGGATTGACGCTTGTTGTCGGCATTCTCGTGATTTTGCTCATCCATGTGAATCAAGACAAAGAAGAAACAAAAGAAAAAGAAGATCCTAAAATGTCTGGCAATCGGCTTCAGCCAGCTGAGGAAAGGTAGTATCCAGTTTGAAAATCGAACGGATTGAGACCTTTCCGCTTTTGCATCGATTAGAAGAGCCATACGGAGACGCAAACGGATTGAAGCGCTATCGAACTTGCTATCTCATCAGAATTGTCACCGAAAGCGGGATTGACGGCTGGGGAGAGTGTGTTGATTGGCTCCCGGCTCTCCATATCGGTTTTACCAAACGGATCATTCCCTATCTTTTAGGGAAACAGGCCGGCAGCCGCCTGCCATTAGTGCGCACGATTCAAAAATGGCATCAGCGGGCGGCCTCCGCCGTAAGCATGGCGCTGACAGAAATTGCGGCCAAAGCTGCGGATTGTTCGGTTTGCGAACTATGGGGCGGGCGGTACAGAGAAGAGATCCCTGTATATGCCTCTTTTCAATCGTATTCAGAACACTCGCAATGGATCAGCCGATCCGTTGCCCGAGTAGAAATCCAGTTAAAAAAGGGCTTTAAGCAAATCAAAGTCAAAATTGGCGGGACTGCGTTCGAGGAAGATGTACGGCACATTAACGCACTGCAGCATACGGCCGGCAGCTCCATTACGATGATCCTGGACGCAAACCAAAGCTACGACGCCGCGACCGCTTTCAAATGGGAACGCTATTTTCATGAGTGGATGAACATCGGCTGGTTCGAGGAGCCTTTGCCCTTTGATCACCCGCAGGATTACGCGTTGCTGCGCAGCCGTTTATCTGTTCCTGTTGCCGGAGGAGAAAATATGAAAGGCGCGGCCCAATTTGCGCCCCTTCTTTCCCAGCGGTGCTTGGATATCATTCAGCCCGATGTCATGCATGTTAACGGAATTGATGAATTCCGGGACTCCCTCCAGCTCGCGCGTTATTTCGGCGTCAGAGCATCCGCACATGCATATGATGGATCGCTCTCACGCCTATATGCTTTATTTGCACAAGCGTGTCTGGCTCCATGGTCTAAAATGGAAAACGATCAAATTGAACCGATTGAGTGGGACGTCATGGAGAATCCTTTTACAGATCTCATCGGCCTTCAGCCTTCAAAAGGACTGGTCCACATCCCGAAAGGCAAAGGCATTGGCTCAGAAATCAATATGGACATCGTCAATCGCTACAAGTGGGACGGCTCAGTCTATTAAGCTGGGCCATTTCTTTATTTGCAGACATAAATCATGGACAGCCTCATAAAATGGAAACAGCGGACAAGTCTTTTCATAAAGGAGCAAACGACTTAATGGCTGAACTGCTGATGAAAGCAAAACTCACGTTTATGATTGTCGCAGGCGGCGTATTACAGGGACTCGGCATGTCCTTGTTTTTATTTCCGCATGATATTCCGACAGGCGGGGCAGCAGGTATCGCGGTGCTATTGCATTATCTGTTTCAAATTCCTCATGGCTTTTCAGTATGGGCCGTGAATGTGTCGATGCTTTTTACCGCTTTAAAATGGCTGGAGATGAGAACATTCACCGGCACCCTCGCCTCGATTACCGTCACCTCTGTCTCGGTATTGATCTTTGATGTGGTTTTACCGGATATCACATCAAACCTGTGGCTTGATCTGGCAAGCGGCGCTGTGTTATTGGGACTCGGCATCGGACTTTTATACAAATATAAAATTTCAAACGGAGGATTCGGAGCCCTTGCCCTGATGATTTCCATCTACCGCGGCGGGAATCCCGGAACGATCCTGCTCTTCATGAATTGCATCATTTTTATGGTTACTGCGTCTATTATTGACTGGGGCATCGTCATTCAAGCTTTGATATGCCAAGTCATATCGACAAGAGTCATCGACTTCATCTATAACATCCGTCTGACTTCACTCCCCTATCTCACGCCTATGTACCGCCATAAAAAATAATAGGCAGAGGCTCTCTCACGACGAGAGCCCCGCAGCCGCCGTTTTACAAATAAAAGGTATCGGATCTTAACCCTAAACGCAGCGTCTCCAACGCGATTGCATCTTGAAATGGGATATTGGCCAGATTCACATTCGACCCGATCCTATGGATAAACCCATGCTGGAGCGTTTTGTTCGGCGCTTCAAAAATCAGCCGGGTCATATCAATATCTGAGGAAATGATGTCATCGACAATTTGAAACCTAACATCGCCGCTTCTCGAGCAGATTCCTCCTGTCCCGCTTTCCCTGGCCTCCGTCATCACTTTTTCCGCGCCCGCTTCCATATCCTCAACGATATACTCAAGCCATTCCTCAGAGCTTTGCCGGCTTGATAATTCCGCATCCTTACTGCCCACTTCGCTGAACACATGAAATTCATCGGAAAAATCGGCAATATAAGCCGCTTTCTCTTTATTTGTCATGGGGAGCGTACCGTTTGAAATCTCAATATATTCACAGCCGAAATAGGTGCAGTACCGATGAAATTCATTCACTTTTTTCTGGCTTACATACTTCTCAAACAGTGTGCCGCCAAAGAAAAATTTAATGTCATGCTCTTTCAGCGTGCTGATTTTCCCTTCAAGATCTTTCGTAAGTAATGATGTGCCCCAGCCGAATTTCACAAAATCAATATAGTCGGACGCCGCGGCTATTACATCTTTGAAAAAATGCAAAGGATAGCCGTTATCGATTAAAATGGTCTGCCCGGTTTCTCTCGGCTTGCTTGTTCTCACTGGCAATTCTAGTGAAAAATCATTCATATTATGACCCTCTCTATCGTTGGAACTTCGCTTTCTTGTTTCACTTTCATGACGAAATCGCCTGTCAATTCTTTTGTACAGTATACGATGTCTTCCGAATCAAACAATGGCTGGCGGCAGTCAAAAAATTTCTCCGCAACAGATGAGCGTTTTATTCTTTCAATCGCCTCCGCAGCCGTTGCCTCATTTGTCTCTTCAATGATGCCCTTTATATACTGCGCACACGCCATGTCGTCATCACCTGACGGATGGGAAGCGACAATGTTCATGACACAATCCTTTGCCGCGAGCGTTTTCACATGCTCTGCAGTTGTTCTGGCGTTTGAAAATCCGGTCACGAACAGATGCTTGGCGTTCAGCGCCCCTAACGCCGCTGTGACGCCGTTTGTTGTCTTCTGGATCAGGCGCTTATCCGCCATATCCTGCTCCGCCATGCGTTTTGGTGAATTATCCAAATCAAACCCGCTGATACCGACCCCCTTTTCTTCTCCCGTCAATACGTAATCCGGATAGGTGTCTTTCAGCGCAAAGGCTTCGTCAGCTGTCCGGACCAATAAAATTTCTTTCGCCCCGCCGATAAACGCATAATGGGCGACTGTAAAGGCTCTGATGACATCAATGACGATATTAATATCCGCCGGGGCAAGCGAATGATGATGCCCCTGATAAATGGTAATCGGCATAACACCTCTCCTTGGGCATAAAACCATTTTGCTTAAAAGCATATTCAGCTGGTCTCTTAATGGTTCCGCCCCTCATTTTAGGCGGACGCCGCACCTAAAAACCTGAACCTTTATGCAAAAAATGAATAGTCTGCCTATAACTCGATCAATAGATTAAAAACAGACAGATGCAAACGGGGGGAAAACGTTGAACGAACAAATCATCACATATGATACATGGAACGACACGCAGGCCAAACAGATAACGGGTCAATTGATCGATGAGCTCGATGTGCTGAAATGGGCTTACCGAACATACGGGGATAAGATTGTGTACGCGTGCAGCTTTGGCGCAGAAGGGATGGTGCTTCTCGATTTATTATCAAAAATCAACAAAAACGCGCACATCATCTTTTTGGATACAGGGCTGCATTTTCAAGAAACATATGAGCTGATCGAGACCGTCAAAGAGCGATATCCGAGCTTGAGAATCCAGCTACTCCAACCCGAGCTGAGCTTAAAAGAACAGGAGACGCAATACGGCGAAGAACTGTGGCAGCATAACCCTAACCTATGCTGCCAATTGAGAAAAATCGAGCCGCTGAAAAAGCACCTGTCCGGCATGACAGCTTGGATTTCAGGGCTGCGCCGGGAGCAGTCGCCTTCAAGAAAGCATATTCAATACGTGAATCTGGATCAGAAGTTTGAGCTCATTAAAATTTGCCCGCTCATCCACTGGACATGGGGTGACGTTTGGACGTACATCCGCCTGCACAATTTACCTTATAACAAACTGCACGATCAACATTACCCGAGCATAGGCTGTGAAATGTGTACATTGCCTTCCTCGGACCCGAACGATGAGAGGGCCGGAAGATGGGCCGGACGGGAGAAAACAGAATGCGGCCTGCATCAAGAATAATGGCCGGCATGTCCTTGTTGAAAGAATGTTGAACGCTGCTTTAAAGCTTTGAGCAAGCGCAGAAAAGAGAACAAAGGAAACGTAAAAATGGAGGTTGAACACGTTGAATGGAAACGAGCCCCATGGAGGGGTGTTAATCAACCGCTGCGATCCCGCATGCCATTTTGAAGGGTGCACGTGCGAAGCGGAGCTGGATCAGCTTGCACTGAGCGACCTGGAGCTTATCGCGATCGGCGGCTACAGCCCGTTAACTGGTTTTTTGGGAGAAAAAGATTATCATTCTGTTGTGAAAGAGATGAGGCTGGCAAACGGCTTACCGTGGAGCCTGCCGATTACGCTCCCTGTCGGAGAAGAAACAGCAAAACAGTTGTCTGCCGGAGATCGCGTCAAGCTTGTGAAAGACGGCGTTGCCTACGGCATGATCACAGTCATTGATATATACCAGCCTGATAAAACACAAGAAGCACTGTCTGTTTTTAAAACAAGCGATCCTGCCCACCCAGGCGTAAAAAAACTGCTGGAGCGTCCGGATTACTATATCGGAGGGCCTATCACGGTGAGCCGCCTACCCGACAAAACCTTCGAACAGTTTTACGCAGCGCCTGCAGAAACAAGAGCGGCCTTTAAAAACCTCGGCTGGCACACAATAGTCGGTTTTCAAACCAGAAATCCTGTTCACAGAGCGCATGAATACATTCAAAAAACAGCGTTAGAAACGGTCGACGGTCTGCTGCTTCATCCGCTCGTCGGAGAAACGAAGTCAGACGATATCCCAAGCGATATCAGAATGGAAAGTTATCAGGTATTGCTTGATCACTATTATCCAAAGGATCGCGTCATGTTATCGGTCTTCCCTGCCGCCATGCGGTATGCAGGTCCGCGGGAAGCGGTTTTCCACGCGCTCGTCCGCAAAAATTACGGCTGCACCCATTTTATTGTAGGCCGTGATCACGCGGGTGTCGGCAGCTATTACGGAACGTACGACGCACAAACTATTTTTCAATCATTCACAGAGGAGGAACTGGGCATCAAGCCCCTGTTTTTCGAGCACAGCTTTTACTGCCGGAAATGCGGAAACATGGCCACCTCGAAAACATGTCCGCATAGCCAAAGAGACCACATCCACTTATCAGGCACAAAAGTAAGAGAGCTTCTCCGCCAAGGAAAAAAACCGCCTAAAGAATTCAGCCGGCCTGAGGTCGCAAACGTGCTGATCAAGGGTCTACACCAACAGCCCGTTGCCATCCAGCAAAACAGCGGGGGATTGCAATGACGCATAATCCGAACATCATTTGGCACCCCGCTGCAATCTCAAAGTTTGACAGACAGTCCTTAAACGGACACAAAAGCTGCGCCCTCTGGTTTACCGGGCTGTCCGGCTCAGGAAAATCAGTGCTGGCCAATGCCGTTGATGAAAAGCTGTACCGTATGGGCATTCAGAGCTATGTGCTTGACGGCGATAATATCCGCCACGGCTTAAACAAAGATCTTGGTTTTCAGACTGAAGACAGGATTGAAAACATCCGCCGGATCGGAGAAGTGGCGAAGCTGTTTGTCGACAGCGGGCAAATGATTTTAACGGCTTTTATTTCTCCATTCAGAGAGGACCGGGACATGGTCAGAGCGCTATTCCCTGAAGGAGAGTTCTTCGAAATTTATGTGAAGTGCCCGCTGCATGTTTGTGAACAGCGCGATCCGAAGGGACTTTATCAAAAAGCGCGAAACGGAGAGATCAAACATTTTACCGGAATCGATTCTCCGTATGAAGAGCCGCTTTCACCGGATTTGATCATTGAGTCAGACCAGACATCTATTTCCGATGGAGCTGATCTGATCATTACAGAACTGCAAAATAAAGGCATCATATGAAAAACCCGATCAATATCGGGTTTTTTCTCATGATTTGGCAAACTGCGCAATCAAACTGTTGATCTTCTCTTTTTCCTCATAAAAAGCTCCGTGCCCGCTTTTTGCAAATGGAACCCATTCAGACTGCTTGATGCCGCGCTTCAATTCTTTTGCAAAATCAAACGGCGCAATTTGATCCTTTCTCCCGTGCAGGATCAGCGCAGGCACCTTGATTGACGCAAGATCCTTTCTGAGATCCTCGTCTCTTAATGCAATGCCTGAGTAGATCGTCCCATAGGAGGAAGCCTCCAGCATCAAATTGAGAAACCACTGTCTGAGCTCTGGCGACACTTTTTTCTCAAAAAACCGTGTCCCTAAATCAGCAAGTGTTTTGGGCCGATCCATTTTGAATTGTTCGATCATATCGTCAATATCCTGCTTCCTCATTCCGTACGGATAACCCGGGCGTTTTGTAAATGCGGGGGCCGCTGCCGACAATAAAATCAGCTTACCAATATCGGCTCCGTCATGCCTTGCCATATAACGGATTGCAATTGCGCCGCCCATCGAAAAACCGGCAAGAATCGCGTTCTCAAGCTGCAGTGTATAAATGACAGCTTTGACATCATCGGCCATCGTGTCATAATCGTAGCCTTCCCATGGGCGGTCAGATTGCCCATATCCCCGTAAATCAACGCCGATAAAACGGAATCCTCTTTTCGGAAGCTCATTCATTTGATATTCAAACATCTTATGATTCAACGGCCACCCGTGCAAAAAGATGATCGGCCTTCCATGCCCGATATCCTCTACAAACAGTGTCACATGCTCCTCGGTTTTGATGTAATGCCCCATTCCGCACTCCTCCTGTTCCCTTTTCTTTCCCGGTCTGTAAACGCCTTGACGTACAGGAAGCTTTCCATTTATGCTTACAAAACAAGCGGGCTGCCATACCAAGAAAAGGCTCTTCATGATTCACTATATGTAGCAATTCCCGTAACGATCTATTAAATTGATCCCGGAGGCTTCTGGTTTTCGGGCAGCAAAGGATGTCATCGCATGAATAAAATAGTGATTCAAAAACCTCACATACCGGAAAACCTGCAAACCGCAGATTTCCATAAAACCGCGGTGCAGGATGATGTAATCAGCATGCGCTTGTTTGAAGATTGTACAATCTGCGGCGAAGATATTGAAAAACTTTGTGTGGAAAAAACGGTATTCAGAAATGTCGTATTTATTGATGTGTCTTTCCGGCAGATTGAACTGACCGATGTGATCTTTGAAAAATGTGATTTGTCAAACACCGATTTCAGCGGAGCTGTCATTCACAGAACTTCCATTAAGCAATCAAAAATGGTTGGAATGAATGTGGTGGACTCAACGCTGCGGAATGTTTCATTCGAGGAATGCCACGGACATTTCAGTTCATTTTCTTACTCAAATATGAAACAAGTTCGATTTGATCACTGTGCCCTTATGCAAAGTGAGTGCAGCAATATGACGCTCCAGCAGACACACTTTGACGGGTGCGAACTGGAAGGCGCCAGCTTTACCGGCACGTCCCTTCAAAATATGGACATCAGCACCTGCCGTTTTGAACAGCTTCATGTCTCCCTCGACAAATTGAAAGGCTGCAAAATCGCGCCGGAGCACGCGATGGCTTTCGCCAGGGCGCTGGGAGCTGTCATTGTATAACAAATGTTAGATCATCAGGCGGCGGGCTGTATCGGCTGCCGCTTTAATGCCTGTTTCCAAATCCGCAAGAGATGCATAGGAATATGACAGCCTGATGCTGTTGCGATCTTCGCCGTTATAAATAGAACCGGGATTCACCAGCACCTGCTGTTTCAGCAGTTCATGAAAGAAACGGCTGACAGGCAAGGGTTTGTGAAATGTCACCCACATATAAAAGCCGCCGGCGGGAATCCGCCACGTCGCGATGTCCCCGGCATACCGCTCGAGAAACTGAACTGCCGCATCTCTCCTTTGTTTTAAAACCCCGCGTATCCATGTCAGATGCTCTTCATAATACCCCTGTGACAGCCATTCGGCTGCCGCCCACTGGGACAGGCCGCTCGATCCGTAGTCTGTCTGCATTTTAATGTCCGCCAGCCGTTCAATGACCGGCTCCGGTCCGGCCAGCCAGCCGATTCGCAGGCCGGGGCTCACTGTTTTTGAAAACGTGCCCACATATAAAATATTGCCTTCATGATCCATTGCTTTTAACGGTTGAGGCGGTTTTTCTTCAAACCATAATTCACCGTACGCATCATCCTCAATGATTGGCAGCTGCTCTTTTTTTGACAGGCCAATGATCTCTTCCCTTCGCTGCTCTGACATAACAGTGCCCGTCGGATTATGAAACGACGGAATGGTGTAAAGCAGCTGCCCTCCGTACTGTTTTCGATAAGAAGAAATAAGCCCCGCCTTGATTCCCGCTTCATCCATCGGCATGCCGCGAAGCCGCATCCCCGCTGATTGAAACACATGCAAAGATTGAAGGTAGGACGGCTTTTCCGTCAAAATGACTGAACCTCGTTTTAAAAGCCCGATCGAGATAAGCTGAAGCGCCTGAAGCGCGCCGGACACAATTAAAATCGCTGACGGTGATACATGGATCTGCTTGCCTTTCAAATGATCCGCCACCGCCTCCCGCAGCTTACGATTTCCTTTCGGCTGCTCGTATCCTAAAGACAGGGCGTGCGGATTGATCTGCTGAAACATCCGGCGCATTGTGCCAGCAGGCAGCAGGTCCGGTGAAAGCTCCCCTGTGCCTAATCTGATGATATCCGCTCTTGGTTCGTTTTGATTAATCTCCTGGATGATGGAAGAATTAGGGTGATGAATACCTGAACGGACGTAATTGCTCCAATCGAGAGGAGGCTCAGCCGCCAGCACGCTCCACGTACTGTTTACAACCTTCGTGCCGCCACCTCTTCTCCCCTCAAACAGGCCTTGAGACGTGAGTTCGTCAATGGCTGCTGTCACTGTGCTGCGGTTCACTTGAAACATGTCGGCCAGCGTTCTCTGTGAAGGGATTTTCGTCCCTACAGCCCACTCTCCGTGAAGAATTTTGTCTTTCATGTACTGTTCGATCTGCCGATGCAGCGGAACATCCGAATATCGGCTTGGCCGCCATTGCGACAAGTTCATCCCCCCTCTTTTCTTCACATTATACATTTGGCTGGTCTTAAACCCAACCAAATGGCCGGAGACTTGGGAAAAAATCTCCCTTATGATTGAAAAAACAGATGTGAAGGGAGTTTTTTCAGCATGAATGCAATCATTCACGGAGTTGTGCTTGCCTTTGGCTTAATTTTGCCGCTGGGAGCGCAAAATGTATTTATTTTTCAGCAAGGGACATGGCAAAGGCATATTTGGCGGGCACTTCCCGCCGTCATCAGCGCTGCTGTCTGCGATACCCTATTAATCGCATTAGCCGTTGCGGGTGTATCTGTCATTGTTCAGCAGCTGCCTGTGTTTGAAACAGTGATGATGGCCGGGGGATTTTTGTTTCTCCTCTATATGGGTTGGGTGACTTGGAACAGCCATCCGAAAGCAAACCAAAATGAGAAAAATACGTTCACAGCTAAAAAACAAGCTGCGTTTGCGGCCGCCGTTTCTCTTTTAAATCCACACGCCATTCTGGACACGATCGGCGTCATTGGCACAAGCTCGCTCCAATACTCGGGGCTTGAAAAATGGCTCTTTATGGCCGCCTGCATCGCTGTGTCTTGGTTTTGGTTTATCAGTCTTGCGATAGCGGGCCGGCTGTTTCAGACAATGGATACGAGCGGCAGGCTTATGCTGATCGTAAACAAATGCTCGGCAGTGGTGATGTGGGCAGCAGCAGGGTATTTCGGAGTATCACTGTTAAGAAATTGAAGGGAAAACAAAAGACACAGCGAATGTCATAGAAAAGGAGGCAATGCTGATGACTGATGCTAAACAGTTTTATGACTACCATTCCTGGGCGAATAAGCGAATCTTGAATCATATCGAAAGCCTGCCGGAGGAAACAGCTTATCAAGAAGTACAGAGCGTATTCCCTTCTATCAGCGACGTGCTGCTTCATATGTGCAGGGCTGACTACATTTGGCTGAAAACTCTTTCAGGAGCAACCTACCAAGAGGTGATAGACAGCGTCGGAAAATTCGA
Source organism: Bacillus sp. RHFS10 (assembly GCF_016757475.1). NCBI lineage: Bacteria > Bacillati > Bacillota > Bacilli > Caryophanales > Bacillaceae > Bacillus > Bacillus sp. RHFS10. The sequence continues at coordinate 129,260 of NZ_JAESPO010000004.1, forward strand.
GGCCGCGCATCGTGATATGGCAGTGATTAATGGGCATTTTTCTGAACTGGAGGCACAGTATCACGATTTCTTCAGCCGCCAGACGGACTTTGAACAGCAGGTCTTATTTCAGCATCCGACACACGGAACACTCGTAACAACTTATACAGGCGTCATCCTGCATGTCATCAATCATGGCACGTATCACAGAGGGAACGTGACCGCCATGCTGAGGCAGCTTGGCCATCCAGGCGTACCTACTGATTATGTATACTATTTATATGAGAAGAAAGAAAGCAAGGGCTAAACTGTCCTTGCTTTTTTGATCGGAAAGATGTGCGGGTGTGCCGACGCCTATAACCGAATGTGAGCACTTTTCACATCCAGCTGTACAGGCCTGCCGCTTCGATACGATTGGGTCGCGGCAATGCCGACTTCTAAATTGATCGTTGCATCGACATCTGTCACGATCGGTGTTTTTCCATCCCGGACACACTCGGCAAAATGCTGCAGCTCTAAGCAGTAGGCTTCATGAAAACGAGTTTGAAAGTCTGGTATAATATCATAGCTGCTCCCTTTCGCCGACAGGATGGTCACGTGTTGATTTCTCAATGTCCCTATGAAAATACTGCCCTCAGTCCCGATAACTTCCGCCCGGATGTCATGTCCGTATGGAGAAGTTCTGCTTGCCTCGACGTCCCCCGCTGCGCCGGAGTCAAATTCTATATATGTCAATGCCTGATCGACATCGCCATACTCCTCCATAAACGGATTGTTCAAGATCCTGCCGTGTCCGGAAACAGAAGTGATCTCTGCTCCGAGCAAATAACGGGCAATATCATAGTCATGGATGGAGCAGTCTATAAAGATCCCGCCGCTGTGTTTGATAAACGCTGCCGGAGGCGTTCCTTTATCGCGCGTAAAGCCTTTATAATAGATGGGTTTGCCGATTTCTCCAGCGTCGATCCGCCGTTTGGCGTCTGCGTATGCGGGATCGAATCGCCTCATAAAGCCGACTTGGCAAATGACACCTGTCTCTTTCACTTTTTCAGAAACCGCTTTTGATTCCTCAAGGCTTAATGTCAGCGGTTTTTCAACGAATATCTGCTTGCCGTTCTCCGCTGCTTTGATGATCATATCGCTATGTGTGCTTGTCGGCGTTACGATAATGACAGCATCAATGCCGGGATCTTCCAATATCTCATACGGGTCCTCTGACCACTTTTCAATACCAAATTCTTTGGCAACTTGCTCCGATCTCCCTTTCAACGGATCACCGACACTGACCAGCTTTGCCCCCGGAACACTTGTGACGAGATTTTTCGCATGGTTATAACCGAGCCTTCCTAACCCTAATACCGCGCATCTTACTTGATGTTCCACGTCCCATCCTCTCCTTTATCGCATTTTGGAACCGCCTTAAGAAAGCGCTTTCTATCAACAGCTAAAAAACAGCGCTCCAATCCGCTTTAACACGTTGCGCAAGCGCTTTCTCAAAAGATGGTTTCATTTTACAATGTCTTTTCCCTGCACGCAATATGTTTTTTGGCTTCAACTGTCAACATGAAAAAACCCGCTCATTAGCGGGCTCAAGTTTTGAGCGGTGATGTGGAATGTCTGACCACAAGCTCAGGCGGCAGCACGATTTTTTGTTTCGTCTTTCGTTTTCCTTCGATGGCTTCGGCCAGCAGTTCGGTGACGCTCCGCCCCATATCTTTAATCGGCTGGGCCACGGTCGTCAGGGGCGGGGCCGCCATTTCTGCAAGTATCGTGTTATCAAAACCGATAATCGAAAGGTCGTCCGGCACTTTTATGCCTCTTATCCTCGCAGCTTGTATGGCGGCACAGGCCAGTACGTCGTTGAAGGCAAAAATAGCCGTCGGGGCGTTCCTGTCCAGCAATTTTCCCGCTTCTTCCTTGCCGCTTTCCAAAGAAAATCGCGTCGGGACGATAAGCGATTCATCGACAGGCGCGTTCGCCTCCTCCATCGCCTGGCGAAAGCCTTTGATTCTGTTTTTTTCACCCGTCGTTGACCCGTCTCCAACAATGCAGGCGATGTTCGTATGGCCGAGTGACAGAAGATGCTTGGCAGCCTCGTACCCGCCGCGAATGTCATCCACCACGACAATATCCATCGGGAGCAGCGGCTTATCCTGAGAAATCATGGCAAGCGGGATTTGTTCGCTGGCGATTTCCTCCAAAGCAGACATGCTGTCATGATTCTCAATCCCTGTCGCAAAAATAATGCCGTCCACCTTTTTCTGCTTCAGGACAGAAAAATATTTTGTTTCTTTTTTCGAATCGTAATCGGTGCTGCAAATCATCATTTGAAAACCGAGCTCACCCGCCCTTTCCTCAATGCTTTTGGCAAGTTCGCCGTAAAAAGGATTTGAAATATCAGGCGTCACAAGAGCGATCATATTCGTTCGTTTTCCCGTTAACGCCGAGGCGTGGACATTGGGCGTGTACGCCATTTCTTTCATGATAGTTATCACCTTCTGCCGCGTTTTGTCACTGATTCTGCCGGTATTGTTAATCACACGCGACACAGTTGTGATCGAGACACCCGCCGCCCTTGCCACATCGTAGATTGTTGTTTTCATATTCATCCCTCGTCTGGTTATTGAACTTTCCTGCTGACAATTTTCCGGTATTCAATTGGTGAAATGCCTTCTATCTGCTTAAAGAGTTTTGAAAAGTATGTCGGGTCTTCCATTCCGATCGTTTCCGCAATAACGCCCATTTTATCGTTTGTAGAGGATAAAAGTCGCTTCGCTTCCGTCATTCTCACCCGGTTCGTGTATTGTGCAGGCGTAACGCCAAGCACCTGCTGCATGCAGCGGCTCACATAATCCTGATGATAGTGAAGGGCGAGCGATAGATCCTTGATTGTTGTCTTTTCTTTATAATGCTCCTGTAAGTACCGGGCCGCCTCCCAGGCAACCCGCTCTTTCGCAGACGGAATTTGAAACGCCTCTTTTTGAAGATGCAGCATCAGCTCTTCAAATAAGATTTGTTTTCTAAGCGGCAAATCGGAGTTTTCCGCGGAGTAATCGATCAGCCTTTCAAACTGCTGCGCCATAAACTGCGGGCGCTGCACCTTGCCTTTTCTCGGCAAAGCCAGTCCGTAGCGGGCCGGCTCCTCGAAGCTCCCTTTTTCCTGCTGAAGCTCAGACCAATTGCTGCCTCCCTTTGCCGTAAATTTATACCGATGTTCATCAAAGTGAAGCCAATAATAGGAGGCTGCTTCATCACTGCCCTTCGTCCCATAGTGTTCAAGACCGGGAGAAAGCAAGATGTACTCGCCCCCTTCAACTGAGAACGATTTTTCATTTTCCGTAATATATAACGTTCCCTGCTTGACGTATATCAGGTCAAACACAGAGAATACTCGTTTCACATGGGTTTCTCCCTTTTTAAAAACCCCTTCTCCGGCTGCGATAAATACCGGAAATGGCGGGACTGTAAACTGGATGCGGGGCATTTTGATCATCCTCCTTTTTAAGTCGGATTTTTGCAAGAAGTATCGTTTCTCTCCCTTTTTATTATAGGAAAATGGAGGTACACTTTAAAACGTTGATTTTATTTACGAAAGGGGTTAGACACAATGAAACAAGCTGTCTTCAAATCAACTGCTTTGAAAAAACCCGCTGACAAATCGTTCTCATTATTTTCGCTTACTTGGCCGATCTTTATCGAGGTCTCATTATATATGTTTATGGGTAATGCCGATACACTGATGCTCAGCCAATACTCAGATAACAGCGTGGCAGCAGTCGGCGTCAGCAACCAGATTTTGAATTTAATTATCGTGATGTTCAGCTTTATCGCAACAGGAACGACCGTTATCATTTCACAATTTTTAGGGTCACGGCAAAAGAAAGAAGCCATGGAAGTCGCTTATGTGTCAATCGGCGCCAACTTCTTCATCAGCCTTGCCATCAGCGCCCTCGTCTTTTTCGCGGCGGTCCCTCTCCTTCATATGATGGGATTATCAAACGAACTGATGCCTGATGCGAAAGTTTTTTTACAAGTTGTCGGAGGTCTGTCCTTTATTCAGGCTTTAATTATGACGTTCAGCGCGATCTTAAAAAGCTACGGCTACACAAAAGATACAATGTTTGTCACAATCGGCATGAACCTTTTAAACATTGCTGGAAACTTTATTGTGATTTTCGGCCTGTTCGGCTTTCCTGTTCTCGGCGTTGCCGGTGTGGCGATATCTACATCTATCGCCCGCGTCATCGGATTAATCGCGATGATTGTCATTGTCAACAAACGCATTCAGCTGAAATTGTCGTTGAAAAAAGTCTTTCATATGCATAAAGAGCATCTGCGCAAGCTGCTGAAAATCGGCATCCCTTCTGCGGGAGAACAGCTTTCATATAACCTGTCGCAAATGATTGTCACTTATTTTATCGCCATCATGGGCGCGCAGGCTTTGACAACTAAAGTGTACACGCAAAATATTACGATGTTTATTTTGCTGTTCGGCACCGCGATCAGCCAAGGCACACAAATTTTAATCGGCCGCTATATCGGCGGCAAACAGTTTGACGCCGCTTATGAACGCTGTATGAAGAGCCTATACTGGGCCCTCGGAATTGCGGCGGCAACGTCTGTTTTAATGACGATCTTTTCCAAGGATCTCATCGGCATCTTTACACAAAGCCCTGATATTATCGCGACTGCAAGCTTATTGATTGCGATGACGATTATTCTTGAACCGGGCCGTTCATTTAACGTCGTCATTATCAACTCCCTGCGGGCGGCTGGCGATGCGAAGTTCCCTGTCTACATGGCAATGATTTCGATGTGGGGCATCGGGCTCCCGCTTGCCTATCTATTCGGCATCCACCTCGGTTTCGGTCTTGCCGGCATTTGGATTTCCTTTATCGCGGACGAATGGGTCCGGGGAATCTTAATGTACAGAAGATGGCGCTCACGTATCTGGATTCAAAAAGGCATGGCGTAACACCCGGTTCAAGGCCGGGTGTTTTTTAGATATCAGAACGCTTCGTTCTCTGTGACAGTGTATTGATGTTGAAAGACATCGTATTGCTCCGACCGGATTTTTTCTAAAACAGCACGGTACAAATGAAGAGCGGCTTTCACCGTTTTTTGCGAATACATTGGGAATAGCGACAAGGCATCCTGGCACTCTTCAAGGTAGGCTTCCGCTTCAAAAGCGATATACTCCCATGTCATGGTGAACGGCTTATTGACGACGCCCTTCTGAAGATCGTCCTCTGTATATCCAAATTGCTGCATCACCTGCCGAGGGATGCGGCTTTTTTGCTGTTGATCCGTGCCGATATCTCTTAAGATTTGAATCAGCTGTATAGCCAAGCCGAGAGAGACGGCTGCTTGTTTGAGCTGATCTTGGTTTCGGCGTGTCAGTATCGGCAGCAGCATCAATCCGGCCGCACCACCCGTCTGATATGCGTGCATGAGCAGTTCATCAAGGCTTTCGAACGGTTTATCTTCCGCTTTCTGTCCGGCAATGAACTCACGGAACAGCCCGCTGTCCAATGTAAAGGTCTGATACGTATGGCCGAAAGCCTTCCATAAATAATCATTTCCGTTATATGTCCCGGAAAAAACCTGTTCCGCCTCAGCTTCCATGGCAAATAACGCCTTCTCATCCGCACTGGCCGCCGTATGGCAAAACGCCATGACCGCCCAAGCGGCCTGTCTTTGCTTCAGCGGCAGAAACGAGAATGCTTTGTAGCAGGCTGGTTCGCGGGCGCTGACGATCTGCCCGCACTGCTGATAGGCTTCTTTTATCTCTTTCATTTCTTTTCACTCCTATGTATCACTGCTTCTTCAAGTCTATTATGTTTTCTCCCAATTGTATATGAAGAAAAAGCCGATTCCCACTTTGTAAAAGATAAGTGAGTGTATGTTTTTATGATGACAGCTAAACTTGCCTTTCATGTCACAGGCAGGTTACTTCAATAAAAGGAGGAATGTAAGGGAAAAAGGATAATTGTTATTTGATGTATCCTATTATTGGAGTGATTTAAGTGATAAAATTTTTTGAGTATAACTGGCAGGTAAGAGATGAATGGTTTACTTGGTGTCATCAACTATCCACTGAAGAGTTACTGAAAAACCATCTTGGTGGGGTAGGAAGTATTTTATATACCCTTTTTCATATTATTGACGTGGAATATAGTTGGGTTCGTGCTATCCAAGGGAAAGAAGATATCGTTGTTCAGTTCGCTGATTATCATACACTAGAGAAGGTTCAATCCCTTTCAATTAGTTTCCGAACTGACATTATTGACTTTTTAGAAACAAATTCAGATGAAATAAAAGATGAACTTGTAAGCGTTCCTTGGGATAAAGAGGTTTTATATACGAGAGATGATATATTACACCATATCATTGCTCACGAAATTCACCATATTGGCCAACTTTCTGTATGGGCTAGGGAATTAAAATTAAGCCCTATATCAGCTAATTTCATTGGGAGAAAATTGAACTATTGAAGTAACGGGGGCTTTCGTGCAACAACAAGTCGAAATTGGTTCTGCAGTACAAAAAAAGGATAAGTAGAGCATATTTTCTGCTCACCTATCCTTTTTTGTTTATATATATACCTTCTAGATCATAATGTTAAATATCTTTATCCCTCATCAATATCAATGCGATACGCTTCAAACCACGTATGAATTTGGGCAAGGTGGGCGATCAGCTGAGGCCCCTTCATGAGCTGTCCGAACCACGGAACCTTGAAGGAGGAGCCTTCCGTTTCTAAGAGCTGATCCAATTGTTTTCTGTCCAGCAGGGTATGGAGCACGGAGTCCTTTTGGCTTCTGATCGTTTTCAGCCATTCGCTGACGCCTTTTGTATATTCAGGGTGGTGTGTTTTCGGATACGGGCTTTTTTTGCGATACAGAATGTCATCAGGCAAAATGCCCTCTAGCGCTTTGCGCAAAATGCCTTTTTCCCGGTTGTCATGCATTTTCGTTTCCCATGGGATATTCCAAACATATTCCACGAGCCGGTGATCGGCGAACGGCACCCGCACTTCAAGGCTCGCTCCCATGCTCATGCGGTCCTTCCGATCCAAAAGGTTCGTCATAAACCAAAGCATATTTAAATAGAATAACTGTCTTCTTGCTTTGTCCACACCCGTTTCTCCGTCTAATAATGGTGTTTCCGCCAAGGTTTCTTCGTATTTGGCATTTACGTATTCTTTTAGATTCAATTTTTTCTGCCATGATTCAGATAGCAGCTTGATCCGCTCCTCTGTCGATCTCATCCACGGAAATCCCGACTCAACGTCTGCTGTATGGAACCACGGATACCCTCCGAAAATCTCATCCGCGCACTCTCCCGACAGGCTGACGACAAAGTCCTTTTTGATTTCCCGGCAAAACCACAACAGGGATGAGTCGACATCAGCCATTCCCGGCAAGTCTTTAACCAATACGGCTTCCTCTAAATGATCGACGAGATCCTTTTGGCTGATGACGCATTTGTGGTGCGTTGTGCTGAAGGCATCTGTCATTTTTTCAATCCAAGGCCCATCGTCATTCGGCTGAAAAGCGCTTGCTTGAAAAAATTTATCATTCTCTTCGTAATCAATCGAATAAGTATGAAGCGGGGCTTTTCCTTCCTTTTCAAAATGGCCTGCCGCAACCGCTGTAATGGCGCTTGAATCCAGTCCGCCTGATAGGAACGTACAAACCGGCACATCCGATACAAGCTGCCGCGTCACCGCATCCTGAAACAACGACCTGACATTGGCAACCGTGTCATCAAAACTGTCCGTATGTTTTTCGCTTTCAACATTCCAATAACGCCAAATGTTCAGCCCGTCTTTGGAAAACGTCAGCGCGTGAGCCGGCCGGACTTCTTTCACGCCTTTAAATACGCCAGTACCCGGGGTTCTGGACGGTCCAAGTCCGAAAATTTCAGAAAGTCCTGTTCTGTCCACTCGGGCTTTTATATGAGGGTGTGCGAGAATCGCTTTGATTTCTGACCCGAAGAGAAAAGAAGACCCCTGCTCCGTATAAAAAAACGGCTTCACGCCGAGACGGTCTCTCGCGGCAAACAGCAGTTCACGCTTTTCATCCCACACAGCAAAAGCGAATATGCCATTGAGATGGTCTACACAGTCTTCCTGCCATTCAATGTAGCTGTGCAGCAGCACCTCGGTATCTGACGTTCGCTCGAACTGATGGCCCCGCGCCCGCAATTCTTTGCGCAGATCTTCCGTGTTATACAGCTCGCCATTGTAAATAATGGTGTACGTATCTCCTTTATAGGTGCATGCCATCGGCTGGCGCCCGCCTTCGATATCAACGACCGCAAGCCTTTTATGTCCGAATAAAACATGGTGCTCCCCCCAAACGTTAGAATCATCAGGCCCCCGTTTGGAAAGAGTGTCTGTCATTCTGTTGATCGTTTGTTTTTCCTGGACGAGCTGCTTTTTAAAATCGACCCAACCCGTAATTCCACACATGTGATATCAGCTCCAATCCCGTTTCTTTCGTCACAATTTCGTTTCTTTCAGCACCTTAGTAAGTTTATGCATCTATAGGCAGATAGTTGATTTGTCCACAAAAGAGTTGTATGGGACAGGCTTGAATTGGAAAGAAAGGAGAGGAAAGAAGAAAAAGGAGACAGCATGCATGAAACGGAAGCAATTATTATATAAAGAGGAACGAAAATGGGAATACGGCACCATCCTCATCGAAGATGGAATCTGTTTAATCGAAAACGGAGAAGGCGATATACTGCTGGCAGACAGTCTGCATCACAGCCCAATCTGGCTCCATCATAAAGGAAAGTGGGAACCGGCCGGCTTTCAGGATAAATCAATTCTGGCATGCGGTGAAGAAAACATCTCCCTTTCAGGCGGAGAACGCATCCGCTATGAGAAATCAGTCAAGCGCCCGCTCATAACGCTTTTGGATTCGCTTGATGACGAAACCTTTCTCGCATTTTTACAGCATTTGCACAGCTTTGGCTTATCGGTATTCGATTGCGTGTTTTCTTATAATAAAGGAGTCTTTACGAATACATCGGAGGAGCAGGGTGTTTCTTTTTATCACTTTTCAAACGACACCGCCCAATGCGCGATGCAGCATCACTATAGCAGCGAAGGGACAGGAGACCGGTTCGAATGGACGGCATCAAACGGAAAGCGATCCATTATGTATTCAGCGGTCCAGCGGGGGCGCAAATAAAAAAAGCGGTGCAGCGAGCACCGCTTTTTGGTTATTTTTCAACGACGACTTTTACATTCTTGCTTTCTTTTTTGTCTGTATCAGCAGCCGTGACGTACAGCACCGTTCCGGCTTTTTGTTTTTTGATTTTCACCGTGAACGTTCCTTTCGCGTCAGCTTTGGCAGAAGCGATGACTTTCTTTGATTTGTTTTTCACTCTGATCATTGCTTTGCTGTTCGCCTTTCCTTTCACTGCCGTATCTTTCGTTTTCACTGCGTTTACTTTCGGTGTGCCTGAAGGTTTTCCTTTGACAACGACAATTTTATACGACGTTTTCGCATCGCCTTTTGCTGCTTTTACATACAGTATTTGATCTTGTTTTTGAGTTGGGATAGTGACCTTAAATGCACCATTTTTTCCGGCTTTGGCGCTGCCGAGTTTTTTCTTGCCGCTCATCACTTCGATAAGCGTGCCTTCCTTCGCGCTTCCTCTGACGGCTGTTTGTGTGCTTTCAAGCTTGTTGACTTTGAGCTGTACATCAACTGCGCTGACAGCCTTCATGACATTCAGCCGCCCGTAGCCTGAGTGCCAGTCAACTCCGGGGATCTTCGGAATGTCAATCGGATCACCATAATCGTCATACAATTCTTCTTCTTCGCCATCGACACTTTCAAACGAAATATCATCCGCCGTCTTTTTCAAAATATCCTCTGCTTCTGTTCTTTTCAGCTTAGGGTTTTGTGCAAACAGCAAGCCTGCAGCAGCGGCAGCATACGGTGTCGCCATAGACGTTCCGCTCATGTACGTGACATTTCCGTTCGGCACTAAGCTCGGGATATCAGACCCTGGCGCGGAGATATCAAGACCTTTTCCATAGTTAGAGAAATCTGCGGTCACATCCATGCGGTTCGTTGCTCCGACTGACATCACATATTTAGAAGAAGCGGGATAAGATAAGGAATTGGCTCCGTCATTTCCGCTGGCTGCGGCAATCAGGACATTTTTGTCAGCCGCGTATTTCAAAGCAAATTCAAGTACGCGGCTGTAGCCTCCGCCTAAACTTAAATTAATCACCTTTGCCCCTTTGTCAGCAGCATATTTGATGCCAAGGGCAATTTGTTCAGTATCTCCGGCTCCTGTGGAATCAAGCACTTTTACCGGGATGATTTTCGCTTTGGCGTTTAAACCAGTCATTGAATAGCCATTATCGCTTTGAGCGGCGATAATGCCGGCGACGTGCGTCCCATGCCCCTGATCGTCCATTGCGTTGTTATTCCGTCCGACAAAATTGCGTCCGAGATCTGTTCTTACTTTTCCTTTTAAATCGGCAAGTGTGCTGTCCACACCTGTGTCTACGACCGCAATGAATGTATCGTTCAGCTTGCGTTTGGACAGCAGGGAGCTGGCAGGCTCGTATTTCACATCCGCGTTTTTAACACCGCCGTTTTCACCGTTGTTTTTAAGCGGCCATTGGTAAGGATATTGAATATCGTTTGACAGGCTTTTGTATTCCTGCACAGGTTCCGCAAACTCTACGTTAGACATCTTGGATAATGTCGCAGCAGCGCTTTTGACCCGTTTTGCGCTTGCCGTATATGTGCCGTTCTGTTTTTCGTCTTTCGGAAGCTCAAATGAATAAAGATTGTCAAACAGTTTCTTTGCCTTTTTCACATTGGAAATGTCTTTTTTCGATTGCGCGCTTGCAGAAAAGCCCTTCATTTCATTATGTACGGATGAGAGGCTTTTATTGTTCTTCACCTTGAAAATGACCTTTGTTTTCTGAACTTCACTTTTTGCCGCAAGTTTATTTTCAGTTAAAATCGCTCCAGCTGTTTTGCCTTGCAGCTGCTCGATATTGAATCGTTCCGCCTGTTTCTTTATCTCCTTTTTAAGGAAAGACGGGACGGATTGTAAAGCATTCTCGTATAGCCGATTGATCGCTTTTTGATCCTTTTCAGTTATCTGATATGAAGATGATGCACCGTTTTCTGACACATCATCAAACAACGGCTTTAATGTCACAAGATCCTGATAGATTTCATTTCTCGCTGTTTTATTGAATGCGAGCTTTGCCACAATAAACGGTGCCGCTTTGTAATAAAGGCTTGTCAGTTCTTTGCCTTCTGCTGTTTGGTTTAACTGGTCATCGCGAATCGCTCTCAGCTTGTCCAGGATGCTTTTTCCCGATTTTTTCTGATCGACACTCATTTCTACCGGACAAGCTTCTTCCTGTTCTAAATCTGACGGTTGCTTTTTCGTGCCTTTATACCCAATCGTATACTTGGCTTCCGCGGCTGCTTCCGCCGTTCCGCCGTCCTCTGGTTCTTCTTCCCCGAGGTATTCAACTTTTACATAGTAGGGGCCGCTCCACGCGTACGGAAAAATCACTTCGCTTTTTCCATCCTCCGCCGTGTAAGAACGATACATTTCAAACGTTTCATCTTTAAGCGCTTTTTCCATACTTGGATATACAGATACATTCAATACTGAATCACTCTTTACGGTCAGTGCCATATGTGAGTTTTTCTGAATATCCGCTTTTCCCGGAGTCACTTTGTACCATTTCACCTGTTCCGGTTCCTTCATGGTGCCTGTCTGTTCTTTGCCGTTTTCCAGAGCAGCCGCCTGATCGATCGCGCTGGCCGCCGCTTTGGTTCCCGGAGAAAAAAGGCTGAAGATCAGTGCAAAAATGAGCACTGCCGCCACCAACGAGCTGAATTTTCTGCGTTTCATGATATCCCTCCTGTAAAATAATGAATCTTCTTGAAGGTATCATAATTTCATAGGACGAGATACCGCTTATAGGGAATTTTAAGGTTATTTTAAATGATTTGGAATATAAGGGATAAATCACAAAAAAAAAACCGACTCCATCCATAGAGCCGGGTTCGCACTGTTTCTATTAAAATAAGTGAAAGCCGATTGGCAAATGCAGACCGAGCAGCACTGTCAGCACAAGGACAATGACGAAGCCGATCCATAGGCCTCCGGTTGATTTTTCTTTTTTCTTGCGGATGAGGAGCATTTCCATCAGGCCGATAGTGATAATGCCAAGAATCATTTTGCCGGCGTATTCTCCGTTCCAGTTGGCGAAATCGACAAACAGCCAAGCTCCGGTCAAAATAATTAAGATATAGAATAACCGCAGAATCATATGAGTGATTTTTGCGCCCTTCGCACTTCTTGACGCATACAGCGAGTAGCTGACGAAAAGCAGAATCAGCGCTACCACCCATGTCGTAATATGTAAGTGTGTCATACAGGTTCCCCCCTATCAGATAAATTACCCCACTTATAGTACCATGAACTTGTCCTCTGCCACAAAGATGAATCTCAGAAAAAAAGGCGGGTCCGCGTCCGCCCTTCTGTTTGGTTCAGCCGATTGGGTTTGACAGCGTTCCGATCGGATCAATCGTAATGTCGATTTTGTCACCTGACCGCAAGAATTTCGGCGGCGCAAATCCCTTTCCGACGCCAGACGGCGTACCGGTGGCAATGATGTCTCCCGCTTCAAGCGTCATCCCCTTCGAGAGGGTTTCAATTAACTCCGGAATGGAAAAGATCATATCGCTTGCCGAACCGGATTGGCGCAGCTCACCGTTGACTCTCGTTTCAACCTTGAGGCGCTCAGGCTCCTGAATCGATGATTTATGTACAAGCACAGGCCCCATTGGACATGTTGTATCCAGACTTTTTCCGATAAAAAACTGCTTATGCCTTTTTTGCAGATCACGCGCCGTGATATCATTCACAATCGTATATCCGAAAATATGGTCATATGCGTCTTCTTTTGATATACGGTTGCCGCTTTTTCCGATGACGACAGCAAGCTCTCCTTCATAATCAAGCTGAGAGGTGACCCCTTCATGGCTGTTTACGATATCACCATGCCCTATAACTGTAACCGGCGATTTTGTAAATACCATCGGATGTTCCGGAATGTCGGCCTCGCTTCCCATTTCAATCGCGTGATCCCTATAGTTTTTGCCGATGCAGATGATATTTTTTGATGGCCTAGGAATCGGTGCATGGAGCTTCACCTCAGATAATGAATACATAAATGATCCCAGCTCATCATTCGGTTTCTTTGCCCACTCGGCCAGCTGCCTCGCATGCGTAACGAATTTATCCCCTTCTGCGATACATTCAATCAGCGATCCCGGAATCGTCTCAAGTTCAAACAGTTTCTTCTCAGCCTTTTGCAAATCCATGATTTTCTCATCATCAATGATCAGGCCGACAAACTTTCGGTTGTAAAGTTCCCCTGTCGCAAATTTCATGTTATTCCTCCATCATCTTTTAAATCAGACTGCTTCTTCATGTATTCTCTGTCGAATGCTGAAATCCCTTTTTATCACGACCGTTTTCATTTCGTTTCAGGACGGGCTTGCAGTACATATCATACAAATGTCGTTTTGAGGAGGAGGAAAAAAGATGGAGAGCGTACATTTATTTTTTCATCGGCATCAGCTTAAGAAAAAAGGAACTGCCAAGGGGCTTCTGGTGACAGACTTATCAGTTTCTCCCATTCTTCTCACACAGCGTGACAGAGCGGAAAAGACATCCTATGAAATCAGCTGGGAAAAGGCTCCGCTAGGTGAAAGCACACTTTTTTTGAATGCGGAACAGGGTGATCCGTCCCTGATGCGGCGCAGGCTCGCTTATTGTCTTTTTGGCGAGATCGGTGTTCCTGCTCCCGCTGCCTCATACAGCTTTCTGACCATCAATGGCCAGCCCGAAGGCATTTATTTGAACATCAAGAACCATCAGCTAGCCGATAAGAAAGCTTATCGAGTAAAGACTGCCGATCCGCGGGTTCCGTTGTCCGTTTTTAAAGATGAACCTTCCGCGTTTTCACACGAATTTTTCACGCTGATTCGTACAGCGGAAGATGCCGAATTAGCTGAACGCATTAAAATGTATCTGGATATCAAATTGTTTTTTTTGTGGCTGATCGGCAGCGCCTGCACCCGTCAATGTTTTTATTACACATTTTGTTTAAACGAATCCGGCCGGCTTCACGTTTCCCCGATAGAGACACGATCGCTTGCCGCACACGGAATAGCTGACGAAGATCCTCTGCTGACTAAAGGACGGACGCTTGCGTCAAGGCTGCTTTCCATTCCCGCTTTCCGGTCGCAATATCACACATTAATGAAAAACGTGCTGGACCGGTCGTTTACCATTGAACGATTGTCTCCTTTCATCAGCGAATGGCAACTTGACATTTGTCAAAAAGCTGATGATGATCCGTTTATAAAAAAAAGCCCCTTTCAATTCGAAAAGGAGCAGACAAACATACTTAGAGAAATTGAGGAACGGCAGGACCTTTTGCAAGCACACTTAGCAAGACTATAGTCCTTCCTTGCATGAAAAAAGGCCGCAAAAAAATTGTCGCTTTTTTAGTCAAATTGACGAAAGGCAACCTTTTTAGCAAAAATGGGTTATACTAACGATATCCTGTTTTGATCAAAATAAATTCTAGAATTGGAGATAAGGTAATGAATAGTAAAATTGAAGAAATGAGAATCACACTAATTGAAACAGCACAAAAATACGGCATGAACTCAAAGGAAACGATTCAATGCAGCCAAGAGCTGGACAGTCTTTTGAACACCCGAATTAAAAAAGAAATGGTTTTTGGGGGATATCCTGAAAACTCCCGTATGTGAATCATTTTCTATAACATTGAATTCACCATATGTAACTCCGCTTTTTGCTCAGCACTTCTGAGAGATACCTCAGGGCGAGAATGTGTCCGCCCAAAAAATCGGTTACCGCAGCACGACATACTCCAAAAAGCATTTCCTACACGCAAAAACACCAAAGAAACTGAAAAATCACGCAGGCGGATAGCGGCATCCATCGCCGCAATTCCGCTCGGTTTATACATTACCCGGCTTATCAAACAATTAAACATATCGGCTGAAAAAATTTAATCGTTTGCATGAAAAGCTGATATGTCCCCTTTAAATTTCCCTCACACATATGCGCGTTTGTCATAAGCTATCGTGAATAGCCCAATTGAAATCAAATTGTATTTTTACTTTACCCGCCTTTTTTCAATTTTTCAACAAAGGATGTGCTCGTATGCCGGCCATTGTCGGAGCGTTTAAAATTAATGCGATTGGTACGAGCGGAGTCGTTCACATCGGGGACTGTATTACGATTTCTCCTCAGGCACAGGTCAGAACGTTTGCCGGTGCTGGCAGTTTTAATACCGGTGACAGCCTCAAAGTGACGAATTACAAAAACGCGACGAATGTGTATGACAACGATGCAGTTGATCAGCCGATCGCAGGGAATGCGTAAAGGAGTGAGGCCCATGAATTTCTATGTGAATCAAACCATTCAAATTAACTATCTTCGGCTGGAATCCATCAGCAACTCCTCTATTCTGCAAATCGGAAGCGCCGGATCAATCAAATCTTTGTCAAACTTGTATAACACGGGAAGCTACGCAGAACCCGCGCCAGAGGTAACCGCCTTGGGGCAGCCAGTCGAGTCGCAGGGACCCGATACAGGTGCATTGGTCCCGCTCCAGCCTCCTGGCCGTTAATCATATGAAAGAGGTGAAAGACCATGTATGATCAATCTGTTTCCTCTTATTTGCAAAACTTGAACTCCTTCGTTCAGCAGCAGGCGCTTCATATTCAGCAGCTCGAACGTCAGCTGAAAGAGATTCAAACTGAAATGAATTCGATGAAACAGCGGCCGGCCACAACCATTGAGCGTGTGGAGTATAAATTTGACCAGCTGAAAATTGAACGGCTCGACGGGACACTGAATATCGGCTTAAATCCGACAGACCCGAACAGTGTCCAAAATTTTGAAGTCAGCCAAACAACACCTGAAATCGGGATGATGCAGCAGGAAGAGAGCGCCCAGCTCATGCAGCAGATCCGACAAAATGTCGACATGTTCTTAACCGAAGAAATTCCAGATGTTTTGGAGCAGCTTGAAAACCAATATGACAGCAGGCTTGACGATACAAACAGGCATCATGTCATTGAAGACATCAGAAAACAAATGGACAGCCGGATTCACTATTATATGTCCCATATCAAAAAAGAAGAACAGACACCGCCTAAACAATATGCGGAACATATCGCTGAGCATGTGAAGCGAGACGTGATCCGTGCTGTAGAACATTTTCTGGAACATATTCCATCCGAAATGAAAGGAGATGAGCAAGCATGATTTTCACAGTTGTCAACCGTAATCTGGAGGTCGGGGATATCCGAATGAACGGTGTGTCCAGCTCCTCTATTTTTCACATCGGAGACACTGAAGCAATCTATCTCTCTTCAATTTTCGACACTCCGCCTGAATCTCTTATTATCGGACCGTTTGCTCCGCTGTCGCCGGCATAATGCTTAAGCGTATATCCCGCATCAGAACGATTAAATTTAACTCTCTCGCAATAGCAAGTGTGTTTCAAGTTGGCGACACAAACGAAATCGATATGAGCATAAAAGTATTTGCTGTACAACGCTCGCTGTCTACGTTTTACAATAATGAAGGCTCATTTCACAGCAAGGATTACCCGATCTTTCAGCAGCAGGCTGTGACACCGATTCCGGAAACAGGGGTGCAAAGCGCATTTTGCCACGAGGTTCCGGTCATTTATGTTCGCAACGTCAAAATTCAAGGGGTCTCATCCTCTTCTGTCTTTCATGCAGGGGCGGCTTCGGTTGTCCGCGGCGATGCGAGAATCAAACATATCAGGCAGATTCAGTCTCCGCGCTCACAATAGTCCGCCAAGAGCATATACTAAACAGAGACTTCGATAAAGGGTGTCGTTTATGCCAGCAATTGTCGGGCCTATAGCTATCAATTCGATATCGGGCGGAGTCGTAAACTTTGGTGATTCCTTTTACCTTTCTCCGAAAAGCTCTTCAAAATCTGCGCTCGGTTCGGGAGCAGGAAACACGGGAGACTTCCTTCTATTAAACAATGCAGTCAACGCGACAAATTATATAGACCCCGATGTCAGCGATCAAGATATGGTTGGAAATGGATAAAAGCAGCCGCTCTGCAAAGAGAGGGCTGCTTTTTAGTCATTTTTTTCGTTCATTTGATTTCTTTGTTTTGATCAGCTTCTCAGGCGGCTGTTTTCTGATCCATTTGACAAACCGTGCAAGCTTCAGATCACTTCTAAGTTCATCTATTCCGTTTAAGCGAACCGCAAGCTCTTGATTGGTATATAAGGCATGAATCTGTTTATGGCAAGGAATACAGAGCATGGCTGTCGGCAGGAATGTTCCGCCTTCCTCTTTCGGTGTGAGATGGTGCTCTGTCAGCTGGACATCACTCCGGCCGCACAGCTCACATATTCCGGCAGTCTGCTTTGCCATATCCGTTTCCCCCTTCTTACATCAACTCAAGAGATATCCGTGTTCCGCGGCCGCTCGGTTCAGCCGGATGGACGATCAGCTTTTTCGGAAGCCGTGCCCGCAGTTCCTGCACATGGCTGATGACACCGACAGACAGATTGTCGGACTGCAGTTTTTCCAAGGCTGTCACAACCGTATCCAGCAGATCTTGATCAAGGGTGCCGAACCCTTCATCTAAGAAAAAGAACTGCAGCGGGTATTCCCCGCGAAGCTGGATCTGCGCGGACAGCGCAAGAGCGAGAGAAAGCGAAGTGAGGAAGGTCTCTCCTCCAGATAAGCTGGATACCGGGCGTTTGACGCCACCATTCGCGTCATCCCGCATCACGAATCCGCCTTCTGAATCCACTTCTATGGCATAGCGCTGTCTCGTCAGCATGCCAAGTCTTGCTGATGCGTCCCGCGCAACGCTTTCAAGCTGCTCCTCAGCTAAAAATTCAACGAAGGTATTGCCTTTAAACACAGCTTGCAGCTTGTCCAGCCTGTCAATATGTGTCTGCCGTTTTTTCAGTTCAGCTTCAATTTCGTTAAACCGTTTATGATGGTCGCGAATGACGGCCAGCGCTTTCGCTGCTGCGCCTTTTTCCTCTATAGCAGCGCCTAATGCGTCCTCAGCTTCTTGTAATGCCGTAACGGTTGCGCTCCATTCGCTCTCTGATAAGGCTCGGCCGGCAAGTATCTCTGCTACCCGTTTTAAGTTTGCAGCATTCTGCTTCAGCTTATCCATAAACTGGTCGATGCCGGCTTTCATCTTGTCAAGCTCTTCGGCTGGGATAAGACTTCGCTCCACCTCCTCAGCCCGGGTAAAGCGGGTGCTTTTCGCATGCTCGAGCCAAGCGGCTTCCGCTTTTTCCAATCTGTCTTTCGCCTCTTGAAGCGTCAGCTCGCTTGCTGAAGCGCGGCTTTTCGCCTGATTGAGCTTCATCTGGGCGCTTTGCAATTCTTCATATAGAGATTGCTCTTTTTCCTTTAACTGCTTTAGATCCTGTTGGACAGAGCGAAGTTTGATCTCGATCGAGTCTCGTTTTGCGTAATCTCCGAGTTCGTGCTCATAATCCGCGATCACACTCTTGATGCGTTCAGCCGCATAATGAAGCTCCAGCTTTTCACGTTCAAGCTGATGCCCCGACTCCCGCAGCTTTTCCTTTTGTGCTTCATGCTCAGCAAGAAACGCGATGCTCTTCTCAATGCGTTTTTCGCATTCTTCTGCAGCCCGGTCCTTTTCTTCAATGGCTTGCTGCCATTTTTCCGCTTCATTCACAGACTGATCCTGAAACGCTTCATTAAACATTTTCAGGCGGCTGTCCATCGAGGACTGAAGCTCGGTAATGATGCTTTCGATACGGTCAGCCTCTCTTTTTTCAAAACCGATTTTTTCATTAAGCTGATCGGCCTTTTTTAAAGACTCCTGATAAGCGCTAATCATTTGCGCCATTCGTGTTTTAACAGAAAGAATATCCTGTTTGACTCGTTTCCATTCAATTTTGGCAGTATCGAATGCCTCATGCACCGGCTGATTCTCGTAAGAAGCTGCCGCTTCAAGGTTCGGCGCTTGAATCGTTTGCAAAAACGGACACTGTTCGATAAACCGTGCGGACTGTTCTTCAAGTGTGATTTTGGCTGAAAGAATCTCCTGGCTGAGAGCTGCCGCTTCCGTCAATAACACATCTGTCTGTTTGATGTTCTCTTCAAGACTGCTGTCGAGCTCATATGTTTCATGTACTGAGGCAGACGGATCATGATTCGTTGAACCGCAGACCGGGCAAGGCTTTCCGGCGGTCAGTTTTTCGGCTAATTCTTTTGTGAGCAACGCCATTCTTGCTTTTTCACGCTGTGCGTGAAGCGTTTGTTGTCTCTTTTTAGCCTGCTCAGTCATACCCGCTAATGACCGTTCCGTCTCACACACCAAATGGTACACGGTTTGTACAGCCTCATATGCCTGTACGATATTGTTTTCTTCCGCCCCTGTCTTTTGATCGAGTGTACTCTTCTCTTCATTCATCTTCTGCAGCACGAGGTTCAATGCATCACTTCGTTTTTTCTCTGTCGTGATTTGCTCCTCAGTCTGTCTGATGCGCAATGCCATCTCTGCGGCCTGCTGGCAGCTTTTTCGCTCATCTAATGTCACCTGCAGAGATTTGAGCTGCTGCTTCAGTTCCGTCTGTCTGTTTTGCCCTCGTAAAAGACGGTCTGTTACAGTCTCCAATTCATTCATGACAGATTGAAGAGCCTCTTCTTTCTGCTGGAGTTCAGTCTTTTTGCGTTCTTCCTCTTGCTTGGCCTCACTTCGTTTGATTTCAATCTCCTGCAAGCGGGAAAGCTGCTCCTGCTCGGTTAAAAGCTTAGGTTCTTTCTCGCTTTTATACCGGCGCCACGCTTCATACTCTTCATGTTTTTGATGATAGTATGCTGTCCGGTCTGCTAAATCCTTTTGGGCAAGCATTTGTTCCTTTGCAGCCTTCTCCTCTTGCTGGATCGCTTCTGCATACCTGTCCGCATAGGGCTTCAGAGCAGAGGCTGTTTCTGCTTCCAGCAGGCGTTTTTGCATGCTATCTACGTGCGGCTGTTCCTCTTCGAGACGTTTTTTCTCTTCTTCATAAGCCGATTGTTCCTTTTGAACATTCCAAATCTCCTGGTGCTCCGTAAACCGCTCTTTTGCCTGATCACGATTCTTCCTCATTGCTTCCAGATGAGCTTCGGCTTGTTCGAGAGCCTTTTCCGCCTGCTCAACCGCTTCTGAGCTCGCCTCACCTAGACCGGACTGTTCAGCAAGCATTTCATTTTTTCTCGCATTGGCTTCCTGCGCTTGCCGTCTCAGCTTTTTCACGAGCCGGTCTCCATACTGCTCCAAATGAAATAAACGCTGAAGCATATGTCTGCGCTCCGCCCCTTTTAAAGACAGAAATTCGGCAAATTTCCCTTGCGGCAGCACCACCGCTCTTGTAAAGTCGTCGATCGTCAGCCCCAAGAGCTCCTCGACTCTTTTATTCACTTCGCTGGCTTTATCAGCCAGCACCGTGTGCTCGTCTTTGATTTCGATGAAGCGGCAAAGTGCCGTTTTCACCTTCATTTCATCCGTTCTCTTAAACACACGCTCGACTTTGTAAGAGATTTGATGATTCGTCTGAAGCGCAAAGGTAAAGGAAACAGACAGCGTATCTTCCGCATGGTTTAAAATTCCGTGCGTATTGTTTGCGGCCCGCTCCACCTTTCCGTATAAAGCAAGCGTCATTGCATCGAGGATAGAGGATTTACCGCTTCCTGTCGGGCCGAAAATGCCGAAAACACCGGCGCCTGAAAGGCCTTCAAAATCTATCGTCTGCTCTTCTCTAAAGCTGTGGAGCCCCTTTATAGTTAAGACGATCGGCTTCATTTCGCATCCTCCTCTTCAACGCCTGATGCAAGCTCTAAAAACAGCTTCACCATTTCTTCATCCGGCACCGCGCCGCCAGTTTGTTTTTCATAAAATTTCTTAAAACGGTCTTCGATCGACACATGCTTAACCTCGATCTGTTCCCGGTCTTTGTTCTGTTCTTCAAAAACCGGCCTGATATGGATAAAGCCCGGGTGCGCCTTCCGCAGTCTGTGGATTTCTTCAAGTGATAACTGGTCCGCCACACGGATTTCAAGGTCAATCCAGGCATTCTGATCCCTGCCTTCATCCAGCCAGCTGTACACCTCGCTTAAGCCATTTGCCGCTTTCCACTTCACAAGGGGCTTGCCGCTTGATAATAAAACCTCATGCCAAGAGGCCTCTTCCCCCGGCTTCGCGTCCACGATTGTCACTGATTTGGCGTAGCCCGCTTCAGAAAAGCTGTAGGCGAGCGGAGATCCTGAATAACGCGCAAGCGTACGCGCCCGTTTGATCGTTTGCGGCCGATGCAAATGGCCGAGCGCAACGTAAGCGGCATCAGCCGGCAGGCTTTCAGCGGCCACCGTATAAGCCCCGCCGACTTCAATCGGCCGCTCTGAATCCGTTTGGTTTCCGCCTGCGACATAAATATGGCTGGCGGCAATCTTCACTGCGTCTTTGCGGAACCGGCTTGTCATATGCTCAAACGCCTGCCTGATTTTCACATCATAATGATCACGGAGCAGCTTTTCATCAAATGTATCAGAAAGCACTTCATTTAACCGCGCTTCAGATGGGTACGCTAGTGCTCCGACAGCCAAAAGCTCCCCGGCTGAAGGCACTTCAATATGAAGCGGTTCTGTTGTCGGATAACCGATTAAATAAATGCCGTTTTCATGTGTCAGCGGTGAAGCGGCGGACAAACGGTCAGGATTATCGTGGTTTCCGGCAATGACAGCGATCGGGCGCTTTCCCCTGTCGCTGAGCGCAGACAGGCTTTCATAAAACAGCCGCTCGGCTAAAGCCGGCGGGTTTACGGTGTCAAACGCGTCCCCCGCCATGACAATGGCATCGACCTGCTCTTCTTTTACAATCGTATTCAATTCATCAAGCACATCGGCCTGTTCACTCAGCCTGCTTCTTCCTTCAAGCGTTTTTCCAAGATGCCAGTCCGCCGTATGTAAAATCCGCAAATGCTTTCACCTCTCTTTTTTGTATAGAAAACGAGATCCGCTCCGTCTGAAATCGCGGAGCTTACGGATCTCGCTATAATGTCAGTATGTGCCCTCCGTCAAAGAAATAAAGCGCACATCCTTTTACCTTTGTTTTCGCAATTTGCTCAACCGCCTTCGTGTACAGCTGAATTTGCGTTTCATATCGTTTCTTCAAGATCGGGGCCGCTCCTTCAAAGCCGTGCTGGAATTTGCCCTCAATCCGGTCTGATTTATAGTCCAAGAGATATAAGCCGTTTTCAGTTTCATAGAGACAGTCGATGATTCCCTGCACCAAAAGCGGCTCATCCGCCTCCTGTGCATCAGGATAGATTTCCTTTGCCGGAAGCGCTAAACTAAATGGCACTTCCCGGTCCTTCCATTTAGCGCCGATCAGCTGTCCGCCGATTTCCGTATGGAAAAATCGCACGATTTCTTCTATATCAATAGCGGCTTTTTGTTCTTCAGTGAGCAGCTCCTTTTCATAAAGCCTGTGAACCGTCTGCTCCGCTTCTTCTATCGTCAGCACATGTGTCAGCGGGATATGCTGCATCACCGTATGCATGGCTGTCCCTTTCTCCGCCGCTGTCAGGCCCTGTTTCATCATAAAAGCGGGGCGCCTGTACAGAATGCTTCCGTCAGCCGGTTTAACGGGAGCCCTGCCGCTGTATTCATCCTCGTACTCTCTTTTTCTCTTGATCTCAGAAACCGACTGCTTTGTTCGAATTTGTGTGACCTCTTGATGCGGGTATGTCCAACTCAGCTGCTCGCGGGCTTTTTTATCAAATGCAAACGAGCCGGGAACTGGTTCACCTTTGCGGATCGCTTCTAGGCGCTCGCTTTTTTCTTCCATTCTTTCTTCCAAATCATCATCAAGCAAATCATAGGAATGAATCATTCGAACGGCAAAACGAGCCGGGTGTCCTGATATATCAGCATGCGCTGCCGCACCGTTTTCAGCTGAATTCTCCAAATCTCTGTGTCTGGCAAGAGCCGGCCCGATGAAATCTAAATACGTTTTCGCCTGGTAGCGGTCAAATTCGGGCAGAAGCCAGTCAGGTTGGGACGCGGATGCCTGCCATTTTGCGAGCTGTTTCTGATGATCCTTGCACGAGCCAATCAGAAACAGTTTTTCTTTCGCCCTCGTTAATGCGACATAGAGAACACGCAATTCCTCTGACAGCAGCTCTCTGCGCATTTTTTTCTTCATCGCGATGAGCGGAAGCGTCGGGTAGCTGATGCGCATTTGCGGATGGATAAACTTCGTGCCAAATCCAAGCTCCTTGTCCAGCAGGTACGATTTGTTCAAGTCCATCATGTTGAAGTTCCGGCCGAGACCCGCCGCGAACACGACTGGAAATTCGAGCCCTTTGCTGCTGTGGATCGTCATTAAACGGACAACATCCTCCTGCTCGCTGAGCGCTCGCGCCGTTCCAAGATCATCGCCCCGCTCCTGCATGCGTTCGATAAACCGCAGGAAACGGAACAGGCCGCGAAATGCCGTCGATTCATATTGGCGCGCCCGGTCATAGAGAACACGCAAATTGGCCTGGCGCTGTTTTCCGCCCGGCATCCCGCCGACATAATCCATGTATTTCGTGTCGCGGTACACTTCCCAAATCAGCTCAGATACTGAGTGGTTTTTCGAAAACGAACGCCATTTTTGCAGATGTCCGTAGAATGTTTGCAGCTTTTGATAAAGCTCGTCGTTACGGTCACCCGCCGCCAAATAGTCTTTCATCGCTTCATAGTACGGCGCTTTTGTATTTTCAAGCCGGATCAAAGACAGCTCGTTTTCATCCGCCCCGACAATCGGGGAACGCAGCACAGAGGCAAGCGGTATATCCTGATACGGGTTATCGATCACCTTCAGCACAGAAAGCGCGACGGCAACTTCGACCGCTTCAAAATAACCTGACGTTAAATTGGCATAAACCGGTATGCCCTGTGCTCTCAGCTCCTCCATGATTTGCGGCGCCCACGGCATGGAACGGAGCAAAATCACGATATCGCGGTATTGAATATTGCGGTGTGTTTTCGTTTTTCCGTCATACACCTTAAATGGCGATGAAATCAGCTTGCGAATTTCCTTGGCGATCGCTTTAGCTTCGAACTGCACGGTTTCCAGCTCTTCTGCTTCCTCACCTGCATCCGTCTCTTCTGTGTTGTCGATCAGCAGCAGCTCCGTTTTCGTCTCATCATTGTCCGGATACGCCGCACCAAGCTTCAGCTCAGCCTGCTCGTCATAATCAACCTCACCGATTTTGCCGCCCATCAGCTGTTTAAATAAAAAGTTCGTGCTGTCTAAAATATCAGTCCGGCTTCGGAAATTTTTATTCAAGTCAATTTTCCGTCCCGTACCTTCTCCGCTCTCTGTAAATCGTTTGTATTTGGAGAGGAAAAGAAGCGGCTCAGCAAGCCTGAATCGATAAATCGACTGTTTGACATCTCCTACCATAAACAGGTTGCCTGTCTCTTCCGGCCCGCTTGTGACGAGCTGCAGGATCGATTCCTGCACGAGGTTGGTATCCTGGTATTCGTCAACGAGCACCTCGCGAAACTGCTCCTGATAAAATCTTGCTGCCTCGCTCGGCTCGCGTTCACCTGTTTCATTCTCTGCTGTCAAAATGGATAAACAGTAATGCTCCAAATCAGAGAAATCAATGATTGATTTTTCCTGCTTCGCGGCTTCGAATCGTTTTCCGTAGCTGATGACAAGCTGTACAAGCGTTTCAATGACAGGCTTCATGTCGGCCAAGCTTTTCAAATGCTGTTCAGGACTTCTCGTGAAGTAATCGGTTTTAAGCTTTTCAAGCAGTTTTTTTGCGCTATTTCTCAAATCCGTCGCTTCTTCAAGGAGCGCAGGATCAAACTCGTCCCCTTTTACTGCTTTCGCGCGCTTAAAAGAGACTGCGGGCACCCGTTTATAAAGTTCAGTGAAATCACCCTGATGCTGAATCAGTTCATCAATCTGCGCAAGATCATCAAGAAAATTGTCAGCGCGCGGCGCGGGGCCGCCCGGCGCTTTTGTCAGCTCAAGCGCGCGCAAGAGCTTTTCCTTCGCTCCGTGAAGCACCATCGCAATATCCTCTTTGACATATTGATAAAACGGAAGCTCTTCGATGGCGCTCTTTTCCGATACATCATACAAATGAACAAAGCTCTCCAGCCATGCCTCCGGGTTCGGGTGGGAACGGGAATACTCGTACACCTGTTTGACGAGAAATTGCAGATCCAGATCATGCCGGTCTGTCGTGTAGCGGTCAACAAGCTCAAAAAACGCCTTCTCGCCCTTTGCGTATTCGTCTTCAAACAGCTCGTCCAGCACCTCATCCCCAAGCAGCTCGCCTTCTGCCTGATCAGCCATCCGAAAGCCCGGATCAAGATCGATTAAGTAGTAATATTTCTTCAGCACTTGCAGGCAAAAGGAATGAAGCGTCGAAATGCTGGCCCGGTTTAAAAGAGACAGCTGGCGCCTGATATGCAGTGATCCGGGGCGTTTTACAAGCTCTTTTTCCAAGGCATCCGCGATCCGGTGTTTCATCTCTGCCGCTGAGGCGTTTGTAAATGTCACAACGAGAAGCCGGTCTACATCAATCGGGTTTTCTTCCGCGGTGATTTTCCGGATCATTCGTTCAACGAGCACAGCGGTTTTTCCGGAGCCCGCCGCCGCTGCCACGAGAATATCCTGGCCGGTTGAAACAATGGCATTCCATTGGTCATCTGTCCATGTGCTGTCTGCCGGTTTAGGAATGTTCATTGCCATCCGCCTCCTTTTTTATCCACTCAAGTATCGTCTTGTCCTTTTCAGCCTTTAATGGTCGATACTCGTTTTCTTCTAATGATTCATCAAATTGGCATACTGATTTGAACGAACAGTATGTGCACGGCGTCTTGTTCTTCATTTTATACGGCTCAATCGATACACGTCCGTCGGTGATTTGTTCGCCTGCTTCTTGGAAGGTGCGGCGCACATGCTTCGTCAACAGCTCAAATTCCTTTTCGCCGACTGCCGCTGAATCCGACCTGAGAGAGCCGTCTTTCTTCAAGCCGGCGTTAATGATATTTGACCGTCCCTCTTGAAGGGTCGTATCCATGAGGCGAACCGCTTCCTGATCGCCGAGGAGCAGGCCCTTCATTTTAAATTTCTTAAAGATCTCCTGTTCAATCTCGTCAAGCCCAAGCGGGAGATTAGATTGAATCATCGGGTCATGAATATGGAAATACAGCACTCCGGCCGGCGTCGCTCTCATTCCGAGCCAGTCGGCTGAATGTGTAATTGATAAGTCAAGGTACGTCAGCATTTGCAGCGCCAGTCCGTAATATACTTCCGCTAAGTCAAGGCCTTTGTCGCTTGATTTATAATCGACAATCCTGAGGAGCAGGCCTTTTGAGCTTTCCGCTTTATCGACACGGTCTATTCGCCCGACGAGCTCCATCGTGCAGCCGTTTTTCAGTGTAAAGGTCAGCGGCGGAAGGGGCCCTTTTCCCCCAAAGCCCAGTTCAAGCCCGATCGGCACGAATCCGCTCGCTTTCGCATGCTCGCTTAAAATGCCTGACACACGGGTCACAATTTTTTGCAGCTTTTCCTTTACATAATAATGCCGGTTTGAGCTGAGCAAAATTTCCTTTTGCAGTTTCGGTGCCAGCCGTTCTACCGCATCAAAGGAAAACAGCTCGCACTGCTCCTTCGTTAAATCGCGCCAATCAAGCTTTTGCTCACGCAGCCGGTCTGAAATCAGCTTTAAGCTGGAATGAAACAGCTGGCCGATATCCGGTGCTTCGAGTTTGAAAAATTGCCGTTCCTTCAGATGAAGCCCGTGTGACGCAAAATGGGAGAATGGGCACGCGTTAAAGCTTTCCATTCTCGATACACTGCCCTGAATGCGTTCGCCATAGAGCTGTCTCGACACGCCGCGATCAAGCTGCTTCACTTCATTCCGGAAAAACAGGCTTGAGAACAGCTTTTTCGATTGCAGCCTGTCCGGCTCACTCATTAGCACATTGTACGTGCTCCACCAAACGTCGCTGATGTCGTATTCCCGAGTCCATAATCTGAGCTGGCTTGCGGTAAAGGACTGTGCCACGCTTTTATTGACGACATACTTAAGCTGTTCCTCATCGCTGACCTGCTCAGGTTCATTTGTCAATAGGCGCTCCTTATGCTGCGGAAACAGCTCTTCCAGCCGCTTAATGACAATCGACGGCAAAAGCGTTTTTCCTTCCGCATCAGCAATCGGATACGACACATAAAGCCGGTCAGACGGACTGGAAAACGCCATATAGATGAGGAAATGCTCATCAAGCAGACGCTCCCGCCCGCCTGAGGAAAGTTCAATTCCTATGGTTTTCAGCCATTCCCGGTCATCGTCCGACAGCACCCCGTTTTCATCAGGGCGCGCCGGCAGAACGCCGTCGTTTGCCCCCAGCACAAAGGTGCAAGCGGTGCCATACATTCTGGATAAATCCATATTGCCGACAAACACCTGGTCAAGCGCAGGCGGAATAAGAGAAAATGTGAGCGACTCCGCGCCGGCTTCCATCATTTGCTGAAACAAATCTAGAGAAATCTCATCATCCCCCATCATTTCAACAAACTCCTCAAGCAGCTGGATGACTGCATCCCACGCCTGCTGATGCTGCTGCGCTTCAATGATTCTGCCGTCTTCCTCAGCGCGCTGTCTCTCCTGATCCAGCTTCAGCGGCACATCTGTCTCCTCTAAATAACGGTAGAGCGCCTCCGCCCTCTCCTGAACTGTCTTAGCTTTTTTCATTCGTTTCTGGAGCTGAAAAAGCGGCGGAACAATCCAGTCGCGTGTGTCATTCAGCATGTTTTCCATTTCGATTTCCTGATCGGTCTGCGCAAAATCATCATCCAATGATACAAAACGTCTGTAGTGGAAACGGTCGCCCTTTGTCCAGCGGTCGCCTTTAATACCGTAGGCGATACAGTAATTTTCAAGCTGATCGACCTGTTCTCTCACCTTCGCCTTCGGTTCGTTAAGCGGGAATAGCAGTTCGGTTTTCACGCAGCGAAACACCGCTTCATAACGCCAATTCCCTTTCAGAACATCAATGCTCGACCGGATAAATTCGATTAACGGATGGTTCAGCATAGATGCTTTTCCGTCAATGAAATAAGGAATCTCGTAATCAGCGAAAACTTCCTTCACCATATCCTTATAGTCTTCCGTCTGGCGCGCAAGAATCGCTACATCTTTATAGCGATAGCCCTTCTCTCTGACAAGCGCGTGAATTTCCCGGACGATGCCTTCCAGCTCAGCTCGTCTATTTGCGGCCTGCATCACAGTTAAGGCCTCTTGTTTTTCTCCGTACGGGACAGACGGACGCGCTTCATACTGCGCCTCTAGATGCGCCAGTTCCGGCGCCTGCGTATGCCGCTCAGTTCCGTTTAGCTCTTTATAGGTGATGTCCAGATTCAGTTCCTTCGCCTTCTGATGAAGGCGGTAATAGGCTTTTCCCGTCATTCTGAACAATTCCAGTTCATGCGGCTCCCGCTCATATGACGGCTTGTCCGCTGTCAGCGAAAACGTGATATGCTCTGCATGAACCATAAGCTGCTCCAACACCCTGAATTCCTGCGGTGTAAACTGATAAAAGCCGTCCACATAGATATGCGCGCCTTTTATATCTTCCGCAAGCGGGATATGCTCTGACAGCAATGTCAAATAATCCTCAGAGTGAAGATATTGGTCTGAAAGGCTTTTTTCCATCTGCTGATACAGAATCGATAAGTCATGAAGCTTTTCAGATAAAACACGTTCCCCGCGATACTCGGAAGCCGTTCCGCTTTCCGCCATCCGGCGGATATCTTCCGGTTCCAGACAGTAACGCTTAAACTCTGTCAGCATGCGCTCTACCTGTGCGGTAAACCCGCTTTTGTCACTCGCTTTTTGATAGACTTTAAACTCCTGTTTATGCTCCTCAATGAGCTTCCGCAGGAGCATCTGTACGCCTGTGCTCGTAAGAAACGGCCTGCTCATTCCTCCCGTATGCTGGAGAACGCGCCAGGCCAATCGTGAAAAACTGAACACTTGAGCACGTATCATTCCGCCCATATCAGGCGTTTTAGCAAGCTCGTATTCCATTAAAAACGTCATTTGATCCGGGACTAGAAAAATGATCGGTTTCCCGAATGGAGCCCGGCGCAGTTCATCCTGAATGCTGTCGATGATCAGCTTCGTTTTTCCACTCCCGGACCTGCCTACTAAAAACTCTGCTCCCAAAATAGAAGACCCCTCTCTTTTTATCTCTATATATTTTATCGAATGTTGACGAAAATGACCAATCTGATTTATTGGTAAAAACGGCCTTTTCGCATATAAAAAGCTGAATTTCTCCGCACATGTCTCCCCGCCCTGCATATATTTTTTACAGAAGCCCAATTCCTAAGAATGGAGTTGAACCCCCTTGCACTACAGCTACTATCCCTATCCGGCGCCGTGCCGGGAAGACCCTGTTTTGATTCGGAATCTGGAAAAGGCCATTAACGGCGAATTCAGCGCAGTTCAATGCTGCCGCAAGCTTGCCGAACTTGCCCGCCGCGACGAAATCAGAAAGCAGATAGAAGACATCAGGCGTGCCGAAATGCGCCACCTCCGTGAATTTTCCACATTGTACGAAGCCATTACCGGCCAACACATTATGCCGAAACAAACGGGGGAATGCCCGGACAATTTCACGAGAGGGCTGAACGCCGCTTTTAAAGATGAACAAGAAACAGTCCGCTTTTACTTGCGTGCGGCCGAGGAAACCTCAAACGTAAAAGCGAAAAGCCTCTTTACGTGCGCCGCACGGGATGAACAACATCACGCTGTCTGGTTTCTATACTATTTGACGGAACGTTACATATACCCCGCCTGTTTTTTCAAATAAAGCCAGAAAACATAAAACGATACGCAGAGGGGATCGGCCACGGAGAAAAATTCTGAAGCTTGTACCCGAGGCTCTTCAAGCATGATGCGCGCGGCACAGAATATGAAAAGCATGGTCACGATCATCGCCAAGACCGCAGCATGGCAGCGTCATAATAGACAGCGAGGGTTCAAGAAAGAACCCTCTTTTCATTTAGACAGCCACACGGAGTACAAATCAATCCATCCCTCTTCATCAAGCATCAGGCCTTTCACATTCTCGCTTGATGTCACCCGCAGCACATTTTGATACAGCGGAATCACATTGAATTCCTGTATAAGCTGGCGGTCAATGTCCTGCAGCATATTGATTCTCAAACAGCGGTCAGGCATCGAAAAAAAGCGTTCTGTCATTTCTGAGCATATCTGTTTCATCTTTTCAGATAGATGCTGGCACAAAAAACTGTTCTCAGACAGCAGCAAATGCAGAAAACCAAACTCACTGTCTTGATAAAACGTCGCACTGTCATGGATGATATCCGCCATCTGCACGATTTCGGGCCGGCGCAGATCAGCAGAATCACAGAATTGAAGTGTAAGCCTGATGCCATGTTGGGCGCAAACATTTTGAATCCACTCGGCGTCCTCGCGATGATCCGTTTCCGAAAAGGTATACAGCACCAGCGTTTCTCCTTTGTAGCCGCTCTGCTTCAGCAATTCAGAAGGTGAAACGCCTCCCCAATCAAAAGGACTCGAATGTAAAAAAGACGTAACCGGGGTTTTGCGGTGCCCTCCCGCTTCACGAACGAGCCGTTCAGAGGAAATCAGCAGGCGGAGCGCTTTTCTAAAGCTTCGATGCCAAAGAGGCCCCTTCTTTTTCAGATTGAGCGACAAATACTGAACATGCCGCTCGTCAAAAACCGTTTGCTTCTCAGAACATGTTTGTTTTTCTTGAATGGTAAAACCATTCATCTCTCCGGCTTGTTCAGAAAACACAAACTCAACGCGATCCAAAAAAGGCCGTCCCTTAAAGTAGCGCTCATTGGCTTCAAGCACAAGCATCCGGCCGTGATGCTGCATCACCCGAAAAGGCCCTGTTCCATTGATTCCGCCGCCCTGTTCTGCCGGCAGAATGGACAGCCGTTCATCACAAAGAACATACGGCAAAAGCTCATTCGGCTTATCAAGTATAAGCTCCACGCAATAAGAGCCGTTTTCTAAGACTTGTTTCACTCCGTATAACAGCCATTTATATGGGTTGTCAGCCTGTGCCAAAAAGCGCCGAAGCGTAAACGCAAAATCCCGCGCCGTCAGCGGCTGTCCGTTATGAAAAGACACACCCTTTCGAAGAAAAAACCTCCACCGTTTTTTCCCGTCCTCTTCCCATCCATGAACCAAATGAGGCTTCGGCTCCTGCACATCCGGATCAAACGTGAGCAATGTATCAAATATTTGTTTGACGAAATGCCCCTCAGACCGCAAAAAGATGCGGCACGGGTCCAGACTGCTGACAGCTTCAGGGGTGATGAACAGCCGAAGCACATCCTTCGCTCCATCCCCGCCAGTCTCTGTCACAAAGCCGAACACCTCAGAAAACCACATATCATATTCGTTTTGAAGCCCCGGAAACGCGGACTGATACTGTTGAATCAGTTCCTTTGCCTTCTTTAGCTTTCCAGCCATTGTATATTCCTTGGCGGTTTGAAAAAGCAGTTCCTCAGGCTGGCGAAGAAACGCGATTTTGGATTTGCGGCCGCGTCCCGCCCCGCTTTCCCGGACAATCCAATTCTTATTCTCCAGCTTGTGTAAAATGAGCTTTGCATTTCTTTCTGTACAAAATAAACAGTCAGCAATCTCAGTGAGCGTCATTTCATTCATTTGTCCATACGCAGCATGTCCTGTTTTTACAAGTGCCACATAGTGCTCAATCAGCTTCAATCCCCGCACCTCCCGATAAAAGGGGAATCTTTTTCTCTTCTTTTCTTCACTTTTTGGGCCGCCGTCCCTTCTATACACTACTACTATATCAAAACGCGAAAGGCGGCGATCACATGTTATCCAGCTTTCAATCTATCAAATCGAGATACACCGCTCCCGTTTGGCTCCGCTTTTTCGGCGAGATGCTGACAAGCCTGACAGGTGCAATGATGGGCCCTTTTATGGTGCTGTATTTGCATGAACAATTAAACGGGAGTGTCATGATTCCCATGTTGATCATCAGCCTTCAGCCATTTGCCGATATTTGCCTGACGCTCGTTGCAGGACGGGTGACGGACCGGCTTGGGCGTCGCACCGCGATTCTGATCGCATTGCTTCTGCAATCAGCCGCCATGACGGGTTTTGTGTTTGCTGAGCATGCGTATGTTTTCGCCATTCTCTATGTCATGAATGGTATGGGGAGATCATTGTACATTCCCGCCTCCCGCGCCCAAATTGCCGAAAGCACGCCGGAAAGCAGACGTTCAGAAGTGTTTGCGGTCATCAATGTGATCTATTCAGCTGGCCTGACGGCAGGGCCTGTGCTGGGAGTGCTGCTGTACAAGCATGACCCCGTGTGGATATTCGCTTTAGATGCCGCGGCATTGTTCCTTTACTTTCTGATCGCCGCACTGAAACTGCCGGAAACAAAGCCGATGATAACAACTGGTGCATCGGCGTTTTCCCCGAGCTTTACGATATATAGGCCTGTACTGCTTCTTTTGCTGCTTTCTCTCCCCATCAGCATGTTATATGCGCAAACAGAAACAACTTACAGGCTGTTTAGCAAAAACATGTTTTCCGACTATCTATCCATGCTGACCATTTATTCGGCGGCCAAAGCTTTATTCAGCTTTGTTCTCCAGATTCCCCTTGTCAAAGGAACCGAAAAGCTTTCAATGAAAACGATCCTTTTGATTACTTATATTTGTTATTCCCTTGCAGCTGTCGGCTTCGCATGCTCAACCTCTGTGACAATGCTTTTGGTAACGGCAGCGGTGATGACGGTTGGCGAAAGCATCGGATTAACCCACATCCAGACCTTTATTTCGAAATTGGCACCGCCTCATTTACTCGGCCGGTTTTATGCGGTATACGGCCTGCATTGGGATATCTCCCGCTCAATCGGCCCCCTTGCAGGAGGGCTGATCCTGACATCGTTTGGCGGAGAAGTGATTTTTTACACTCTGGCCGTGTGTTTGCTGGCAACGGGTCTATGCCTGACTTACACAATAGAGAGGCTCGAGCAGAAGGTCATAAGAAAAGTGAATGGATAATAGAAAATAATTCATCATTTCTTTATCAACGAAAATATACTATAGTAATCATACATTCACTACGTGAACAATTGGAGTGTTACGTGAAAAGGAAGAAGGGTTTTACATTGAAGAAAGACGAACATCTCCTCAAAGATCTATGGTTTATCGCAATCAGTGCAGCCGGGGGATTTATTCTTTCATTAACCGGAATATCAATTGGATGGATGATCGGAACGCTGATTATCGCCTGCTGCCTCGCCATGATACGGCCGGCATGGCTGATGATGGCGCCGGACCAAAAAGGAATTAACCGCCGATGGCTCGCCCTCGGTCAGGTGATTCTCGGCATCGAATTGGGCCAAAAGCTGAATTTATCCGTTCTCTCTGTCCTCAAAGACCATTGGTTTTCAGTCGGCGTTATGCTGGTATTGTCTATACTTATGGCCATGCTGTCAGGATATGTGCTTTGGCGTTTCAGCAAAACGGATATGATGACCAGCTTTGTCGGTACGGCTCCCGGCGGGCTGTCCGCCATGCCTAGCATCGCACAGGAGGTCGGCGCCAATACCGCCATTGTCAGCCTCGTACAAATGATGCGTGTGCTGCTCGTTGTGCTGTCCATCCCGTTTTTGGTCATCCTCATCTATACAAAACAAGATGGTTCCGCAAGTGCCGCAGCAGAAACGCTTTCCTCGGCAACGACGGATTTTAGGCTCGCTCCCGTTTTGTGGACCGCCGTTCTGATTCTCGCTGCCTGGGGCGCCTGCAAAGCCGCGAAATGTTTAAAATTTCCGGCGCCATGGCTGCTCGGCAGCATGCTCGGTGTGGCACTTGTACATGTTGGCGGCGCTGCGGTGACAGGGCACGATTTGACGTCGTGGTGGCCGTCACAAGCTAATCATGTGTCGCAAGTATTTCTCGGAGCGACGATCGGCTCTAAGATGTATAAAAGCATGTTTGCCGGCGTCACCCGCATTATCATCGTCGGGTTCGTCTCGTCCGTCGGTTTAATTGCAGCTATGTTTTTGAGCGCCGTGATCGTTTCCAAGCTGACAGGCATCTCGCTCATCACTTCTGTTCTGGCATTTGCCCCCGGCGGCATTGCAGAAATGGCGACGACATCTGTTACCTTGCATGCCGATTCCACCTTTGTCGTTGCGGTTCAGGTCATACGCGTCATCCTTGTCATTGCCCTCTTGCCGCCGTTTTATCGCCTGCTTCACCATCTTCACGGTGAGAAAAAAGGCACAGAGCATTCGATAAGCGGCAGCAATCCCTAGTTGAAAAAAATTCACAAGTAGTATATTTATACAGAAAAGGGGAATGTTCGCTCTATTCTGTAGAGTATGGAAGACTTCGGGCAGGTAAGTGTAAATAGCTTCAATCAAGATATTTCGTTGTTAATCGAGACAGCTCGAACAACAAAAGATGATTCGAAAGATGAGAATGCGTTTGAAATTGCTGACACAAATGAATTACAAGTAATAGCGGATACAGCATAGAGAGCCATGAGTAATGAAAAATTTTAAAGACTCCTGATGGATCTGTTGAAATGGAGTTTATGAAGGAAGTCACTCTAGATTACCACTCTTGCTTAATAGCATAGGGTGGTTTTTTTATTGTGTATGTCCGCTCATCCGCATTGCTGAACAAAAATTTGTTTGATCAGAATATGCATCAGATTTGAAGGAATGCTACCAGAGGGCGAAATGAAAGGCGAAGAAATCATTGACGACTTTGGTATAGAAGCATTTATGAGAATTTCAAAAAACAGGCTTCCTGATTGAAAAAGAGGTTAAATATGAATAACCTCTTTTTCTATATAAAGATATAAAATGATACGGAAGTGAAAACCTAGAGTTAAGTTGATTCTCTTATAATAAGATTTGTTGGCAGTTTAATAATTTTTCTGTTTAAAGAAGTGTTACCCGAAATATACTCGATTATTTTCAACACAGCCTGTTGACCTAATTCTATTATGGGAATATCAATTGTTGTTATCGTCGGAGTAACGACTTGGCAAATCAATTGGTTGTCAAACCCAATTACAGCTAAATCTTCTGGAACATGAAAGCCATTTTTTATCGCCTGTTTAATAATCCCTGCAGCGACTTGATCATTTCCTGTAAATATTGCTGAGGGTCTGTCCTTTAAATCCTTTATCTTATTAAAAACACGAAAGCCATCCTCGATATTAAACAATTCCCCGAATATCCATTCGTTTCTATGATGTAAATTGTAATCTTGTAAAGCTTTCAAGTAACCCTCTTTCCTCTGACATTGAGCTTCGCTATTTGGAGTATCAAAACAAAATCCAATTTTTTTATGTCCTCTTTCAATTAAATGTTCAACCCCCATGTATGCGGCTTCAAATTCATCATACCCAATGATCGTGATGTCCGCTGAGTGATGATATTCATTACATAATAAGATAGGACCATACTTTAAGAAAGGGGATATCTTATCCCATTCATTTTCTAAAGTTCCAAGAATAATACCATCAACTTCTTTGTGTTTCAATAACTCTAATAGTTCTATCTCTGTCTGTTGGTCATAAAAGGTTTGAAATACAATGACCTTGTAATTCTTAAACAGCGCTTCATGAGAGACCCCTTTTATTAATTGAGCAAAAAATGGATGGTCGATACTCGGAACCGATAAAGCTATCGTTTGTGTCTTATTTCTCCTAAAATTCCGAGCTAAATAATTGGGCGTGTAGTCAAGTTCGTTAATAGCGTTTAAGATCATATCTCTTTTTTCTTTCGACACATAAGGGTGATTATTCAATACTCTTGATACTGTGGTTTTAGACACGTTGCATAATTTTGCTATCTCATCAATTGTAGGCATATTTTCCCTTCCTTAAAAAAGTTATTGACATGTTATCGGTTTCAGAAATTAGGATAAATTTGTAACAAATTTTTAAGATTAAAAAAATCATTGGAGGTACTGTTCATGCAAAAACAGGTTAAAGTTTTAGGTAAAAGTAAAGAAAACATGTTACTACTAAAACACTTAAAAGGTGACGTACAAAGAAAAGAACTTGTTATTGAAGACAGTATTGTAAACGAGCGGTGGAGACAAGTATTAAAAGAAAATACAGATATTGAAAATGACCTTTTCAACTACCAAAAAAATCGCGAAATAAGTAAAGTCCCTTTTATGCCTGTCGATAGATTAATAACCAATGATGAAGTGGATGATATCTTAAATGCTTTAACTAAAGTTTTGCCAACTGGAAAATTTACGAGCGGTTCCTATTTAGATCAATTCGAAAATGTTTTATCTACATATTTACATAAAAGGTATGTAATTGCAACCAGCAGTGGAACGGATGCTATTATGATAGGATTACTGGCTTTAGGGTTAAACCGAGGGGATGAAGTAATCATGCCGGCTAATAGCTTTTCAGCTACTGAAAATGCTGTGTTAGCTGTGGGTGGCGTTCCTATCTATGTCGATATTAACCCACAAACATTCTGCATCGATCCTGACAAAATTGAGGAAGCAATAACTCCTTATACAAAGTTTATTCTACCTGTGCATTTATACGGAAAACATTCAGAAATGAAGCATATCCGTCAAATAGCAAATCGTTATCAATTAAAAGTCATTGAGGATGCTTGCCAAGGAATTGGACTGACAGACTTAGGAAAGTATGCAGACATCACTACATTAAGCTTTAATCCATATAAGAATTTTGGTGTATGTGGTAAGGCTGGGGCAATAGCAACTGATGATGAAGAACTCGCTAAAAAATGCATTCAATTTAGTTATCATGGTTTTGAAGTAAATGTGAAAAATAAGAAAGTCATCAATTTTGGATTTAATTCAAAAATGGACAATATACAGGCAGCAATTGGTTTAGAGAGAATGAAGTATCTTTCATTAAACAACTTCAAAAGATTATTCTTGGCGGATAGATACATTACTCAACTAGCAGAATTACAGAATAAAGGCCTTATTGAATTACCAGAATTAAGTGAAGATCATGTGTGGCATCTGTTTCCTATTAAGGTAAGAACAGAAGATAGAACAGATATCATGACTAAGTTAAATGAAGAGTTTGGTGTTCAAACAGATGTATATTATCCAGTACTGTCTCATATGCAAAAAACTCCTTTAGTACAGGAAAAGTATGCAAAACTCCAATTGGTTCATACGGAAAAAGCTCATAGTCAGGTGCTGCATTTGCCTTTATATCCGTCATTTACGTTAGAAGAGCAAGACAGAGTAATGGAGGGACTGTTTCATGTTATTAAGCAAGATGTCGGAGTATAAAACGTTATCCAAGGTTGAACATCCTAAGTATATTGTTTTTTGTGATTTTGATGAAACGTATTTTCCGCATACAATCGATGAACAGAAACAACAAGATATATATGAACTCGAAGACTATCTAGAACAAAAAAGTAAAGCTGGGGAACTACTAATCGGATGGGTTACTGGGAGTAGTATAGAATCTATTCTCGATAAAATGGAACGAGGAAAATTTAGATATTTCCCGCATTTTATAGCTAGTGATCTTGGAACTGAAATTACGTACTTTTCAGATCATAACTTCGGACAGCAAGATAAGGAGTGGAACAGTCGTATAAATGAAGAGTTTAGTAAAGAAAAGATTGAAATACTTGTAAAACAGTTACATGAAAATGAAAACATTCTTTTGAATCCTCAAACTCAATTAGGAAAGTCACGGTATAAGCATAACTTTTATTATCAGGAACAAGATGAAATAAACGACAAGAAAAACCTGTTAGCAATTGAAAAAATCTGCGAGGAATACGGAGTTTCAGTTAATATAAATCGCTGTAATCCCTTAGCAGGTGATCCAGAAGACAGCTATGATGTAGATTTTATACCCATGGGTACAGGGAAGAATGAAATTGTGAAGTTTATGTTAGAGAAATACAACCTAAATACCGAAAAAGGGATCGCATTTGGAGATAGCGGAAATGATGTTCGTATGTTACAGGCAGTCGGGAATGGATATCTGTTAAAAAATGCAACACAAGAAGCCAAAAACCTGCACCAACTTATATCTGATCGTGAGTACTCAAAAGGAATTACGACTACCTTAAAAAAAATCATTGGATCATGAGGAGGAATTAGATATGAAGAAGATTGGTATCATAGGTGCAGGTGGTATTGCAAGAGCTCATGCAACTGCTTTATCTACAATAAAAAATGCAGAGTTAGTAGGGGTTTATGACATCAATCAACAAAATGCGGAAAGCTTTGTAAAAACTTTCGGCGGGAAAGCATATGAAAATGCAGATGAACTCATTGATGTCTCAGAAGGTTTAATTGTAGCATCTCCAAACTTTTGCCATAAAGAACATGCTTTGCAAGCATTAGCAAAACATAAGCATGTATTGTGTGAAAAGCCTATGGCCATTTCTCTTGAGGAAGCAAGCATAATGAAAGATACCGCTGAAAGGTTAGACGTAAGAGCTAGTATGGGATTTAATTATAGATATCTGTCTTATGTAAATATCTTAAAAAGCTTAATTATCAATCATGAACTAGGTAACATACTGTCCATAAAAGTACACTTCAAGAAAAACAGTGCAATTAGACGTAAGAAGTTTACTTGGAGAGATGACGCTAATAGTAAGAAGACTAGTGGATCATTGGGGGATCTGGGTATTCACCTTATCGACATGGTATGGTATTTGTTTGAGAGTGACTTCATCCCAGAATCAGTAAGGGCAAAGATGAACACAAATGTAAAAACAAAAGAGGATAAACAGGTACTTGTAGATGACTATGCAGAAATTTATGGTCAGCTGAAGAACAAGGTATTTGTAAATATCATCACATCAAAATGTTCTGTACCTGAAGACTGTGGTTTTAGCATTGAGGTAGTTGGACACAAAAAAGAGTTTAAATACCACACAGGTAATCCTCACGTTTACAAGCTCATAGATGGCTTGAACGTGGCAGACTGCCCGGTACCCCAAAGTCTATTAAATGATCCGCCAAACGAATTTTATGGTTGGGCTGATTCTTTTAGAAACGAGTTAATCAATTGGATTGCATCAACTCAGAAAGATTGGATTGAGATCCCTTCTTTTAACGATGGTTTTAGATCGCAGGAAGTATTAGAAATGTTCTTTGAGAAAGATAGCAACCCTCAAACAATGTCTGTTCTTTAGCAGTCAATTCGTATTTCGAAGAGGTAAGTTACTAAAGAAGCAGGAATTTATTTTCCTGCTTTTTAATATAGGGGTGTAATGAATGTTAAGAGGGACATATTTATTTGGATATGCTTTCTTTTTTACAGTAGGTATTATCCATATATCAACAGGGAGTTTGACACCATTTCTATTAGAATCTTTTAACAAGACAACAGATGATATTTCGGTCATCATTTTCTTTCAATTTACCGGATTCCTAAGCGGCGTATTAATCGCACCGTTAATGATTAAGAAATACAGTCACTTTAGGACACTTACGTTAGCTTTGACAATAATGCTTGGAGCGTTAAGTATCTTTTTTCTAACGAAGGATTGGTATTATATTGTTGTAATGGCTTTTCTCTTAGGATATGGAGCAGGTACATTAGAAACGACAGTTGGTTCCTTTGTTATTGCTAATTTCGAAAGTAATGCAGAAAAAATGAGTAAGTTGGAAGTTCTCTTTGGATTAGGCGCTTTATCTTTTCCATTATTAATTAATGCCTTCATCGATATTAATAACTGGTATTTACCGTATTACTGTATATTCACCTTTTTGTTCGTCCTATTAGCAGGGTGGTTCATTTTCTTATCCAAGAACCGAAAGTACGCTAAGAGTGCTAATCAGCAAGTGGCCTTGCCAAATGTAGGAGCATTTCAATACTTTATAGGAGATAGAAAAAAATCAAAGCAATTAGGCTTTTTTGTATTTTTCGCTTTCCTATATGCTGGAATTGAAACAAATTTCGCCAACTTTTTACCTTCAATCATGATAAACCAAGACAATAAACAAATTAGTCTCATAAGTGTCTCCTTTTTCTGGGTAGGGATCATCATAGGAAGAATACTGATCGGTTTAGTAAGTAGGAGGCTTGATTTTTCTAAGTACCTCCTCTTTAGTTGTAGTTGTTTAATTGTTCTGTTGATTGCCTTCTCTTATATAAGTAACCCAATACTTCAATTGGGTGGTACATTTTTGATTGGTTTAAGTATAGCGGGCATATTTCCCATTGCTTTAACACTAGCATCAATCATTATTCAGAAGTACGTTGACGAAGTTACAAGTTTATTTATTGCTTCGGCAAGTTTCGGAGGAGCGATAATCTCTTTCTTAATTGGATGGAGTTTAAATCAGGATACGATCTTATTAACCATGGGAATATTTACAACTATGGCAGTGATTCTAGTAGGGATTTCTGTAAAGATTAGGAGAACTAAAACAGAAGACCCTATTTCACTTGAAAGCAAAGCTTCAAAAACACAGTAAAAACGTGTGAATGAAAGATACTCATAGACATATTGTAAGTAAGAAGAGGACTTCATGTCCTCTAGTTCCTTCCTTGTTTATATGGAGAAAACAGTGTTTTAGCACGGGAGATAGAAGTGATTGTAATTGTGATTCTTGACCTGTCCGAGATACGCACAGGTGTCGTAGCAAAGGTATTTACAGAATTGTTTTATGATGCATCCATAAATTAACCTGTTGCTGCCATCAACAATAGCTGCTGAATTGGAAACGCTCATTAGCGCATGGTTAAAGAAGATTAAAAATTTAACTATCAAATGTGGAGATTTCAAGAAAAGTGTCAAACTAGACATTCAGTATAAGGACAAACCTATACTTTAGGATATGCTGAAAATGTCAACGAAGATGTATGCAAAGCAAAGTTGAATATTATATATTTTTGTATCACAATAGGAATTTAGAAGCAATGGATGCAAAAATGCCCATTCTTAAAGAAAAGAAATTGTGGTCAGACGTGGCAGAGTTATCAGAAAACGCAACTGTGTACTTTAAAAAGAAAAATAATTCTAACATTTCCTCGACATATTTTAAGGATGCATCAAAAGCCAAAGATCAAATTTTGAGATTAACCGAAGATGCATGTAAACTAAAGGAGAAACCTTAAAGTTAATGGGGCGTTATGATGAAAAAGATTTTTAAAGGGGTTTTGCTGCGCGACAATCCCGAGAAGGCCATGCACTTATATTACGGATTATGTTTAGGTATCTGGCTGATTTACAATTTAGTGACATCCGGTTCCCCCGGACTGCCGCTTATCATTTTAGCCGGAGGAAATTTGATTTACGTTACAATCTTGAAAAAGAAAGAGGAAACGTAAAAAAAACACACCCGGTGCGTGTTGATTGTTGACAACATCCTAAAACGATGAATCGTTTTAGGATGTTGCCATCTTTTCAACGTGATTGAAAACCCTTGCCGCTTAAGAAAGTGAGTATGGAAGCAAAGAAAATGTTCTCATTCGTATGCACCAACGCGCAGACCAGACAACAAACCAGAGTTTGCCGTCACGCTGAACCACGCATCCTGTGCATGGTTTTTTATTCAAAAACGCTGTGGATCCCTTCTTCAATCTCTTCTGAGGATGGATACCACTTTGTCACCAAATCCCGTAACAGCCGTTCCGCAAAAAGAATTTCTTCCTCAGTGTACCGGTCAAAAAATGACAGAAAACGCTGTTCGACCTTCTGATGATAATATTTATGCAACCCATGCAGTTTTTTTCCAGCCGGCGTCAAACGGAAGTAGACCTCCTTCTTATTATCGCTAAGCTGTGTTCTGTGAAGGAAGCCGGTGCCAAGCAATTTTGTGCTGATGCGTGACACCGTCGCTTTTGTTGTATTCATTTTTTCTGCAATAGACGTGACATTAATCGGCTCATTGTCTCCGACACAGGATAGAACATGAATTTCTGTCATCGTCAATTGTGATTTACTCCCGTGCTCATCATCCAGCTTCTTCAACTCGTCAGCCAAAAAGGCTTTCATGAGTCCCTCCCATTTCTCCTGTTGATGAATGAGCTCCGCATATAATTCAAAAAGATTGTGTTTCGTATGATCTGTGTTCATAGGGTTTTCCATCCTTTTTCATTCGATTGTTTCTTCTATCATACCTTTTTGTTACAGATGAAACAATCGAATTGCGTTACACCGGACTGGTGACGGAAAACCACCGGCTGATTCCTGTTTGAATCACCCCGGTACAATCGGGTGCTGATGCATCCACCGCCCAGGCAACATGTCCATCAGGGCGAATCAATACCGTATGCACGTCCCGCCACTTTTCATTCGGTTCTGCAAGCGAGGCGTTTACCGTACGCAGGCCTTTCACTCGGCTATGATCATCAGCTTCTTGGATCAATGACAGTAAAACGAATGTCCCGTTTTGAAGACAGCTGTACAGCCGTTCCGAACTGCCATCGGGAACATTCAGCTTCATATCCGGGAGTCTTAACCCGTTCAAACGATGCGGCGGCATATCCGGATCAGCTTCATACCTGACATCAAGCGCGGAAATTTGCCCCGCTACATATCGATTCACTTCAGGGAAGGCGAGCAGCTCCGATATCATACTGCGCAAATGGAGGCCTGCTTGAGTGAAATCAATCAGTTTTGTCTGTGCCTCTGTGTTCCTCAGGAGCCCTTCAGCAGCCGGGTGCCGCTCCCTATGGTAGCTGTCCAAAAGCCACGAAGGCGCAGCGCCCTTGACGGCCGCCGCCAGCTTCCACCCAAGGTTCATCGCATCCTGAAGGCCGACATTCAGCCCTTGGCCGCCCGCTGGAAAATGAATATGCGCCGCATCCCCCGCAAGAAAGATTCTGCCGTCCCGATACCGCTTCGCTTGACGTGCGGCATTCCCGAACCTTGACATCCACGAAGGCTCGCTTAAACCGAAGTCAGTTCCGCAAATTCGTATAAGATCAGTTTTTAGCTCCTCCTCAGTGACCGGCACATCTTTCGGTGTCTGAGTTCGGTATGGGCTGATTACGACGACACGGTATCGACGCGGAGAAAGCGGAACAATCATCACACCGCCCTCTTTTGTGCAAAGGGACAGCACTCCTGACGGCGGCGGAGAAAGGAGCGCCACATCTCCAAGCGCCGCTGTAACGGTGCTGTCGGTACCCGAAAACTCAATTCCAGCCTGTTTCCGGACAGTGCTACCTGCACCATCGGCACCAATGACAAATTTGCTTATGATCGTCCGCACACTCCCCTCCCGATCCTTGAAAATCGTTTGCGCCCCTTCCCTGTTTTGCGTAACCGCCAGCGCCTCTGCTCCTCTAAACACCTCTGCTCCCAGGCTTCGCGCATGTTCCTCAAGCAGCTGCTCCGTTTTAACCTGCGGAAGCAAAAGCGTGTAAGGACAGCTCGTATCCAAGCCTGAAAAATCAAGACGGGTATCCAGCATCGAAAAGTGCCCGGAAGGTATCTTGCTCCCCTTGGATACAAACCGCTCCAAAAGCCCTCTCATCTCAAGTAGCTCCAGCGTGCGGGGATGCAGCGTCAGCGCCTTGGAATAAGGAACAGGCTTTTCAAGCCGCTCAACCACACATGTTTTCACCCCGGCCATCGCAAGCTCGGAAGCCAGCATCAACCCGACCGGCCCTCCCCCTATAATCACGGCTTCAACATTCATCTTAATCACTCCTTTTGTTTCATATAAAACGAATAAAAACCAATAAAAACAACCCAAAATTAAAAGCGAATTCTATTTTTGTTACACATGAAACAATTTTGATTATAACTCCTTACAAATTTTTCTTCAACACATTTTTCCAAACCAGCACAAAAAAGACGCCGTTTCAATTGGCGTCTTGGTTTTATTCAGAATCGGAGATCACACCGACAATCTTTTTTTCACTAATTGGACCAAAGTGCCGGCTGTCGAAGCTGTATATGCGATTATCTCCAACAACAAAATATTGTCCTTTCGGCACTCTGCTTGTTCCTGTCACATCTTTCAAGGTAAAATCACCCGTTACATGGCTTCCGGCAGAAACAGATTTCAAATGCTTCAAAAATGGCTCAGCAACCTGCTTTCCGTCCACATACAGCTGATCATCTTTATATTTGATCGATTCACCAGGCAGGCCGATCACCCGCTTAATCAGCACTTTTTGATCTGGGCCTTTGAAAAGGACAATATCAAAGCGATGAATGGTTTTAAATCGATGCGAAAATTTACTAACTAACAATTCGTTCCCTTCCTGAAAGGTCGGGTTCATACTGACGCCTTCCACCTTGTAATCAATAAAGACGGCATTTTTAACCTGAATGGCGAGAACGACGGACACTATACCGGCAAGAAACCAAAACCGTTTTTTCATGTTACTGCCTCCCCCCATCATGCTCACGCTGACTGGCTCTCACATGCAAATACCGCTCCACCTTTTTGCCCACATACCATAAAACAGCGATCACCAATACAGCAATGATCGTTCGTATCGGCTGTGTGATGAGCGCGTGCAGATCATATCCGATAAAGCTGATCATAAAAATCATGACAAGCTTCCCCGAGGCTGCCGCCAAAATAAACGGCCGCGTTCCGATCCTCGACAAACCGGCAACAACATTCACCGCGGCTGACGG
Organism: Bacillus sp. RHFS10; assembly: GCF_016757475.1. Taxonomy (NCBI): domain Bacteria; kingdom Bacillati; phylum Bacillota; class Bacilli; order Caryophanales; family Bacillaceae; genus Bacillus; species Bacillus sp. RHFS10. The sequence continues at coordinate 174,061 of NZ_JAESPO010000004.1, forward strand.
TGTAAACGGAAAACAAAGCAGAAGAAACATAGGGCCAAAGCCGTGTCTTTCCACCCATAACATCAGCTTTCTGACCGACGGGTGACTGCGGATAACTCCAAGCAATCTTCTCTGCCCGTATTGACGGACAATGAAAAAGACAAGTATAGATCCAGCAGTTGATCCCGCCCAGGACAGGATGAATCCTTCCCAAAGGCCAAACGAGTTCGTATTCGCCACCACAAACACGATCAGCGGCAAAAACGGGAGAAATGCTTCTACTAAAGGCAGCAGCACAGCAATGAGCGGACCTAAAGCCCTGTAGCTTTGGAATAATTCAGTTAAGTTTTCTTGTGTAAAATAGGATAAAAAATGATCCAACATTTATACTCCTTACCGGGTTTGTCTATCCTTATTCTACACATTATCAGCAAAAAACTAAAAAGTTTTGGTGATTTTTTCTGTATTGAAACATTTCACCAGCCGATATAGAATATACAGAACGAACGTTCCCGCAAGAAAGAAGGAGTCAGCATGCCGAATTTACAGGAGGAAATATACGATTTAATTGAACGGGCTCTTTTTTTGCCCATGGCCATTACGATTTTAAATCGTGATCTCGCCGGAATTGAGCAAAGCGCTTTAAAATTGAAGCATCCTTATAAACAGCTTATCAGCGAATCATTAAAAATAGCACAAAAGGATTTGATTGAGGTCAGAAAAGAGCTGAGGAAAAGAAAAATTGTGATCCACGAGGCGGAACGCGATGAGGCCTTTACGCTTTATGTATTTGTGATCGAAGGTTATGAAGAAAAGCACCGTTATTTTAATCCGCGAATCCGTGAACAGGTTAGCGAATTATTAACGTTTTATCTATTTGCCCCGGACAGGCCATAAGTCTTTTGAATCATTTTGCGCCCTTCCGAAACTGCCCGCTCCCTCTTCGGGCAATTCTAATAATAAATTTCAGACAATTCACACTATACAAACAAAATGAATTTATTTATAATTCGAACCACAGCCTTTTACCCCAAAAAATGACATGTGCCGCCATATTTCCCGACATCATTTTCAGTACGCTCCGGCTTGCACACCCCACCTTAAAATAAAAGGAGGATTCTATGAAACTGATTCACGTTCTCGCCGCTTTGCCCTTTATTGGCATCTTACTCGGCATCCCTTTTGCAAATAAAATGACTCCCTATGTATTGGGCATGCCGTTTATTCTTGCCTATATCGTGATGTGGGCTCTTTTGACCTCTGCGTTGATGGCGATTGTATATGTCCTCGACAACGAAAATAAAAAGGAGGAAGCAGAATGAACGCAGCTCTCATCATCATTTTCGGCGTCCTGCTCTTGAGCATTTTTCTCGGTATACGCGCCCAAAAAGGAAAAGACATGAACCTTGAGCAGTGGACGGTTGGAGGCCGCGGCTTCGGAACCTTGTTCGTCTTCTTATTGATGGCAGGCGAAATTTATACCACATTTACGTTTCTCGGCGGAAGCGGCTGGGCCTATGGAAAAGGCGGACCGGCCTTTTACATCATTGCCTACGGCTGCCTGGCCTACATCCTTTCTTATTGGCTCCTGCCGGCTGTTTGGACGTACGCGAAACAGCATAAGCTGATGTCGCAGTCTGATTTTTTCACCCAAAAATATAACAGTCCGCTGCTTGGCGTACTCGTTTCACTGGTCGGCATCGCCGCGCTCATTCCGTATCTTGTGCTGCAGCTGAAAGGCCTCGGTCTGATTGTATCGGAGACATCGTACGGCAAAATCTCCCCGGCCGCCGCCATCTGGATCGGCGCCATTTCCATCACGGTTTACGTTATGGTTTCCGGCATTCACGGGTCTGCCTGGATATCGGTTGTGAAAGACATTATGATTTTGGTCGTCGTTCTGTTTTTAGGTGTGTATTTGCCCATTCATTACTACGGCGGATTTCAAGACATGTTTCAGCAGATCGAAACGGCAAAGCCGGGCTTTCTTACGCTTCCTGAAACGGGGCAAAGTACGGCGTGGTTCAGTTCAACCGTGCTCTTAACAGCCCTCGGGTTTTATATGTGGCCTCATACATTTTCCGCTTCGTATTCAGCCGAAAACCCAAGAGTCTTTCGCAAAAACGCCATCATCATGCCTTTATACCAGCTGGTCCTGCTCTTCGTCCTGTTCGTCGGCTTTGCCGCTATCCTGCAAGTACCTGGTTTGAAAGGTGCGGACGGTGATTTATCGCTTTTGAGACTGTCTCTGCAAACCTTTGACCCTTGGTTTGTCGGGATCATCGGCGCTGCCGGACTGCTGACGGCGCTTGTGCCGGGGTCTATGATCTTAATGTCAGCTTCCACCCTGTTTGCAAAAAATGTGTACAAAGTGTTCGCACCCCGCACGACAGAACAGCACGTATCGACACTTGCTAAATATGCAGTGCCAGTGATCGCGCTGATTTCGGTTTATTTTACGTTCAAAGGCGGGAATACCATCGTTACACTGCTATTAATGGGCTACAGCCTTGTCACACAATTATTTCCGGCACTGCTGTTCAGCTTGTTCAGGCATAATATAGTGACGAAACAGGGAGCCTTCGCTGGCATCCTTACAGGTGTCGGAGCGGTGTCTTATATTACATTGACGGAAACAACGATCAGCACTTTATTTCCAGCGCTGCCGCAAGCCGCAAAAGACGTAAATGTCGGCATCGTCGCCCTGCTTTTGAACATCACGGTCATGGCAGCAGTAAGCTTTGTGACAAGAAAAGCGAAAAGCGCTGCGGCCGGTCAAGCGGCGTAACCAATAAATAGTAAAAGCAATCTGGCCATCAGATTGCTTTTCTTGTTTAGCGTTCGCAGGCGATATAATCTTTATCGCGGTCTTTCTTTTTATTGGCATCATAAAGCGCCTTAGAGACGTAAGGCTTGTACTTCGTTTTTCCGCCTTTATTTTTCACCTTCGACGTGCGGGCCACCCCGCCTTTGTATACTTTGTTTAACTCCTTGCAGTTCTTATAGACTTTCACCTTTGTTTTGGCTTCCGCCACATGGCCGGCTCCGTATGAAAAACCGAAAACGAGACCGAGTGACAACAAAACCGCCGCCGCTTTTTTCATGACGATTTACTCCTCCTCATACCCAATATTTAGTTGTTTATAGCTGGATTTCATCTTAATTCATACAGTCAAGTTTGACAAGATAAATATGGAAAAAGGGTTGGATTTTTCTTGTCTTTCAGCATTCAAACTGTCAAAACATGTTTTTCTGAAAATACTCAGGGGTACACATACGAATGTACACCAAACAGAAAAGGAGCGTTGATGATGTCTGATTCAAATCTTAGCAATCCTTTAACAGCATTTTTTCATGATGAATTTCCCGAACAATATCAACAACCGCCCGGCCTGCAGCAGAACATGAAGCCAGTGCCGGATTGCGGAGAAAAAAGCTACAAAGGATCGGGTAAACTAACCGGCCGAAAAGCGCTTGTCACCGGCGGCGATTCCGGTATCGGCCGAGCGGCAGCGATTGCTTACGCCCGGGAAGGCGCCGATGTGGCCATTAACTACCTGCCTGCGGAACAGCCTGATGCTGAAGAGGTGAAAGAACTGATAGAAGCAGAAGGGCGAAAAGCAGCACTGATCCCCGGAGACTTGAGTGACGAATCCTTCTGCCAGGATTTCGTCAAACAGGCGCATCAGGAACTTGGCGGTCTGGATGTGTTGGCGCTGGTTGCCGGCAAACAGCAAGCGGTCGAAAACATCGAAGATCTGCCTACTGAACAAATCTATAAAACATTTGAAGTAAACGTCTTTTCCCTTTACTGGATTGTAAAAGCGGCGCTTCCGTATTTGCCTGAGGGCTCATCAATTATTACCACCACCTCAGTTGAAGGCTACAATCCAAGCCCGATGCTGTTAGATTACGCAGCAACGAAAAACGCCATTATCGGCTTTACCGTCGGATTGGGAAAACAGCTGGCTTCGAAGGGCATAAGAGTGAATTCAGTAGCGCCCGGGCCAATTTGGACACCGCTGCAAATTTCCGGCGGACAGCCGAAGGAAAACATCCCGAAATTCGGCCAAGGCACGCCGCCGTCACCTTTAAACCGTGCAGGCCAGCCAGTAGAATTGGCAGATGTTTATGTATTTTTAGCTTCAGAGAATTCAAGCTATGTGACATCCCAGGTATATGGCATCACCGGAGGAATTCCGACTGCCTAAGCAGGAGAAGGAGCTGTCCTGTTTTGTCAGCTCCTTTCTATTTTCTAATACCGCTCCCCGAGCTCTCGCAAAATAAAATCATAAATCATCTTCGTCCGCTCTTCCTTCGGATACAGCATAAATTCCTGCCGTTTTGGCACGCGGTGTTCGATTCTGTCCTGGAATTTGGTTCTGAGCCACGCTGTCCGGTAAACCTGGTTTTCGAACGAATTGCAGGAGATCGGCAGCTCCATTGTTTTGCCGTTCGAAAATGTCACTTCCGTATCGTCGAATGCAGTCGGTTTGAATTCTTTTACGTACACATGGGAAATCCAGCCGCATTGGGGTCTTGTCGAAGAAAGTGTAGGGAATAAAAAGATTTGGTTCGAAGGGTCCACCATGATCGGCGGTTTGTGTGAAATTTTTGTCACTTCATAAGTTCCCGCTTTTCTTCCCGCATAGCTTGATCCGAAAAAACGGCAGCTTCTGTCGACGATTTGCAGCGGCTTCATGCTGACATAAAATACGCAGTCTTTTTCAATAATTTTGGAACAGATTTTGCCATCAATTTCTTCTGGCAGCACGGCAATTGTTGCGCCGTTTACTTCATACGATTCTAAAGGTGCGTCAGTTTTCTGACTCATATTATAGCCTCCATCCTTTTTCTGCAAAATTTATACTAATAATCTATCATCTGTTTTTATAAAACGACAGGTTTTTTTAACAAATAAGCTAAAATCATCTTTTAATGATATTTTCTAGCGCTAAATTACTAGTAATAACCCGATTTTACATTCATATGATCTTCCGGTTTACGGCATTTTGCAGGATATGTCGATAGATTGCCAAGTATTAGTTGTCTAAAAATTATAAAAATTGATTGATTTTTTCGACCTTTATCCATATACTATAAAAAAGGCATTGGGGGGATTCTTTATGAAAGAGAAAAAATCGTACACTGAGCTCATGAAGTCCCGCAACACGCAAAAAACAAAAGAATTTGATGTCACAATGACGGATGTCTACATTCAAATGGTGCTCGATGAATCCTTGTATAAGCGTCGGCTTGCCATGCTGACGGACCAAATCAATAAAGCCTTGGACGAAAAAGATAAAGATGCGTTTCTTACGCTCTCTAAAGAATATGCAGCGCTCAAGCAGAGCGAATAAGCCAATCCTTAAGGATTGGCTTTTTATCACCCATTCACAATTGTTCCGCCATTGACGTGAATCGTCTGTCCTGTGACATAGGTGGAATCGTTGCTGGCAAGGTATAGATAGCTTGGCGCCACTTCCACCGGCTGTCCCGGGCGTTCCATCGGCACATCTGAACCAAACACTTCCACATCCTTTGCGGAAAAACTGGCCGGGATAAGCGGTGTCCAAATAGGACCCGGCGCTACTGCATTGACCCGTATGCCCTGCTGAACAAGCGACTGTGAAAGTGACCTTGTAAACGTAACGATCGCTCCTTTTGTCGCTGAATAATCGATCAGCGTTTTATTCCCTTTATAGGCGGTAATTGAGGCTGTATTAATGATGGAGCTCCCCTTTTTTAAATGAGGCAGCACCGCCTTTGTTAAGTAAAACATGGAGAAAATGTTTGTTTGAAAGGTTCTGACCAGCTGGTGGCTTGTGATTTTTTCAATGCCGGGCTGGACATGCTGCTCAGCTGCATTGTTGACCAATATATCAATGGACGAAAACGATTGGCTTGTCTGCATAACCACATCATTGCAAAACGCTTCATCCCCGACATCTCCAGCAATCAGCAGGCATTTTCCCCCTTCCTTTTCTACATACTGCTTTGTTTCCTCGGCGTCCTGATGCTCATTTAAATACACGACGACCACATTAGCCCCTTCTTTTGCGAATAACACCGATACAGCGCGTCCGATTCCGCTGTCTCCTCCGGTAATAATAGCGGTTTTGCCCTCTAATTTTTTCGCTTTCTTCGGCTTATCAAAAACCGGACGCGGGTCCATGAGATATTCTAAGCCCGGCTGCTGGTTCTGGTGCTGAGGCGGCAATGTTTTCTTTTTTTGATTCGCCAATGCAATCACTCCTTTTCAACCCTATTATGTTATGAACAATGCCTGCTCCCTATGTATGAAAAGATAGAATATGGAAAAATTAAGAATAAATCTGATTGGAGGTATAATGGCTTGGCTAATCAATATTTTGCAAAGGAAGCACCTGAAACATACTGGAAAACATCAACTGACCTGCCTTCTTTTCCGGCGCTTCAAGAGGATACTGAGTGTGATGTCACCATAATCGGCGGCGGGATTACGGGAATTACAACGGCATATGAACTCGCGAAGAGAGGCTTCCGTGTCGTTTTGATTGAAGCAAATCAGGTGCTCAATGGCACCACTGCCCATACAACTGCTAAAATTACCGCCCAGCATGACATGATTTACGATGAATTTATCCGCAATTTCGGATTGAACCACGCAAGGCTTTATTATGAAGCCAATCAAAACGCAATAGATTACATAAAAGGAATTGTGGATGAACATCAAATTGATTGCGAATGGAGCGAACAAGATGCATATCTTTACACAGCAAATGAAGACGCTGTAAAAAAAATCCGAACTGAGCACGAGGCATACACAAAGCTTGGCATTGAAAGAGACCTTATAAAGGAGCTTTCGATTCCCTTAGGTTCTAAGCTGGCGCTTGTCATGAAAAATCAAGCCCAATTTCATCCGCTTCAATACTTAAAAGCGCTTCTGGAGCAGATTGTTCAAAAAGGCGGACGGATTTATGAAGAGACCGTTGCGCTTGATGTCAAAAAAGGCGAAAGGCCTGAAGTGGTAACAAAAAGCCGGCACGCCATTAAGAGCCGCTTTATCATATGCTGTTCCCACTTCCCTTTTTATGACGGAGGCGGATTATATTCTGCGAGAATGTACGCTGACAGATCCTATGTCCTCGCCATCAAGCCAAAGATCGACTATCCCGAGGGCATGTATTTGAGTATCGATCAGCCGTCAGTGGCCCTCCGCTATACAAACGTAAACGGAGAAAAACTGATTCTCTTTAGCGGAGAAAGCCATAAAACCGGCCAAGGAAAAGACATGTCGACACATTACGAAACACTGAGACAAATGGCAGAAAGCACCATCGGCATCGAAAGCATCCCATATTATTGGTCCACCCAGGATCTTGTGACAATTGACAAAATTCCCTTCATCGGACCGATGTCGGAACAGGAGGACAATATTCTTGTAGCGACCGGATTCAAAAAATGGGGCATGACGTCATCAGCTGTCGCGGCCACTCTATTGTCAGACCTTGTGGAGAAAAAAGCCAATCCATACGAAAGCATTTTCACGCCGTCCCGTTTCCATCTGAACCCCGGACTGCAGAAAGTGATTTCTTACAATGCCGATGTCGCCAAGCATTTCATTAAAGGAAAGCTTGAAAAGCCTGACGTCCAGTTTGAAGAGATCGCGCCGGGTGAAGGAAAAGCCGTCACCATCAACGGCAGACGTGCGGGGGCATTCAGAGATGAAAAAGGCTGCCTTCATCTCGTCGATACGACTTGCACCCATTTAGGCTGCGAGGTCGACTGGAACGACGGCGAGCATACATGGGATTGTCCGTGCCACGGATCCCGCTTTAAGCCAACCGGCGAAATTGTTGAAGGTCCTGCCATCAAGCCATTAAAACAAATTGACTTTGATTAAACCGTTCATTTTAGTGAACGGTTTTTATAAATATTTTTCATCTGTATCTTCATTCACGTTCCCCTTGACCGATAAAAAAGAAAAAGGCTTAAAAAGCCAAAAGGTAAACATTATATTTTTCCCAAGGGGGATCACAGTATTGTTATTTAAAAAAGATAGAAAACAAGAAACCTATTTTTCTGATTCAAACGGACAGCAAAAAAACCGCATTCAGCTCACAAACAAACATGCGGATGTTAAAAAACAGCTCAAAATGGTCAGATTAGGAGATGCCGAGCTTTCCGCTTTAGAGCAGCTTCAGCCACTAATCCAAGAAAACATCGTTTTCATCGTCGATGCGTTTTATAAAAACCTTGACCATGAAAGCTCATTGATGGATATCATTCATGACCACAGCTCAGTTGACCGCTTAAAACAAACGTTAAAACGGCATATTCAGGAAATGTTTGCAGGCGTTATCAATGATGAATTTATCGAAAAGCGAAACCGAATCGCCTCCATTCATTTAAGAATCGGCCTTCAGCCAAAATGGTATATGGGCGCCTTTCAAGAATTACTCCTGTCAATGATTAACATTTACGAAACGTCTATTACAGACCATAAGGAACTGCTGAAAGCAATTAAAGCGACAACTAAAATCTTGAACTTGGAACAGCAGCTTGTTCTCGAAGCGTTTCAAAGCGAGTACAATCAAACCCGTGATGAACAAGAGGAAAAGAAAAACCTTCTTCACCAGAAAATTCAAGAAACCTCTGGGTCGATTGCAAATCTGTTTTCAGAAACGAGCAGATCTGTTCAAGAGCTTGTGGACAAATCTGAAGGCATTTCTGAAGCATCGAAAGCCGGCACAGTGACATCCGGCACCGTTGAAGAAAAGTCGATCGGCGGAAAAAAAGAGCTTGAAATCCAGCAAAAACAGATGAATAAAATTGACACGAGCCTTGTCAAAATTGAAAAAGAAATGGTCAAGCTAGATGAAATCGCACAGCAAATTGAAAAAATCTTCGGCATTGTCACTGGCATTGCTGAACAAACAAACCTCCTCTCGCTCAATGCTTCTATTGAATCTGCCCGCGCCGGTGAACACGGTAAAGGCTTCGCGGTAGTGGCTAATGAAGTGCGGAAGCTTTCTGAGGACACGAAAAAAACGGTCTCTACCGTGTCTGAGCTTGTGAACAATACGAATACACAAATCGAAATCGTCTCAAAGCATATCAAAGACGTGAATGGGCTAGTCGGCGATAGTAAAGAAAAAATGACGCAAATTAACCGCCTATTCGATGAAATCGTCCACAGCATGAAAGTCAGCAAAGAGCAATCAGGCAAAATCGACGTCGATTTGCAGGCCTTTCTCGGAGGGCTTCAGGAAGTCAGCCGCGCCGTTTCTCACGTGGCCGCATCTGTTGATTCGCTTGTTATCCTGACAGAAGAATAAACATCAAAAACCGGTCTGCCAAGCAGCCGGTTTTTTCACGCTTATATTGTTAACTAAAATTAAAAATTAGTTGACATAATAATGACCTGCATTTATTGTATAACCATATTTTATTACTGTTTGGAGGATTTCACATGCTGAGATTAATAGACATGATGCATATTGCCATTTTTACCGCACTGATGGCAGTGCTTGGCTTTATGCCTCCTCTCTTCTTATCATTTACACCCGTTCCGATTACATTACAAACGCTTGGTGTGATGCTGGCAGGCAGCATCCTCAAGCCTAAGTCTGCTTTCTTAAGCCAGCTTGTCTTTTTGCTGCTCGTTGCCTTCGGAGCGCCTCTTTTGCCCGGCGGCCGAGGCGGGTTTGGCGTTTTTTTCGGGCCGAGCGCAGGCTTTTTGATCGCTTATCCCTTCGCTTCGTGGCTGATCAGTTTAGCCGTTTCCAGACTGCGAAAAGTGACTGTATTGCGTCTCTTTTTCACACATATTGTATTCGGAATCATCTTTATTTATCTGCTCGGTATACCAGTACAAGCTTTTATCATGCATATTGATTTGTCACAGGCCGCCTTCATGAGCCTTGCGTATGTGCCTGGTGATTTGATAAAAGCAGCTGTATCTGCGTTTCTGGCGATAAAAATCACCCAAGCCTTGTCTCTTTCTGATACGATGTTTACGAAAGGAGGCTGATTCCATGACAATTACTCATACCTATTCATCTATTGCCGAAAGATCACCAGGCCGTGTGGCGATCCAAACTGAATCGGAGCAAATCACATACAGGGACTGGGCTCAACTAGTCTCTCAAACCGCAAATTGGCTGCGGTCGCAGCCGAACATGCCAAACCGTGTGGCGATCCTGCTCCCGAACAGCCTGGCGTTTTTACAGCTGTTTGCCGGAGCTGCAGCGGCGGGGTGCACGGCAGTTCCTATCGACACACGCTGGAGCGCGGCTGAATGCAAGGAGCGGCTGTCCATAAGTGATGCGGATCTTGTGGTGACTTCAGCCTTTTTCGAAAACAAACTGATAGATAACAAGACACCTGTTGTTTTGCTGGATAACTGTATGGCAGATATTTCGGAGGCATCCGCTGATCCCGTGCCTATCATTGATCAAGAGCACCCTTTTTATATGGGATTTACGTCTGGCTCGACAGGAAAACCGAAGGCCTTCACACGATCTCACCGCTCATGGATGGAGAGCTTTACGTGTACGGAAACTGATTTTTCTATTTCATCAGATGATAAGGTTCTGATTCCCGGGACGTTAATGTCCTCTCACTTCCTATATGGGGCTGTCAGCACCTTGTTTCTCGGGGGAACCGTTTGCTTGCTGAAAAAATTCTCCCCTACTCAAGCGAAGGAATGGCTGAACGGTAAATCTGTCAGCGTTCTCTATACCGTACCGACGATGACAGACGCCCTTTCCCGAATTGAGGCGTTTCCCAACAGTCCTGTCAAAATCATTTCATCAGGTGCAGACTGGCCGACAGAATCTAAGAATAAGCTGGCCGCAAAATGGCCTCATCTCAAGCTATACGATTTTTACGGCACATCAGAGCTTAGCTTTGTGACATATTCCTCACCGGAAGACAGCAAACGGAAGCCGCATTCAGCTGGCCGCCCTTTTCACAACGTCCAGATTGAAATCCGCAGCGCTGCGGGAGAACGCTGTCAGCCCCGAGAAATCGGAAAAATATTTGTCAAAAGCCCGATGCGGTTTTCCGGCTATGTCAACGGCAGCGCACTAGATGAATCCGGCTGGATGACAGTGGATGATATGGGCTGTGTCGATGAGGATGGCTTTCTATACATATCAGGAAGAGAAAACGGGATGATTGTGTACGGAGGGTTAAATATTTTCCCAGAAGAAGTTGAACGTGTGCTTCTCTCCTGTCCAGAGGTTGAAAACGCGGCTGTCGTTGGAATCCCGGACGAGTATTGGGGAGAAATCGCTGTAGCTGTCATTCACGGAAACACTGATGCCAGAAAGCTGAAAGCCTTGTGCAAACAGAAACTGGCATCCTACAAAATTCCGAAAAAATGGGTGTTTACAAACTGCTTGCCGGAAACGAGCAGCGGAAAAATCGCCCGTTCCAGCGTGAGGAAATGGCTAGAAGAGGGTGCAGTGTAACTTGAATGCGGTTATTGTTGATGCAAAACGAACAATCTTTGGAAAACAAAACGGGCTGCTGAATCACTTTCTCCCGGAGGATTTGGCGGCTCCAATCATCAGCTGTCTCAGCCGAAAGCTAAAGGATCAAATCAACGAGGTGATTCTCGGAAACGCAACCGGCAGAGGCGGCAATCTCGCCAGACTGTCAGCTCTGCAAGCCGGACTGCCTTTATCGGTTCCCGGGATGACGATTGACAGACAGTGCGGCTCCGGCCTTGAAGCTGTACGCTATGCCTGCAGTCTCATTCAAGCGGGTGCCGGCACGATGTATATCGCGGGCGGCTCAGAAAGCAGCAGCCAATCACCTTTTTCAGAACGGGCCCGCTTTTCTCCAGATACAATTGGTGATCCCGACATGGGCATCGCAGCGGAATATACGGCAGCACGCTATTCCATTAGCAGAAAAAAGCAGGATGAATATGCGCTTCTTAGCCAACAACGCAGCAGAAACGCACATGATGGTGGATTTTACCGTCAAGAAATTGTTCCTCTCGGCGAATTAGAGATGGACGAAGCATTTCTGAAAAAGCGGCCGATAGAAGCGATTATTTCCCGTGCAAAACCGGTTTTCGACACCAGCTCCGGAACGGTTACAGCAGCCAACAGCAGCGGCATATCAGACGGAGCGGCCGCTCTCCTTGTAATGGAAGAAGAAAAAGCGGCAGCCCTAGGGCTTAAGCCTGTGCTCCGGTTTATCGGCAGCGCCGTCAGCGGGATTCACCCAAACTATCCGCCCGCTGCACCGGTTGATGCGATCCGTAATCTCTTAATCACACACAATTTAACACCTGATGATATCGATTTATATGAAATCAATGAAGCCTTTGCCGTCAAAATTTGTGTCTGCTCTCAAGAACTCGGCATCCCCTTTTCAAAAATCAATGTTCGCGGCGGCGCGTTAGCCCTCGGCCATCCGTACGGCGCATCAGGTGCAGCTCTGGTAACCAGATTGTTTTATGAAGCGCAAAGACGGACAGACTGTCAATATGCCGTTGCGGCCATCGGAAGCGGCGGCGGAATCGGTCTTGCTTTATTATTTGAAATTATGGCATAGGCTTTTTCATAGGATGCGTGCTATTGATTTAGTATAATAGCGATATGACCAAAGTCAGGAAGGGGATTTTATGACAGCCGTTTGCTTAGTAAGACATGGAGAAACCGATTGGAACCTGCAGCAAAAATGCCAAGGCAAAACCGATATTCCGCTGAACGCGACAGGTGAACGCCAAGCAAGAGAAACCGGAGAATATGTAAAGGATTTTTCTTGGGATGTCATTGTGACGAGCCCGCTGAAAAGAGCGAAAAGAACCGCGGAAATCATTAATGAATATCTGCATCTTCCGATTGTGGAAATGGATGACTTTAAAGAACGCGATTACGGCGATGCGGAGGGCATGCTGCTGGAAGAACGGACAAAGCGCTATCCGGATAAAATCTATCCGAATATGGAAACGTTAGAAGTACTCACTGACAGGCTGATGGGCGGTTTGGTCAAAGTAAATCACGCGTATCCAAACCAGAAGGTGCTGATCGTCGCTCACGGTGCAGCGATTCACGCACTGCTGACGGAAATTTCCGGCGGTGACCCAGAGCTGCAAAGCACGCGCCTCGTCAACGCCTGCCTCAGCAACATTGAATTTGCAGAAGAGAAATGGCGGATTAAAGACTATAACATCAACAGCCACTTATCCGGCTTTATCAAATAAGAAAAGACAGGCGTTTGCCTGTCTTTTCCTTTTATTTCTTCACAGTCGGCATCTCTCGCTGAAGCTCATCCAAAATGGCATCCGCTCCGTCCACACTGCGGCGCAGAGACCATACCGCACGGTCCACGTGGTACACATGGCCGTTTTTCACTGCCTTCAGCTTCTTCCAAAGCACATTCTTTTCGATCGGGCGTTTGCCGTCCGCGTCAATGTCATCTGTTTTTCCTGTCATCAGGATGATGACATCCGGATCTGTTTTCAGCAGCTGCTCAAGTGTCATTTTCATGTTCACTGAGTCGCCGCCATTGCCTGATTCACTGTTATCTGACGTGCTGATCGCATATTGATAGCCGACCTGTGTTAAAAGTCTGGATGTAAAGAAATTTTCATCTCTGGCCATAATTGTATCATTTGTATTTCCAATTAACAGCACGGATTCGCTGTTAGCACTGATTTTTCGTTTTGTCTCATTGAGCTTTTCCTCATGCGCCGTCAGCTTTTTCTCCATTTCCTTCTCCTTGCCGACCGCTTTTGCAATCGTAAGTGAAGCGTCAATTGTATCCTGATAATCCGCGTTTAAATTATCAAGCGCAATCGTCGGTGCGATTTTTTTGAGCTGATCGTATACCTTTTTATGCCGGGTCGTATCGGCAATAATTAAATCCGGTTTTAATGAAGCGATTTTTTCCACGCTTGGCTGTGAGCGGGTGCCGACAGATGTGTAGCCGTCAATTTTCTTCAGCACATCCTTGTTAATCAGCTGCTTAGCTTTATTGTCATCGGCCACCCCTACAGGTGTAATGCCGAGATCAAGCAGCGTGTCGATAAAACCAAGTTCAAGCACAACAACCCGCTTCGGATGCTCAGGCACATTTGTCTTCCCTAAATCGTGTGTTACCGCTACTTTATTTTCTTTGCTGTTTTGATTGCCGCTTGAAGACGAGCAGGCCGCTGTTAAAACAGAAAGAAGCAAAACTGTAAGAATCATCAGTGCTTTTTTCATATGTCCAAGTCTCTCCTGTATGTAGTTTCTAAGGGTAAGATATCCAAGAGATAGTATAACACGGAATGAGAATCATTATCACTAACTTTTTTTGAAATGAGAAGAGAAAGTTCAGCTTACAGGAAAAACTTGTTTTTCATTGTAATGAAGCAGGACGATAATGGCAAATGAAAAATTATTTTCAGGGCGCAGCAGTACAAACCCATGTACATAAAAAAGCTTGCAGAAAAACATAGCTTTTCTCTGCAAGCTGATCCTGTTAAAGCTTCACAATGACTCTTCCTTGAATGCGATTTTGCAAAATATCTTTTAGCGCAGCCGGCGCTTCCGCCAACGATACTTCCCTATCCACGATGGCCAGCAGCTGATCTGGTTTAAGATCAGAAGACATGCGCTCCCACACAGTGGCTCTGACATCCATCGGACAGTACACTGAATCGATTCCGAGCAGGCTGACCCCGCGAAGAATGAACGGATACACCGTTGCAGGCACTTCTCCCCCGCCGGTTAAACCGCTTACCGCGACAGATCCGCCATATTGGATTTTGCTTAGAACCGAGGCAAGCTGTTTTCCGCCGACAGGATCAACCGCTCCCTGCCATTGCTGCTTGGACAGCGCCTTAAGCGTTCCGTCATAGACATCTTCCCTGCTGATCACTTCGCTTGCACCAAGCTGCTTCAAATAATCAGCGGCCTCCGGGTTTCCGGTGCTTGCCGCCACATCATAGCCCCGCTTGTTCAGCATCGATACTGCAATTCCGCCGACACCGCCGGTTGCTCCAGTGACAAGCACGCTCCCTTTTTCCGGAGACAGGCCGTTCTGTTCAAGCCGGTGCACCGATAACGCCGCGGTAAATCCCGCCGTTCCGTACACCATCGCTTCTTTTAACGAAAGATTCTGCGGCAAAGGCACCAGCCAGTCACCAGGCACTGAAGCATATTCACTTAATCCGCCATCGCGGGAGACACCGAGCTCATAGCTTGTCGCAATGACCTCATCCCCCTCGGCAAAACGCGGGTCATTGGAAGAGACGACCGTACCCGCGGCGTCAATGCCCAAAATAAGCGGATACTCTCTGACGATATTGCCGCCCGTTTTTCCAGCCAGACCATCTTTATAATTGATGCCGGAATAAGCCATTTTAATCAGGACACCATCTTTCGGCAAATCCTCTGTTGACATGGTTTTCACATGGACTGAAACATCATCGGCATTTTCCTCTGCCAGCAATGCTTGAAATAACGTTGACATTCGGTACACTCCTTTTCGTTTTTATTGTAACCGAAGAATGTTCCAAAAACCAAATCATCAAGCTTCAATTTCACTTCGCCGGCACATTGAGACGATAATGGACAAATGCAGTATCCTCTTCATAGCCGTTTTGCTCATATAAGCTTCTTGCCGTCAGGTTGTGGTGTTCAGTCTGAAGCGATAAACGACTTGCCCCGTTTTCCGCAGCATAATCCTTTGCGGCAGACAGCAGCTGCCCGCCAGCTCCCTTTGTTCGCGCATGAGGAGCGACGAATAAGTCATTTAATATGTAGATTCTTTTCATTGACACAGAAGAAAACGTTGGATAGAGCTGGGTAAAACCTATGAATTCTCCATTTTCTTCAGCTATCAAAATAATAGACTCGTGATTTTCCAGACGCGCTTTCAAAAAAGCCTCTGCCCCTTTCAGATCGGACGCCTGCTTATAAAATTCCCGATACTGGTTAAATAACGGCGTGATGGCTGCTGCATCTGATGTCTTTGCTTGGCGAATGTTCATCTCATTTCTTCCTCCCTCTCTATAATCGCTTTTTTTAACTTTAATAGAATTTTCTGCAAAGTTCATTTTTCAGAATACTTTTATCATCATACATAGAAAAAATATCACGATAATATCCATTGACCTCACGGAAACACATGCAGGTCATTTGAAGGATTTTTTTCGACAGGAATTTGCTAGGGCTCAGGAGCATTTAACCTGAAAAAGCTTGGCATTTCAACATAATGAACATTTGCTCATGTCTAATTTCATTCTTTTCTGTATGAAATTAGTTGCTTCGAGACTCTACAGAAATTGCGAGAGATGATATACCTAAATAGAGATAAAATCATCGCAAAAAAATAGGTCTACTAAAATATGATTCCATCTATTACAATAAATTAACAGAATAGTCTTTTAAGTAAGTCTAGTCTGAATTTTAAAAAAGGGAGAGTGTAAAGAGTGAGAAACAAAAATTTGTGGATCAGCTTGTTGTTTGCGTTAACGTTAATCTTTACGATGGCGTTCAGCAACATGTCTGCGCAGGCCGCCGGAAAAAGCAGTACAGAAAAGAAGTACATTGTAGGATTTAAACAGACAATGAGTGCCATGAGCTCCGCCAAGAAAAAGGATGTTATTTCTGAGAAAGGCGGAAAAGTTCAAAAGCAGTTTAAGTATGTTAACGCAGCCGCAGCAACATTGGATGCAAAAACAGTAAAAGAATTGAAACAAGATCCGAGCGTTGCATATGTGGAAGAAGATCATATTGCACATGAATATGCGCAATCTGTCCCTTACGGCATTTCTCAAATTAAAGCGCCGGCTCTTCACTCTCAAGGCTACACAGGGTCTAACGTAAAAGTAGCTGTTATCGACAGCGGAATTGACTCTTCTCATCCTGACTTAAACGTGAGAGGCGGAGCAAGCTTCGTACCTTCTGAAACAAACCCATACCAAGACGGCAGTTCTCACGGCACGCATGTAGCCGGTACGATTGCCGCTCTTAATAACTCCATCGGTGTTCTGGGCGTAGCGCCGAACGCATCGTTATATGCAGTAAAAGTTCTTGATTCAACAGGAAGCGGCCAATACAGCTGGATAATTAACGGCATTGAGTGGGCCATTTCCAACAATATGGACGTGATCAACATGAGTCTTGGCGGACCTTCTGGTTCTACAGCGCTGAAAACAGTAGTTGATAAAGCCGTTTCCAGCGGTATTGTCGTTGCTGCTGCAGCCGGAAACGAAGGCACGTCCGGAAGCTCAAGCACGGTCGGCTATCCTGCGAAATATCCTTCTACCATCGCGGTAGGTGCGGTAAACAGCAGCAACCAAAGAGCTTCATTCTCAAGCGTAGGTTCTGAGCTTGATGTGATGGCTCCTGGCGTATCTATCCAAAGCACACTTCCTGGAGGCACTTACGGCGCTTACAACGGAACGTCAATGGCGACTCCTCACGTTGCCGGAGCAGCCGCTTTAATTCTTTCTAAGCACCCGACTTGGACAAACACACAAGTCCGTAATCGTTTAGAGAGCACTACAACATACCTTGGAAGCTCTTTCTATTATGGAAAAGGGTTAATCAATGTACAAGCAGCTGCACAATAATATCAAAAAGAAGCAGGTTCCTCCATACCTGCTTCTTTTTATTTGTCATAATCCTGTTCTGGTTTATTCTCTTCTTTTTCCGCGTGTTGAATCCGCTCCATAATCGAAGGGTGGCTGCCTCTAAAAATTTTTACAAGCACCGGAGGATCAACCTGGCTCAGTCCCGTCACGGCCAAATCCTGAAACGTTTTAACAGCTGCTTCTCTGTTCTCCGTCAGCTCGATCCCATACTGGTCAGCCTGATTCTCCTGATAACGCGAGACAGCATGAGAAAAAGGCGTGACCGCAAAGCTCAAAACAGACACCAAAAGCAGCAACAGCGGCAAGGCTGCAAGGTCATGCCGTCCCTCCAAATGAAACATACTGCGGGTAAAGCGGACCGTCCGCTTATAAAGCTTATCAATGACATAAAATCCAGCGAGCGACACGAGCAAATAGCCAGCCAATCCGATATAGACGTGCTTCATGACATAATGGCCCATTTCGTGGCCCATAATAAAGAGAATTTCTGAATCGTCAAGTTTGTTCAGCGTCGTATCCCACAATACAATCCGTTTGTTGGCTCCGATGCCTGTGACATAGGCATTAAGCGCATTTGTTTTTTCAGACATATTCACTTCATATACATGATCAGCCGGAATCTCGTCTTCTTCTGCCAGCTCTAAAATCTTGCTTTCAAGCTCTTTGTTTTTCAGCGGATAAAAATCATTGTATAAAGGATCGATAATGACAGGCTGAATAAAAAACAGAAACAGCGAAAACGGCACTGTTAACAGCCAAGCGTATAACCACCATTTTTTTTCATGCCGTTTGATCAGCCAATAAAACACAACAACGCAAAGCGTAAAGATCGGAAAGCTGATCCAAAAGTCTATAACCTGATCCTTAGCCCAGCTGGCCGCTGTCTGTGTGGAAATGTTGTAATCAAGCGATACTTGATAGCCTATCCAATCTAAAGGCAGCGTCACCAACGTTGTGATCAGCGAAAGCACAAACACAAAACCAATGATCTGCAAAAACCGAAAAGGCACGGCCGCTTCCATCCATTTCTTTATTTTCTTTGAAACGCCGCTGACCAGCAATACAAAGAACAGAAACCAATCAAGAGGAATCCCGATAAAAAATAAAAAATTCTTTACATTTGAATACTGCTCCGCCACTGCCAATTCAGACGGCTTCATAAAAGAAGCCGGGTCAGCCTGCGTCCCTTTCACAGCCTCCGGTACTGCGGAATCACCGGACAGAAAAAAATACCAATAAAAAAACAGCCCGTACAGCACGTAAGCAAGCCCTGCCGCCGCAATCCACTTGCGCATAACGCCTCACTCCTCACATCAACCCGTTACTTCTATTGTAATCATAAATTCAAATTTTTAGAACCAAGCTATGCGCCGTACTTTTCCGCCCTTTTAAGCATGGAAAGCCCGATCACTGGGAAAACTAACAATGTTTGGAGTGATGCAAATGAAAAAATTAGTGGCAGCCATCGTGGTTATCGGTCTTGTGTTTCTTGCATTTTTCTATCTTTACAGCCGGTCAGGTGATGTGTATCAATCGGTAGATGCGGATTTGATCACGCTGTCTTCAAGCGGCGGGGAAGATATCGAGATCGAAAGAAGGCAGAATGTCAAAGATATGCTGGACATTATGAATCAGGGAAAACAGCTGAAGACAGACAAAACATCAACCCCTGATTACGAAGGGACAATCAAGTTTCATAAAGACCGGTACGACTCATTCAGACTATGGATTGACGGCAGCCAGCAAGCCGTTTATTTGAAGGACGGCACGTACTACAAATTAAATAAAAGCGACACAAAGGCGCTGCTGAACATTGTGAAAAAAGAAGCAAAGGATTGAAAATGAAAAAGCGAAGCTTCGCCGCTTCGCTTTTTCATATTATTGAGGCAAAATATCTCTCAGCGCCCGCCTGAGCATTTTCCCCGTCGCGTTTTTCGGAATGTCGTCAAGAAACGTTATGGCGGCAGGCCGTTTGTATTTTGCCAGATGTTTTTCACAGTGCTGCATGATGTCTGCTTCTGTTACGCCAGAGTGTTTCGGTACAACATACCCTTTTACCGCTTCCCCGCTTTGGGCGTCCGGCACGCCGATGATAACCGCCTCCTTGACATCCGGGTGGCGGTACAGCACTTCCTCCACCTCACGAGGATACACGTTGTATCCTCCTACAATGATCATGTCTTTTTTACGGTCAACAATGTAAAAATAGCCGTCCTCATCCCGTCTCGCTAAGTCCCCCGTATAAAGCCACCCGTCTTTTAACGCATGCTTTGTTTCCATCGGCATTTTATAATAGCCCTTCATCACATTGGGGCCTTTTACGATCAATTCGCCGACCTGATGATCGGGCAGCTCGCGTCCGAGGGGATCTACGATCTTGTTTTCGACATGTAAAATACTTGTCCCGATGGAGCCCGGTTTTCTGCCTCTGTCAAACGGGTTAAAGCATGTAACAGGTGAGGCTTCCGAGAGCCCGTAGCCTTCCAAAATGGTAACGCCGAATTTTTCTTCAAACGCCGTCAGCAGCGCGACTGGCATGGCTGCGCCTCCCGAAATGCACAGCCGGACGGAAGAAAAATCATCTTTCTTGCTGTTCTCATGCTGAAACAAGTAATTATACATCGTAGGAACACCTGCAAAAATGGTCGCCTGCTGCTGCTTAACGAGCTTAAAAACAGATGCCGGACTGAATTGAGGTTCAATTAAGACAGTTGCGCCGCTCATCAGCGGAGCATTCATGCAGACCGTTAAACAAAACACGTGAAACATAGGAAGAGCGCAGACGACATTGTCCTTCTCATCCATTCCCAAATAGCCGGCGACATCGTTGGCATTGCTGTACAGATTTTGATGGGTCAGCATCGCGCCTTTCGGTTTTCCGGTCGTTCCTGACGTATATAAAATAACCGCGTTATCATCAGGAACAAGCTTTGGGCTTTGTTTAGCGGCAGATGTCGGGCGCGCTATTTTTGCAAACGTTGTCATTTTCATTCTGACCTCTGGGTCTGAAGCTTCGGGCTCGGCATCTCCCGTCTTACATAAAATGACGAGCTCAACCTTCGGCAGTGATTCATGCATGCTTTCATAAAGCGGCAAAAGCTGATCAACACCCACGATCGCTTTTACATCGCCATTTGTCAGCATATAACCGATTTCTGTCGGCGTATACATCGGATTGATAGGCACGGCCACGACCCCAGCCTTTAACGCACCAAAAAATGCGATGATAAAATCCGGCGAATTGCCAAGCAGCAAAGCAAGATGGTCCCCTTTCTCCATACCGGCTTCCTGAAGGCCGTCCGCAAACCGCTGAATTCTTTCATTCAGCTCCTGATACGTCATCATGTGATCCTTAAACCTGCATGCGATGCTGTCGGGCTTCTCAGATGCTGTCTCTTCCAATTTCGAAACGAGATTCATTCTCCCACCCCTTATAGTGAATGAACAGTCATTCATTATTGAAGATAAGCTTTCTCTTTCATTATAGAGAAACACAAAAAAACACTCAAGAGCAAAAAGCCCCGAGTGTCATTCCTGTTATAGCTTCTTTAATGCTTCGGCAATCGGTGTATCTCCTTCTGTCAGATCAAAAGCCCGATTTTCCGTATTGGTTTCATCTAAAGAAGCAATGACCGTTTTCGCCACGTCATCACGGGAAATGAATCCCCGTTCCAGATCAGCGGCTGCTGAAACACTTCCCATTCCAGGCTCATTGCGAAGGCCTGCCGGACGGATAATTGTATAGGTTAAACCGCTGGATTCGAGAATTTTATCAGCGTAATGCTTGGCCACATAATAAGGTTTAAGTGATTCATTCCAGTTTTCACGGTTGTGGGCTTGCAGGGTGCTGACCATAATGAACCGTTTGATGCCCGCGATATCCGCAGCTTCAATGGCTTTTGCCGCTCCGTCCAGATCAACCAGCAGCGTTTTATCATAGCCAGTGCTGCCGCCGGAACCCGCTGTGAAAATGATCGCGTCGCAGCCTTTTGCCGCGGCGGCGATTTCATCCGGGCTGCCTTCCAGATTCGCAAGCACAGCTTCTGCACCGGCAGCTTCGAGAGACGCTTTCTGTTCTTCTTTTCTGACCATCGCTCTGACGGAATGGCTAGGGTTATCTTGGAATAGGGAAACGAGTCTTTGTCCGATTTGTCCGTTCGCTCCGATTAACAACACTTTCATGTGAATCCCTCCTGCCTCCATTATTTCAAAAACACAATCGCTCTTTCAAACAATGTGTTTCGCCTTAATAAATCAGATCAAGGAAATCCTCTTTCGTAATGTTCCCAAAGTAATGCTTGAGATTCACACCTTCCAGCACATCAGCAATGGCGCTGCGTTCATATTGTTTTCCGACCAGCAGGTTCTCAATTTCAGATACATCACCGACACCGAAGAAATCTCCGAAGATTTTGCAGTCCTCAATTTTGCCTTTCTTGACTTCCAAGCGTAAATCAATTGACCCGATCGGATAACGTTTTGAATGATTAAGGTTAAATTTCGGTGAGCGGCCGTAGTTCCAATCCCAATTCTGATAGCGCTCTTTCGAAATTTGATGAATAACCTCCCAATCTTTTTCTGTCAGCTTATACTCCGGCACGTTTTGAATGTCATTTGTGTTGAAAATATGCCGAAGCAAATGGCTGCGGAATTCCTCCGTGGTCATTTTATCATCAAGAAACTCACTGATGTTTGCCACGCGGCTTCTGATTGATTTGATGCCTTTTGATTCAATTTTATCCTTTTTCACCTTTAATGCTGACACAACATGATCAATGGCAGAATCAAACATGAGGGTGCCATGGCTGAAAATGCGTCCTTTAGTCGAAAACTGGGCGTTTCCGGATATTTTCCGGCCACCCGCTACAATGTCGTTCCGGCCGCTCAATTCCGCTTCAACCCCGAGCTGATGTAACGCCTGAATCACCGGCTCAGTGAACTTTTTGAAGTTATGAAAGCTGTCTCCGTCGTCCTTTGTAATAAAGCTGAAGTTCAAATTCCCGAGGTCATGATACACAGCGCCTCCGCCTGATAAACGGCGGACGACGATAATCCCGTTTTCTTCTACATATTTTGTATTGATTTCTTCTATTGTATTTTGGTTTTTGCCAATGATAATAGACGGCTGATTCACATAAAAGAGCAAATACGGCTGTTCAGGATCTAAATGTTTTACACAGTACTCCTCGATAGCAAGGTTGATCCGCGGATCATTGATATTTTGATTGTCGATAAATAACATGGTGCTCCTCCTTTATCCTTCCCACACAAAACCTGATGTTGCAATATTCACTTCGCCGTTAAAAACAGTTTTCGCTTCTTCGCGAAGATTGTTATGAACGCCGAAATGAGGCAAATGCGTCAGCAGCAGCTTTCCCGCTCCCGCTTCTTTTGCAATTCGCCCGGCTTCCAGGCTGTTCATATGGCCTGCGCTTGTCCCGTCTTGATCGGCATAAAAATTGCATTCTGAGATCAATAAATCGGCATTTTCCGAAAACGGAATAAATGAATCCTGATAGCTGGAATCTGCCGTATAAACGACAGTATGGCTGCCATCAGTAATCCGCATGGCATAGCACGTCACCGGGTGAATCGTTTTTAAAAAGGTGATTGTAAACGGACCGGCAGTCAACGGCTGATCCGGCTGATAGGCAATTCCTTTCGTATGTGTTTTATATGTAAGCTTTTGAAACTGTTCTATATCAGCATCATGTCCGTAAATCGGGAGCGTATGCTCTCCTTTGCCGAGAAACGAACCGACCTGCTTGGCAAATTGCAGCGGCCCGATATCTGCGATATGGTCATGGTGATAATGAGACAGAATCACCGCATTCAGCTTTTCCGCCGGTACATATCCAAACAGCTTCGATAATACTGCACTGCCGCAATCGACAAGCAACGAGTAATCACCTGACTGAAACAAATAGCCCGACGTCGCTTCATTTGCGGCCGGAAAACCGCCATAGCATCCGATAACTGTAACTTTCATAATGTCCTCCTATCTTCTCAAGAAAATTGATCCCCCTTCAATATACCCATTTTTCTTAAAAAAAGCATGTTTTAAACATTGTATCAAAACAGTTATTGATTTTTCAAAACTGTTATATTACAATGAAGACACTACAAAGGGGAAAGAGGGATTGGTTATGCTAGAAAAAATGACTGATTTTTTTAGAAACCTGCCTCCGAAAAAGTGTGCAGAATGCGGAAAAAAGATAGATGAACAGCATGAATGTTATATAAATATTTGCAGCGACTGTATAAAAATAAATGATATGTAAAGGGGCGAAAATCTCACACATAAAGTGTGAGATTTTTTTATTCGTTTAACTTCTATATATTTAAATAATAGTCAGGTTAGGTCAAAGCTCACCCGTTTTTAGATAATTCTGGTGATTTATATTGTGTTTTACAATATTATTTATTTTCTAAATATAATTTACTATAGACGAATTCATTTCTTATCTATTATAATTTGATCTAATAGTGAGATTAAATATATGTCAATTCATGATATATGTTGATACTTTGTTTTGGGAGGTAATCTATGAAAAGAATAAAGTTTGGATTAGCCACACAAATATTCGTTGGACTTATTCTAGGTGTTATTGTTGGCGTTATTTGGTACGGCAACCCAGCATTGCCTGCTTACCTGCAGCCAATCGGGGATCTCTTTTTACGCTTAATCAAAATGATAGTGATTCCTATTGTTGTCTCCAGCTTAATCATCGGTGTAGCCGGCGCAGGAAATGGAAAGCAAGTCGGTAAATTAGGCTTCAGAACGATTCTGTACTTCGAGATCATTACGACTTTTGCCATCATTCTCGGACTAGCACTTGCAAACATCTTCCATCCGGGTACAGGAGTTAATATACACGAAGCTCAAAAATCAGACATCAGTCAATATGTCGAAACTGAAAAAGAGCAAAGTAATAAAACAGTAGCTGATACGTTCCTACATATTGTGCCGACAAACTTCTTCCAATCCTTAGTCGAAGGAGATCTTCTTGCCATCATCTGCTTTACGGTGCTATTTGCATTGGGTATTTCTGCGATCGGTGAAAGAGGCAAGCCTGTATTAGCCTTTTTTGAAGGTGTGTCCCATGCCATGTTCCACGTTGTAAACCTCGTGATGAAAGTGGCTCCATTCGGTGTTTTCGCGCTTATCGGAGTGACTGTGTCTAAATTTGGACTCGGTTCTCTTCTTTCTCTCGGAAAGCTCGTCGGATTGGTGTATGTCGCACTTGCTTTCTTCTTGATTGTCGTGTTTGGAATTGTCGCAAAAATTGCCGGCATCAACATCTTCAAATTCCTTGCTTACATGAAGGACGAAATCTTACTGGCGTTCAGTACGTCCAGCTCTGAAACAGTTCTTCCTCGCATCATGGAAAAAATGGAGAAAATCGGTTGCCCGAAAGGCATTGTTTCATTTGTCATTCCAATCGGATATACGTTTAACTTAGACGGTTCCGTTCTCTATCAATCTATTGCCGCGCTGTTTTTGGCACAGGTATACGGTATTGATTTGACGATTTGGCACCAAATTACGCTTGTGCTCGTCCTAATGGTCACATCTAAAGGGATGGCTGCCGTGCCTGGTACTTCTTTTGTCGTCTTGCTTGCGACACTTGGCACTATCGGCGTTCCGGCTGAAGGACTTGCCTTTATTGCCGGCGTAGACCGCATCATGGACATGGCACGTACAGTTGTCAACCTGACTGGTAACGCGCTTGCTGCCGTTGTGATGTCTAAATGGGAAGGCATGTTTAATCCTGCGAAAGCAGAAACTGTCATGTCCCAAGCCAAAGCAGACCAAAACGCAACCATTTCCGGTTAATGAAAAGCCTGCGGGGTTCTTGCCCCGCAGGCTTTTTTTAGTCATGAACAAGCTCAAACAGCTCTGTCATCAAAACTGTATCCTCATTCAGCTCTAATTCACCGTTTTTGATCAGTTCCGCCCATGCCATCCGATGGTCTTCCTGAAATTTCTCAATTCGATCTCCATTGCCCTCTCCTTTGACTAACCTCATATCAGGTGCTCCAAAGGTCGTTTCAAACACATCTGTCACTTTTATATTGCATCTCGGATTGTCATGCTTATCATAAACGGTAACAAGCTGTCCCGCCGTTTGATACACTTCACTCAATTCATCTTTTGAATATAAAGATTTCGGGGCGCACGTGGCTGTTTTTTCTCCGGCGAGGATTTGCTGAATCAGCTGTTCCCCTAAGCCGTCATCTCCCTCCCAGCCGAATGTGCTTTTCATCTCATAAATGTTCATTCGCCTTTCTCCTCTGCCATCGGTGACTGTACATAATAATACAGAAGCTTGGCTGTATGTCGAAGAGATGATTGATGAGTGCGTTCAAATGCATGCGAAGCGTCAATTCCCGGCCCGATGAGTCCATGAACAATATCATGCCCGGATTTGATCGCTGCTGACGCATCCGACCCGTAGTATGGATAAATATCAAGCTTATAGTCGATATGATGCTTCTCGGCTAAATGGACTAAATGCTTTCTCAGCTGATAATGATACGGCCCGCTTGCATCCTTCACACAGATGGATACTGTATATTCATCTGTCGCCTGCCCGTCACCGATTGCCCCCATGTCGACCGCCAAATATTCAACTGTTTCAGGAGGAACATTCGAGTTCCCGCCGTATCCGATTTCTTCATTATTCGAAATAAGAAAATGAGTTGTATATGGAAGTTCAATTTCTTCTGTTTGAATTTGATGTATTAAGCGCAGCAATAAGGCGACGCTTGCTTTGTCATCCAAGTGGCGTGATTTAATAAATCCGCTTGATGTGATCTCGACACGGGGATCAAACGACACAAAATCTCCGACGCCAATGCCAAGCTCTTCCGTATCTTTCCGGCAGTGAACAGGTTCATCAAGGCGAATCTCCATATTCTCTTGATTCCGCTCAGCTTTTCCCGCGTCTTTGTATACGTGCACGGACGTTTGATGCATTAAAATGGTTCCTGTATACGTTTTTCCCGATGCGGTTTCAATTTGGCAATATTCCCCTTCAATCGAATTGTAACGGAAGCCGCCGATCAAATCGATTTTCAGCCGGCCGTCAGCTTTAATTTCTTTCACCATAGCGCCGAGCGTATCAACGTGCGCCGTCAGCATGCGATGCCGGGATGTGTCGCGTCCGGGAAGGGTGCCAATTAAGCCGCCCTTATGGTTCCGAACCGTTTGTACCTTCCATTCTTTTAAAAGGCTTTCAATATAATTGATCACCTCATATGTATTTCCTGTCGGGCTTGGGATTGATACAAGTTCTTTAATGAGCTCCATCGTTTTACGTACGGACGACATAGGACATTCCTCCTTTTATTTTTCTATTTAAAATATACTCTTTTCCCGAGGGACCCGTCCAATCTTTTCCTATCAGTCTCTCATATGCTGTAGAGAGCATGGGAATAGGAGGGATATCTATGTGCTGTCGTCATTCACATGAACGGAAACATCATTGTCGTGATTGGTTCGATGATTTTTGGTTCTTTGACGAGTGGTTCGATAAAGATTTCCATTGCAAGAAAAAGAAAGAATGCCATGACCCTTGCGAGAAGAAGAAAAAGAAACACCATTGTTTCTCTTGTAAAAAACACAGACACTGTTGCTGTCATTTCTAAAGACTGAATCAGAAATATTCTGATGACCCATGCTTCATGAATATTTCCATTCACATTTTTCCAAGCGGGCTGTACTGCTGCTTGGACTTTTTATTGAAACAGCCTATTTGCTTTTACAATCCAATAGACTGATACAGCCGCTATGAGAGCAACAACGATTTCAACAACAGCAGCATGTTCTATTATTCTTTTTTGGTATAAAACCGCCGGTACATTAAAGAGCGCATGTAAAAGGATAGAGTACAGCAGAAACTGCGGCCGGCGGCTTTTAATCGCATACAGGACAAGCAGGGACAGCCCGATTTGGACAGCAATGGCACTGATTCTTTCTATTCCGCCCAGCAGCCATTCATACGGAGGCGTATGCAGCAGCTGTTCCTGAATCGGCAGAAGCGCCTGTTTGATGTCGTCATTAATCAAAAGCTGTTCAAATGTTCCGCTATTGATCGCAAATGCGTATACAATAAGTGAGATAGAGGACAAGCCTGTAATCAGTACAGCCTCAAGCCCGCCATGGCCTGCCCCAAAAGCCAGTCCATCCGCCCAAGCATGATGGCGCTTCATAAAAAACCGCATCATGATATACCTTCCGCATTCCTCAAAAATCCCGGCCATCAAGCAGCCGTAAATGCCATACCACAATGGATTCTGCATGGCTTCTTTCGTCATTTCATTTACTTGCAGCACATAAACATGAACGCCGCCCTCCAACAGCTGGGCAAAGACAAAAAACGTGAGAGCGCCAATAAAGAACACCTTAAGCGAGGCGCCATACTTACGCTTAAACCATACAATCAGCCCGATTGGCAATAAAAACGCAATAGCCCCTGATAGCGCCATAAAGACTACCGCTCCTTGACTGACCATTTTTCAGCCTCCTTTTTCTTTTTCATAGATTCTCTATTTCACATTTTCTCTTTTTTTGCGAAAAATCCTCTTTTTTAGTACCAGATACTAATATCTAGTGTTATAATCTGATCACAAGGAGTGATTCATATGTCAAAAGCGAAAATTACAGCTATCGGCACCTATGCGCCGAGCAGACGCTTAACCAATGCTGATTTAGAAAAGATCGTTGATACGTCTGATGAATGGATTGTTCAGCGCACAGGAATGAGAGAACGCCGGATAGCGGATGAACAGCAGTTCACCTCTGATTTATGCATCGAAGCGATAAAGGATCTCAAGAGCCGTTATGGAGGGACACTTGATGATGTCGATATGATTCTTGTTGCCACTACAACATCCGATTATGCCTTTCCGAGTACGGCATGCCGCGTGCAGGAATATTTCGGCTGGGAAAACACAGGCGCTCTGGATATTAATGCGACGTGTGCCGGGCTGACATACGGCCTTCATTTGGCTAATGGATTGATCACATCCGGCCTCCATCAAAAAATTCTCGTCATCGCCGGAGAGACATTGTCAAAAGTAACGGATTATACCGATCGAACAACATGCGTGCTGTTCGGTGACGCTGCGGGGGCGCTGTTAGTTGAACGAGATGAAGAGACGCCTGGATTTCTTGCGTCTGTCCAAGGAACAAACGGGAACAGCGGAGATATATTGTACCGTGCCGGGCTGCGAAATGAACTAAATGGGGTTCCCCTTGCTGATTCCGGTAAAATGGTTCAAAATGGCCGTGAAGTGTATAAATGGGCAGTGAGAACCGTCCCCCGCGAATTTGAACGCCTTTTGCAACAGGCAGGGCTGACAAGCGGCGAGCTCGATTGGTTTGTCCCTCACAGCGCCAACTTGCGCATGATCGAATCGATATGTGAAAAAACACCGTTCCCGATTGAAAAAACGCTCACCAGTGTCGAATATTATGGAAACACGTCTTCTGTTTCGATTGTTTTGGCACTTGATCTCGCAGTCAAAGCCGGGAAGCTGAGAAAAGATCAAACCGTGATGCTGTTTGGGTTTGGCGGCGGATTAACCTATACAGGATTACTTGTTAAATGGGGTATGTAACAAAAAAAGAACTTGTTTCGAAGGAAACAAGTTCTTTTTCATTATGAAGCCGGCTGTTCTTCCGATGTTTCTTCCTTCCGGCTTAGCATCATAAAGTAAGTAATGCTCAGCAATATCATAAAGAGGGCGATGCCAATTAAGACGCCGGCCATCTGCCACATGTAGCCAAAATCGCCGTTTGAAATGACCGCTCTGAATCCGTTAATGCTGTAGGTCATCGGCAATGCGCCGTGGATGACTTGATAGAAATTCGGAAGCAATTCCAGCGGGAATGTTCCTCCGCTCGCTCCCAGCTGCAGCACTAAAATAATCACTGCGATAAACCGTCCCGGATTGCCCATCGTTGTGGCCAAAAATTGAATCATCGCCAGGAAAGCAAGACTCGTAATGATCGTGAACACGTAAAATCTCCACGTGCTCTCAACCTCGAGGCCGATTCCCAGCAGAAGAACCGTTGCCACTATCAGTGATTGAATGATTCCAACGAGCATCATAACGTTGAATTTGCTGAAGAACCACTCAAAACCGTTTCTCGGACGTCCTGACGCTTCCTTCAGCGGGAAGACAACCGTCAGCATGATGCCGCCGACATACAAGCCCATTGACAGGATATAAGGTGTGAGCCCTGTTCCATAGTTAGGAACGGAATGAATGGCGTCATCATTCGTTTTAACAGGATCGGCAAACATGCCGTATGTTTGATCGTCAGCATCGATATCTCCTGTTTGATCTGCCGCGTCCTTCAGCTTACTAGACAGCTCTCCTGTGCCGTCCAATAGCTTGCCTAAACCTGTATCAAGTGATTCAGATCCATCTGCAAGTTTTGATGATCCGCTTTGGACTTGTTTAGACCCGTCTAACAGTTTCAGCAAACCGCCGGATACTTGGCTGCTTCCTGTCACCAATTGCTCTGAGCCTGCTTTTGCTTTTGCGAACTGCTTATTATATTCACCGATACCGGCTGTCAATTTATTTTGGCCATCTGTCAGCTGCTGTGAAGCATTGTATATCTTCTCAGATCCAGCAGTTAATTTGTCAATCGCATCTTGAGTGGCTTTTGCGCCGTTATAAAGCTTAGAGGTAGCTTCCGGTAATGCCTTCACCTGTGCAACCTCTGCTTTCACATCTTCCAATGAGCTTTTTATCGTTGCAATGTCAGGCAGCTGATCAGCAGCAGGAAGCTGGCTTAACATTTGATCAAAATCAGGCGCATCAACTTGCGGAAGCTTCTTTTCAACAGAATTGATCAGCTGGCTTTTTTGCTCCGCAGTTAAGAAGTCACTCGAATTGATGAGATTTTTAAATGCCTGATCACGGTTTTTCAAGCTGTTTTCAAAGTCAGTCAACTGTTTTTTTAATTCCTTCATCGCTGTTTCTGACTTTTCCAGGTTGTTGACAGCTGTTTCAAGCTTCGTTAAATCGAGCGCATTGATGAGCTTTTCCGCTTTTGCTGCTTTCTCAGAACCTTCTTGGGCTTTACTGTTGAGCTGATCCAGTCCGTTTGTGAGATTAGGCAAGCCCTGCTGCACCTTTTGAAGGCCGGCATTCAGTTCATTCAGTTTGCCCGTTATCTTGCCTGATCCTGCGGCAAGCTTCCCTGAGTTTTCATAAATCGTATTGCTGCTGTCCTGGAATTTTCCGAGCGAGCTGTCAAGCGATTGGATGCCGCTTGTTACCTTTGCCGCTCCATCTGCAAGCTGCGCCGTTTTGTCACTGATGGTGGCGGTGCTTTCCTTCAGCTTCTCCAAATTTTCTTTCAGCTGGGCGCTTCCGTTTTTCGCATCCTTTGTGCCGTCATCAATTTTTTTCGCGCCGCTGCTCGCGTCGCTCAAACCCTTGGCGATATCTTTAAAGTTATCAAAAATGACTTTCGTATATTGCTCGGTCACTTCTTTAGAAACAGAGGCTTTCAGTTTATCGATCGCTTTTTCACCGATCGTTGCCCCTACATAGTTGGATCCGGCATTTGTATGGTATTTCAGATCCAGCTTTTTCGGATTTTTGTCCAATACCGTGCTGGCATTCTTAGAAAAATCCTCAGGAATCTCGACAACCAAATAGTATTTTTGATTTAATAAGTCCTTTAACGATTGGTCAAGATCACTGGAAAAATGCCAATCAAAGTTGTTATTATCCTTTAATTCTTTGACCAGATCATCACCGATTTGGAGTTTTTCTCCTTCATAGGTTTCTCCTTTGTCTTGGTTGACGACAACGACAGGGAGCTGGTCAACTGTGCCGTATGGGTCCCAATAAGCCTTTAAGAACACGCCGCTGTAAATAAGCGGGACAAACAAAATGGCAATGATGGGAATTAATAATGTTTTACTCGTTACGATGTCTTTCCACTGACTTCGTATTGTGTTCATCCTGATGCCTCCATTCTAAAACTGACTCATCATGAAAAATGGTCATTTTCTTGCAAAAAGAAAGGATTATCTAGTTGGCTGACAATCCTTTGACAACATACAATTCAAGCAGTTCCGCAATTGTCTGTTTATCAAGCGGGGGATGCTGTTTTTCCCAATCAAAAATGAGTGCGATATAAAGCTTCAGCATCACAAAAGCTGTCAGCTCAGGGTCGCACGGCTTGATTGCACCGCTTTTGATCCCGTTTTCTATCTTATCTTTCATATAAGATAGAAGACCACGCTCCATTTTTTGGATGACGTCCTGAACGGCCATTGTACCAATTTCAGCGTTTTCTTGGAAAATCTTGATCGTCAGCTGATGTGTTTTCCTGAACTCGAGAATGGCAAACAGCGCTCTGTGCACATTTTCATGGAATGGAAGATCCGGCTCCATCGCTTCGTCCGCTTTCTGCTTCATTTCCTTCAATAAAGTTGTGAAAATCTCGTCAAACAGCTCTTCTTTGTTTTTGAAAAAGGTATAAATGGTTCCCTTCCCCACATTCGCAAGCTTTGCCACTAGGTCCATTGTCGTCGCTTTATAACCGAACTGCGTGAAAGACTTTGTAGCAGCCTCTAAAATGAGCTTTTTTCGATCTATTGACATTGTCTATCACCCCGAAACTGACCGTTTGAACATTTTAGTCATTAAGTACATATGCAAATGTATCATAACCCGATGATCAATTCAATCATTTTTTACACAATATTGACATTCCCCACCAAAAAAACCTCCGCCGCAGCGGAGGGTTTTAGCTGAATAAATAGGTGAGCGCGTCAGACACGGCTGCTTTTCCTTGATCGATGCAGTCGGGAATTCCGACACCTTCAAAAGAAGCGCCTGTCATGTAGACACCCGGATACGCGGAGGCCAGTGCTTCGCGCAGCTCTTTGATGCGCTGCTTATGGCCGACATGGTACTGCGGCATGCTTTCATGCCAGCGGGTGACACATGCCATTTCCGGCTCCCCTTTTATGTTCATGACTTTCTTTAAGTCTTCTAACACAAAATTGATAATGTCGTTATCTGAGAGATCGACAATGGATTCGTCTCCGGCTTTCCCGACATATGCACGAAGCAGCGTTTTGCCTTCCGGCGCTGCGTGCGGCCATTTTTTGTTCGTCCACGTACAGGCTGTGATCGCGAAATCACTGTTTCTTGAGATCACAAAGCCCGTGCCCTCATGCTCCATTTGAACGGCGCCTTCAGGGAAGCCCAAGGCGACATTTGCCACGGATGTGGAGTGCATATTTTTCAAATGAGAAATGGCAGGAAGCTCTGAAAGCATTCCCGCAGCCGCTTTATGCGGAGCAGTCACAATCACTGAATCAGCATCAAGTGTGACTCCGTTATCCAACTCGAGTGAGTAGCCAGCGCCACCGTTGCTGATCTTGGTCACTTTTGTGCCTTTGTATATCTTCGTCAGCTTTAATTGCTTTTCGATCTCTTCGACAAGAGTCTGCAAACCGGTTGACAGGGTCTGGAACTGCCCTTGCTTTTTAGCCGTCAGCTGCTGGCCGGCGCCTTGAGGCCTTGTTTTTTTCATGCCTAGAATTAAACTTCTGTGCTTTTGTTCCGTCTGGTAAAATTGCGGAAAAGTCGACATTAGGCTGAGCTTGTCAATGTCGCCAGCGTAGATGCCTGATAGAAGCGGCTCGATTAAATTCTCAACCACTTCATCTCCGACACGTCTGCGGAAAAATTCTCCCAATGACTGGTCGTCTTTTGATTTGCTTGCAGGCAGGATGAAATCCATAGCGGCTCTTGCCTTCCCAGACAGAGAAAACAGACCGGTTGAAACGAACGGCGCGATTTTTGTCGGTATCCCCATTACGGCGCCTTTCGGCATTGGATGCAGAGTGCGGTTTACAAGCACATAGGATTGTCCTGTCGCATTGTTGACAAGTAAATGTTCAAGGCCTAAGTCTTTGACAAGCTCCGGAGCGCTTTTCTTCCGTTCCAGAAATGAGTCAGGCCCTCGTTCGATGATATAGCCGTCTTTTTTGACAGTCTGGATTTTCCCGCCGACTCTCGGACTTGCCTCAACGAGCGTCAGCTCAAGCGGCAGATCTTTTTCTTTGATTTCTTTTTCCATATAGAAGGCGGCGGCTAAACCGGTAATGCCGCCGCCGATGATGACTACATGTTTTTTGCCGTCACTCATGTTCATCGCCTTCTTTAACGTCCTAATTTTTTTAATACAACTGTTGCTAATGCATCAATAAATTCCGGCTTTGCATTCGGCATTTCCGGGCGGTAGTAGCTTGCGCCTATATCGTCAGTGACCACTTTGCATTCATAATCATTATCGTAAAGCACTTCTAAATGATCCGCTACAAATCCGACAGGGACATATACAAATGCCTGATAGCCTTTTTGTTCGAATAAATCACGTGTTAAATCCTGTACATCGGGTCCGAGCCAAGGATCAGGCGTGTTCCCTTCGCTTTGCCAGCCGACAGCATATTCGGAAACGCCTGCGCCTTCAGCAATCAATTTCGCCGATTCATGAAGCTGGTTCGGGTACGGGTCTCCAAATTCTTTGATTTTTTCCGGCAGACTGTGGGCGGATACGATGAGCATCGCCTTTTCTCTTTCATCCTCAGGCATTGACGCATATGTTTCCTTCACTCGGTCAACCCAGTATTTCACGAACTTCGGTTCATCGTACCAGCTTTCAACAGACGTAATCGTTAAGCCGCCAAGTTTTTCAGCCTCTTCTTTGGCACGTTTGTTGTAGGACTGCACGCTGAATGTGGAGAAATGCGGTGCCAGCACGATGCTGACTGCTTCTGTGATGCCGTCCTTATGCATCTCTGCCACAGCGTCTTCAATAAACGGCTCGATGTGCTTCAGACCGATATACGCTTTAAATGTAATCTCGTCCTGAATGTCATTTAAGTGCTGTTCAAGCTTGTGCGCCTGCTCTTCTGTGATTTTGGCAAGCGGTGAAATGCCGCCAATTGCTTCGTATCTGTCTTTTAAATCTTGAAGCATTTCAGGTTCAGGCTTTCTGCCTCTTCTGATATGTGTATAATAACGTTCGATATCTTCTTCTTTATAAGGCGTGCCGTACGCCATAACGAGAAGCCCCATTTTCTTTCTACCCACTGTTTACACCCTCTTTAATGATCTGATACAAATATTTTGACAGGTATATCATCATGATAGCAAAAGATACGCTTAGGAATATTGACCCGTTTTTTTGTTTTGTGAATATTTATGGACAAATGCTGTCAGTTTTTTCAAAACCTCAGGACTGACGTCAGGAAATACCCCATGTCCAAGGTTAAAAATGAAACCGTCCGATTTCAGGCCCTGATCCAGTATATCCGCCGTTTTTTTCTCAATGACTTCCCAAGGCGCCAGCAAAATGGACGGGTCCAGATTGCCCTGCACTGTTTTGGCGATGCCTTTTGATCTGGCCTCCTCAATGCCGAGTCTCCAATCGAGCCCGACAACATCGAGGGGAAGGTCATGCCAATCACCTGCCAGATGGCTTGCGCCGACACCAAACATGATCAGCGGCACATCCTCCTGTGCAAGCTCTGTAAAAATCCGGTTCATCACGGGTTTGATGTATGTTCTGTAGTCCGCCTGATTCAGCGCGCCGACCCACGAATCAAAGATTTGAATCGCTTTTGCGCCTGCTTTAATTTGCGCTTTTACGTATACGATAATCATGTCGGCAAGCTTATGCATCAAAAGGTCCCATGCATCCGGCATGCTGTACATGAAGGCTTTTGTTTTATTGTAGTTTTTCGCAGGACCGCCTTCGATCATGTAGCTGGCAAGCGTAAAAGGCGCACCCGAGAAACCGATGAGCGGGACGTTGAGCTGCTCATTGACAAGCAGTTTAATCGTCTCTAGCACGTACGGCACATCCTGTTCCGGATCAATCTGTCCGAGTTTTTCAATGTCCGCCAGAGACCGGATCGGCTGATCAATCACAGGCCCGATCCCGTTTTTGATTTCAACATCCACTCCGATTGAAGGCAGCGGAGTCATGATATCTTTATAAAGGATTGCAGCATCAACCCCGTATTGCTCAACCGGAAGTCTTGTGACATACGCACATAGTTCGGGCTGATGGGTAATCTCGAACAATCCGTACTTTTCCTTCAGCTTACGGTATTCCGGCTGTGAGCGCCCAGCTTGTCTCATGTACCATACAGGCGTGTGATCCGCTTTTTCTCCCCGTGCAGCTTTTAAAAACGTCTCGTTAAACGTTTCTTGTTTACTCATCTGATTTCCACCTTTCATACTGCAACCATACGTTCGTGTTTCTTGACCATTACACTATACCTCGTTTTGGGCAAATGGTATAGAAATGAGGCTCAATGTTCAAAAAATCGCCGAATTCCATTAAGAGGAAAACAATTTCGGCTGAACGTAATCGGTTCCTTCCCCTTCTCTTTTTGTCTGTGTATTATAAGGCACAACTTTATAAGAAGCGCCTGAGAACAAGTTGGCATAAGGGATTTCATAGCTGCCCTTTCCTTCGACTGAATCAAGAAGCGTCTCCTTGCCATCCTTATTTACATAAATTCTGTATACGGTCCGATCATCCTCTTGAGCATCCCATTTTAATTCAATGGTAAACAGCCCCGCTGCTTTAAATGTGTAATCTGCTGTTAGCGTTTTGACCGGCTCCAGCTTAATCGGGCTTTCCAGTTCTTTGACGTTTTTAGGCTTCGTAAACACATCACCGGTTTCTCCAGCCTGCGTCAAAATATCTTTAAACAGTCTCGTCGAATACGCGCTGCCGCCTTTTAAATAATGGTTTTGGTCTGTTTTATCATAGCCCATCCAGACAGCCCCGGTTATTTTCGGCGTATAGCCGGCAAACCAAGCATCCTTTGTCGCGCCGGAGACGCCTGTATAAGAAGTAGAACCGGTTTTTCCCGCCAGATCGCCGTGATAAGTTCCTGACACGGCCGTTCCCTTTTTGACCACCTGCTGCAGCATTCTCGTCATATTCCAAGACGTCTGCTTGCTGAATACCCGCTTTCCTTCTTCTTTATGGTCGGCTATTGTTTCTCCGTCTTCATCCTCTATGCTGGAAATAAAGAACGGTTCAGTATACATTCCATCCGCGGCAAACGTATGAAACGCGCCGGCAAGCCGGAGCGGGGAAACGCCTTTTTCCAAACCGCCGAGAGCGAGGGCAAGGCCTTCATCAGGGATATCGATGCCGTTTGCTTTCAAATAAGATTTTCCTGTTTCGACGCCGATCTCATTCAGCGTCCAGACAGCCGGTGCGTTTTTGCTGTACGTAATGGCGTCAGACATGGTCACTTCGCCCTCATACTGGCTGTCATAGTTTTTCGGTGTATAATCTCCGTAGGATTGCAGCTCATCCTTTAATAGAGAATATGGTTTAAATTCCTTTTCCTGCATCGCCGGCCCGTATACCGCAAGCGGCTTCAATGTGGAACCCGGCTGGCGGGCAGCTGTGACGCGGTTGTATCCTTTGGATGTGTATTCTCTTCCGCCGATCGCCGCTTCCACACCGCCTGTCTTGTTATTGATAAAGACGGCGCTTCCTTCAGCATTCTGGTCTGTTCCGGGATAGTAGCTTCCCTGCTTCATCACCTGATAAGCCGTCTTCTGAAGCTTCGAATCAAGCGGAACCTTGATCGTGTATCCGCCTTGAAGAAGCTGCTCTCCGGAAATCGAGTACTTGTCTTCCGCCTCTTCAATCACAAGATCAATATAGCTGTCAAACCAAGGTGTTTCCGACTGTTTCTTCACGTTCAGACCGAGCGTCCTCCCCTGCGCGCTGACAGCCTCTTTCGCACTGATGTAGCCTTGGTCATTCATCATGCCGAGAATCGTATCACGCCGCTCCTTACTTTTATCAGGATGCAAAACAGGAGAATACGTAGAAGGCGCCTTCGGAATAGCGGCCAAAACCGCGCCTTCGGATATAGTTAAATCTTTTACTTCCTTATTAAAATAATAGTGGGACGCCGCTTGTATGCCGTAGACCCCATGCCCGAAGTAAAGCTGGTTCAAATACATTTCCAGCAGCTTGTCCTTGCTGTAATCCCGTTCAAGATTGATCGCAATGATCACTTCTTTTGTTTTTCTTAAAAACGTTTTGTCGTGTGTCAGAAAAATATTTTTGGCAAGCTGCTGAGTGATCGTGCTTCCGCCTTCCACCTTTCCGCCTGCTAATATATCGCGGTATACCGCCCTTCCGACAGATTTCGCATCAATGCCGTGATGTTCATAGAACCTTTTATCCTCAACAGCGATAAACGCTTCTCTGACCCGCTCCGGAATCTCATTAATCGAGACCGGCTCACGATTTTCTGTATACAGGCTGGCAACCTCCACTCCGTCTTGATCGACAATTTTTGAAGAGGCATGAAGAATCAGCTTCTTTTCATCTATGACATAATGCCCGAGAAAAATAATTGAAATATATCCTATTAAAGCGAGAAAAGCAGTTAACACTAAAATAATGATGGGTATAAATAGTTTCTTTTTCTTCACCTTAAACATGAACTCACCTCGCCTTTCTAAAGGTAGTATGGGAAAAATTGTTTAGAATTATGTTTGAAGCACTCGCCAATAGAAACTTATACCATTGTTTTGATATACTAGCAAGCAGGAGGTGGCTGATATGAATGTTTATATTACATATGGGACAGCCGATTTTTTAAAAACGCTCGTAAAGAAGCATCCGTCGGAAAATATCCTTTTGATGCAGGGCCAGGAAAACGCGATTTTGATCCACGAAACAAGCGGAGATACCGTTTTTCAGGCACCTCATGCCTATGAAGTGATTGACCAAGCCGGCGAGATGAAGAATCCCGGTTTTGCCGTCTTGAACAATATCGCCGTCACTCAGGAAGGACGTCCGCTGTTTGAAAACAGATTCAAAAACAGAGCGGGAAAAGTAGAAAATGAGCCCGGTTTTGAAGCAATTCGTGTGCTCCGCCCGCTTGACAGTGATACGTACGTCATTCTGACCTTGTGGGAAACGGAAAGAGCCTTTCAAGACTGGCAGCAGTCAGGTTCATACAAAGAAGCCCACAAAAAACGCGGCACGTCTGCCGGAATTGACACCACGTCGATCTTCTCCCGGCCTTCGTATGTCACCACATATTCAGCTGTCGAATAGCTGCCGGCATCTCCGGCAGCTTATTTATCGGGAGGAAAGCAAAATGAAGAACACTTGCCCAGTCTGCGGGTTTAAGGGACTGACTGAACCGGCATATGATAAGCAAGGGAATCATTCTTATGAAATTTGTCCGTGCTGCGGTTTTCAGTTTGGATTTGATGATTACGACATGCAGCGCGAGGATGGTTCATTTTTAAAACCATCGGAAAGCATCATCGCCTACAGAAAAAACTGGCTGGCTGATGGCGCCGTTATTTTTTCTCCTGAATGCTTCCCTGAGCATCAGCAG
Source organism: Bacillus sp. RHFS10 (assembly GCF_016757475.1). NCBI lineage: Bacteria > Bacillati > Bacillota > Bacilli > Caryophanales > Bacillaceae > Bacillus > Bacillus sp. RHFS10. The sequence goes on from NZ_JAESPO010000004.1 coordinate 213,085, forward strand.
AAAGCGAATAGAGTGTTAAAGCAGCATTTGCTTGAGCAGCTCAAACAGATCAATGTTCATCTTCTATCATAACCCTGCCTTCTGTCCCCGCACCTTCCGCCTGCCTATGAATAATCTGTAGGAAGCGGAAGGAGTGATTAATGATGGAAGTCGGGATTTTGTCTGTCCACATACTGTATGTGTTTTTTATCGGGGCGATTATCCTATTTATGCTGCTGCGGAAAGATACGACCTTTATTTCCTTATTCGGCATTTTCATGATATCGCTTTGGACCAGCCATTCACTTTCAGCTTCTGTCAGCAGTTTATTCCACAGCTTTATTTACGCGGCCGGCGAACTGCTGCCCACGATTTTCATCATTTGTTTTATCGTTTCGATGAGTGATTTGTTAACAAAAACAGGGATAAATGAAGCGATGATTTCTCCCTTTGCAAACCTTGTGAAAGGCCCTGTGACTGCCTATTGGCTGATTGGCGGCCTGATGTTCGCCATTTCTCTCTTCTTCTGGCCTTCTCCGGGTGTCGCTTTGATCGGCGCGGTCCTGCTCCCGGCGGCGGCCCGCGCCGGGTTGCCGCCTATTGTAGCAGCCATGGCCATGAACTTGTTCGGTCACGGTTTTGCTTTGTCAGGGGACTTTGTCATTCAGGCGGCGCCGAAACTGACAGCTGATGCGGCAGGCATTCCTGTCGGTGATGTCGTCTCGGCGAGTATTCCCCTTGTGCTGATTATGGGCTTGACCACTACAACCGCAGCTTTTATCATAATTCAGCGCGAACGCAAAAAACAGCTGGGTCCAGCTTCAGCTTCTTTTTCCCCTAAGCTTTCTGACGAACAAGACACCTCGCTGTATCTGCCAAAACGCCTGCGGTCCATATTGGCTTTTTTGATTCCGCTTGTCTTTCTTGGGGATATCGCCTGCATGCTCTTGTTTAATCTACAGGGAAATGATGCAACCGCGTTAATCGGCGGGTCTGCCATCTGCATCCTCCTGACTGTCCATTTTCTCGTGTATAAGCAAAAAGGGCTTGAAAAAATCACCGGTTATTTTATTGATGGGTTCCAGTTCGGCTTTAAGGTTTTCGGCCCCGTCATCCCGATTGCCGCTTTCTTTTACCTTGGCGGCTCAGGTTTTGAAAGCATACTGGGCACTGCACTCCCTAAAGGTTCCCAAGGCATTGTCAATGATCTCGGCATTGCTTTATCCGGCATGATGCCTATGTCAAAGGAGCTTGCCGCCGTTGCTCTAACTGCCGCTGGAGCGATAACCGGCCTCGACGGATCAGGGTTTTCAGGCATTTCTCTCGCAGGCTCTGTCGCACACCTCTTTTCGTCCGCTCTTCATACTGATCCCGCCGTTCTGACCGCACTCGGCCAAATATCTGCCATCTGGGTGGGGGGCGGAACACTGGTCCCATGGGCGCTGATTCCCGCTGCGGCCATTTGCAAAGTTGATCCTTTTGAGCTTGCCAGAAAAAACTTCATTCCCGTCGCGATTGGCCTTTCTGTGACAGCCATCGCAGCCATGGTGTTGCTTTGAAGTCAAGTTGAAATATTCAGACTTTTTCTATACAATCATGGAAAAGCATAGAAAAAGGGGGAAGCGGCTTTGTCCATATTTACACTGCAGAAAGAGATAAACAAACAGCTCGACAGCTGTTTTGAAGAAATGGTCGAGATCAGGCGCCATTTTCACATGTATCCTGAGCTCTCGTTTCAAGAAGAAAAAACCGCCGCATTTATTGCTTCCTATTATGAATCATTAGGCGTCCCGATCCGCACGAATGTTGGCGGCAGAGGGGTTTTAGCATATATAGAAGGCAGCGAATCCGGCCCAACAGTCGCGTTGCGGGCCGACTTTGACGCCCTCCCCATTCAAGATGAAAAAGATGTTTCTTACGCCTCCAAAGTGCCGGGTGTCATGCACGCATGCGGCCATGACGGCCATACGGCAGCTCTTCTCGCAGTGGCAAAGGTCCTTCACCAAAATAGACATGAACTGAAGGGAACATTTGTGATAATCCATCAGCATGCGGAAGAATATTATCCGGGAGGCGCAAAGCCAATGATTGATGACGGCTGTCTTGAAAATGCAGATGTGATATTCGGCACGCATCTTTGGGCGACTGAGCCGCTCGGAACCATTCTCTGCCGCCCCGGCGCCGTGATGGCGGCGGCGGACCGATTCACGATAAAAATCCGCGGTAAGGGCGGCCACGGCGCTCACCCGCACGATACAAAAGACGCCGTCCTGATCGGCTCGCAAATCGTTTCCTCTTTGCAGCACATTGTCAGCCGCAAAGTTAATCCGATTCATTCCGCCGTCATTTCGACAGGCTCTTTTATCGCCGACAACCCGTTTAATGTCATTGCAGACCAAGCCACACTCATCGGCACAGCGCGTTCATTTGACGATAGTGTCCGCAACGTTCTGGAGAAAGAAATTGAAGCAGTTGTAAAAGGAGTGTGCAGCATGCACGGCGCGTCCTATGAGTACAACTATGAACGGGGCTATCCGGCTGTTGTGAACCATCCTGCAGAAACGAGCCACTTGGTCAGCAGCGCAAAGAACACGGAGGGCGTTCACCAGGTCATTGACTGTGAACCGCAAATGGGCGGCGAGGATTTTGCCTACTACTTACAAAACGTCAAAGGCACTTTTTTCTTTACTGGTGCCGCTCCTGAACAGCCAGAGCGCGTCTATTCCCACCACCATCCGAAATTCGATATCAATGAAAAAGCAATGCTGACAGCAGCAAAGGTGCTTGCGGGTGCCGCGATCACCTATCATACACTATAAAAAAACAGCCGGAGTGTTTATTCTCCGGCTGTTTCCTTTGTAATTCTCATATGAAAAACGTGTCTTGCCGTCTCGCCAAGCTGAGAAAGCAGCTTATAATTGGCAATGCCGCCGACTGCCGCACCTACTCCGGGCAAAAGCTGCAAAAGCTTTACGACGTCGATATAATCGCGATATTCCTGCTGGAACACTCTCCAGTCGATACTCTTTTTCTCCGTCTCCCAATTGTCGATGACACAAAAAAGCGATTTGCGGCAGTCATCACTCGAAAACGCGAGCTGAAACACCAGCAGCAAAAACATTCTTTCTTGTGCATCCTTCACATCAAAGCCATAAATTGAGGATAAGGTAAATAAACACTTCATCTTAATCGAAAGCAGCAGCGGGAAATCGGCAATCCCTAAAAAAATGCCGCCCGCTCCGGTTCCGACTCCCTCAGCAGCCGCCACTTTCTGATAAGAAGCAATCGTTTTTTTCGCCAGTTCGTTTTTTTCACTGAGCGAAAGTGCGCTTGTATCCTTCTTATAGGCGATGATATTGGAGCCGGCCATCGTCGCTTCGACCATTTTTTTCACACTTTCGGTGACGGCCGCATGAATTTTTTCCGGAATCCGCTCATTCACCTTCGTTTGCATACGCTTTGAAAAGCGTTCAAACATGGAATCTTTTCGCAAAAAATGCATTTTCCATTGAAGGGCTTCATGCATCAGCAGCTGGTTATCTGTCATTTGACCTACCCCTTTTTAAGCTCACAGCTTTCCATGTTTTTTCAGTCTGGTTGTCATATAAGAAGGCATAATAACAAAAATCAGGACGGCAGAACCGATCAGCGCGTACAGAAACCCTGTCAAGCCGGCAGCATAGGCAGAAGCAGCAGACATCAGCAGCGCTTGTACGGAAAGTGCCGTTTTTAATAAAGAGAAATAACTTTTCAGCTTCGTTTCTTTTTTCACAGGGTACAGCTCTTGAAGCGCCAAATGGTCAAAGTGGCCGAACAGCGGAAGAAGCTGAACGCCCGTAATAAAAATGGTGAATACAGTCAAAACCCCTGCAATGAGCGGGCTTGCTGACATATACATAATGATCAGGGCGAAAATGACCGTCAATCTGACGAGGATGCCCAAATAATCACTTGAACGTAAAAAGGCCCGGGTGAACATGTAGGCAAACGTTTTGCGCTGTTCAAACGGCACGAGACGCAGCAAAAAGTCGAGATACGCCCTGCGTTTCGCTTGCTTTCGTAAATGCGGCACATCAGTGAACAGGTTGGCAATTCGGTAGAAACGCTGCTTGCGTCTCAATTCGGACTCAATATGGCTCTCCCATTTAAACGTTTTCCGTTTTGCTGAGGAAGACATATAGAGATAAAGACCTGCCATAATGACATAAACCACAAGCGCATACATATAGACAGATTGGAAAACAAAATAAAGAACGAGCGTATTCGCCGCAAAGCGAATGATCACATCCATCGGTTTCAAGCTTCGGTCATTCTGGAAGGTCGTGCGCCATTCCATCACCTGATTCCACGCTTTCAGCAACAAAAGCTGGGCAAAAACTGCCGCATACGATGCGAGCGAAGCCCCCGGTGCGACAGCGAAATAAAGCGGCATTGCAACAATGCTCAGTGCAATCAGCGGAAACAGCTGAGACACATAACTGTAGACAAACGCCTGCTTCAAGTAAGGCTCCATTTTTGCTTCAAGCGGCAATAAGAAGACAAGGTCAGCCTCTTTCAACAGCGTCCGCACATAAGAGCTTGTCAACACGAGCGAAAACAGTACGGCCATCACCCAGAAGGACGGAAAGTGAGCGGGAATGTCACGTATCCATTTGCTGTACCAGCTTGCAGCGCCCGCGAGAAAAAAGATCAAAACAATGACAAGGTGATCGTTGAGCATATATTTCATATACGTCCTTGTTTCTTTGATATGCTCCTGCAGCCGCGACTGCCAAATATCAAGCATATTATTCATGGCCCGCGTCTTCCTTTGTGAGTTCAAGATACAAATCGTCCAGCGCCGCGTCCTTCATTCCAAACTGCTCTCTGAGTTCGGACAGCGTGCCGCGCGCCCGCACCTCGCCGTTATGTAAAATAATAAACGAATCACAATAGCGCTCTGCCGTTGCCAAAATGTGCGTTGACATCAGCACGCTCGCCCCGCTTTTTTTCGCTTCATTCATCCGCTCAAGCAGCGCGTTAATCGCAAGCGGATCAAGTCCTAGAAAAGGCTCATCAATGATGTAGAGCGCGGGCTCTGCCAAAAATGCGCACATAATCATAACCTTCTGCTTCATTCCTTTAGAAAAATGAGCCGGGAACCACTTCAGCCTCTTCTCCATTCGGAATTCCTTTAAAAGCGGCGGCAGCCTTTTCTCCATCGTTTCTTTTGAGATACCGTATGCCATCGCTGTTAACTCCAGATGCTCCATCAGCGTCAGCTCTTCATATAAAACAGGTGTTTCAGGTATATAGGTGAATTGTGAGCGGTAGCCTTCCGGATCCTCAGCAAAGGTTTTCCCATTTAATTCGATTGATCCTTTATGCGGGTCCATCAGCCCGATGATATGTCTGATTGTTGTACTTTTACCCGCACCGTTCAGCCCGATTAAACCGACAATTTGATTCGGTTCAAGGGTGAATGATACGTTTTTCAAAACCGGATTTCTTGTATATCCGCCGGTCAAGTTCTTTACCGATAGCAGAGACATAGTTTCTCCCCTTATATTGTTTTCTTCATAGTACCAAAAACAAAGCATGATTTGAAACAATTCCCTTTTAACAAATGATGAATTTGCTGTCATAAAGAAACAGGTTTCGGGACATCATAATGGTTGTAGAGGAAAAGCATATCAACTGAAAAATGAGGTGTTTGTCAAAGACGTCTTAGATACAGTTGGATAGAAAATAAACATGTCCAATGCTCAAACCTTTTCTCTTCACTGAACTTGATGAATTCTTCTATGAAGCAAATTGTCAAATGAGGTGTTTATCGCAGGAATCGTTAGGCATTAAACAAGTCTTCATTTTATCGACAAATGAGGTGCTTACCAAAGGCATATCACATTTTCTTCATAAAGCTCTTCCTCTGCATTCAGGGTGAACGCTCGCCGTTCATCCTGTTTTCTATTTCCAGCATTTCTGTGGTACGATGAGTGTATACATACGAAACAATTTCATAAGGAGGAACTTTCATGCATAATGCAGAGAATTGTATCTTTTGTAAAATTATTGCCGGTGACATTCCATCCGCAAAGGTGTATGAAGATGAACACGTGCTTGCCTTCCTTGATATCAGCCAAGTGACAAAGGGACACACGCTTGTCATTCCGAAAACGCATATCGAAAACGTGTATGAATTTACGGATGAATTAGCAAAACAATATTTTCACGCTGTTCCGAAAATCGCCCGCGCCATCCGGGATGAATTTGAACCGATCGGCTTAAATACGCTGAACAATAACGGCGAAAAAGCAGGACAATCTGTTTTCCATTATCATATGCATATTATCCCGCGCTACGGAAAAGGAGACGGATTCGGAGCCGTTTGGAAAACACATGCTGATGATTACAAACCGGAGGATCTGCAGACCATCTCTTCCTCTATCGCGAAACGCCTGGCCTCATCATAAGATGGGGTTATTTTATTTGTGAGCATTTATAGCAAACATCCGTCAATTTCTTTTGATTATTCTAATTTTTTATACAAAAACTGCATTTTTGTGATAGGATAATTGTATTATTTTATACATTAACGTGGAGAACAGGGAGAGGATCATAATGGAACGCACAACAAATTTTAACGCAGGTCCTGCAGCGCTGCCATTGGAAGTTCTGCAAAAAGCACAGAAAGAATTTATTGATTTTAACGAATCCGGCATGTCCGTTATGGAGCTTTCCCACCGCAGCAAAGAATACGAAGCGGTGCACCAAAAAGCGAAAAACCTTTTAATCGAACTGATGGGCATCCCGGAAGATTACGATATTTTGTTTCTTCAAGGCGGGGCAAGCCTTCAATTCTCAATGCTTCCGATGAACTTTTTAACACCTGATAAAACCGCACATTTTGTAATGACTGGGGCTTGGTCCGAAAAAGCCCTCGCTGAAGCAAAGCTCTTCGGGAACACCTCTGTGACAGCGACAAGCGAGGCAGACAATTACAGCTTTATTCCTGAAGTTGACCTTACAGATGTAAAAGACGGCGCGTATTTACATATCACGTCCAACAATACGATTTTCGGCACACAGTGGCAAGAATTCCCGGATTCCCCTATTCCGCTTGTCGCTGACATGTCCAGCGATATTTTAAGCAGAAAAATCGATGTGCCCAAATTTGACGTGATTTACGGAGGCGCCCAAAAGAACCTCGGCCCTTCCGGTGTGACAGTTGTCATCATGAAAAAAACGTGGCTGCAAAATGAAAATGCGAACGTTCCAAAAATCCTGACATATTCAACGCATGTCAAAGCGGATTCACTTTACAACACTCCGCCGACATTTGCGATTTATATGCTGAGCCTTGTTCTGGAATGGCTGAAAGAAAACGGCGGTGTTGAAGCTGCTGAACAACGTAATGAACAAAAAGCGCAGGTGCTCTACAGCTGCATTGATGAAAGCGGCGGATTCTATAAAGGACATGCCAGAAAGGACAGCCGCTCACGCATGAATGTTACCTTCACGCTTCGTAATGACGAATTAACGAAAACATTCGTTCAGGAAGCAAAAGAAGCAAAGATGATCGGCCTTGGCGGACACCGTTCAGTAGGAGGCTGCCGTGCTTCTATTTATAACGCGGTGTCTCTCGAAGACTGTGAAAAATTAGCTGCGTTCATGAAGAAATTCCAGCAGGAAAATGAGTAAAAAGTCTGGCTATGCAAACCGTTCGTTTGGTATACTGTTTGCATATCACATTCTTTAAGCCTTCGCAATAAATGACGAGCATATTATTGGAGGGCAAAAAGCTTAGCAGAGGAGAGCATAGATATGAAAACAAAAGAGTTAGTCATTATGGCTCTGTTTGCCGCAATCGGCGCAGCGCTTCATTCCATTATTCCGCCCTTTTTAGGCGGCATGAAACCAGATATGATGTTGATCATGATGTTCATGGGCATCCTTCTGTTCCCGCGGGTGCAAAATGTACTCGTCATTGGGATTGTGACCGGAATCATTTCCGCACTTACAACCGCATTTCCAGCCGGACAGATTCCTAACATCATCGATAAACCCGTGTCAGCGTTTCTGTTCTTCATCCTGTTCCTTTTGTTCAGAAAGAGCCAGAAAACAGGTGCAGCCGCAGTTCTGACAGCGATCGGGACCATTTTATCGGGCATTGTATTTTTATCGTCAGCTTTATTGATCGTCGGTTTGCCTGGCGGTTTCGCCGCATTGTTCGCGGCTGTTGTTCTGCCGGCCGCTGTACTGAACACAATCGCAATGATTATTATTTATCCGATTGTGCAAACCATTTTAAAACGTTCAAGCTTTATGGAAGCTGCTGAATAATTGTCACCCAAAACCTCTTCCGCTTCCGGGAGAGGTTTTTTTCGACAGAGAGTCCGCAGCCTGTCAGCATGTTTTAAGCAAAGAGTTTTGTGAAAAAGATCAGACATAGTGTAAAGGCGGTTCCGGTTGAACAAACAAGCGCTTTCTGCCGGATGACCTTCTTGGGCGGATAAGAAGCAGCCTGGCTAAGGAGTCTGATATAGTAAACAGCGCCTGAAGCGAAGGCAAGGGTGATGCAGGATAACACAATTATAAAGACAGACAACCTTCTCCCTCCTTTTCACTTAAAAAATATGCTAAAATAAAGCAAGCTATGTATAGAAGTTCAGGCTTTCAACAAAAACGAAAAATACTGAATGAATCCTATTTTCAAGAAAAAGACGGGGTGATTGTAATGGCGGACGGACGTTCTCTGCTAACAGGACTATTCGTAGGCGGCATTATCGGAGGGGCTGCAGTTCTTCTTACTGCACCTTCCTCAGGAGCGCAGCTGCGTGAAAAAATGAAAACCAATTATGATTCTTTCGAAGAAACGATCAAACGCTTAAAATCAGACGGGCTTGCGTTAAAAGACCAGCTGATCAAAGCGGCCAAAGAAAGTACAGATGTCATTAAAGATGTGAGCGGCGAGCTCCAAACGTCAATTAAAAAATGGCAGGAAGAGATCAAACCTCACCAACAGGATCTGCAAAAAGAAATCGCTGATATTGAAGAGAAGATCAAACAGCTGGAGAAAACCTTACAAAACTAATATCCTATTCAAAAGAAAAAAATGCGGGCCAAAACTGGACCCGCATTTTTTTTTGACCGAAAAAGCCTCTCACCGCAACGGATTGTGAATTTATTAAAAAATTCTTAAATTTTCATCTTTATTAATCTTTATTTTATTGGCATAATAGAGAAAAAGAAAAAGAGAAGCAGGTGACGTAATGAATCGAGTGGAACCGCCTTATGATGTGAAAGAGGCTCTGGTCTTCACCCAGAAAATGGCTCAGCTTAGCAAAGCTCTTTGGAAATCGATTGAGAAGGATTGGCAGCAATGGCTTAAACCGTATGACCTGAATATTAATGAGCATCATATTTTATGGATTGCGTATCAATTGAATGGAGCTTCCATTTCTGAAATCGCGAAATTCGGGGTCATGCACGTATCAACCGCATTCAACTTTTCAAAAAAGCTGGAAGAGCGAGGATATTTAAGATTCTCCAAACGGCTGAATGATAAACGGAACACATACGTCCAATTGACTGAGGAAGGGAATGAAGTATTCTGGAGCTTGCTCGAGGAATTCGATCCGACTCGCAACGCGGTTTTTAAAGGATCACAGCCACTTTATCATTTATTCGGAAAATTCCCTGAAGTGGCAGAACTGATGTGTATGATACGCCATATTTACGGCGATGATTTTATGGAAATTTTCGAAACGTCACTCACCAATATTGACAATGACTTTGAAAGCGTAAACGGAAAACTGAAGAAAAAAGCAAAGGACAGTGCTGCGGATGAACCGGCAGAAGAGCTCGAACCTGTAAACAGTTAATCAAAGTGCTTCATGATGCCGATAAAGACTTCCATCAGCTCTTGATAAAGCCCCTGCCCATATAGGGAAAAAATAGTTTCATGAACATCTAATTTTTCATTCAGCTGTCCGGCAAATAGCGCAAGGAGCTTATCGAAGGTTACAAATCCTTGCGCTTTTTGTGCTGCCAGCTCATCCGACAATTCATCGCATATCCTCATAACCTCTTCCCCTTCTTCCCTGCTCAGCCCTTTGTCAATGAGAAGCGCATAGAAAGGGTACCTGTCCATATCTACTGTTTTCACTAATAATTGTATGTAATATTCTAATCGCTCAATGCGATGATCCATCGAATCCATCCACACCACTTCTTTCTATCTTTAATCTTATTTTAGCTGATAATTCACTGAGAAGAAAGTTCTAACCCCATATTTCGCAGTTTGTTTGCTTGTTTCAAAAAAATAACTGCCGGATGATATTTTTTCTTAAAAAAGCATTGATTTTTTCTCTTAGGAGGAGTAAATTATTTTGAGATTCTAATCAAGATGTATGGAAGGATGACTTTAATGAATTGCTGGAAGACCATAAATCTCATGAAGGATTATGGCGCCGTTCGCATCATATTAATTGCTGTATGTTTTATGATTTTAGTTTTTATATCTACCTTTTTAGCATTTGAGCTGCTGCGGCCCGGCACAAGCTTAAGCGATGAATATGTACCTGTATTCGGCGGATTGCTCGTCTTTATTTTATTTGCACATAAAGTCATCCATGTCCTGCCGATCATCTGCAAAAAAAGAAAATCAGAAAAAAAGTTTTTCATATTGCGCATGCGCGCATGGAAACGGATACCAAAAACGACTATGCTGATTTCACTGGTAAGCCCGTTTTTGCTGATAACGCCTGTATTGTTTTACGCTGCGCTGGCTTTTCCAAATCATGCCCATTATTTCTGCATGATTTCGGGCATTCATGCCGGCTACTGTCTGCCCGACTTCTTGCTGGCCCTCAAGCTGATACAAGCGCCGAAAGCCGCTTTTATTGACCAGGAAGCAGACGGCTTGGATATTCTTGTTGAAAAGTAGCCAAACCTTGTCGCTAGTAGCGATTTTTCAATTTGCATTCTATCTTTTTTAATAAATATTTGGTAATGTAATATGGGACAGTTCAGAGAGAGGGGGAATCTCCCATCATTTTATTCTATTTTATCGTGGCTGCCATGTTTATTTTATATTTCATAAACAGGCTCACCAATACACTATGCCTTGTCAGAGAGATTCCTGAAGAGCGGCAGGATAAGGTATTCCGATTTATCAATGTATCTATATTAATTTTACTGATCTCTTCATTTGTGGAGATCTCCTTTACTGTGTAAATATGAAAGAAAGCCTGGCTGCTGATTCAGCAGCCAGGCTTTTTATTTTGATTAGCACAGCCAAGAAGCGCCGATGATAATCAATAAAATAAATAACACAACCAATAAAGCGAAACCGCCTGCAAATACTTCACCCATCTTAAAAAGCACCTCCTGTAAAAAGCTTTATTTTCCAATTACATCTTATGCAATTCATGATTGAAACGATTAGGCGCTAGTGAAAATAAAGGATCGCTTATCTTGCAAGCGATCCCCGGGTTGCTTAGTAGATGTAAGCTGCACCTACGATGATAAGCAAAATGAACAGTACGACAAGCAATGCGAAACCGTTAGAGTATCCTCCGCTCATGTTACATACCTCCTTTTCTTGATCAATATATAAGTATGCCATCAGCAAAAGTTTGACTAGACGAATGCCCTTTATTTAAAATCTTTTTACAGAAAGCCACAATGTGTTATGATACGCTTAGGTAATTTAATTTGGAATGATTAGGAGTGTTTGAAAACAATGAAAAAAATTGCAATAGCAGCTATTACCGCGACAAGCATCCTCGCTCTCAGTGCTTGCAGCGGCGGCGACAAAGAAGTCATCGCAAAAACAGACGCAGGCGATGTAACGAAAGGCGAGCTTTACACAAACATGAAGAAAACAGCTGGTGCAAGCGTCCTGACACAGCTAGTGCAAGAAAAAGTATTGGACGAGAAATATAAAGTGACAGATAAAGAAATTGACAATAAGCTGAAAGAATACAAAACACAGCTTGGCGATCAATATACTGCCCTCGAAAAGCAATATGGAAAAGATTACCTTAAAGAGCAAGTAAAATATGAATTGCTTACACAAAAAGCGGCTAAAGATCAAATTAAAGTAACAGATGCTGATACCAAAGAATACTGGGAAGGCTTAAAAAACAAAATCCGCGCAAGCCACATCCTTGTCGCTGATAAAAAGACAGCTGAGGAAGTAGAGAAAAAGCTGAAAAAAGGCGAGAAATTTGAAGACCTTGCAAAAGAATACTCTACAGACAGCACTGCATCAAACGGAGGCGACCTTGGCTGGTTCGCAAAAGACGGTATGGTGGAAGAATTCAGCAAAGCTGCATTTAAATTAAAAACAGATGAAGTCAGTGATCCTGTCAAATCACAATACGGCTACCACATCATCAAAAAGACAGAAGAACGCGGCAAATACGATGACATGAAAAAAGAACTGAAATCCGAAGTTCTTGAACAAAAACTAAGTGACAACGCAGCCGTTCAGGAAGCTGTTCAAAAAGTTATGAAGAAAGCTGATATCGAAGTAAAAGATAAAGATCTGAAAGACACATTTAATACTTCTTCAACAAGCGAGAGCACTTCTAGTTCTAAATAATAAAAAAAGCTGTGCAGGCTCATCGAGCTGCACAGCTTTTTTATGCGATGGAATGGTTTTGATTTTCGTCTTCAGGCTGCTGAGAACTGCGGCGCTCTCTCTCCTTTTCCATCCTCTCCATATATATCTGCCCTTCTTTTTCAATAAAGGACTGGTCTGCTTTTTCTTCCTCTTTTGCTGCCGCCACAATTTTATATGCACTGAAAATGATGCCTACAATACAAAGATACACCCACCATGGAAAAAATAACACGGGCTTCTCCCCCTTTTACATAGATTCTTTATTCTTAAATCTATGCGGGAATAAGACGAGTTATGAGCGCCAAAAGCGCATAAAAAAGGACTGACCTGAATGGTTCAGCATCAGTCCTTTTTTGATTATTTGTGAAAAGCCGGTTTGTAAAAGGAACGGTTTTCCAGTGCAAATACACGTTCAGTATACTCGCCCGGTTTCACGCGCTCAAGCGCTCTGTCCATCATATTCATTTTGGCATCCAGGTTGTCTATATAGTGCAGAATTTCCGCTTCTTTCACCATCGGCGGCTTCGGGCTTCCCCACTCCGCTTTGCCGTGGTGACTCAAAATCAAGTGCTGAAGAATTAACACCTCTTCAGAGTCAATTTGAAGCTCTTCAGCCGCTTTTGACAGCTCTGTGACCATAATCGAAATATGGCCGAGCAAATTGCCTTCGACCGTATACGAAGTGGAAACAGGGCCGGACAGCTCTTTCACTTTTCCGAGATCATGCAGGATAACACCCGCATAAAGCAGATCGCGGTCAAGAGACGGATATAAATCCGCAATGGATTTCGCCAGATTCAGCATAGAAACAACATGATACGCTAAACCGGAGACAAACTCATGGTGATTTTTCGTAGCCGCCGGATAATCCATAAATTCTGCTTCGTGTTTTTTGACTAAAAACCTTGTAATCCGTTGGATATTCGGATTTTTCATTTCAAATATATATTGAGTGATGGTGTCCATCATTTCATTTTTCGGAATGGGCGCGGTTTCTAAAAAATCATCAATATTGACGTCTTCATGCTCGCTCACTGGTCTGATATTTCTCAGCTTCAGCTGGGTGCGCCCCCGGTAATGGTGGACATCCCCCACAACCTTCACAATCGTCTGCGGCGCATAGGTCACTTCATCACTTTGCTTGGCATCCCACAGCTTCGCTTCAATATCGCCTGACTGGTCTTGCAGCATCAGCGTTAAAAATGGTTTCCCGTTGCTCGCAATCCCTTTCGTCAAGGATTTAATCAATAGATATTGGTCCACCTGTTCGCCAACCTCATGTAGCATAATCCCTTTAGCCATTCTATTAAAGCTCCCTCCGTATCTTATCTTACATAATACCAGTATATCACATACCGATTTACAGCTATAGAACCTCTTTTATGACACCAAATGAATGATTTCGCTGCTTTTAAACGCATCCTTTACATGATCATGACATGTAAAATACAAAATCTGCCTTCCGCCTTCACATAAATCATAAAGAACGTCTAATACACGTTTGAGCCTTTCCTGATCAAAATGAACAAAGCTGTCATCCAGCTGGAATGGAAGCCTTGACCCATCCTGACGCGTAACGGCCAGAGCAAATCGGATCGCTGTATACAGCTGCTCACACGTCCCCTGTGACAGCTCTTCCGCTTGATAGACCGTTCCATCACAATGCATGACCATAATGGAATCATCCGTTTCGGAAAAATAAATCGTTTGGTAGCTTCCGTCAGTCAGCGGGCGGAAAAATTCTCCGGCCGTCTCCAGAAGGCGCGGGAGCTCGACTTTTTTATGCCGCTCCAATTTGTTTCTGATCACTTGTTTGATCATTTGGATCGAGGCCCATTTTTTAGCGGTGTCTTTCACACGTTCCTTTTGCATTTCGGTTTGCAGCTTGAGGTCTGAGACCAACCCCGAAGCCTCTAACTGTTCCTGTTTGACAAAGAGCAATGCGATTTGGCTGCGAAGCTGTTGGATCTCCTCAGTCAGCCGCTCTTTTCTTTCCTTCTCAATTAATTGCTTGTTTTTCAATTCAGAAAGCGTATTGGAATCCGCCAGTTCAAGCTCAACCGGGTGTACGCTTTGAAGCTGCGCGTTTACATGATGGAGCTTGTTCTCCGTATCCTTCAGTTGCCTGCTGATCTCAGCTATTGCGCAAAACTCATTTCTGTCTTTTGCAGCCGCCGCGGCAAATAACTGTTCGATCCGGGCTTCAAAATACTGGATTTCTTGTTCCAGCTCCAGCAGCTGTTCCTTTGTATAATGAATATCTGTTTCAATTCCTTTTCTTTGTTTCTCGATTTCTTTTTCACGTTCAACGTTTTTCCGCAGTGTGTGAAGGGCGTCCGAGATGGACATATTCTGACTCTGATCCGCAGGATAAAGCATGCTGACGCGTTCTTCGAATGTTCGCCGGCGCTTTTTCAGCCTGCCTGCTTCAATTGTCAGCTCATGCTTTTTCTTCACGTCTTTTTTGACATCCTTCATTAAGCTGTATGCATCAAGCAAAAAAGACGGATCTTCCATGAATCGGAGCTCCTTCATAAAACGCTCGACCTGAGTAAAGGACGGGGCCATATCGGTTTCCCACTGTTCAAACTGCTGGATGACCCTTTCATAAGCAGCCTCTTTTTGCTGGAGCACTGCCCGCTGTGTGATGAGATGCTGTTTATTGCGGTCATCCTCCCATAACGCTTCTCTCAGCGCTTCGGCTTCTGCCGGCAACATGTCCGTCACTGGCTGTCTCGTCTCCCGGCTGTTTCGGGAAGACGGTGTTTTTTTACCTAATGCAAGCCAATACACAACCAGTGCAGCGCCGATGCTTATGGCAGGAATCCATTGCTGCAGCAGCAGAAAGAGAACGATGAACAACATACCAGCTGCAATGACAGTCTTTTTCTGTTTAACCTGCTGCCTTTCAAAAAACTTCAGCTGTTCTCGCAGCTTCGCTTGCTCTTGATGCTGCCCCTGTGCTTCATCATATGCTTTAAGGGCCGCTTCTTTATCTTTTCTATCGCTGTTTTCAAGAATGGCGGACGAAGCGGCCTGAACGGCCTTTTCTGCGTCTTCCAGCTCTTTCCGGGCAAGTTCAAACGTCTCATCAAGCTGCCGTTTTCTGTCTCTTGCCCGCACATATTGCTGCACCGCCTGCTGTAGCTGCCATTCATAGTCATATGACGTGTTCATATTCAGGAGTTCATTTTCATCCGTTTTATTGAGCTGTTCCAGCCCTGCCGCTGCCTGTGCGGACGACTGGCGCAGCTGTGCCTGAATGGCGGCGAGCTGTTCTCCGCAGGATTGGTACATATGAAACGCTGCGGAAAGCTCTTGTATCAGCGTTTCTTTCGCCAACATTTCTTGATCCGGATTAAGCTTTTGCACCTGTTTGTCCAGCTCCGCCATCTTCACTCGAAGCGCCTCCGCCTGTGCGGATTTCGGGTGAAGGTGAAATTCATATTTTTCCAGCTGGTGCAGCCCGTCAGCCGGAAATTGTCCCGCCTGTTCCGGATATTGTGCCATCGCCTGTTCGAGCGCCGCTTTTTCATTTAACAGCGGCTTCAGCTCAATCGCTCCCTCAAACGATCGGATATGTCCTGCCGCCTCTTGCAATTCGGTATCTGCGGCTGCAAGACGGGATTCGAGCGTTCTTTTTTCTTCAAGAAGCTGATGATAACCCGCTTCCTCTGCTTCAGCCTGTTTTAGCTTCGCTGCCAGCTGCTTAAGCGTTTCCAGCTCTTGATTCAATTGAGGATTTCGCCCGTTTGGTTTATAGAGGATTTCGCTTTCCTTTGTCAGCCGTGAATCAAGCTTAGATATAGCTTCAGCGCCAAACAAGCTGGAAAACAGCAGAAATTCCCCAATCTTGTCCCGATTAAAGGCGTGAATTTCCTGCAGCCCGAATACATCAAATGAATAAATGGCTTTATACAGCGCCCTGTCCGTGCCTTGAAACAGCTGCTTTAAAACATCTCCCTGCTTCACTTCGCCGTTTTCTGTGTACACTCTTAGCTTTTCGGCAGTCCCTTTCGTCCGTTCGATCCTCAACACCCCATATTCGGGATGTTCAGCTTCAAGAACACCTCCGTAGACACCGCCTGTTTTCGGTTCATATTTTTTCGTTTTCGGAAAACCAAACAGCATGCTTTCAATAAATGACATCATCGTCGTTTTTCCTGCCTCATTTAATCCGTAGATTAATTGGACAGGCGAGGCGGAAAAGTGAAAGGTCCGATTGGAAAATTTCCCGTATTGGTAGATATGTAAAGATTTAATTCGCAAAGCTTTCACCGCCTCATGTTTCAAGCACCTTAAGCTGTCTTTTCAATAAAATCTGTGCCTGCTCTTTTATTTCCTTTAGCTCCTCTTGGCTAAACCGGTCCGCGTGCCTTCTATACACAGGATTCCGCTCAAGCCCCTCCAGCACATCTGACAGATCGCCGCGATCAATGTCAGTAAATAAACCGCCAAAAAAAGGATCAAGGCTTGTAAGGTTTGTTTCATGTTCTGTCTCGTCTTCCAATGAGAGCGGCCAAATGAAGTGTTCTTCCTCCGCCTCTTGCTCCTGAAACGCTTCAAGAAGCTCATCCAAAGTGCCTCTCGGCGCCTCCAGCAGCCATTGTGGTGCGGCCCCTTGCAACACGAGTCTGACACAAACAGGGCTCCCCTTTATCCGCAGCTTCGAAAACGCGTCCTCAATCATTTGGAAAAGGGCGGTCACATTCTTTGCCTCCGTCACATCAACTGCCGCTTTTTCCCACAGGACATCATGCGCTTTCTGGAAGTCATACGAAATGTCTCCGCTGGCCACACGAACGAGATAATAGCCTTTGTCTCCCGTCTCCTTCATATGGCGCGCTTGCATGTTTCCCGGATAGATGACCGCCGGGTGCTCGGCAGAAAGAATCTGGCGTTTATGAATATGGCCAAGCGCCCAATAATCCATCCCGCTTTTCACGAGATCATCATGTGTAAACGGGCAATACGGATCGTGTCCTTCAGCTCCTGACAGCGTGCCGTGAAGCATACCGATATGAAACGGCGCGTCAGTCGACCTCCGATAGCGGACGGCTTGGTTTTCCGTCACGGCTCTCTCCTGATAACTGAAGCCGTAAATGCTTGCCATGCGCCTGCCTTCCTTATAAAACGATTTTTCTTCAGGTACAGCGGACGAAAAAATATGGACATTCTCAGGCCATTCAATCGGCGTCCACTCCCCGCCAAGATGATCGTGGTTCCCAAAGATCACATAAACTGAAATCCCGCACTCTCTGAGTCTTTCAAACTGCTTTCTTAAAAAGAGCTGGGCCTTTAAACTTCGATTGGCTTCGTCGAACAGGTCCCCCGCCAGCAAAATGAAATCAACGTTTTCTCTCACTGCGGCATCAATCATATGTCTCACGCTTGCAAACGTGCTTTCTTTGATCCGGGCAAAAATCGGTTCCGGCAGATGCGATATCCCATAAAACGGGCTGTCGAGATGTAGATCTGCCGCATGAATAAAGGTTAGATCAGTCAACATTCTGCTCCTTTCCAGGATGAAGTACCCTTATTTTAGCACCGAATTCTGGCGAATGCACGTTCTGTCAAAAAAGAAACAGCCTGAGGATGCCCAGGCTGTTTTTCAATCAGTTTTTCGCTAAACGAAGCGCTTGTTTGATCGCTTTGAACGCGCTTGAATTGCCGTAAATCAACACACCGCCTTTGTAAATTCTGGCGCCGATGACAGCCAGTATGACGATGGTAAGCAGTGTGATTCCAATTCCAGTAGCTGCCTGCCAAAACGGAATATCAAGCATGCCAACGCGCAAGAACATAATCATTGGCGTAAAGAAAGGAATAAACGAGGTTACCGTAATAAATCCTGCGTCAGGTGCATTCAAGCCGAACATCGCAATCATAAAACCGGCGACAACCAAAAGTGTCATTGGCGTGATCGTTTGCTGCACGTCCTCTATTCTGCTGACGACACTGCCGAGAAACGCGGCAAGTGTCGCGTATAAAAAGTATCCGAGCAAAAAGAAAATCACAGCATAGATGACAGTGGCTGCTGAAACGTCGGTCAGATTAAGGAATCCTCCGACAGATGAAGCTGTTTCGCTCGTTTTGTTCAGCTTTAGCGACAATGAGCCAGCAGCTATGATGACAGCAAGCTGCGTCATTCCGACGAGCCCGATGCCAAGCAGCTTTGCAAACATCTGCTGGATCGGCGGCATGCTCGAGATCAGAATTTCCATAACACGCGAGGATTTTTCGGTTGCGACCTCCATCGCAATCATACTGGCATACATAATGACTGAGAAATAAATGACAAACAGCATAATGTAAACAAGCCCCGCTGTTTGGCCAAGCTCTTCCTCAGACTTCGCCCCCTCTTTCAGCGTCTCCTGTCCGACAGTAACGGGCGCATAAAGACTGCTGATCGTTTCCTGCGAGACACCGAGATCCGCTGTTCCGACAGCCGTTTTGGTTTGCGTCAGCGCCTGCTGCAGCGTATGGTACGTGCTATCATCAGAAATCGTTAACGCTTTATAAGTTCCTGAAATGGCCCCTTTTTCATCTCGTTTGATGATGAGCATGCCATCGAGCGCTTCATCTTTGACTTGCTTTGTGACCTCATCCTCCGATTGCTTCGACTGCTTCACATCTAGACCGCCGTCTGTATCCACCGCTTTCAGCTGGTTCGAGAAAATCGGATATAATTCGTTTGTTTCATCAACAACGGCGATTTTTTCTTTCGTATCATCACCTTGAAACATAGAAATGATCGACTCCATATTCGTTACAACTAAAACAAGCAGTACCGTGATAACAGTCGAGATAATA
The DNA here is from genome assembly GCF_016757475.1 of Bacillus sp. RHFS10. Taxonomy (NCBI): domain Bacteria; kingdom Bacillati; phylum Bacillota; class Bacilli; order Caryophanales; family Bacillaceae; genus Bacillus; species Bacillus sp. RHFS10. The sequence continues at coordinate 232,487 of NZ_JAESPO010000004.1, forward strand.
AAGGATTTTGCCATTATTTTATTTTTATATGTATGAGAAAGCATGAGCCAAAATTTATTCATAGACGGCACCCACCTTTTCTATAAAAATATCGTGCAGTGACGGCTCTTCAAGCTCAAACTTTCTAATAAACCCTTTTCCTTGGAGCATGGCAAAGATCTCTTGAGAAATATCTTCATTAGCGATCTGCAACTTGACGCCGCCAGCCGTTTCCTTACATTTGAGAATGCCTTCATGAGACTGCAAAAAACGCAGATCTTCATCGGAGTGGATCGTGACATTCTTCTTGCCGAAGGAACGCTTGATCTCCTTCAGCCTGCCTTGCACAACCGGCTTTCCTTTCTGTAATATGCACAGGTGCTCACAAAGCTCCTCCACATGCTCCATCCGGTGGCTGGAAAATAAAATAGAAACACCGCTGTTTTTAAGAGAAATCACAGACTCTTTTAACAGCTCAACATTGACAGGGTCCAGACCGCTGAACGGTTCATCAAGGATCAGCAGCTCCGGCTTATGCAAAACAGCCGAAATGAATTGGATTTTCTGCTGGTTTCCCTTCGAAAGCTCTTCCACCTTCTTATTCTCGTAATCTGTTATATTGAAGCGTTCAAGCCATGTGCCGAGCTCTTTTACAGCCTCCTGCTTCTCCATCCCTTTTAATCTGGCAAGATAGACAAGCTGATCTTTCACCTTCATTTTCGGATAAAGGCCCCGCTCTTCCGGCAAATAACCGATTTTGTTGCTGATACTGTAATTTACAGGACGGCCTTTCCAGCTGATTGAGCCCTCCGTAATGCTTAATAAACCAAGGATCATGCGAAACGTCGTCGTTTTTCCCGCTCCGTTTGCACCTAAAAGACCGAACATTTGCTGCTCCGGAATGTCTAAGTCCAATCCGTCAACAGCTTTATAATCTCCAAATGTCTTCGTTACGTGATCAATCTTAAGCACCAAATCTCCTCCTTCCCTGACCCATTATATACTAATTTTGGATTAAACTTAATAAAGGATTTTGAATTCTTTTTTAGAATATAAATATAAATGAAGAAAGACTGATAAACCTTGAAAATGGAGGGGAAACCTGATGGCTGATTATTTCCTTACAGCTTTTGAACCTTCGGGGGAAACACTGGTTAACGAGCGATTTGAGGCAGAGAATGAAGAAGCGGCTAAAATGCGTGGTGAAGCCCTATTAAAAGAAAAAGGGCTGCACAGTCACACCCATCGTGTAGTCAATGCAGCCGGAAAGCTGATTTTGTTTCATAGATGATCAGCTTTCCGGCTGATCTGTTACGCTTGAAACTTAGGCTCTCGTTTTTCCAAAAAGGCACGGATTCCTTCCTGGTGATCCTTGGTCCTTCTCATTTTCTCTTGGGCGCTGCGTTCAAGGGCAAGCACCTTTTGCAGTTCTTCAAGCTGGAGGCTTTGAAAGATGGCTTTCGTTTCGATCATCGCCAAAAGAGGCGAGGCCAAAAGGGTTTCAATAAAGGGTCTTGCGCCTTCCGCAGGGTCTCCGGCAAATGTCCCGTCAAGAAGGCCCAAATCGGCGCCTTCCGCGGCGGAAATTTTTTTTCCGCTCCAAATGAGCTTTTTCGCCTTCGCTTCTCCAATTCTTTTCTTCAGCAAATAATGCCCTCCGCCGTCCGGAACAAGCCCAATGCCGATAAAATTCATCGCGAGAACGGCATTTTTTTCCGCGAGCACAATGTCAGCGCAAAGCGCCAAACTCAAACCCAGTCCCGCAGCAGCGCCGTGAATAGCTGCAATTGTCACTTTCTTCATCTGATATAATGACAGAGTGACAGCCTCAATCGTATCCATCAGCCGCTTAAATTGATCAGGGTCATGCTCTGATGTCATCATCCGAATATCTCCGCCAGCTGAAAAGCCTCTCCCGGTTCCTCTCAGGAGAACGATGAGCGCCTCGCTTGCAGCCGCCTTTTCAACCGCCTCCTTCAGTTCAGACAGCATCTGTTCATTCAGGGCGTGATGGGCTTCAGGGCGATTCAAGATAATCTCCGCAACGGTTCCATTCGATTCATATTGAATAAACTCCATGTGAAGCACCTCCATGTATGCGTTTTCTTTTTTCTTTCTCCTATACATTCCCCGCCATCCTCTAATAAACCTTTTTATTTTTCAAGATCAATAGATACTGAAAAATGCATATTGTTTGAGTGGAAACATAAAGTTTTATATAGTGAAAGAGGGCTATTCGAAAGGAGGAGAGGAAGCATGGATAAATTGCTTGTCAGTTTACTGTTAAGTTTATTTGTGGTGTACTTTCCCCCTTCGGACGTCGTTCTGCCTTCCCAGCTTGAAGAAACCACTGACAGCTATGTGCCTATGTCCTCATATCCGCAGGAAACACAGTCGGCCAAAACGCCGTCGCCGGGTAGCCTGTACATCGCAGAGCTAATCAAAGAATACAGTCCCCTGGCGCTGTCTGTCGGGCAGCTGTCTGTCAAACCCCTTGACGAACCGCTGATAAACAGGCTGGAAAAGGTTTGCGCCGTCCCTGTCAAATACCAGTCTAATTACCTCCGAATATAAATGTTCTTGTTTGTAACTCACCCCATTAGCCAACACTACATTCGGAGGGATTTTCATTGAATATTAAAGAAAACGATCTGCCGGGCATCGGCAAAAAATTTGAAATCGAAACGAGAAGTCATGAAAAGATGACCATTATCATTCATGATGACGGAAGAAGAGAAATTTACCGGTTTCATGACCGGGACCCGGATGAGCTTCTTTCCAATATCTCATTGGATGATTCCGAAGCAAGGCAAATTGCGGCTATTCTCGGTGGCATGGTCTATAAACCACAAGCACTGGAGTCGATCGAAATGGCCTTCAGCGATCTCATTATTGAATGGTTTAAGGTTGAAAAAGGCGCCAAATCGATCGGGCGAACACTCGGGGAGCTTGATGTTCGCCAGAACTGCGATGTCACTGTGATCGCCATCATCAAGCACAGCCGGGAAAAACTTTTAAACCCCGGGGCAGACTCGGTTATTGAAGAAAATGACACACTTGTCCTCTCAGGTGAAAGAAAGCATCTGAAGAAACTGATTCACGATTTTCTTTCTGGAGAGGGCGTGTAATCGGCCGATGGATCATCTTGTATTTGAAGTCGGGACTGCGCTTGTGCTTGTGGCGCTTGCCAGTGTGATCGCCAATAAAATTAAATTTTCGATTATTCCGTTTCTGATTGTGCTGGGAATGCTGCTTGGCCCCCACGCCCCGAAAGCGGGGATTATTGACCTTACATTTATAGAAAGCAGTGAAATCATCGCGTTTTTCGGGCGGATGGGCGTGCTGTTCCTCCTCTTCTATCTCGGACTCGAATTCTCTGTTGGAAAATTAATCAAATCTGGAAAGTCAATCGCGGCCGGCGGAACGATTTATATCTTGATTAATTTCAGCCTCGGGCTGCTTTACGGGTTTATCACTGGGTTTTCTTTTCTGGAAGTCCTCGTCCTTGCAGGCGTCATCACGATCTCATCAAGTGCGATTGTCGCAAAAGTGCTCGTTGATTTAAAAAGAACGGCCAATCCGGAAACCGAGCTGATCCTCGGTATTATCATGTTTGAGGATATTTTCCTTGCCGTATATTTGTCCGTTGTTTCCGGTCTTGTACTAGGTGATGCGACATCAGTCGGGAGTGCGTTTTTGTCCATTTTGATCGCCTTCAGTTATATGCTGCTGTTTTTTATCGCAGCCAGAAAGCTCCCGCCTCTGTTGAATAAGCTGTTGGACATTCGCTCAAATGAAGTGTTTATTATCGTCATTTTCGCCGCGCTCTTTTTTATTGCCGGATTCTCAGAGACGATTCATGTAGCGGAAGCGATCGGCGCGCTGCTGCTCGGTTTGGTTTTTTCCGAAACAGAGCATTCCGACCGGATTGAACACCTTGTCGTTCCGTTTCGCGACTTCTTCGGTGCGATGTTCTTTTTCAGCTTCGGCCTCAGTATTGATCCGTTTTCGCTAGGTGAAGCGGTTTGGCTTGCTTTAGGAGCAGTCATTCTGACCATTCTCGGAAACTTTATCGCCGGAATGGCGGCCGGACGGCGCGCAGGGCTTTCTCATAAGGCGTCATCGAATATCGGACTGACAATCGTATCACGGGGAGAGTTTTCGATTATTGTTGCGAATCTCGGGATAGCGGGCGGCCTGTCAGCCACATTAAAGCCGTTTGCCGCATTATATGTTCTCATTCTGGCGATTTTAGGACCGCTTTTAACAAAGGAATCAAAACGAATCTACCGCCTGCTGAACAAGGTATTTAAATGGAAGCCAGAGGTTCAGCCTGCAAGAAAACAGGGTTAAAAAAAAGCAGCACTGTGATCAGTGCTGCTTTGTCGTTTTCTCAAAAGTCTGCTCTAAATAGTTGATTTTTTCGTCCGTGTAGTGCTCAAATCGCTCATTGTACGATTTCGGATCTTTCGGATTGGCAAAGTGTGTGATTTTCCCTGTATCCCGGTCAATAAATTTACTTGCCGCGCCGCAGCCGATGCCGATAATCGTCTGCACCTCTTCCATAATCATAATGTTGTAGATGCTTTCTTGTCCCGGCAAAGAGTATCCGACATTCTCCAGGTTCCCGAGGATGTTTTTCTGGCGGTACAAATAATAAGGCACGTACCCATGCTCTTTCGTCCAGACTACCGCGTCATCCATCATTTGAGAAACCTCTTCCCTGCCGGCGACTTTGTACTTATGCTTGTTTCTTGTCATTTCTGACGCCCGTTTAAAGGAAAGAGTATGAACAGTAAGGGATTCCGGCATCAGATTTTCCGTTTCTGAAAGGCTGTGTCTAAACTCCTTCACGCCTTCCCCAGGCAAACCGATAATCAGGTCCATGTTGATATTATTCATGCCGTGCCGGCGTGACAGATGATATTTCTCAATGGTCTCTTCAACCGTATGATGCCGTCCGATCGCCTTTAGCGTTTCATTTTCATAGGATTGCGGGTTGATGCTGATTCGGTCAATGTCATATTTGTTTAAAACGGCAAGTTTTTCTTCTGTAATCGTGTCAGGGCGGCCGGCCTCCACCGTAATCTCACGAATGTTTTTCACATCCGGGAAGGAGCGGACCATCTCTTCATACAGCAGATCCATTTCCTCCGCTGTAATGCTTGTCGGCGTCCCGCCGCCAAAGTAAATGGTTGTTACCTTAACATCATGTTCCTTCAGCCATTCGCCGATTTTCTGCATTTCGTAATGCAGCCCCCATAAAAATGAACCGACTCTGCCCGCCTGCCCTTGGATGGCATACGCAGGGAATGTGCAATACGCGCATTTTGTCGGGCAAAACGGAATGCCAATATAAATACTGACTTCATCCTTTACTTGATACAAATCCGGCACTGCCGCCAGCTGCCGGTCAACAATGTCCTGCATTAATTCGATTTTCTCATCGTGAATTAAATAGTCTTTTCTCAATTCAGCATGCGCTTGCTCCTTCGGCATTCCGCTTTGCAGCTTTTTATGAAGCAGCTTTGTCGGCCGGATTCCTGTGAGGATTCCCCACTTTTGCGTGATGCCCGTGTGCGCTTGAAGAAGATTGAGGTACACATAAGAAATCGTGTTTTTCACTTGCTTGAAAGCTTCTTTTTCATTCATGCCTGAAGAAATGGATTTTGTATGCTGTTCCGTTATGCCAGTCCCCTTCACCTCTGCCGAAACCGTTACATGCTCATCCGTTTGTAAGCAGTCTAAAGAAATAACAAAACCTGCGGGCTCCTCTCCGCCGTACACCAGCTCGCACTCTTCATAAAACAAATTTGCAATATTTTGCAGAGGCCGATGCAGGCGGTCATCATGTATGCCTTCTATTTTAATTTGCAACTTCATCACCTAATTTATCAGATTCAAAACTTTCTTTAGTGTACAGAAATAAACCGCTAAAATCAATCCGGCAAAAAAGCCGCCGCACCTGTCAGGGCGCGAGCGGCTTTATTTACACACGTTTCATGTGGAACTTATCAAGAAATCCTTTTCGCTGCTGCATTCGGAAATATTCCTTCATCATGTAAGCGACACCCTGCTCGTCATTGGACCTTGTGACCCAATCAGCCTTTCTCTTGATCTCCTGAGCGGCGTTTCCCATCGCTACCCCAAGACCGGCAAGTTCAATCATCGGGAGATCGTCATACTGATGCCCGATGGCCACTACATCTTCCATAGTCAAACCCAGCTCTGAAGCGACGAGGGCCAGACCCGCTTCCTTCGAGACACCTTTCGGGACGATATTCAGCTTCTCATCGTTTACGCGAATAACGTCAACAGCAGAGAAGGCTTTCGTAATCGTTTCTGTAATGTCAATCTGAATGTCGTGCTCCGTGTACACCTCGATGACAGGCGCACTCACCGGCTCATCCATGAGAAGATCGCTTAATGATTCTACAAACTGGACTGGATAAAAGATCGGATCAGACGGATGAATGAGTGCTTTCCCCAATAAATTTGAATTCACCTTTTTCTTGTTTCCGATCGAATACTTCTCGTGAAGAAGCCGAATATTGCATTGATAGCTCTCCAGCACTTGAACAATATTAAAGGTGTGATCGTCAGAAATTCTTTTTTCAAACAACGGAGCGTCTATTTTCTCAGCGATGTATGCCCCGCTATGAGTGATCAGCTTGGCATCAAGCTTCAGCGATTTTGCTATTTTCTGTGCTGAACGAAAATGACGGTTGGTTACGAGTGTGACGTAAATCCCTTTTTTCTTAACATATTCGATCGCGTCTTTCGTTGCCTGATGAATCTTTCCGTTCGACCGAAGAAGCGCTCCATCTATATTTAAGGCAAGCAATTGTTTTGACACAGAGATGTCCCCCTCCTTGATGACTGTACTTGTGTATAGGATATGACCCTGTCTCTGTGTTTAGAACAACCTTTTCTGCCAAGCAAAAAAAGCCTGACTCAGCAGACTTTATGTATGGCATGATGATAGGATACGATCGAAGCTGCCATTCTCCCTAATATCGTTATTTCGATTTACGAAAAATCATGTATCAGGAACCCCTTGTTTGACCAATGACGCGCTCCGAACACTTACTCTCTCTGTTGCTTATCCCCTCTATATAACGGCATGATATGCGACCGTATCCAATTGAAACCAGGTAAGTGTAGGCGCTTTCAATGCTATTATCTCAGTTTTTCTTGCTGATGACAAGGGTTTTTTTAACTAAAAAAAGCAGCCGAGTGATGTATAGTAAGGTAGGATCTGTTGTTAATTTTTGGAATAGATCACTTAATTCGGAACATACATTCCCATATAATATATATAATAAACAAAAAAGCGGTGATCAGGTGGCTGACTTAAAAGAAATATACAATGAAAAACTGATATCTCAATTGATACACCATATAAAGGCATCTTGTCCTGATTTTAACCAAGACAGATTCGAGGAACAATTGCTGCAGGAAGACTGGCCTGAACTCGCTTTAAAAGAGCGGATGCACCGCATTACAGCTTCCTTATACGAAACGCTGCCAAAACATTACGATGAAGCGCTCGCAATTTTACGGAATGCAGCCCCTCATTTCAAAGGACTCAGCGGAATTCTATTCCCTGATTATGTGGAACAGTACGGGTTAGCGCATTGGGAAGAATCAATAAAGGCGTTGGAATACTTTACACACTATTCTACCTCAGAATTTGCTGTGAGGCCTTTTTTGCTTTTAGATCAAGAAAAAATGATCGCACAATTGCTTGCATGGTCTGAGCATGAAAATGAACACGTGAGAAGACTTGCGAGCGAAGGAAGCAGGCCCCGCCTGCCATGGGGAAAATCAATACCCGCTTTAAAATCGGACCCTTCCCCCGTTCTGCCGATCCTTGAGAAACTGATGCAGGACGAGTCCTTGTATGTAAGGAAAAGCGTGGCCAACAGCCTTAATGATATATCAAAAACGCATCCTCATTTGCTGAAAAAAATCGCAGATCAATGGCACGGAACACACCCCTACACTGATTGGATCATCAAACACGCCTATCGAACCTTATTAAAAAAGGGCGATAAACAGGCCTTACAGCTTTTTGGTTATGAAAATGCTGATTCGATCCAATTACATGATTTAACATGCCAATCCAGCCGTATAGCCATTGGCGAAAACCTCGAATTCTCTTTCTATATTCATTCAGAAAGGGATCAAAAAGTAAGAATTGAGTACGCAATTGATTTTATAAAAGCAAGGGGTCAGCGTCATCAAAAAGTATTTAAAATTTCAGAAACAAATATACGAAAAAATGAAACTAAGTCATACACAAGAATTCAATCCTTTAAGGATCTGACGACCAGAAAGCATTACAAAGGAATCCATACATTATCAGTGATCATCAATGGAGAAGTAAAAGATTCATTGAATTTCCAAGTTTGCTGAATCAATAAAAAATCCCTTCTTTTCCAAGAAGGGATTTCAGATGTTGACAAAATCCTAAAACGGTTTTCGTTTTAGGATTTTGTCATCTTTTCAGCGTGATTGAAAACCATTGAAGTCTAGGAAAGGCGAGCATCGGAGCACAGCGAATGTTGAAATTCGTGAGCACCGAAGCGCATCCTTGACAACGAATGCGAGGGTTTGTCGACACGCTAAAATCCCTTCTTTTCCAAGAAGGGATTTTGCCGATTAGCCTTCGACACTACCGTATAGCTCTTCTAAAGGCTTCATAATGATTTTGTTTAATTCACCGATCAGCACGCTCATGCGCTGCTCCGCTTCCATCAGCTGAGAAATTTTTTCGTGCTGCTGTACAAGCGCAACTGTTTTTTGAGCCTGCGTCACTTCTTCTTCTGTAATTTCTTCTCCTGCCATTTGCTTTTGCTGGAGTCTAAGCTGCACATCACGGAAGTTTTCGAACATGCTTTTTGCAGATTCATCTGCGTTTACTTCATCATAAAGGTTTTTTAAACGGGTGAACTCTTCGCTCCCGCGTAATGATTTTTCCAGTTCATACGCTACATCATAAAAATTACTAGCCATTGTGAATAGCTCCTTTCATCGTTGCCGTTTGACATACCACTCCACTATAACAGACTATGGAGCACCTTTCATTAATCAACAATCATTTCTTCTTAAAAAAGGGTGACAAACAATGCCTGAACCGCACCTATGATTCCACCTAGAAGGCCTCCCAAATAGGTAATCATTTTAAATTCTTTTTTTGAAATGGACAGCACCATTTCTTCAAGACGCTGCACCGGGAATTGATCCACCTGCTCCTTGACGATTTCCTCAAGGCGCATCCGTTTTAAGACACTTTCAAGATTGGCCGAAACCCCTTCAAGTAATGTATCTAACAATGCCGGAAGCATTTGCTGGGTCAGCTCAGATTCATAACGGAGGGTAAGGGTGCCAATCGTATTGTCGAAGAAAGGAGCCGTCGAAAATGTTTGCAGCACTCTTCGTTTCAGGCTGAAAATGAGCGCTTTGGCATTCCACTTTTCGTCTGCTTCATAGAACGTATACTCCCTCAGCTTGCCCCATTCGTTTTTCAAGAGATCAGAAAGCAGTTTTTTTGTCTCCTCATTCCGCAAAAACTTGAGAAGCTCCGGAAGCACGCGATCTGCAAGGCTTGTATTGCCTAGAAACATTTGCACCATGCTTCCAAGCATGCCGCGCTCTTTTAAAAAGTCATCAATCATATTGCCGAGACGGATTTTCCCTTCATCACTTTCAAAATAATGAACACCGCGTGACAATATATATCCTGAAATCATCGGAATCTTTTCCTCAAGCTTTTCCTGCACTTCCAAAGGCACCAGCTCTTTTAATGATTGGTGCTCGTATTGGCGGAAAAGCTCATTCAGCTTATCATCCGTCCAGCTGCTGATCCATGCGTCTGCCGCTTCATCAGGACGCTTAACTCCGGCTTTTTCAAGCGCTTCTTTTACTGTCATTTCAGAAAGTGACAGCTTTTGAATCAGCTGTTCCCCAACTTGAAGAGCCTGTTTTTTGGCTGTATCGGAGACGAGCCGCTTTTTAATACCCGCAGGGGTTAAGAGATGATTGACGACCATCAGTCCCATTTGTTTTGCAAGTTCATCCCGTCTTCTCGGAATCAGTCCGGGGGTAAAAGGGACTCGTTTCCCAAACAAATAGTACGCTTTATATGGCCTAAATAGCATTTGAATCGCTAAATGATTGGTAACTGCGCCAATGACAGCGCCGATCACAATCATAAAAATAAAGGTTCCTGCAATACCCATTCCTATTCATCTTCCTCCATCTGTGCTTCATCTTTTTTCTAATAGATCATGTACCTATTCGTATTATAGAGGCTGATGCAATCACTTAGCAAACGAGGAGACTAATTCGTGTTGTCAGAAAATCAGCTTGTACATCTGGAATAGGGCAAGGTGAAGAATCGTAATCTGTAAAGTAGAATACCGTCAGCTGCGTTCGTCCTGAATGTTTTTACCGTAAAGCTGCTGACACCCGCCGGCAGCTTTTGAATAAAAGGGGGAGTCTCATCATGATAACACTCGGTTTTATGTCCTTATCCCGCCAGCATGAAGCGGATTATTCCGCAGAACTGGCCGAAAGAGCACCCGAATTCGGCATACGATTCATCCGCTTTACACCGTTTGATATTTCACCTGACACCTTGCGTGTCAAAGCATCGGTCTATCATTCGGCCAGCGGCACTTGGAACGAAACTGAATTGGCGATTCCAGATTATATTTATGACCGCTGTTTTTATGGCAAGGATTCACAATCCCAAAAAGCGAAGCCGATTGTTGAGTGGCTCAAAAAATATCCGAAAACGGAATTCATCGGGCGGGGTCTTCCTGATAAATGGACCGTCCTTCATGATTTGCAGCAGCACGCTGTGATCAATCCTTATATTCCGGAGACGATGAAAGTAAGCCGCTATGAACAAATCCATTCCTTTTTATCCAAGGAAAAAGCCTGCATCTTAAAACCGGCGTTCGGCGCAGGAGGCAGAGGCGTTATTTTATTGGATCTCGGTAAGAAAAACATAACCGCCACGTATCACATCGGAAAGGATAAGCAGACAAAAACCTTTTCCAACCATGCTTCTTTTAAAACATGGTGCAAAAAAGTGCTTCAGCATCACTATTTGCTTCAGCCTTATTTAAATATTCAAGATAAAGAACAATACCCGTGTGATATTCGCCTGTTCATGGAAAAAAACGAAGCAGGTGAATGGAATACAGTCGGAAAAGCCGTGAGACGCGGATACAAACACGGGCTGCTGGCCAATTTGTCAGGCGGGTCTGATGCGCTGACATTCGATTCTTGGTTTGAAGATATACCGAAAAAACAGCAAGTAGTCTTACTTGATGACGTGTTCTCGATTACCCAGTCGGTTCCGTATTATCTTGACGAGCGCTATGGGCCGCTGTTTGAACTTGGTCTCGATATATGCCTTGCGAAGGACGGGAGAATTTGGATCTTAGATATTAATTCCAAACCAGGCAGAAAGTCAATTCTGCGTGTCTCTCCCGAGCAAAAAGATCAGCTGTACACTTGTCCCCTAAAGCGCTGCCAATATCTGTTTTCTGAGAAACGCCAGAAAGGAGTTCTTCCGCGTGAATCATAAACAGTTTTTGATCGGCATAGACAAAACGAGTGAAAATACCCTGATTTTGCCCTCTTCGCTGAAGCGAGACGGTCTCTTGCATGCCGCGTTCGGGACGAAGGTTGTCAGATGCCACGTTTCTTACAGGCGGCATTTAGAACAAACCGTACTTCTCTCTGAAAATCTGTTTCACGAGCTTTTTCTTCCCCATCGAAGCAGGGCTGACATTCTGATTCATGATCATACGGTACATATCGGGCCGTTAATCGGCATTTTTACGGCGGGGTTTACCGTATCTCTTGAACGCCCTTTTAAAGATCGTTCCCTCTTTTTTTCTAAGCTTGTCACATTACACGAGCAAGCTGGAGGCTACTGCTTCGTTTTTGGCGCTCACCAAATCAATTGGGAGGAAGGCACGATTGAGGGGCTCCTATACAGGGAAAACGGCTGGGAGAAAAAAATCGTCCCGCTGCCGAACGTCGTTTATGACCGTTTGCCAAACCGAAAAATTGAAGATTCGCTTCTCTTGCAGCATACAAAAAAGAGACTGATCGATGAATATCAAATTCCATGGTTTAATAAAACATTTTTTAATAAATGGAGCGTTCATCAATTGCTCGAAAAAGATCCGAGAACAGCCCCATTTTTGCCGAAATCCGAGCTTACGCCATCTGAGGAGCGGATTGATGAGCTCTGTGATGCATACAAAAAAGTCTATATCAAACCAGCGAACGGAGCACTCGGCACCGGAATTTATCAGCTGACAAAAACAGACGATGGCCTGATGGTGAAACATACGAATGACGCCAAAACATTTTCTTCTATCGATTATTCCGACGCCGCCTCATTTCTGGCAGAATTTCAAAAACAGCACGACCTGTCTGACTTTCTCATTCAGCAAGGTGTGGATCTGATTGAATTTCAAGGCAAACCAGCGGATTTCCGTGTCCATACCAATAAAAACAGAAAAGGGAAATGGACAGTGACTGCAATAGCAGTAAAAATTTCCGGAGAAAACAGCATTACAACACATCTATCTAATGGCGGAATCGTAAAAACACTTGCAGAAGTATACGATGTTCCCGCTGAAAGAATTGAGGTCATTAAAAAGCTTTCCGCGGCCGCACTGACGGCAAGCCATGTGCTTCACGATCATATCGAGGGGTTTATCGGGGAGATCGGTTTCGATTTTGGCATTGATCAAAGCGGTAAAGTATGGATGTTTGAAGCGAATTCGCGTCCGGGCCGCAGTATTTTTTCTCATCCGAATTTGCATCATGTTGATTCTCTGACAAAACGAAGAAGCTTTGAGTACGCGTCATATTTATCCGAGAAGGCGATCACCACCCCTGAAGCGCTATGGCCTTCGTAATCTGTCCGCTTTTTTGATAAAGCGGGCTTATCTTTATCCATCGCTGGGACAAACTGCATCACAAAGACCTTAATGATGTTCTAAAACAGTGATACAATGAAAATAATTCGTTCGTCATCAGGTCAATTGATATCAATGTTAAGGAGCGTGGCCGTCATGATTTCTCATTTCAGCTGGAAACCTTTGTTTCAAAAAGAAAAGCTTCCGGGATGGAGAATTTCGTTTTATTATAAAGGAACCCATTATGAGGGCATCTATCATAAAAGCGGAGAAATTGAATGGGGAGATATGTTTCCCGCCCGCGCTGACAAGCCTGCTCTTACGAACGAAATACATGAACTGATGCTTTTTCATATTTATGACTAGCTTAGCCTGAACGGCTAAGCTTTTTTATGCTTTCTCAACATTTACCACTCAATTTTCCGTATGCGTATCCGGCCATTTTAACATAATACTAGTAACAAGCCGGCAAAGCATTGGGTTACGCCCAGGCGGCAGTGACACCCGAGACGGGTCCACAGACTGGTGCAACTCCAGTTAACCCAACCATACTAAACAAAAAGGAGATTTTACACATGGCTAACCAAAATTCTTCAAACCAATTAGTAGTTCCTGGCGCAGCTCAGGCTATCGATCAAATGAAACTTGAAATCGCTTCTGAATTCGGCGTTAACCTTGGAGCGGATACAACTTCCCGCGCTAACGGTTCTGTCGGTGGAGAAATCACTAAACGTTTAGTCTCTTTCGCTCAGCAGCAAATGGGCGGCAACGTTCAATAACAACTCAATATATGGCTATAGAGGGCGCGGTTTTCGCGCTCTCTTTCTATTTGTCACCCTTTTTTCCCACTTCACATATCCTAGAAAAAAAGGGAGGAAATAAAGGTGGCCTTCATTGCCATTGTGAATTGGGAGCTGGTTCAGTTCGTCAGTATATCCATGCTTCATGAATATGTTTCCCATCGTTCTGCCTATTTGTACAGGTATTCTTTCCCGCGCTGTTCAAACTGAGAGCATCCTTTTATAATGAGGGGCAAGGAGGTTTTTTGATGAAAATCGCTTTATTTGGAGCCAGCGGCCGCGTCGGACAAGCTTTTTTAAAACAAGCTGCCGCAGATGAACAATTTGATATATACGCTCTGGTCAGATCTCATCATGCTGAGCTCCCCCTTTCAAAAGACCGGATCGTCATAGGGAATGCGCGCCGCCGGGAAGATGTAAAAAAAGTGATGAAGGATGCTGAGATCGTGATCAGCTGTCTCGGCACAGATGGTGATGATACCTTGTCTGTAGCGATGGCAAATATAATCGCCATTATGAAAGAACAGCATATCAAACGGGTGATTACGATCGGCACCGCAGGCATTCTTAATTCCCGATATGAACCGGGAAAGTACCGGTTTGAAACAAGTGAATCGAAACGAAAGCTAACCCGAGCAGCCAAGGAGCATGCAAAAGTATACGAAATGCTAAAAGAATCCTCTTTAGACTGGACAATCATCTGCCCCACTTACCTCCCGGACCGAGCAGCAACCGGCGATTACCGTGTGGAGCGTAACGTTTTGCCGGAGGGCGGTACAAGCATTACGGTCGGCGATACAGCTGATTTTTTATATCATGAGCTCATTACAGGCGAGTATGCCGGATATCGTGCCGGACTGGCTTATTAATTACATAACAACCCCAAAACACGATTGTTTTGGGGTTGTAAGCATTATGCTATGGAATGTTTCTTGCCTTTTTGCAGCTTATACATTTGATAATATTGTCCTTTGACGGCCATTAATTCCTCATGGTTCCCTCTCTCAACAATTTCTCCTTTATCAAGGACCAAAATCTGATCCGCGTTTCTGATTGTTGAAAGCCGATGGGCGATGACGAAGGTGGTGCGTCCTTTTTTCACGACATCGAGCGCCTTCTGGATCACGGCCTCTGTCTCTGTATCAATATGCGCCGTTGCTTCATCTAAGATCAAAATGGCGGGATCAAAGGCCAGAGCTCTTGCGAAAGATATTAATTGCCGCTCTCCAGAAGATAGCGTGCTCCCTTTTTCAATCACGGGTTCATTGATGCCTTGGGGCAGCTTTTCCAAAAGGCTCTCAGCCCCGACTTGCCGCAGTGCTTTTTTGATCTTTTCATCGGTCATTTTTTCATCATCAAGGCTTACGTTAGAACCGATCGTGCCCGAGAATAGGTAAGGGTCCTGAAGCACAATGCCCATATGGGATCTGAGTTCCTGTCTTGACATGTTGTAAATGCTTTTTCCATCAATCAGAACATCCCCTTTTTGCGCATCATAAAAACGAAACAGAAGATTCAAAATCGAGCTTTTTCCTGATCCGGTATGGCCAACGAGCGCTACGGTTTCGCCTTTTTGCGCGGTAAAAGAAATATGTTTTAACACCTCTTCACCGTCATGATATGCAAATGACACATTACGAAATTCAACCCGCCCCAGCGCGCGCTCCTTCGCCGGTTCACTCGTTTAAACAACCAAATTAGGAAAAATGCTGCGGCTGGCTTTAAATGCCTAAGCAGCTTTGAGGGATAAAAACATAAAAGAGAAACACCATATTTTTAATAATCAAGGAGGACTTTAAAGTGCATTTTTCAGAAATGATAGATCGTTTTGCCCTATATGATTTACACAGAAAAAGAAGCAAAGATAAACATTTTTCTGCTGCTTTTACAGCCGATATAGATAATAGAGAGGAATTTTACAGTGCAAATATAGCTGATGTTTCCATTGATTTGAATGAATCTAAAGAAAGTTATAGGGTTGGACCATTTAGTTATGAATCCTTAATTCAATCTGGGAATCTTGTTAATGATACTTTAAAAGGGGAGGTTTTTTTAAATGAAAATGATATAGATCAACCCAATGTCATCTTTGTACACGGCTGGCGTATGGTTTCGTACAATAGGATCAAAAAAATATTTCATAATCGTATCATGAACGATTTAGGCTGGAATATGTATTATTATTCTCTTCCATACCATTTTGAAAGAGAACCGGAAAATTCACTGTATAGTGGCGAATTGATGATTAGTGCAAATATTGATCGTACAATTGAGTCGACAAGACAGGCCATTGTAGATTTACGTGCGTTAATTCACTGGATAAAAGCAAATAAAAAAGGCCCTGTTATCATAGTGGGAGTAAGCTTAGGGGGATGGGTTACTAATCTAATTGCTACCCTAGAATCTCAAATTGATGCAGTAGTATCAATCTTTTATGCCAATCGCCTTTCTTATTCGATATGGAACACGATCCCAGGTAAATTCATAAGAGAGGAATTAGAACAAAATGGTGTGACCTATGAAGATTTAATTAATTATTGGAATATCACTGATCCTAGCCAAGCCTTGCCGAAAGTTAATAAAGATAACATTCTGCTGATTTCTGCTAAACATGATCAATATATTGACTTAAAAGATGCAGATTATTTATGGGAAAGTTGGGAGAAACCCAAAAGATATGTCTATAATTGTGGTCATTCCGGTATTGTTCTTTGTCGCAAAAAGCTGGCAAATGATACGCTTTCCTTCATTCGAAATCAAATAAAAAGGTAGATTAAGATGCTTATACTCACTGCGTTGCTTTGGTTAATGAGTTGCATTCTATGAAACTCGTAAAAACATTCAATTTGCAAGGGGAATGTTATGGATAAAATTAGAGTGATGATTGAGGGTGATTCAGTCTAGTTGAAATGTATATCTGATTTGGTTCAAAAAGAGACCGGTATCATAGTTGTTAGTCAAGCATTTACTAAAGAAGAAGCTCAAAAAAAATGATTCTTTAGATGTTGATGTTGTATGAATGAATTTTACTTTATCTGAAAATGAAGAGTTACGTGGTCTTCACTTGTCTGTCTAGGGAATTAAATGAGAAAGGCTTTTGAAAAAATTATCATGTTGACATTCTGGGACGAGCCAGCAGTCATCTTAGAACCTTTTGATAAAAGAATAACAAATTATATCAATCTTCACTTGATAAGGAAAAGGTTAATGGTTCTCAAATCCGGGTATTGTCTTGTAAGACGTTTTTGAAGGGGTGAAAATGATGTTTCATGCTGACCGTATTATCGTTGCATTTGACGGGAGTGAAAATAGTAAGAGAGCGCTTCAGACAGCCATTGATCTTGCTAAAACCCTAGATGCCGCCATTACCGTCGCCCATTCACATGATATGAAAGACACTCAGACCATCATCGACCCGCCGAGGCCCGAAGCAGGAGCAAGTTATATGGGCGGAGGCATGACGAGTGTTCCTGATCCGCTGATATCAGATGTCGCACCAACTGAGCCAATCATCTACGAGGACCGTACGGAAGAAGTCATCGCCGAAGCCAGAATGATGCTCAATGACCAGCAGGCCAATGGGGATATAGATATAGTAGAAGGCGATCCGGCTGAATCCATTATCGAGTATGCGAACCGCATTTCTGCTGATATGATCGTAACCGGAAGCAGAGATCAAAACAAGCTGAAAAAGTTATTATTCGGAAGTGTAAGTGAAAAACTTTCAGCGAAATCGGATATACCCGTCCTGATTGTAAAGTGAGCACGCCCAGTGCTCGCTTTTTTAAAGTCATAATTGTGAAAAAACATAGATTTTCGTTTTTTTCTGTTATAATGCTTTCGTGCCCAAAAGCACAAAAGCATTAAAGATCATATGGGGTGTTATTTTGGATTCTCAAAAAAAGCTGACATTTCCGTTAGCCCTCGGTTTATTTATATTTATGTTAGGCATCATTATTTCTTGCTTATTCTTGCTTCATACAGAACCGCATATCCCGCTGTTTCTATGTGTTGTCATGCTTTCAGCAGCCGGTTTATGGTTCGGTTTTTCCTGGAAAACCCTAGAAAAAGGGATTACAGATGGGATCAAGAACGGCGTACAGCCGATTATCGTACTGGCGCTGATCGGTATCTTAATCGGCGCTTGGATGTACAGCGGCGCAATACCGTCCGTAACAGTTTACGTCCTGTCCTTTATTGAACCCAGCCACCTTCTTTTGACGGCTTTGTTTTCCTGCATGATCATCAGCACGCTTGTCGGCTCAAGCCTGACAACTGTAAGCACGATTGGAGTCGCACTGATTGGCGTGGCGAGCGCGGCCGGCGTTCCGCTTGAATGGACGGCAGGCGCGGTCATATGCGGCGCATGCTTTGGTGATAAAATGTCGCCGATGTCGGACACAACCAATTTTGCCGCCGGCATAGGCGAAATACCGATCTTTGAACACATTCGGCATATGATGGGCACTACTATTCCGGCTTTGCTCATCACCGTCGTGCTGTTTTACTTTCTCGGTTTATCAGTATCAGCGGACACGGCTTCAACCGATGATATTCAACATGTCATAACCGGCATCAAGGATGCCGCAAATGTGACGCCATGGGCGCTTCTTTCACCTCTTTTAGTCGTTTTGCTGGCGGTTAAGCGTGTGCCCGTGATTCCCGTTCTGACTGCAGGAATTATTTCCTCGGGAATTTTGACTGCTATCTTTGTACCTGACAGCAGCATGCAAGCATTTATGACAGCTTTGCAACATGGCACGGCGTTCGAAACTGACAATGAGGCTGCCGCTAAAATTATCAACAGAGGCGGACTGCAATCCATGATGGGCTCAGTCTCGCTCATTATGATTGCTTTTGCACTCGGCGGATTGATGGAGAAAATCGGGTTAATTTCCGCGCTATTGGAGGGTGTCATGAAAGGCATCCGCTCGAAAGGCCAGCTGATTGCGGCGACTGTCTGTTCAAGCATCGGCGTCAATTTGGCAACCGGTGAACAGTATTTATCAATATTAATACCGGGACAATCATTTAAAACCTTATACGACAAACAAAACATCCAGCGAAAATTTCTTTCCAGATCCTTAGAGGATGGCGGGACATTAATGAATCCGTTGATCCCTTGGGGAGTATGCGGAGCCTTTATGGCGAGCGCGCTTGGCGTTCCCGTCATAAACTATATCCCGTTTGCATTCTTCCTTTATATATCGCCGATGATCTCAATTCTGGTTGGATTTATTAAAAAATAAAAAGAGCTCCGCTTGCAAAGCGGGCTCTTTTTTATGCGTCATTACGAAATGCTTGCTGCCTGCTGAATGCTTTCTTGAAAAGCAGCCTGAAGCTGTTTTGTCACTGGTCCGGGTTCGCCGTTTCCGATTGAGTCCCCATCGAGCGTCACGACCGGAATAATCTCTGCCGTCGTTGACGAGATAAAGATTTCCTCTGCCTGTCTCAGCTCTTCCTCACTGACAGGCGTCTCATCAAACTTGAGCCCGTTCTTTTCAATCAGCCCTAAAATATTCATCCGTGTAATGCCATTAAGAATGAGCCGGTTAGCCGGATGCGTTCGCACCGTCCCGTTGATAACGGCGTAAACGTTAGAGGATGTACCTTCCGTAACAACACCGTCTCTAATTAAAATGGCCTCAAAAGCTCCAGCTTCATAGGCCTTTTGCTTCGCCATGACATTATACAGTAAATTCAGACTTTTAATGTCACACCTCAGCCAGCGAAGATCCTCATCTGTAATGGCTGCCACTCCATACGCCTGTTCTTGCTGCGGTTTTTTCACAGAAAATGTGTAAGCAGTCGTCTGCGGCTCAAGTCCAGCTTCGTACTGGTGCTTTCGCGGCGCCGCACCTCTTGTCGTCTGAATGTATACAGCTCCCTCACTGACCGCATTCTCCTGAACAAGCTTTTCCAGATCCCACTCGAGATCTTCTATACTGAACGGGAGTGAGATTCCGATTTCAGCCGCACTTCTGAAAAAACGCTCCGCATGCTCGCGCAAGCCGAACAATACCCCTTTGTACACCCTGATAACCTCATAAATACCGTCGCCAAACTGATAACCGCGATCTTCCAAATCGATTGATGCTTCGCTGCGTTTGATCAGCTGGCCGTTGACTAAAACCTTCATAATAGCCCTCCCTTTTCGAGATTTCCCTGAAGTTTTTCTAGCTGTCATTGTCACTTATTCTACCATATTGGATGAGCTGAAAAACAGAAAGAACAAGAGATCTATAGCGGGAAGGAGTTTATTTTTTCCTTAAAATCTGACATTTCGACATTTTTTCTATGTTCTTCCCATTTTTATTCCTGTATACTTGACTCGTAATACATAATTTGTAAACTTATGCATCTTGATAAGCTGCCTGCTGTATAGCGGTATGTAGAGATTTTATGCCAATGGAGAGATTGTTATGCGACAAACGAGAGGAGACGCTTCTCCTTCTGCAGTTTCGCTTGCCTTTAAATTTGCAAGTTTAGCAGTTTTGTGTGTGCTGCTTTTGATTATGGTGATGTTGGTTTATTCCAACAGCTCAACGAAAGCAAAGGAAGTCACTGTCACAACAAACGGCGAGCTTCGCAATGAGAAGGAAAGCCTGAAGCTGAAAAACGACTCCCCCGATCTGCTGATAAAACATCTGCAGACGAAACAGAACATGGGAGATAAGACGGTTTACCTAACCTTCGATGACGGCCCGTCAGCCTATACAAACCGCTTGCTCGACGTATTGAAGCGCGCTGATGTAAAAGCGACATTTTTTATGCTGTCACCGCGGATGAATGAATTCAAACAAGCTGTGAAAAGATCAGAAAAGGAAGGCCATGCACTCGGTTTACACGGCGTCACCCATAATAATAAACTATTCTACCAAACACCGACATCCCCGTTAAAAGAAATGCGAGAGGCGCGTGACACGCTGCAAGACATTACAGAATATAAAACCGATCTTGTCAGAACGCCATACGGCAGCAAGCCGTCATTGACCTCCTCACAAATCCGCAATCTTGAGAAAAACGGTTTTGTGTACTGGGATTGGACCATCGACAGCATGGACTGGAAATACCGGAATTCAGCATATGTGACGGCCGTCTTACAGCAGCTGGAGAATATGGAACACAGCCATTCAAGCCGGCCATATGTGATTCTCATGCATGATCTTCCGGCTACAGTGAACGCGCTGCCGGTATTAATCAATAAACTAAAAGAAAAAGGCTATTCCTTTGGGGTATTAGAGGACACAATGGTTCCTGTTCACGAATAAAAAAGTGAGGCGCATGAGTGCGGCCTCACTTTTTTATTCCCAAACTTCGGGCAAACTCTCCAATTTTTTGATGGATGACCATGTCAAACAAGCTGTCGCAATACGTCGGTTCTAGGTTAATGATGACTTTCTTCATGCCGGGAATCCGGCTTGCGTCCTCAGGCACAAATCTTGCCGGAGCGACTTCGAGAGATGTGCCGATGACCAATAAAAGATCTGCTTGATCCAGCTTTTCATAAAGGGTCTCAAAGTGCAAGACGGCATCGCCAAAGAGAACCACATCGGTTTTTAATACCGTTTTGCAAATGGCACCATCTTTTCCGGACGCCGTACACTCCGGCACCTCCCGCTCCAGCAAATGAGGGAGATCATATGGCGCTCCGCATGCCGGGCAGGCTGCTGTCTGGATAGACCCGTGCAATTCGTACACATGTCTGCTCCCGGCTTTTTTATGAAGGCCGTCAATGTTTTGCGTAAAGATATCGACCTGCTTCCCTTGCTTCTCCAGCTCAGCTAAAAGCAAGTGCCCTTCATTCGGTTCAAAGCTGCCGCTCATTTTCATCTGGAACAATTCTTTGAATTTAGGCCAAAACTGACGCGGGTGGCTTAAAAAATAATCAACGCTCATCGCTTCCATTCTTGCGGCATCCTCCGTCCAGATGCCTCCTGCCGAACGAAAGTCGGGAATTCCTGATTCGGTGCTCATTCCCGCTCCGGTCAGCACGACAATTCGCTGCGCTTCATTTAAAATGTTTCTGAATGCTTCCAACTTAACACCGCCTTTTTTCTCTTATTTTACCACGAAAAAGACTCCGCCTCTGTCAGACGAAGTCTTTCCCTTTTTAAGCCCGTTCCTTTTCCTCTTTACTTACATTCACTTGGAACGGATCGTTTTGGTGCTTTTGCTTCACAAAAACCATTTGGCCGGGATATGCAAACTCGACACCCTCTGCGGCAAGGATTTCAATGATTTTATAGTTGATATCCTCTCTAATATCGAGGTTTTCAGCCCAAACCGCTGTTTTTGTATAGAAGTTGAAAAACAAATTGTAATAGCTGTCGGCAAACGTATCAAAGTTGACCATGATCGTTTCATTATCAACGCCCTCGTGCTCTAAGAGCATTGTTCTGAGAGTACGAATAGAGCGGTCAAGGTTCTCAACCGGCGTAGCGTAGGACACATGGATGGAAAACGTGATCTGGCGTTTGGTCATTCTTGTCCAGTTCGTGATCGCTTCCATCGACAGCGTAGAGTTCGGCACTGTTACAAGCGCCCCCTGTGCGGTTCTGAACCTCGTACTTCGGAAGGTAATATCCTCTACTGAGCCCGTTACCGTCGACGTCTCCACCCAGTCACCGATGGTAAACGGTTTTTCTGTAATAATAATGATTCCGCCGAAGAAGTTGCTGATGGTATCCTTCGCTGCAAGCGCAAAAGCAAGTCCGCCAAGACCTAAGCCCGCCACGAATCCATTGACATCATAATTGAATTCCTGAGCGATCACACTGACACTGAGCGCAATGATGACAAAACGAAGCAATTTGGATAAAAACGGTGCCAGAATGTCATCCATCTCCAGCTCAAAGCGCTGATTCACCTTATGGAAGATAAACGACGACGCTGCGGTCAAGTTACAAAGCCCCCAGCACAAAAGCGCCACAATCAGCGAGCGGTATATGTTGCTGATGACAGGCATTTGTTCGTCTAAAAACGGTGAATACCGGATCGCTAAAAACAGCCCTAAAGCCACAAAAAACCATCTGGCCGGCTTTTCAAACGCCACAACCACCTGTTTGAAAATTTCTGTTTTCCGCCGATTCGTGAGATTAAAAAGCAACTGAAAGAAATATCTTGTAAACAGTTTTCTGAGTATAAGAAACACCAGCAAAATCGCCAAGCTGATGCCGATTTGTATCATTTTATCAAGTGTGAAGTATTGTTGCAGATAATCTAGCATGACAGTCTCCCTTCTATTTAAATCAAATGTTTATTATACTAAAAGATTCGTAAAGATGCTCATCTAAATGTCTTTTTTCAGCACAAGACCCCGGCGGAACGCCGGGGCCATTTCTCAATTCATCTATTCAGCCAGATTCAACAGGGACAGTCACTTACTTTTTTTCGTTTGTGTCTGATCAAGGAGAGTTGCTTTTTGCATTTCAGCATCCGTTTCGGCTTTAATTCTTTCTTCCACTCTGATTCTCCCTTTTCCCATGATCTCGCCTCCTTTTTTGCTATTATAAAGTAACAGAATGTTTTGTGAATATGTCGAAAGGCCTAATTTCCTGACGAAATATGTTCTGATACGCTGAGTGTCTTTATTTAGATATACGCGGTTCTCAGCCAGGACCATTCCGATATGGCAGAAAAAATTCACCAGTTTGTATCGCCGTGCATATATGGATTTGATACAATAACAGAAATGCCCATATGAGGAGCTGACTTAGCTTGTACACCATTGCCCATCGCGGAGCATCAGGTTACGCTCCGGAAAATACGTTTGCCGCATTTGACCTTGCGGCGGAAATGAATGCAGATATGATCGAACTGGATGTCCAGCTTACAAAAGACAGGCAGATTGTTGTGATACACGATGACAGAGTTGACCGAACAACAAACGGATCGGGTTTTGTTAAAGATTTTACATTGGAGGAATTGCAGAAACTCGATGCAGGAAGCTGGTACGGCCCTGCTTTTCAGGGAGAGCGTATTCCTACCTTGGAAAAGGTGCTCAAGCGCTACCACAAAAAAATCGGCCTATTAATTGAATTAAAAGGCCATCCATCTCAAATCGGAATTGAAGAAGAAGTGGGACAGCTGTTAGGGCAATTTTCTTTTTCTATCAACAATATTGTCCAATCCTTTCAGTTCCGCTCCGTCCAGAGGTTTCATGAGCTTTATCCATCGTTTCCGACAGCGGTCATTATGAGGCCCAATTTTGGGATGCTGTCCAGAAATCAGCTGAAGGCCTGCCAATCTCTCGCAAACTATGTCAATATAAAATACACACGACTCAACCGGCTGATGATCGCTTCAGGCCATAAAAACGGCTTAAAAGTGTTTGCATGGACTGTCAATAATCAAAAGACAGCCGCAAAATTACAAGCCATGGGCGTGGACGGCATCGTAACAGACTACCCGGATTTCATCAAAAAGGATGGCAAACATGAAAAGATATAGCGCGGTGTTTGTCGGAGGAGCGCTTGGCGCCTGCCTCCGATACGGATTAAACATGTGGATACAAACCGATCAGTTCCCCGCTGCAACCTTGCTGGAAAACGCGGCTGGAAGCCTTCTATTAGGTATTCTGACCGGTTTTTTTATGATCAAGGCAAAACGGCCTCTGCTGCCGGTTTTTTTAGGTACCGGCTTTTGCGGCGGCTTTACAACAATGTCCACGTTTTCTAAAGAAACGGTGATGCTTTTGCAAGCACAACCCTCATTAGCTGTTTTATATATGGCACTCTCATTGATATCAGGAATCGTTCTTGCGCTGGTTGGCGTACTGGCGGGCCGCGGCATAGCAGGCATTCAGCAAAGAAAGGAGCTGCAGGAAAGATGACACTGGCGGGTATCTTTATAGCGGGCGGCCTTGGCGCGATGCTGCGCTTTTGGCTTGGCAATGTCATCACCGCCAAAACCAAAGGTCCCAGCCTGCCCATTGGCATATTAACAGTCAATATACTTGGGGCTCTCGGGCTTGGATTGTTTACAGGGCTCCACGTCACAAATGCTTCGGCCTCCCTCATCATCGGCACGGGATTTTTCGGCGCCTTTACGACCTTTTCCACTTTCAGCGTTGAAAGTGTTCAGCTTCTGCTGGCCAAACGCGTTATGGAAAGCATTCTGTACATCACCCTAACGCTTTGCGGGTCGCTTTTGGCGTTTTGGTGCGGCTGGACAATTGCAACGTAAAAAACCTTGAGCTTATTTCTCGCTCAAGGTCGCATTGTTCAGCATCACAGGCTCGGGCATCGGCAGCGTGTGGTGCGCGGTAACCCCGGTTGTGCTTGCTGCTTCTTTTATCTCGATTTGCTTGATTAATCGGCCGTCCATCTTCAGCACCTTTATCGTGTATGAACCGATGCGGATGGATTCACCAGCCTCAATATCGATGTTTTCTTTTAATATCAGCCCGCCGATCGTATCGACGTCTTCTTGAATCGCTGCACCAAGAAGGCTGTTCACCTGATCGATCCGAACCTTTCCATCCATGACATAATGGCGATCGCCAAGATGTTGGATCAGCGGCTGTTCATCCTCATCAAATTCATCTCTGATCTCGCCGACAATTTCCTCAAGAATATCCTCTGTCGTCACAAGTCCCGATGTTCCACCGTATTCATCAGACAATATGGCCATATGAATGCGTTCGCGCTGCATTTTAATCAGCAAGTCATGAACCGGGATGGTTTCAATCACTTCGATTACCGGCCGCACATACGGATGGATCGTCATCTTCATTCGTTCCTCTTCTGTCATAAACAACAAATCAGAAAACAAATGCTTCGTATTGACCAAACCGATGACACTGTCTTTGTCCCCGTCTGTCACAGGCCAGCGTGTGTATTTATCCTTCAGCATGACTTCAAGCATCTCGGCCATCGTCATCTCTGTTGACACAGCCGCCATTTCCTTTCGCGGTATCATAATTTCTTTGCCGATCCGATTATCAAATTCAAAAATCTTATTTACATATTTATATTCAGACGGATTAATCTCTCCGTTTTTTAAACTCTCAGACAACAGCATTCTGAGTTCTTCCTCAGAATGGGAACCATCATGTTCTGACGCAGGCTTTAAACCGAACAAGCCGCATAAAATCCGCGCAGATCCATTGAGGATCCAAATAAACGGAAACAGGAGCAAATAAAATAAACGCAATGGACCCGCTATCAGCAAGGTCAGCTGTTCTGCCTTTTGGATCGCGACCGTTTTCGGGGCCAGTTCACCTACTACAACGTGCAGAAACGTGATCAGGCCGTACGCGACCGCAAAAGAGATCGCATGAGAAACCGATTCCGGCAGGCCGAGCGGTTCAAACAATGGATGCAGAAGCCGTTCAAATGCCGGCTCCCCCAGCACGCCAAGTCCGATCGATGTCAATGTAATGCCCAGCTGGGATGCGGATAAATATTCATCCAAATCTGTTATGACACGCTTTGCGAGTATCGCCCGTTTGTTTCCTTCTGTTATAAGCTGATCAATTCTGGATCTCCTTACTCTAACAATCGCAAACTCGCTTGCAACGAAAAACGCGGTTAAAGCAATGAGCACACCAATTAAAATCAGACTGTCAATATCGTCCATTTAACCTTATCCCCTCATGAAAGGATAAGGAGTCACCTCCTGATATAATCATTTTTCCTTAACATTGAGGTACGCGGTGTATTGTTGCCTAAGCAGAGGGCCCCATCATACCACCTCCAAGTCAAAGTTTGATTATAAATTGTATATTTTATTGTAACACAACTCATTCCAAAAATGATTTTTAATTTTTAGACTTTTAGGAGCGGACGGAATCATTAACGCTCAGTTCAATCCCGAGTTCTACCGTTTGTTCTTTACCGAGCAAATTTAGCTGGACTTTTGCTCTTTTTTTGCGTTTATCAATTTTTTTAATGGTGCCTTCCAGCCCGTGAAGAGGTCCTGAGACCACATAAACTTTGGATTCCTCTATTTTAATCTTCGAATAGCTGATAATGTCGCCTTTTTCTATCAATTTAAATAAAACGCTCATTTCCTCTTCTCTTATCTGACAATAATATTCCCCGGCTTCTTTAGTGTAACAGCTGCCATTATTTACGAATCGATAGAAGTCAGGAATTGAACGCATTTTATGTAACATGTTGCCATTCATCCTTGTTTTGATAAGTACGTAGCCCGGAAATAATGTTTTCACGACATGGTAAATTTTACCTTTTCTTCGTTCGGGCACAACCCTTCTCGGGACCATTGAATAAAGTATATCCGCATCAAAATACATGCTCAAATACTTTTGGACAATTTCTTCTTTTCCGCTTTCAACAAAGATTGCATACCAGTTCATTTGATATTATCCTCCAAGTAAAATAGAAATATCTCATTTTAATGTCGGCGCCATCTCTTTGATCGGCAAAACAGCAGCTGCTCGATTACTGTGCACAGTATCTGGATTTAATCTGTCCCAATCTAGATGCGCAGCCTTGTTTTTTAACAAATTTTCACTGAGGTACCAGACATGGATTCGTTTTCAAGCAGATTTTAATTCAATTGTTCCGCCTTTATACCATCGGGGAGGGAGAATGCATAAAACAAAATTCGTCTGCGATGGTATAACACAAAGCCAATGTTTTTTTATTTTTCCGTTAAGCGGCGGCGTGTGCTTCTGATCCCTCGATCTAAGCTTTAAGATCCTCCTGATCACACAGTGCTGCCAGCGCCAGCTTTTGCCTGAGCCAGTTTACGTATATTATCATTACCCTCATCAATTTCTGGATAAGTTCTTTATCAGCAAAACAGCGGCCAGAACGGGCACCACAAAGTGAAAAAGTATTGGAACTGTTCACACCACTATCACATTGTCATAGCTTAAATCAAAGGTATCTCTGATGTATTTGAAACTGCAAAATCCTTATAAACTTCATCTATGAAGACGAGTCCGGAGAACATACGGGCCAGTCTTTCTGCTTCTGAGGATGGCTGCAGGAGCACTGTCGGAGCATTCGATGTCGGATATAATCGCATGTTCTCTTCTCAGTACTTCCCTGACTAAAACTGGATGTGGATATGAATTTTTACTCAGATTCAGCTTGATGGCGCTACCTTTTATGGGCTGGCTTGCAGATACATACGGGGTCATCAGTTTGATATGAGGCAAAGTGACAGACATGTCTTACAACCCTTAACTATTAAAATCTAGCAATTATATACATAAGTTTGAAAAAATGTTATGATTACCGTATCAAAATTTCAGAAAATGTTAAATGGTCAGTTTTTGCTTACTTTTGGATGTCAGTTTATTAATAAAGGAGTACTATCAGTGATTGAACTCATGCCGCTACTGAATGAAAAATCGAATATCCCTTTGTACATACAACTGTACCAATACATACGCGAGGAAATCATATCGGGGAGAATCAAACAGGATACTAGGCTTCCATCAATCAGAAATCTATCAGTATATTTAAAAATCAGCAGAACGCCTATCGCTGATGCCTATGAACTATTGCTAGAAGAGGGATACATCAGAAGCAAGCCTAGAAGCGGTTTTTACGCTGTTTCACCGGAAAACATATCGGATTTGCAAACTGAAGCTTCCAGAGAACCCAAAGAAGAGAACCCCAAAAATCAAATTGCGAGTTTCGACTTTCATTATGACCATGTCGATCTCTATCATTTCCCTTTTAAAAAATGGAAAAAATGGAGTAGTTTATGTTTAACGTCTGAAAATCTTCATCTGCTCCAAAAAAACGCAGACTTGCAGGGTGAATATGGCTTACGAAAGGAAGTTGCTTCATACTTGCATCAAGTACGGGGGGTGTGCTGTTCACCAGATCAAATTATAATCAGTGCAGGAACCTATCATTCACTTCAGCTTTTGTTTCATCTACTGAAGGATGATGTCAAAATAGTAGGTACTGAAGAAGCTGTGAACATTGGAGTAAAAGCAATATTCGAACAATACTCATCCTTCAGCTACCGCTCAATAACTCTGGAGTCTGATGGCATTAGTATGGAAGATTTATACAATAGTCAGGCTCAAGCCGTTTATGTAACCCCCTCTCATCAATTTCCTTTTGGTATGACGTTTTCGATTAAAAAGCGAATGGAGTTGCTGCAGTGGGCTTATGAAAAAAACGCTTACATAATCGAAAATGACTATGACAGCGAATTCCGTTTTAAAGGACGTCCGCTCCCGGCGCTCCAAAGTCTAGATAAGCATGATAGGGTGATTTATACCGGTACTTTCTCAAGGATTTTGTCACCTTCTTTCAGAATCAGTTATCTCATCCTACCCCGCTCTTTGTTTCACCGCTTTCAGCAGCAGACACACAGCTATAATCAGATTGTGTCCCCTATATTGCAAAAGACACTCCAATTGTTTATGGAATCAAATGATTTTGCAAGGCACATGCGGAAAATGCGACATTTATACCAAAAGAAACATGATATTTTAGTTGATGCGGTAAATTATTTCTTTCAGGATCAAGCAGACATTTCCGGGCAGGGGTCAGGCTTACATATTTTGTTGAAAGTAAAGAATGGTATGACTGAAAATGAACTGATTCTTGCCGCGAAAAAAGAGGGCATCAACGTGTACCCATCATCCATTTATCATCTGGAACCGTCAACGGCATCACCCGCTGCCGTTCTGCTAGGATTTGGTGCATTATCTGAAGAAACGATAAAGCACGGTATAAAAAAGCTGGCAAAGGCTTGGAGAATCAAACAAATATAAAAAGCTAACAGCACACACTGTTAGCTTTCTAGCTAGCTTATTCATGTGTTGGATATCTTCTTCAAATCTCATCAGCCAGTTATATCGAGGAAACAAAGATATGACAGGCGCGCTCCCTTTAAGGCTCCACTTGCTTCACTCTTTACACAAAATCTTTATATAAGGCAATAAAGATATCCCGTGAGTTTTTAATCTGTTCTATCGGCACACTGAAGGATAAACGGAAGTGCCCTTTCATTCCAAAGCCGCTGCTCGGCACGATTAATAATTTGTATTTTTGGGCGGCATGCACGCAAAATGCGACTTCATCTTCAATTGGCGATTTCGGAAATATGAAAAAACCGCCCTTCGGCATTTCAAATTCAAAACCTGCTTCTTTTAAAATGCCGACCATTAAATCCCTGCGCTCTTTATAAGCGCTTGCGTCTACTCTTAAATCATCCATTCTTGCCACAGCCCGCTGCACCATGACAGGCGCATTCACAAATCCAAGCGTTCGATTACAGAACACAAAAGCGTTGATCAAAAGGGCGGCATCCGGCATCTTGCTGTCTAATCCGATATACCCGAGCCGCTCTCCGGCTATGCCGAGATCCTTACTGAATGAGCTCGCCAAAATCACACGATGATACGATTGAAACGGATTTGCCAGCTCTTCATCATAGATTAATTGACTGTACGGTTCATCAAAAAGCACATAAATCGTCTGTCCGCTCTTCTCTTCTATTTCTTTTAATAAAGCGCCTAAATCATCTATATTTTTCTGGCTGAGAACAGTGCCTGTCGGGTTATGAGGTGTATTGAGGATCAGCCCTTTCGTCTTTGAGGTAATCGATTGTCTCACCGCCTCAATATCAATCTCAAACCGGGACGTCAACGGGCAGCTTACAGCTTTTCCCCCGTAGTTCTCAATATACAATTTATACTCGGCAAAATAAGGTGCGAGAATAATAACCTCTTCACCCGGGTTTACGATACTTTTTAACGCGACATTCAATGCACCGCCTGCGCCTACCGTCATGACGACGCGTTCCGCCGAGAACTCGGCTTCAAAACGGGCCCCCAAAAATTGCGCTACTTTTTCTCTTGCTGCCGGAAGCCCTTGATTTTGTATGTATCCGTGATTGCCTTTGGCAGCTTCCTCTATTAATGCTCTCTTAAAAGCTTCAGGCGGTTCAACAACCGGATTTCCGATTGAAAAATCAAATACCTGGTCATCCCCGAACTCTTTCTTCAGCCTTGCGCCTTCATCAAACAGCTTGCGGATCCATGATCCTTTATTTAAGTTTTCTTCAATTTCCCGGGATAACCCAGCCAATTTCATCTGTCCCTTCCGCACTTAAAAACTAAAATTCTATCTTTAATTGACCATCGCGAGATAACGCTGATTCAATAAATCGGCAGTTTCCGTTATTAATTTTTTTCCAATTTTATGGACGTGGCGGTTTCTCCAATTTTCCAGTTCTGATCCTTTGACCCATTGGTTAAAAGCGCCGAGAGCAGGACCACAGTGAATCTGATAGTTTACTTTTTGCTCTTCATCCCCAATTAGTGCAAGCCGCGTTGCGTTTCCGAAATACCATTTAAAGATAAGTGCCATTTTGTATTTTGGCTGACGTTCCGCTCTTTCTATCTCATGCGGAGACCTATATTTTTTTATGTCTGCATAAACTTCTTTAAATGTCCGGTGAAAATATTTATCTTCTACCATTTTTCTCGTTTTTTCATCTATTTCATCTATTGATTTATAATTCCGATACAAGTCATAAAGCTTATTAGCTCTGACAGGAAAAAATAATCCTTTTTTGAGTACTTGGACTTTGGCCCCGATTTCAAACATATCTCCAGCTGGAGCATAATCGGTATCTTGTACATTCGCGAGCTGAAGCAAATCCTTTACGGCATCGCTTGTCCCGGCTTCCACAGTACACTGGTTAATGGAGCCTGTCACAATATAATCAGCGCCGAGCATAAATGCAGCAGCAGCCGCTTCTGGCGTTCCAACCCCCCCCGCTGAGCCGATTCGTACTTTTTTGGGATAGCGGTATTCAGCATGAATCTTATCCCGCAACTTAATCATAGCTGGCATGAGAGCGTACGCAGAACCATTGTCCGTATGTCCGCCTGAATCAGCCTCAACAGTTATATTATCAGCCATCGGAATTTCTCTCATTAATTCGGCCTGTTCCTGAGAGATTTTCCCCTCTCTAGTTAATTGCTCTAATAAATGATTCGGGGCAGGTCGCAGGAAAACTTCTGCCACCTCAGGCCGAGAGACCTTCGCAAAAATCCGGTTTTTCGCTTCAACCTTTCCATTCTGATTTCGTTTGGCACCCCGAGCCCTATACATCACGAGCGGAGCGGTTAAGCTGATATAGGCGGCTGCTTCAATAATGTTTATCCCATACTGCAAATACAATTTTATCCTTTCTTCCTCTATATAAGGCTTATCCGGACTGCACAGTAAGTTCATGCCGAAAGATTCAGCATTTGTCAGTTCGCGTTGGATACATTGAATGGCTCGTTCAATTGATTCAATTTTCATGCCTCCCGTTCCATAAAACCCAAGCATCCCCGCTTTTCCGACTTGTACCACCATTTGTTCCGACGCAATCCCTTTATACATAGAACCTGTCACATATGCATATTGTAAGCCGTATTCTTCTTTAAATGCATTGCTGCCAAGAGCCTTCGGTGTAATCTTTGTGACGGGCTCAGACTGTTCTTTCCTATGATTCAGCTGAAGAGGCTCTGCTTCTTTTTGAATTTTTTGCGTCAGCTTCGTGAGCACATTACCTGGACCCACTTCCTCAATGGACTGCACCCCAATTGCTGACAAGTACCTTATGCTGTCTGTCCATTTGACTTGATGGGTAATTTGCATGGTAATATTCTTTTTGATGTCATCTCGGACATAAGGCATTCCTTCAACATTTGAAATAACAGGAATTTTTGGAGTCTTTAGTTGTATGCCTTCTAGAAAGTCGGAAAACTCTCTTTTCGCATCCGCCATATAACGGGAATGAAATGCTCCGCTTACCTTTAACGGGATAAAAGCAGCTGCGCCTGCTTTTTCAAAAATAGGCTGCGCCTGCAGGATATCCGATTCCAAACCAGAAATCACAATTTGTGTCGGTGAATTGTCATTAGCAATATCAACCGGCAGGCTATTTTCTTTTAATAGGTGCTTAATCTTTTGGACAGAAAAACCGATGACCGCAGCCATACCTCCGTTAACGGCATTGCCCATCAGTTCTCCTCTTTTTTTGACAAGCCGCAATCCAGTTTCAAAATCAAATACACCTGCGGCAAACAAAGCGTTATACTCGCCAAGGCTATGTCCAGCCACAAAATCAGGCATTTTTCCTGTTTTATTGACCTTGTTTAAATAGCATAATGCATTCACAACAAAAAGGGCCGGCTGAGTATATTCAGTTTGTTTTAGTTTTTGGTTTTCGTCATGTAGACATAAATTCTTAATTGAATATCCCAAAATATTATCTGATAGTTTTGTCAGGTTTGAAAACTCATCAAATAGGTTGCTGCCCATTCCCTTATATTGAGAGCCTTGACCCGGAAAAACATATGCTTTCAATCTCTTGTCTTCCTTTCTGTTTTGTAATAAGTCTGATTATTCTACAGCAGAGCAAGACCAATATTTCTTTTGGCGAAATTATCCGAAGACCATAAAAGATTAATTTCGACATATATATATGTAAACCATTAATTACTCTCAATCGACAGTCAATGATTTCATCTGCGAAGCGGACATGAGGCTGGTCACAGACAGCTTGATAAAAGGCGAACTTAACTCCTGTAATATATTCCCAAGAGAATTACTAAAGAAGCATTTGCAAAGGGCTGCCAAACCGCCAAAACCGCAAATTCCAAGCCGCACCATCGCTGAACTCTCTTCTCTCCTTATCGTCCAGCTCAGTAAACAGAATTGCAAATCTATATCCATCTGATAGTACGAGAGCCTTGATTAGAAACCTAAATAAATACAGTGCGGTCATTCAGCATTTATTCCTTTATGTGCAAAGGATTAAAATCGGAATATTCAGAAAAATAAAAACAACATAATCAAATATACAGCTATAAAAAATTGTATATCATAAAGTTCGCAAGATCAATGCTAAGCACGCCAGGATATTAATCTGGTGAAATCTTGTGAGATTGTTTCCATTTCCCTTGATCTCTGCTTATGTTCCCTATGTTCCACCATCGTGCCGCAACATCGAATGGCTTCCCTTATTTCTTTTTCAGTTTCGTTCTGTATCACACTTGATTATGCAAAATATGTATCATTTAGTCAATGCTTTTATATGATATTTTCAAAAAACACACTAAATTTATATTCTTGCCTAAATTAGCTTCGCGAACTCATCAAAAACAATAAACTTGTGCAAGACACCCTTCATATATTAAACTATTCTCATAACTATAACGTGATGGTTGGGAGGGATATAGATGGGGCTGAGACTTATCGCATCAGTGAACTAGCAAAACTTGCCGGAGTAACGAAACGAACAGTTGATTATTATACGAATATCGGTCTGCTTACGCCGGCCAGATCCTGTTCAAATTACCGTTACTACGATGAAAATGCACTTAAACGACTCATATTTATTGTAGATTGCAAGAAGCAGCGATTGGCCCTGTCCGATATTAAAGATCGACTGGAGAACCAGTTTCCCTCTTCAGCTAAACTTGATGATGAAATTGGTAAACTGGCATTAGAAATTGATCATATGAATCAAAATATCTCCGGAATCTTGCATCGGTTTGAACGGCTGAAGCCCGAGGATCGTGACAAGCTGAAAAACAAGCTCCCACCCGATAAGCTCGCCGTGTTCCAATCATTTATGCTGCTGTTAAGTTAAAACCATTTTATCTAACAGGAGGTGTTACCTTCATTCTCATTCTAGAGTGAAGGTTCTAATTGGACATAGTGAATTTGATTTTAGTTGCTGTTTTAATCGCCCTGACGGCATTTTTCGTGGCCTCTGAGTTTGCCATTATCAGAATCAGAGGCTCACGAATCGATCAGCTGATCGCGGAAGGAAATAAAGCAGCAATAGCCGCAAAAAAAGTGACTACGCATCTTGATGAATATTTATCTGCGTGTCAGCTCGGAATTACATTGACTTCCATTGGATTAGGGGTTTTAGGCGAGTCCACAATTGAAAGGCTGCTTCACCCGCTTTTCATACAATTGAATGTGCCAGGTTCCCTTTCACATGTCATATCGTTTATTTTTGCGTATGCCATTATCACGTTCCTGCACGTTGTTGTTGGAGAACTTGCGCCTAAGACAGTCGCCATCCAAAAGGCGGAAGCAGTGTCTATGCTGTTTGCGAAACCGCTGATTTGGTTTTACCGCATCATGTTCCCGTTCATTTGGCTTTTGAACAATTCCGCTCGGTTATTGACAAAAGCATTTGGCCTGGAGACCGTTTCAGAAAACGAACTGGCTCACTCTGAAGAAGAGTTGCGAATCATTCTGTCTGAAAGCTATAAAAGCGGTGAAATTAACCAGTCAGAGTTTAAATATGTGAATAAAATCTTTGAATTTGACGACAGGCTGGCGAAAGAAATTATGATTCCGCGGACTGAAATTGTCAGCCTTCCGCATGATATCAAGATTTCTGAAATGATGGACATCATTCAGATCGAAAAATATACCCGCTATCCTGTAGAAGAGGGCGATAAAGATAACATTATCGGGGTTATTAATATTAAAGAAGTGCTGACCGCCTGCATCAGCGGCGAGGTATCTGTTGATTCCACCATTTCTCAATTCGTCAACCCGATCATTCATGTCATTGAATCCGCGCCGATCCAAGACCTGCTTGTCAAAATGCAAAAAGACAGAGTCCACATGGCCATCCTGTCTGATGAATACGGCGGTACGGCCGGGCTTGTGACGGTTGAAGACATCATCGAAGAAATTGTCGGCGAAATCCGCGATGAATTTGATATTGATGAAATTAACGAAATCCGCAAAATCGGCGAAGGCCATTATATTCTTGACGGAAAAGTGTTAATCGATCAAGTAAACGACCTGTTCGGCATTCATTTAGAGAACGAAGAAGTCGATACGATCGGCGGCTGGTTCCTTACCCAAAAATACGATGTTGAAAAAGATGATTCTATCATCGAAGAAGGCTGCGAATTTATCATTAACGAAATCGACGGCCACCACGTCGCTTATATTGAAGTCAAAAAACTCGCGGCAGAAGAGCTGGTTGAAGCTGGAGAACCGAAAGAAGCATAATATAAAAAGACACCTTTTATTGAGGTGTCTTTTTTATTATGTTTTGTTTCTAACCTCCCTATTCTTTTATAAAAACTGAATCCTCGGGAATTCTAATCAGGGAACTGGATCTCATTTAAAAACAAGAAAAAGGAGTGAAATGATGAAAGTAGTGGTAACTGGAGCAGCAGGTAAAATAGGACGGTGGGCCGTAAGAACAATATTGGAGGCCGGCCACGATGTAACAGCATCAGATAGAGTATTAACAGAGGAATCAGCATCAAAAACATTTATCCAAGCCGATTTGCGGGATTACGGCCAAGTATGCCAGCTTATTATGGGCTGTGATGCTGTGGTCCATCTTGGGAATATTCCGACCGATGTCAGAAATCCCTCCCAGGCGATATTTGAAAATAATATGCTTGTTAACTTCAATATTTTGGAGGCTTGTAAAGATTTTAAAGTGCGTAAGCTTGTATGGGCTTCGAGCGAGACGGTGCTGGGATATCCGTTTGTACCGAAAGAGCTCAGCTACCTTCCTGTAGACGAAGAGCATCCGACAATCGTAAAATCGTCTTACGCAATGGCAAAGCGTCTGACCGAGATCCTTTCAGATATGTTTTCAAAGCTGATGAATACACAAATTGTCACCCTCCGCTTTGCAAATATATATGAACCTGATGAGTATGAAAAAATTCCAGGCATGCATTGGAACGAAAAGCAAAAGGATATCCAAAAGAAAAATGCATGGGCGTATTGCGATGTGAGAGACGCTGCGCACGCTTGCCTGCTTGCAATCGAAAAAAACAATATCGGCAATGAGGTCTTCCACATTACGGCGCCGGATACCATCATGAAAGAACCGAGTGAAGACTTGGTAAAGAGGTTTTTCCCAGAAGTCTCTTTAAAGCGGGATATAAAAGGATATGAAACACTGATGGCGATTGATAAAGCGAAAAAGATCCTCGGTTATGAACCCCGTTATACATGGCGTTCTGTATTAAACAATGACGGCTCACTCAAAGCACTGCCAGAGGACCAGCTTTCATTATCCAAAATATAAAACAAAAAAGCAGCGGATGTTCATTGAACTTCTGCTGCATTTTTTATATCATATTCTTCTAAATCGATGTCTACGTCCATTTTAAGAGCCAGCTTCGCCAGCTGTTGCCCCATATAAGGTCCCATTGTCAAACCGGACGATCCAAGGCCATTTGCCGCTATGATCCCGTCCCAGCCGGGAAGAGGTCCGATCACCGGCACATCACCCGGTGTAATCGGTCGTAAACCGACTCTTGCTTCTTGAAAGGTGCTGTTTGCTAAACCAGGAGCCATTTCCAATCCTTTGTTCAACAATTCCTGCAGCCCGCCTGCCGTGATCCGTTCATCACGGCCTTCTATATCATCTTCACGAGTCGCTCCGATGGCCATTCTCTTGTCAGCATAAGCTAACAGATATTCCTTAGAAGGCGGCATGACAGCAGGCCAGCTGTCCATATTGTTTGCGTCAGGAACCTGTACATATATGATCTGCGCTTTTTGCACGCTTACTTTAAAGCGAATGCCTAAAGGCGCCAGCAATTGGTCTGCCCATACACCGGCACAAACAATCACCTTGTCAGCAGAATAACATTCATCACCGACGGTTACTCCTGTCACTCGTTTCGAATGATATTGGAGCTTGGCATCGCCTGTTAAATAAACGGCGCCCATTCTATGAGCAGCACGCAATAATGCATCTCTCAGCATCTCGCCATCCACTCGGGCGGCTCCGCTTATATGAATTGAATGGTACCGTTTAGCCAGCAATGGAAACATGCCGGCGGTTTTGAATTCAGATAGAAAAGAAATGTCTCCGATTTCCGGGGCGTCTTGTTTGCGTTCTTGCACCCGTTTTTCAATCTTTTCAATCTTTTCTTTCTCGTGATGAATACTAAGAGCACCAACCGGAGCATAACCCGTTTCTATCTCGCCTGCTTTTCTAAGCTCCTCTATGAAACAAGGGTAAAAGTGCGCTCCTGCCTTTGCCAGCTTGTACCACGCCTGATTTCGCCTCGGTGACAGCCATGGACAAATAATGCCTTTCGCTGCATGGGTGGCCTGTCCCTTATCTTTCCGATCTATGACAAGAACCTCAGCCCCCATTTTGGCTAACTGATACGCTGTTGACGCTCCTAGAATTCCAGCCCCTACTACGATAATTTTCATCATTTTCCGTAACCTTTCCCAATAATTAATTCCTTATATAGTATAGCTAATTGCCAAGGAACTTATAAACAATCGGGAAATCGGGGAATGCGGGCACTGGTGGATTATAGCTGTTCCAGCTTGTTTTCAAGCTCTTTAATACTGTTATTTAAAGCCTCTGTCATGGCTGCAAGTCTTTCTTTTGACGGCAGGTGGGCAAAATCAGCCTGCTGAAGCGGCTCACCGATAATGAGCTTCATTTTTCCTTTTTTGAATAATCCCTTTCCGCTTGAAGGTCCTTTATATGCAGCGGGAACGAGCGGCGCTTTCCCCATTTGCGCAATTGTCACCGCGCCTCTTTTTAAAGGCACGTCCTCGGAGGTCCTTGTTCCGCTCGGGAAGATACCGACGATCTCTCCTTCTTTCAGCAGCTTAATCGGGGTTTTAATACTGCTTGGTCCGGGATTTTCACGATCTACCGGAAAGGCATTGATTTTCTTCAAGAACGAACCGATCCATTTATTTTGAAAAAGCTCTTTTTTCGCCATGTAGTGTATTTGATAAGGAAGAATCCCGACTCCGAGTGTGATCACATCAACCCAGCCGGAGTGTGTACACGCGATGACAAAACCTGAATCGGCCGGAAGGTTTTCTTTGTTATACACCTTCACTCCTCC
Organism: Bacillus sp. RHFS10; assembly: GCF_016757475.1. Lineage (NCBI taxonomy): Bacteria > Bacillati > Bacillota > Bacilli > Caryophanales > Bacillaceae > Bacillus > Bacillus sp. RHFS10. The sequence continues at coordinate 271,051 of NZ_JAESPO010000004.1, forward strand.
GCGAAGAGAAAGAATAACTTTTAAAGCATTTGCACAAAACTTATACATATCGCACTTCCTTTGTCGTAATCAATGATTCTTTCTGCTTCTATTATAACAACATTTTTTATTACCTGGTACTAATTTTTAAGATTTCTCTGGTTAAAACGCCAAAAAGCTGAGGATCGCCCTCAGCTTTTGTTAGATTTCCTCCCTGGTCGGGGGTGCCATAAACTCGGGCCCGACCGGGTCTGAAATCGTATTTTTCAATATGGTATTGATGTCTTTATGATCTTCACTGCTCAGCGTCCAGTCTGTAATCTTCGATACCGCATCAACCTGCTCAGGCTTTCTCGCCCCCCAAAGAGCGATATCCGCTCCCGGCTGATCTAAGATCCATCTGACGGCCAAGTGAATCACTGATTTTCCATAACGTGTCTGCGCCAGCTCATCCAACTGATGAACAGCAGAAAGATACTCTTTAAAACGGGGCTGCTGGAATTTTGGATCATGATTTCGCAGATCGTCGCCCTCAAACGTGTACTCTTCGGTCATTTTACCTGTTAGCAGCCCTCTGCATAAACTGCCGTATAATATCGTTGTAATCTGTTTGTCTTTCGCATATGGAAGAACATTCTCTTCAATTTCTCTTTCAAACAAATTATATGGAGGCTGAATCGTTTGAAGCGGTGCAATGGCGCGAAATGTATCCAATTGTTCAACTGAAAAGTTACTGACGCCAATCGCCCTGATTTTGCCGGCATCATATAATTCCTTCATGACTTCCGCCGTTTCTTCAATTGGCACAAGCGGATCGGGCCAATGCACCTGATAAAGATCAATATAATCCGTTTGCAGCCGTTTCAAAGAAGCCTCGACTTCCTCTATGATTCTCGCTCTATTCGCATGGCGGAAGAGCTGGTTGTTCTTCCAGTCCACAGCCGTTTTCGTTGCGAGAATCACCTGATCTCTTTTGCCGTGCTCCTTGATCGCCTTCCCGACGGTTTCCTCGGACTGCCCGAAGCCGTAGGCCGGAGCGGTGTCAATCAGTGTGATCCCCTCATCAAGAGCGGCGCGGATGGTTTTGATTGATTGTTTCTCGTCAGTGCCTCCCCACATGGTTCCGCCAATCGCCCATGTGCCCAGGCCGATTCTGGAGGCTTTTATTTCGGTGTCTGCTATACTGGTATATTCCATTGTGCCACTCCTTCTTTTTTCACTCTCTTTTCCCCACTGGAAAAAATGTTAAACATTTCTCGGTACTATCTTTCGCGGCCATTTTTAGGTACTATATAGGAATGGTGTTTGATGAGGTATAAAAAGCCGTTTGCATGTAATGTGCAACTTTAAACCTTTCTTATGCGTGTATAACATAGAGGGGAGAAAAGGCAGTGACGATCGATGAAATTTATCAAATGTACATGAATGATGTTTACAGGTTCCTGCTCTCCATGACAAAAGACAAGCATCTTGCCGAGGACTTGCTGCAGGAAACCTTTATGCGGGCATACATACACATTCACTCCTATGATCACAGCAAAGTAAAGCCCTGGCTTTTTCAAGTGGCGCGAAACGCCTTCATTGATTACGTCAGAAAGCATAAGAAAGAAGTAACCATTTCTGATGACTTAATCGGAAGCCTCTTTCAAAGTGCTGTTCAGAGCCCTGCTCATCAGGTAGAGATAAAGGAAGTGCTGACTGGTTATATGTCCGAGCTCCCCGATAATTATCGGGAGGCCTTAACGCTATATTATTTAAAAGAGCTAAATTACAAAGAAGCATCGCATATTATGAATATTTCAGAGGCGAATTTTAAAAGTGTTTTATTTCGCGCCAGACAGCGGCTGAAAGCACTTTATAATAGAGGTGTTAATGATGAATGAAGAATTTAAAAAGCGTTTTGATCAATATAAAAATGGGGAAATGAGCGACCGGGAAATGACCGCATTTGAGGAAGAACTAGAGAAGCTCGAAGTGTATCAGGAACTGATTGATAGCGAGCTAGAGGACGATAACGATTGGGATGTCAGCATCAGTCCAGAAAAACAAAAAGCGATTTTAGCCTATGGGAAACGCAAGTCTTATTTACGAATTTCTGTCCTTGCCGTTATTTCGACCTTGATGATTTTGCCGCTTTGCACGCTGGGAAGCTACCTTTATTACGGAATGGGAGGAAAACAAAGCACCGGCAATGAGTTTATGGAAACCGCCGCAGTCACTGTAGCCCTGACCATGCCAAATGTTCTTGTCGATACATCCGGACTGAAAAGCCAAGTGAAGTTATTTGGCATGAATACCGAATTCCCGCTGCAAAAGCAGATCGGTACGAAGACAGTCGCAGTGGGGAATGAACGAGTTGAAATGTTTTATAATAAAGTGAAAGCGCCTGTCGTTAACTACTATGATTTAGAAGTGCATAAAACCGGCCATTACTTTACACACCCATCAAATGCGTCTGAACAATCCACTGCAAAAGCTGACCAAACGTTAAAGACATTGCCCGAAGGAACGGTTTCCGAGGTCTACCTTTCATATGACCGTGCATACCCGACAAAAGAAATATATAACAAATTCAAAGGGTATGATGTGAGCTTTTTGTGGAATGCAATTGAAACAGAGAACAACAACAATGAGAAAGTATACGCAGAGCCGCTTGGCTATCCCGGGAAAGATTCAAAGTTCTTGGCTGCGCTTAATACAAAAGGCAAGTCAAATGGCGATCAGTTTATCAACGCCTTGACATTCATGTCCAAGCACGAAAAATGGGCGCAGGTTATTTCAAAACGAAAAGACCTGAATGTGGTTAAACGATTGGATTATGTAGAGAAAAACGGTGTCAATGTATACGGCTCGGTCGTTACAGGCCCAACCAAGGAAATCCAGAGCATGCTGAAAAACAAATCTGTAAAATCAGCGAATGTCGGCGAGGTGGAATTATGGAACTGGTAAGAATTTTTAAAGAACACAATGTATTCGGCTGGATTTCAGTCGGGACAGCAATTCTGTCCCTGCTCTTGCTGAATTTGGCGATTATCAGCAATGTCACAATTTATTCCTATCAAATGCTTCCGTTCGCCATGGCCGCCGTTCCGTTTGGCATTATTGAACTCTTCATCAAGAGAGGGCGCACCGGGCCAGGCCTGCTCGGTGTCATCCTGAATCTATTTGTGATTATTTGTGTGTATACCATTGTATCTGTAGATACTAATTTACAGTTTGGCTTTTAAAAGAAGACGCCTGAAGGGGCGTCTTTTTTGATTACAGCGGCTTTCTAAACAAGTAGCTTTCTATCGTAAAACCCATTTTGTCTATATAAAATCGGTGTGCGTCTTTACGCTGAAGGCCAGATGAAAGACTGACAAAGCCAAGTCCGGCTTTTCTTGCCCAGTCTGCGGCATAATCCAAAAGTAATTTGCCGTATCCCTTTGATCGGCAAGGCGCGGTTGTCACAAGATCCGCAATCCACAAATGCTCTCCCTTGTGAATGGAAACCCTCGGCAGCGCGCCGCACAGCGCCCTGATTGCCGTATCCTCATATAAGGCAAACAGCATATACGATTCTTGCTGCACACAGGCGTCAAGCCTTTGTAAATACGTTTCTTCATCCAGTTCTGTTCTCAATTCACTCATAACCGGATACGATTCAGCCCATTCTTCTTTCGTAGTTAACTGTTTCATATGAATCATCTTCTCAATCCCCTTTCCTTTCGTTACAATGATCATAGCTAATAAATGGCATTTACCAAATAGCCAATATCAAAAAACATGACCATGCCAGATATAAAGGAGACTCGAGATGGATATCACGCCGTTTCTTGATAAAAAAAGCAAAACACCGCTGTATGAGCAGCTTTATATCTTTTTCAAACAAGAAATTTTACACGCGAGAATTACGAAAGGAACAAAACTTCCGTCAAAACGCAGGCTCTCTGTCTTGCTCGGTGTCAGTACAGCAACAATTGAACATGCTTACGAGCAATTAACTGCTGAGGGCTATGTCAAAAGCAAACCAAAAATCGGCTGGTTCGCGGCGGGAGTAGAAGCAGATTTCCCAGCGGCTCCTGACTATTTTCAGCAGTCTGTGCAACAGGTCTTGCCTGAAGAGAACGCACCTGTTATTGACTTTCATCAAGGCAATGTCGATCCGGCCCGCTTCCCCTTTAACGCATGGAGAAAAAGCATCGTAAAAAGTCTGGACCGCTATTCCGGCCACACCTCTGGAGACCCTCAAGGAGAGCCTGAACTCAGGCGCATGATTACCCGTTTCGTCAGGCTGTCAAGGGGTGTCATTTGCGAGCCCGGCCAGATCATGATTGGCGCAGGAACGACCGTGCTTCTGCAAATTCTTTGTCTTACGCTTAAGCACGGCACAAAAATCGGGTTTGAAGAACCGGGTTTTCATCGTTCAAGAAGATTATTTGAAGCAAATCGCATGCATGTCATTCCGATTTATTCTGATGAAGAAGGCGTCCTGCCGGGTGAGCTTAAAGCGCAGAATCCATCTCTCGTGTATACGACTCCTTCGCATCAGTTTCCGCTCGGGAGCATTATGACGATAACCCGAAGACAAGAGCTTCTGGCATGGGCAAAGGAAGCAAACTCGTTCATTATAGAAGATGATTACGATGGGGAATTTCGCTACAGCGGCCAGCCCATTCCGTCTTTGCAGGGTCTTGATCCAAATGGCAGAGTCATATATCTCGGCACTTTTTCAAAGTCACTGCTGCCTTCCTTGCGGCTCAGCTACATGATCTTGCCCCCTGCACTCATGGAATCGGTCAGAAAAAACGCTCACTTAATGAAACAAACGGTCTCTTCCCACTCTCAAATGGCACTGGCAGACTTCATCGAAAGCGGAGAGTGGCAAAAGCATGTAAACAGAATGAGAGCCTTATACCGAAAAAAACACGCTGTCCTGTTAGAAGCCATACGGTCTGAACTAGGGAACAGCGTTGAGGTTCTCGGAAAAAATTCCGGTCTTCATATCCTCCTGCGGCTTTTGTTTCCGGCAAGTGAAGAAGAAGCGATTAGTGCTGCTGCCGACAATGGCGTAACCATCTATCCCGTATCTCCCTCTTATAAAGGACAGCCGCCATTTGTTTCTGTTTTAATCGGTTATGGCGGTTTGTCAGAAGAGGACATCAGGCACGGGATCCAAAAACTGAAAACGGCATGGGCACCGTTGATATCGTCTTATTAAATAAGAAAACAGGCCCCGGAAACGGAGCCTGTTGTTTAAAATGATAAAATCCCGATTAAATTTAAGAATACGATAATAATGGCCAGCGGTACGATAAAACGAAGCAAATAAAACCATGTATAAAAGAATGCTTTACCTGCATTTGATCCGTTTCTCATTTCTGCTAAAAGCTCGTGCTTCGAAATTTTGAGCGGGATAAAAAGAGAAATTAACAAAGCGCCTAATGGCATCAAAACATTGCTGACAGTAAAATCGGCAATATCAAAAAACGTTTTACCGAATATGTTCACATCGCTCAATACGCCATAAGACAAGCAACAAGGGATTCCGACCAAAAAGATCAACAGCCCGCTTGTCCATGACAATTTTTTTCTCTTCTTTTCGTCCCCTTTTCCGATTGTGGCGACAATAATTTCAACCATCGAAAACGCTGAGGTTAAGGCTGCAAATAAAAACGCAACGAGAAAGCCGATAAAAAACAACGTGCCGAACGGAAGCTGTTCAAAAACGGCCGGAAGCACTGTAAACAGCAATGTCGGACCTTCATTTGGCTGAAAACCGAATGAAAAAACCGCCGGAAAAATGGCCAGGCCCGCCAAGAGTGTCACAATGATATTCATCACGACAATGGAGGCTGCCGAACGAGGGACATTTTGCGTTTTCGGCAAATAAGAGCTGTAAGTCACCATCACCGAAACCCCCAGTGTTAACGTAAAGAAGGCCTGTCCCAGCGCGAATAATATAGATTCCGGAGTCAAATTACCGAAATGAGGCACAAGCAAAAATTTTACGCCTTCCATCGCACCATCAAGCGTGAGTGACCGAAGAACGAGCAGAATAAACAATAAAAACAAAATCGGCATGATCACCGCGCTGACCCGTTCAATCCCTTTTTGAACCCCTCTGGCGACGACCAAGACAGTCAGCACCATAAAAACAAACTGAGCCGCGAGCGTCTGCATCGGATTTTGAATAATAGAAGCAAACAGGGTTCCAAACTGTTCTTGAGAAAGCCCGGAAAGTGAACCAGATGCTGTTTTCACGATATACAGCAAAATCCACCCTCCGATTACACTGTAAAACGACAGCACTAAGAAACATGCGGCTACACCGACCCATCCCGTGAGAAACCAAGCAGTTCGCGGCGCTTCTTTTTTATATGCATCAATGGCATTCGTCTGGTTCCGTCTTCCAAAAATAAACTCTCCCACTAAAAGCGGATAGCCTAAGAGAATGGTAAATAACACGAAGATAAGAAAAAAGGCGCCTCCCCCATTGGTCCCTGCTACATAAGGGAACTTCCAAATCGCGCCCAAGCCGATAGCCGAGCCGGCGGCTGCCATGACGAAACCGATTTTCGAAGCCCATTGGACTGGTTTTTGCTCAGACAATAAACGTCACTTCCTTTCCACCCTATATTATCTCTTATTTTTGTCTTCATTTCTATAGATTCATTTACCAAGAACACAAAAGAGAGAGCGTCCTGAATGACCGCTCTCTTAACCACAAGATTATTGATTTAATTTTGAATGCTTTCTTGAATACAAGAAATAGATTGCCAATCCGATTAACAGCCACACAAGGAAGCGGACAATCGTCACCCATCCAAGATTTAAAATTAAGAACAGACAGAACAGAATCGCCAGACCCGGGATCACTGGAACCCCCGGACATGTAAAGGCTCTCGGTAGATCAGGCTGTTTCTTTCTCAAAACGATCACTGCCACAGAGATAAGCACAAACGCTGACAGTGTTCCGATGTTTACCAGTTTTGCAAGTTCATCCAGTGGAACAAGTGAGCCGAGGAGCGCCGACATTGTGCCGAAAAACCAAGTGGCCACATAAGGTGTTTTGTGCTTTGGATGGACCTTAGAAAGTGAGCCCGGCACCAGTCCGTCACGCGACATAGCAAACATGACGCGTGTCTGCCCATAAAGCATCACGAGCATAACTGTTGTCATCCCCAAAACAGCGCCAATATCAATGATGCCTGCCACCCAATTTTGCCCGGCGCTTTGGAGAACAAGAGAAACCGGATGATCCACGCCCGCAAACTGTGCAAACGGGATAACCCCTGTCATGATGGCTGATACAGTGACATATAAAATCGTGCAAACCAATAAAGAGAATATTATGCCTTTAGGCAGATCCTTCGCAGGATTTTTTGTCTCTTCCGCAGCAGAGGATACAGCGTCAAATCCGATAAAAGCAAAAAATACGAGCGCCGCTGCGCTGAATACGCCGCCAAAGCCCATCGGCATAAACGGCTGCCAGTTATGCGGCTTCACATAAACGGCTGCCACCGCGATAAACAGCAAAACAACCAGCACTTTCAAGATCACCATGATGTTGTTGACTCTTTTTGATTCTTTGATGCCTAAATAAAGCAAAAACGTTATCGCCATCACAATCACAAAGGCAGGCAGATTAAAGATGGTAAATGTGCCCTCCACCGCCCCCGGTGCCGCTGTTAAAGCAACCGGAAGATGAATGCCCAGCCCTGATAAAAACGATTGGAAATAACCAGACCAGCCGACTGACACCGCACTTACCGCCAGCATGTACTCTAAAATTAAATCCCACCCGATAATAAAGGCCAAAAGCTCTCCCAATGTCGCATACGTGAATGTATACACCGAACCTGAAACAGGCACACTTGAAGCAAATTCTGCGTAAGACAGGGCGGCGAATAAACAAGCCAGCGCCGCCACAACAAATGAAATGGTCAGCCCGGGACCTGCCGTGACTGCACCTGTTCCCGTCAGCACAAAAATCCCTGTGCCAATAATGGCTCCGATTCCGAGCAATGTTAAATCGAATGCCCCTAATTCTCTTTTTAAAGATTTTTCACCGCTCGTCGCAGCGATTAAATCCTGAATGCTTTTCTTCCTAAATACGCTCCCTTTCATTCCCCTTCAACTCCTAGACTAATTATCTATTTATATATATTTTATTTGAATTTTCTGAATTCCATGAGCGATAATGGTCAATTTTCTTTTTTTTTACTCTATTTGTACCGGTGAGCGAATCATTCCTTTCTCCTAACAATATTATATATAAAATCACAAAAATGAAAACCTAATTGTCAGAAAAGTCGACAAATTCTTATCTTGAAATATCTCCTCACATAAAAAAACCAGCGATCACGCTGGTTTTTCGTTGATTATGTTGAAATAAAACGGCCGCCATTTACATGAATGGTCTGCCCTGTCATATAGGACGATTCGTCAGACGCCAGCAGGACATATGCACCTGCATGCTCAACCGGCTGCCCCGGTCTTCCCATTGGCGTGTCCAAGCCGTGCTGTTTCACTTTTTCTTCCGGGAATGTCGCCGGAATAAGCGGCGTCCAAATCGGACCAGGCGCCACCGCATTCACTCTGATGCCTTTATCCGCAAGCGACATCGCCATGGATCGCGTAAAGGAAACAATCGCACCCTTTGTGCTGGAGTAATCAATTAATGCCGTATCCCCTTCATAAGCGGTAATCGATGTCGTATTAATGATGGCACTTCCCTCTTTAAAGTGAGGCAAAGCTTTCTTCGTCATATGAAACATGGAAAAAATGTTTGTGCGAAATGTCTTTTCCAGCTGTTCTGTTGAAATATTGAGAATACTGTCCTGCGGATGCTGTTCAGCAGCGTTGTTCACCAAGATATCAAGTTGGCCAAAGTGATCCGCTGTTTGCTGCACAGCTTGTTCACAATGATTCTCGTCCCCAACATCTCCCGGGATAAGCAGGCAGCGGACATTTTCCTTTTCGATTCGTTTACGCGTTTCCTCTGCGTCAGAATGCTCATCTAAGTAAAGAATGGATACATCAGCCCCTTCTTTAGCAAACGCAATAGCTGCTGCTCTCCCTATGCCGCTGTCGCCCCCGGTAATGATGGCAACTTTCCCTTTCAGCTTTCCGCTTCCTTGATAATCCTCGTCCTCTGACAGAGGCAGCGGATTCATTTCTGACTCAATGCCCGGCTGTCTGTCCTGATGCTGCGGCTCTTGCCCTTCTGTTTGTCTGTCCATTGGGTTCATATTCATCACTCCTAGACATGTGGTTGATACTGAACGTTACCACGCCCTAGAAGCGAATAAACGGCAAAATATGTTTTGTTATGAAAGAACTTCTTCAGGAATGGTGCCTGTATATTTCGCTGACGGACGGAAAATCATATTGTTTTCTGCTTGTTCCAGCACATGGGCGCACCACCCTACCATTCGGCTTGCTGAAAAGGTTGGTGTAAACAATTCATCGTCAAAGTCGATGGCCTTCATCACAGCAGCCGCATAAAACTCAACATTTGTATACAGCTTGCGTCCTGGTTTATAGATTTCAAGCAAACGAATTGCCTCTGCTTCTACATGCAGCGCAAGATCAAGATCGCGGTCATTGCCGGCCACTTCTTCTGCTTTCTGTCTCAAAGCTTCTGCCCGCGGGTCCCTCGTCTTGTACACCCTGTGCCCGAATCCCATCAGGCGCTCTCCTTGTTCCAGTTTTTCTTTCAGGTATGCTTCAGCATGTTCTTTTTCTCCAATGTCTTCAAGCATTTTTGTCACCGCTGAGGGAGCCCCTCCGTGCAGCGGGCCTTTCATCGTGCCGAGAGCGGTAGTGACGGCTGACACTAAATCACTCTCTGTAGATAATGTGACCCGTGCAGAAAAAGTGGATGCGTTCATGCCGTGCTCCATGGCCAGAATCATATATGTTTCAAGCGCTTTCTTTTTTGCCTCTGAAGGCTGTTCACCTGTGAGCATATAATAGTAGTTTTCGACATGTCCGTACTGGGAAGATGGTGTAATTGCTTGTTCACCGCGCGCCCATCGTTTTCTATACGCAATGATGGAAGGCGTGATGGCAATCAGCCGAATTGCTTCTTCTGTTTTCGGATAGAACGTGTACGCATTTTCCCCCAATGCTGAAACAACCGTTCTCAGCACCGACATGTCGTCCATGTTGTTTGGCAGTGACTGAATCAATCGTTCGATGTGTTCCGGCAGATGCCGCTCAGCAGTCAGCTTATCTTCAAATGTCTGTAATTCCTCCGATGAAGGCAGCTTTCCAAATAAGATCAAATAAGCGGCTTCTTCAAAGCTGTGATTCAGTGCGATGTCTTTTGCATGGTGGCCTCTGTAAATCAGGCGGCCTTTTTCACCGTCAATATGGCTGATGGATGTTTCCACACATGTAATTCCCTTTAATCCGTAATGTACCATTTGTATTCCCCCTATCCTTTTCTGTTATTATAGTAAATATAATATTTAAAAAATATTGAATATTTTAAAGGATATTAATTAAAAATATTAATCAGAGGGAGAATAGAAATGGATTTCAAATGGCTTCACACCTTCGTGACTGCTGCGAAATATGAAAACTTCCGGAAAACAGCGGAAACGCTTTTTTTATCTCAGCCCACTGTAACCGTACATATCAAGCAATTAGAAAAAGAAATCAGCTGCAAACTGTTCGAACGAAAGGGCAGGCAGATCCAGCTGACTGATGAAGGCAGGGCTTATTTGCCGTATGCGCTCAGGCTGCTTGATGATTACGAAAACAGCATGGCAGAGCTTCACAGAGTGAGACAAGGCTACTCTCAAACCTTACAGCTCGCGGTTTCTCCGCTTATCGCAGATACAGTGCTTCCTTCTGTCATGAAGCGGTACACAGCAATGAATACAGAAACAGAAATGGCAGTGACGATTTTTGAATCGGCGGAAATCGCGTCGCTGATTAAAGCCGGGGAAGCAGATATCGGGCTGAGCTGTTTAAAGGTACAGTCTTCCTCTTTAACCTGCCACTGCTTATATAAAGACCCGGTAGTCCTTGTTGCCCCGCCCGATCAGCGTTTCATGGCAGACAAAGAAATTGATGCCAAAGAGGTGCTGGAGCAATACCTGCTTTTGACCCACAATCATCCTGATTACTGGGACGACTTGCTCCGTCAAGTCAGAGTGACATTTCCATTTGTGAGAACAATGAAAGTCACTCAAACACATATAACGAAACGGTTTATCAAGGAAGGGCTCGGGGTTTCATTTCTGCCCTTATCGACAGTAAAGCGTGAGTTGGCAGAGAAACAGATGATCAGAATCCCTTATCAATCTGTACAGCTTCCCTATGCCGGCGCTTATGCAATCGCCCTTTATGAAAATAAGAAAGAAAAAAAATTCTTGGACTTTTTATCACATTTTCATTTTTAGGAGCAACCAAATCGGAGATTCTCCGCCTAATGAAAAAACCCGTTCCAATGAACGGGTTTCCTTTTAAAATTAGAATCTTTTCGCACCGAGGTAACGAGGCTTCCAGTAGCTGTTGTCCAGGCTGCTGATCTGAACACCGTTAGATCCTGCATGAACGAAATTGTTGTTGCCGACATAAATCCCCATGTGAGAAGGGCCGGATTTATATGTTGTGAAGAAGACAAAATCACCGACAGACGGGCTGGAAATGCTCTCCATAGAACTCCAGTATCCCGCAGTGCTTGTTCTGCCCACACTTGTTTGTTTATTCAGCACGTACCAGATAAATCCGCTGCAGTCAAAGCCGGAAGTCGTTGTTCCGCCCCATTTGTATGGCGTTCCGCTTAACGCCTTCGCATCAGAAACCAGCTTGCTAACATTAAGTGATGTAGTAGATGGTGCTTTGCTGCTTGAAGATGATGAAGAGCCGGAAGAAACAGTTTTTGAGCTTGTGCTTGTTCCTTTCACTTTCAACACTTGGTTGACATAAATCAAATCTGATTTTAAGCCGTTTAAGCTTTTTAACTTGCTAACCGTCGTGCCGTATTGCTTTGCGATTTTAGACAGACTGTCCCCGCGCTTCACTTTATAAGTGGAAGTTGAAGACGTTGATACCTTCGATGAACTAGAGCTGCTAGAACTTGTTGAACCTTTCAGTTTCAGGACTTGTCCGATACGAAGCAAGTCTGACTTTAAGCCATTCACTTTTTTCAGTTCACTGACTGTCATGCCATATGTTTTTGAAATTTTCCAAAGGCTGTCCCCGCTCTTTACTTTGTATGTAGAAGATGAAGAACTGGAAGAGCTGCTGCTTTTTGAACTTGAAGTTTTGCCGTTAATTGATAAAGTCTGCCCTGCGTAAATCATGTCTGAATGAAGGCTGTTCTCTGATTTAATTTTACCGATCGTTGTGTCGTATTTTCTTGAAAGTCCCCATAACGTGTCGCCTTTTTTCACCTGGATGCTTTGTGCAGATGCCGCTCCTGCAAATAGTGTCGATCCTAAAACCACTGCTGACGTAGCTGTAATGATTTGCTTTTTCATATTTTCCTCCCCAATGTTTATCTCTCTCTATATATGTATCTCTTTTTTTAAATTAATCTTATTGGTTTCTATTATAAGGATAGATTCCCAACAGAAATAGTCTTGACTTCATGTGACTAATTTCTTACTTATTCGTTCTTAAAAAAAGTTTTTAAGGGTATAAAATATTTCATTTTCGTTTCAAAGGTGACAAAAAACGCGTCCTTTTGTCATGTTTATTGGGCTATTTTCCATTATAAAGGGGATAAATGACAAACTTTCGGGGGTCAGCTCACATAGTGGAAAAGTGAGACATAAAGCAATTCGAGGAAAGCTGCGGTTATCCGCAGTTTTTTTATTTAAATAAACATATCACGCAAGGGCAGAGGGGTAAAGATTTTTCTGAAAAAATGAATGCTTTGATTGAAAAAAGGCAAGATAACGAAACAGATGTTTTCATTTCCTTACAATGCTTTACTTAATGTTTACACGATCAAAAGCCGCGTTTAACAAAATTTCCCTAACATGATAAACAAATACATTAAAGGAGGCATGCAAAAAATGAATTTGTTTCAAAATCTGAAATCTAAACTGCTGCCAATCGCAGCTGTTTCCGTGCTTACAGCCGGCATATTTGCCGGTGCAGAACTGCAGCAGACTGAAAAGGCCAGCGCAAAAAAACAAGACAAAGCCGAGATCAGAAATGTCATTGTGATGATCGGTGACGGCATGGGGACGCCTTACATAAACGCCTACCGTTCCATGAAGAATAACGGGGAAACACCGAATAACCCAAAGTTGACCCAATTTGACCCTAACCTGACAGGCATGATGATGACGCATCCTGATGACCCGGACTTTAATATTACAGATTCAGCCGCCGCCGGAACAGCATTAGCGACAGGCGTTAAGACATATAACAATGCAATTGGCGTCGATAAAAACGGAAAAAAAGTGAAATCTGTGCTCGAAGAAGCCAAACAGCAAGGAAAATCGACCGGGCTCGTCGCAACGTCTGAAATTAACCACGCCACCCCTGCCGCATACGGCTCCCACAATGAATCACGGAAAAACATGGACCAAATCGCCAACAGCTATATGGATGACAAAATAAAAGGAAAACAAAAAATAGACGTTTTGCTTGGCGGCGGAAAATCATATTTTAACCGCGAGGACAGAAATTTGACGAAGGAATTCAAACAAGCCGGCTATAGCTACGTGACAACAAAACAAGAGCTGAAGAAAAATAAAGATCAGCAGGTGCTTGGCCTTTTCGCAGACAGAGGGCTTGCTAAAGCGCTCGACCGTGACAGCAAAACACCATCTCTCAAGGACATGACGGTTTCAGCAATTGACCGCCTGAACCAAAATAAAAAAGGATTTTTCTTGATGGTCGAAGGCAGCCAAATTGACTGGGCGGCCCATGACAACGATACAGTAGGAGCCATGAGTGAGGTTAAAGACTTTGAACAGGCCTATAAAGCCGCGATTGATTTTGCAAGAAAAGATAAACACACGCTTGTCATTGCAACTGCTGATCATACAACCGGCGGCTTTACCATCGGCGCAAATGGTCAAAAGAATTGGCACGCGGAGCCGATTCTCGCCGCAAAAAAAACACCTGAATTTATGGCCAAAAAAATCAGTGAAGGCAAACCGGTCAAAGATGTGCTCACCCGCTATACAAATCTGAAATTCACCTCTGATGAAATCAAAAGTGTTGAAGCCGCTGCACAGGCTGACAAAAGCAAAGGCGCCTACAAAGCCATCATCAAGATTTTTAACACACGATCTAACAGCGGCTGGACGAGTGCCGATCATACCGGCGAAGAAGTGCCAGTATACGCGTACGGCCCCGGAAAAGAAAAATTCCGAGGACTGATTAACAATACCGATCAGGCAAACATCATATTTAAGATTTTGAAAGCGGGAAAATAAAGAGGATGCAGAACGCTGCATCCTCTTTTTTATAGATATCTGCGGTGAACACCTTTTCCATCGTACGAAAACATGACTTCCTTATCCTCAAGCACAGACTCGATGTGCACGCTTCTTCCCCATAGCTGGAATAAGTAAGGGAGCACTTTCTCTAAATATTTCAAATCCAGCTCTATGCCCTCATACCAATGCTTAATATAGAGCTCGTTATTTTTCATATAATCGCCGTCGTTTACTGTCAAATACGGAAACCCGCCGTTTACCCGCATGCTTACGAGCTGGTCGCGCACCGACTTCCACGCTTTATCGACGATTTTATAATCTCTGCCCTGTTTTTGAAACAAATAAAGATCCTCGCGCATCACTAAGTCTTTTGTTAAATAGTTGCGGATGAAAGAGATATCGGATTCAATTTCCCTGACCTCAAACATTTTCTCCCGGCCCGAGTCAGCCTGTACGCCCACTTTCTTCATTTCATCCGTCGGATTATTGTACCGCTCCTCAATGTTTTCAAATATTTTCAGCCCTAAATAATAAGGATTGATGCCTGTTTTGGACGGCTGGACGACACCAGCATTCAGCTTGGCGAACTCGACCGCTTCATCAGAGGTTAAATCAAGCTCGCGTATAATTCGCTGGTGCCAATAGGAAGCCCAGCCCTCATTCATAATCTTTGTTTCCAGCTGAGGCCAGAAATAAAGCATTTCCTCTCTCATCATCGTTAAAATATCACGCTGCCACGGCTCCAGCTCACGTGAATGCTCCTCGATAAATAGCAGAATATCTTTTTCCGGCCGCGGCGGGAAAGGTTTTTTCGATTTTTTCACGTGTTTTTTCGGTTTCTTTTCATCCAAAGACCATAAATCATCGTACGGCGTCGCTGCCTCTTCCATTTCATCTTCCTCATCATCCACACTCCATAGGAGCTTCGGACGGACCAAAGAAGGATCGATATGCTCCTGAATCGATAGGATCGCGTCTAAAAAAGCCTCTACTTCCTTTATCCCGTGAACCTGTTCATAGTACTTAATCCGCTCGGCTGTTGCCGCCATGCTTTCCACCATATCGCGCTTCGTGTTTTGGAAACGGCAGTTATTTTTGAAGAAATCACAATGGGCGAGAACGTGAGCGACAATCAATTTATTTTGGATCAGTGAGTTGCTGTCCAGCAAAAAAGCGTAGCATGGATCCGAGTTAATGACCAGCTCATAAATCTTGCTTAAACCAAGATCGTAATGCAGCTTCATTTTGTGAAACTGCTTGCCGAAGCTCCAGTGGCTGAATCTTGTCGGCATCCCGTACGCGCCGAATGTATAAATAATTTCAGCCGGGCAGATTTCATATCTCATCGGGTAGAAAT
This sequence comes from Bacillus sp. RHFS10, assembly GCF_016757475.1. Classification (NCBI taxonomy): domain Bacteria; kingdom Bacillati; phylum Bacillota; class Bacilli; order Caryophanales; family Bacillaceae; genus Bacillus; species Bacillus sp. RHFS10. Next base: position 286,786 of record NZ_JAESPO010000004.1, read on the forward strand.
CAAGGCCGAATCCTTTTGCAATTTCGGTAATCTCCTCAATTGCCCGCTGTAATCCCTTCTTCTCCTCCGCGTTCAACCGAATCCCCCCTACTTGGACTTATCTATAATGTATGAGCCCGCCTGACAAAAGATGATAGCCGCACTTGGGCAAGAAAAAAATTCACCCGGCACATTCATCTGTTTGCCGATTGTGCCAGTGGGTAAAAACACACCATATTATGAAAAAAAGGAGCGATACCAATTGAATGCAGCAGACATGCTTTCTTCTTATCTCAGTAAGCTGCCAAACTTAATCATTGCTTTACTCGTCTTATTAATCGGATGGGCTATCGCTAAAATCATTGAAAAAGCGGTATACAAAGGGCTCAGAAAAACAAAAATTGACGATAAGCTGTTTGCTGGGAAAAAGCCATCACGCTATTCCTCGGAAAAAGTCATAAGCAAGGTCGTTTATTTTATCGCATTGATTATCGTCTTTATTTTATTCTTTAACATTTTGCACCTGACAACAGTGGCATCACCGTTTGTCAGCATGCTTTCCGCCATTACCGCGGCTATCCCGAGCGTGCTGAAGGCCGGGCTCATTCTGCTGTTAGGATGGGCTGCAGCCTCTGTTTTGAGCTTCCTTGTCAAAAAAATCGGGATGAAGCTGAACACAAGTGACAAGCTGCGCAAGTGGAATGTTGTGTCTGAAGGAAAAGATATTCATCAGGCAGTTAATGCCGCTTCACAAGTTGTCTTTTATCTCGTGCTGCTTGTTTTCCTGCCGGGGGTCTTATCTTCTTTGAACATCAGCGGCATTTCGGGTCCGTTTACAAATATGATGGAAAGCGTGCTCGCTTTTCTGCCGAAATTATTTGCTGCCGCACTTATCGTTTTAATCGGCTGGCTTGTTGCCCGTCTTGTACGTGATATCATAACAAATTTCCTTGCAAGCATCGGCACGGAAAGATTCGCCGCACGTATGGGTTTATCAGTTTACTTAAAAGATACAAGCCTTTCTGCAGTCATCGGAACAATCGCTTATGTGCTGATTTTAATACCGGTTGTCATTTCAGCACTTGATCAGCTGGATGTCACCGGCATTTCGAAACCGGCTGTCTCTATGCTGAATACTATTTTAAATATGCTTCCGAACATCATCATTGCCATCGTGCTTGTTATAGCCGGTATATGGACAGGAAAATGGGTGAACAACATGGTGTCCCGACTGCTCCATCGCGCAGGCTTTGATTCTGTGTTAGGAAAAATGGGGATGGAAACAGGAACACCTGCAAAGCTGTCCCTATCTCAAGTTGTCGGCATGATCGCGCAAGTCATTGTCATTCTGCTGTTCACAGCCGAGGCGCTGCAAATTGTTCAGATGCACTTCCTCGTAGAGATTGCGACTGGCATTATCGCGTATCTGCCGAATGCCCTTGTCGCCGTATTCATTCTCGGAATCGGTCTTTACGCTGGAGAATTGGTTCGAAAAGTGCTTTCTAGCATCATTAAAGGCCAAGAATTCAAGTCTTTGGCGGCGATTGCCAAATATACGATTATCGCACTTGCTCTCTTTATGGCCCTGGATCAGCTTGGTGTTGCTGAAACGATCGTCAATTCCGCGTTCATCATCGTGCTTAGCGGCTTCGCACTCGCTTTCGGTTTATCCTTCGGCCTTGGCGGAAAGGATTTTGCATCACGTTATCTGTCTGCATTTGAACGCAAAATGCAAAACACCGAAATCGATAAAAACCGTAAAAACCAAAATCCGCCGAATAACATGTAAACAAAAAACGTGCACCCTACTGGGCGCACGTTTTTTAAAAATTCCTTTTTTTTCATTTTTCAATCGATTATGATAAGATATAGAAAATCTCTTTTTCCGAGGTCTTATTATGAAATTAACAAATTATACTGATTATTCATTAAGAGTGCTGATTTTTCTGGCTGCAGAACGTCCTGGAGAACTTTCAAACATAAAACAGATTGCCGAAACGTATTCTATTTCAAAAAACCATCTCATGAAAGTCATATACAGGCTCGGCCAGCTCGGATACGTAGAAACGATACGCGGACGAGGCGGCGGCATACGCTTAGGCATGGAACCTGAAGACATCAACATCGGTGAGGTTGTCAGAAAAACGGAAGACGATTTTAATATTGTTGAGTGTTTTGATGTGAATAAAAATCTTTGCATCATTTCCCCGGTGTGCGGCTTGAAGCATGTGCTTAATGAAGCGCTAATGGCCTATCTTGCGGTTTTAGACAAATACACACTGCGCGACCTTGTCAAAAACAAAGAAGATATCATGAAGCTTTTAAAAATGAAGGAATAGATAAAGATTCCTTCTTTTTTTATGCCCTTTTTCCCCCTTTTTGTTAAGAAAATTGGGCTGTTTTTAAAAAAAGGCAAAACGATGAGACGAAGCTGCCGATATAAAAAAGAAACAGTAAATTCAAATCATTGGGGGAAAAAGGAGAGCTCAGATGAAAAAGAAATTAGCAGCAGGGCTGACAGCTTCTGCGATTGTCAGTACAACTCTAGCAGTCACACCAGCTGAAGCAGCTACGATTAAGGTCAAAAGCGGAGATTCTTTATGGAAACTGGCCCAAAACTACAATACAAGCGTGGCGGCCATCACATCCACCAACCATCTTTCGACTACCGTTCTGTCGATCGGCCAGACGCTTACCATTCCAGGCAGCAAGTCCGGAACTTCATCTACTTCAAGCTCAACAACCAAAAAGAGCGGAAGTTCTGTTTACACAGTGAAAAGCGGCGATTCACTTTGGCTGATCGCAACTGAGTATAAAATGACGGTGCAGGAACTGAAAAAGTTAAACGGACTCAGCAGCGATATGATTCGTGCAGGGCAGAAATTAAAGGTGTCCGGCACGGTTTCTTCAAGCTCAAGTTCCAGTTCCAGCTCCAGCTCTAGTTCTAATACAAAAAGCAGTTCCAAAAAGAGCTCTAGCTCTTCATCTTCTGCCGGAACATACAAGGTGCAGCTTGGCGATTCGCTTTGGAAAATCGCAAACAAAGTCAACATGTCCGTCGCCGAATTAAAGGTCTTGAACCACTTAAAATCAGATACCATTTATGTGAATCAAGTGTTGAAAACAAAATCAAGCGGTTCTAATACGTCTTCCAAAGACACTTCATCTCATTCAAACCAAACGTCGGCAACATCGAAATACACTGTAAAAAGCGGAGATTCACTTTGGAAAATCGCAAACAGCTATAACGTGACCGTACAGCAAATCCGAAACAGCAATAGCCTGAAATCAGATGTGATATACGTCGGACAAGTGCTGAAGCTGACAGGTAAAGCATCTTCAGGCACTTCCTCACCGTCATCGTCTTCTAAGTCAAATGCAAGCTCTGGCACATCGACGACTACATACACGGTGAAAAGCGGCGATTCCTTGTGGGTGATTGCTCAGAAGTTCAATGTAACAGCTCAGCAGATTCGGGAGAAAAACAATTTGAGAACGGATGTCTTGCAGGTTGGCCAAAAATTGGTCATTACCGGAAAAGCTTCCCACTCTTCCTCATCCGGTTCTTCAAGCACGTCCAGCTCAACAAGCGCGAAGATTAATACGATGATTGCCGCCGCTAAAGAACAGCTTGGCGTTCCGTATCGCTGGGGAGGCACGACACCGGCCGGATTTGACTGCAGCGGTTTCATTTATTATGCGCTAAACAAAGTCACATCCGTATCAAGATTAACGGCAGCCGGATATTGGAACACAATGAAATCTGTCAGCCAGCCTGCTGTCGGAGACTTCGTTTTCTTTTCAACATACAAAGCCGGCCCTTCTCATATCGGGATTTATCTCGGAAACGGAGAATTCATTAATGCCAATGATTCCGGAGTTGTTATTTCCAGTATGAACAACTCTTACTGGAAACAGCGCTATCTCGGTGCAAAACGATATTTCTAAAGCAGAAACTGTATGGCCTTAACGGCTGTACAGTTTTTTGATTAGAGCCGAAAAACGTTAATGCTGATCATATGTTTTGTCACCGGATGAAAATAGACTTCGGCCCGAACAGAAAAGGTGTCGTCATTCTGTCTGACCGTCACCCGAAAGACATCTTTTGTCTGCTGATCATTCACCTCGGTCCGCCCCATATAAGCGTAATCAGAAAATGAAGCGCCCTTATATTCATCCTGAATTCTGCTCCAGGCAAGCTGTTCCCACTTTTGAACAGACTCGTTTGTGTTCGCTGAATGCCCTTTTGCAGCCATTGACACAATGATCAATCCGCAAAAAAGAAGCGCAATTGAATACGGCAGGGATTTCATATTTTCAGTCTCCTGTACCCAGATTTGTTCTCTCATAGGTTTTCCAAAAGCGATGGCTTCATTCAGTCATTTTGATTTTATGTCTCCCTCATATTGCTACCCTGTACTGCCGCAGACGCCAAGTTTTGCAACGTCAATTACATAGGATGCGGCATAAACTAATCATGAACTTCTCACACAAGAAAGGAGAAGCGATTCATGGATTATGCCGATTACGATAAAGCGCTGTATTACACCCACCGTTCCCAATGGGATAATTTATTAATTTTAATGGTGCGTACAGAGGATGATTTGTTATCAAAACGAATCGAGCATTTTCTGCACGCGTATCATTTTGAACAGGATTACGCTGTTCTTGAAAAGATGCTGTATTCCCTTCTCCGTTATATTGATCATGCCACAGAGCTGACTTACGAAGATCAATTAGCCCTGCTCACATAAACAAATCCCGGCGTTCAGACGCCGGGATTTCCTGCTTTTGCAAACATAGTGAGTTCTTCGACAAGCTCTTTTATGCTGATCTTTATAGGTTCCGTAACTGCAGCCTTTTCAATATCAATGTGCACTGGATCAAGTACAAGCTGTTTCGGAATCACATTGGCGTAGACACCCCGCATCACAGTTCTCATATTGTTCAGCGCGTTGATGCCGCCTTTTCCGCCTCCCGCCACTGCCAATAATGCAACGGGCTTATATTTAAATTGTTCGCTGCTTAGAAAATCCAGAGCATTTTTTAAAGCGCCGCTCATCCCGCTGTGATATTCAGGCGATAATAAGACAATCGCATCCGCTTTAGTGACGCGCTGCTTAAGCTCCTGTACCTGCAAAAGTTCTGATTGCTCTGCTTCACCGTTAAAAATCGGCAAGATAAACTCGCTTAGATCAATCAAATCCGTGTGATACAGCGCTGAAATGCAGGATGCGGCAATTCTTGTTCTGCCATGTTTTCTGGGCGTGCCATTTATAACTAACATGTTCATGTCGCGATCTCTCCATTCAGGTTATATTTTACTGCGAAAAGCGCTGCTTGCGTGCGGTCGGCCACTTCAAGTTTTGCTAAAAGATTCGACACATGGGTTTTCACTGTTTTTTCTGAAATAAACAAGGCCGCCGCGATTTCTTTATTGCTTTTTCCGTTCGCAATTTCGTTCAGAACGTCCTTTTCTCTTCGTGTTAATTGATAAAATTTTTCTTTTTCCGGATCGCGCTGATTTCTCATATGTGTTAGCACATGGGGCATAATAGCTGAAGAAAGCTTGTATTCTCCACCATGCACTTGTCTAAGTGTTTTCACCAATTCCTCGGGCTCCGTATCCTTTAATTGATACGCCTTCGCTCCTGCCTGAAGCGCGGGGATGACGTGATCTTGATCGGAATAGCTCGTCAGCACAATGATTTTGACCCCTGGAAATTGCTGAACTGCTTTTTTTATGGCTTGTATTCCGTCCATCTCGGGCATAGACAGATCCATCAGCACAAGGTCGGGCTTTGTTTCTCCGATGATACGAAGAGCTTCTGTTCCGGTTGCGGCCTCTCCGGCAACTTCAATATCATCTTGGGTGGCAAAGAAAAAACGAAGCCCCTTTCTGACAACATGGTGATCATCCGCTATTACAATTTTCATTGCATTGTCCTTCCTTTCTGATTGGCTAGCGGAAGCTTGACGGACACCTTTGTCCCCGCTCCAAGCTCTGACTCAATCAAAAACTCCGCGCCGGCTTTTTCCGCCCGTTCTTTCATACCCTTGATGCCAAGTGAAGGCAGACCGGCATGCGCTTCATAGCGAAACCCTGCCCCATGATCGATTATATCCAGCTCCGCATGGCATGAAGAAGCAGTCAGACTGACATACGCCGTACCAGTTCCGGCATGCTTTTTGCAGTTATTTAAAGCTTCCTGTACGACACGCCACAGCATATGCTCCTGCTCATCAGTAAGAACCTGACAGCCTTTTTGTGTGAAAATGACATTCAATCCGATGAGCGCGCCATAGCTTTTAATGGCTTCAGACAGCCCTTTTTCCAACCCTCCGGGGCGAAGCTGCCAAATTAACGCTTTCATTTCTGCGAGCGCGTCCTGTGATAAGTTTTGAATGAAATCAATCATCTGCTGCAAATTCTCATCTTTTGTGAGTGTCTTTGCCGCTCTGGCTGTTAAACTAACGGAAAACAGCATTTGATTGACAGAATCATGGAGCTCCTGAGCGAGGCGGTTGCGCTCCATTAATAGCGCATTTTTTTGTTTATATTCAGAAAGATTCATGCGCTGGATCGCGGTTCCGATCTGAAAGGCGACAGACTCGAGTAAATGCAGCTCCCCCTCATCAAACATGGTTTTTCCGGCCGCGGCTACATTTAACAATCCGAATCTCCTGTCTCCGTCTTCTAAAGGCACAGTTGCATGATGCGTAATCCCTTCTGTGTCAAAACAGTGCAGCTCTTCGGCCGACTCTATGCGTTTGCAGTTCATGATATTAGCCGCCCTTCTAAGCCCTCCGTTATTGAATTTCGTCAGGCAGTAGCACTCTCCTTCGCACATCAGCACTTTTTCCTTGCGGCTTAAAGCGGGGGGCAGATAGGCGTCGGCCGCTAACGTATAGGAGCCGTCTTCTTCGATTAGAAAAATCCATCCCGATTGAAGGTTCGTTACACTCAGCAATTCTTTTAACACCTCATCCAGTGTTGCTTTGACATCGTGTCCTTGATTTAAGGTTTCCGCAATCGTTTTCAGCGTTTTTAATTTTTCCATCCTCGTTTTGCTCACGTCACTCACTCCGGCATTCATCTCCTGTTATCTAAGATTATACCAGTTTTATGTCATTCATTACTTCGCTTGAGGGATGATTTTCTTTCAGACTTTTGGATGAGAAAAAAAGCCGGATCACATAAATGACCCAGCTTTTCTTGAACTATTTAGCTGTAGCCTCTACAATTTCGTCTACCGTCTTCATTACATCGTCAGAAAGCGCGGCAAGAAGCTTTTCACTGTCTTCTAAAGATGTTCCTTTTACGGCGAAATAGAATTTGACCTTCGGCTCGGTTCCGGAAGGACGAAGGCAGAACCAAGACCCGTCTTCCAAGAAGTATTTCAGTACATTTGATGTTGGCAAGCCGATCGCTTCTTCTTTGTTTTCCGTCAGAAGCATCCGTTTGCTTACTGCGTAATCTTCGGCTGTCACAACCTGTTTGCCAGCCATTTTTTGCGGCGGATTTTGTCTGAAGGAAGCCAAAATCGCTTCAATCTGTTCTGCTCCCTGTTTTCCTTTCAGCGTCAGGGATTTCAGCCCTTCACGATAAAAACCGTATTCGTTAAAGAGATTAATGAGCGCTTCATACAATGATATTCCTTGTTTTTTATAGAACGCGCAAACCTCAACTGCCAAGAGCGCCGCCTGAATGGCATCCTTGTCGCGGGCAAAATCCCCGATTAAGTAACCGTAGCTCTCTTCATAACCGAATTGGAAGGTGTACTGGCCTGTCGCCTCGTATTCCTTAATCTTTTCACCGATAAACTTGAAGCCTGTGAGCGTATCAATCGTATCAAGACCGAACGAAGAAGCGACAGCACGCCCGATTTCACTTGTGACAATTGTTTTGAGAACAACACCGTTTTCAGGCAGGATGCCTTGTTTTTTCTTTTCAGAAAGCAGGTAATGAAGCAGCAACGCACCGGTTTGGTTTCCTGTAAGCACTGTATATTTACCTTGTTCGTTTTTCACCGCTATGCCAAGACGGTCAGCGTCAGGGTCTGTTGCGATGAGAATATCTGCGTTCCGCTCTTCCCCGAGTTTAATGGCATATTCGAAAGCCGCATGCTCTTCCGGGTTTGGAGAGGGAACAGTAGAGAAGTCTGCATCGGGCAGCTCCTGTTCTTTGACAACCGCTACATTATTGTAGCCGAGTGCTTCAAGACCGCGTCTGACCGGCTTATTGGCCGTTCCATGCAGCGGTGTAAAAACAACATTTACATCAACTTCTTCGGGTAATTCAGGATGGACGGAAATGGACGTCAGTTTTTCTGTATAGGCTTTATCAATATCTTCACCGATGATCTTAATTAAGCCTTTTTCTTTTAATGTATCTTCAGTGTCGACTGTGATCGTCAGTTCATTTTCAATCGCGTTTACCTGCTCAATGACGATGTCCGCTTCCTTTGGAGGCAGCTGGCCGCCGTCATCTCCGTATACTTTGTAGCCGTTATATTCAGGCGGGTTATGGCTTGCCGTCACCACAATTCCCCCGTAGGCGTTCAGCTGTCTGACAGCGAATGACAGCTCCGGTGTCGGGCGAAGCTCATCAAATACGTATGATTGGATGCCTTGTGTCGCAAGTGTTTTTGCCGCTTCCATCGCGAACTCCGGCGATTTATGGCGGGAATCATAAGCAATGACAACGCCCCGTTTTTTCGCTTCCTCACCTTGCTCTGAGATGTATGCCGCAAACCCGGCTGATGCTTTGCGCACCGTGTAAATATTCATCCGATTCGTCCCAGCGCCGATTTCTCCGCGCATACCGCCAGTGCCGAATTCAAGGTTTTTATAGAAACAGTCTTCAAGAGCCTGTTCATTCCCCTCTAATTCAGTAAGGCGTTCTTTTAGTTCCGGATCTAAATGTTCTGTCTGTTTCCAGCGTTCATAACTTTTTCTCCAAGTCATATTCGTCCTCCTATGTATTAGCTTATGCCGTTATTTTAATATGAAGCGAGTGCTTCTGTCACTTGAAATCCTTGGATCCGGCGCTTTCGGCCCGTAAAAAGAAATAACGGGCTGAGAGACAGCCCGTTATGATTTATCGTTCGAGCGGCACAACCGCATCGTGTAAAAGCTTGTTGAGATTTTCAGTATGTTTGTTTTTCGTCTGCTCATTCCATTGGAATCGCTCGCTCATAAAATCAATAACGGCATCTTTATATGTTTTTACCCAATTGATATCAAAAAATAAACGTCCAGTTCTGCGGACAAAGAAGTCAGCAGGTGTTGCGGCCAACTCTTCTTCTATACTGTATTCTGCCTCAGCAAGAATATGAACCGGAATGTGGCGTTTCGCAGCCTCATCTTTCAGCGCTTCCACTCGGTTAAAAACTCGCTCTACGTTGGAGCCGTATCTGATCGCCAGCTGTTTTGCGTCTTTTTCTGATAAGCCGGCTGCGATTCCTTCTTTCGTTTTCGCGGTGACAAAGGATATGAGATTTTTCGAACCGCCGACGTGTCCCCCTGAGATTGGCATGTTTTTCGTTTTACATGGCCCGAAATCCTTTTCGCCTTCTTCTTTTAAGCGATCATTCACAAGATCGACGATATGCTCCGCCATTTTTCTGTATCCGGTCAGTTTTCCGCCGGCGATGGTGATTAAACCTGAGTCAGATGTCCAAATCTCGTCTTTCCGTGAAATTTCAGAAGGGTCTTTGCCTTCTTCATGAATCAGCGGTCGCAGCCCCGCCCAGCTGGATTCGATGTCATTCACTGTGATTTTCAGCTCTGGGAACATGTAATTGATTGAACTGATGACGTAATCGCGATCCTCCGTTGTCATTCGTGGATGCTCCAGCGCCTCTTTGTAAACGGTGTCTGTTGTCCCCACGTATGTTTTTCCTTCACGAGGAATCGCAAATACCATACGGCCGTCAGGCGTATCGAAATATACCGCCTGTTTCAGCGGAAAAACAGACTGGTCAAATACAAGGTGAATGCCTTTCGTATGCTGCAAATGCTTTCCGTTATTCGAATGATCTTTTTCTCTGAGCTGATCGACCCAAGGGCCTGTCGCATTGACAATTTTTTTCGCGTACACTTTATATTCTTTCTTTGTCAGCATATCCTCAATTAATACGCCGACTGCTTTGCCTTTTTCGTAAAGAAGCTCCTTCACTTTCGAATAATTCACAGGCTCTGCTCCGAATTTCACCGCTTCCTTCATGACTTCGATTGTCAGTCTCGCGTCGTCAGTGCGGTATTCCACGTAGTACCCGCCGCCTTTTAAGCCGTCTTTTTTCACCAATGGCTCTTTTTGCAGCGTTTCCTTTGCTGAAAGCATGCTTCTTCGTTCTGATTTTTTCACGCCTGCTAAGAAGTCATAAACTCTTAAACCGATGGATGTTGTAAACGAACCGAATGTGCCGCCTTTATGAAACGGAAGCAGCATCCATTCCGGTGTAGTGACGTGCGGGCCGTTTTCATAAACAATCGCCCGTTCTTTCCCTACCTCGGCAACCATTTTCACTTCAAATTGTTTTAAATAGCGCAAGCCTCCATGAACAAGCTTCGTTGATCGGCTTGATGTTCCCGCCGCAAAATCCTGCATTTCACTGAGCGCGACCTTCATTCCCCTTGATGCCGCGTCAAGAGCTGTTCCCGCTCCTGTAATTCCTCCGCCGATAATAAATAGATCGTATGTTTTTTTCGTCATGTCTGTCAGCATGCGATCTCTTTCCAGACTTGAAAATTGATGTTTCATTATTGCTCCTCCTTGTTGTCACGGTGTGTAAATAGAAAAAGAGACCACAACATCCAAAGTGCATACTTACACTTTGGTGCTGTGGTCTCTCCTCATCTCAGGACCGTTCTTATTAACTTGTAACCATTATATCATACTCTTATTCTATTTAAAAGCCATAGCTGCTTTTACGGCTTTTTGCCAGCCTGTATACAGCTCATTTCGTTTTTCTTCTTCAAAATCAGGTTCAAACCGTTTATCCAGATTCCACTGGTTCGCGATTTCAGAACGGTCCTTCCAGAATCCCACAGCAATACCTGCCAAATAGGCCGCGCCAAGCGCAGTTGTTTCATTAATTTCCGGACGCTCCACAGGCACATTCAGAAGATCTCCTTGGAACTGCATCAGGAAATTATTTTTCACGGCGCCTCCGTCTACACGAAGCGTCTTTAATGAAATGTTTGAATCAGCTTCCATTGCATCAAGCACATCTTTTGTCTGATAAGCCAATGCCTCCAGTGTCGCGCGGATAAAATGCTCTTTTGTTGTGCCTCTTGTCAGGCCGAAAACCGAACCGCGCACGTCGCTGTCCCAGTAAGGCGTTCCCAAGCCGACAAATGCGGGAACAACATATACGCCGTCAGTTGAATCCACTTTCTCCGCGTAAGATTCGCTTAGCGAGGAATCTTTGAACATTCTCAATCCGTCTCTGAGCCATTGGATGGCAGAGCCTGCGACAAAAATACTTCCTTCTAAAGCATATTCAACTTTTCCGTCGATGCCCCATGCGATTGTCGTCAAAAGCCCGTGTTCGGACTTAATTGCTTTTTCCCCTGTATTCATCAGCATGAAACATCCTGTGCCGTACGTGTTTTTCCCCATGCCTTCTTCAAAGCACGCCTGGCCGAACAGTGCGGACTGCTGGTCGCCTGCCGCTCCCGCAATCGGGATATTTTTTCCGAAGAAGTGATAATCAACAGTTTCCCCATACACATGGGAGGACGGCTTCACCTCAGGAAGCATGGATTTCGGTACGTCCAGAATGTCTAACAGTTCATCATCCCATTTCAAATCGTAAATATTAAACATCAGCGTTCTGGACGCATTGGAGTAATCGGTCACATGCGCTTTCCCGCCGGACATTTTCCAAATGAGCCATGTATCAATCGTTCCAAACAGCAGCTCGCCTTTTTCCGCTTTTTCTCTCGCGCCTTCCACATTGTCTAAAATCCATTTTACCTTCGTGCCGGAGAAATACGGATCGATTAAAAGCCCCGTTTTTTCTCTAAATACATCATTATGTCCTTTTTCACGAAGCTCCTCACAAATGCCGGACGTCTGTCTGGACTGCCAAACGATCGCATGATAGACAGGCTTTCCTGTATCCTTATCCCACACAACCGCCGTCTCGCGCTGGTTCGTAATACCGATGCCGGCAATTTGAGAGGCGCTGATCCCTGATTCAGAAATCACTGATGCGATAACGGCGAGGACAGAACCCCAAATTTCATTCGCATTATGCTCAACCCATCCTGGATGCGGGAAGTATTGTGTAAACTCCTTTTGAGCAGAGTGAACGATTTTGCCTTCTTTATTAAAGAGAATCGCTCTTGAACTTGTCGTCCCTTGATCTAAGGATAAAATGTATGTTTCCATAAGATGTCTCCCCTTTGATTAAATATATTTTGAATTTGATAATGTTTTAGCTGAATGTGTTTTCGTATAGCCATAGAGTCCTAACAATAACACAACCAATATAACGCTTACAATCCAGAAACTGCTTGTGATATGCCCTTTAAATGCAGCGTTGTAAAATACGCCGCCGAACGATCCGCCTAAAATGGGACCGACTACCGGTATCCATGCGTACTTCCAGTTTGATGGGCCCTTCCCCGGAATCGGAAGAAAAGCGTGGGCAATCCGCGGACCTAAGTCGCGGGCCGGATTAATCGCATAGCCGGTGGTGCCTCCAAGAGAGATACCGATCGCCACAATGAGAAAACCGACGATTAAAGGATTAAGCCCTTCTGTAAATTGATTTGCCCCAATGGATAAGATGCCAAGCACAAGGACAAATGTCCCGATCACTTCACTTAACACGTTTGAAAATGTATGCGGAATGCTGGGTCCTGTTGAGAAAACACCCAGCTTGGCAGCGGGATCTTCCGTTGACTTCCAATGCGGAAGGTAATGCAGATAGATTATCACCGCACCGATGATCGCTCCAATCATTTGCGCCGCAATATAAACCGGAACCTCTTTCCATGGAAAATCTCCAACAAATGCAAGCGCTATCGTTAGCGCCGGATTCAAATGGGCTCCGCTGATGCCGCCAACCGCATATGCAGCCATGGCAACACCCAATCCCCACCCGAATACAATAACAATCCAGCCAGACTGGAATGAAAGCGATTTCTTTAAATTGACACCCGCACAAACACCTGCCCCAAAAATGATCAGCAGCATCGTACCGATGACTTCTCCCCAAAATGCTGTCATAGCACATTCCTCCTAAAGTCACGATTAACAGTATGATAGAGAAGAAGAGAATAAAAAAACCACAACAAACCGCTTTACTGGTGCATAGACATGTACCGTAAAGAGCTGCTGTGGTCTCCGAGTTCTCCATCACAATGTATTAACCTAGTGCAATTGTATCAGTTGATGTAAGCGGTGTCAATCACTTTCTGTCAAAAAGTTTTCATATTTCTTCCATAATTTGGTGTTTGATGTTGTGACGGCCACAGCCCCCGCTTTCAAGGCCCGTTCCACATCCTCTTCCGTACGGATGAAACCGCCGGCAAAGATAGGAATCCCCGTTTTCTCTTTTATTTCTTGAATGAGTGACGGAACGATGCCTGGCAGCACTTCAATGAAGTCAGGTTTATGCTTGCCGACAAACTCCATGCTTTTCTCCATCGCGCTTGTATCAAGCAGAAAGAGGCGCTGAATCGCATAAATTTTCTTCTGCTTCGCTTTGGCAATCACGCTTGACCTTGTTGAAATAATCCCGGCAGGCTTGATGTCCTGGCAAATAAACTCTGCTCCGTATTCGTCATGCTTGATCCCTTGAATGAGATCGACGTGCACCATCATGTTCTTTCCGTGCTTTTGCGCTTCTCTGATCACGCCTTTCAGCTGGCCGAGATGAATATCAAGAATAACACCGTAGGAAAATGAACTGTTCAAAAACTCATCAAATTGTTTCATATTTCGTATAGCCGGTAAAATCGGCTGATTGTGAAAACTCATCATGTGCTCCTTTAATAAATCACTTTTATATTACATCGTTTGAAAGCTTTCTTTCACCGTTTTCACGATAAAGGAAAGGTCCTCTTCTGTCAGGCAAAATGGCGGCGCGAGCTGGATGACGTTGTTGTAGCCGGCGACTGTATCCCCGTTTTTGCCGATGATCAGCCCTTTTTCTTTGCACGCTGCAACCACTTGGTTTACTTTGTCGACATCTGCCGGCTCTTTTGTCAATTGGTCTTTGACGAGCTCGATTCCGATCAGCAGCCCTTTTCCTCTTACATCTCCGACTGCCGGGTGTTCTCGCAAAACCTGAAGCTCACCCAAAAGCTTTGCCCCAAGGTCGCGGGATCGCTGAGTCAGCTGTTCGTCCTCCATAATTTGCAGGTTTTTCAACGCCACTGCACAGGCAGCCGGGCTTCCGCCGAACGTGTTCACGTGACGGAAACGGTCGTAAGGCGCTTCCCCCTGATACGCTTCGAAAATATCCCGTTTAACAGCAGTCGCTGACAATGGCAGATACGCGCTTGTGATTCCCTTTGCCATCGTAATGATATCAGGCTTCACGCCGTAGTGCATAAATCCGAACGGCTCGCCTGTCCGTCCAAACCCGCAAATGACTTCATCGCAAATCAAAAGAGCGCCATGGCGGCGGCAAATATCCTCCACCCTCTTCATATATCCGTCCGGCGGCATTAGGATGCCCCCGCCTGTTATGATAGGCTCCATGATGACCCCGGCAATCGTTTCGCTTAATTCCCATGTCATGATGCGGTCAATTTCATTTGCGCTTTCAAGCGTGTCGGCATCCTCCGGGTTCCGGTATACATCTGGCGGGGCTGCATGCAGGAACCCCTGGCTTAAAGGCTCGTATTTATATTTCCGCTGCGCCTGCCCGGTAGCCGAAAGCGCTCCCAATGTATTGCCGTGGTATGCCCTGTATCTCGAGATGAATTTATAACGGCTGTGGCCGCCGTTTTGCAGATGGTACTGGCGGGCGATTTTAAAAGCAGTTTCGTTTGCTTCCGATCCGCTGTTGGAAAAAAAGATGACATAATCGCCGCCGAGCCATTCATTCAGCTTTTCCGCCAGTTGAATTGCCGGTGCGTGACTTTGCGTTAACGGGTAATATGGAAGCTCCTTTAATTGCTCATAGGCAGCCTCAGCAAGCTCCGTTCTGCCGTAACCTATATTGACGCACCACAATCCTGACATCGCGTCCAAATAACGGCGTCCGTCTATATCGGTCACCCAAGCCCCCTCGGCCTTTTGGGCAATCAGGCTGTCCGCTTGATGCGCTCCCTTCATGGCATGCCACACAAATTGCTCATCTTTTTGCTTTAATCCCTGATGTTGCTGAATGTTTTCCATCCCCATCATCTCCATTTCATTAGCGTTCACTAAAGTGCCAATTCAATTGAAACAGACCTTCTCTTATGTGATGTCTTGGTGATGATTTCCCTGCCTTCAATATAAAGCCAGACGGGGTTCGAGTCAATAAACCGCGGAATGAATAAAACACCCTCTATCTCAAGAAGAAAGAGGATGCAGCATCCAAAGCAAAACAGGCAAGGTGTTCTTGTTACAGATGCTTGGAGAGCCTATAAAACTATGCAAAGGAAAAAGTGATAGAACATTACCGTATTAAATTTAATGATGGTAAGACGTTATTAAAGGTTTGTACTTATTCAAATGTTAATGGACTGCACTCACGTCTAAAACATTGGATCAACCGTTTTAAAGGTGTGGCACTAAATACCTTGATAATGGTATCTGTAGATAGGCAGTAATAAAAGTACAAAACATAACATCAAAGAGCTTCTTTTGACTTCATTTGTTTTTGTGTTGAAAGAAACATATTACAATTTACGTTTATCAAAATTCGCTATTAAGTTCTTATTTAACTAACGGAGCAGAATAACTAGAATAAGAAACGTGATAAAACAAGAACGTTTTTGACGATATTTTATGACTAGACTATTCTATTCTAGAAAACATTGTATTACGTAGTATCAAAAATAAGGAGTACAAAACAGTGAATGAATTTTACAAGGCATTAACATATGTAAATAAATTGTTTTATGAACCAAATCACTTAACTATAACTGCTATTCGAGAAGAAGCTCAAAATTCAGATTATGGGGCTGGTGTGTTTCAACTACATTCAAAATCAGTTAGATTTAGAGTCGCAAAAATAACATCTAACAAGATAGGACAATTTGTTACTTTTTGGGAAAAAGATAAAGATAATAAAAACCAAGCTTTTTCATATGAAAAGGCTACTGATTTATTGGTTATCAATACGTTTACTAGTAATAATAATTTTGGACAATTCGTTTTTCCAAAAGAAGTTCTTGTAAAACAAAATATCCTTAAAACAGCCACTACAAAAGGAAAAATGGCAATTAGAGTTTACCCTAGATGGGAAACCCCCACTAGTAAACAAGCTATCGAAACACAAAAATGGCAGTTAACATATTTTGTTGAGGTGAACAATACAAATCGTTTTTCAGTGCAAGAACTATTAAAGCTATATTCTAACTAAAATGGGATAACCCTGAGTCGGTCGGGTAGAAACCTCAAAATGTAACAGATTTTAAAGCAAGCGCGTAACCGTTTCAATTCCGCTTATGATAAAAAACCCGCCAATTCAGGCGGGTTTTGGGATTATTTTTTATATTGAATATGATAAATATCACGCCGTCTGTCTTTTAGCTGGCGCACCGTACCGTTTTGGCGCTGTCTTCTGAGAATTTCAAGATCAACATCACCGATGACGACCATTTCGATATTCGGATTTGTTTCACCGACAATGCCGTCTCTGGCGAATTCAAAATCGGATGGTGCGAAGATGCCTGACTGAGCGTATTGGATATCCATATTTTCCGTTTGCGGAAGGTTTCCAACCGTCCCGGAGATGACCGTATAAATTTGATTTTCAACCGCTCTTGCCTGCGAACAGTATCTGACACGCAAGTATCCTTGGCGGTCTTCTGTACAAAATGGCGTAAAAATGATTTTTGCGCCTTTATCCGCCGCAATCCGGGCGAGCTCAGGAAATTCTATGTCATAACAGATCTGAATCGCGATTTTTCCGCAGTCCGTATCAAACACGCGAACCTGGTCTCCTGCGCTGATTCCCCACCATTTGCGTTCATTCGGCGTAATATGAAGTTTGTATTGCTTCTCGATCGTTCCGTCCCGTCTGAACAAGTAAGCGATATTGTAAATCTTGTCTTCCTCTTCGACAAAATGCGACCCGCCGATGATGTTGACATTATACTTCACAGCCAAATCAGTAAATAAGCTGATGTAATCTTCTGTATACTCGGTAATTCTCTGAACCGCCAAGCTCGGTGACCGTTCCTCAAGGAAAGACATCAGCTGGGTTGTAAAAATTTCCGGAAACACAGCAAAATCAGATCGCGCATCTGAAGCGACATCGACATAGTATTCTACTTGATTGGCAAATTCCTCAAAGGAATAAATTTTCTTCATTTCGTATTGGATAACACAAATTCTCACAGGAAACGCCGATTTATAATAGCGTTTTGTCTGCTGAGGAAGATAATCGACATTATTCCATTCCATCAACGTCGCATACTTGATCGAAGCTGTATCGTCCGGGAGATAATTCGGGTTAATCCGCATAAGGGTAAAACCATTCATCAGCTGAAAAGATAGGACCGGATCGTAAATTTGGTGGCGTGTCACCTGCTCAACATACTCTCTCGCCGTCATTTCATCTGCATATTTGTGAAAGTTCGGAATCCGTCCGCCTATGATAATGCTTTTCAGATTTAAACGTCTGGCCAAGTCCTTTCTCGCCTCATACAAACGATGGCCGATCTTCATTCTTCTGTATTCCGGATGAACCATGACCTCAATGCCGTACATATTCAAGCCATCAGGATTATGATTGGTGATATAACCGTCATCTGTAATGTCCTGCCACGTATGGCGGTCATCATATTCATCAAAATTAATCAGGAGGCTTGAGCACGAACCGATTATTTCACCTTCGAATTCTGCACAAAACTGCCCTTCGGGAAAATGCTCCAAGTGGCTGATTAAATGCTCCCGCTTCCAAGGGTCCATCCCCGGAAAACAGTCCTTTTGAAGATCAATAATCTTGTCGATATCTTTCTCTTCGATATTGCGAATGGCCATTTTCTTTTCAAAACGGCTCAAATCTAATTTCTCAGACAATCTACTCGCTCCTTTTTAGTGTTGTGCGTTCAGTTGATCAAGCAATAGGGCGAGCTCCATCTCCGCCATTGATTCAAGCCTGTGATCATAGTCTTCAAACATCAAGGTACCAGTCACTTTATTCGGGACAATGACACACTTCATCCCCGCCCTTTTCGCAGCAATCGAACCATTGACAGAATCCTCGAACGCCAGACATTCAGATGGCGATACCCCAAGGTTCTTTGCCGCCAATACATACAGCTCGGGATTCGGCTTCACCTCTTCCACATCATCCGCCGTTTGAATGACCTCAAAATCATCAAACAGGCCGATTTGCTTCAAATGGCCGGACACCCATTTATAGTCAGAGCTGGAGGCAAGGCCTACTTTTAAGCCTAAATCCTTTGCCGCATTCAAATACGCTTCGACACCCGGTCTCGCTTTTTCTGTTTCCATGCGTTTCGTAAACCGCTCTCTTCTCAGTTTTGTCAGCTCTTCATGGTTCAGCTTTTGGCCGATCTGCTCTTCTAAATATTTAAAAGGCTGAAATCCCGCGGCTGTTCCGATGACCTTTCCCCAGACGGATAGCGGAAGGACCGAGCCATGTTCCTCAAATATTTCCTGAAGGACTTCATATTCGTGTGTTTCTGTATCGAGAATAAGCCCGTCAAAATCAAAAATTAACGCTTTAATCACTGCTTACAACTCCTTTAGCCCAAATTGAGACATATGTATACACTCACTATACCCCGAAACATGCCTGCTTTCAAAAAGTAAGGTTTATGTGAAGAAAGAGCCTGCACACCGCAAGCTCTTTCTTATTAATGAATGTTTTGATGAGAAATGTTTGTCAGCGCTACTCCCGCAGACTCGTTCGACATCTGATTGACTGCCAGGTCTCCAAGCGCAACGATCCCGACTAGATTGTTTTGATCTACAATAGGAAGGCGGCGGATTTGGTGCTGGGCCATCAGCTGCGACGCGTCTTCCAGGCTCATATTAGGATGACCTGATATGAGGTCTGTTGACATCACTTCTGAAACGGGTGTCTGGCCATCTCGGCCGTGAGCTGTAGTTCTTAATGCAATGTCGCGGTCAGTCAGCATTCCTTTTAAAACACCTTGATCTACAACAGGAATCGCCCCGACGTTATACTGGTTCATGAGAGAAGCCGCTTCCTGAATCGTTTGATTCGGAGAAACGGTTGCCACCTGCGTTGTCATTGTATTTTTAACTGAACTCATTGTCAGCACCCCTTTCACCCATTAGTATGTTCAGACACGCGCTGATTAAAAAGGGAGTTAGAGGAAAGGTTTTATGATATGATTTCTTTGATGCAAAAAAGAGCTTTTCTGAAAACGGAAAAGCTCCTGCCGCCGGATTATATCAGCCTTCTGTGACCGGAAAAGTCTTTATTTGTCTTCGTTTGAAAGTCAGAAAAAGCAAACGGAAAATATATCCCAAAATCATTCAGCATCTTGCTGTTTTTCTCAAAAATCGCCTGATTACTTATATCAGCATGCGGTGAAGGCTTTGTCAGAATAATATGTATCATTTGCAGACAAGCCATAATTTGAAATGCTTCTTTTAATGTTCCTTGGTAATCATGGTTATTTAAAGACAGAACGCCTTTCTTTTTAAAGCGCTGAATGTCCAGTTCGGAGAAATAAAGAGGAAATACATCATGGAAAAGCTCCATTGACAGCTCCTTGATAAAGCTCTCCTGTTCTTCAGTTGCTGCGTTCACAATTCTCACGTCAATCACCTTTCTTGCCATCGAATATCCTAACTCTTAATCAAGAATAGCACAGAAAAAAACCCGAATGCTAAGGTAAGTGTTTCCTATGAGAAACGCGGCCTTCCGCTTCGAAAAGGAGCCATTTGACATGAAACAAAAAGGCAGAGGGCTTGAGCTCCTCATCAATGAAAAACAGGATGGCCAATGGCTGTTTTCTGTACTGAAAACAGCGCTCAAAGCCTCTAAACCCGTGCTTCAAGACTGGGTGTCCCATCATCGGATAAAGGTCAATCACGAATCCGTCTTACACAATATAACCGTAAAAAAGGGAGACCGCCTGTTCATTGATCTTCAGGAAAATGAAGAATCTTCCGTCATTCCAGAATATGGAGAACTTGATATTTTATTTGAGGACAATCACATGCTCATCGTGAATAAACCTGCGGGCATAGCGACACATCCGAATGAGGATGGCCAAACCGGCACTTTGGCTAACTTGATCGCATACCATTATCAGGTGAATGGCGAAACATGCAAGGTGCGGCATGTCCACCGCCTTGACCAGGATACATCTGGTGCCATCGTTTTTGCCAAACATCGTTTGGCACACGCCATTTTGGATCAGCAGTTAGAGAAAAAGACGCTGAAACGCACGTATACCGCCATCGCTGAAGGAAAGCTAAAGACAAAAAAAGGGACAATTGATTCACCGATCGGCAGAGACAGATCACACCCGACAAGACGCCGGGTTTCACCAGGCGGGCAAGCAGCCGTCACTCATTTCAAGGTGATTGCCGCCAATGCGAAGGAGCGGCTGTCACTCGTTGAGTTAGAGCTGGAAACAGGCAGGACACACCAAATTCGTGTTCATATGGCGAGCACCGGCCATCCACTGGCAGGAGATGCGCTTTACGGAGGCGGAAGCACGCTGCTAAACAGACAGGCGCTGCATGCCAGAAAGGTACAAGCGGTTCATCCGATAACAGGCGAGCTGATTGTTGCCGAGGCGCCTTTCCCAGCTGATATAGAAAACCTTTGCCACTCTTATTTTTCCTGAAGAAAAGCCGCAGGCATCGCCCGCGGCTTTTAAGTAATCCGTTTTCCATATATGATATAGCGTTTCGGGGCATTGCCGATATATGAAAACGGATAGCAGGTCGTCAGAATGAGTTCCTCTTTTTCATGCTGGAGTGTAATAATGGATGTGTCATCTTTATCGACTATTTTTGTTTTTACTATTTCATACGTGAAATCGCCATATGACAGGAAAATACGAAGCCTGTCCCCCTTTTCCAGCTCTCCCGTCCGGCGAAACACGGTATCACGATGTCCCGACAGTACAATTTGCCCGTTTTCATCAGGATAATAGCTATCCTTGTAATGCCCGACACCTTTTTCTAAATCATCTGCATCGGTGCCCTCCACGATCGGAAGCTCCGCCTTAATTTTGGGTATTTCCAAAATGCCGCTCGCTTGTCCGGTCTCAGGCTTAAATGATGCTTTGTTCTCTGCTTGAACAGCGCTTTTTTTCTCGCGCGAAGCTACCCGCGGCTTTTCAGACGCCAGTTTCGCTTCTTTTAATGTCTGTTCGGTCTTCATATGGGTATCGATCAATTTAAGGCCACCATAGCCTGCGATCACTAGGCCGGCCGCAATGATGACGAGTGGAATAACCTTTTTCACGTTCTGGAGGCGCTCCTTTTTCTTCTGACATATAGATAAGTTCCGGACAGTGCCGCCGCCGCACCGATCACGATAAAGTTATAGTAGCCCGCTGATGTATCCGGAAGCTGATGATCAGACCCGCTTTCGGCAATCCCGTTTGGCACTGGCAATGTGCTGATACCGCCCGCAGTATCAGCGGTTTTTTTCGGTATTTCGTCGATTCTCAAACTGGCTGAAGGCGGAAGCTGATGAAACGGTACAGTACCCGGAGTCTCTTTTATATCAGTATGATCCTCACCAGGCTCTGGGACGTCTTTAACCGGCTGATTCGTCCCCGGTCCATTTCCCGGGTCTTCTGTTACAGGATCTTCAATGTCACTGGCTTCAGCAAGCTTAATTCTTCCCTCTTTTGTATACGCAATCGGTTTATCAAAGCTCTTCACGTACTCAACTGTCGCGTCCAAATCCTCGGGCCCTGTCACCGGATTTTTCCCAAGCGATCCGATTGGCTGATATTTGGTCCCTGTCGCCGTCGCCATAAAATTATTAACGGTCAGTGTGTATGTCGCATCAGGCTGAATCTCGGCGCCATCTGCCATTTTCATCTCGACAGCTTTTCC
Organism: Bacillus sp. RHFS10; assembly: GCF_016757475.1. NCBI lineage: Bacteria > Bacillati > Bacillota > Bacilli > Caryophanales > Bacillaceae > Bacillus > Bacillus sp. RHFS10. Next base: position 308,972 of record NZ_JAESPO010000004.1, read on the forward strand.
GGTTTCTTTATCCCACGTATACGTAAACCCGCTGATGCTGTAGTCAGGCCCAAAAACCGGCGAGATTTGCGCATTGATAATTTTTCTTAAATCTTTTCCCTTAATCTCAAGCTTCGTTAACACATTACCGAAAGGCTGAATATTGTAAAGATCTCCCCACGTAATGGGGCCCTTCTTCAGCGCTTCCCGTATTCCGCCGCCATTCATAAGGGCAAAATCCGTTTTCATGGCCGCTCTCATGCCATCCGCAATCAAATTTCCAAGAGGCGTGTCCCCGTCATTCGAATAACCGCCTTCCATGTCAATAGCCGCTTCACCGACAACCTCACTGATAATCGGTTCGGCTAGTGTTTGATATTTATTTAAAATAGCTGAGGCGCTTGGATCCGGTTCTATTTTACTCTGATCGACATATTCGATTTCCGCCGACTTTTTCACAATGTCTTTTGTCGTTTTATCGATCTCTACATCAACAACACCTATCGCTTTTCCATATTCAAAAGCCTGAACGATCAGTTTTCCGTTCACTTCGCCGTTAACAATCTTGTGATTATGCGCTGCAAAAATCACATCTATTTCAGCATCTGTTTTGTTTGCTAAATCTGCTGATTCACCTGTAATTGCAGTGCCATTTTGTTCAGCTGACATATGTGCGAGAACCGCGATGGCCTTCACGCCTTTTTTCTTCAGCTCTTCGGCCGCCTCATTCACCGCTGTCACTTCATCGGTAAATTCGATGTTTTTTATTCCCTCAGGCATGACCATACCCGCTGCCGACTGTGTGACAACCCCGATAAAAGCAACCGGTATGCTCTCCACATTTATGATGTCATATGCCGGCAAAAAGGGCTCTCCAGTCGATTTCATCTTACAATTTGCGCACACAAGGGGAAAGTTCTGTCCATCATATCCGCTTGTGCCTTTCGGGTGATCTCCGCCGTTTAAAATCCTCAGCAGTTCATCCGCACCTTCATCGAACTCATGATTGCCGACCGTTCCGACATCAAATCCGATATCCTCCATCAATTCTACAGTTGGCTCATCTTGTAGAAGAGATGAAACTGGAGAGCTGCCTCCGATCATATCTCCAGCGTGAACAATCAGCGTGTTTTTCTTTTCAGCCTTTTTTTCTTTCAAATATGCGGCGGCATAGTCCATGCGCCCAAAGACGCCGTCTGCAGTTCCGTTTCCATCAAGATCTAGCTCATACTGCTGATCAATCTTGCCATGCAAATCGTTCATACTGAGAATGCTAAGCGGCACATGTTGTTCCGGTGCCGTTTGCCTTTTTTTATATCCTGCGTTTTCCGCTTCACTTGCAGAGGCGAAGAAAATTCTATTTTCCACAGCTACCTGTTTCCATTCAGCTGGCTCCACATACGTTTTATTTGACGAATCTCCCACATATCTTGTCAGGCCTTTCCCTTGCTCTCTGGCTCTAAATTCAAAAGGCATTTCCATGAGGGGATCGTTTTCATTCCATATTCCTTTTTGTGCTTTTTTCGCAGCGGCTGCGGCAGCCTGAAACTGCTGATAATCCTCTTCATTGTCTACCGGCCAAATAAAATACGTCGGAGCATAGCCATTTTTCACAAGCTCTAGGTTTACATTGGAACCCGATTCCGTTATGACCTGCCCAAGAAGTCTGCCATAACTGTCCTTCGCTTCACTCCCGACCTTGACAGTAATCCTCTCTCCTGAAGACAAAATTGTTTTTAGATAGTCAGATGCTTTTTTGCCAAAACTTAATTGATTTTCGTCCGCTTCATTTTTTGGTGTGTGATACGTTTCAGGTGTATCTACATTCACAAACCGGACTTTTGTCGTTCCAAGTATGGGAGATTTGAGATGAATGGTATCACCGTCAACAACCCGATCCACAATACCTTCATATTCACCCTCCGCAGACGGAGGAGCTGGCTGTTCTTCGAGCAGCTTCAGGTCAGACGATTTTCGCGGAAGCAGCTGAAGGGATTGGTACCTGCTTAACACACCGGTAAATTCATACCATTTTCCCTCATCAAGTTCGCCTATGGCCCCTGTTTCATTCATAACCCGAAGCATCATAGCATGGTGATCTCCATCAATCATCGTTACATTATAGCCACCGCCGGCTGGAGAATTTGGAATTGAGGAAACAAACGCTTTTAGTGTCACAAGCCGGCCTTCAAACTGATCACCCAGACTGCTATTAACCAGTTCATTGATGGTTGAATGTATAGGAGCGGGGAGAGATTGGTTTGACTGGTTGATTTTGATGCCTGATGAGTTTGGAACGATTTCTGTCAGCCCTTGGTATGTCGTGATTTTTCCTTTTACCGTGATATCCATGCCTTCTTTTAACTCGGGAAATAGTTCAGGGGAAGACGAATAAATGTTAATGCCTCCGGTTTCATCCTGCACAAAGGTCGACAGCTTCCCGCCTCCGACCGCGCTTTGATCAGCAGTGACGATCCCTTTTATTGTTACTTCTTTATTCAGCCGACCCCGCGCTTCATTTATCGTCACCAGCTGTTCAGCCGGCGGTGTTTTCATGTCATCAGTTAAGTTCATCGACTGAACGTTCTTAAGTCCTGTCGTGTTAAAGTATTCTTCAAGCTGTCCTTGAACAGTTATCTTTTTTCCAAGAAGCAGCGGATTAGTTTGCAGCCCAAATCGGCTCCTAAAGTCGGAGGGGATTTGCACAGGAAGGATGTGTTCCGGCGATGCCTCGTTTTTACTGTCCGCCAGCGCAACATGATAATCATTTGAAAAAGGGCTTGTCAGTTTATACCGCTGCGGAGAAACAGCCTGGCCGACAGCATATCCTTCAACAAGCGCCTGTCCTTCTTTTTGCTGTACCGCCATATCAACCGATATCGGATGTTGCGGCTCAGCCGCCTTTACAGCTTCGCACGTGTACATCACATTTAAGAACATCAATGCCGCGACTAACACTATATGCAGAATACGCCTCATCATTTTTCCTCCCTTAATAAACACATTACAGCTTATCATTTCGACAGGCACCATATAATTCCTTTCAGGCTTCTGCATAAAACGCGGCAGACTGATACAAAATACAGCTGATCTGAAAAAAAAGGAGGAATTCGGTTTGGATCAGTTAAATCAGCAGCAGCAATCCCAAATGAACAAAGGCATCCCTGGCAAACCGCATAAAAACCACGGCGGACATGAACTGTTTGATATGCACGAGGTGCTTTCCGGAACACTTAATGTCCTTGACCAGTTTACGATGCTGAAACAATTTTGTAAGGATCAGGAATTAGTAAACATCCTTGATCGACAACATCAATTCATTGCGTCTCAATATAACTTAACTGCTGAATGCTTTAAAACAGGAAACGAACCTTCACAAAAAACAGCAACTTATATGATGAAGGAAGATAATCAGACTGTTTACGGCATGCAGCCATCACAGCCTAAAAAACCTGTTCAATCCATGAATGATATTGATGACAGCATTATCAGCCGACAAATGCTTTGCACTGTTAAAGCACAAGCCTCTATGCTAACGATGGCTTCTCTAGAAATGACGAATCCAGCCGTAAGACGCGTGTTGTCGGCGCAGATTCAACAGTATGTTGAAATGGCTTTCGAAATTTTCCTATACCAAAACAAACACGGCTATTACCAAGTTCCTCAGCTAGATGCGCAGGACATGGAACAAATGAAAAATTCATTTGCTCCGGCACAAGGACAAATGCCTCCAACTCAAGGCGGTATGGGCCAACAAGGACTTCATTAATAACAAAGGCATTGGATAGGATCTATCCAATGCCTCACTGTTTTCATCAAATGTTTTCTTAAAATCTTTTTCAAATTGATCAAGACTTTCCTTTGTTGCCGATTTAAACCCTTCTGTAAAGTCTCCTTTCTTTGCCGTTTCCTTTATCATTTTTGAGATAACGCCTTCCCCGTATTTGCCCGTCAGCTCATTGATCATATAAAAGCTTTGCAAATAGACATCAGTGTCATATTCGACTCGTGCTTCCTGCCAGTCTTGATCTGTCTGCAAACGGTCAAAGGGCACGACAGAAAACGTGACCGGATCTATGAGCAATTCATAGTTCGCGATCCACTCGCTTAACCCTTCATGAAACCATAACGGAAACTCAGCAGGATCTGCCTCAAGCTCCTTCAATTTCTGATGAAACGCATGGTGCGTATATTCATGAATCAACAATCTCTGATACAAATAAACCGCTACCTCGTCACCTTCTAAAAGCTTCTTTTTTTCTTCAGGCAACAAACCGATCAGCTGCTCCCGTTCAGAATAAAAACCGACGACATCCAATAAACCGGAGTAATCCTCCATCAGTTTTTCATTAGAAAAAAAAATAATATCAATAGGCTTTTGATTCGAATATCCAATCATAATCTGATTAATATTGACCGCATATTCAAGTGTTTCTTTCGTCAACGGCAGTAAGGACTTTTCCTTTGAAGTGTAATAAATATCGGCCTGTTTGAATGACTCTTTCTTCATGTGCTTCGTCACTTGTTCTTTCGTTATACCAGATGCCTGCCCTGGCAAAGACAGTATATACAACGTGCTGGATACGATGGCCGAGCTTACAGCCAGCATCACAAGGACTCCGCACAGGAATAGAGCGGATGCCGCACGCTTTCCTATGCCATCCCGCAAACGTCTCCCTCCCTGAGCCGGTCCGTCTTGTACCTTTTTTTTCACTCTATGCAGCAAGAGTTTGCGGTGTGCCATTCACGCCAAAAAAGCCGCACAAATTGTGCGGCTGCTTTGTTCGTCCTTATTCAGGTTGCGGGAATATACGCTGTACAGTTTCACTGAATTCATCGAAAAACCCTGCAACCGGATCGCCATTTTGAATCCGATCGCCATATCCCTGCATTCGGTCTACAAAGTCTGGGTTAGCTGAAACATAAACATTATCCATGTTTTTATCAGTATCTTTTACTTTTTCGGAAATTTTCTTTTTCAGATCCTGTCCAACATCTTCTTTTCCATTTTTCAATACAACTGCAACATACGCTTGATTTCCTGCAACGATCACATTTGCTTGCTCTACTTCTTTCATATCAGAAATTTTATCAGCAGCATCGTCAGCAACTTCTAATTGTTGATTCTCATTACCATTGTTATTGCCGTTATCGTTAACATTGTCTGTTACATTATTATCGACATTGTCACGATTGTTATTGACGTCGTTAATATTTCCTCTGCCGTTATCGTTCACCGGATTACGGTAGTTAACGTTTTCTGGATCTGCATTATCACGTCTGCCCTCACCCTGATTGGCCATACCGCAGCCAGTCATAAGCAAAGGGATAAGAAGCATGGACGCAAGGACTTGTTTTTTTCCAAGCATGTGAATTCCTCCTTTATCACTTTATCTATAGGTTTTTCTAAATCGCTTTAAATATGCATGTAAATCTGAAGGAAATGCTTTCCCGGGAAATAAAACGGTTAATTTGTCTAATGAGGGGGAAAATATGAATACACCAAGAAGGAGGGATTATGTTGTTCAATCAGCGAAGAGGAATCAGTCCCGCAGCATTGGTGATAGGCTCAACGATGCTTATTGCTGCGTTATCGCCTCAGATCCGCAAAAGATTCAGCGGGTTTATCACAGGACAAATGAACAGACGGAATTCTGATAATAAGATGTTTGATGCTTCTAATGTAGGAAACATGGTCAAACAAGTATTGGGCGGCGGCGATAAACAGGAACGTTCACAACATCAAAGCCAGCAGCAAAATGGCCGGCAGCATCAGCATGACGAACAGCAAAAAACACAGCACCAGCACACACATTCTCAAACGAGTCAAACCGAGTCAGCTGCGAAAAAAAGACAGTCTCATTATGCTGAACCCGTTCATTTTGACCAAAGCGCAATGAACGTTATGGATGATAACACCATGATGGGAATCCTGGAGGATTTAGAACCTGGCCGTTAAAAAAACGTGTCATCCAAGATGGATTGCATAATGGTTCAAATGGTTAATTTTGCTTTTCATTTTTCTTGTTTTTTATTTTTCTGCCTGTTTTGGAGTACAATTGCTAGCATTAAAAAATCCTTCTTGCGTGAAATGAACGTTTGAAGGATTTTTTATTTATGCTGCCACTGAAGCCAAAGCAATCTTTATTGATTGATGTTACTAAAAGGTGAAGCAAGAACACTAGTTAACACTGTTACTGCCAATATAACCCCTCTGAGTTTCATTAATAATCTCTCCCTTTTTATGTTGTTTCTTGCTTCAACACTCAACATATCATATTCACTTGACGTTGGAAGTCCTGTTTTCTGATGAAAAACTGCGTCACTTCAATCGCATTCTAAATTTTCATTCATTTTCTTTGAATCAAAATATACATATGCCCGCTAAATAATTCATACAAAAAGTCGCTTTCCCTTACGTAAGGAAAGCGACTTTTAGATTGAATCCCCCTTATTATCAAGCTTTTTGAAAATGTGTTGACTATTCAGTTGAACTGTATTATGTTGTTATTAAGTTGAACTATATAGTTGAACTGAAGAGAGGGTGAGGGTATGAAACATAAATTATTACCGTTGTCTGAAACGATGCATTATATTTTATTAGCTCTGCGTGAACCACTCCATGGCTATGCCGTAATGCAGAAAATAGAAAAGATAAGTAATGGGACTGTTATGTTAGCAGCCGGTACACTATACGGTGCGATTGAAAACTTGAATAAGCATGGTTGGATTGAACCTGTTGGAGAGTCAGGCCGGAGAAAAGTTTATATGATCACTGCTGAAGGAAGCACCATTTTGAAAATGGAACAAAACAGGTTATTGCATATTTTATCCCTGTACGAAGGAAGTGAATCGAATGAAGAAAATGAAGATGTTTTTTGATATTGAAAAAGAGGAGCAATGGCTGAACGAGCAATTACAAAAGGGTTATCGTTGTACCAATATTAGTGGATTAGGCATATACACTTTCGAAAAAACTGACAAGAGATATGTGATGCGACTGGATTATCAAGATATTTTATTAAAGAAAAAGTTCAAAGATTACAAAGGGATCTATGAAGACTTCGGTTGGATGTATATAAATGGCTCCTTGCTTAGTGGAATACGATATTGGCAAAAAGAGGATGATGGTCAAAATGAAATCTTCTCGGATCGCCAATCAAAGTGTCACTATTATAAAAGATTGATAAATTATTCTTCTGGTTTCGGTTTACTGTGTTTGTTTTTTTCTTATATGATTTACAAGGATTCAGGTTTATATTTAACTGAAGGTCTTTGGAGTATGAAAGGTGCATGGTTTTGGAAAGCATTTTTATTTGAAACTCCATTTGCTCTTTTGAGGTCGCTTCCCGCCCTTATGTTTGCTTTCTTTGCCATCAGTTTCTATAAAGCGTATCGAAAGTATTCAATGTTAAAAGAAAAATAATGAGGCCATGTATTTACCACAGTCAGGCGCTTTTCTTTCATTCGTGGCCAAAATTTAGAAATCACAACATATCGCCGAAAGCCTCTTCAAGAATGTATTGATCATGGTCAAGAGGAAATCCTTCTGAACCCAGTTACATTTGCACAGTGGAATAAAAGCATAAAAAAGAACCCATGAAACCTTTACATTACAGGGTTCATGGGTCTTTTATTGAAATGAACATCAAAACGAAGCGGGTTACACGCTGTTACGCTTCTTCAGCTTCAATCACTCTGGATTGATCATTGAATACATTTGAATCAATTTCCTTTGTGATCTTACTCGTAATAAGACCTGATGTCATACTGCCGCTGACATTCAAAGCAGTACGCCCCATGTCGATTAACGGTTCGATTGAGATTAATAAACCGGCGAGCGCGACAGGCATATTTAATGATGATAAAACAAGAAGCGCCGCGAATGTCGCTCCGCCGCCAACTCCGGCAACACCGAAGGAGCTGATGGCAACGACTGCGATAACTGTGATGAGAAACACCGGATCAAACGGATTCTGGCCGATCGTCGGGGCAATCATCATCGCCAGCATCGCAGGATAAATGCCGGCGCATCCATTTTGGCCAATCGAAAGACCGAACGAACCTGCAAAGTTAGCGATTCCTTCCGACACACCCAAGCTTCTCTGTGTTTTAATATTCAGTGGCAAAGCACCCGCGCTGGATCGTGATGTAAATGCAAATATAAGTACAGGGAGCGCTTTTTTCAAATAAACGATCGGGTTCAAGCCGCTGAGCGTCAGCATCAGCAAATGAATGATAAACATTGCGATTAACGCGGTATACGAAGCAATTACAAACATACCTAGTTTTAAAATGCTGTCAATATCACTCGTCGCGATCGTTTTGGTCATAATCGCCAACACTCCATAAGGCGTCAGGCGCAAAATGAGGGTGACGACACGCATGACAATGGCATAAACGGCATCAACCAGCTTTTTAAATGTTTCTGCCTGTTCCGGCTGTTTACGTTTTACGCCGAGGAATGCCATTCCAAGGAAAGCAGCAAAAATCACGACAGCGATCGTTGAAGTCGGTCTAGCTCCTGTAAAATCTAAAAACGGGTTTCCCGGCAGCAGTTCAACAATCTGCTGCGGCAATGTTTTCGCTGCCATATCCTCTGATTTCTGCTCAAGCTCCTGCCCCCGTGAAAGTTCAGTATCTCCTTGGTCGACTTGGATCGCCTGCAAATCAAAAGAGAGCGCGGACGCAATACCGACAGCTGCAGCTACAGCTGTTGTTGCAACTAAAATCCCGATAATTAAACCGCTGATTTTCCCAAGATTTTTTGTCAGCTTCAGCTTTGTAAATGCACCGAGAATTGAAATAAAGACGAGCGGCATAACAACCATTTGAAGCAATTTGACATATCCGCCCCCGGCAATATTAAACCAGTCGGCTGTTTGAATGACTATATTTGAAGTCGGGCCGTAAATCAGCTGAAGCGCAAATCCGAATACAATCCCCAGCCCCAGCGCAGTAAATACACGTTTGGAGAAGGAAACGTGTTTTTTCTGCATAGCAAAAAGCCCTAAGATAAGTAACAATAAAATAAATACGTGTAATACGACTAGTAAAGTCTCCAAAGCAGGTAAACTCTCCCTTCAAATTTTCTTTTTTACTATATTACACTAATTCCGATAGGTCAAGTGCGAATTATTCCAGCTTATGATTCCAGTAAAAAAACCTTATATAATCCCTTTTTTGTTCTTTTCTTTCTCTTCCATCTTTAGTACCTTATATAAAGGTGATAACATTTGCTGAAAGAACTGTTTGTAAACTTGACCATTTTAATCACATTTAATTATCTCTTCACCCACCTGTTTAAAGAAAGGTTAGTGCATAAAAAAGACAGCATGCCCTTCCAAGCTGTTAAAGGACTGGCCTGCGGTTTGCTCGGGGTTATTCTGATGTTTTTCGGATTGAACTATCAGCATTCAATCATTGATCTTCGAAATATCCCTATTATGATGGCCGCTCTTTATGGAGGATGGGTTTCAACGGCAACGGCTTTGATTATGATTACCGCAGGCCGCATGCTGATTACGATGAACACATCTGCAATATACTCGGTTATTATCATTTGTATCGCTGCCATCCCGTCACTCATTGTTTCCAGAAGAAAAAAGGTTCAATTAAAACATGCTTTCTATCTTTTAATGATCACAAACAGTATGATTTCCTTTTCCTTTTATTTTCTTATAGATTTACATTCCTTTGAACTTCACTTGTATTTTTGGGCCACCTCATTAGCGGGCGGCATGCTCAGTTTATATATCATTGATCATGAAACAAATGCACATCTTCTTTTTAAACAATATAAGTTTCAGGCGCACTTTGACTTTTTAACAGGCATTTATAACCGAAGAAAATTTGAAGAAATCTCACAAGCCCTGTATCAACAGGCGGCCAATACCCCGCATTTCCAATTCGCACTGATTTATATAGATATCGACCATTTCAAAACCATCAATGACCAGTACGGACATCATGAAGGTGATCAGGTGCTGAAAGAGCTGGGTTCACGGCTGAAGCAGAGCATCCGAAATTCTGATCCTGCCGCACGGATTGGCGGTGAAGAATTTGCCGTGCTCCTGCCAAACTGTACGCTTGATAAAGCAGCCCAAATCGCGGAACGGATCAGGCGCGCTGTCAGTGATACACCGATTGCATTAACAAACGGCGATGAGCTGTCAGTTACGATATCACTGGGGGCTGCTCATTATCCCAATAATACAGAGCATCCAGAATCTTTGCCGATTCTTGCCGATCAAATGTTGTACAAAGCGAAAGAAGCGGGACGGAACAAAGTGTGTTTTTCAGAAAAAAAAGAATGAATTCAATGTTCGAATTCATTCTTCCAATCTGAAAGACGTTTCAAAGGCAGAAAAGCCGGGACAAGGTCTCCCCGATACTTTTTTTCTATAAATGCCGCTGTATCATCAGCTTGATAGAGCTCGATAATGGTTTGCAGTGCTTCCCGATCTTGATCCTCCGCTCTGACAACAATCAAATTCATCTCTTCCTTGGACATGAGCCCGCCGCTCTTTAAAGCATGTTTTTCCAGGCTCAACCCCGCTTTTTTTGCTTCAGAAGGTTTCATGACAAACACGTCGGCACCTCTCACAGCATCCTGTTGCCGGACTGCTTTCAATTTCAGGTGTCTCGGATTGTCTTTGATCATATCGACTGAACCTGTTCCGTTAAATCCGTTTTTCAGCGTTAGCAACCCCGCCTCCTGAAGCATCGTAAGCGCCCTTCCAAAATCAAACACTTTATCCGGAACGGAAACAACAGCTCCTCGTGGTATATCTTGAATTCGGCCATATCGTTTTGAATAAATGCCCATAGGCGTTATGTATGTCGTACCGAGCGGCGCCAGCTTATGTTTGTATTTTTCAGTGAACGACTGAAAATATGAAATGGTTTGCAAGGCGTTGGCATCAATTTCTTTATTTGCAAGCGCGATATCAGACTCCGCATAATCAGAAAAAAGAATCAGTTGAATATCCAACCCCGTCTCTTCTGCCTTTTCAGCAATATAGTTCCATATTGCCTCGTCAGACTCAGCAATTCCGATTTTTATCGATTCATGTTCTGCCGACGGTGAGCATGCAGTGAATGAAACGAGTAGAATAAAAACAAAACTGCATATAAGCCACTTTTTCATTGTGACCATACTCCTATCTATGTATTAGAGCATGCAAGCAATATCATACATAAAAATCAAACGCTCTCTTTAGTTGATAAACATTGTCATTTGCAATATTGATACGTTTTACCTTACTCATATCCAGTAGGGTTGTCAATTCCTATTATATTCTCTTCCCTAAAAGAAGATATCTCAGGCAAACGTATGATCACGTATCGAGAAAGCAGATGAATTTCAGTGAATAAATATCAAATTGAAAAATAAATATGGTATTTCACGAAAAAGTTTCGTTTAGCAGTTGTTTTTTCTGAAGATTACTGGTAGAGTAAAGGTAATTATTTTTGTTCGAACTATCTTTAAGAAGAAAGTTTTGTAAGAGTTTTCGTCTTGAAAGTTTGTTAAGAGCAAGAATAGTGAATTTAAGCGTTATGATCGCTTTAGGAGGAAATTTCATGTTAGAAGGTAAAGTAAAATGGTTCAACTCTGAAAAAGGTTTCGGATTCATCGAAGTAGAAGGTCAAGACGATGTATTCGTTCATTTCTCTGCTATTCAAGGCGAAGGCTTCAAAACTTTAGAAGAAGGCCAAACAGTTTCTTTCGAAATCGTTGAAGGCAACCGTGGACCACAAGCTGCTAACGTTACTAAAGAAGCGTAAGCATAAATTGATATGAAAAACTGCAGGCGCAAACCTGCAGTTTTTTTCGATAAAAAAGCTGTTTTGCTTAAGCAAAACAGCTTTTTACATTAGTTCGCAATATCCCGTTTCATAAAGATTCCGAAAGCCAACAACAGGAAGACAACAAAGTAAACTGCCAGCATAACAACCGAGAAAGTCATCGTCATCCCTTCTACCAACGGTGATCCCTCTACATATTGCATTAAGCTGACATTGGCAAATAAAATATACTTTGCCCAGTCAAACTTCATCGCAATAAATGCAGTGGCTGTCGTACCCGTTACCAATAAAAAGATGGAAAAACCTACTGCCAGCGAGCTGTTTCTAAAGACAGCCGACAGCATAAATGCCATCGTTGCGATCATTAAAGCTGCAACAGATTCCGAGAGATATGTTTTTGCCAAATATCCCATCATATTTTGTTCAAAAATATGGCCGTCCTTGTAGATTAAATGAACATTCGCAGCAGTGTCGCCGCCTGTCCCGAAGAAGATCAACCCTAATAAAGCAGACCCCATAAATAAAATAAACAGCAATAAAAATCCAAACAGGAGAACTGTAATATATTTAGAGAGCAAAATCTGAAAACGGCTGAGCGGGCGGATCATTAACAGCTTAATCGTTCCCCAATTAAATTCGTTCGCGACAATTCCAGCTGCGATAATAATGGTGAATAGACCGGTCAGGATCGTAAAATTTGCTGAATCTGTTACATAAGACCATACAGTATACCCAGTGTCATCGGGGATATTATGTTCAATACGATAGTTGTTGACTGTAATCGTTTCTTCATAGCCATCTTTCAGTGAAGGATTTTCTTTGATCTCTTTCTTCAATGCGGCATTTTCCGCTTGAAGCGTTTGTTTCCATTTCGGATTTGCTTCATCCGACGTAAAATGGTTTGTTAAGAACGCCCAGCCAATCATGGTCAAAGCCAGAATCCCGATCATCACCCATGTTCCGGCACGGCTGAAAATTTTGACCCATTCATTATAAATCAAATTAAGCATGTTGAACCTCCTCTTTTGCTTCACCTGTCACTTCTAAGAAACGGTCCTCTAATGATTTCGCCATTACTTTTACTTCATAAATCCGGATTTGCTGCATCACCAGCAATTCAATGGCCGCAGGGACTTCGTCTTTAGACAGCTTGACTTCTACACCGTTTGTCTTGCCCACCACATCATACTCCTTTAGAACAGAAGCGGCTTCATTCGGCTGCTCAACGTTGAAGAAATATGTATCTTTTTCATCAGTGATTTCATCTTTTACATTTTGAATATCGATAAGCTTCCCTTTTTGTAAAATCGCAATTCGATCACACATCAGTTCCATTTCTGAGAGCAGGTGGCTTGAAACAATGACAGCCATTCCTCTTTCTCGCGTCAGCTTTTTTAAATGATCTCTGATTTCCCTGATTCCCGCCGGATCAAGGCCGTTGGTCGGTTCATCCAAAATCAGCACTTTCGGATCGTGCAGAAGGCATTGTGCCAAGCCGAGACGTTGTCTCATCCCAAGAGAATATGTTTTCACCTTGTCATGGATTCTGTCTGTTAAACCGACTAGTTCAATGACTTCATCAATTTTTTCCTTCGTGACGCCCTTGACCATCCTTGCGTATTGCTGGAGATTTTTATATCCACTTAAGAATTTATACAGCTCTGGGTTTTCTACGATCGCCCCAATATGCTTAATCGCCTTGGCATACTCTTTCGTGATCGATTGGCCGCAAATGAGCACATCACCTTTTGACAGTTTCATTAATCCTACCATCATTCTGATAGTTGTCGTTTTCCCCGCTCCGTTCGGCCCTAAAAAACCGAATACTTCGCCTTCTCGAATTGTAAAACTAAGATGATCAATGATCGTTCGCCCTCTGATGTTCTTTGTCACATTTTTCAATTCCAACACAGTCTTCATCATATTCCTCCTCTTTCTTTTCTAGTAAACTTCCATTTTAGATTTAAACCATTGCAAAACAGACATGCCTTCCTGCTCACGAATGTCCTCCACATCACGCTGCGCAACCTTCTCTCCATTCGCAAGCACGATGACTTCGTCAAGCAAGGTTTCTATTTCATCAATCTCGTGCGTAGCGATCACGACAATCTGCTGCTCAAAATCAATGTACGAAACCAAGCTGTTTACGATGGAATCCCTCACCATCGGATCAAGCCCGGAAAAGGGTTCATCCAGCAAGATGACGGATGCCCTTCTTGCTAAAGCAAGAACGATTTTCAGCCTGCCCCGATTTCCTTTTGACAGCTTTTTGATCTTTTTTTCCGGATCGAGCTGCATCTCATTCAACAGCTTATAAGCTTGGTCTGCTTGAAAATCAGAAAATTGAGACTGATAGAACTTCACCATGTCTTTTACAGTAAAATGCGGATAAAACATATCAAGCTCTGTCAGATAAGCCGTGTGGCGCACCATATCTCTCGTAACCTGCTTTTCATCCGCTTTTACCAACCCTGATGTAGGAAACAGAAGGCCGGCCATCATTTTTAAGGTCGTTGATTTACCGCTGCCGTTCGGACCGATCAGACCATAAATCCGTCCGGATGATAAGGAGATCGATACATCTTGAACGGCGGTGTGGCTGCCGTATTTTTTTGATACACGTTCTAAAGTGATTTCCATTTCAGCCTCCCTCAGTGAATGTTTTAATCCCTTCAACCATTTCTTCTTTCGTTAACCCCAGCTCTGTCATTTGCTTCACAAAGCCTTCCAGCACTTCTCGTGTCAGCCTGTCTTTCAGCTCATCTACGATGTCTGCTTTCTCCGCAATAAACGTCCCTTGACCTCTTCTTGTCTCCACAATACCCAGCCTTTCCATCTCACTGTATGTTCTTTGAATTGTATTGGGATTTACCTTGGTTTGAATCGCCATTTCTCTTACAGAAGGAAGCTTGTCTCCCGGAAGCAGTTCCTTCCTGACAAGCCGATAGAAGATCTGGTCAGCAATCTGCAGATAAATCGGTTTCGAGGATTGGAAATGATTGTCCATCTTCACACCTCTACTTTACGATCAAGCAGTTTTGAAGCCGCGATAAGCAGCAAGATTGTGATGACAATAGCGATAGGAAACCCAAGCACAGGTAGATGTATCGGTTTTAATTCCAATCTCCAAACGTCACGGAAGTGAAAATCAAAATTACAATAAACTGTTACAGGCCAGAAGTGCTTTTGAGATTCTAATAATGGGCTTATGAGGTATTTATCGAGAAAGAACCACACTGTGGCCAGCAGCCCCATCGCAGCCCATCGCATTGCGCGCCAATTCTTAAGTGAATGAAAAACAGTCCAAAAGACAACTATCGTTACTGACATATATAACGAGGAAATAAGCCCGTACACATTCAGCAAAACGACTGTGCTTGTCATATCAACATGATGCTCCAGCAGGTTTTTCACGGAGAACATATGATAAATCCATATGCCATAAGCGGTTAATGCCAATTGAATCAGAAATTGATAGAGCAAAGTTGCTGCCAATTTGGAAGAAAGCAGCCTAAAACCGCCATTTGGATTATACAGCCAAAGCTGTGATTTCCCTTCTTTGCGAAGGTGATAAAACACAAAAACAGGAGATAGGAAAAGCAGAAAAAAAGCAACTGCAACAAAGAAACCAAAAATGAAAAGAGGTTCTTTTGTGCGAGAAGCTATGATATGACCTGGCACCAATAAGAAAATGATTCCGCATACCCAAACTAGCAGCCACATTCTTGAAAGCTTTATATCTTTCTTTAACAGACCTAAAAAAGAATCCATGTCTTTCCCTCCCGGAAGCCTCTTCGGTGTATGAGTAACATAGTACACTAGTTCAAACCTGAATACAACATATTCCATGGATTTATTTGATAAAAAAATATAATTCATACATGCACACAGAAAAAAAGGCAAATCCGCTATGAGTAAACGGATTTGCCTTTTTTATTACTTATTCTTACTTTTCATGGAGAGCAGCGCATCACGATAGCTGCTGTCCTGCATTTTGTCACTTTCTTCAGTGACCTTTTCTTCTGACTGATCTTCATCAGAATGCTTAAACTTTTGCAGCGCCTGCCTGTAAATATCATCACCCATTGCGTCACGTTTCTCTTTTGGGGAATCGTTTTTCACAACGGCTGGCATATGCTCGGCAGCCCTTGTTTCAGCAGGGTATTGCGCTTCGTTTTTTTCCTCTTCTGGAGGGGCGATTTTTTCGGTTGTTTCTTGCTTCTCAGGTCCAAGAGAGGCGTTGCGGACGTTAAATGTTATAAGACCCGCAATGACAATGACAGCAGCAATAATTGCGATAATAATGGCCATTTCAACCTCTCCTTTACTGACCTGCTGTTAGGTTTCCTGTGACTTGGCTGACGCGTCTTCCTAAGGCGCGCCCAAGCTGAATACCTTCCTCAGACATTAACTCGTCACTGTCAACCGGACAGGTGACGCCTGCACCGTAATAAGAGCCGTACAGTGCGTTTTCAGGCACGTTGCCAGGCAGGCCGACAACGATCATGCCTTGGTGGAACATCGGCGTGATGAGATTGTGCATTGTCATTTCCAAGCCGCCGTGTGTTGTTGCCGTTGTGCAGAAAACAGCGCCGACTTTGTTGATCAGCTCGCCTTCAGCCCACAAATAGCCAAGTCTGTCGATCCAAGCTTTGAGACCGGAGCTGATTGTTCCGAAATGCCCAGGGCACCCCCAAATAATCGCATCCATCTCTTTCAGTTTGCGGATATCAGCCTGATCGACATGGTCGATCAGTACCTCAGCCGCCTCGTTTTCTCTCGCGCCTTCAGCAATCGCTTCTGCAAGAGCCTTTGTATGTTCACCTTCACTGTCATACACTACATAAATTTTCATTCAGGAAACCTCCTTGTACAGATTAAGATTCCTTCACTTCTTTAGGAGCCGGAAGCAATGAAAGCTCCTCTTTTCTCTTTTTCCGCAATTTATCTTTTCTGACGTCACGCAGGAACAGACTTAGAATTAAACCTGCCAAACAGAACAATGTTGCCCACATAAAAGCGTCATTAATCCCCATGACGTTTGAATCGAGTGTTGCATGTTTATAAATATGAGAGTAAACATACGTTTTCGCTGTTTCGTAGGATACATTCATATTCACCATTATATTGGAAACCGCATTTTGGAACGCATGGAGGAAGTTCGGGTCCGCCGTGCTTGTTTTATCTGCAATTTGTGAATAATGGAATGTCGTACGGTTTGTATAAATCGTCGTAATTAAGCTTGTACCGATTGATCCGCTGATTTGGCGAAGCGTGTTGCTCATCGCCGTACCGTGGCTGTTCAGACGGGCAGGAAGCTGGTTCATCCCCGCTGTCATAACCGGCATCATTAAGAGTGACATACCGAAGGCACGGATTGAGTAGATCAGCATGATGTGTACATATGATGTATCAATCGTTAATTGTGTATATTGATAGGTTGTGACCACTGTCACGAGAAGCCCGATAATCGCGAGCGGTCTCGGACCGAATTTATCAAACAAAATACCAGAGATCGGTGACATGATCAGCATGACGATCGCACCCGGAAGCAGAAGCAGCCCGGATTGAAGTGCCGTAAAGCCGACCAGGTTTTGCAGGTAAATCGGCAGCAGGAACATACCAGTGTACAGCGCTACTGTAATAATAATATTAATGACACTTGATAGTGAGAAAATGTCGTATTTAAACACTCTGAAATCAAGCATCGGATCGTCATGACGCAATTGCTGAACAACAAAAGCAACAATTGCTATGACACCGATAATAACTGTAGACAGGACAATCGGATCTGTCCAGCCGTCAGAACCTGCTTCACTGACTCCGTATAGTAAGGAGGCGAATCCGACAATGGAAAGAATCGCTCCAAGCGTATCGAGTTTGATTTTTTGCGGCTCCACCATATTTTTAAAGATGAAGAAAGCCACGATAATAACAATTGCGCCGATCGGCACAAGTCCGTAAAACATGATGCGCCATGTGTAATGCTCAATAATCCACCCGGAAAGAGTCGGGCCGACCGCCGGAGCAAACATCATCGCAAGTCCGAAGATCCCCATTCCTTTCCCCCTGCTTTCAGGCGGGAAGATGAATAGAATAGTTGTCATAACGAGCGGCTGCAAGATTCCTCCGCCCACGGCCTGAATCAAACGGCCGATCAGCATTGTGGAGAAGTTAGGTGCGATACCGCAGACTAACGTACCAAGTGTAAAACAGAACATGGCGACGAGAAAGAGACTCCGTTGGCCAAATCGTGTAATAAGGAAGGCTGATAACGGAATCAAAACGCCGTTAACAAGCATGTAACCTGTTGTGAGCCACTGAATCGTCGTTGCGCTTACACCAAATTCAGTCATTAAGTGCGGCATTGCGACGTTAAGCAGCGTTTGGTTCAGTATTGCCAGAAATAAACCCGCCATTAGCACAATCAGCAATGACATTGGGCTTTTCGCTTTATTTTCTTTGCCTGTAGCCATCTAAGACAACCTCCTTTCATGGTTTGATGACTGATCTGTTTTACTCAGAAATTTTAACAGATGCATTCATACCAGGAAGCACCTTATCAGATGGGTTTTTGATTGAAATTTTCACTGGAACTTTTTGCGTTATTTTTGTATAGTTGCCGCTTGAATTTGCAGATGGAAGCATATCAAAAGTTGAATTTGTCGCATAACCGATTTCTTCTACAGTACCGTCAAATGTTGTGTTAGGTTCTCCATCAACGACAACGTCTACACTATTGCCTACTTCAACATCCGCAATATCTGTTTCTTTAATATTCGCAGTGATGTACAGGTGGTCCATGTCAATGGTTTGGGCAATTGTTGTGCCAGCTTGTACAGTTTGTCCGTTTTTCACTTCGTTTTTCACAATTGTTCCATCCATGATGGATTTTACGTCAACAGATTGTTCACCTTTGATTTTTGCAACTGTGTCGCCTTTTTTGACTGTTTTTCCTTCTTCAAGATCCCAGTCAGATACTTTGCCTGCTGCTGGAGCTGTAATAGCAGCCATATCGCCGGCTACTTTCGCTTCGTCTGTTTTGATAAAGTTAGTGCTTTGATAATAGTAATAAGCACCTCCGCCTATAATTGCAAGAACAACAATCAAACCGATAATGTTGGTCAGAATTAAACGTCCTCTGTTCATTTTGTTTTCTCCTTTCGTTTCATCCTCTATCATTTTGCGGAATGGTGGTGAAAATATGTGAGAAGTTTTTCATTACCGCTTTTCTGAACAGCCTTCAGCAATCTTCGTTAAGCTTCCGGCAAGCTTACGCAAATATTGAAGCTGGGATGTATCAAGCTTTTGGTACAAACCCGCCCCCATTTTCGCATAATGTACAGCGGCTTTTTCTAGCAGTTCTTCCCCCTCTTCGGTTAACTGAATCATAACGATACGGCGGTCATCAGGACTGTCATATCGATTCATCAATTGGCGCTTATACAGAATATCCGTCATCCGCGTCACAGAAGCAGGCTTAAGATCAAGCGACATTGCCAGCTTGCTTAACGGGGTGCTCCCGCTTTGATGAATTTTAAACATCAGCAAGTATTGAAGGACTGTAATATCAAAAGGCTCAAGCACAATCTCCAATATCTTCTTCTGTTTTTTATAAATTGCCCGAGACGTATCGAAGAGCTGTTCAAAAGTGAGCAAAGCACGTTCTGATTCAGTCAACTCCTTTTCACCTCAATCCTCAATAATAGTTCACAAGATAAAATATTAATAAATGAAAGGAGATTTGTCAAAGGAAAAATATCTTTTTTTCTCGTATTTTTTCCGCAACCGTTTTCTTACTTTTATTAAATTAAAAAAAGCCCTTAAATGGGCTTTTCTTTACGAAAATTGGTGGCTCACGCCAGATTCTTCATTTTTGAAAAAGTTCTTCAAAGCCTGAAAAACGTCAGACTTCTGTTTTAAAATATAGTACTTAAATTTATCGTCTTTCACATTTTTGTATGCAGACATTAACGTTGAATGCCTGTTGTACTGATTGACTTCGCCGTAGCAGAAAAGATTCGCTTTCTTCATAATATCATTGACCAATTTCACACAGCGCGCGTTATCAGATGTCAGGTTGTCACCGTCAGAAAAATGAAACGGGTAAATATTATAGCGGGCGGGATTGTACTTTTCATCAATCAGCTCAAGCGACTTTCGGTATACGGAAGAACAGATTGTTCCGCCGCTTTCTCCCTTTGAGAAAAAGTCCTCTTCCGAAACGACTCTCGCTTCTGTATGATGGGCAATAAATTCAATTTCTACAGTCTCATATTTCGTCCGCAAAAAACGGGTCATCCAGAAAAAGAAGCTTCTGGCCATGTATTTTTCCCAAACACCCATACTGCCGCTTGTATCCATCATCGCTAAGACGACAGCCTTTGACTGGGGCTTTGTTATGTCATTCCATGTCTTATACTTCAAGTCCTCCGGGTAAATCGGATAGAACGACGGCTTTCCTGACATCGCGTTTCGTTTAAAAGCTGACATCATTGTTCTTTTCTTATCTATATTACCGGTTAACCCTGTCTTACGGATATCATTAAACTCAATATCTGTATGAATGATATTGTCCCGCTCTTTTTGCTGGAGATTCGGGAGTTCTAATTCCTTAAAAAGCGCTTCTTCTAAATCCATTAATGAAACTTCTGCTTCATAATAATCTTCGCCTGCCTGGTCACCGGCGCCCTGCCCTTTTCCGGGTCCCTGTTTTTTGTCTGATCCATCCCGGGCCACGACATCTCCAATCTGGCTGTCGCCTTCTCCTTGGCCTACGTGTTTATTTTTATCATAGTTATAACGAATTTTATACTCATCCAGTGAACGGATCGGGATCTTCACGACATCTTTTCCGTTGGACATAATAATGCTTTCCTCAGTCACGAGGTCCGGAAGATTGTTTTTAATCGCTTCCTGCACTTTTTTCTGGTGACGCTGCTGGTCATCAAAGCCTTTGCGATGGAGGGACCAGTTTTCCTCAGAAATCAAAAAATGGCCGCTGTCATTTTGGGACATGAATTCCCCTCCTTAACCATTTGTGGTCGTGATACATACGTATTCCTGCTTGTGCGGGATTATGAAACAAGTCTTCGAAAAGATTTATATTCATCATATGCACAAAAGCACGGTTAATTGACAAACTATTTAGAAAATGAGACAGAATAACCCGCCCTATTCGGACGGGTCACGTTGCTTATCGGTTCAGCAGGCTGCCGACATATTTCAGCAGCTCATTGGCGCTCGTCGAGTTGTAGCCGTGCTCATCAATTAAACGGGCCACGACTTCATTTACCTTTTTCAGCTGCTGCTCATCCGGCGTTTTGGTTGAAGTCGTAATTTTAACGACATCCTTCAGATCAGCAAACAACTTTTTCTGAATCGCTTCACGCAGTCTTTCATGAGAATTGTAATCAAACCGCTTTCCTTTTCTCGCATAGGCCGAGATGCGGATTAAGATTTCTTCACGGAACGCTTTTTTGGCGTTTTCCGAAATGCCGATCTGCTCTTCGATTGATCTCATCAGCTTTTCGTCAGGGTTCATTTCTTCTCCTGTCAAAGGATCACGCAGCTTGTTTTTATTGCAATAAGCCTCTACGTTATCAAGGTAATTGTCCATAAGTGTTTTTGCTGATTCTTCATATGAATACACAAACGCTTTTTGAACTTCCTTTTTCGCAATGTCGTCATATTCCTTGCGGGCGGCAGAAATAAAATTCAAAAACCTCTCCCTGTCCTCGCTTGAAATCGAAGGATGCTGATCAAGACCTTCTTTTAAGGAACGTAGAACATCAAGTGAATTAATCGATTCCATATTTTTTCTGATAATCGTTGAAGAAATCCGATTGATCACGTACCGCGGATCAATGCCGCTCATGCCTTCATCATGATATTCTTTTTTCATGTCCTCAACGTCGACAGAATTATATCCTTCCACACTTTCTCCATCATACAGTCTCATTTTTTTAACCAGATCAATATCTGACCTTTTAGGCTCTTTTAATCGGGTGAGAATCGAGAACATTGCAGCGACCTTCAACGTATGCGGGGCGATGTGAACATCCGACACATCGCTCTCGGCGATCATTTTTTCATAAATTCTCTCTTCCTCAGACACTTTCAAATTATAAGGAACCGGCATCACAATGATTCTTGAGTGCAGGGCTTCATTCTTCTTATTAGAAATAAATGAGCGATACTCCGTTTCATTCGTGTGAGCCACGATCAGCTCATCAGCAGAAATTAACGCAAATCGCCCGGCTTTAAAATTCCCTTCCTGTGTCAATGAAAGCAAATGCCAGAGAAATTTCTCATCACATTTCAGCATCTCCTGAAACTCCATCATCCCGCGGTTGGCTTTATTCAGCTCCCCGTCAAACCGATAAGCACGCGGATCCGATTCTGAACCGTATTCGGCAATGGTTGAGAAATCAATACTTCCCGTCAAATCGGCAATATCCTGAGACTTCGGATCAGATGGGCTGAATGTTCCGATTCCCGTACGCTTATCTTCTGAAAAGAAAATGCGCTCAACCTTCACATCCTCAATTCTTCCTCCGTACTCTTCCTCCAGCCTCATGACATTTAAAGGAGAAAGACTTCCTTCTATTCTTATGCCGTACTCTCTGTAAAAGTCATCTCGCAAATGATGGGGGATTAAATGTAGAGGGTCCTCGTGCATCGGGCAGCCTTTAATCGCATATACGGCACCATTATCCGTCAGCGTGTACGCTTCGAGACCTTTTTTAAGCATCGTGACCAGCGTTGATTTACCGCCGCTCACAGGCCCCATCAGCAATAGAATCCGCTTTCTGACATCAAGCCTTTTCGCGGCCGGATGAAAATACTCTTCCACAAGACGCTCCAGTGATTCCTCAAGCCCGAACAGCTCACGGTCAAAAAAGCTGTACTTCTTCCGCCCGTCGACCTCCTCTATCCCGCTGTCTTTTATCATATTAAAAACACGAGAATGAGCAGATTGCGCGACCATTGGATTTTCTTTAATAATCTCCAAATAATCGGCGAATGTTCCTTCCCATTTCAGCCGCTGCTCTTCCTCTCTGTACTGTTCAATTTTCTTTAATATATCCATAAGGACCTCCTCCATCATGTTTGATGCGCTATGCAAATAAGGTACTTTGATACAATCTATGCCGCCATCTCGTGATACATGCTTTGGTTTCTTAAAATAAAGATGCTTACACGGGCGTTGACAAGGCAGACCGCGACCGTTCATAATAAAGAAATAACAGAATCATCCAGACTCAGGCAGCACGGAAAAATTGAAGAGGGGGAGAGACGGTGAATACAATCATCATGATGGGTGTCATTGTCACTTTTTTAGTATCAATTTTTACCGCAGGGTACGAAAGCAAGCCGGGAAAAGAATAAAAAAAGGGTGCTCCTCATAAGAGCACCCTTTTTGTATAACAGAACAGTGTTTTACAGTTTTATTTTTTCTTTAACCTTTGAATGATGATCGCATTCGTATTTGTTTTTGTACTCAATTGTTCCGATGCTGCAGCCCGGCCCGATGATCACTTCTTTTCCCCTGACAACTGCCGCCTCGGTATTCTCCAAATAAACCTGATCTCCTTCTATGACATTGGCAATCAGTTTTGTATTCTTCCGTTTAAAAAAGCTCGCGCGTCTTTTCACTATTATTGTTGTTCCGCCGATTTCCCGCACATAGCTTACATCATGGCTCAATCCAAGCTTAATGTCACCCGCATTCAATAATCCTGACACATCAACGCAGCCTGTGACATGGAACATTTCTGTTTCACAATCGCCTTTGACGCTAAGCTTCCCTTTCACATCGCACGATTCTCCAGTCATATTCCCGCCAATTTCAGTCAAACCTTTCAGATTGAATCGATCAAATTGAAGTGAACCGCTTACTTTCATTGTGCCGTATACATTGATTCTGCCGGCTGTCAGATCGCCTTTAAACTCACTTTCTCCATACACACGCAGCCGATCAGTCTCTGCTTTCCCGAGAAAACATCCTGTTCCGAATATGCGGCAGCCCGCGGCAGACAGCCCTTCACCGACCACACCTTCTCCTTTGATGCTGACATGGTGATATGCGCCTCCTGCAGCGTGACCGGCGCCATATAATTTTAAATTTCCCAATTTTGTTGTCTCCATTACGATCCTCCTCACATCTTCGTGCATGTTTCTACCGATGCGCTCGGATCACAAGTATAGTCCCCGCTGTATTCCACGGTTTCAATCTGGCAATTCGGTCCGATTTTCACTTTATTTCCTCGCACGGTTTTCGCCTTTGTATTTGTCAGCTCAATCACGTCCCCTTCAATCAGTTCAGCCGTTAAAACAGGCTGCGGCAACAGTCTGAGCAAGGTCAGCATCCCTTTTCTGCCAGTCACTTGAAGATGGCGGCAGCCAATTTCACGCACATTACTTTCCCCGGCAGAAAGCTTTATAATCACTTGGTCAGCATTTAAGAGCCCGCTGATGTTGCATTTCCCTTCCGATTGAAAGGTTTCCGTTTCACAATCCGCTTCCATGACTGCTTTTCCGCTAATGACAATGTCATCAGCCTTGACTGTACCGCCAAATGTCGATGATCCAGCGATATTCAATTGTTTTGCAGATACCTCTCCCTCAATTAAACCTGTTCCGTTAATCCGAATAGATTCTGCTTCAACGTCTCCATGTATCTTACCTGAACCGCTGATGGTTACCGCTTTCGCTTTGACGCTGCCGTCAGCTTTTCCAGTTCCGTTAAAAGAAAAAGTCTCACACTCTACGTCCCCTGCCACTGTTCCGCTGCCGTTAATCTCAACTGATTGAAACGTTCCTCCCTTTGAACTTCCTGATCCGTTTATCACCAGCTTTTCCATTACATCCATTGATGGCCCTCCTGCATATATGTTGTTTTTAATTCCTCTGACGCCTTAGCTAAATCTACCCGTTCCACAACCTTGACGGATGACTCAAATAGAATGCTGTCCGCCGCGGCCGCTATAAAACAAGTTGTGACACCGAGCTTCCGCAGCATAATCAGCTCCGTCTGTTTCTTGATCTCTTCAGTATCATGCTGCTTTAACACCCCTGCAGCCATTTTCGCTTCTGCCAAGCTCACATTTCCGGACTGCAGCAGCCCTTCAAGCACATACAGCGAAAGCAGATCACGTGAAGAAAAAACCGAATTCTCGCCGCCTTCTGAAAAGACATCAAGAGCAGTCCTTGAAATCAAACCTTTATGAATCAAATCATCAGCGGTCATGCTGACATCCTTCATTTTCGGCGACAGCATTTCCCTCATTTCATCCAGTGACAAATTTTCCTTCATCTTTTGAATCATTGAAATGCGTTTTAAAATATCCTCTCTCGGAAAAAACGTCTCTTGCCCTGTAAATGTGGACTTGCGAATAAACCATTCCTCAGGAATTAAGTTTTTCCGCTTCCACCGATACAGTTGACCGTAAGAAATCGATGTTTTTTCAAGTAATTCTTTTTTAGAGATTAATTGTTCTTCCATAGGTCCAGCTCCTTCGATGGATTCATTGTAACATAACACTGTTACGTTGTTAAGCCCAAATACAAAACAAAGCATCCCTAATAACATAAAAAACCCGCCCATCATTGATGAGCGGGTTTTTTCACTATTTTAAATCACGGTAATTTTGCTGGCGCAATGCTTCATAAATAAGAATCGCCGCGGTATTGGACAGGTTTAATGATCTGACGTGCTCTGTCATCGGAAGACGCAGGCAGCGGTCCATATTATTTTGAATTAAATCCTTTGGCAAACCGCTTGTTTCTCTTCCGAACACGAAGAAATAATCTTCGTCAAGCTCAGTGTAATCAAATGATGTATGAGGCTGCTGACCGAATTTCGTAATAAAGAAAAACTGGCCTTTTTGATATGCCTCAAACAATTCTTCCAACGAATCATGATAGACAACGTTAACAAACTCCCAATAATCGAGCCCGGCACGCTTCAGCATTTTATCATCTGTTGAAAAGCCGAGCGGACGAATCAGGTGGAGCGTTGTATTGGTTGCTGCACAAGTACGTGCAATATTCCCTGTGTTAGCGGGAATTTCTGGTTGATATAAAACGACATGTAATGCCACAATGTTCACCTCTGTTTTTCTTATCCGCCCATCATTATATCATTAATTATGCTTTTGTCGTATCATCAACGATATGAAAAAAGGCATATCGTATTGACGGCGTATATGCCGTAGAATCCTCATACGACCAAAATCTCATCCGGCTGTCATACGACTGGGCGTTAACAAGCGGCATATTGCCTTTGTCCTTCGCCACGACAATCGTTGTATGATTAAACCGGCCGTCTCCTTCAAAGTCATAGCAAATCACATCACCCGGCACCAGTTCTTCCGCTGATTTCACCCGCACCGCACGCAGGCCGGCCTTTGAATTCGACAAAAACATTTTCATAGAATGAGCCACCGTCCAGCTGTAGCTCCATGAACTTTGTTTCATCCACCAGCCTGACCCTCTGTTTGGATGGCCGCGCATCGGTGCGTCTCCCGCATGAAGACACTGAGAAATAAAATTCGTGCAGTTATCGCTGAAATTTTTATAAGCCGGGTTGCGCTTGTTCCAAAATTTCTCGGCATATTGCACAGCACCGAGACGATCGTATTGAAATGCCCTGCCAAACGCTTCTCTTTCCTCTTGAGAATAGTCAATAATGCTGGTCCCTTCATGAAATCCAGCCGGCTTTTTCTCAATTTCCTGATCACTAATTAAAATGTGATCATAAAGGAAAGCCACCCGCTCCTCTATGTGCTCTTCCATATACAAGCTGTCGTCCTGCTCCTTACACACGTATTCATAATGGATGGTATACATCATGCAGGTCGTTCCGTCATCCTCAATCCGCGCATGACCGATGACGGCCTTCGCTTTCGCTTTTACGATATCAACTTTACGCTTTTCCAGAAGCTTCTTCTTTCGCTCCATGACTTCTAGGTCTCCGACTTCAGACTCCTGTCTCATAGCATGCCCGTTCACCAAATAGCTCAGCCGCTCCTCCGCTAATTGTTCTAATATGTGCTTCAAGCTCACCCCACCCGCCATACTTTGTTATAGAGAAAAAACACTTGGATGCATCTCAAGTGTTTTTGCCTTCTGTTCTATACGTATGTCAGGACAGGCCTTGTTTAGTCATGCCAGAAGCTTTTAGCAACTCAATTCCTTTTTCAATTTCCTGATTTGCCTCTTCATCCTTCTCTTTTTCCAACGCTTTTTCAAGCTCTTCCGCGTATGCATGGTCTCCGATTTTACCGATCGCCCATGCAGCTGTTCCTCTGATAACAGGACGCGGGTCCTTATGCATCAGTTCCGTCAATTCAGGCAGTGCGGAAGCATCTTTAAAATGGGCAAGGGCGAGAATGGCGTTTCTCTGAATCGGTTTCTTCCCGCGCCAAGAACCTGAAACATGTCCGAATTTCTCCTTAAATTCCCGGTTGCTGATGGTTAAGAGCGGCTTCAATAACGGCTTAGCAATCTCAGGATCAGGCTCCATTTCCGGATGAAGATGAAAGTCCTTCCCTTTATTAAGAGGACACACCGTTTGGCACGTATCGCACCCATACAGACGGTTTCCGATCTTTGTACGGAATTCATCAGGCAAAAATCCTTTCGTCTGGGTCAGAAAAGAGATGCAGCGCTGCGCATTCAGCTGTCCCGGATTGACCAGTGCTCCCGTCGGGCAGGCGTCCAGACATTTCGTGCAGGAGCCGCACATGTCTTCAATCGGCACATCGGGTTCAAAAGGTATATTTGTGATCATTTCCGCTAAATACACATAAGAACCATACTCAGGCGTTGTGATCATACAGTTTTTCGCGCTGAATCCGATACCCGCACGCTCCGCAACCGCCCGATCAGATAATTCACCTGTATCGACCATTGACTTGGTTCTGATATCCTCATGCTTGCTTCTCAGAAATTCCTCCAGCAGATCGAGCTTTTCCCTTAGCACATCGTGATAGTCTTTGCCCCAGGAGGCTCTGCAAAAAATGCCCCTGCGCTCAGTTCTCGTGCTTCTCGGCGCATCCTTCATTCTAGAAGGATATGCGAGAGCAATCGCCACAATTGATTTCGCTTTCGGCAAAAGCAGCTTCGGCGTCACCCTTTTCTCGATATCCGGCTCTTCAAAGCCGGAGAGGTAGCCGAGTGATTCTTGAAGAATCAAACGGTCTTTTAAACTGTCAAAAGTATCAGCGGTCGTAAAACCAATCTTGTCCACGCCAATACTTTTCGCGTATTCAATTAATTCTTCTTTGAGCTGATAAATGTTCATGCTTTGCACAGCCTCCTTTCTTTGTGATAAAACGATACAGCGTTTATAATAGGTTGATATCCCGTATCTGGAGTGAATGCTTGTGAATATCAAACTTGATTCTGTTATTACTGAACGTGCGCCCGGCTTACACGCGGCGGCTGTGATTTATGAGAATATCGAAGTTGGTTCCTCTCCGCAAATGCTGAAAGGCAGGCTTCGCCTATTTCAAGAATCCTTGTTTTTTGATTATGCGGACGGCGGAATATCCGATGAACCCTTCGTCAAGGAATGGCGAGAACTTTTTAAACAGCTTACCCCTTCATTTGAGGGAGAAACAACTCCAATGGAGGACATGCTGATCCCGATATCCAAAGAACAATTCCTGGAAAGCAAGGATTCAGCCCATGACACCATTGATTTTTTCGCATTAAAATATTCTCTGCCCATTATGATTTATGATGCCGGCAAGCTTCATGAGCCAGTCCGGATCTCATTGGGAGAAAAAGAAAACATCATGCTATTCTCTGATAAAAACGGCATATTTGGCGATTTCAAAAACAGCGTCAATCGCTTTCCCGTTACTAACGAGACCAAGAACATGCTGCAAATCATCTTTTTCCTGCCATCCATAAAAAAAAGCAGCGCTGTTAAACTCTTATCATCATTAACGAAAATGTTTGAACAAATTCACGGCGGCGCCCATACAGTACATTGGCTTACGTAAAAGAACACAGATAATGTGTTCTTTTTTACATAAAAAAACGCAATACTTCGTTTATCTAAGAAACGAAACACTGCGTTAATAACGTATGTATGGAGCGGGTGATGAGAATCGAACTCACGACATCAGCTTGGAAGGCTGAGGTTTTACCACTAAACTACACCCGCATTTGTGATAGTCAGTAACAGTATTGCTCTGACTTTTTTTATATTACACGTTTATTGATTTTTCGTCAAGGGAGTATAAAAATTTTGTCGAAAAAATGTTTTCTTTTTGTAAAGTTGTTAAGTCGCATTTACATAATGTTAAGTATACTATACAATATAATCAAATGAGATTGTGAAGGGGACAGACGTCATGATGAAAAATAAAGTGAAAGAGCTGAGGGCGCGTTTGGGCTATTCTCAGGAAAAACTCGGAGAAACAGTCGGCGTCACAAGACAAACGGTGGCAGCTATCGAAAAAGGCGACTATGTTCCCTCACTGTTGTTAGCACTAAAAATCTGCAAAGCTTTCTCCATGAAAATGGAGGATGTCTTTTGGTTAGAGGAGGAATACTAAGATGAGCATGAAAACAAAAGCAGCTTTTCAACTAGTTTTGTTTGGCCTTGCATGCTGGACGCTGATTGCATACTTTAAAGCCTCTGAAGGCATAGCGGCCTTTTCCCGTACAAAGAGCGGCGAGATGGTGTTTGAATTAAACCTCACTCCCTTTATTCTGTTTATTGCGGCGGCTGCGGTTTATATGTACTTGCATAAGAAAAGCCGTCCTGCCCGAAAGCAGCTTCTCCTGCCTGATGAATTTGAAGAGCAGGATGAAAGAGAGCAGATGATGACGGCAAAAGCATGCCGCGCGTCTTATATCGCCGTCTATTTCTCGCTTCCTGCCGCAGCGGTTCTTCTCATTTTTTATCCGCTTTTTCAATCGCATATTCCGTTTTTCCCAATTATTATTGTGTTTATCATCATGATCATCCAGCACCTATCCTACGTCATCGCTTTCAAGAAAAACGAAAAAAACTCCGGCGCGCTGTAATCGGCCGGAGTTTTTTCTTACCAGCTCGCTTTTTTCACACCGGGAATCTGGCCTTTATGAGCCAGCTCCCTGAAAGCGATTCTGGACATTTTAAACTTCCTCATATATCCTCTCGGGCGCCCTGTTACCATGCAGCGATTGTGGAGCCTTCCCGGTGCCGAATCTCTCGGCAGCTTGCTGAGTGCCTCGTAATCTCCTTTTTCTTTCAGCTCGCGTCTAATATCAGCGTATTGTTCAACAAGCTGCTGGCGTTTTAACTCTTTTGCCACTTTTGATTTTTTAGCCAAGTCACATAGCCTCCTTTTTAAATCGAAATTATTACGATTTAAAATGTATCACGCACGATTCAAAAAAGCAAGTATACCGCTTTGTAAAACAGACGGCCTGAAGCCGCCCGTTTCTAATGATGCAATTCCACATAATACAGTAGCGCATCTTGATGCTTAATGAGCTCTTTTTTGTGTTC
This sequence comes from Bacillus sp. RHFS10, assembly GCF_016757475.1. NCBI lineage: Bacteria > Bacillati > Bacillota > Bacilli > Caryophanales > Bacillaceae > Bacillus > Bacillus sp. RHFS10. The sequence goes on from NZ_JAESPO010000004.1 coordinate 339,273, forward strand.
AGAGGTGTGCATTGGTTCGTCAGTCCCTTTAATACTGCTGCCGATCAATACAGGTTTTTCGAAAGAAATCGGTTCAGCCGACGAAATCTTCTGAGTCACTTCCTGTGCCGCGCTATCATCACGCCGAAACGACGAATCAGCCGCAATATTTCCTTGTTTATCCACAATTCCAAAATGAACGGTGCTCAGTTTATTCTTACCTTCTCCCTCCTCATTCTCAAAGCAAACAAATTGTAATGAATCGGGTTTTTCCTCCGAGTAATCTGCACTTACCGGTCCAATGGTTTCAAAAAGCTTTCCATTTTGATAATGCTCTATATACATTTCAGCTCCAGAAATACTATCGCTGATATTTGCGACCTCGGCAGTGAAGGTTTGTGAGGCTGCAACATTCATTCTATTTTTTTCGAGATCTGACATATCCGCCTCTTTGATTTCCATTTGTTTTGTATCTTCGCATGCTGACAGCATAGCAATCAGGCAAATGATTGTTATGCTTATCAATGTTTTCAGAAAATCAGCTCCCTTCTTTACATATCATACAATGTGTTCAAGGGCTGTGTTTTACTTAAACCGGCGCCTTATCCCCCTTTTGTTCTAAAGCTTTCTCGTTCGCTCATTTTCAAATGGCAGAAGCAAAAGCCAAGTCTGCAAAATAAACACTTTTCTAAGTGAGGATACCGGTCATAAACCAACTCTATTTAAGCGAGATTTTGTCTGCCTGTTTATCACTTACTCTGCTTGTTTCGCAAATAGAAAAGAAAAAATCATTATCACACAAATTTTCATTGTTTTAAAACCTGTTATGACAGGGGGTTATCATCATTTTCAATACTAGATATCGATTAATAGAGATAACTATTTTATAATGATTATAAAATAATATTGACTTTTTACTTAGAGATGATATTATGTTCTTATAAATTCCAAGAGGTGATCACATGAGTTCAAATAAACTGACAACTAGCTGGGGCGCCCCGGTTGGAGATAACCAAAATTCAATGACTGCTGGTTCTCGCGGACCAACTTTAATCCAAGATGTTCATTTACTCGAAAAATTGGCCCATTTCAACAGAGAACGTGTTCCTGAGCGTGTTGTTCACGCCAAAGGAGCAGGTGCTCACGGATATTTTGAAGTAACAAACGATGTAACAAAATACACGAAAGCCGCTTTCCTTTCTGAAGTCGGCAAACGCACACCGTTGTTCATCCGTTTCTCAACAGTTGCCGGTGAACTTGGCTCGGCTGACACAGTTCGCGACCCGCGCGGATTTGCCGTTAAATTTTATACTGAAGAAGGAAACTATGACATCGTCGGTAACAATACACCGGTATTCTTTATCCGCGATGCGATTAAGTTCCCTGATTTCATCCATACACAAAAAAGAGATCCAAAAACACACTTGAAAAACCCTACAGCTGTATGGGATTTCTGGTCACTTTCACCAGAATCGCTTCACCAAGTGTCGATTCTGATGTCTGACCGCGGGATTCCTGCGACACTTCGCCACATGCACGGCTTTGGAAGCCATACATTCAAATGGACCAATGCCGAAGGCGAAGGCGTATGGATTAAATATCACTTTAAAACAGAACAAGGCGTGAAAAACCTTGATGTTAGTACCGCTGCAAAAATTGCCGGTGAAAACCCAGATTATCATACAGAAGATCTTTTCAACGCGATAGAAAACGGTGATTTCCCCGCATGGAAACTATATGTGCAAATCATGCCTTTAGAAGATGCAAATACGTATCGCTTCGATCCGTTTGATGTCACAAAAGTTTGGTCTCAAAAAGACTATCCGTTAATCGAGGTCGGGCGTATGGTGCTTGACAGAAATCCGGAAAACTACTTTGCAGAAGTAGAACAAGCGACATTCTCACCTGGAACACTTGTGCCTGGCATTGATGTTTCTCCGGATAAAATGCTTCAAGGCCGGCTGTTTGCTTATCATGATGCACACCGCTACCGTGTTGGCGCAAACCATCAAGCGCTGCCAATCAACCGCGCACGCAACGAAGTGAACAATTATCAGCGTGACGGACAAATGCGCTTTGATAACAACGGCGGCGGATCTGTATATTACGAGCCTAACAGCTTCGGCGGCCCGAAAGAGTCACCTGAAGATAAACAAGCAGCATATCCGGTAGAAGGAATCGCTGACAGCGTAAGCTATGATCACAACGATCACTACACACAAGCCGGTGACCTCTATCGTTTAATGAGCGAGGATGAGCGCGCCCGCCTTGTTGAAAACATCGTAAACGCCATGAAGCCGGTAGAAAAAGAAGAAATCAAACTTCGTCAAATCGAGCATTTCTGCAAAGCCGATCCTGAATACGGAAAACGCGTGGCTGAAGGCCTTGGATTGCCGATTAAAAAAGATGCTTAATAGAGATGCAAAAACCCGCTGTGCAATTAGCGGGTTTTTTATTTAGTTACGCACTTCGTATGCTTCATATCAATTTCCTCCATTGGCATCGCACTTCATAACCTCTCGTTTGTTTTCAAAATCAGAGCTTAAACGGCAAAATCTTATTCCCATTAATACATAAAAAGGCCCTTATCTAAAAGATAAGAGCCTTCGGTGCCCCGATCAGAAATGCTGAAATTAGTGCTGGCAATCTTTTATTTGTAAAGCTGGCTGCCTTGATTTACAAATTCTTCGGCTTTTTCTTTCATCCCCTCTTCGATGGCATCCCATTCACTAAGCTCTTTGTCCTTCGCATAGTCGCGAATATCCTGAGAAATTCTCATGCTGCAAAACTTCGGACCGCACATTGAACAGAAATGAGCGGTTTTCGCTCCTTCTGCCGGCAAGGTTTCATCATGGTATTCAAGCGCTCTTTCCGGATCAAGAGATAGATGAAACTGGTCTCGCCAGCGGAATTCAAAGCGGGCTTTCGATAAAGCGTCATCCCTTATTTGCGCTCCGGGATGCCCTTTGGCAAGGTCAGCGGCATGCGCAGCAATTTTATATGTAATGACTCCTTCACGTACATCATCACGATTAGGCAGCCCCAAATGCTCCTTCGGCGTTACATAACAAAGCATAGCTGTTCCATACCAGCCGATCATCGCCGCTCCGATCGCTGAAGTAATATGGTCATAGCCCGGCGCAATATCTGTCGTCAGCGGCCCCAAGGTGTAAAAAGGCGCTTCTTTACAAATGTCCATTTGTTTATCGACGTTCTCTTTAATTTTATGCATCGGCACATGCCCTGGTCCCTCAATCATCACCTGAACATCATGCTTCCAGGCAATTTGCGTCAATTCTCCGAGAGTCTCCAATTCAGCAAACTGCGCTTCGTCATTGGCATCAGCGATTGATCCGGGGCGAAGCCCGTCCCCAAGAGAGAAAGCAATATCATACGCTTTCATGATTTCACAGATTTCTTCAAAATGAGTATACAAAAAGCTTTCCTGATGATGAGCCAGACACCACTGTGCCATAATCGCTCCCCCGCGTGACACGATTCCGGTTGTCCGTTTAGCGGTTAACGGCACATACCGCAGCAAAACACCCGCGTGAATCGTAAAATAATCCACCCCCTGCTCTGCCTGCTCGATCAGCGTATCACGGTAAATCTCCCACGTTAAATCCTCCGCTACGCCGTTTACCTTTTCAAGCGCCTGATAAATCGGAACAGTTCCCACAGGCACGGGGCAATTGCGGATAATCCATTCACGCGTCGTATGAATGTCTTTTCCGGTAGAAAGATCCATCATCGTATCCGCTCCCCAGCGAATGGCCCACGTCATTTTTTCCACTTCTTCTTCTATAGATGACGTAACCGCTGAATTCCCGATATTCGCATTAATCTTCACATGAAAATTCCGGCCGATAATCATCGGTTCGCTTTCAGGATGATTAATATTTGAAGGAATGATCGCCCGGCCGCTTGCTACCTCATCTCTGACAAATTCGGGAGACACATGCTCGCGGATTGCGATAAACTCCATCTCAGGTGTAATGATCCCCTTTTTGGCATAATGCATTTGTGTGACATTTTGACCTGCTTTCGCCCGCAGCGGTTTCCGCTTTAGTCCTGGGTAGCTCACGTTTGAATTTGCTTTTTTATAACCGTTATCTTCTGGTTTGATCGCCCGTCCCTCATATTCTTCGACATCGCCGCGCTCACTGATCCATTTTTGGCGGAGAGGCTTTAATCCTTCTTGAATATGAATGGTCACATCAGGATCCGTATAAGGTCCGCTTGTATCATAGACACGCACAGGCGCGTTTTCCTCTTCGCCGAACGATCCTGTCGTCGGACTTAAGCCGATTTCCCTCATCGGCACTTGGATGTCCGCAGAAGAACCTTCCACGTATACTTTCTTGCTCCCCGAAAAACTCGACATAATGGAAATGTTGGCTTGCTGCACTGAATTGTTTTGCATCACTAATCTTCCCCTCTCTTCGTTTGAAAGGACAAAATCAAGCCCATAACCAGCACAAAAAACCGGATTCAAATGAATGAACCCGGTTAAAGTCAGAAAGAAACTTATTATTGCCCAGCACGACAATAATAAAAACAATTTCTCTACTTCCCCACGCTGGTACGAACCAGATCAGGTCCAAAGGGTTAAGAAGCTTACCTTCTCTCTCAGCCCGAAAACGGGCACCCCCAGTAACTATTGATTTCGGACTCATCTTAACATAAAACCAACCTAAAAAAAAGAGGAATATATAAAATATTCAGCTAATTCGCCCCAAATATTTAACCGGCAGCGGGGTTTCAAATATTTCATGTTCACCCCTCGTTACCCGATATGCCTTTGCACCCGGTCTTGAACTCACTGTCTGAAATAGCCGATTATTTATGAAATGAAGAGCCGCTCCATCGTCCGCCGCATAGCCCTCGCACAAGAATTCGTTACATATCAGCTGATGGTATATCGGTCTCCGATCCTTCTCACCGTCATAATGAGGACAAAAGCTTCTTTGCAAAAAACCTAAACTTTTCATACTTGTCAGCGGTCCAGCTGAATCCGTCACCCCTTCTGCAAACCAGCAGATCGCACCGGCACTTAATCCAGCTAGAACCACACCGTTCTTCCACGCCTCTCTGAGAATAAGATCCAGCCCCCACTCCTTCCATAGCACAAGCATATTCCGCGTATTCCCCCCGCCAACATAAATCACGTCCTTTTCCATAACAAAAGAAGTTAAATCTGTTGACGGCGGCTTAAATAAGGATAAATGAGACGCCACACAATCCAGTGTTTGAAATGTATGATAAAACCGCTGAACATAGTTTTGGGAATCACCGCTTGCCGTCGGCAAAAAACAAATACGAGGCGTCTTCCGTGCCGATTGATTCATGATATATCGATCGAGGGACAAATTTTCCGGCTCCATCGAAAAACCGCCCCCTCCCATCGCAATAATCTGTTTCATCATCCCACTCCCCGACAAAATTTGTTATTCATTATAGCATGACACAAGGCTAAATATTTTTTTATCAGAAAGAGCTAGAACATAAAATTCCTAACGATGATTTATAGCCCGAATCAAACCTAACAGCAACCAAAACCAGCATAAAATAAAAATTGCGCAGTAACAGAACTCGCAAACCCAGAACTCAGAAAGTGTTGCATGAACAATTAGTTACAGTTGTTCATTTCATAGAGAACTGTAACAAAGTCATAAAAAAAGACGGTGTCTCATTTATGGGACACCGTCTCTTCCTTTTATTGCTCCACTCTTTGTAAAGCCTCGTTTACCGTTTCTTTTATAAATGCGTCTTCACCGCTTAATGAGTCTAAACTGAGATCACCATTTCTAAGCCTTTCGGAAATATTGTTTATATCCTCTTCTACCGTGATTTGCAGTTCACCAGCCAAAAACATTCTATGTAATTCATCAGCAACCAGACTTTCTTTATTCATTTCAACTCCGCTCCTTTGCTTTAAATTATTCTTAGTCTGTCCCTAGTACGGACGAATAATAGGAAAAAAGTACGAATCAAATGAATCTTTTTCCCTTCTTCTTACGTATATCTGTTGAGAAAAAGAAAAAGGGGAAGATCTAACATGTCATTTTTTAAGAAGCTTGCAGCAAGTGCCGGAATCGGTGCTGCAAAAGTAGATACAATTTTAGAGAGAGACGCCTATTATCCAGGAGAAGAAGTACGGGGATCTGTCCATGTCAAAGGCGGAAAAATCGCTCAGGACATCCGCTACATTGACTTACAGCTTAATACACGGTACGTCATTGTAAAAGACGATGAAGAGCACCGTAAATCCGCTACAATCCATTCTTTTCGGGTCACTGGTTCATTTGCCATTCAGCCTGGAGATGGGCAACAATTTCCGTTCACATTCACTCTGCCTCTAGATACGCCGATCACTGTAGGGAAAGTAGAGGTTGCCGTGGTGACAGACCTTGACATTCAAGGCGGTATCGATAAATCCGATCATGACCGCATTTTCGTTGAAGCGCACCCTTGGATTAAAAATGTCCTGGAAGCTATCGAAAACCTGGGCTTCCGCCTGAACGAAGCAGACTGCGAACAAGCGCCCTACTTCCAGCGCCGTCTTCCATTCGTTCAAGAATTTGAGTTCGTTCCGACTTCCGGATATTATCGTCAGATGCTTGATGAATTAGAGCTCATTTTCCTTTTAGACGAAGACGGTTTGGAAATCATTTTCGAAGTCGACCGCAGGGCAAGAGGACTGCGAGGATGGCTGGAAGAGATGTATAATGACGGAGAACAGCTCGTACGTGTCCGCTTCAGCCAATCAGAGCTTGAAGATGCAGAAGGTCTTGAAGAGGTGTTAGAAGAGATCATAGACCAATACGCTGAATAAATTATTAAAAAACAAAAACCCGTTTCTACATAAGAAACGGGTTTTTCAGTATACCGGTGGCCGGGGTCGAACCGGCACTCCAGAAGGAACACGATTTTGAGTCGTGCGCGTCTGCCAATTCCGCCACACCGGCAAGTTTTACGTCGTATCTAACCGACGAATATAAATATATCATGGATCTTATTAAGTGTCAACGTATTTCAAAAAAGTTTTTTTGAAAGATAATAATAAAAAAGTGTTAAGAGACTTGGCTAAACATAATGGTAAAGCAACTTTATGATCATGTATCAGAACTTCTGTTTATGATAAATCAAAGCAATAAAAAAATGATCTACACAAGTAGATCATTAATATGATTAGTTATAATGATAAAACAAAAACACCAATTCGACTTATCATGTAAGTAAAATTGGTGCCGAGGGCCGGACTTGAACCGGCACGGTAGTCACCTACCGCAGGATTTTAAGTCCTGTGTGTCTGCCAATTCCACCACCCCGGCAAAAGAAAGGCGACACCCGGATTTGAACCGGGGATAAAGGTTTTGCAGACCTCTGCCTTACCACTTGGCTATGCCGCCGTAATTGGAGCGGAAGACGGGATTCGAACCCGCGACCCCCACCTTGGCAAGGTGGTGTTCTACCACTGAACTACTTCCGCATCTTAAGGGACTTAATACATGATATGCAATTGATATAAAAAAGTGAGACTGGGCTAGCTGGATTCGAACCAACGCATGACGGAGTCAAAGTCCGTTGCCTTACCGCTTGGCTATAGCCCAATGATAATATGGGGCGATTGATGGGAATCGAACCCACGAGTGCCAGAGCCACAATCTGGTGCGTTAACCACTTCGCCACAACCGCCATAATCTCAAGATGTCATAAATTTGGCAGGGGCAGTAGGAATCGAACCCACACCGGAGGTTTTGGAGACCTCTGTTCTACCGTTAAACTATGCCCCTATAAAAATGGTGGAGGGGGGCAGATTCGAACTGCCGAACCCTGAGGGAGCGGATTTACAGTCCGCCGCGTTTAGCCACTTCGCTACCCCTCCACATTAAGTTTTGAAAAACAGTGCCGGCAAGAGGACTTGAACCCCCAACCTACTGATTACAAGTCAGTTGCTCTACCAATTGAGCTACACCGGCATAAGTGGTGGCTCGGGACGGAATCGAACCGCCGACACACGGATTTTCAGTCCGTTGCTCTACCAACTGAGCTACCGAGCCTTATTATTTAAATGGCGGTCCGGACGGGACTCGAACCCGCGACCTCCTGCGTGACAGGCAGGCATTCTAACCAACTGAACTACCGGACCATATTGAAATGAATTATTTTGGTTGCACCCTTCGGGCACTCCTTATTTCATTCGTATAATTTGGTTGCGGGGGCAGGATTTGAACCTGCGACCTTCGGGTTATGAGCCCGACGAGCTACCGAACTGCTCCACCCCGCGATGATAATGGTGGAGGATGACGGGCTCGAACCGCCGACCCTCTGCTTGTAAGGCAGATGCTCTCCCAGCTGAGCTAATCCTCCATCATATAATGACCCGTACGGGATTCGAACCCGTGTTACCGCCGTGAAAGGGCGGTGTCTTAACCGCTTGACCAACGGGCCCAGACTTTCAATTATAATTATGTATAAGTATCAGTGGCGGAGAGCAAGGGATTCGAACCCTTGAGACGGAGTTGACCGCCTACACGATTTCCAATCGTGCTCCTTCGACCACTCGGACAGCTCTCCAATGATGGCTCCGCAGGTAGGATTCGAACCTACGACCGATCGGTTAACAGCCGATAGCTCTACCACTGAGCTACTGCGGAATAAATCTGCCTGGCGATGGCCTACTCTCACAGGGGGAAACCCCCGACTACCATCGGCGCTGAAGAGCTTAACTTCCGTGTTCGGTATGGGAACGGGTGTGACCTCTTCGCCATCATCACCAGACAATTTCAGTGACATTTAATATTATACTATGTATTCTTGAGAAAATCAAGTGTTTTTTTAAAAAAACTTATTCTCTCAAAACTAGGTAACAGATATGACATCATTCAAAATGTGGTTAAGTCCTCGATCGATTAGTATCTGTCAGCTCCATGTGTCGCCACACTTCCACCTCAGACCTATCAACCTGATCATCTTTCAGGGATCTTACTTCCTTGCGGAATG
>NZ_JAESPO010000005.1:0-292752 GCF_016757475.1 Bacillus sp. RHFS10
AGAAGAATTTCTTGTGTGGAACATAAGAAAGACACCGTCCTTTTTAGTCTTTCTTTTATTTTATTACAGAGGAATGGATATTTTAAGGAAAAATAAAGGCTGTCGAGATTTTCTCGACAGCCTGAAAGAGCCCGGAAGGCTCTTTCTTTTTTATAGCGCAATATGTTTTTCGTTGGCGAGTTTCAGAAGGGTCAAAATAGAATCGGCTTGTTTATGGCCGAGTTTTTGCTTTAATTTGTTTTCTTCAACTAATCGATTGCCGTAAATCTCGACAGAAGCTTTGTCGACGACAGCATGCCAGTTTTCTTGATTTTTTTCCTCAACAAGCGGTTTTTCATGTCTCTCAGAAAAAGAGAACACAAACAATACAAATACAAGTGAAAGCAGGATGCCGACAAATTGTTTTTGGAAATCAGTCTGTGCTGCCATGTTGTTCTCTCCTTCACCTTTTACCTTCTATTTAATCATAAAGTCAGCTTGCTTTATATAATGGAAAAGTCATCTTTTTAAGTTAGTGCTATTGGTTGGAAATAGGGGTGTTTTCGCATCGGATCGTGTGCAATTGAATGCATATTGAATTTGCATGCCTATGCCTAACGTCACGTTGTGAGCCCAAATGGTAGTGCAGAATAGAAAAAAATTGAGAGATTATGGTAAGATGAACGGAATTCGAGAGGGAATATATGATGCCTGCATCGGACTTCATGATCGCCTGCCTGCTGTTATCAATCTGTCTATACTTGATTGTCCCTCTCTTTCTCGAAAGCGGGAGGTGAAGAGGAGCGCCAATTGCTGAATTCTTTCAAGGAGAGTGACAATACATGAATGTGTTAAACCGCCGGCAAGCCTTGCAGCGAGCACTGCTTAATGGAAAAAACAAACAGGATGCTTATCATCCGTTTCCGTGGTACGAATCGATGAGAAGGGATGCGCCTGTTTCCTATGATGAAGAAAACAACCAGGTGTGGAGCGTTTTTCTTTATAATGATGTCAAAAAAGTCATTGGAGATAAAGAGGTGTTTTCCAGCTATATGCCGCAGCAATCAAGCGCTATTGGGAATTCCATCATTAATATGGACCCGCCAAGGCATACGCAAATCCGTTCTGTAGTGAATAAAGCCTTCACACCGGTGTGATGAACAATGGGAACCGAGAATTCAGGAAATCACAGATGAACTGATTGAAACATGTCAGGGGCGAAGCGAGTTTGATCTTGTGCGCGATTTTTCATATCCGCTTCCGGTCATCGTGATATCTGAGCTGCTCGGGGTTCCTTCTGAGCATATGGAGCGTTTTAAAACATGGTCCGATCTTCTGGTCAGCACGCCGAAGGATAAAAGTGAAGAAGCTGAAAAAGCCTTTTTGGAAGAACGAAACAAGTGCGAGGAAGAACTGGCTGCGTTCTTTGCCAACATCATAGAAAAGCGAAACAAACCGGCACAGGATATCATTTCAATTTTAGTGAAAGCGGAAGAAACAGGCGAGAAGCTGTTCGGAGAAGAGCTGATTCCGTTTTGCACGCTGTTATTGGTGGCCGGGAATGAAACCACAACAAACCTGATTTCAAATGCGATGTACAGCATATTGGAAACGCCGGATGCTTACGAGGAACTGCGGTGCCATCCTGAACTAATGCCTCAGGCAGTGGAGGAAGCCCTGCGTTTCAGGGCGCCTGCACCGGTTTTGAGGCGCATTGCCAAGCGGGATACGGAGATTGGGGGACACCACATTAAAGAAGGTGATATGGTTCTGGCTTTTGTGGCGTCCGCAAATCGTGATGAAACGAAGTTTGACAGGGCGCACCTGTTTGATATTCACCGCCATCCCAATCCGCATATCGCGTTTGGACACGGCATCCATTTTTGTCTTGGGGCACCGCTTGCCCGTCTTGAAGCGAATATCGCGTTAACGTTTTTGATTTCTGCTTTTCCTCATATGGAATGTGTCAGTATCACGCCGATTGAAAACAGCGTGATATACGGATTAAAGAGCTTTCGTGTCAAAATTTAATCAATAAGGGGACTGGTTTCATGAAAAAGCACCATATTTCGATGATCAATATTCCGGCGTACGGGCATGTCAATCCTACGCTGGCATTAGTAGAGAAGCTTTGTGAGAGAGGGCATCGTGTCACGTATGCCACGACGGAGGAGTTCGCGCCTGCTGTTCAGAAAGCCGGCGGAGAAGCACTGATTTATCATACCTCGTTGAACATTGACCCTAAGCAAATCAGGGAGATGATGGAAAAGAATGACGCGCCGCTCAGTCTCTTAAAAGAATCACTGAGCATTCTGCCGCAGCTTGAGGAGTTATATCGAGATGATCAGCCTGATTTGATCATCTATGATTTTGTCGCGCTGGCTGGAAAATTGTTTGCTGACAAGCTCAATGTGCCCGCTGTCAAGCTTTGTTCATCATATGCCCAAAATGAATCCTTTCAGCTCGGAAGCGAAGACATGCTGAAAATGATAAAAGAGGCCGAGGCTGAATTTAAAGCCTACTTGGAGCAAGAGCAATTGCCGGTTGTTTCATTTGAACAATTAGCTGTGCCGGAAGCATTAAATATTGTCTTTATGCCGAAGTCTTTTCAAATCCAGCATGAGACGTTCGATGACCGTTTCTGTTTTGTCGGCCCTTCCCTTGGAAAACGGACGGAACAAGAAAGCCTGTTGATTGAAAAGGGTGATCGCCCGCTTATGCTGATTTCATTGGGAACGGCGTTTAACGCATGGCCGGAATTTTACAAGATGTGCATCGAGGCATTTCGGGATTCTTCGTGGCAAGTGATCATGTCGGTCGGGAAATCGATTGATCCTGAAAGCCTTGGTGACATCCCTGCTCACTTTACCATTCGCCAAAGCGTTCCGCAGCTTGAGGTGTTGGCGAAAGCCGATTTGTTTATTTCTCATGGCGGGATGAACAGTACGATGGAAGCGATGAATGCCGGTGTGCCGATTGTCGTCATTCCGCAAATGTATGAGCAGGAGCTCACCGCAAAGCGTGCCGACGAATTAGGCCTTGGCGTTTATTTGCCGAAAGAGGAAGTCACTGTTTCCAGGCTGCGGGAAGCAGTTCAGGCCGTATCCGGTGATCAAGAGGTGTTAAGCCGCGTTAAAAACATGCAAAAGGATGTAAAAGAAGCAGGCGGAGCGGAGCGTGCGGCGGCAGAGATTGAAGTGTTTATGAAAAAAACGGCTGTTCCGCAGTAAATCACAAAAACCGAAATCAAAAATTCGATTTCGGTTTTTTGTTTAGATATTTTTTTTCAACCCGCATCTCCGGCATTCTCTTAGAAATTTTCCGCCTTTTACAGAGCTTTTGAACAGTGTGTAATCACAATTGTCACAGCGCCCGCTGCGGACGTCCGGGTATTCATTGAATTCGTAAACGATCGATGTATCGTAGCCTTTTGTTTCATATTCTTCATTTTTTGTTTCCATGTCGATCCTCCGTTAGCAAACGTGTCTGCTGTTTATATTACAGCAAGCTTCCGGTGTATTCAATGGATTTTAGAGGTCTGGGTTTATCTTGATTTCTCCCTTGGTTTGCGCCACAATAGCTTTATTAAGCTCGTATACATAAAAAAATGATGCAAAGAGGAGAGGAAACGGGTATGGGAAAAGGGTTACATGGAAAACGCGTGGCGATCGGGGGTTCCCGAAAAATGGAAGAAATCAGCACAATCATTGAAAAACAGGGCGGAACTTCTGTCATCCGGCCTCTCCAAGGAACGGTTTATTTAGCTGAGAAGCAGGTGGAGCCGGATTTGCGGGCGTTTGCGGAGGAAAAAGCTGACTGGGTCATTTTCACGACAGGTATTGGCACAGAGACTCTTGTCGATATGGCAGAGAAAATTGGTATGAAAGAGGAGTTTCTGCAGGCGATTCGCCAAGCCAAAGCGGCATGCCGGGGATACAAAACGCTGTCTGTGCTGAAAAAGCTTGGGATCACACCGGAAGCTTCTGACGAAGACGGGACAACAAGAGGCTTAATCCGGTCCTTGGCGCCTTACGACTTTTCAGGAAAAACAGTTATGGTGCAGCTTCATGGAGAAAACGCGCCGGCCCTCATGGCATTTCTTGAAGAAAAGGGCGCGTCTGTCCTGCCGATTCTGCCTTATCAGCACATCCCGCCTGAGAAGGAAACAGTGGAGCAGTTATGCCGGGAGCTGATGAACGGTGAGATCGACGCCGTTTGTTTTACAACCGCAATTCAGGTTCGTTCCCTGTTTGACTTTGCCAAGGAGCGCGGCTATATCAATGAATTGAAGGCCGTATTCGAAGAGAGCGCCATCGCTGCGGCTGTCGGAAAAGTGACTGCTGAAGCACTGCGGGAAGAAGGCATCACGAGACTGCTTGCTCCGGAGATTGAGCGGATGGGCGCGATGATTATCGAGCTGTCTAAGTATTATGAAGAAAAGGAATAACCAGTGCAAAAAGCCGCTTTCCAAAAGAGAAGCGGCTTTTTTTGTATATCGGCAAAGACTTAAGCATGCAACAGGATATGAAAAACGCTCAGTTGCTTTTTTATACTGTCAAACTTCGAAGCATTCGTTTTCTATAGCACATTGTTTTCTTTCATCGAGGTATTCAGTTTTTTCTGCAATTCTTCTTTTATTTCATGTAATCGCTCATCTACCGAGACTTGCGGGATTTTATAGCCAACGAAGAAAGGGGAAACGACGAATCTCGGTACGATTTTGCAGATGATATGATGATTTGTATGATAGAAAAATAAATTATAGCTTGTACATTTATAGCTGAAATCTTGGGTTAAGTATGTAACAGCTGTTTGAATGTAATCAGCCATTAGGTCTGTATGCTCCAGCGAGTCACTTATGATGACGTTCATTTCAGTAAAACCCATAATCGGATCGCCCGACAGATTGAATTCAACTTGATTCGGATTCTCTGCAACCTTGATCCCTAGAAAATTCTCATATGAGAGCGATTCCATATAATCCGCATGTTTCAATCCGACAATCTGCATATGGGCGTGTTTTATACTGCCGCCTGAAAGCGGGCCATGGTTTTTATACAATATAACGCTTTTGTATTGAGGATCTTTTTCCATATGTATCAATTTTTCTAAACTAAACCGTATCAGTCTTCTCATTTTTTTATTGCTGTAAGTCGTTATATCTTCGTCGCACTGGCCTGTCTCCACAATCAGCGTTTGGTACGTATCTTGGATGGTGGGGTATTTATTTTCGAGCCAAATCATATCCCCGTCAGTTTCTAAAATGCCGGTAAGGTTATCGCGGTCACAAAAAGGACAGGCGTTTTGCTTATTGACAATGGTTTCCGGTTTTTGTGCACTGATATAGCTGGAAAAATATAATTTCTGCATTTGATAAAACGACCTTTCGAAATTTTCTAAATACCTTATGTCACTTTAACATTCTATATGGGTTACATTCTGCTTGCAATATTTTCTTTGTTTTTTGTTTAAAATCTCCAAAAAATAAAAGAATTCATTTTTTTTGAAAAATAATAAGGAGAGATGTACACGTTTCCATGATGCGTAAAACCTTGATTTATTAGGGTTTTAATGTGTTTTTTCGTAAGTCTAAAGTTGTTAATTCAAAATTAATAAAAATAAAAATTTTTTGAAAATAACAGTTTACAAATATTACCCTCCTGTGTATATTAGGAAATATCTTACGGAAAGGAGAAAATTGGGAGTATTTCAATAAAAGGAGAGAGGCGAACATGACAACATCCCATTTTAAGAAAGGCGTGCTTTTTTGCCTGATTGCAGGTATTTGTTTTGGAGCGCAATGGCCTGTAGCTGGAAGAGCCCTGAAACATATTGATCCATTCTTTTTTACACTGATACGTTATCTGATTGTGGCAGTCGTACTATCTATCATTCTGTTTTTTACAGAGGGAGCTAAAAGTTTTAAGACGGAAGGGAAACTGGTTCCGATTTGGTTTTATGGGAGTATGGCATTCTGCGCTTATAATTTTCTTGTGTTTTTAGGGCAAAAGATGGCAGGTGATAACGGGGCTATTTTAGGCTCTATATTAATGGCATTGATCCCGATGGTGTCACTGCTTGTTTTATGGGTTTACAAAAAGAACAGACCGGCGAATGTTACATTGCTTTTGGTTGCGGTGTCTTTCATCGGCGTATTGCTGGTTGTGACAAAAGGAGATATTGCTTTCTTTGCAAACAGCAATAAGCAGGCAGTTCCTATTATTTTAATGTCAATCAGCGTGTTAGCTTGGGTTCTTTATACAATTGGAGGCAGCAGCTTTCCAGAATGGTCATCCTTGCGTTACACCGCTTTGAGCTGTATTTACGGAAATGTCACATCCATTGTTGTAATTTCAATATTCGTAATCTTAGGAAAAGTAGAAGTACCTGCTGTCAATCAAGTCATGGAGATCAAATGGGAAATGATGTACATGAGTATTTTTGCAGGTGTTATCGGTGTGTTTGCATGGAATATCGGCAATAAGATACTGACACCGATTAACGGTTCTTTGTTTATGAACTTGGTTCCGATTGTGTCGTTTATGATTTCCATTATCACAGGCTATAAAATGTCGCCTGTTGAAGCGGGTGGAGCCTTCTTAACGATCGGTGCGATTGTGTTAAATAATATTTATCAGAGACGGCGTTCTGTGATGCCTGCGGTGAGGACAAGCAAAAAAGAAGCGGTATAACATCAAATCCAAACAAAAAGGGGTTTTAAGATGAGTATAAAATTAATGGATGTCACGTTAAGAGAATCAGTTCATGTTGAAGGGGCGAAGATCAATTTAGATGCTGCCCGTCAAGTCGTCAGCGGACTTTCAAAAGCGAATGTTGATTTTATCGAAATCGGATATGTGTCTTCGAACGAAGGGATGAATCTGCAAAGCTGCTGTCCGATTGAATACATAGAAGAAATGGCTTGCGCGATAGGTGCGGGGTCAAGCTCACAATTGGTGCTCATGCTGCATCCGGCACAATATCAAGAAGAATTTCTCGAACGGATGAAGCATCCTTCAGTCGGTATGGTCCGTTTATGCATTCCTCTTGCGAAAACGGATGCCAGCCTGCCGGTTATCAAAGAATTGAAAGCACACGGGATTCATGTCAGCGCAAACTTAATCAGGGCAAGTCACGCGAATATCCAAGATATCATCGTATTTACAGAAAAAGTTATAGAGGCGGGAGCCGATTACATTTACTTGGCTGATTCTAACGGAGCCATGATGCCGCCCGCTGTTTCATCTTTATTTACCAAGCTGAAAGAACACTCATCTGTAGAACTCGGTTTTCATCCTCATGACAATTTAGGCCTTGCTTCGGCAAATGCGATTGATGCGATTCAATGCGGTGTTCAGTTGATTGACGGAAGTTTATACGGTTTTGGGAAAGGACCGGGGAACCTGTGCATCGAGACATTTGCAGCGATACTCAATCGCTTAGACCTCAGCAAAAAATATGACATTTGTGAATTAATCCAGTTATCAAGACAAGCCTACTCCCTGTTCATCAATGATACATCAGAGAATTCCTTCTATGACAAAGAGGAAGGGATTTTGTCGGGACTGCATAATTTGAATTTAGATGTACTGGACACGCTCGATAGAATGGCACAATCAAGCGGCCTTAAATTATTGGATCTATTAGTCATTTTAGAAAAGCAGACGTTGGTTAATCGTGCGGAATTTGCGCTGCGAAGCACCGAGCTGAGTCAAGTAGGGTGAGTATGATGATGAACAAAGAAAATGTAAAACGCAGCTGGAAACTAGAGCTAGGAACCGGAGACAGAGTGATTTTGGTTTTGCCAAGAATGGACGCAGACGCATTAAGCCGGGAAGAATGGATGGTGTCACTTGCGCCGTACATGAACGACTATACATTTATCATTCTAGATGTTCCGGAAAAACTGATTCAAGAAAATAAGGAAAAAGATTCATTTACTGTTCCTGAATTGGCTCGGTGGGCACATGATTATGTCAAAAAGAACAACATCACACCTTATATGATTTGGGGCTTTTCTCTCGGCGGGATGATGGCTCAGTATTTAAGCACGTTCAATGAATATGCAGACACTCCTATTTTATTGGTGTCCACCATGCTTTATCCAAATAAAAAATTAAAGGCGGTCTTTTCCACATGGTATATGCTTTGCGACAAATTTGGCGTCAAAGGGCTTCAAGCGGGTCTGGTGCCATGGGTCGTAAAAGAAAGCGAGCTGCCGATATTCCGATTGGAGACAACAGACATAGAAGATGAGGCGATTGCCGTTGCCAAAATGAAAGCCGGTGTGCAAGCCATTATAAACCATAACGGCAAAACATATCATGATCAGATGAAGTCGCCGATTCAAATCATTTTCGGAGAAGAATCGATATTATTAGGGAAAGAAGAGTCCGAATACTTCGAAAAATATATGCCGCAGGCGAACATTCATTTTATCCAAAACAGCGGTATGCGCATGTTTGGTGAAAAACCAGACGAAGTCAAACAAGTAATCGAAAAATTTATTGATTCACATTTTGGAGCAGAGGTGTAAAAACATATGGCAAAAATTACAGCAGCGGTTTTACCAGGAGATGGAATCGGTCCTGAGGTTATCGAATGCAGTTTACCGGTATTTGATCGATTAGGTGTCGATATTGATTTAAAGTTCGGTGATATCGGATGGGAGTTTTGGAAAAAAGAAGGTGACCCAGTTCCGCAAAGAACGTGGGATTTAATTGAAAAAAGTGATGTGACATTATTAGGCGCAATCACCAGCAAACCTCACGCCCAGGGCTTAAAAGAATTAGATCCGTCATTACAAGATCAAAACCTGAAGTATGTCTCGCCTGTCATTCAGCTGCGACAAAAATTAAATTTGTTCGCGAATGTGCGTCCGGCTTATAGTTTAGACCATCAGCAATCTAAGAAGTTTAGAATGACCGTTATTCGCGAAAATACAGAGGGACTTTATGCGGGACTCGACTTTTCACCTATTCCCAAAGACCTGTTTGATTTTATTCAGGCAAACAAGAACGGACTAAATAATTGGCAGCTTGACGGGGAAGATGATGGCGGCGCCGCAATTCGGCTGATTACGAAAAACGGCTTAAGGCGGTTGTTGAAGTTTGCCTTTGAATGGGCGAAAAAATACAACTACCAACGAGTGACGTGGTCAGATAAGCCAAATGTGATGAGACAGTCCGGTCAGTTTGCGTTAACCATTTTAGAAGAAGTGGCGAAGGACTACCCAGAAGTGGATTGGGAGGTCCAAAACGTTGATGCGACAGCGATGTGGATGGTGAAAGATCCGGGACATTTCGGCGTCATTGTCAGTGAAAATCAATTCGGCGACATCCTCTCCGATCTCGGGGCGGGAATCATGGGCGGCTTAGGCCTTGCACCGAGTTCAAACTTCGGGTACGAGAATGCTTATTTTGAACCGGTACACGGCTCAGCCCCAAAACATGCCGGTAAAATGAAAGTGAATCCGATGGCTCAATTTTTAACCATTTCTCTTTTGCTTGAGCATTGCGGATATATGGAAGAAAGCATGCGGATCAAAACCGCTGTCAATAAAGTGTTAAAAGAAGGAAAAACGCTAACGTACGATTTAGGCGGTATCGCAAGCACAAAAGAAACGGCAAATGCCATCATTCAAAACTGCTAGGAGGACCAAATAAGTGGATAATCAACAAATCATAAAAGAATTGAAATCGTTTGATACGCCGACGATTTCTGACGCATTGGACAGTTTACATATAGATGGCGGATTATGCGGTATCGTACCGCGAAACACGTCTGCAAATATTTGCGGAACAGCGTTTACAGTGGAATACAGAGACCCGAACGAAGAGGAACAGCAAGTTGCCAAAGCAGCCGATTTCATTGATGCGGCTGAAGAGGATTCAGTCGTTATTCTTGCTAATAACGGCCGTGCGGATTGTACCGTATGGGGCAACATTTTAACTCAATTGGCTATTCAAAAGAAAATCGCGGGCACTGTAATAGATGGTGCTTGCCGTGATATTGATTATATTCGAGAAACGGAGTACGCCATGTTCAGTAAATCTGTCTATATGAAAACGGGAAAAGGCCGAACGAAAAAAACAGCCCATCAGGTGCCCGTCACGATCAGCGGTACGGTCATTCAGCCGAACGATTTTGTTCGCGCGGACCAAAATGGAGTGATCGTCATTCCCCAAGACGTTGCCGAAGAAGTCATCAAGCGTTCCAGAGCCATTGAAGAAACGGAAGAAAAAATCAAAGAAGCCGTTTCTCGAGGCATACATTTAAAAGAAGCGCGTGAAATGTATAACTATCATCGCCCTTGGGAGAATGAAGTGACAGCCAAATGAAGCTTGAGCGATTTTTAGATCTTCATGTCCACGCATGGCCTGATACGTACAATAGAAGATATACGATTTTTAATCTGGGTGAAGAATTAAAAGCGAACAATGGTGCAGCCGTTATGAAAAGCCATTTGATGGCCACAACGCCGCTTGCGCATGCGGCCCGGGAGATGGGTCTTCCGCTCTTTGGGTCTATTACATTGAACCAGTATAACGGCGGTATCAACCGTGCGGTGGTTGAAGCAGCGATTGCTGCAAACGGCCCGGATCATTCTTCAATGATGATTTGGTTTCCCACTTTGACCATACCGTCAAACAAACCAAAAACAAAACAAACAACATCTCACCCGGTTTTAGCTGAACATACAGTGAAATATGAAAGGGTCAGCGAAAACGGAAAATTGCGTCAAGAAACAAAGGAAGTCATTCAAACAGCATCGGCGTTTAACATTCCATTAGCGACAGGCCACTCCTCAAAAGAAGAAGTGTATATGCTAATTGAAGAAACAGAAAAGCAAAAATGTAAGCTGATGATTACTCACCCGTTTTACCAGTGCACGAATTTTACAATGGCTGAGGTCATCGACATGCTGTCTTCTTCAAAAAACGTCTATGTTGAATTTGCTG
This sequence comes from Bacillus sp. RHFS10, assembly GCF_016757475.1. Taxonomy (NCBI): domain Bacteria; kingdom Bacillati; phylum Bacillota; class Bacilli; order Caryophanales; family Bacillaceae; genus Bacillus; species Bacillus sp. RHFS10. The sequence goes on from NZ_JAESPO010000005.1 coordinate 10,941, forward strand.
TTTTAATGAGCAAAATCGGTTACGATCGGCACGAGGATTTAGTTGAAGTGCTGAAAACATGGGGAACAGATCGCATATGCGTATCGACGGATTTCGGTCAGTTAAAGAATGGGACAGTGACTGAGGCATATACGGAATATGTGACAGAGGTAAAAAAAGCTGCTGAAGCAAACGGATTTGATTTCAATCAAAAAATCGCTGATGAGATTTGTTATTTGAACCCAACTGCTTTTTTAGGCGTGAAATAAAGATGAGCCCTTCCGTTTCGGGAAGGGCTCATCTTTTTCGGTTATCCATTTTCCTTCAGCTGCTGATGCGCTGTGAATAATGACGGGTATGTCAGCACACTTAAGATCACACATGTCAGTGCGGCTGACGCCATCGTTGTAAATACGATTAAGAGCTGAAAGCGTACCGCCTGAATCGGGTCCGCGCCCGCTAAAATCTGCCCGGTCATCATGCCTGGAAGCTGAACAAGCCCCAGCGTTTTCTGGCTTTCCAGCGTCGGGATCATACTCATTTTCATCGCTGAAGTAAGAATACGCTGTATGGATTGCTTCGGTGTGCCCCCAAGAGACAGTATCAATTGTATCTCTTCTTTGCGAACGCCGATTTCTGAGCTAAGCCGGTTTAAAAACAGACTTGCGAGCACCATCGAATTTCCGATGACCATCCCGCTGATCGGAATGACATATCGAGCGGTAAGCGGAATGATGTGAAGAGACAGCAAAATTCCCTGCGTCACAATTTCTACAATCGCTAACGCTGCGAACACTCTCCAAAACGAACCAACTGTATTTTTCTTTCGTTTGATGACATTTTGCGCCGCCACTGCCAGCATTAACAGCACCATCAGCAAAATAAACACAGGGTGGTCTCCGCGGAAAATCAGCGACAGTACATAACCGATGACAAGCAGCTGTACCGCGGCCCGGATCGTGGCGATGATCATGTCTTTTTCAACGCCGGCTTTAAAGGATTTTGATAAAAACAAGGCGATCAAAACAAAGATCATCGTTAAAGAGAGGGAAAGGTAATCCATTACCGGGTGCCTCCCTTCAAAAATTCTTTGGCTGCTTCATGCTGCGGATCGGAGAAAAAGGTTTCGGCTGCTGCGATTTCTAGAAGCCGGCCATCCGCCATAAACCAAATGGTATCGGCAACTCGTTTTGCTTGCTCCATATTATGAGTCACCCACATGACTGTCCATTTTTTCTCTTGATGCTGACGTTTGATCAGTTCTTCAATCTCAAGAGCAGAAACCGGGTCCAAGGCCGATGTGATTTCGTCCAGCAATAGAATAGAGGAAGGATTAGTGAGCGTTCTGGCTAGTGACAGCCGTTGCCGCTGCCCGCCCGATAAATCCTTGGCGCTTCTGTCTAACAGCTCTGGCGGGAGCCCTGTAAGAGAAGCGAGCTCTTCAGGGGAGTACAGCTGGGATTGATGCAGCCTTTGGACCAGACTTAGATTATCTCGCACTGTCCCGTCGAGGACGGGGGCTGATTGAAACGCGAGGGCTGCCGTTCGCCTTAGCTCATTGACATTCCAATGCCTGACTTCCTTTCCGTATATGTTTACTTCGCCGCTATCAGGCGTTCTCATTAAATTGCACATGGACAGGAGAGTGCTTTTGCCTGAACCGGAAGGGCCTAAAACGGCTGCGATGACGCCCTGTTGAATGTCTCCGGTGACATCTTGCAACACATCAGAGGTTTGTCCATCTTGTTCATAGCTTTTTCTAACTGATCTGAAGGAGATGGCTGGCTTGTTTTGTGTTTGATTGTTTGCTTCCATTACAATAATCACCTTTCAGTAAAGTAGGCTGATACTATATGTAAATATAACGTGAAACAGATATCTTTTGGGGTAGCAATAATAAAAGAGAACAGGTTTTCACCCATTCTCCGGCAGATGCTACGCGGTCAGATTTGACTGTGTTTTCTTTTTCAGTTTTCCCGGTTGTGAAGCAAAGGTGTGCAATACCATCCCCGCCATAATAATGAATAAACCGGCAAATGATAATAGGGATGGGAAAACGCCTGACAGCAGAACAATTTCACCAAGCAGCGCGAAAATCACTTCACCGGATTGGGTTGCTTCAACGGCCGCGAGCTTTTGCGGATTGTTTCTTACCATATCAGTTGCCCAGAAAAATAAAACGGTGGCAATGACGCCTGAGCTGACGGCCACGATGAAGGATTGAACGGTTTGCCCCGCTGTCGGAAGGCCGTCTGACCACCAGCCGTAAGCTGCTGCTATAAGCCAGAACGGAAGGCTAGCCAAGGTCATTCCCAGCACACGCTGAAATGTATCAAGCCGGCCTCCGTATTCCTCGAGCATCCTCCGGTTCCCTAACGGATAGGCAAAAGCCGCAATGACAACCGGCAGCACACTGAAAAGCAGTGTCTTCCCAGAAAGCGATTCTGCATGCTGAAGCTGAATGAGCGCCGCTCCGATCAGAATGATCACGGACGTGCCAAGTGAAACAAGGGGAATCTTTTGCCGAACGAGCTGCGGGCCTCCCGGCATATCTTTTTTGACATAAAAAAGTGGAGATAGGAGCACACCGGCTACAATGGTGATTTGCCAAGTTCCGGCTACAAGCCACCCGGGACCGTATGCGGCCGCAAATGTGATCGGCGCGTAAAAAAGCACGAAGCCGACAAAGCTCCATTTGATCCAAAAAAACGGCTTTTTCCGCATTTCTTGTAAGAGAGGGGCGAATGTCCCTCTTATGATGACAATCAAACATAAAAACGGCACCATAAAAATAAAGCGCAGCGAAGAGCTCCAAAGCCAGCTGCCTCCGGATAATTCCATCGCTCTGTTTAAAATAAAGGTAACGGCGAAAAAGAGTGAAGCCAATATTCCGATAACGATTGCTTTCATGATATCCCTCATTCTGGCATTATTTTTTATACTATACTATTCGGTATCGCCCAGATCAATGGATTCGTGAGAAAACAAACATGTTTTACAAACCGCTATGTGTGGAAGACAAAAAATGGAGGTGGCATTGATGGAAGCAGAGACACAGACGTATTTCTTTCAGGATGACGGCAGGATTCCGAATCACCCTGATTTTCCGCTTATTGTGTATCAAAACGCACTCAAGGACACCGGTCGGGCAGAGCAGATGGTCAATCGGCATGGCTGGTCAAACAGCTGGTCAGGGAGTGTTTTTCCATACCATCACTATCACAGCAATACGCATGAAGTCCTGATTGCAGTCCGGGGAGAGGCTGTGATTCAATTTGGGGGAGAAAAAGGGGTCGCCATTCCTATCAAATCGGGCGACGCAGTCGTGATTCCAGCCGGAGTCGGCCATAAAAAGCTAAGCGCAAGCTCCGATTTTACCGTCATTGGCGCTTATCCGGGAGGCGTTCAGTATGATATGAAGACGGGAGAGCCAAGTGAAAGAGAGGAAGCGATGAAACAGATCAAGCAGGTGTCATTGCCGGAGAACGACCCGATCACAGGAAAAAAAGCGCCTCTTTTAAAAATATGGGTAAAGTGAAGGGGAGAAAATTGCCGGATTGTCAATAACTAGTGCCGCAGAAACGTTATGACACGGGCTCCATCTAAATTAATTTCATAATCGAAGCAATTCACGTTCAAATTTTGTTCAAAAAGTGTTATCATATAGAAGGTAATCGAATTGGAGTTTTTTGTGTTTGCTATTTTCAGAGAGAGTAAAGGATTTTTGACTTATTCAATTGTTTATTTTTGAGATAAAAATAATACTGAATATGGCAAGATGAAAAACTGGGTAGTAAACATTTATTTTTGTAAATGATTGTGCATGAATTCACAATCCTTATTCTTATGCTTTCAAGTATGAGATCAGGGAGAGGCACTACCCTTTCCAAAAAAATCTGCAAACTGCTTATAGTAAAGGAGAATTGGATATGCCAGAAACAATCGATCAAACAAATGCGTCTGTCAGCCAAAGCCAGCAAGATCTTATTGATCAGCTGTTAAAGCCAGAAGTTCAAGAATCACTGACTGTTTTAGTTGACCAGCTTCCAAAGCTGACTGAGTTAGTGAATATTTTAACGAAGTCTTATGATTTCGCTCAGTCTGTAGCAACTGACGAAGTGTTAAAAAGCGACACTGTCAGTGCGATCACTGAAATGCTTGAGCCTGTAAAAGAAACAGCGAAAGAAGTGGCTGCGACTGCAATCGAAGCGAAAGACCGCGCTGATGCAAGCAGTGAAACGATTGGTCTATTCGGCCTGTTACGCATGCTGAAAGATCCTCAAGCTCAAAAGCTGTTCCGTTTTGCTAACAGCTACCTTGAAGTCATGAACGAACGCGAAAACCAAAAATAATCTCAGATTCAAATTGATATAAAGGACGGAGGATATACGATGTCAAAACATATTGTCATTCTAGGCGCTGGTTATGGCGGAGTTCTTTCTGCTCTAACAGTTCGCAAACATTACACAAAAGAACAAGCAAAAGTGACAGTGGTAAACAAATACCCAACTCACCAAATCATTACGGAATTACACCGTCTTGCAGCAGGAAACGTGTCTGAAAAAGCGATTGCAATGCCATTAGAAAAACTTTTCAAAGGTAAAGACATTGACCTTAAAATTGCGGAAGTAAGCTCTTTCTCTGTTGATAAAAAAGAAGTAGCGCTTGCTGACGGTTCTGCATTATCTTACGATGCGCTTGTTGTAGGTCTTGGTTCTGTAACAGCTTACTTCGGCATCCCGGGTCTTGAAGAAAACAGCATGGTATTGAAATCTGCTGCCGATGCGAACAAAGTCTTCCAGCATGTTGAAGATCGTGTGCGCGAGTACGCTCAAACGAAAAACGAAGCTGATGCAACAATCCTTATCGGCGGAGGCGGCTTAACAGGTGTTGAGCTTGTCGGTGAGCTTGCTGACATCATGCCGAACCTTACGAAAAAATACGGCGTAGACCATAAAGAAATCAAATTGAAACTGGTTGAAGCAGGTCCGAAAATCCTTCCTGTTCTTCCGGATGATCTGATCGAACGCGCGACTGCGAGCCTTGAAAAACGCGGCGTTGAGTTCTTAACAGGTCTTCCTGTTACAAATGTGGAAGGTAACGTGATTGATCTGAAAGACGGATCTAAAGTTGTTGCCAACACATTTGTTTGGACTGGCGGCGTACAAGGCAACCCATTAGTCGGTGAATCAGGTCTTGAAGTGAACCGCGGACGCGCGACAGTAAATGACTTCCTGCAATCTACATCTCATGAAGATGTATTCGTTGCCGGAGACAGCGCAGTTTACTTCGCTCCAGACGGCCGCCCATACCCGCCGACTGCACAAATCGCATGGCAAATGGGTGAGCTGATCGGTTACAACCTATTCGCTTACTTAGAAGGCAAAACGCTTGAAACATTCAATCCAGTAAACTCTGGTACACTTGCAAGCCTTGGACGCAAAGACGCGGTTGCCATCATTGGTGAAAATTCTACACCGCTTAAAGGTCTTCCTGCTTCCTTGATGAAAGAAGCAAGTAACGTACGCTACTTAACACATATTAAAGGACTTTTCAGTCTGGCTTACTAATCTTATCTTAAAGAATCGACATTGCAGGAAGCGTTCCTCACGGAGTGTTTTCCGGCGATGTCTTTTTTTTCACTTGTTTGCTAACGTTAACATTTCATTTTCAAAAAGAGATTGATCGCAGAGGAATATAAAGGTAAAATAAATCTAAATCAAAATGTTCACGTTAACATTTTGAAATCGAATGAAAGACGGTGAGGACATGGAACCCTTTATGGGCGACAATTTTTTGCTGAAAAATGAAACCGCTGTCAGCCTCTATCACAATTATGCGAAAGACATGCCGATTATTGATTACCACTGCCACTTAAGCCCGAAAGAAATCTATGAAAATAAGACATTTCAAAACATAACGGAAGCCTGGCTGTATGGAGACCATTACAAATGGCGCGTCATGAGAGCCAATGGAATTGATGAGACATACATTACCGGCGATGCGTCTGATGAGGAGAAATTTACGGCTTGGGCGAAAACTGTGCCGATGGCGATCGGCAATCCGCTCTACAATTGGGCTCACTTAGAACTGCAGCGCTTTTTTGGGATTTATGAGATTTTTAATGAGCAATCCGCGCCGGCTATATGGAAACGGACGAATGAACTGCTCCAAGGTGAGGGCTTCGGGGCAAGGGATTTGATCGTGAAATCAAATGTAAAGGTCGTTTGCACAACTGATGACCCTGTCGATTCTCTTGAATACCATCTATTATTAAAAGAAGACAAAGATTTTCCTGTCAGCGTACTGCCGGGATTTCGGCCGGATAAGGGACTTGAGATCAATCGTGAAGGCTTTCCTGATTGGGTGAAGGCGCTTGAAGATGCCGCAGCCATATCGATTACAACCTACGGTGAGTTTCTAAAGGCATTGGAAAAACGAGTGCGATACTTCCACTCAGCCGGCGGCAGAGTGTCTGATCACGCGATAGATTCAATGGTATTTGCCGAAACAACAAAGGAGGAAGCGGGGCGGATTTTTTCTGACAGATTACAAGGGACAGAGGTTTCTTATGAAGATGAGAAAAAATTCAAGACGTATACGCTTCAGTTTCTTTGCGGTTTGTATGCGGAGCTCGATTGGGCAATGCAGTTTCATATCAACGCTTTGAGAAACACGAATACAAAAATGATGAAGAGGCTCGGACCCGACACAGGCTATGATTCTATGAATGATGAATTAATCGCTAAGCCTTTGTATAAGCTGCTGAACTCAGTTGAAATGAAGAACCAGCTGCCTAAAACGATTTTATATTCACTTAATCCAAACGATAACTATGTTATCGCCAGCATGATCAACAGTTTTCAGGACGGCATCACCCCCGGGAAAATACAATTCGGCACAGCCTGGTGGTTTAACGACACAAAAGACGGGATGCTCGATCAAATGAAAGCGTTGTCAAATGTCGGCCTTTTCAGCCGTTTTATCGGCATGCTCACAGATTCCAGAAGCTTTCTTTCCTATACGCGCCACGAATATTTCAGGCGGATCGTCTGCAACTTGATCGGTGAATGGGTGGAAAATGGTGAAGTGCCGCATGATATGAAGCTTTTGGGAAGCATTGTTCAGGGAATTTGCTATGACAATGCGAAACACTACTTTCAATTTCAAGAAGAGAGAGCAAACGTGTAACCAAATGTCCGCTCAGCACCGTGATCATGCGTCGTCCTGAGCGGACCACTACCCGAAAATTTTTATGATGCAGAGGTGGAAGATGCGAACTGAACTGGCAAATAAGGTTGTGTCGATTGAAACGGAGAAAAGGCTTTCGTTGAAAGAAAAAATTTCCTATGGATTTGGTGATTTTGGCAACGGTTTTATGTTTGATCTCGGCCAGATTTATTTATTGAAGTACTTTACTGATGTAGCGGGAATCCCGGCTGCGATGGCCGGCGGCATTTTTTTAGTCAGCAAGCTGTTTGCGGCGATAACCGATCCGATTGTCGGCTCATCAATTGATTATCGCAAACATATCGGCAAACGGGGGAAATTCAGGCCTTATCTATTAATCGGCAGCATCGTGCTTGCGCTGCTTACTGTTCTTATTTTTCTGTCTCCCAATGTATCAACGACTGGAAAACTGATTTATGCATATGCATCCTATATGATTTGGGGCATCGGCTATTCGTTTGTGAACATTCCGTACGGCTCATTAGGAGCAGCGATGACTCAAAATTCTGAGGATCGGACCTCCATTTCGACTTTCCGCCAAATCGGATCGCTTGGAGCCTTGTTTATCACAAGTGTGGCCGTGATGCCGCTGCTCGTCAAGTTTGATAATCCGAAGGTCGGCTACCCGGTGGTCATGGGCTTATTCGCCGCACTCGGTGTACTTTGGTTTTATATTTGCTACCGCAACTGCAAAGAGCGCATTGTCATATCGGAGGCGCCAAAAGAAAAATTAACACTCTCATCTGTCGTCAAAACATTTATCACAAACAAACCGCTCTTAACTCTGGTCCTGATGACGATTTTTTCAATTTCCGCATACAACATTAAATCCGCCATGCTCATCTATTTCGCACAATATAATCTGGGCAATGTTGAACTGATGGCTTATATGAATTTTATAATTATCGGTTCTTCCTTTTTGGGCGTCGTATTCCTGCCAAAGCTCGTCAAGATATTTGGTAAGAAACGAACGGCAATGATCGGCTTCGGCATCAGTGTGGCCGCGGATCTGATCAACTTTATGCTTCCATCAAACGTTTATATGTTTACGATTCTCGCCAGCATCGCCTTTATCGGAATCAGTATCCCAAATGGCATCACGTGGGCGCTTGTCTCCGATATTATTGACTATGGCGAATGGAAATCCGGGGAACGGAAAGAAGCTACAACATATTCACTATTTAATTTCTCCAGAAAGCTTGCTCAGTCATTGTCGGGTTTTCTCTCAGGCATCGGTTTGGGGATTATCGGCTATGTGCCGAATGCTGTCCAGTCAGCACAGGCGCTGATCGGCATCAAAGCGCTGCTGCTTCTGTATCCGGCCATTGCTTTGGCATTAGCGATGATCATTATCGGCTTTCTCTATAAACTCACAGACCAGCAGCATGCACAGATCGTTCAGGATCTTCATCTAAAGAGATGAAGAATCGGATGCTTTGTCAGTGTTCTTTGTTTATTGGACAGGATGCTATCTGTCGGGCTGTCATTCGTTTTGTCCGTCCGATCATCGGAAAACCGGCAGGAACAGAAGCTGAGAATCCGGTGTCTTATTAATCTGGAAATATAGTGGGAGAGACGGTATGTTTGATGATACAATATACAGTAAATAATCGCAGCCGGTATGATAAGGAAGGGAATTAGATGGTAACCATAAAAGATATCGCAAAACTCGCAAACGTATCCCACACAACCGTTTCAAGAGCACTCAACAACAGCCCTTACATCAAAGAACATACGAAGAAAAAAATACTGGAGCTCGCAGCACAGCTCAACTATACGCCGAATGTAAACGCGAAGAGCTTGGCGATGCAAAAGTCACATACAATCGGGCTTTTCTTTACAAGCATCACAAACGGAACCTCACACAGCTTCTTTGCTGATACAATCAAAGGCGTCAATCGAGCCATTAGTGAGAATTACAATCTGTATGTGCGCGGCATTGATGATCTAAAAAACTATGACTCCGTTACGCCGATGAGATATGACGGTATCATTTTAATGAGCCAAAGTGACATTGATAATTCTTTTATTTATCATATTCGGGAAAAAAATATCCCGCTCGTCGTGCTGAATCGCGATATTGATGATCGAGGCATCACGAATATTTTGTCTAATGACAAGGAAGGCTCTCAGGAAGCTGTAGAATACTTCATTAAGAACGGACATCAAGACATCGCCATCATCGAGGGGATCGAAGGCTTTAAATCCTCCCAGCAGCGAAAGGAGGGCTACTTAGCCGCACTGATTCATCACCATATTCCGATCAAACATGAATACAGTGTCAAAGGGCAATACGATATGGAAAGCGGCTTTCAAGCGATGAAACGGCTGCTGGCGCTGCCGAATCCTCCAACCGCTGTCTTTTGTTCGAATGATGATATGGCAATCGGAGCGATGAATGCGATATTCGCAAAGGGCCTGCGTGTTCCTGACGATATTTCCGTAATCGGATTTGATGATATTGGGTTTTCGCAATACATTACGCCAAGGCTTTCGACAGTGAAGCGTCCGGTTGAGAAAATCAGCGTGCTTGGCGCGCAAAAACTGTTGTCGCTGATCAGCGAGCCGGAAACAAAAGCAGAAAAAATCTTTGAAAATACAGAATTCATGGTGCGTGATTCTGTTAGACAATGGACCACGTGATGCCCCCGTTTTTCAGCGGGCATTCTTTATACTGAAAAATGTTAACGTGTGCATAAATGAGAGAGGGAGGCAATGAAGGTGCAGAAACTGAATAAAGACGTGTACAATCACTATACTCAGTACCCGGAAAAAATTCTCCAATTTGGAGAAGGGAACTTTCTTCGAGGGTTTGTCGATTGGCAGATTGATTTATTGAATCAACACACTGATTTTAATGGGAGTGTCGCAGTTGTCCAGCCGAGAGGGTCAGAAAAAATCAAAAGATTAAATGATCAAGATGGTTTATACACGCTTTTTTTACAGGGAATGAAAGACGGAGATGCGGTAAACGAGCATATGATTATCAATTCAATCAGCCGGGGAATTGATTTGTTTTCTGATTATGAAGCATACAAAGAATTGGCTTCAAGCGAAGAGCTGCGGTTTATCATCTCCAACACAACTGAAGCCGGTATCGTATGTGATGAAACAGATCGGTTAAAGGATAGACCGCAAAAAACATTCCCTGGGAAATTAACTGCATTTCTCTACTTTCGCTATCAGGCTTTTAAAGGAGATCAGACAAAAGGGTGTGTTTTGATCCCATGTGAACTGATTGAGAATAACGGAGAAAAACTGAAGGAAACAATTCTTCATTATGCGGATCTATGGAAGCTGGAAGAAGGGTTTACACAGTGGATTCATGAGGCCAACACGTTTTGCAATAGTTTAGTAGACCGCATTGTCCCGGGTTTTCCTGTCGACAGCATTGATGAGATCACAGCTGATCTGGGCTATCAAGATGATTTGATTGTTGTGGGAGAACAGTATTATTTATGGGTCATCGAGGGGCCGGATTGGATTGGGGAAGAACTGCCCTTTGCGGCTGCCGGGCTCCATACAAAGATTGTCAGTGACCTAACCCCTTATAGGATTAAAAAAGTGAGAATTTTAAATGGCGCTCATACGGCAATGACGCCAGTTGCTTTATTATACGGCTTGAAAACGGTACGGGATGCTGTCGAGCACCCGGAAGTGGGGCGGTTTATGAGAGAGCTGATCGGTGATGACATTCTTCCTGTTTTAAAAATGGAAGGGCTTTCTCGATATGCTGACGATGTGCTGAACCGTTTTAAAAACCCGTATATGAAGCATTACCTAGAAAGCATAGCATTGAACTCCGTTTCCAAATTTAAAACGAGAAACCTGCCGACCATTCAGGAATATGCCGAACAGAAGGGACAGCTTCCTGAACGCTTGGTGTTTTCATTCAGCGCTCTGCTTTATTTTTATCAAGGAAACGAGAAATTGCAGGATGATCCGGCTGTTCTTCAATTTTTCAAAGAGGTTTGGGATCAGGAGAACGGAGACATGCTTCGTATCGCCTCAAAAGTGTTAGGCGAACAGCGGCTGTGGGGAACAGACCTCAACGAGATACCGATGCTGACTGAGAGAGTCGCGGATTACTTGAATCAGATTCATGAGCTGGGCATGCAGCGGGCTCTTGAACACTGCTGCACACAAAGGGGAGAAGTGCGATGAAGTCATTTATCAAGATTCATAAACAAGATAATGTCCTTCTTGCTTTGCGGGATATCCAGAAGGGGGAGCGGCTGAATCCGGAAGGCGTATCGATTGAAGTGAAGGATGATATCAAAAGAGGCCACAAGATCGCGCTGCAGCCCATCAAAGAAAACGACAGCATCATCAAATACGGGTTTCCAATCGGGCATGCATCACAAGATATATCGATCGGAGAGCATATTCATGTCCATAATACGAAAACAAATCTGTCTGAGATCCAAACATACAGCTATACACCGAGATTTGATGAAAATCCGTACTCAAAAAAGAACCGGACGTTTAAAGGATTTAGAAGAGAAAATGGAGATGCCGGTGTACGCAATGAATTGTGGATTGTGCCGACTGTCGGCTGCGTCAATGGGATAGCTGAAAAAATGCTCCAGCGTTTTGTCAGAGAAACCGGGGATATCGCTCCATTTGATAACATGCTCGTGTTAAAACACCAATACGGATGCTCGCAGCTTGGCGATGATCACGAAAATACGAAGCAAATCCTGCTGAATGCCATTCGCCATCCAAATGCCGGCGGCGTTTTGGTGTTAGGGCTTGGCTGTGAAAACAACGAGCTTGCAGGAATGAAGGAAGCGCTGCAGGATGTGAATCTGAATCGGGTGAAGTTTCTTGAATCCCAGTCGGTGACCGACGAAATGGAGGCAGGTGTTGCTTTGCTGAAGGAAATTCATGAAGCCGCTAAAGGGGATAGGCGAGAAGACATTCCGCTGTCCGAACTGAAAATCGGGCTGAAATGCGGAGGTTCGGACGGTTTTTCCGGCATAACGGCAAACCCGCTGCTTGGCCGTTTTTCAGATTATATCATCGCACAGGGAGGGAGCACGGTGCTGACGGAGGTCCCGGAGATGTTTGGTGCGGAAACCATCCTGATGCAGAGGGCTGCCAATGAAGAAGTATTTCATAAGATTGTCCATTTAATCAATGATTTCAAACAATATTTTATAAAACACGATCAGCCGGTGTACGAAAACCCTTCACCGGGCAACAAAGCGGGAGGCATCTCTACGCTTGAGGATAAATCGCTGGGCTGCACGCAAAAAGCGGGGATTTCTCCTGTCGCGGATGTCTTGAAATACGGCGAAGTGCTCAAGACAAAAGGGCTGACGCTTTTGAGCGCGCCGGGAAATGACTTGATCGCGTCCTCCGCATTGGCGGCGGCCGGCTGCCAAATTGTCCTGTTTACAACGGGAAGAGGCACGCCGTTCGGCACCTTTGTCCCGACGATGAAGGTCGCGACAAACACCCAGCTGTACGAGGCGAAGCCGCATTGGATTGATTTCAACGCAGGTCTTTTAGCGGAGGATGATGTTCATGAGGAATATGTGCTGCAGGAGTTTATCCACTATATGATTGAGGTCGCAAGCGGCGAGCTTGTGAACCATGAAAAAAATGATTTCAGAGAACTCGCCATTTTTAAATCAGGTGTGACGTTATAATGAAGAAGGCTATCCTACGAGGGGATAGCCTTCTTCATTAAATCAGCTTCAATCCGCTGATCAAAATGATGGACGCCATAATAAATTGCAGCGGACGCGGAGAGAATCGAGGCGAGAGATGGCTTCCGATCAGCACGCCGGGGATCGAGCCAAGCAGCAGATTAGCTGCCAGCATATAGTCGACGCTTCCGAAGCTTGCGTTCAAAATGCCTGCTGCCGTCACGAGAAGAAAAGCATGTGCGATATCGGTTCCAACAATCTGTGACGCTTTCATGTTAAATAAGTAAATCATGGCGATTGCAAATAATGAGCCGGAACCGATTGATGTTAATCCGACGATAAATCCGAACACAACACCAATGAGAATCGTCAGCGCTCGCTTATTTTCAAGCGGCATCAGCTGCCAGCGGTTCGGGCGAAGTTTTTGATCCAAAAACAAGCGAACGATGATTGAAATGGCAACAAGCGTTAACACATAGCCAAGAGCGTGCTTAATAATGTCTTCCTGATGCTGATGGAAGGAGGGGAACAAATGCAATATGCTAATGGCGAGCGAAGCACTCGGAATACTGCCGATGGCTAAGTATTTTACCAATTTAAAGTTAATCGTTTTCTGCCGCCAATGGGAGGCAACGCCAAACAGCTTTGTGATCGAGTTATATACAAGATCCGTACCGACCGCGATGGAAGGATTAATTCCAAGCACAATTAAAAGAGGAGTTAATAAGGCCGCTCCGCCCACTCCCGTCAATCCCACTAAGGCTCCGACAAACAAACCCATCAATATGATGCTTACACTCATGATAAAGGCCTCCTGAAAACCCGACTATTTTTATCAGATTATATATGATTAGGTCGTGTTAATCAATTGAATGTTTAGAATGTTTGTGCGTTTTCTGCTTAAAATTTTGGTTTGCCCAATATCTTTATTCATTTGCCCTAGAATGAGTGTCTGGTCAAGATCGAGAAGGAAGCCGGAGGCACAAAAAAAGATACCCTTTAAACAGGTATCTTTTCTCGTATATTTACATGCGCTGCTGATAAAAAGGAAGTTCTGTGTGACCCATTTCCCGCACATAAACGAATAGGTTGCCTTTATGGTGAATTTCATGTTCCATTGCAAGCTGAAGCAGTGCGCTGCCTGTGAGTTTTCTGTCGAAAGTGGCTGTCAGATCAATTTCTCTATCCAGTTGCTCTTCAGTCAGCTGTTCAAGGATAGCGGCCGTTTTTTCTGTATATGTTTTTGCCAGTACATTGAGATCTGTTTCTGTTTCTTCCTGTTTGTTTTGAAATGGTGAGGCATTGCCTTCTTTAATGACATTTGCAATCAAGTGGAAAGACGTCAGAATGTGTTTGAACAGCTCTTCCGCTGACATTGATGTTTCAGCCGGTTTGTAGCTGTAATGGTCTTTGCTGATTTTTTCAGCCAGCTCATTTGTCACGTTTCGATGGGATAAAAAATGGCTGACAATTTGATTGGATTGACTCAATATGATCTCCTCCATATGTAAAATGAATGGTGCAATGAAATCCTATACCAACAATTATCAATTCACAAGCAATATGCTGTGGGATGAAACAAAATGCTATGTCAATCGTATACATAATGTTCACAAAATATGAAATGGAGTATAAACATGACAAACATACCTTTCATTTATCAGTACGAAGAAAAAGAGAATGAAAGAGCTGCGGCAGGCTACGGCACTTTCGGTTACCTTATCACACGAATTGAAGAGGCGCTTTATGATCAATACGGCATTTTCTACGAGCTCTATGCCAGTGATGACCCGAACACTGAGTACTGGGAGCTTCTTGAAGAAGATGTCCGGAGCGGTTCATTGGAGCCTGAGCATGTGGCATATATATTTGAAAAGCTTGAAAAGAAAACCTTTGCTTATGATGAAGATGAAAAAGAACCGGATTATACCGTCCATAAATCTATCAGAAACAGCGTATATGCTTATCCTGAAAAGGGGGTCGCTTTTGCCAGAATTCCATATTTTCAAGATGGGAGCATCATGAGTTTCGATTGTCTGTTTGCGGTTAACGATGAAAAGATGCGTGCATTTCTAGAGGGAGTCAGGCCGCGCCTCTGGGGAAAAAGCAAGCGGAAAGTGACCGTTTTTACGGATGGAGATGGAGGGACTTCAAGAGAGCAGGAAGCGATTGTCAGAGAGGTTCAACGAAGTCAGGTGATCATGAATCCGTTATTGAAAAAAGAGATATACCGATCAATTGATCAATTTTTTCATAGTGATAAATCGTTTTATCAAACGTACGACATTCCTTACAAGCGCGGTATTCTGTTATATGGACCTCCCGGGAATGGAAAGACGACATTAGTGAAGTCAATTGCAGGCAGTATCGATGCACCTGTTGCTTATTGGCAAATAACAGAATTTACGTCGAGTGAGACAATAGAAGAAGTCTTTCAGTCAGCGAGACGCCTTGCTCCTGCAGTTCTGGTCATCGAGGATATCGATTCAATGCCGGAAGATGTGCGGTCCTTTTTTCTCAATACGCTGGACGGCGCGACATCAAAAGAGGGGCTATTTCTCATCGGCACGACAAACTATCCTGAGGAGATTGATCCAGGTTTGATGAATCGTGCAGGACGGTTTGACCGTGCTTATGAAGTCGGGCTTCCGGATGAAGGGCTGCGGCGGGACTATATGAAAATGCGAGGCTTTGACATCTTTTTGAGTGAAGAAGACATAAAAAGCGCCGCGAAGCTTACAGAAGGCTTTTCCTTTGCACAGCTGGGAGAATTATATGTATCTTCAGCCCTTCAATGGCACCAAGAAGGGAATCATCATATTGAAACCATGGTGAAAGACATGACAGGAGAGCAACGAAAAAGCCGGCAGGGAAGTTGGATGGAAAGAAACAAGGTCGGTTTTCACTAAATAAAAGCGCGGGTTTTAAAAAACCTGCGCTTTTTTGTTGCGGTTAGCCGAAATTTGACAATTGCGGTCTTTTTGCGTTCTTCTTTTTCTATTAAATATGATAAAATATGACATATCTCGGGTAACTTAAAAGGGGGGATCAATTGAGGATGAAGCAGACGATTCCGTCCTCTTATGTCGGGCTTAAAATTAATGAATGGTATACCCATATCCGGCAGTTTCACGTCGCTGAAGCCGAACGGGTCAAGCTCGAAGTAGAAAGAGAAATCGAGGATATGGAAGAAGACCAAGATTTGCTGCTGTATTATTCTTTAATGGATTTCAGGCATCGTGTCATGCTGGATTACATTAAGCCTTTTGGAGAGGACACGTCGCAGCTTGAGTTTTCAGAATTATTAGAAGACATTGAGGGGAATCAGTACAAGCTGACAGGGCTTCTCGATTATTACTTTAATTTTTTTCGCGGAATGTATGAATTTAAGCAGAAAATGTTTGTCAGTGCCATGATGTATTATAAACGGGCGGAAAAGAATCTGGCCCTTGTCTCGGATGATATTGAGAAAGCCGAGTTCGCTTTTAAAATGGCCGAGATCTTTTACAATTTAAAACAAACCTATGTTTCGATGAGCTACGCCGTTCAGGCGTTAGAAACGTACCAAATGTATGAAACGTACACCGTCCGCAGAATCCAATGTGAATTCGTTATTGCAGGGAATTATGATGATATGCAGTATCCAGAAAGAGCATTGCCCCACTTAGAACTGGCTTTAGATCTTGCAAAGAAAGAAGGCAATCCCCGCCTGATTAGTTCTGCCCTGTACAATCTCGGAAACTGTTATGAGAAAATGGGTGAACTGCAAAAGGCAGCCGAATACTTTGAGAAATCTGTTTCTATTTGCAAGTCGGAAAAGTTCGATAATCTTCCGCATTCTATCTACTCTTTAACACAGGTTCTGTATAAACAAAAAAATGAAGCCGAAGCGCAAAAAAAGTATCATGAAGGATTGGAAATCGCCCGTCAATACAGTGATGAATTATTTGTGGAGCTTTTTCAATTTTTACATGCGTTATACGGAAAAAACGTAAACACAGAATCAGTCTCACACACCTTTCAATTTCTTGAAGAACATATGCTGTATCCTTATATTGAAGAGCTGGCGCATGATGCTGCCCAATTCTATATAGAAAACGGACAGCCCGAAAAAGCACTTTCGTTTTATGAGAAAATGGTGCACGCACAAAAACAAATCCAGAGAGGAGATTGTTTATATGAAATCTAAATGGATGTCAGGTTTGTTGCTCGTTGCGGTCGGGTTCAGCTTTACTCAGGTGATGGTACATCCGGGAGAAACAGCAGACACAGAAGATAAAACATTTCATGTTGCGGCACGTAATCAAACATGATGATGACGAAAAAAGACCCCCCAAGGGGTCTTTTTTATTTCAGATTCCATTCTTTTATGGTCAGCTCGGAAGATCCGCTTGCCACCAGCGGATCTTCATGTCCGATTTTCGCAGCCTCTTCCGGCGAACCTGCTTCGATGACGTAGGCTCCGCCTGTGGCATCGCTGAATGGCCCGAACATTTTTATGCGTTTTTCTGCCTGTAAGCGGTCCAAAAACTCATAGTGTCCAGCCACATGCTCCTGATTGAATTGATCTGTTCTTGTTGTCAGCATTAAATACGTATGCATGATCATTCCCCTCCTAATGAATTTCAGTTTAACACAATTATCCATATAGCGGTGACGGATGAAATGAGCTTTTCGTCCTACGAATGCCACCTATTGATGAAAAAGAAAAAAAGGAGAGATGATGGGTGAGCATTCAAGTGAAGAAAAATTTGGTTTCTGAGGCGAAATACGCGTTGAAGTGCCCCAATGCGATGTGCGCTGAATACATTACCATTCACAACACGGCAAACGATGCGTCAGCGGCTAATGAAATCAGTTATATGATTGGGAACACCAGCTCGACAAGCTTCCATTTTGCGGTGGATGATAAAGAGGTGATTCAAGGTCTGCCGCTTAACCGAAACGCCTGGCACACGGGTGATGGCACAAACGGGACAGGCAACCGCAAATCGATTGGCGTTGAGATTTGCTACAGTAAATCGGGAGGTCCAAAGTACGAGGCAGCTGAAGCCTTGGCGATTTCATTTGTCGCACAGCTTTTAAAGGAGCGCGGCTGGGGAATCGATCGGGTGAGAAAGCATCAGGACTGGAGCGGAAAGTACTGTCCGCACCGCATTTTATCGGACGGGCGCTGGGATCAAGTGAAGGCAGCCATTGAAAAGGAATTAAACGGAGGCGTGTCAGCGAAAAAGGCTTCAGTCTCTTCTTCGGCGTCTGTATACCATGTGAAAAAAGGCGACACACTGTCGGGTATTGCCGCATCGCACGGTGTCAGTGTGAAAACGCTGCAAAGCATAAATCATATTATTGACCCGAATCACATCCAAGTCGGTCAGATGATTAAACTGTCGCAAACGGTGTCTGCTTCTAAAAGCCATGCCTCGTCTTCATACCCGCTCCCATCCGGAGTGATCAAAGTGACAAGCCCGCTGACGAAAGGGACAAACGTAAAACAGGTGCAGACTGCTTTAGCTGCCCTTTATTTTTATCCTGATAAAGGAGCGAAAAATCACGGCGTTGACAGCGTTTATGGCCCGAAAACAGCAAATGCCGTGAAACGTTTTCAGTCTGTCAGCGGATTAACGGCCGATGGAATTTATGGTCCGAAAACGAAAGCGAAAATAAAGGAAAAGCTGTAATCAATAAACGGAAGCGGCAGCTTCCGTTTTCATTTTACATACAAACTGCTGCAAGAACTTTTTGAATATCATAAATGCTTTCATCTTTTTTAAACTGTTTTGAGACAGCGGGAAGTTCCGCGCCGGAAATCCAAATTTTCAATTCTGAATCTAGGTCAAAGCGGCCGGCGGTTTCCACGCTGAATCTGGAAATGCTTTTATACGGAATCGATTGAAATTCCGTTTTTTTACCTGTGATTCCCTGCTTATCTACAAGAATAAGCCGCTTATCAGTAAAGACAATGACATCTCGAACCAACTTAAACGCGGCATCAACATTTTCACCTTCCAGTAAAATGCGAGCCAGCTCTTCTTTTGCCTCAGCTGTAGACAGTGTTGACGCATTGCCAAGTAATCCATCAATAAATCCCATCATATACCTCCTGATATGTAGTCTATCAAATCATACTATAAAAAGGTTTTCATTCATAGATGAGTAGAGTAAACTGGTGCTGACTGGCAAAGGAGAGCGTTCAAAATGAAAGATAGGTATGACAGCTTTGCAGCCCTTTCTGCATCTGAATCAGAGTACCGGATAATTTACGAAGAGAAAAACGGGAGTGAGCTGATTGTTCTCGGTCCTCACGGCGGAAGAATTGAGCCCGGCGTCAGTGAGCTGGTGCGGGCATTTTCCGATCAATGTTCCATTTATTTGTTTGAAGGTGTGAAGCAGCGAAACAACCGTTCCTTACACCTGACAAGCACTCGGTTTGACGAGCCGCTGGCTTTAGAAAAAGTGAACGCCCACCACTGCGCATTAGCATTTCATGGGTATCATGATCCAAAAACTCCGCATACATTGGTCGGTGGCGCGGATCGTAAAAAAGCCAGGCGCATTTGTGAGCGACTGAATGAAGCGGGCTTCAGTGCCGAGCTTACGAGTGAGAAAGACCGGCTGGCAGGTGTGCATCCGAACAATATTGTCAATCGGACCAAAAGGAAAATGGGACTGCAATTGGAAGTAAGCACGGCACAGCGAAACGCGTTGTTCCGCAATTTTGGCTGCCGTGATGAAGGTTACAAACAAAACGATTTATTTTGTCGATATGTGGAAGCTGTTAAGCTTGGTTTTTATGATTGATTGAAGCGGGACCTGCACGATCCGCCTATTCCTTCATACGCTGAGGTTGTGCGAAAGTGTAGGGAGGAATGAATCAATGTTTTATCATATTAAAGAGCTTCAATATCAAGCAAAGCCGGCTCATCCCGATCCTGTTTATGCGAAAAAGCTCCAAGAGGTGCTGGGCGGCCAATTTGGCGAGATCAGTGTCATGATGCAATATTTGTTCCAAGGGTTTAACTGCCGCGCTGATGCGAAATATAAAGACTTGCTTTGTGATATCGGAACGGAAGAGATTGCCCATGTGGAAATGCTGGCGACAATGATTTCCAGGCTTCTGGATCATGCGCCGGCTGATGTGCAGGAGGATGCTTATAAGAGTGATCCGGCTGTTGCGGCTGTGATGTCAGGCATGAATCCGCAGCACGCCATTGTCGCAGGTTTAGGCGCGATGGCGGCTGACAGTGAAGGATATCCATGGAATGCCAAATACATTATTTCAAGCGGGAATTTGCTGGCGGATTTTCGCGCAAACTTAAATGCGGAATCTCAAGGGCGCCTTCAGGTAACCCGGCTCTATGCGATGACGGATGATCCTGGCGTAAGAGATATGCTGTCATTTTTAATTGCAAGGGATACTTATCATCAAAATATGTGGTATGCGGCCATTAAAGAGCTCGAAGAAAGAGAACGGGATATTGTCGTTCCAACGACGTTCCCGCGTGAACTCGAAAAACGGGAAGTCGCTTATGACCTGTTTAACTTTTCCAGAGGGGATGAAAGCTCACAAGGAAGATGGGCTCATGGCGAAGCCTTTGACGGCCGGGGCGAGTTTAGATATATTCCGGCCCCGATTGCGTTCGGGCCTGCGCCTCATCTTAAACCGGCGCCTATGTGGGTGCATGATACCATTCCCCCAATGTCGAAATGTTAGTTTCTCTGCCGGGCTGAGATAGAGGAGTTCTGTTCCCAGTTCGTTTTTGCTTATCTGTTATTGCCGATATGATATAACGCTTTTTCTTCGGCGACCTGCAAGTGCTGCTGATCGTCTTCCTCGTACGCATTTGGCCGCTTGTTCGATAATAAGTAAGCGAGCCGCTTCTGAAATTGAATACCTGCTTTACGCCGTTCAAACATTTCAAGCCTTTTTTCCGCAAATTCCTTTGTTACCCGGAATACCGCCGCGATTGTAGCGAGCGCCTGGCTTCTCCATTGCGGCAGTTCCATCTGCAACAGCATAAAGGTTGGCACACAGAAGTGGTACATAAATTGATTCGCCTGAAATTCCTGCAATTCCCTGAATAGCTTGTTCATGTGAAAATGATTGCCTGCATGCTTTAACACGTGGCACAGTTCATGGCCGAAATCCTCCCATTGCTCTTCCGGTGATTTTCTCTGGTTCAATACAATACTGTACATGCCGTCGTATTTGACCATCATGCTCCCCATATCCTCAAAATGAACCCAAATATCAAGGTCCTTTGCGATTTTCAGCATGTCAATGTGATGGGGGGAGGTGACGCCCAGCCGGCTGTATATATTTTTTACGTATTCCTCCAGATGTGATAAGTAATCGCCCAATTGAATACTCCCTTTCGAACATGTGTTCTGTTTTTAGCGAGAAAGAAAAGCCCGTATAGGACTGGAAAGTGTGTAGAAATCTTTCCCTTTTCTAAAAAAAATAAACAGTTTTTTCTTTATATCGGTCTATTCTTTATATGTTTTAGAGAACAGAGAAAGATTTATTTATTTTTCGGTTTTCGGTTTTTCTCTTTTTCTTTTAAATAGTTGATAAATTCGATGGCCTGCTGTTTGCTTTCTGGGGAAAAATCCTGCATATCACGGTATGCGAGCTGCAAGTCCGGATCTGAGAACATATCGTCGTCGGATTTTTTGTCTTTCCCTGTTAATAAGTAATCAGCCGTTACTTGAAAGTAATCAGCCAGCTTTTGCAGTGTGTCGTAATCAGGTTCGCTCCGCCCGTTTTCATAATGGGAATATCGTGCCCGTGACACACCGATGTGTGATGCGATTTCTTCCTGTGTCCTTTTCCCTCTGAGACTCTTCAATCTGCCGCCTATCATGCTATGACCTCTCTTTTTTAACTCCCTAAGTTACTTATGATTATAGATACAATTTGTATCAAAATAAAGTTATGATAAAAAAAGTATCAAAAATAACTTGATGATACATAATGTATCGTTTATACTTGGTAACAGTTGATACGAAATGTATCGAAAACATGTCAGGAGAGTGATCATATGTATCCCATCCAAATTGTTTTTAGTGAAAACCCCATAGATCAGCGCCATCTCGGACAATCCGGCGGCACCATTTCGTTTACGGCGTGCGGCCATCCGGTATTCCACTTTGAAACACAAGAGCAGTTTCAAACATACATGTTGTTAAAAGGAGAAGCTCCGTACAATGCAAACCGATAAAAGCTATCCTTTTCCTGTGTATTCAGGGCTTTTGAATTCAGAACATTATGACAAATTGGGTCCGGCGCTATGGCTGTTTCTCTGGTTCATCAGCTCAACAACAAAAGAAATTGAAAAAGACGGTGTAAGCTGGGGAGCTGTGCTTGGCCATAAGCCGTTAAAAGCGAGAGAGATGGCAGCTGTATTCGGTATCAGTGAAAAAACCGTCAGAAGATGGCTGGAGCTCCTCGAAATGCATGAGTACATAAAGGCTGTCCGCGCGCCGTACGGACTGGTGATTTCGGTAAAGCATTCCAAAAAATTCAGCTTCAGATCGGACAAAACTGTACACCGGGGTATAACGGAACGGACATTTTCGCCGCGGGCACCGGACACAGACGTCCGCTCAGATAAAGATAAAACAAACATAAATACTGCTGCTGATGATGCAGTGGATCATATTGCGAAGCGGTTTACACAATTACGGTCGGCTCAAGAAGGACGCACCGTGTATCCTTCCTCCAGAGATTATCAAGCCATCGCCCGTATTGTCGCCGTGGGCGTTCCAGTAACGCAAACAATCAAATGGCTTGAGGAATGCTTTCAAGCCTTTGAAAACCGGCGGACCACCGCTTCAGAAACAATCAAGGCCTTTCGCTATTGCTCGAAATTCATTGAAGACCGATTTTTCGCGCAGCAGGCCAAAAAGAATGGCGCAATTCAACATGAGAGGATGGAAAGACATGACAAAACGAACAATCGAGCAGATTTTGGACGAGCTGAGAAGAGGGAGACGTCCATTACTGGCGGACAAACCGGCCGAATCAGACGCAAGCCGCTATGATTGCCCGCAATGCAAGGATCAGGGAGGCTATCTCATCCGGCAGAACGATCTGGAAGTATGGACGATGTGCAGCTGTATGGCAGAACGAAAAGTGAAGCGGCTGCTCGGTGCTAGTGAGATTACCCCTGCCTTCAGACAGCTGGACTTCAAAGAGTTCTGCATTGAGGGAAAGCCGCAGGCCATACAAGACGCGTTTGAATGCACAAAAGAGTATGTGGCGGATTATGAACAAATCAAGGAAAACCGGAAAAACAGCATCGCCCTTTTAGGACAGCCTGGATCAGGGAAGACACACCTTTTGACCGCTGCTGCCAATGATTTGATGAAAACACGACATGTGCCGGTCATTTATTTTCCGTATGTGGAGGGCTTTACCGATCTGAAAAATGACTTTGATCTATTGGAAGCGAAGCTGAACCGGATGAAGCAGGCAGATGTGCTATTCATCGATGACTTGTTTAAACCGGTTAATGGCAAACCCCGCGCCACAGATTGGCAATTAGAGCAAATGTATTCGGTACTTAACTACCGCTACTTAAATCATAAACCGCTTTTGCTTTCGAGCGAGCTGACGATTGAAACCCTTGTCCGGGTCGATGAAGCGCTCGGCACGAGAATCTACGAAATGTGCAGTGACTATTTAGTGATTATCAAAGGAGCTGCCTGCGAGCTGAACCATAGATTGGAGGGGATCAGATAATGTGCAAACTTTGTCAAACAAAAAAAGTCATTGTGGAGCATACCGAAATTGGAGCCGTTTTTCATCCATGTCCGAACTGCCGATCCGGCACTGATTTAACGCCGGTCATTCAAAAGCTGGAGGAAATGCTGACAGCGGGAAAAGCGAGGCTGAATGTCCATGATTAAAAAACTGACCGCTTTAATTGCTTTGCTGATTCGTGCGAAGCGAACGGAAAAAAACATTGAACAATGGTATAAGGATGACGGGAAGTGAAAGTGTTGGTAAAAACGAAACAGGCAGAGAAAAGCCCTGCACCGTGGCGTGCCGTCCCGTGCGGGGATACGAAACCGATCTATATTTATTCAGCTTACAGCGAAGAAGAAAAAGAAAGGTTCCCATATTCAAACGGGAGGCTGATTGCCGCTGTATTTGACCTCAGCTCATATTCGCAAAAAAACAATGCTGCTTTGATGGCGGCAGCACCTGAACTGCTGGAAGCGTCTAAAGCAGCTCTTGATTTTCTGAAAGGAAATTCTGTTCATTCAAAGGAGAGCATCATTCAGCTATTAGAAAAAGCCAAAACAAGCGCGGAAAAACCGCAAAAGGGAGGAAAAGAAACATGACAGATCCTAAAAAACTATTAAATATTGATTCCATCACGCTGGAGAGCCAGCTGGAGGACGGAAAAATCCGTGTGATTATTGTGGACGGCATCAAGCAAGAAGCATGGATCACAGAAGCGCCGGAGCATGGAAAAACGCTTGTCGAAACGAGAAAGGGAGACCTTGCCCGCGTGGAATTTGAAATCGGCTACAAATTAAATTAAAGCGAAAAAAGAATACGTCCAAGACGGAAAGCCTGCGGACACTGATCAACTTGCACAGCATTTGTGCGTTGATTGGTGTCCGTTTTTTTTGTTCCAAAATAAGGAGGATCATAGAATGCAAGACTTACTATTTGAATATAAACGCACGCTCAAACAAACAAGAACACAATATAAACTGCTCGCAGAAGCAGATGAATCCATACTCTCAGCTGAAGAGCTGAAGGATAAAAAAATCATCAGAAACATGATTACTGATCTGGAATATGTAACAGAATGGCTTGAAAAAGGAAGACAGCCCGGCATCAGACGGGCGATTGACCGACGTGATGCGTACCAGCGGCTGATGATCAAAGATCCGAGAATCATCGAATCATTTTCCAGCGCTATGATGTTTGAGCCGGACGGACAGGTATCAGAAGAAGACAGAGAGAGAATCCGAGAAGCGTTATCCCTGTTAACGGACAGAGAAAAAGAAATGTTTTTGCTGCATAAGGTAGAATGCTTTTCTTACGAACGGATTGCTGATCTTCTCGGCGTGAAAAAATCAACGGTGCAAACGACCATTAAACGGGCGATCGTAAAGATGCAAAGACAGCAGGAAGAAATAAATCGATCGCTTGCCTGAAAGCTTGTCATACGTTTGCCACCTATAAGTGAATAGAGCATGACACATAAGCGGCTGGCAGGATCAGCCGCTTTTATGAATAGACATCCATGCTGGAGGTGGCGGTGATGCCGTAGCATGAAAACACAACAGCGCGAACAAGCATTAGCAATCTATCAACAACATCAAGGAAAGATCACAAATCGGGCGATTGCGGATACAATCGGTGTTTCCGCGAAAACAATCGGCATCTGGAAAAAACAAGACAAATGGAAAGAGGCCTTGTTTTCTGAAACCAGAAACGAACAAAAACAGCGCCGGATAGATAATGAAGAATTAAATGAACGGCAGCGGCTGTTTTGCCTGTATTACGTCAAAAGCTTCAATGCCACACAGTCAGCAATCAAAGCGGGCTATTCTCCGGACAGCGCCCATGTGACGGGCAGCCGGCTGTTAAAGAATGAAAAGGTCGCTGCTGAAATCAGACGCGTTAAAAAAGAAATGGTCAATGAAATGTTTATTGAAGCGATGGACGTGCTGCAGGTTTACATTAAAATCGCGTTTGCTGATATTACGGACTATGTGACTTTCGGAAAAAAAGAGGTCCAGGCTGTCGGGAAATCGGGGCCGTTGTTTGATGAAGATGATAATCCGATTATGAAGGAAATCAGCTTTGTCGATGTCAAAGATTCCGGGCTTGTTGACGGCACCATTGTGACGGAAGCGAAGCTCGGCAAAGAAGGCATCGCCATCAAGCTCGCCGATAAAATGAAGGCGCTCGAAAAGCTGTCCTTATATTTTGATTTGTTTCCGGATCAATTTAAACAAAAAATTGAAAACGAGAAATTAAAACTTGCCAAACAAAAAGCGGAGAAAACAGATGACAGCCAAGCGCCGATTGAAATTATGATCAAACGAAAAGAGGGCAAGCCATGATTGTAAAAGAAATCAACCCTCATTTCGAAGATTACGTGTTCAATTGGGAGCAGACGTACCAATTTCTCGTCGGCGGCTACGGCTCATCCAAAAGCTACCATACCGCATTGAAAATCGTGTTAAAGCTGCTGAAGGAAAAACGGACGGCGCTTGTCATCCGTGAGGTGTTCGATACCCATCGGGATTCGACCTTCGCCTTGTTTCAAGAGGTGGTCGAAGAGCTCGGCCTCACAAAGGCTGTGGCACCCCTTTCTTCCCCGCTGCAGCTGCGGTTTCAAAACGGCAGCCGGATCATGTTCAAAGGAATGGACAATCCTGCGAAATTAAAATCAGTTCATAACATTTCATTAATATGGATTGAAGAGTGCTCAGAGGTGAAGTATGAAGGCTTTAAGGAATTAATCGGACGTCTTCGCCACCCTGACTTGAAGCTTCATATGATCTGCACCACCAATCCCGTCGGCACCTCCAATTGGACGTACCGGCATTTTTTTCGTGATGAACGCAATAAACGGTTTGTGCTGGATGACAGCGAGCTTTACGAAAAGCGGACGATTGTGAAGGGAGATACGTATTATCATCATTCCACAGCAAACGACAATCTTTTTCTCCCGAAAAGCTATGTGAATCAGCTTGACGGACTCAAGGCATATGATCCTGACCTGTACCGGATTGCCCGCAAAGGCCGATTCGGCGTCAACGGGATCAGGGTCCTGCCGCAGTTTGAGGTGCTTCCGCATGACCGAGTAAAAGAACGTATCGCAGCCATCGACAAGCCAATTTTTCGCACAGGCATGGATTTTGGGTTCGAGGAATCCTACAATGCTGTTGTCCGACTTGTAGTCGACCCTGAAAAAAAATACCTCTACATTTATTGGGAGTATTATCAAAACAAAATGACAGATGACAGGACGGCTGAGGAGCTTCGTGAGTTTATTGACACACAGGAATTGATCAAAGCCGACTCCGCTGAGCCGAAAAGCATCCAATATTTCCGCCAGCAAGGCTTTCGAATGGTCGGAGCCAGAAAGTTTCCCGGCTCAAGGCTTCAATACACCAAAAAGGTGAAACGATTCAAAAAGATCTTCTGTTCGGACCGCTGTGAAAATGTCATCTATGAGCTGAAGACGCTGACGTATGCAAAAGACAAAAACGGCGCGCTGATAGAGGATGAATTCACAATTGACCCGCATACGCTGTCTGCCATTTGGTATGCGCTTGATGATTATGAAGTTGCTGATATGAAAGAGACAGCACACAAACGAATCCGGCCGAACCGGGAAAGGAGGAGGTCATAAATGATGCACAATCAAACCGTCAGAGCGACTGTATTCAAAGCCAATGCCGCCGCTCCTCAGACAAAACAAATCTATGAAGATGACTTTTCTGATTTGTATGGAGAGGATATTATCGCACCGCCCTACAACATCATCGAGCTTAAAACCATTGCTGAATACTCGACGATTCTTCAGCAATGCATTGATGCGTACAGGGTGAATATTACAGGTTTTGGCTTTGATGTTGAGTACACGTTTGATGTCAATGCGAATGACGTGGATCAGACGAAAAAGCAAAAAGCGGAAAAAGAATGGGCCAGACTCGAAGCCTTTTATAAATGTCTTCACTTTGACGAATCAGCCGAAATGATTTTAGGCTATGCCATTGAAGACAGAGAAAAAACAGGCAACGGGTTTATGGAAGTGCTACGCGACGGAATGGGAAAACCAGCCGGCATCGAATATTTAGATGTGAAATATATGCGGGTATGCGGAGCCGGTGAGCCAGTCGAGGTCTCATTTGTATATGAAGAAAACGGGAAAATGAAAAGGATCAAAAGGCAAAAACGCTTCCGAAAATATGTGCAAATGATGAATGGAGAGAAAGTATTTTTCAAGGAATACGGCGATCCGCGAAAAATGGACATGCGAACGGGTGAATATGTAAACACATTGGCAGAGAAGCATCAAGCGAATGAAGCGATTCACCTCAAAATCGGAAGCGGCGTATACGGGGTGCCCCGCTGGGTCGGCAATATCGTCAATTTATACGGTGCGCGAAAAGCGGAAGAGCTCAATTTTATGTATTTTAAACAGGGACGGCACGTACCCGCTGCGATCACAGTGGAAAATGGGATGCTGTCAGAAGCTTCTTATCGTGAGCTGCAAGAGTATATGAATGATCTTGAAGGTGTGGAAAATGCCCATAAATTTCTCCTGATTGAAGCGGAGGGAATCGCGAAAGAGAAGGACCTGCACGGTGGCGAGGACATTACGCCGGTTTCCGTGGAAATCAAATCCTTGGCGGAAATTCTCCAAAACGACGCCTTGTTTCTTGAGTACGATGAAAAAAGCAGAAATAAGCTGCGCTCGGCGTTCCGCCTCCCGCCGCTTTATACAGGCGAGGCGCAGGAATACAACCGGGCGACAGCGGATACAGCTCGAAAAATCACGGAGGAACAGGTCTTTCAGCCGGAGAGGAAAACGCTCGTGAATAAACTGAACACGCTGCTTTTGCCGGAGCTGAATATTCATGACGTCAGGCTGACATTAAAAGGACCGGACTTTCGTGATCCGCTCGAGATTGCGAAAGTGCTCGGTCCTTTTATTACAGCGGGAGCCGTCTCGCCGAATGATTTACGCGACCTTGCCGGACGGGTGCTTGGCAAAACGCTGGAAGAGTGGCCTGAGGAAATGTATAAACGGCCTGCAGGACAGGATGCGGAAAAGACAAACTTGACTGCGCTCATGCAGGAGCTGAAAGAAAGCATCGAAGAGATCAAAACGTCCTGAAGGGAGGTGAATCAAGCAGGTGGCGCGGGAATTAAAAAATGCCAAAATCAGCTTTGTCAGCTATGTGGACAAGGCGGCTAACCAGACAGAATTTTTCTTTACGAAGTCAGCCGGACCTCCGTCATTTGAAAAAAAGGTTCAGCTGTTTACAAAAAGTGAGCAGGATGAACAAAAGCTTGTGTACGGAATCGTGTATGAGCCAGATGTTCCTGACGCCCACGGCGATTATATGACCGCCGAGGAAATTGAAAAAGCGGCGCATGGCTTTCTCGCGGAGGCACGGGAGATTGACATCAATCACAGCTTTGAGGGCGGAACCGGCGTCGTGGTCGAGTCATATGTGGCGCCCGATGATTTTATGATCGGGTCAAAGCAGATTACAAAGGGCTCGTGGGTGCTCGTGACGAGAGCGTCTGACGAGGTGTGGGAACAGATTAAGGCTGGAATCATCACCGGCTACAGCATGGCGGGCACTGCTGATGTGTATGAGGAAGAGCCGGTTGAAAAAGCGGGATTCTTCAGTGTATTCAAGCAGATGCTGGCTGACAAAACAGGAAAGGAGACTGAAGAAATGAGAAAAGAAGACATGAAAGAATCATTCGAGCATGCGCTTTACCCTTTGCTTAAACGGCTTGAGCGGATTGAAAAAAACACAGACACGGAGGGAAATCCGGAGCAGACGGGTGATGACGAGCGCCTGAAAAAAGTCGTTGAAGAGATGCTCGCCCCGCTGATTGAACGAATCGAGGCTTTGGAAAAAGCGCGAGGCGCATCTAAGCAGACAGCGGACGATGCGGGCGGCAATACAGAGCAAGTTAAAAAATCAATCTGGAGCGGACTGTTGTAAAACCAGTCAAAGAGGAGGAAATCAATTGAGAAATCAAGAGATCATTCGGAAAGCGGAAATGTCGCTTTCTGCTTTAAAAAGCGGCGGACTTATGAACCCCGCGCAAGCATCGGCTTTTATCCGCATGGTGCAAAACACGCCGACCATTTTCAGTGAATCCCGTGTGATTCAAATGGAAAATGACTCGCAAAAGTTTGAGAAAATCGGCTTCGGCCAGCGTATTTTGCGGGCGGCTCAAGAAGGAAAAGCACTGTCAAACGACGAGCTGACTGTTCCAACGACTAGCACTGTCCAGCTGAACACGAAGGAAGTCATTGCGGAAATCAACATTACGTATGACACACTGGAAAACAATATTGAAAAAGACGGCCTGCAGCAGACGATCATGAAGATTTTAGCAGAGCGCGCGGCAGTAGATATTGAAGAGCTGATTGTAAACGGCGATACAGCATCAGCGGATCCGTATTTGGCACAGCTGGACGGCATTCGCAAACAAGCGGTGTCCCACATCGTTGATATGAACGGTGAAGAACTGTCCAGAGCGACATTCAAGAAAGGCTTAAAGGCTGTTCCGGCGAAATATTTGCGCATCCCTCAGGAATTCAGATTCTATACATCTCACGGCTTAGAAGTTGAATGGAAGGACCGCGTAGCAGACCGCCAGACAAACTTAGGGGACCAGGCTGTTCAGGGCGGCTTGTCAACTGCATTCGGCGTACCGGTTAAAGGGGTATCCAATATGCAGCCGTACACAGTCGGTGAGGGAGATGCGCAATATGACGCTTCCGATATCATTCTCACACATCCGAAAAATATCATTCTTGGCTTCTCTCGCAATATCCGAATTGAAGTCGACAAAGACATCCGCTCCCGTAAATTCATTATTGTCTTAACGGCCAAGCTGGACAGCAAGTTCGAGGAAGAGGATGCCTGCGCGAAATTAATTAACGTAAAAGAATAATAGAAACGGGGTGGTCAGCTCATGCTCATTGAACCGACTGACGTAGCCTCCTATTCGGTCTTTGATCGAGTGAAAAACAGGCCGGAAGAACTGCTGGCGCAGGATATTATCGAGGCGGAAGCGGAAGCGGCTCTCATCACGGGCCACCGCTTTGAAGACAGCGTTTATGACCCGCTGCCCGATAAAGCGAAACTGGCTTTGCTGAAGCTTGCCCAATATTTTGCGCTTGTAAACAGCGATGAATCAGCCTCATCAAGCTATCAGTCTGAAAAAATGGGGGATTATTCCTACACGTTTTCCGGAGACGGCGGCATTCAGCGGCCGGAGGTATATCATTTGCTCGAAGCGTTTATCGCGCCGGGTTACGTCCCTGAGTCCTCCAGACTGAAGGTGAGGTCTTTATGAGCTATCAGCACATGCTCATTCACCGCTGTGCCATTTATCATGAAGCGGTGCAAGCGCCGTCTGCAGGCCGATTCGGGATTCCGGCGGATAAGCTTCAGCCAGTGATTTTGTATCCGGACTCACCCGATGAACAAGATGTCCCTTGCTATTTTACCGAAAAAACGCAGCAGCTGATCCAGAAAGAGCCGGATCAAACTGTATATCACAGCTTTCTCGTCCATTTTCCGTTGTCAGCGGACATCCGCGTGAACGATAAAATCATTTGGGAGAATCATCAATATATACTAAAGCTGCCGAAAAGGATCAGACATCATCATTGGGAAGTCATCGCGGTCAGGGATGAAAGCCTATGAAAATAGCGGGGCTGAAACAGCTAAACACATCATTAAAAAAAGCGGCATCAGGCGGCTTTTCACGTCAGGCGTCCCGCTGGCTTGAGGAGTGCGGGCAAGATTTTCTGGAGATCGTTCAATCTGAACTGATCAGCACACAAACGATTGATACAGAAAAACTGCTCAGCTCCTTCGAGAAAGGCGCAGATGACAATCTCTGGATTGCGCAAAGCGGAGGGCTTTCGCTTGAGGTGGGTACACAGCTTGATTACGCTTCATTTCTGAATGACGGCCATTGGACGTCAAAAGAAAATGTCAGATGGGTGCCAGGGCATTTCCAAGGTTCGCGGTTTATTTACGATCCCGCGGCTTCAACGGGAATGGCGCTCAAGAGAAAATGGATCCCGGGCACGAGCTACTGGGATCATGCGCTGCTTTTATATGAACAGCTGTTTGAAACATCGC
Organism: Bacillus sp. RHFS10; assembly: GCF_016757475.1. NCBI lineage: Bacteria > Bacillati > Bacillota > Bacilli > Caryophanales > Bacillaceae > Bacillus > Bacillus sp. RHFS10. Next base: position 42,695 of record NZ_JAESPO010000005.1, read on the forward strand.
TGGAAAGCAAATGGCGCCAGTGGCTGAAGAAGCTGTAAAGGAGGAGCAGGATGAACAGCGAAACAGGATCGATCATGGCGTTTTTATACAGCCGGTGGTCTGTTCCCATATATGAACGCGAGCTGCCTGATCAGTTTCAGGTGCCGTCGTTATACGTCCCAACGCCATCTGTTTTTGAGGAAACAGATACAGTCTCCACATTTAAAAAAACCTACAGTCTCAATGTGAAGCTGTTTCATCTTGACTCTGTTCAGGCGCTTGATGAAGCGGACAGGCTCGCGGATGCCATTAGAGAAGCGAGAAACATGGTTCCGCTGCTTAATGAATCCGGTGAGAAGACGCGGGATATGGTTCGCATTACCCGAATCGAGACAAGGGTAGGAGACAGGGGCGAGGCGGTCATGGTGATCAGGTGGAGCAGCCGATATTATTATCACAAAACAGAACAGCCTGTCTTACAGGATATCGACATGAACAGCGGGGTGAAATAAGCGGTGGCAAAGAACAAACAAGAGAAGAAGGCTGTACATACGGAGAGCCGGGAAGCTCTTTTTGATACAGCGGATTTAATTAAGCACGCGAAGGAGCTGTTCGGCGTTAAGCCGGATATCCTTCAGGGGGCTTTATTTGGCGTGGATCAAACACATATGACGAAATCAGAAGCCAATCAATTGATTCAAACATTTCTAACCAAGGAGGTCATGTCATCATGAATGGCGGAACATTTACAACAGGCAAAGAAAAAGAACGTGCAGGCATTTATTTTAACTTTAAAACGACAGCACAGGAGCGGGTGTCGCTCGGTGAGCGGGGGACAGTTGCACTTCCGGTTGCATCAAGCTGGGGTGAAGCGAAAACGTTCGTCTCCATTTCCAGTGTTGAGGATCTAAACAAAAAAGTGGGCCTCAGCATTGATGACCCGTCTTTATTGCTTTTGCGTGAAGCAAAGAAAAATGCGCAAACGGTATTGATGTACCGTCTATCCGAAGGTGTCCGAGCATCTGCTGATATTGCTGAAGGCGTCAAAGCGACAGCTGTATATGGCGGATCAAAAGGAAATGACATTATCATCCGCATTAACCCAAATGTGCTGGATGCTGCTTCTTTTGATGTGACAACGTATATGGATGAATCAGAGGTTGATAAACAAACCGTCAAAAAGGCTGAAGAATTAACAGCTAACGGCTATGTCACCTTTACCGGAACAGGCGATCTTTCTTCGACAATTCCGCTCACTGGTTCAGAAGGTGACACTGGAGCTGAGACACTGAATGCATCTGCGGGAATCCGTTTGTCCGGCGGTACGGATCAAACACCTGTCAACTCCGACTATACAGATTTTTTAGCCGCGGCTGAAACGGAGAGCTTTGATGTGATTGTGCTGCCTGTTGCGGAAGGGGATCAGCTGAAGGCGACGTTTGCTGCTTTCATTAAGCGCCTGCGCGACGGCCAAGGACAAAAAGTGCAAGGGGTCACAGCTAATTATGCCGGTGATTATGAAGGGATCATCAACGTAACAGAAGGTGTGCTGCTGGAAGATGGCACAGAAGTTACGCCTGACAAAGCAACGGCTTGGGTAGCTGGGGCAAGCGCAGGAGCTACCTTTAACCAATCACTGACATTTGTAGAGTACGAAGGCGCCGTTGATGTGTTACAACGCCTTGACCACGATGCGATTGTTGAACGTTTGGGCAAAGGCGAATTTTTATTCACATTCGACGCCCGCGATAAATCCGTCAGTGTAGAAAAAGACATTAACTCACTCGTTACGTTCACAGCCGAGAAAAACAAAAAGTTTGCGAAAAACAAAATCGTTCGTGTCCTTGACGCTGTGAATAATGATTTAACACGCGAGCTGAAGACCTTAATCAAATCAAGAAAAGGCAGCGGAAGCGATATCCCGGCGTCTGAAGACGGGCTTCAGTATGTAAAAACGATGATCACGCAATACATGACAACGCTTCAGGATGCGGGCGGCATCACTGGCTTTGATTCTGATGAAGATATCACAATTTCAATGAATGAAGACCGTGACGGCTTCTTGATTGATCTGGCTGTCCAGCCTGTCGACGCAGCAGAAAAATTCTACTTTAATGTGGAGGTAAACTAATATGGCATTAAAAGCGCAAAATACTATCTCAGGAAAAGAAGGACGCTTATTTCTTGATGGCGAAGAAATGGCGCACATCAAAACATTTGAAGCAAACGTCGAGAAAAACAAGTCAGAAGTAAACATTATGGGCCGCCGCATGACAGGCCATAAAACAACAGGGGCAAATGGAACTGGAACAGCGACGTTCTATAAAGTCACATCAAAATTCGTGCTCCTGATGATGGACTATGTCAAAAAAGGCAACGATCCTTACTTCACACTCCAAGCTGTCCTGGATGATCAATCCTCCGGACGAGGCACAGAGCGAGTCACCCTGTACGACGTCAACTTCGACTCTGCCAAAATCGCAAGCCTTGATGTCGATTCTGAAGCATTAGAGGAAGAAGTTCCATTTACATTCGAAGACTTCGACGTGCCTGAAAAGCTTTCCGACACGTTTTAATCAAAGCTGAACCAGCCATACGCAGGCCTTTCTCAGAAAGGTCTGTTTTTTCACACGATGAAATCAATCAAAAGATAAGGGAGTTTTTTACATGAGCGAGAAGAACGAAAACGTATATGATCTTTCCTTTTTTATGCCGGGAAAAACAATTGAAGCTGAGGAAATCAAAGTGCCGATCTCAAAGCGTTTTGTTGATAAAAAAGGGAACATCGTGCCATTTGTTTTTAAAGCGATCACGACAGAGCGTATTGATGAACTGGAGAAAGAAACAACAACGTATAAAAATGTCAAAGGCAGAGGCCGTGTTAAAGATTTAGACAGCCAGCGCTTTTATGCCCGAATCGCAGTTGAATCAACCGTTTATCCGGACTTCCGTTCAAAAGATCTTCGAGAAGCATACAAAACGGCCGACCCGGTAGAAGTTGCGAAACGCGTCCTCTCAGTCGGAGGCGAATACGCAAACTGGTTAAACAAAGCGATTGAGATTAATGGTTTTGAAGATGAATTAGAGGATCTGGAAGAAGAAGCAAAAAACTAATAAAAGATGGGCATAAAGAAGCCGTGTATCTCTATTATGCGATGCACGAGCTTCATTATTCTCCATCAGATTTATTAGAACTGTATGAAGCGCCCCGAAACTTTAAGGCGCTGTTGAATGGGCTGATTGGCTATAAGCTGGATCTCCTTGAAAAACAAGCAAAGAAAGGAGGGGTATCGTAATTGGCAAAGCTGACAGCAAGATTTGATATGGAAGACCGTGTAAGCAAAAAGTTAAGAAGAATTCAAAATGGATTTCGGGCACTTGAAAAATATAGAAAAATGGCGCAGCGAAAAAGCGCTATCGATATACGAAAAGATAGTAAAACCATATTAAGAACGATTGACCGCATACAAAAATCTCTAAAGAAAAAGCTGGGTTCTCAAATGATTTCCATTTCAGCTGAGGATAACGCCAGCACTGTCATTCAGCAGATTCAAACTCAATTGCAGGGATTGCCGTCATCCATATCTATTAAAATCTCTGCTAGTGATCAAGCAACAGCAAGGTTTGAACGATTAAGAAAGCTCGTTGCAGGTTTTAAAGGCTTTACGATCACACTGAGTGCAGAAGATCAAGTTTCGCCGGCTGTGCAAAAAATAAAGCGTTATATGGAAACCGCACTTCAAAATGGTTACTCTGTTACGATACGTGTGATTGATCACGTCATGAAAACAGTCGGCCGTATTTCAGCCGGCATTGATGCCTTAACAGGAAAAGACAACAAATTCGAGCTGGCTATTAATGACAAGGTGTCAGATAAGCTGGATTCCTTGCAGAAAAGAATTGACAGTATGGGAATCTCAGGTTCAGCCGATAAAGCAGCTCCTTCAGCCGGAGGAAATGCCGGTGGTATTGCAAGCATGTTTGATCCAGAACCGATTTTGACAGCACTGGACAAATTTGCTGCATCATTCATGGAAAAAGTGGATGACATCGCTACAAAATTCAGCCCAGAAACAATCTTAACAGAGCTGGATAAATTTACAACATCGTTCATGAATAAGGTGGATGCGATTGCGACAAAATTCAGCCCGGAAACGATTTTGACTGAGCTCGACAAGTTTACAACATCATTCATGAGTAAGATGGATGCAATTGCGACAAAGTTCAGCCCGGAGACAATTGTGGCACAACTGGATAAGTTCACAACATCATTTATGGGAAAAGCGGATGCAATCGCAACGAAGTTCAGCCCGGAAACAATTGTGGCACAACTGGATAAGTTCACCACATCATTTATGAGTAAGGTGGATGCGATTGCAACAAAGTTCAGCCCGGAAACGATTCTAAAACAGCTGGATAAGTTTACAGGCTCTTTTATGAAGAAAGTAGATGCAATCGCAAGTAAATTCAGTCCTGAAACCATTTTTAAACAGCTGGATAAGTTTACAGGCTCATTTATGAAAAAAGTAGACGAAATCGCAAGTAAATTCAGCCCTGAAGCCATTTTTAAGCAACTGGACAAATTTACAGAGTCCTTTATGAAAAAGGTAGATGATATTGTAAGTAAATTCAGCCCTGAAGCCATTTTTAAGCAGCTGGACAAATTTACAGAGTCCTTTATGAAAAAAGTAGATGATATCGTAAGCAAATTCAGTCCGGAAACGATTTTTAATGAACTGGATAAGTTTGCAGAGTCCTTTATGAAAAAAGTGGATGATGTCGTAAGTAAATTCAGTCCTGAAGCCATTATTACTAAAGCAGAAGACTTTGTAACAAATATTGTTGACAAAATTTCAGAAAAGTTCAATTTTCTGAACCCGGATAAAATCGCCAATAAAGCCGAAAAGTTTGTTGATAACATTGTCTCCAAAATCGCGAAAAAATTTGAGAAATTCAGCCCTGATAAAATTATTGAAAAGGCGGGGGAGTTTTTTGAAAAGATTATAAAAGGCATTGTTGAAAAACTGGGAAATCTGGATTTTGGAGGACTGCTTGGGGGCAAATCCAACGGAAGCAAAGGGAAACAAAAAGCCTCAAAAGCCAATACAAAGAACGCAACTTCTAACAACTCAAACCGCACTAAAAAACCTTCTATGAACAAAAAAGCGTCAGGTTCTAAAGCGAAGAAGTCAGGCGGAAAATGGGGCGGGGCTTGCGGATGCTGCTGTGCCGGAATCAGTACAGGCAAAAGCAAAAAAGTCAAAAACAGAAACGGTTCATCAACGAAAGGCAATAAAACAAATTCTGTGAATACGCCGAAATCCGCAAAAGCAGCTAAAGGCGCATCAGGCAAAGGATTTTCAGGTCTTCTGAAATCATTGGGAGGTTCAAAAGATTTGAAGGGCGGACTGAAGGGCTTAAAAGGAGCCGCGAAAGGAATCCCAGGACTAGGCGAAATCTTGTCTCTTACTGACTTAGCCGGAATCAATAAGGATAATGCCGGTGAAAAAGTAAGTTCAGCCGGCGGAGGTTTGGCAGGAGCAGCAGCCGGAGCGGCAATTGGAAGCGTTGTTCCGGGAGTCGGGACAGTGATTGGCGGTGCAATAGGAGGAATTGCAGGATCTTTCGGCGGAGAAAGTTTAGGTAAGGCAATTGATGATGGCGCTCTAAATGATACATGGAACAGCATTAAAGAGGGGGCGCAAAATGCGTGGTCAGCCATTCAGGGTACTTGGGGCACTGTATCAACATGGTTTATGGACAATGTTTGGACACCTGTATCATCCGCGGTTGTGGGTGTTGCTACAAATATATGGTCAAACATCGTAAACGCATGGACAACGATACAAACCATTTTTAGTACCGTATCAACATGGTTTATGGACAATGTCTGGACGCCTGTGTCCTCTGCGGTTGTCGGTGTGGCTACAGCCATTTGGTCTAAAATTGTAGGTGCATGGACGACGATTAAAAATGTGTTCAGTGCAGTTGCTTCCTGGTTTATGAGCAATGTGTGGGGGCCAGTCAAATCCGCTGTTATCGGAGCGGCAACCACAATCTGGGATAAAATGACTGGTGCTTGGAATAAGATTAAGAGTGTTTTCAGTACAGTATCGGGATGGTTCATGAATACAGTTTGGAACCCGGTCAAAAATACAGTCTCAGATGTAGGTAAGGGAATTTCTGACGCTTTCCAAAAAGCAATAGATGCCGTCAAGAAGATATGGAAGGGTCTGAGCGGCTGGTTTAAAAAGAATATCCAAGAACCTCTTGCAAAGGTTGGAGAAGCCATCTCAGATGCTTTTTCTAAAGCGTTCGGCTGGGTGAAGAAAATTTGGGATAAAGCTGGCGGCGTAGCTAGCAAAGTGATCAATTTTGTAACCGGCGGCGGAGATCCGGATAAAGGTAAAGATCCGGATAAAAATGCCACAGGCGGCTACATCACTAAACCAACCATCTCTTGGATCGGTGAAGCCGGCAAGGAATTTGTTATCCCTGTCGATAACAACCGAGGCCGTGGCAAAATGCTTCTTTCACAAGCGGCGTCTAAACTCGGTATGCAAGTCGTAGACGACATGGGAGCCGCTTCGTCTTCTGGTGGAAGTTCGGTATCTCTCTCAGGAGGAGCAGCTGCCAGCCCGTTATCAGGATCAGCTTCTCCATCAATGGACACTGCAAATCTTACAGGCCAAGCGTCCGCACTCGGACAGCAATTTTCAGAAGGCATTGGCAAAGGCATCAGCGATCAGCCGGTCAATATTGAAGACTGGAAAAAGAAAAACATCAATACGCCATTTACGCAAATGATTTCTTCTTCACCAAATTACGGAAAACAAATGGTGAGCGGGTATTCCAAGGGTCAAAACAGTACAGCGACCGGAACAGATGGCTTCCTGCAGACGAAAGTCAAAACACCATTCCAGAACACTGTGAATAAATCCTCTTCATGGGGAACCGGTACGATCAAAGGGTTTACTTCCGGACAAAATAGTTCCCAGACTGGTACTGATCAGTATGTAAATACTCATGTGAATAAGCCGTTTTTGAAGTCTAAAGAATCATCAAACGGCTGGGGAACCGGAATGATCGGGAATTTTGTTTCAGGTATGACTTCAAAGGCAAGTGACGTTCATGAAGCTGCCAAAGAACTAGCGAAAAAAGTTGAGAAAGCTTTTCGTGAAGAGTTAGATATCCATTCACCTTCTCGTGTCATGATGAGCTTGGGGCGTTTTGCCTCTGTTGGTGTTGTAAAAGGTCTGGATTCTGTAGATGTGAAAAAATATGCTGAAAAGCAAGCTGGTTCACTGGCTGCTGCATATTCCGGAATGGGTGCAGCAGGTGGAAATGTGAAACAGTGGCTTATGGCTGCAATGATGGCCACAAAAACACCATTGAGCTGGCTTTCAGGTTTGATGACGATTGCTCAGTATGAATCAGGAGGTAACCCTAACTCTATTAACCTGTGGGATAGTAACGCGAAGGCGGGGAATCCATCGCAAGGTCTCATGCAGACAGTTCCGACCACATTCAATGCTCATAAAGCACCGGGTATGGGTAACATTAAAAATCCGATTCACAACGCTGCTGCCGCTATAGGATATATCAAAAGCAGATACGGCTCAATTGACAATGTACCTGGTATTAAAAGCTTGAAACGTGGCGGTCCGTATGTCGGTTATGCCAACGGCGGACTGATTACAAAAGAGCAAATCGCCCGTGTCGGTGAAGGAAACAAGCGGGAATGGATCATTCCGGAGGAGCGGGGCATCCGCGGCCGCTACCTCCTTCAGAAAGCGGCGCAAGCTCTCGGGATGGAAGTGACAGATCCGTCTCAATCCCAGCAGTCTGAGCTTTCCTCAGGACAAGTTTCAGCCGTTACCTCTGGAACCCGGCAAACGATACAAACGGCCGGAACGAAAGAAATTAAGATTGAGTTTAATGGTGATCAGCATTTCCATAATGGACAGGACGCTGACAGCCTGGTAGCAAAAATTAAGCAGGCATTACTTGATGAATTACAAAAAGACATGAACACCGGAACAAAGGGGGTCGTAGCTTTTGACTAAGTCTGTTTATGAATTTTGGATATCACAGGGGAAGGAAAAGCTGCGGTTTCCTGTTCTTCCTGAAACGTTGGATATAGCGAATAGTGTGCAGAATGACTCAGTAAAGATAACAGGGCTGGGAGAAATAACGTTTATTGAAGAACCTGGAGCGAAAGAAATTTCATTTTCTTCTTTTTTTCCAAAAAAGTATATACCGATAGCTGAATATCAAAATCTCCCGTCACCTGAGAATGCCATTTCGAAAATTGAAAAATGGATGAAGGCTAAAAAGCCTGTCCAATTTTTAATTACGGGAACAAAAATCAATATGACATGCAGCATTGAAAGCCTTAAATACAGTGAAGGGGACAACGAGATAGGAGATAGGGATTTTGATATCGTCCTGAAAGAATACAAAACCGCTTCCCCACGAAAAATCAAACAGAAGAAAAAAACAAAGGCAAAGCGCCCGTCGAAGGCGTCTCCAAAAACCTACACCGTGAAAAAGGGAGATACGCTGTGGGACATTGCCGGCAGGTTTTATGGGAACAGCACGCAATGGCGCAAAATTTGGAACGCTAATAAAACAGCAATGATCAAACGGAGCAAACGGAACATCAGGCAGCCGGGGCACTGGATTTTTCCCGGCCAAAAATTAAAGATACCGCAATGAAACAGGTGATGTGTGATGATAGAACTGTTTGTCATTAAAGACACAGAGTGGCTCGAGCTAGTGGCAGAAAGCGTATCGCTTGAAGGCCACCGTTATCAGGCGCCTCGCTCCATAGAAGCAACCATCGTCATCAAACAGGGCGACCAGACGTATTACAGCGTTACTGAGGGAGATACGGTCTTGTTTAAGTGGAAGGGAAAAGAGCTTTTTCGCGGCATTGTTTTTGCAAGAACACCGGACGAGCATACGCTTGCCTTCAGTGCGTATGATATGCTCCAATACTTGGTCAAAAATCAGGATGTGTACGTGTTTTCCAATCAGCGGGCCGACCAGATGATCAGGCGGATCGCCAATGATTTTCAAATACCGACAACTTCGATTGCGAACACAGGCCATACGATCAAAAGCCTTGTCATAAAAAATGATACGACCCTATATGACATCATCTTAAAAGCGCTGAAACAGACGAAAAGCCAGACTGGGCGGCATTATCAGCTGTTTTCAGAAAAAGGAAAGCTCGGTCTGCGTGCTTGGCCAGATCCGTCAGAGGTATGGGTGTTGGAAACTGGCGTCAATATCACGGGTTACCAATACAGCACTTCCATAAACGACACTGCAACACGGGTTGTGCTCCGCCGGCAGAAAGACAAGAAGACGTATAAAGCGTCTGCCAAGGACAGTTCAGGCTTAAACAAATACGGTGTGCTTCAATATACGGAGACGGTCACAGATGATATCAACCAAGCTCAGCTTCAGCAGCGGGCAGATGTGCGACTTGCTGAAAAAAAGGGCGTCAAAAAAGAACTGAAAAATATTCAGGCGGTCGGCATTCCGGAAGTAAGGAGCGGTTTGCCTGTCTATATATCCATTCCGGAGGCCGGGATCAAGAAAACCTACTGGGTAGATACGGACCGGCACGAGTTTAAAGGAATGAAACATACGATGACCATTGATGTTATCGAAAAGAATACCATGCCGGAAGGAGTTTCCTGATGAGATTGAGTGAGGCGATTAAACATTTGGCCGTCGGCGCAGTTGACGCTGAGTCTCCGGTGGAGCTGCTCCCGGCTGAGGTGGTTTCGGTTTCTCCTGTTGAAATCAAATTAAAAGAAAACAGCAAACTGATCATACCGGCTGACGCCCTCATCATCCCAAAACGGATGAAGTCCGGAGGAGACGATGCACTCGAGCCGGGGGATCGCGTCATGACCGCGGCTCTGACTGGCGGTCAATCGTTTTTTATTTTAGATAAAGTATAGACAAACCTTCAGCACGAAGGGGTTTTTTATTTAGCTTGTCAAAAAGGAGTGGGCATCATGGCCCTGACACCAGAAGTGGAGTTTGAGGATTTTGAGGATGAAAGTGACGTTATTGAAACCTCGCAAACATACAAAATAGATTTTGAAAACGGAAGAATTACAAATGAGCTGATTACCGGGCTTGAAGCGATCAGACAATTCGTGTATATCGCCTTACAAACAGAACGATATGCGTATTCCGTATACAGCCATAATGTCGGAAATGAGCTTCAGGACGTGCTGACAGATCATGAGACGACTGATGCCTATAAAAAAATGGAGATTCCGAGGCTGATAGAAGAAGCACTGATTTATGACGACCGGATATCTGCTGTAACAGATTTTGAGATAGAAAAACAAGGCGATGCGTTTCATGTTTCCTTTGTGGTGGAGACAGATGAAGGGGCGCTTGAGATTGAGGAGGTGATTGGTGAAGATGTTTGAGGAGCAGACCTTTGAAGAGATTATGGAACGCATGCTCAACAGCATTTCCGCAGATATTGACACAAGAGAAGGCAGCGTCATTTATAATGCGTTAGCTCCGGCGGCAGCCGAGCTTGCGAAGTCATATATATGGCTGGACACCGTGCTTGAGCTGGTCTTTTCTGATACCGCCCAAGGCGAATTTTTAGACCGGCGTGCAGCGGAAGCGGGGATTGAACGGACAGCCGCAACAAAGGCGGTCAGAGCGGGAGAGTTTACATCTGGGGTTACCATTCCTGCGGGCTCACGCTTTTATGTTGATAATCTTTATTTTCAATATACGGCAGATGGGACGCTCATCTGTGAAACACCTGGTGATGCGGGAAACGCCAATCTGACTGGACGCCATTTACTTTCGCTGGATACCATTCCCGGATTAGAGACAGCCATTGTTAAAGAAATCCTGATCCCGGGGCGTGAGGAAGAAGGAGACGACAGCTTAAGAGAACGGTATTTTACAAGGGTTCGGCGCGAGGCTGTCAGCGCTAACAAAATGCACTATAAAGAGTGGGCTGAAGAAGTGGACGGTATTGGGAAAGCAAAGATCTTTCCGCTTTGGAAGGGAGACGGCACGGTCAAAATTGTCGTTACGAATGTGAATCTCGAGCCGGCTTCCGATATCTTGATTCAAAAAGTGAAAGACTATATCGACCCTGAACCAGGACAGGGGGAAGGACAGGCGCCAATTGGAGCCTATGTCACAGTGGAAAGTGCGGTCTGGAAGGATGTTGAGATTTCGGCCGAAGTGCTGCCTGAGATCAATCACTCAATTGATGAAGTGAAGTCGGAAATTGAAGAGGGCGTTCTAAACCTCTTTAAGAAAATGGCGTTCGAAGACAACGTCATCCGCCTTTCTCAAATTAACAATATCGTCTATAATTCACCGTCAGTCAGTGATTATTCCAACATAAAAATCAATGGCACCTCAGAAAATCTGGTACTGAGCGACGTGGAAATTCCTAAGCTTGGGCAGGTGAAGATCATTGAGCAAACTTGATGACATGACAGCGTATCTGCCGCCGTTTCTCACCAGCCTGAAAGAAATGGCTGAGCTGCTGAAAGCGGAAGCGCCTGAGTTTGATCAACAGAATCACAGCATCTTTGATCTGACCGATCAGCTATTCGTGCCGACAGCGACATGGGGGCTAAGCCGCTGGGAAAAAATTCTAAACGTCCCGCGGGAATCAGGTGATACGGATGAGATCAGACGGTTGCGTCTCATTTCAAAAATATCGAACATTCCGCCAATCACCTACAAGGCCATTGAGCAGGCGGTCAATCGTTTCTTAAAAAAACCATCTGCACAGGTCCGCCTGCTGCCCGGCGAATACCGATTTAACGTGGATATCAATGTTGATGACCTTCAGCACATGAATGAGCTGATCGAAACGATAGAAAACATGAAGCCCGCTCATTTGGCGTATACGCTCAGAGGCGGATTGAACGAAACGCTTCAAATCAAAGATACAGTCATCCTGAATCACCGCAGATACCGAACAGCCAGTGAGCTGAAGGTCGGTTATTCTGTCACCCTTAACAACAATGAGGTGGTCTTAACTTGATTTCAACCATATACAGAGAACGTACAGCGGCAGATCTAAAAAGCAGAATTGATCACGTGCTGCTGAACGGACAAAAAACAGAAATAGTAGAACTCACTATTGACGGAGCGACAGTCACCGTCTTGACAAAACGTGAGGAAGACATCAAGCATATCGAAACGGTACAAATTTTTGACGAGCTGGGCAATGTGATCACAGAGAGAAAAACAGACCTGGACGTCAGTGAAAACAGAACACTCGATTTCAGATTTACTTTTGAGGTGGTGTAAACATGGCATACGAAGAAAAAACAGACTGGCTCCCCGACGACCCGATCAACGAAGACGACGTCAACCGCTGGGAAAAAGGCATAAAAGACGCCCACACAGACCTCGCCGCCCACAAAAACGACATGAACAACCCGCACAACACAACAAAGGCGCAAGTCGGGCTGGGGAATGTGGATAACGTGCAGCAGGCGGCGAAGAAGGATTTTGATCAGCATGTTAATGATGACACGATACACATTACTGCTGCTGAAAGGTCAAAGTGGAATAATGCGCAGTTAAGTAAGATATCAGACGATGATGGAAGAGTCTTCTACAAGAGCGTAACCGAAATCACAGATTATAATGATTTAACCGATACCGGTATGTATTTGATATACAACGACGGCCTGAACGGTCCGGGCCTAAACAGGTGCTTTCTTCTTGTGATGAGCTATAAAAACACACTTGTTCAAATAGCTTATGACGGATTTAAGGGAGAGCAATCTTTTTTTAGAATTAGAAAAAATGATTCTGCAACATGGACGGCATGGATTGAATCTGAAACTACAGAAGGGTCTCAAAAGAAAATAGATGCACATGCCAATAAAACAGATATCCACGTAACAAAATCTGATAAGGACAAATGGAATCATGCACAACTATATAAATTAACTGATACTCAGGGCTACCGAACTAAAATCCCAGATGGAACTGACTTATTAACGCTACCCTCTGGCTTTTATTATGCAGTGGGGAGTGTTATAACAAACAATCCTGTTTTAGGGGATGGATCTTGGTATAACTATGATGTTATCGAAACAGGAGGCGGGGGGCGAAAAACAATTTTGGCATCTAGAAGTTATGACGGAACCTTTTGGATGGCAACGATTCATACAGATGGCGTGTTTAAAGGATGGAATAAGATTGAGACTGAGGCAAGCGCTCAGAACAAAGCAGATAAATCCTTAGCTGAGGCTAAAAACTATGTTGACACAAATTATACGAATCAAAAATTAACCATACTTACAGGCTCTAATGCAATTCAAGATGCAAGAACTGGAGGAGATGAATATCCTCGGGGGCTAACATTAATGGATGTTGGTCAAGGAAATACTACGGGTTATCCACTTGGTTACGGAATCATAAAAAATGAGAAATATCATGATTATAGATTTGCTCAATATTTTTATGGGACTGGAAATGAATCTAACAGTTATTTTGATAATACTGGCACATGGATACGGCACTGGTGGAGTGGTTCCGGCTGGACAGCTTGGCATAAAATTTCTGGATTCGCTCATGCGAATATAGGAACTACCGGGATTCAGTATCTTGATAAAGCAGCTCATACAAAAATTCAGTTTAATCGCAAAATAAAAGATAGTCACAATGCTTTTGATACAAAAAATAGTAGATTCGTTGCTCCTAATGATGGAATGTTTTTAGTGGGAGTTGGGCTGTATATGATAAATACACCGGCATACATCAATTTTCATTTGAAACTCTATCTAAATGGATCATTGTATAAACCGGTTGACCATAAGAGAGGGGATTTTGTTGATAAGCAAAATGAAATGTACCTTGGCTTAAATGGTTATGTAACCGTTCCTATGAACAAAGGTGATTATATAGAGATCTATTGCTATTGCAACTATGGTGGTAGTGATAGAAGAGGTGTATCCGATTATAACGAGGCATACAATTTTATAAACATTCAAGAAATTGGAGGGCTTAACTATCCTACAGTATAAGTATAGGAGGAAAAATGATGATCGCAGAAGCAATCATGTATAAATATCCCAATACAGATCCAACAAAAGATTTTATCGTTCAAAATGACGGGGAAGGGTCTTATATAGCTGAATGGAACCTGCGCGCCCCAATCCCAACCCAAAAAGAGCTCGAATCTTGGTGGGAGGAGTCACAAAAAAACCCGCCGTACGAGCCGCCTAATCAGGTGGAGCTTCTCGCTCAGGAATTGTCGCAGGAAAAGCTGGCTCGCAAGCAGCTTGAAGAACTGAACAAAACATTGGGGAGCGAGCTGTCAGATATTAAGCTTTCATTACTTTCCTTGAAAGGAGATCATGCTGAATGAATTATTGGGTGCTTGCCTTGCATTTTGAGTGGGCGACAGCGGAGATGGTGAAACAGGCTATCGCATATCAAGACTGTTCAATTGAGGATCTGGCAGAGGGTGTGAACAAAAAGCTGATTACCCCTGATCAGTATAAAGGCATTACCGGTAAAGCCATGTAAGGCTTTTTTATTTTGCCTGTTTTTAGATCAAAAGGAGGATGAAGATGGTGAAGTATCAATATGAGTTTCCTCTCGATAAGACTGGAAAAGCTGGAGCTGTAAAGCCCTACAGAGGAGGAAAAAATGATTTTGTGACACCTGTTGCGAACTTGTCAGGTGTCGCGGAGATTTTAACAAACGCTGCCTTAAAGGCGACTGAGGCATACAGTCAGCTCGGGCAAGACAGGCTGGGCGCGGTTCTGATTTCGAAAGTAAAGGGCTGGGCGTATGCAGATCGCGAAGGCACGCTCTTTGTTGAAGAAAGCGACAACAATAATGTTTGGACAACGACAGCAGCAGTTAATGCCGCAGCCGGTGTCCTGACGGAGACGGACTGGGTGTATCTCTCTAAACGCTATTATCGCTTCCGTTATGTGAACGGGAACCTTCAGCAATCGGAATTTGCAGTCTACCAATCAGTCGGGGCGGGAGAAATGGATGTGCGTGTAAGTGAAAAAGCCCCTTTGCAGATTGACTTTTCGACGATTCAGACAGACGATGGATTGCTGAAAGTAAAAGCCCGCAACACGGTTGATTGTGTCTTTCATGAAAATGCCGATTCCGCCGGCGAAGGTGCTGCTTTACCTGTGAACGGTGCCGCGCATTTACTCGTTGAAGTATACGGCACAGCGGAAACGAGTGAGGTGAAATTTTGGGGTAAATCGTTGTCAGGACAGAAACTTCCGATCAGAGGCGTGAAATCTGATGATGCGTCCTCTGCCTCGGGAACGTTAGGGAAAGCTGAGGCGTGGGCCTTTGAGATTAAAGGGTTTAAGGAGATCATCATGGAGATCGCCAGTATCACCGGCGGATCTCTTTCGGTAAAAGGAACCGCGATTTCATAACCATTTCGGCCCTCGGAAGGGAGGTGATCCGCATGTAAAGGAGGAGTGAGTGATGCAGCAAGAGTTAGATGTTAATGTGTTCCAACAGGATTTAACAGACATGAAAGGTGAGCAAAAAGCGCTAGAGCAGCGGGTTTCCGTATTAGAACGCGTGTCAGACCGGCAAGACCAGCAAATCATGACGCTGAACGAGAAGTTAAACAAAATTGATGAAAATACAACGTGGATTAAACGCACCATCACAGGTGCCATCATTACGGCAGTATGCACAGGGATCATTGGCGGAGCCATCGCCATTATGTACAACCTGCTGCAGCATTAGGGGGATTTTTATGAAAACGTACGACAAAGGCACGGTCATCAGGACGGTGCTTCTTTTGGTTGCATTCATTAACCAAACCATGTTGATGTTTGGCAAATCACCATTGGACATTCGAGAGGAGCAGGTCAATCAGCTTGCTGATGCTCTTTATTCTGCCGGATCTCTCATTTTTACAATAGGGACAACAGTTGCCGCTTGGTTTAA
Organism: Bacillus sp. RHFS10; assembly: GCF_016757475.1. Classification (NCBI taxonomy): domain Bacteria; kingdom Bacillati; phylum Bacillota; class Bacilli; order Caryophanales; family Bacillaceae; genus Bacillus; species Bacillus sp. RHFS10. The sequence goes on from NZ_JAESPO010000005.1 coordinate 58,649, forward strand.
AAACAACTATGTAACAGAAAAAGGGAAAAAACAGCGTGACTTGTTAAAGGAAAATAATCTGATGAAATAAGGAGAGATCATATGGTTAACATCATTCAAGACTTTATTCCAGTCGGTGCAAATAACCGTCCAGGCTACCTCATGACACCGTTCTACATTACAGTGCATAATACAGCGAACACTGCACCCGGAGCGGATGCCGAAGCACATGCCCGCTATTTGAAAAATCCTGATACGGCGACTAGCTGGCATTTTACTGTTGATGATACAGACATTTATCAGCATCTGCCATTAAATGAAAACGGCTGGCATGCGGGAGACGGAAACGGCAGCGGCAACCGGGCTTCTATTGGGATTGAAATTTGTGAAAATGCCGATGGAGATTTCGCTCAAGCAACAGCAAATGCCCAGTGGCTTATTAAAATATTAATGGCTGAGCACAATATCATTCTCGCCAATGTCGTCCCTCATAAGTATTGGTCAGGGAAGGAATGTCCGCGCCAGCTGTTGAATATATGGGATACGTTTAAAGCTGGGATTGGGGGAGGCGCGAGCCAAACCTATGTCGTGAAACAGGGTGATACGCTAACATCCATAGCGAGAGCGTTCGGTGTCACTGTTGCCCAGCTGCAAGAGTGGAACAATATCGAAGATCCGAATCTCATTCAGGTCGGTCAAGTGCTAATTGTAAGTGCGCCATCGTACGCTGAAGAACCCGATCTCTATCCGCTCCCGGACGGAATAATCAAACTGACAACACCTTACGCCTCAGGCGAACATGTCTTTCAGGTGCAGCGAGCACTGGCCGCTCTCTATTTTTACCCTGATAAAGGAGCTGCCAATAACGGAATTGACGGCATTTACGGACCGAAAACTGCTGATGCGGTTGCGCGTTTTCAGTCTGTTAACGGTTTAGCGGCAGACGGTATTTACGGGCCGGCGACTAAAGCAAAGATCGCGGCGCAATTAAGCTAATCGCAGCAAAAAATCCCGGAGTTTCCGGGATTTATTTTTTCTTCTTCAACTTTTTTAATATACCTGCACTGCGCTCCCGCACCCGAAGCGAATACCCGGAAAGGCCAAACCTTCCGTAATCAACAAACTTCACACGCCTCACCAATTTTTTCACTGTATCACCTGACAATATCCTCTGTTTGTTTTAGTATATGTAACCCTTTAAGAAAAGGAATAAGGACAAGAGCTGTTTTCCCTTGTCCTTTTAGTGTGATCATGCTTTTTTTCGTTTATACTCGTCAATCAGCCGTTCGTTTTCTTTGAAGATTCTTGCTGTATGCGGGCTGACTTGATAGCTTGCGACACTGGTGGTTGAACGTTTTTTCAGCATCTTTGACGGTTTTGCCGCCCGGGGCTCGCATCCGTTTTGAAACGCGCGTTCCATTATCCTTCACCTTCCTCCTCAATTGGCAGAACTAAATCATATATGCTCGTTAATGATGTGAAAAGCAAATAATCAAATTCCGTGACAATGCAGTCAGACGTCAGCTTGATGACGTAGCTCTGTGTCTCGATGGTAAATGGGATGAGAACCACTTTTCCGTATTGGTCGTAATAAACATCCTTTCGATCGAGCCGTGTCTGCACGTCTGCCGGATCGTCCATATGCTCGGTTAACCGGTCCTTATCGGCCTGTGTCGAATAGTGACAAAGTGAGGCCGTTAAGTTCATTTTATCGGCATAGGCTTTCAGCAGCTTATTAATACCTTCAGCATATGCATCTATACTTCCATAATAAACGTGGATCGGTTCGTTTTTCAATAGGTATTGGTATGTTTTCAGCCGATCGAGATACATGTGAAGCATTTCGTTGTTTTCTTCGAGGATTTCTCTTGTGTCGGTTTCTAGTTCGCTGCCGGCCAGTTTTTTGACGTATGCACTTAAGAAGATGAAAGCGTCAATTAAAGCGAAACTGACAGCGACAATGAGATACCGTTCCCAGTCGGTAAACAGGGAAAAGGGCTCATATGTCCAGTATATCATAGCACCCAAAACAAACAGCAAGTACCATGTTTTCCGGATGGCGGACATTTTTTCTTTGACCTTCGCTTCGAAACGCCACGTGGCGTACACGTATAAGCCTAATCCGGCCATGATGCACCAGACCATGATCTGAAAGAATAAAAGCATGCATGAATCCCTCACATCTGAAATAGGTTCTGCTTATTGTATTCGAGAGATCCCGCTGATTTTCCTGTTCCATCAAAAAAACCGCTCCTTTGACAGAAGCGGTGTACCATTAAAAAATCATATTTAAAATAAAGTAGGCGATGGCACCGAGTGTCGCTGAAATCGGAAGCGTGATGACCCATGTCACGAGCATACGCTTAGCTGTGCCCCAGTTTACGCCTTTTACCCGGTGTGACGCACCGACGCCAAGGATAGATGAAGAAATGACGTGGGTTGTGCTGACCGGCAAATGTATAAATGTGGCGCCGAAAATAATGGCTGCCCCGGTTAAGTCAGCGGAAACACCGTTTACCGGACGGATTTTCATGATCTTTCCGCCAACGGTTTTGATGATTTTCCAGCCGCCGATTGAAGTTCCAAGACCCATGGCTGTCGCGCAGGCGAATTGCACCCAGGTTGGAATGACATCAGCAGAAGTATGTAAATTCGCTGTGATGAGAGCCATTGTGATAATTCCCATTGCTTTTTGCGCATCGTTTGTTCCGTGTGTATACGATTGCAGGGCAGCTGTTACAATTTGCACTCTGCGGAACTGCTTGTTCGTTTTCGACAAATTGCTGTCTTTGAAAATCAGCTTAACGATGCTGTAAAGAATAAAACCAAGAACAAAGGCAATAATGGGTGATAGGATCAGTGCTTCAATTATTTTGATAAAGCCCTTATAATTTAACGCAGCAAATCCAGCCGCGGCAATAGCTGCACCGGCAATAGCTCCAATGATGGCATGAGATGAGCTGCTTGGAATGCCGTAGTACCATGTGATCAGGTTCCAGGCAATCGCAGCGAGTAGCGCAGCCAAAATGACAACTGAACCATTTTCCAGTGTATAAGGGTCCACGATGTCTTTCGTAATGGTTTTTGCAACACCTGTAAATGTCATTGCCCCGATAAAGTTCATCACAGCCGCCATGATAATGGCGTGGCGCGGTTTCAGCGCTTTTGTGGATACCGAAGTGGCAATTGCGTTCGCCGTATCATGAAACCCGTTGATGAAATCAAACACCAGAGCACAAATGACTATTAGTATCGTTAATATGAATAGAATATCCATTTTTACCCCTCGTTACGCGTTTTTCATAATGATGGTTTCAAGATTATTGGCAACACTTTGGCAAGAGTCGGCAATTTCTTCAAGCGTTTCGTAAATTTCACGGTATTGAATCACTTTGATCGGATCTGTTTCATTTCCGAAAAGATTCTTTAATGATTTTCTGTGCAGGTTGTCACAGCTGTGCTCATATTCTTTAATTTTGATTGCGTGAGGCTGAATATCCTTTAAGCGGTTTTCTGCCAGCAGCTCAATTGTAATCAAAATTTCTTTCGCACATTCTCTGATGTATCCGCTGAATTTATCGATATGCTCGTCTGATGAAGTAATTGAAAAAATCTCCATCATGGCAGAGAAATGCTCGATTCCGTCAAGCACATCATCCAGGCTGTTTGTCAGCTGAAGGATATCTTCGCGTTCAATAGGAGTGATGAACGCTTTGTTAAGCTCTTTAATCATGACATGAACATGATTGTCACCTTTTGTTTCATATTCCTTTAACGTATCTGCGAATTCTTTAAGCGTCGTTTGGTTTGTGACCTTAAAGTTCACAAAATATTCGGCAGTTTCGTCTATATTCTTTGCGATTTCTGTTAAAAGGAGTGAGAACTTATCTTTTTTTCTTCTTATCATTAAAAACCCTCCATAGTTTGAATGAGACAATGCACACATCAAATTATTATATAGCCTTTTGTCGAAAAAAAACAGGAAAAGTCGAAAAAAACGCGGCTTGACTTTTTCGGTAAATCATGTCTCCTTATCATGGCCTGCTTCGGTACAAAAAAACGACCCAAGTTGGCAAAATCCTTCTGCTTAACGTAAAAAGTATATCAAAAGTTGTGTTTTTCCTGTCAACTTTTTTCTTCTGTTTCACCAAAAAACGGTTCCCAAAACAAGGGAACCGTTTTATCAGCTAGCTTTTCGTTTTTTCATCCAGTAATAAACAGGCAGTCCGGCAAGGCCGGTGAGGATTGATAATCCACAGCTCATTGTATCTGTAATCAGTGTGCTTCCTAACACAAAGAATGAGCCCGCGATTGCCAAAATCGGCATGAATGGGTAAAGCGGAACACTGTAGGCGCGCTTTTCTCCCTTTGTTCGCTTGCGGAGGATAAACACCGCAAAAAAGGCCATTACATAAAAAATGTAGATCATGAAAATAGAGATTTCCGAAAGTTTATCAGGGTTGCTGATCAGCATCATAATCAAAGACACAGCAATCTGGAAGGTAATCGCAATCCATGGTGTGCGGAACGTCGGATGCACATGTGACAGTTTTTCAGCAAATGGAAGCTGTTTGCGTTCCGCCATCGCGTAGGACACCCGCGGGAAAGAAAGGATCTTTCCGTTTAAGCAGCCGAAGATACTGACAATAATCCCGACACTGATCAGCTTTCCGCCAACTGAACCGAACAGCATGGTCGCAGCAGTGCTTGTCGCATTTTCACCAAGTGTGACTATTTCGTTCGCAGACAGGATGTGAAGCAATGCAAAATTAATGAAAATATAGATGGCTGTTACGATTAATAATCCGCCAGTCATTGCGCGTGGCAGCAGCTTTTCGGGATTTTTCATTTCTCCGCCGAGAGCGGCCAGAAGAATCCATCCGTCGTAAGCAAACAGTGTAGCCAAGATGGCTGCTCCGAAATTCATATCGGAAATGCTTTCGTTTACTGCTGTAAAGATGTGCTGATCGCCTTTCCAAAGACCGAAGATGATGATGCATGCAATCGGAATCAGCTTGCCGATCGTTGTCAGCGTTTGGACAAAGCCGCCGTATTTTGTACCGATAATATTAATGATGCATAAAAAGAGAACGGCTATAATTCCGATTCCTTTTGATAGTCCAGATCCCCAGCCGAAAAGATTCGCCATTAAAGATCCAAAATATAAACCCAGCGCGCCGATAATCGCCGGACCGTAAATGATAATCTGCACCCAGCCGCACAAAAACCCCCAAAACTCTCCGTACACTTCTTCAAGGTACGTATAGAGCCCGCCGGTTTTCGGAATCTGCGTTCCGATTTCCGCGATTGTCAAACCGCCCGCCAGTGTTAAAATACCGCCCAACAGCCAGGCGAATAGCGCTGTCTTTGAATCACCCGAATAAGCGAGCACAGCGCCAGGCTTCATAAACACACCTGAACCGATAATGGTTCCGATGACAAGAGTAAGGGCAAACAAGAGGCCTATCTCTTTTTTCAAACCGTTGTCTTCAGTATGCATGTCCTTAACCTCCTATGATGTTGAAGCTTCATGATGAAGAATCTATTTTTCATATTGTAAACCCTATTTTAGAAAAGTGAAATTAAATAAATTTTCTGATTTTCGATATTTGCTTTCAATGTGGCTGATAAACCTATGGAAACGCCTGCTTTAATAATTAATAAACGAATAAAAATGTATTTTTTAAGTTATAAAGTTCGTGTTTTTCGGTCGGATTTCAACTGTCATAGAGGATGCTGTAAGAACCTAGCAAAATAACGAACCTCCGATGAAGCTGATATGTTGACTTTCCCATGGGAATAAAATACCTTGTTATTAGAACACTAAATATATAACTATGATATAATATCTCGAAATCGAGATAAAATGACCTGGAGGGACAGCATATGAAAGTCAACGGCATTCACCACGTGTCGGCATTAACGGCCGACGCACAAAAAAACTTAGATTTTTATAAGAAAGTATTAGGATTAAAGCTCGTCAAAAAATCCGTCAACCAAGATGAACCGACAATGTACCATCTGTTCTACGGAGATGAAGTGGCAAATCCGGGAACTGAGCTGACGTTTTTCGAGATTCCCCGCATTGTGCCGTTTCATGCGGGCACAAACAGTATTTCTTCTATTGGTTTGCGTGTTCCAAGCACAGAAGCCCTGCATTTTTGGAAAGAACGTTTTGAAGAGCATCAGGTGGCGCATAGCGGAGTCACCCAAAGAGCGGGACGTGACATATTGGCATTCCGAGATCATGAAGGGCAGCGCCTTGTGCTGACTGCGGATGAGAAAGGAAAAGGATATGGCCTGCCTGTTAAACAAAGCGGTATTCCGGAAGAATTTTCGTTTCGCGGGTTAGGGCCGGTTGAGCTGACTGTACCGTACGCTGAACCCACTTTACACGTATTGATGAATATTCTCGGATTTACAGAAATCAGCCGTGAAACAGTCGAAGGACAAGGAGCCGCCGTCATTTTGGAATCTGGAGAAGGCGGTGCTGCAACAGAAATCCATTTAATAGAAAGAAACGATCTTCCGCGCGAACGCCAAGGAAAAGGAAGTGTTCACCATGTCGCGTTTCGGGTAAGAGATGAAGAAGAGCTTGCCGGGTGGCATCAGATCATCAGCCGGGAAGGCTATAGCAATTCCGGCATCGTTGAACGCTACTATTTCAAGGCGCTGTATTTCAGAGAGCCGAACGGCATTTTGTTCGAGTTATCAACAGATGGACCGGGATTTATGGTTGATGAAAACCTTGATGAGCTCGGCCAAACGATCGCTCTTCCTCCGTATCTTGAGCATCGAAGAGCTGAAATAGAAGCAAAACTAAAACCGATACACTAAATTGAGATTGATTTGCCTTCCGGCGCTGCCGGGAGGCTTTTTTTATTATCATAAAGGCTGCATAAACATTGGGCAGGACATATCAGGTGACGGTTGGGAGAAATGGCTTAAAACCCGTTGTATATATGGACGATTGGCACAAAATGGCTTCGGCAAAAATATTGCCTTTGTTTATTAATAGTTTATTCATATTTGCTTGTTACACTATTTCAAAGTTAGACAAAAAGGAGTGAAAAACAAGTGGAAAAGAAAAAACGCGAGCTGGATATCGTCCTTATCCTCATTTTGCTCGCATCTGCATTTTTAAATATCTATAACATTTGGAATGACGACACGGTGAATCCTTATTACACCGCGGCAGTTACAAGTATGATGCAAAGCTTTCATCATTTCTTTTATGCTTCGTTCGATGCTGCCGGCTTTATAACAGTTGATAAACCGCCTGTTACATACCAAATCCAAACGATTAGCGCATTAATATTCGGTATGCACGGGTGGAGCGTCATTCTCCCTCAAGCATTGGCGGGTGTAGGTTCAGTCCTTCTGATGTACTTGCTGATTAAGCCGACATTCGGTAAAACGGCGGCGCGCATTGCCTCATTTGTTATGGCATGTACGCCGATTGCTGTAGCTGTAGCACGAACAAACAATGTCGATGCATTACTGGTATTTTTCTTATTGCTTGCCACATGGCTCCTCTTTAAAGCGATCAGAAAAGGAAAGTTGATCTGGCTGTTAGCAGCATTTTTCGTCGTTGGAATAGGTTTCAATACAAAAATGCTTCAAGCTTATATGATTTTACCGGCCTTCTTATTGTTCTATCTGATTGCGGCAAACGCCACAATTAAGAAAAAAATCATTTCTTTGGTAAGTGCGTTAGCTGTATTAGCAGCTGTTTCGTTATCATGGCCGCTCATTGTTGACAATATCCCTGCAAGCAAGCGGCCTTATATCGGAAGCAGCCAGACCAACTCTGTTTTGGAATTGGCTTTCGGATATAACGGGATTCAGCGGCTGACAGGCCAAAATTCCGGCGGCGGACAGAGCGGATCAACCGGAGACGCCTCGAAAGAAATGCCGTCTTCTGATAACAATTCATCACAAACTCAAGCGCCGCCTAACCAGTCATCAAGCAGCAGCTCATCAAGTGATGACAAATCATCAAATGGCAATATGGCGGCACCTCCATCCAACGGTCAAATGCCAAACGGCGGAGAAATGCCGAGCGGCGGTCAAGGAGGCCCTCCAAGCGGCGGAGACGGCGATCAGGGCGGACCTGGCGGAGACGGAGGGGAAGGCGGTGCAGGAACCGGCTCGAAAATGCAATCAGGTTCAGGAATGTTCGGAACGGGAACACCTGGTCCGCTGCGGCTTTTCCAACAAGAATTGTCTGATCAAATCAGCTGGCTTCTGCCATTTGCGATTTTTGGAATCGCAGGTTTACTGATCGCGGGTGCGAGAGAAAGAAGAAGATTATCTGCAGAGCAGAAGGAAACGGTGTTCTGGGTCGCATGGCTTGTACCGATTGCCGGATTCTTCAGTGTCGCAGAATTTTTCCATCATTATTATCTCATTATGCTGGCACCGCCGATTGCGGCTCTTGTCGGGGCGGGGTGGGTTGCCCTTGTTCACCTGTACCGCAATCAGACAGGCTGGACATCATGGCTTCTGCCGGCAGCGATTCTTGCGACAACTGGGTTTGAATTGTTTATTCTCAGGAATTACAACGATCAAATCGGCGCTGGCTGGAGCATTGGCGTAGGGATTATCGGGGCGTTGTCAGCGATTGCTCTGCTGCTGTTCAAACAGCGCCAAAAACCGATCAGTTATTATGTATCACTTGCAGCTCTTCTCGCATTGCTGGTGATGCCGATTTATTGGGCAAGCACACCGCTTCTGTACGGAGGCAACAGCTCACAGCCTGAAACAGGGCCTCAGCTCGCTTCAGCCAGCGGAAAAGGCATGGGTATGTCAGATGCGACTGCAAATGAAAAACTGATCAAATATCTAGAGGAGAATAACTCCGAAGCTGAATATCTATTCGCCACAACAGACTCGAACACAGCAGCGCCATATATTATTAAAACGAAAAAAGCTGTCATGGCTATTGGCGGATTCAGCGGTTCTGACCCGGCTATCACACTGACTCAATTTAAAAAACTAGTAAAAGAAGGAAAAGTGAAATACTTCTTGGCTTCTGGAATGGGAAGAGGCGGAAACAATGACATTGTTGAATGGGTTGAGAAAAACGGGAAAGAAGTGTCTTCATCTAAATGGCAATCAAGTTCTGATCAACAATCATCATCTGATCAGAAAACAGAAAATAATGATTCAGCTGATACATCAAGCAATAGCGAGTCTTCAGGCGAAAACAGCCAAATGGGCGGCGGATCTGGCGGAATGAATCAGTCAGTTACATTATACGAACTAAATGCTGATGAATAGGAGGAAAAAACATGAGCAGACATATTCAATATTCAGTTGTTGTACCTGTGTATAACGAAGAGCTTGTCATTCATGAAACCTATCAGCGCTTAAAAGAGGTCATGGATCAAACGAAGGAAAACTACGAGCTGCTTTTTGTCAATGATGGAAGCAAAGATTGCAGTATTGAGATTTTAAGAGAGCACAGCCTGATCGATCCGAGAGTGAAAATCATTGATTTTTCAAGGAATTTTGGGCATCAGATCGCCATTACAGCGGGTATGGATTATGCACAGGGGAATGCAATCGCCGTCATTGACGCCGATTTGCAGGACCCTCCTGAGTTGATTTTAGATATGATTGAAAAGTGGAAGGAAGGCTATGAGGTTGTGTACGCCGTGCGGACAAAACGAAAAGGGGAAACCTTTTTCAAAAAACAAACAGCGGCTATGTTTTACCGTCTTCTCAGCAGCATGACAGATATTGATATCCCGATTGATACAGGGGACTTCCGCCTTATGGACAGAAAAGTCTGTGATGAAATGAAGAGATTAAAAGAAAAAAATCCTTTTGTCAGAGGGCTCGTCAGCTGGGTGGGCTTCAAACAGACAGCGGTCGAGTACGTACGTGATGAAAGGCTCGCCGGAGAAACAAAGTACCCGCTGAAGAAAATGCTCAAGCTTTCAATGGATGGCATCACGACATTTTCACACAAACCGCTGAAACTGGCAAGCTACGCGGGGATGTTCATGTCAGGTGCGGGATTTCTGTATATGTTTATCGTGCTGTACTTGAAGCTATTCACAGACAGCACGATTACGGGCTGGTCATCCCTTATTGTGATCCAGCTCCTGTTCAGCGGCATCGTCCTTCTGATTCTAGGGATGGTCGGCGAATATATCGGCAGAATCTACGATGAAGCCAAAGACAGGCCGCTTTACATCGTGCAGAAATCATATGGAATTAAAAATAAAAGACTCTATAGAGACCAGCATATGTCATAACCTGAAACCCCTATCCTTTACGGACAGGGGTTTTTTATGTTCTGCGCGATGATCAAAGGAACAGACGCTGATCGTTTTATGAGACTAAGAGTTTGTAAACTTTCACTGCGGTTCAGTTATGCTGAAATAAAAACGGCAAAGCCTAAAAGCAGTCGTCCTCGGCTTTGCTGAGTGTCAGCTGATATATTGGAGGGCTTTACAGAAACGCATGATGAGAGCCGTATTTGTTATGTGTAATAGACTACTGGCACCCAGTGTAATTCCCCACGACAGTCGATTCAGAAAGGAGAAAGCTTAGCGCAGAAAAGTTTGACCCTGCCCAGATCATGCTCAATCCCACGGTTTTCATGTTCATACCGCTTTCTCAAATGATGCTTCAACATCTGATTAGTATCATGTCAGATGTTGAGGCAGAGTGTTTCATAGAGCGATAGGTCTTTTGTTCAATAAAAAGCCTCAGACCGCTTTTGCGGCCTGAGGCGCTATTTCTTAAGAAGTTGTTTCTTCTTTTTGGTCGAGTTTGATTTTTTTCGTCATTTCTTTGCCGTTTCTGAGGATTTTCACTTCAACGGTATCACCGATGTTTGCGTCTTTATATAAGATATTACGCAGTTCACTGCCTGTATTGATTTCTTTGCCCTTCAGGCTGATGATAATATCCTCCGCTTTCAATCCGGCCTTTTCAGCAGGAGAGCCTGAAGCGACCTCACGGATGTATACGCCCTTATTCAGCTGGCTTCCGAACAGGCCGAGTGTGCCTTCTTGGTAGTTTTGCGGCACTTGTTCTAAATCAAGCATACTGACACCGATATACGGACGTTCAATTTGCCCCTTAGACAGCAATTCTTCAGCAATCGGTTTTACGTCGTTGCTGGGGATTGCAAATCCAATGCCCTCAACATCATCTTCACTGATTTTCATACTGTTAATGCCGACGATTTTGCCGGAAGTGCTTAACAATGGACCGCCGCTGTTACCTGGGTTAATCGCTGCGTCGGTTTGAATCACGTTAATGCTGGTTTGACCGGCTGATGTTGACATTGAAACCGTTCGGTCCACACCGCTTACAATTCCTTGCGTTACTGTGCGGGACAGGTCTTTTCCGAGCGGATCTCCAATCGCAATGACGGTCTCGCCTGTTCTGAGATCAGATGAATCACCGAAGCTCGCCACTTTTGTTACGTGGTCATCACTGATTTGAAGGACCGCTAAATCTGTTAACGAATCACTGCCTACCAGCTTTGCTGTCGCCTCAGTGCCGTCATATAAAGATACCTTCAGTGAAGACGCCCCTTCTACGACGTGATTATTCGTAATAATATAAGCCTTGCCGTTCTCTTTTTTGAAAATGACACCCGATCCCGATCCGCTTTCTGTACCTTCGCTGGAACCGGATGAGTCAGAGCCAAACAAAGAGCTGTTGGACTGGGCCTGAAGATTTGTAATACCGACAATCGCCGGTGAAATGTCTTCCACCATATTTGAGATTTTAGAAGAATCCTCGTTCTTGAATGCAGATGAGCTGCTTGAGTCTGACGAGCTTTTGCTAGATTCAGAGGACGTGCTTTTCGCAGTAACAGATTGCGTTTCCTGCTGGCTGGATGATTGTTTTGCTGTGTCCTGAGAATCATGGTCGCCTAGCGGTGTAAACGTGTAAATGCCGAGAGCGAGACTGCCGCCGATCACGCCGCCGAGCAGCGGTCTGAACCATCCGAACCCTCGTTTTTTCTTCTCCTGGTCATGAATCACATTGTGGGCTGAGTAGGAGGGGCTCTGATCGTTTTCTTTCGCTAGAAAGACCTCATTCTCATTTCCTTCCGTTCTGTTTTCGTCACGATAGTTATTCATCATGTTCACTCCGTTTCTCTATTTTCACTAAATCTATTTCATTATGATAGGTTTATGACTTGAGTTTATCATAAACAAAAACTGTGGGATAAAAATGAAAAGATTATGGGAAATTGTGAAAAAGGGCTGAAAACGGTACACTCTTTATTGTATATGAAAGGACTGAGTCGATGGAACAGATTGGATTGATTGGATATGGCAGCATGGCCGATATGATCGCCAGGCAGCTGTTGAAGCATGGCCAAATCAAGGAGAATGAGCTCTTTATTGAAACAAGAACGAAAGGGGAGCGGCTTCAGGCGCTGATGTCAGATTATCCAAATGTATCGGCGGATTCGCTTGAGAACTGGGCTGAAACGTGCGGTTTGATTTTGATATGTGTCCCGCCGCTCCATGTCATTGAAACACTGCGCCGTCTGCACCCGTATGTAAACAGGAATACGCATATCGTTTCCATTGCTGCCGGTGTGCCGCTGCGTCTTTTGGAGGCTGAAACGGAGGCTGGTATATCACGTTTCATTCCTGCCATAACGTCCGAAGCTGAAGCGGGCGTCTCGCTTGTCGTTCACAGTGAGGCATTGACAGCGGATAAAAAAGAACGTCTGAATGAATTGTTATCGGTTTTCAGCAGTGTACGGGAAATCAAAGAATCAAATTTGGATGCCGCCAGCAATTTGACGAGCTCGGCACCCGGGTTCATAGCTGCCGTTTTCGAAGAACTGGCGCTGTCTGCGGTGAGAAACAGCAGCCTGTCCAAAGAAGAAGCCTTTGATTTTCTGATTCATTCTCTATACGGTACTGGCAAACTGCTGATCGAAAAGAATATGTCTTTCGAGGAAACGCTGGGGCGTGTCGCAACGAAAGGCGGAATTACTGGAGAGGGAGCTGAGGTGATCCGCGCCTCTTTGCCAGACGTTTTTGATCGGATGTTTGATAAAACCTTGAAAAAATATGAGCTGCTTACAGAACAGGCAGAGAAACAGACATGAATCCTTGAAAGAGGGTTCTTTTTTTATCAATGAAAAGTTGTGATTTTCCCCAGTTATATTGCAATTTTCCTCTTTTTTTAATATAATTTGTTAGAATATTCATAATTTAGTAAAAGGGAGGAGCGTTATGAAACTGTACATGTCAGTAGATATGGAAGGTATTTCGGGTCTTCCGGACGATACCTTTGTGGATTCCGGCAAGCGCAATTATGAACGCGGGCGGCTCATCATGACCGAAGAAGCAAACTACTGTATTGCCGAAGCGTTTAACAGCGGGTGTACAGAGGTGCTGGTCAATGACAGCCATTCGAAGATGAATAATCTGATGGTTGAAAAGCTTCACCCTGAAGCCGACTTGATTTCCGGTGACGTCAAACCATTTTCGATGGTAGAGGGGCTGGATGATACGTTTACAGGCGCTTTGTTTCTCGGTTACCATGCGAGAGCTTCGACTCCCGGTGTGATGTCACACAGCATGATTTTTGGCGTCCGGCATTTTTACATAAACGATCGGCCTGTCGGTGAGCTTGGGTTAAATGCATATGTTGCCGGTTATTATGATGTCCCGGTGTTAATGGTAGCCGGTGATGACCGTGCCGCAAAAGAAGCGGAAGAGCTCATACCGAATGTCACGACAGCCGCTGTCAAACAAACCATTTCAAGATCAGCAGTGAAGTGCTTGTCCCCTGCGAAAGCCGGCCGGCTGCTGACAGAAAAAACCGCATTTGCCCTGAAAAACAAAGATAAAGTCAAACCGCTCACACCGCCTGACAGACCCGTTTTGAGCATTGAATTCGCCAATTACGGGCAGGCTGAATGGGCAAATCTGATGCCGGGAACTGAAATGAAGCCGGGTACCACAACCGTTCAATTTCAGGCGAAGGACATGCTTGAAGCCTATCAGGCGATGCTTGTCATGACTGAGCTTGCGATGCGGACATCATTCTGCTAAAGGGGTGTTTTAGGCTTTGGTGCGATACATGATGAAGCGTTTTTGGGCAATGGCAGCTACGATTTTGGTGATTACCACCCTGACTTTTGTTCTCATGAAGGTCATTCCCGGATCTCCTTTTAACGAGGAAAGAGGCACAAATGAAGTCGTTCAAAAAAATCTCGAAGCCTACTATCACTTAGACGATCCTCTCATTTTCCAATACATCATCTACCTAAAATCCATCATTACATTCGATTTCGGACCTTCAATTAAAAAACCGTCAGACAGCGTCAATGATATGCTGGAACGCGGATTTCCCGTTTCCTTTGAGCTTGGATTGACAGCGATTGTCATTGCTGTGATCTCCGGGCTCGTGCTGGGCGTAATCGCTGCGCTCCGCCGCAATGGCTTTTTGGACTACGCCGCGATGAGTCTAGCGGTGCTCGGCATCTCCATCCCGAATTTTATTCTGGCAACATTGCTTATTCAGCAGTTTGCCGTCAATCTCAACCTATTTCCCGCTGCCACATGGACGAGCCCGATCCATATGGTGCTTCCGACCGCAGCGCTTGCGGTAGGGCCAATGGCGATCATTGCCAGGCTGACACGGTCAAGCATGGTCGAAGTCCTGACACAGGATTATATCCGCACAGCAAAAGCAAAAGGTCTTTCTCCGTTCAAAATTATCGTAAAACACGCACTCAGAAATGCACTCATGCCCGTCGTTACCGTTCTGGGCACACTCGTCGCCAGTATTTTAACTGGAAGCTTTGTTATTGAAAAAATCTTTGCCATTCCCGGAATGGGAAAATATTTTGTTGAAAGCATTAATCAGAGGGACTATCCCGTGATTATGGGAACGACCGTTTTTTACAGTGTCATTCTGATCATCATGCTGTTTTTGGTCGACTTGGCCTACGGTCTCTTAGACCCGCGCATTAAACTGCATAAGAAAGGGTGAAGCGTGTGAATCTCCCTGTACAAACAGATGAACGCCAGCCAGAGCAGCATATTCAGGTGCCGGATGAGTGGTTTGTCTCGAATCAAGAAAAAAATCGAGAAGCCGATTCGGTCAAGCGGCCGAGTTTGTCATACACGCAGGATGCTTGGAGGAGGCTGAAGAAAAATAAATTAGCGATGGCGGGACTCTTTATTCTTTTATTTCTTTTTGTCATGGCTGTTATCGGACCTTTTTTATCACCTCATAGTGTCGCGCGCCAATCGCTGACCGAACAAAATCGTCCGCCTTCAGCCGAGCATTGGTTCGGGACCGATGAGCTCGGCCGGGATGTGTTTACCCGAACATGGTATGGAGCGAGGATTTCGCTATTTGTCGGCGTGATGGCAGCGCTGATTGATTTTGTGATCGGTGTCATTTACGGAGGCGTTGCCGGTTATAAAGGCGGCAGAACTGACGGTATCATGATGCGGGTTATCGAAGTGCTGTACGGGCTGCCGTATCTGCTTGTTGTCATTTTGCTGATGGTGCTGATGGGGCCGGGGCTGGGCACCATTATTGTGGCGCTGACTGTAACCGGATGGGTCGGCATGGCGAGAATTGTTAGAGGCCAGGTGCTTCAAATTAAACATTATGAATATGTACTCGCCTCGAAAACCTTTGGCGCGAAAACCTTTCGTATCATCCGGAAGAATCTGCTGCCGAATACAATGGGAGCGATTATCGTACAAATGACATTAACCGTACCTGCCGCCATATTCGCGGAATCCTTTTTAAGCTTTCTCGGCCTCGGCATACAGGCCCCGTTTGCCAGCTGGGGTGTGATGGCGAATGACGGTCTGCCTGCGATTTTGTCCGGGCATTGGTGGCGCCTGTTTTTTCCGGCCTTTTTCATTTCATTGACGATGTATGCGTTTAATGTGCTGGGAGACGGATTGCAGGATGCGCTCGACCCTAAGCTGAGGAGGTAGCTGTATGGAAAAAGTTCTGTCAGTCAAAAATCTGCACGTTTCTTTTACGACTTACGGCGGGACGGTTCAGGCGGTCAGAGGGGTGAGCTTTGATTTGTATCAAGGTGAAACCTTTGCAATCGTCGGCGAATCCGGCTGCGGCAAAAGCGTTACCTCCCAAAGCATCATGGGTCTGCTTCCGCCCTATTCGGCAAAGGTGACAGACGGCAGCATTCTATTTAAAAACAAAGACCTTTGCCATCTCTCTGACAAAGAAATGAGAAGCATAAGGGGAGCCGACATTTCTATGATTTTTCAAGACCCGATGACGGCGTTAAACCCGACACTGACTGTCGGAGACCAGCTGGGGGAAGCGCTCCTGCGCCACAAAAAAATGAACAAAAAGGCGGTGAGGAAAGAGGTGCTTTCGATGCTGTCATTGGTCGGCATTCCCGATCCGGAAGAGCGTCTGAAGCAGTATCCTCATCAATTCAGCGGCGGCATGAGACAGCGGATTGTCATTGCGATGGCGCTGATTTGCGAGCCAGACATCTTAATCGCAGATGAACCGACCACCGCTCTTGATGTGACCATTCAGGCACAGATATTGGAGCTGTTTAAAGAGATTCAGAGAAAAACGAATGTGTCTGTCATTCTGATTACACACGATTTAGGGATCGTTGCCCAGGTTGCTGACAGAGTCGCAGTTATGTATGCCGGAAAAATAGCGGAGATCGGCACGAGAAAAGATATTTTTTATCAGTCGCAGCATCCATACACAAAAGGGCTGTTGAACTCTGTCCCGCGGCTGGATATGGAGGGCGCGGAGCTGATTCCGATCGACGGAACGCCGCCGGATTTATTTTCACCTCCGCCAGGCTGCCCATTTGCCGCCCGCTGTCCGAACAGGATGATCGTGTGTGACAGGGTATACCCGGGCCAGACCATCAGATCTGACACGCACACCGTCAACTGCTGGCTGCAGGATCAGCGGGCCGAGCATGCGGTGCTGTCCGGAGATGCGAAGGATTGATCATGAAAAGGGGGAAGAGGATGAAACGAGTGAAAAAGCTATGGGGGATGGGTCTTGCATTGGGACTTTCGTTTGCGCTGATGGGATGTACAGCAAACGAAAAGGCCGGAAAAGAAAGCGGAAATGATAAGGCAAAAACAAGCGGAGAAAAGGTGCTGTATTTAAATAACGAAAATGAACCGACTTCGTTCGATCCGCCGATCGGTTTTAATAATGTGTCGTGGCAGCCGTTAAATAACATCATGGAGG
Source organism: Bacillus sp. RHFS10 (assembly GCF_016757475.1). Classification (NCBI taxonomy): domain Bacteria; kingdom Bacillati; phylum Bacillota; class Bacilli; order Caryophanales; family Bacillaceae; genus Bacillus; species Bacillus sp. RHFS10. The sequence continues at coordinate 75,854 of NZ_JAESPO010000005.1, forward strand.
GGCTGACGCGTCTTGGCAAAGATCATGAGCCCGAACCGGCAATGGCGGAAAAGTGGTCTGTATCAAAAGATAAAAAAACCTACACATTTACGATTCGGGAAAATGCGAAATGGACAAACGGAGATCCGGTAACGGCTGGAGACTTTGAATACGCGTGGAAACGGATGCTTGATCCGAAAAAAGGCGCTTCATCTGCGTTTCTCGGCTATTTTATTGAAGGCGGCGAAGCGTATAACAGCGGAAAAGGGAAAAAAGACGATGTGAAGGTGACGGCAAAGGATGATCGAACCCTTGAAGTAACGCTTGAAGCACCGCAAAAATATTTTCTAAGCGTCGTGTCCAATCCGGCGTATTTTCCGGTAAACGAAAAGGTCGATAAAGAAAATCCAAAATGGTTTGCTGAGGCGGATACATTTGTCGGGAACGGTCCGTTTAAGCTGGCGGAATGGAAGCATGATGACAGCATCACAATGGAGAAAAGCGACACGTATTGGGATCAAGATACCGTGAAGCTTGATAAGGTGAAATGGGCGATGGTCAGTGACAGAAATACAGATTACCAGATGTTTCAGTCTGGGGAACTGGATACCGCTTACGTCCCTGCTGAATTAAGTGATCAGCTGCTTGATCAGGATAACGTCAGCATTGTTGACCAAGCGGGCCTATATTTCTACCGGTTTAATGTGAACATGGAGCCGTTCCAAAATAAAAACATCAGAAAAGCCTTTGCAATGGCTGTAGATCAAAAGGAAATTGTCAAGTACGTCACGAAAAACAATGAAAAACCGGCGCGTGCCTTTGTATCGCCCGGATTTACGCAGCCTGACGGCAAAGATTTCCGTGAAGCGGGCGGAGACCTGGTCACGCCAAATGAAAGCAAAGCGAAACAGCTGCTGGAAAAGGGCATGAAGGAAGAAAACTATGATAAGCTTCCTGCGATTACTCTTACTTACAGCACAAAGCCGGAGCATAAAAAGATTGCCGAGGCGATCCAGCAAAAATTGAAAAATACTCTTGGAGTCGATGTGAAGCTGGCCAATATGGAATGGAACGTATTTTTAGAGGATCAAAAAGCGCTGAAATTCCAATTCTCTCAAAGCTCATTTTTGCCTGACTACGCGGACCCTATCAGTTTTCTGGAAGCCTTCCAAACAGGAAATTCGATGAACCGCACAGGCTGGGCCAATAAAGAATACGATCAGCTGATCAAGCAGGCGAAAAATGAAGCCGATGAAAAAACACGTTTCTCCCTTATGCATCAAGCTGAAAAGCTGCTGGTCAATGAAGCGCCGATCATTCCGGTTTATTTTTACAACCAGGTCAACCTGCAAAACGAACATGTGAAGGGAATCGTCCGGCATCCTGTCGGTTATATCGATTTAAAATGGGCTGATAAAAACTAACGCCGGTGATTGGGAAAATACTGCTTCTTTATAGCGAAGGAGCGGTATTTTTTCTCTTTTTTGCACGTATACGTAGGGTGCAGAGAAAATGAAAGGAGTGGTTCAGTTGAATCACAAGCCAAAAGCGCTTAAAAAGGGTGATACAGTTGGAGTGATCGCGCCCGCAAGCCCGCCGGATCCAAAAAAGCTTGAAACCGCGCTTTTATTTTTAGAAGAGCTCGGTTTAAAGGTGAAATTGGGCAAGGCGCTGAAAAACCAGCACGGCTATTTAGCGGGACAGGATGATGAGCGGCTGGCTGATCTCCATGAGATGTTCAGAGACGAGGAGGTAAAAGCAGTGCTGTGCGCATGCGGGGGTTTTGGGACAGGACGTATCGCCGCCGGCATTGATTTCAGCTTAATCCGCAAACATCCTAAAATCTTTTGGGGATACAGCGATATTACGTTTTTACATACTGCCATCCATCAAAACACAGGTCTTGTCACCTTCCACGGCCCGATGCTCAGTTCAGATATTGGCCTCGACGACGTTCACCCTCTGACAAAAGCGTCGTATGAGCAGCTCTTCCGAGAGACGGAATTCACCTATACAGAAGAGCTTTCACCGCTGACCGTGCTTGTTCCCGGAAAAGCGGAAGGGGAGCTTGTCGGAGGAAATCTCTCTTTGCTGACGTCTACGCTGGGCACGCCGTTTGAAATGGATACGAGAGGGAAGCTGCTGTTTATTGAAGATATTGACGAGGAGCCTTACCAAATCGACCGGATGCTGAATCAGCTGAAAATGGCAGGGAAACTGACGGACGCAGCCGGAATTCTTGTGTGTGATTTTCATAACTGTGTCCCGGTGAAAAGAGAGAAGTCCCTCTCACTTGAGCAAGTGCTTGAAGACTATATTGTATCGGCGGGCAAGCCTGCACTGAGAGGTTTTAAAATCGGCCACTGTTCACCGAGTATCGCCGTACCGGTAGGCGCGCAAGCTGCTATGAATACAGCAGAAAAAACAGTCGTTATTGAGGCAGGCGTTTCAGAAGGGGCGCTGAAGACATGAAAATCATTCAAATAGACACAAGTCGAATCGCCGTACCGCTGACAAAACCGTTTAAAACCGCACTTCGCACTGTATATACGGCTGAATCGGTCATTGTAAGGATCACTTATGACAGCGGCGCCATCGGATGGGGGGAAGCACCTCCAACGATGGTGATTACAGGAGACAGCATGGATAGTATTGAAAGTGCGATTCACAATGTCTTGAAACCGGCACTGCTTGGAAAAAGCCTGTCTGGCTGTGGGGCCATTTTGCATGACATCCAGCATCTCCTTACAGGAAACCAGAGCGCGAAGGCGGCTGTGGAAATGGCGGTATACGACGGCTGGGCGCAGATGTGCGGACTGCCGCTTTACCAAATGCTCGGCGGATACCGGGATACGCTGGAAACAGATTATACCGTCAGTGTCAACTCACCTGAAGAGATGGCAGAGGATGCCGAGCATTATCTCAAACAAGGCTTTCAAACACTGAAAATAAAGGTCGGCAAAGATGATATCGCAACAGATATCGCCCGTATCCAAGAAATCAGAAAACGTGTCGGACCAGCCGTGAAACTTCGTTTAGACGCCAACCAGGGATGGACGCCGAAGGAAGCAGTAACAGCGATTCAGAAAATGGAGGATACAGGTCTTGGTATTGAGCTTGTCGAACAGCCTGTCCTTAAAGATGATCTCGTTGGGCTTAAAAAGGTAACAGATGCGACAGCCACGCCGATTATGGCCGATGAAAGTGTTTTTACGCCGCGTCAGGCGTTCGAAGTTCTTCAAACGCGGAGCGCAGACTTAATCAATATTAAATTGATGAAAGCGGGCGGCATCAGCGGAGCAGAGAAAATCAATGCCATGGCTGAGGCGTGCGGAGTGGAGTGCATGGTCGGCAGCATGATCGAAACGAAGCTGGGCATTACGGCCGCGGCACATTTCGCCGCAAGCCAAAAAAACATCACAAGGTTTGATTTTGACGCGCCGCTGATGCTGAAAACAGATATCATCAAAGGCGGCATCACATACAGCGGCAGCACGATTGCGATGCCTGACAGACCGGGTCTCGGAATCACCGGAGCTGCGCTATAGAAAGGGGAAATAAAACCATGATGCACACTGTCATCTCAGCAGTGGCCAACATCTGGACAGCGCCTGAATCGCCGCGTCCATCTGATCAAGTGATGCTTCGTCCGACCGTATTGATCAGAGACTGGCTGGAGCGCATGACGTATGATGAGCGGCTTGGATTATGTGCAGACAATATCATCCAAACTCAGGTTCTCTTTGGCGAAAAGGTACTGGTGACGGCGGAACAGGACGAATGGGTTTCTGTCATTGTGCCGAGCCAGCCATCCCGAAAAGATCCGCGCGGATATCCGGGCTGGATGAAAAAGAACCAGCTGAAAAAAACAAGTCCTATCCATATACAAAACGAGGTCATGATCAGTAAACCAGCTGCCTTTTTGTACAAAAGTAATGGAGAAAAGGAGATCGAATTGAGCTTTTTGACGGTTCTCCCCCTCATTGCAGAAGAAAACGGATATTTTAAGGTTTCGACCGTTTTTGGGGAAAGGTTTGTGAAGCAAAGTGATGCAGTGCCTGTCCGCGAACAGAAAGGGACTGCTGAAGACATCGTTCAAACGGGGGCTTTTTTTCTCGGGCTTCCATACCTGTGGGGAGGGATCAGCGGGTTTGGGTTTGATTGCTCCGGGTTTATGTACAGTATATTTAAGGCCAATGGATACAACATCCCCCGTGATGCGGGAGATCAGGCAAAGGCGGGGGAAGATGTTCCGCTTGATGATATGAAAGCCGGTGATCTGCTGTTTTTTGCTTATGAGGAAGGAAAAGGAGCGATTCATCACGTCGGTCTGTCCGTAGGCGGCGGGAAAATGCTTCATTCTCCAAAGACAGGAAAATCAATTGAAATCCTTACATTAAAAGAGACAATTTATGAAAAAGAACGATGTGCGGTGCGCCGCTGTTTTTCAGAATAAGGAGGGAGACAAATGACGCCACTGCCTTTGTTGGAGGTCAGCCAGCTGAAAATGCATTTTGACGCAGGAAAAAAGCGGACAGTCAAAGCTGTCGACGGGATCACCTTTCAGATTCGTGAAGGAGAAACGTTCGGGCTTGTCGGAGAGTCAGGATGCGGGAAATCAACCTTGGGAAGAGTGCTGATGCGCCTGTATCAGCCGACAGAAGGAAGTGTGAAATACCGCGGAACGAACCTTCACGCACTAAGTGTCAAAGAGCAGTTTGCCTTCAACCGCAAGCTGCAGATGATTTTTCAGGATCCTTATGCTTCGCTTAACCCGCGCATGACTGTTCGAGACATCATTTTGGAGCCTATGGAAATTCACAACCTTTACAATACGCATGAAGCTCGGCTTCTCATCGTGGACGAGCTGCTTGAGGCAGTGGGGCTTCACCCCGATTTTGGCAGCCGTTATCCCCATGAATTCAGCGGCGGACAAAGACAGCGAATTGGGATTGCCAGAGCACTGTCGCTGAATCCTGAATTTATCGTGGCGGACGAACCGATTTCTGCACTTGATGTCTCGGTCCAGGCGCAGGTCGTCAACCTACTGAAGCGGCTTCAAAAAGAAAAAGGGCTCACGTTTTTATTTATCGCCCATGATCTTTCGATGGTGAAGCATATCAGTGACAGGATTGGTGTCATGTACTTAGGGCACATGATGGAAATCACAGAGAGCGGTATCCTGTATCGTGAACCGCTGCATCCCTATACAAAGGCGCTTTTATCCTCGATTCCGATTCCAGACCCTGAATTGGAGGACAAGCGCGAGCGCATCCTCTTAAAAGGGGAGCTGCCGAGCCCGGTCAATCCGCCGAGCGGCTGCGTGTTTCGGACCCGCTGTCCGGAGGCGATGCCAGAATGCGGGGAATCCCGTCCCCAGCTTCAAGAAATCGAAGCCGGCCGATTTGTCGCTTGCCATTTGTATCGAAATGCTGATACGAAAGAAAAGGTGAGATAAACCAAAAAGACTGGCCCGCTTTGCGGAGCCAGTCTTTGTTTTTATGCTTGATGTAAAAATTTCACACAAACCGGGTAAGGGACGGAAACAGTTGAAGGAAGCACTGTCAATCGGCCGGTTTCTTTGTCTCTTTCAAACAGGACAAGATTGCCTGTTTCTTCATTTGAAGCAACAAGAAACGCTTCCGTTGGATCAAGGACGAAGTCGCGAGGCCAGTTTCCTTCTGTCGAGACTCTTTCTACGAATGCCAGCTCGCCTGAATATTGATTCACTTCAAATACAGCGATACTGTCATGGCCGCGGTTTGCGACGTAAACAAAACGGCCGTCCTGTGTGACATGAATTGCGCTTCCTTGGCTGTTATCCGTAAAATCATCAGGAATGGCAGAGACGACCTGGGTTTCTCTGAATTCGCCGGCTGTCGGATTATATTCAAGCGCAATCACTTCATTGCTTAATTCTGTCATCACGTAAGCGTATTTTTCTTTCGGATGAAAAGCGATATGGCGAGGTCCTGTGCCGGGAGCGAAGGCATGGCTTCCGGATTCAGTCAATACTCCGTCTTCCATTTTATAGGTGTACAGCTTATCGATTCCTAAGTCAACCGCTACGACATAATTGTGTTCAGGTGTGAACCCCGCGTAATGTATATGCGGTTTTTCTTGCCTTTCGTGCGGCCCTTTTCCTGTGTGAGCGGCTTCTGAAGCAGGTGATTGTAAGCTCCCGTCTTCCTGAATCGGAAAAGCGTGGATTTTCCCGCTGTGATAGTTGGCTGTCAATACGAATTGATTATGTTCATCGGCGTTTACGTGGCACGGCGATGGGCCGTCAATTAACTGATGATTCAGAAATGTCAATTCGCCGCTGTTTTGATCAATTTTATAAGCAGCAACTCCGCCTTGGCCATCTGCTTTTTCAATGGAATAAAGAATGGTGTTGTCTTTATTCGGCGTCACATATGTGGGGTTGCCCAGCTTAGCGGCAAGCTTTGGCTCGCTGAGTGTTTTTTTCTCAGTATCAAGCTCAAATGAATAAACCCCTTCGCTTCCGCCTTTTGTATATGTTCCGACATACCCTATGTACTTTGTCATGCGAATGCCCCCTTAAAAATGATGTCACCTCTATATTAACGTATCTTGATAAAATAAGCTGTTCAAAACTTGAAAAAGGGGAATATTGATCATTCGCCGCGCATCAGCGGCATCGTACAGCACCGGAAGGAGCCGCCTGATTTAATAATTTCTGTAAGGTCAATTTCGATGATGTGATAGCCTCTATTTGATAACTGCTGATTGACATGGCGGTTGCAAGGGAGGCTGATAATTGTTTTTCTTCCAATGGAAAGGACGTTGGTTCCGAGCGTAAATTGTTCATCCTCTGGCACTTCAATGAGATCATAACGTTTTGCCAGCATATCAACTTCCTCTGGCTCAAGGGCTTGAGGATAAATTAACGCTTCGTTTTCAGATACGATGTTAAATACGCAGTCCAAATGCAAATATTTTTCATGCAGGTGAACGGGAACGACTGTATAGTCAGGAAGCGCCTTTTCCAGCTGGCCGATGGCTGACATATCCGTGCGCTGGCTGATTCCGACGTAGACGATCTTACCATCGACAATGACATCACCGCCTTCAATGCTTGTATCAAGCATACGGGTGTAAGGAATGCCTTGACTGTGAAAAAAATCTTTTATGACCGATTCTTCCCCTTGGCGAATCGGCTCATTCATGCTCGAGAGGAAGGCTTTTTCTCCGATGACAAACCCTATGTCCCGGGTGAAGACCTGCTCGGGGAGTCCTTTGCGGACGGGCAAAAGGATGACTTCGATGTTGTGTGACCTGAGTGCTTCAATAAAGCGGTTGTGCTGATCTGCAGCGGTTTTCACATGAATATTGTCATCTTCAAAATGTTTTTGTGTTTCGTTTATGACATCTTTTATCGTCATATGCTCCGGTCTGCATAAAATGACTTTCTCAAGTGCGCCGTATTCCGTTCGGCATACCGTTTTGTGCTGTTGTTTCGGGATGGATGCTTCCATTGGTTCTCCTCCTGACCGATTGAAGAATACAGGTATTATTTCCCCATCACCAAAATCATTAAACGTGTTGGAAAGAAGACAGGCAAACCATTTTAAATTTTAGACAAATGGCAGAGAATATTGTTTAATAGGAGAATATAAGTGCATGTAGCTAAACGATCAGACATCAAAGGGGAGAAAGATATGGAAACACCGGAAACAAGATTTTGTAAAGAGTCAAAGGTTGTAAAAACCAGCAGGGTGTTCCCGCTTGATACGAACAACCATAACACGCTGTTTGGCGGAAAATTAATGAGTTATATTGACGACATTGCTTCAATTTCCGCGGCGCGCCATTGCAGACGTGAAACAGTAACCGCTTCGATGGACTCAGTGGATTTTCTGAAGCCGATCGGCCAAAAGGAGTCTGTCTGCTTAGAGTCATATGTGACATGGGTCGGCACATCGTCCATGGAGGTGTTTGTAAAAGTCATTAAGGAGCACCTGATGACTGGCGAACGGGAACTCGCCGCGACATCCTTTTTGACATTTGTCGCATTGGATTCAAATGGCAAGCCGGTGCCTGTGCCGAGAGTTGTACCGGAAACAGAAGAAGAAATCATGCTGCATAATACGGCGGTTCAGCGCGCCAATGAACGAAAAAACCGCAAAAAGCACAGCCAGGCCCTTGCAAATGCGCTCGGAACTGAAAGGCCTTGGTAAATGTTAAACCCAAAACATATGTTGTTTTGGGTTTTTTTGTGCTTTGCACCTTTCTTATGGTGATCATTACAAAGGTTAGTCCGTTTTTGCTAGGGGATTCTATAAAAAAGCAACAATTGTCACGAGAAATTGAAAATCTTGTGACAACTTTATTAAAGATTCATTTTGGATATATCTTTTATCCGTGAGATCTTGTATCTTAAAGATATATTTTAAATACATCTTTTGAAAGGATTGTTTATGAAATGTTAGATAATAAAACAATCGAAATCATTAAAAGCACTGTACCCGTATTACAACAGCATGGAGAAGCCATCACTGGCCGTTTTTACGATCTGATGTTCCAAGGCCATCCAGAGCTTCTGAACATTTTTAATCAAACAAACCAAAAGAAAAAAACACAGCGCACTGCCCTTGCAAATGCCGTTATTGCAGCTGCAGCAAATATTGACCAGCTCGGAAATATCATTCCGGTCGTCAAACAAATCGGCCACAAGCACCGCAGTATCGGAATCAAGGCTGAACATTATCCGATCGTCGGCAAATACTTGCTGATTGCGATTAAAGATGTTCTAGGAGACGCTGCGACACCTGACATTATGCAGGCATGGGAGAAAGCGTACGGAGTAATCGCTGACGCGTTCATCGGAATTGAAAAAGAAATGTATGAGCAGGCGGAGGAGCAAGCCGGCGGCTGGAAGGAGTATAAGCCATTTGTCATCGCAAAAAAAGAGCGTGAAAGTAAAGAAATTATATCCTTCTATTTGAAGCCGGAAGACGGCAAGCCGTTACCTGAATTTCAAGCGGGGCAGTATATCAGCATCAAAGTGCGGATTCCTGATGCTGAATATACGCAAATCCGTCAATACAGCCTGTCTGATATGCCGGGAAAAGACAATTATCGAATTTCAGTGAAGAAAGACGGTGCCGTGTCTACGTATTTACACGATGGACTACATGAGGGAGATTTAATAGAGATCAGCGCACCGGCGGGGGACTTTGTTTTAGATCCTTCATCACAAAAAGATCTTGTTCTGATCAGTGCCGGAGTTGGCATAACACCAATGATCAGCATGCTGAAAACGTCTGTTTCCAAGCAGCCTGAACGGCAGATTCTTTTCATTCATGCCGCGAAAAACAGTGAATACCACGCATTGCGCCATGAAGTGGAAGAAGCGGCAAACCATTCTTCTGTCAAAACCGCATTTGTGTATCGCGAGCCGACAGAGCAAGACCGTGCAGGTGACCTTCTGTTTCATGAAGGACAGATTGATAATCAGTTCCTCAAAGAACTGATTATCAATACAGATGCGGATTATTATATTTGCGGTTCACCGTCATTTATTACGGCGATGCATCAGCTTGTGTCAAAACTCGGATCAGCTCCGGATTCTATCCATTACGAGCTGTTTGGCCCACAATTAAGTTTGGAGCAATCCGTTTGAGCATCCCCGCGAACTCTTCTCACTATAGAGAAGAGTTTTTTATCGTGAAAGTAGTGGCAGACAGGCGACTGTTTCTGCATCCTCCAACGATACTGACTCCCCGCCGCCAGAGATATTCGCCTATTTAAGGCCGGATAAAAGGGTTGATGCATAGAGGATATGCCTCAGGGAACAATAGGCACAATATAACGAGCGGATGGAGGTAAAGATCAGTGTTATGGATGGTATGGGCATTTTTACTGAAGCCAGTTATCGTATTTTCGATTGCGTATATTCTGTTTCGGCTTGCCGGTAAAAAAGCCGTGTCACAAATGAACAATTTTGATCTGCTTTTGACCTTCGCGATTGGTACGATTATCAGTGAACCGATTCTTACATCCAAGCTGCCAATGTCGATTTATTACGCGGGCTCTTTTTTAGTGCTTTATCTTCTGATGACCAAACTCTCCCTTTCTAATAAATGGAGATGGATGCTTGTCGTAAGCCCGACTGTATTAATCCGAAACGGGGATATTGATGAACAGGGGCTGCGCAAAGAAAGGTTGACTGTTAATGAACTGCTCGGAAAGCTAAGGGAAAAGGGCTATGCCGATCCGGCTGACATTGATCTTGCCATCATTGAAGAAACGGGAGAAGTAAGCGTCATCCCAAAAGAGGAAGCGAGAGCGGTACAGGTACGGGATTTGAATATGGAAGCTGAACGGAATTTTATTCCGATTCCGCTCATACTGGATGGCGAAATCCTTGACCATAATTTAAAATACCTTCAAAAAAACAGATCCTGGCTGTTTGAGCAGCTTGAGAAAAAAGGGTACAGCCCCAAACGGCTATCCTCGATTACACTTGGCACGATGAATGCCCATGGCGATATCTCGCTTGATGTGAATTCCTCCAACGGCCCGCAGCATGATCCCTACTTATATAAACCGGGAAATAACAATTGATTCTGCTCTCTATTTAAGGGAGCTTTTTCTTTTTTAAAGGGAATTTTTGTTTGGTGTCAAATGTACCTTGTTAGGAGGGGAAGTGAACATGAAGGACTTATCTATTAGAAAAGACATGGCGCCGACGGTCAGTCTATTATATTCCGCAGTGGAAGAAAACAGTCTCCGTCTGGCTTCTATTGTAAGTCACATGACACAGAGTGAACTATATTATAAGGGGCGCTGCCAAACAAAAAACAGCACGGCTCAGCTTTTGCACCATATCGCAAATGTTGATATCAGATGGGTCTGGCGTATCAAGGAGAATCGAATACCGGATCATATTGAACAGACATACGGCCCGATGACAGATGAAAGTGGACGGCTGCCTGAACCGGAGAATCAGCTCGGATTAGATGAACTCCTGAAAAGACATCGGCATGTGGTAAACGAGCTGAAATCGGTATGTTACACCTTAACTGAAAATGATTTGCATCAGCCGCTTTCTTACGATAGTGACACCGCGACCATACGGTGGGGCATTTGGCATATGGCGGATCATAACCGCTATCATCAAGCCCATATTGAAGCCCTCAAAAAAGAATGGAAGCAGGATATGGTGAAATATGAGCGCTAAAACGAAGCTTGTGACCGACCGAATTCGTTTGCGCTGTATGGAAGATCAGGATCAAGCCTCTTTGTTTGAGCTTTTTAACGATCCTGACGTCATGAAATATTATTCCGGCTTAAAAGATAAAAGGCAAACCCGCGAGTGGATCAATTGGAACAAAAGAAATGAAAAAGGGTACGGCGTCAGTCTGTGGATCGCCGAAGATAAGCGGACAGGGGACTTTTTGGGGCAATGCGGCATCGTACCACAGCAGGTGGAAAATCAAACCGTAATGGAAATCGGCTATATGTTTGCCCGCCGCCACTGGGGGAACGGCTATGCACAAGAAGCGGCGCGGGCCTGCCTGGACTACGGCTTCACCGAGCGGCAGTTTGGCACAATTGCGGCTTTGATTGACCCTGATAACAAAGCGTCCATACGGGTAGCGGAGAAAATTGGCATGATTTACGATAGAACGATCACAAAATGGAATAAACCAATCGCAGTATATGAAAGAAAATCTTACAATTGAAAGATAGAGCTGAGTTTAGTATCATGATGTCAGGTAAAGTTTTCTAGGGTTCCGCATGTTAATGGACATGGACTGGTCCGAGAGGAAACACATACGCGTAAATAGAGGCGTGTATGCACACGGAGGGAAAAAAGCCCGGGAGAGTCAATCTCATGTGAGACGACTGTCCGGGGTTTTTTTGTTTTCGGAGAATCTTACTGGAAAGAAAGGAATGACTTGAAATGAAATGGGGATTAGTCGTGCTTGCCGCCGTTTTCGAAGTTGTTTGGGTGGTAGGCTTAAAGCATGCTGACTCAGCTTTAACATGGAGCGGCACTGCCGTCGGCATCATAGTCAGCTTTTATCTTTTAATGAAAGCGACAAACAGTCTGCCTGTCGGCACCGTGTACGCCGTCTTTACCGGGCTCGGGACGGCAGGAACAGTGCTGAGTGAAATCATTCTGTTTCATGAGCCGGTTGGATGGCCGAAGCTTTTGTTAATCGGTGTGCTCTTAATTGGTGTGATCGGATTGAAGCTTGTGACACCGGATGAGACAGAGGAAAAAGGAGGCGAGGCATAATGCTGCACTGGATCAGTTTATTGTGCGCGGGCTGTTTGGAGATGGCCGGCGTGGCCCTTATGAATCAATATGCGAAAGAAAAAAGCGTGAAATGGGTGCTGTTGATCATTGTTGGTTTTGCCGCTTCATTTTCCTTACTGTCGTATGCCATGGAAACCATTCCGATGGGCACGGCTTACGCTGTCTGGACAGGCATTGGCACAGCCGGCGGTGCGCTTATCGGCATCCTCTTTTACAAGGAGCCGAAAGACGCCAAACGGATCTTCTTTATCTCTTTGATTTTATGCTCAGCGGTTGGATTAAAAATGATGTCATAAATTGATTTTTATCAAATCTTCAGTATAATGGATAAATAGTTTAGACTTACAAAGATAAGAGGGATTATTCATGAAATCATATATGACCCAGCGGTTAAACGAATACCGTGACGGAAATGAGGATAAAGGGCGTCTTTTGGTCAGCTGTCCCGATCAGCCGGGTATCGTCTCGGCGGTTTCCGCGTTTTTATTTGAACACGGCGCCAATATTATAGAATCCAACCAATATACGACAGACCCTGAAGGTGGCCGCTTCTTCCTGAGAATCGAATTCGACTGCGCGGACATTCGCGAGAAAAAAGAAACACTGCAGGAGGCGTTTGCCTCTACAGCGGAAAACTTCGACATGACATGGAGCTTAACATTGGCAAGCGAGCTGAAGCGTGTCGCCATTTTTGTTTCAAAGGAACTTCACTGCCTGCATGAGCTGATTTGGGAATGGCAAACCGGCAACCTGATGGCGGAAATCGCTGTTGTCATCAGCAACCATGAGGATGCGAGAGAGCTGGTAGAGCGGCTGAACATTCCATTCCACTATATGAAAGCGAACAAAGACATCAGAGCGGAAGTCGAAAAGAAGCAGCTTGAGCTGCTTGAGCAATACGAGATTGACGTAATTGTTCTCGCTCGCTATATGCAGATCTTAACACCTGACTTTGTTTCGGCTCATCCGAATCGCATCATCAATATCCACCATTCGTTCCTGCCTGCTTTTATCGGTGCGAATCCGTACAAACGGGCTTACGAGCGCGGCGTGAAACTGATTGGAGCGACATCTCACTATGTCACAAACGATCTTGACGAAGGGCCGATCATTGAACAGGATATTGAGCGTGTGGACCACCGGGACAATGCGGAAGCGCTGAAAAACATCGGCAGAACAATAGAACGCAGCGTGCTTGCGCGTGCTGTGAAATGGCATTTGGAAGACCGCGTCATCGTTCATGAAAATAAAACAATCGTCTTTAACTAGACTGCAAAATGCCCGCGCTATGCGGGCATTTTTTGGTGACGAAAACTTGACAAGAGACTTTTTTCTTTGCATAATATAAAAAAATCATTGAGCGTTGAAGAGGATTAGTAAGCAGACCTTTCTGTGACAGAGAGCAAAATGAATCGCTGAAACATTTTGCCGCATGAAACCTGCCGAACCTGCCTTGGAGTCTTAGGGGGAAAACCTAGGCGCATAACCTGGCGTTACAGGAGAGCGGAGCGTGCATAAGCGCGTTCAATCAAGGTGGCACCACGGAAACCCATTTCGTCCTTATGAATCAGGATTGAATGGGTTTTTTTATTGTAAGTTGGCTGGCGAAGAGCCTCGGAGGAGAATAAATGAAAAAACAAAGAATAGTAGTGAAAATAGGAAGCAGTTCGCTCACGAATAGCAACGGAAGCATTGATGAGGCGAAAATCAGAGAGCATGTTCAGGCTATTTCCTTGTTGAAGAAAGCGGGACATGAAATGATTCTAATTACCTCGGGAGCCGTAGCGGCGGGGTTTTCCAGCCTCGGTTATCCGTCCCGCCCCGTTACCATTAAAGGAAAACAGGCGGCGGCCGCGGTCGGACAAACACTGTTAATGCAGCAATATATGAATCAATTCAACCAATACTCACTGACTCCGGGACAGATCCTTTTAACGAGAAATGATTTTTCGAAAAGAGAACGGTATCGAAACGCGTATGCAACGATGATGGAATTACTGGAGCGCGGCGTCATTCCGATTATCAATGAAAACGACTCTACATCTGTTGAAGAATTGACATTCGGGGATAATGACATGCTTTCTGCGTTAGTCAGCGGATTGATTCATGCGGACCAGCTCATGATTCTCACTGATATCAACGGTCTGTATGATGCCAATCCGAATGAAAATCCTGAGGCGAAACGATTTGATGATTTGCCTGAGATCACGCCCGAATTGCTGGGGTATGCCGGTTCAGCCGGATCAAAGGTCGGCACCGGCGGTATGAAATCAAAGCTGTTAGCCGCACAAACCGCGCTGTCTCTTGGCGTGAAAGTGTTCATTGGAACAGGCAGCGGAGAGCAAAAGCTTGCGGACATTTTGGACGGCAGGGGAGATGGCACTTATATCGGAGACAAAGAACTGTCCTCGGTTAACAACACGAGACAGTGGATTCAGTTCCACTCGCCGATAGCAGGAGAAATCGTGATTGATGCGGGTGCCGAGGAGGCGATGATCCATAACGGAAGCAGCCTGTTGCCGGCTGGCGTAGTGGGTGTAAATGGAAGTTTTCCAAAAGGGGCGGTCGTAGAAGTCCGGGGGCCGGGCGGCGTGATCGGAAAAGGCCAAACGCATTACTCCTCCGAGGAGATTGTGGCGGCCAAAGGCAAACGCAGTGATGAACTTGATTTTGAGAAAACGTTTGAGGTGATCCACAGGAATGACTGGGTCAATTTAAAAGACTAGGAGGCGGAAAAATGAGTGAAGTTTCTGTAAAAGCGAAGCTGGCAAACGAAGCAGCAGCGGAACTGATCATGAAAACAACGGCTGAAAAAAATGAGGCGCTCAGCCTCATTGCAAACGGGCTCCGACATGAAAAGGATTTTCTCTTAGCCGAAAATGCGAAAGACATTGAGAACGGAAAGAACAATGGCTTAACATCTGATATCATTGATCGCCTGACACTGGATGAGAAACGCATTGGTGATATAGCGGACGCAGTAGAGCTTTTAATTGATTTGGCAGATCCGGTCGGTGAATCACTTGAAACAATTGAAAAGGAGAACGGCCTGCTTATCGAAAAAATCCGTGTTCCGCTTGGTGTGGTCGGAATGATCTATGAAGCGAGACCGAACGTTACAGTCGATGCGGCAACCCTCTGCTTAAAAACGGGAAACGCGGTTGTCCTGCGGGGGAGCTCCTCAGCCATTCACAGCAACAAAGCCCTCGTCAGTGTCATTCACAGAGCGCTTGAGCAGTCTCCGCTTCCAATTGACGCCGTACAGCTGATTGAGGATACGAGCAGAGAAACGGCAAAAGAACTCTTTACGTTAAATGATGGCTTAGACGTATTAATCCCGCGCGGAGGCAAAAAGCTGATCGATCTCGTTGTGAGAGAATCAACTGTGCCCGTGTTAGAAACCGGAGCAGGAAACTGCCATATTTTCATTGACGAGACTGCCAAACCGCAAATGGCGGAAAAGGTTGTCGTAAACGCGAAAACACAGCGCCCTTCTGTGTGTAATGCAATTGAATCATTGCTGATTCACAAGGCGTGGGCGGAGAAGCACGGGAAAGAATTGCTTGCCCAACTGGAAAAAGCGGGAGTTGACATTCGCGGTGATGAATTTGTGTGTGAACTTCATCCTTCAAGCAAACAAGCGTCGGAAGAAGATTGGGAGACAGAATTTTTAGCGCCTGTCCTCAGCATAAAGACGATTGACAATGTCCAAGAAGCTGTGAAGCATATCCAACAATACGGCACCAATCATTCAGAAGCGATTTTAACTGAAGATGATAAGAATGCGGTTTATTTTCAAACGGCTGTCGACGCTGCTGCGGTCTATCATAATGCGTCAACCCGTTTTACCGACGGCTTTGAATTTGGCTACGGAGCTGAAATCGGCATCAGTACGCAAAAGCTACATGCAAGAGGGCCGATGGGGCTTCCTGCACTGACTTCTACTAAATACGTCATTAAAGGAACAGGGCAAATCCGCGAATAGCGGGAGCAAAGTTCAATGAAAAAGCTTATCTCACACCGGGATAAGTTTTTTTTGTGCGCTGAAAAATTGACACCACAAATTATATTGTGTACAATTTAATTGTATAAAATATATATTGGGGGAATGGAAAATGAGCCAGCCATTATTTACAGCTACTGTTTCAGCGGTAGGAGGAAGAGAAGGAAAGGTAATTTCATCAGACCGCGTTCTTGAGCTTGATGTCGCAATGCCGGGGACACCGAGAGCAAATAAATTAGAAAAAGCGACAAATCCGGAGCAGCTGTTTGCAGCAGGTTACGCAGCTTGCTTTGACAGCGCGCTGCAGCTGGTAGCAAGAACAGAACGAGTGAAAGTGGAAACAGAGGTTACAGCGCATGTCAGCCTGTTAAAGGATGAAGCGGATCAAGGCTACAAGCTGGGTGTGACGCTTCAGGTGAAAGGGATAGGAATCAGTGCATCAGAATTACAGGCACTTGTGCAAAAAGCGCACGGCGTCTGCCCGTATTCAAAAGCAACTTCCGGAAATATCGATGTTACGCTTAAAGTAGCTGAATAAACGAAAAAGAGGATGCCTCATAAAAGGCATCCTCAATTTTTTTGATGAAGTGTTTCCA
The DNA here is from genome assembly GCF_016757475.1 of Bacillus sp. RHFS10. Taxonomy (NCBI): domain Bacteria; kingdom Bacillati; phylum Bacillota; class Bacilli; order Caryophanales; family Bacillaceae; genus Bacillus; species Bacillus sp. RHFS10. The sequence goes on from NZ_JAESPO010000005.1 coordinate 92,724, forward strand.
GCAATGTATATAGAGCGGATTTTAACAGTTTCAGTTCCTCCCCGGACTGCTTTGAGAGCCCCAGGATCGTTCCCGGAATGTCAGCCGCTTTTTCTTTTAATAACGCTCCGTCCTCTGTCAGGCTGATCAGCACGGACCGCTCATCCTCTTCAGACCTTTTTCTTGTAATCAAATCCTGCTGTTCCATTCGCTTTAGCATCGGAGTGAGCGTCCCCGAATCTAAATACAGCAGCTCACCCATTTTTTTGACAGTAAGCGTTTCGTGTTCCCATAACAATAGCAAGGCCAAATATTGAGGGTACGTCACATTCAGCTTGTCAAGCAGCGGCTTGTATTGCTTTGTCATTTCCCGCGAACTTGCATATAGCAAAAAACAAAGCTGATTCTCCAATTTCATATGGTCAAATTCATTTTCCATCTTGTTCACCAACTCTTTCCGTCATTCCATTCTATTGTATCTGAAAAACGCTACTTTTCCTATTCTCGGCAAACATAGCATGTTTAAAAAGTTCAGAATGGGAAATATAACAACTAGATCGAAATAAGGAGGATGAGAATGATGGCACTATTTACAGCAAAAGCAACCGCGCGCGGCGGACGGGCAGGACATATTACATCAGATGACGGTGTTCTTGATTTTGATATTGTAATGCCTAATGCAAAAAAAGAAGGACAAACCGGCACAAACCCGGAACAGCTCTTTGCGGCAGGATATGCTGCGTGCTTCGGCGGCGCGCTCGAACACGTGGCCAAAGAGCAAAATGTTACCATTGATTCCGAAATTGAAGGCCAGGTCAGCCTTATGAAGGATGAGAGCGACGACGGGTTTAAAATCGGCGTCACACTTGTGGTGAACACGAAAGATTTGGATCGAGACAAGGCACAGGAGCTTGTTAATGCTGCTCATGAATTCTGTCCTTATTCAAAGGCTACGAGAGGAAATATTGAGGTAACGTTAGAATTAAAATAATGACCGGCATCCTGAGGATTCTCAGGATGTTTTTTTATGCGGAAGCATGCGAGGCGGGCATGAACTTTTCGAAGTGTGAATACATGTAGTATAGGTGAATTCAGACTAGAGAAAAGGTGAGTACATGAAAAGACCAAAGCTGTCCGTCTGTATGATTGTGAAAAATGAAGAACGCCATATCGCCCGCTGTTTAGAGAGTGTGCAGCATATAGCTGATGAAATCATTGTGGTTGATATGGGATCAAGCGATCGGACGGAAGACATTTGCAAAAGCTTTCATGCCCAAGTGTATCATCATATATGGGAACAGAACTTTTCACAAGCGAGAAATATTAGTTTACAGCATGCCAAGGGAGAGTGGATATTGATCTTGGATGCCGACGAAGAACTAGACCCGGAAACGGGCAGCCTATTGCCTTCGCTGCTGACTGACAGCCTGCCGTCTCTCGGTTGCGTGAAGATCGTGAATTATACAGGAAAGCAATGGGTTGAAAATGAAGCGTTTGAACAAAGGCAGATCAGGCTGATCCGGAATCAGCGAAACATAACATTTACGGGAAGTATCGGCGAGAGACCTGAGGGAGAAGAAGCAAGCAGCACTTTCTCGCTGCCATGTACCATTCACCATTACGGCTATTTAGAGCAGGAGGCACAGCAAAAGCATCAACGCAACATCAGTTTATTAAATGCAGCATTGCTGATATCCTCTGCTGAGCCATCTCTCATTTGTCAGAAAGCAGCTGAGTATGACAGAGGAAACGAACCTGATAAAGCCTTCCGGCTGGCAATGGATTGTATCAATGAATGTAAAAGAAAAAAGCAAATTCCGCCGCCAGCTAGCTATTATGTAAAGTATAAATTATTAATTGAAGCAGAACGGTACGAAGAAGCGGAACAGGATATCCATGAAGCGCTGGGGCATTATCCGGATTACTGCACCCTTCACTATTATAAAGGAATCATTATGTATCAGCTGAAAAAAATCAGAGAAGCGATCACAGCGTTTGAGGCTTGCCTGCAAACCGATAATGAACATCATCTGTACGTACAGGTGAAGGGAGCAGCCGATTTTAGATCAAGCTGCTGGCTCGGTGTCTGCCATGCTGAATTGCGTCAGCATATGACTGCTGTTTTGTATTTGCAAAAAGCGCTGAAAGCAAACCCGAAGTGCGCGCGTGCACAGGAGCTTCTCAGCGAATTAACAAAGGATCAGGCCGCACATGCCTGATCCTTTAATATTCTTTTTTATTGTCAAAAGCAAGCCATGCCTGAAACGGGGATAAATGCTCCGTCAGAGTCACTTGATAAAAGGGGATTGTTCTTTCTTCAGCAGGTTTAAGAATTTCTTTATAAATGAATGAATCATCAAATCCAGCTTCGGCGGCGTCTGTATGCTCCGCTGCATAGAAAACAGCTTTCGGCCGGGCCCAGTAGATGGCGCCTAGGCACATGGGGCATGGCTCGCAGCTCGTATACAAAATGCAGTCATCCAGCTGGTATGTTCCAAGCGCCTTGCAGGCGTTTCGAATAGCCGTCACTTCCGCGTGGGCAGTCGGATCATTGCTTGTTGTGACGCTGTTCTGCCCCTTGGCAATAATGGCTCCGTCTTTCACAATAACAGCACCGAAAGGCCCGCCAACTCCTGCGTTCACTCCTTCGCGAGCAAGGTCGACAGCCCGTTTTAAGAACGTTTCATGATTCATCCTAAACCCTCCTGTCAATTGAGTGTTATCAGTATAGCCGAAAACAAGTGCAAAGAACATTCTCAAAAAAGTGCAAAATAAACAAAATATTTGGGGGATTTGCTAAGATAAGAGGAGAAAAGTGGAGGGGTGATCATGCTGCATTTATATATTGCCAGGCACGGACAGACTCAATGGAATGTGGAAAAACGGATGCAGGGCTGGCTGGATTCTGATTTAACAGAACTTGGACTGTACAACGCCCGCGCTCTTGGGAAGCGTCTGAAGGATGTTGAATTGAATCAGGTTTACATCAGCCCGAGCAAGCGGACAGAAGAGACGGCAAAAGCTATACTGGGATCTCGCCGGCCCCCGTTGGTTAAAGATCATATGTTCAGAGAAATGTCACTAGGCTCATGGGAAGGGAAAAAACAAGAGGATATTGAAAGAAGCGAACCTGATCTTTTTCATGCTTATTTACATCATCCCGAAGCTTATCGCCAGCCGGGATGTGAAACATTTTTTGATCTTGAAAACCGGGGAAGGCTGGCTCTCCAAGCGATTTTAGACAGCCATTCTTCCGGCAATATTCTCTTGGTTACCCATTCTGTCTTTATATTAATGCTGTTAAATATCATAAAGGGAAGACGCGTTAATGACATATGGAATTCTGCTTACATACATGATACATCATTGAGCCTTGTGGAATTTGATGAAAATGGAACAGCCAAAATAGTAGTAGAAGGGGACGGGAAGCATCGGAAACCGATTCCCGCTTTCTAATAGAAAAACCATCTGCCAAAGGCAGATGGTTTCTATCTTACTTATACAAGCTGTGTTTGTTTAGCTCTTGCCTGCTTCGCTGCCTCAACCATATTTTTTAAGGCTGCAACCGTCTCTTCCTGTTGTCTTGTTTTCAATCCGCAGTCTGGATTTACCCAGAAGCGGTCAGTCGGACAGACGGCAAGCGCATCCACGATAATGTCGTACATTTCTTCAATTGACGGCACTCGAGGGCTGTGAATGTCATATACACCAAGGCCGAGCCCTTTCAAATACGGATGGTCTTTTAAGTAATCTAAAAATCCTCCGTGGCTTCTGCTGTGTTCGATTGTAATCACATCGGCATCAAGATCATTGATCGTATCGACAATGTCTTCGAAGTTGCTGTAGCACATATGTGTATGAATTTGCGTCTCGTTTTTCACGGAAGAAGTGGTTAATCTGAATGCTTCAGCCGCCCAAGTCAAATACTCATTCCAATCGCGGGTTTTCAATGGAAGGCCTTCTCGCAGCGCTGGCTCATCGACTTGAATGATTTGAATGCCTGCGTCCTCAAGCGCTTTTACTTCTTTGCGAAGGGCGAGCCCGATTTGGAAGGCGATATCTTTTCTCGAAATGTCGTTTCGAGGGAAAGACCAGTTTAAGATTGTAACTGGGCCGGTCAGCATTCCTTTCACATGCTTGGATGTCAATGACTGTGCATATAACGTGTCTTTCACTGTCATCGGTTCAATAAATTCAACATCTCCGTAAATGACTGGCGGGCGGACACAGCGTGAGCCGTATGATTGAACCCATGCGTATTTTGTGAAGGCAAAGCCGGCCAGCTTCTCACCGAAGTATTCGACCATGTCTGTCCGTTCAAATTCACCGTGAACAAGGACATCAAGTTCCAATTCTTCCTGAATATCAATCCATCGTTTTGTTTCTGCATTGATAAAGTTTTGATACTGTTCATCAGACCACTCATTTTTCCGCCATTTTTGGCGTGCGCTCCGCACTTCAGCAGACTGCGGGAAGCTTCCGATCGTAGTCGTCGGCAAAAGCGGAAGGCCGAGAGATTCATTTTGCAGGGCTAAACGTTCTTCAAACGGAATCGGGCGTTTGAAGTCTTTATCGGTTAATTGCTCAAGCTCTTTCTTCTGTTCGGAATTCGCGCCTGTTGCAAACTGTTTGAGCGCCTGAATATCCGTTTTAGCCTGCTGAATGTGTTCGCTGATCGCCGCTTTTCCTGATACTAAGCCTTCTTTCAAAGATGTCAGCTCGGCTAGTTTTTCTTTTGCGTACGATAATCCGTTCAGCAGATCCTTTTCCAAATGCTCGTCAGGGTGCTTCGCTACCGGAACGTGCAGCAGGCTGCTGGAAGGCTGAATCCACAGTTCATCCACTTTTGCAATGCTGAGAATATCAAGAACGGCATCGAGACGTTCTTCGAGATCCGATTTCCAAATGTTGCGTCCGTCGATCACGCCGGCTGCCAGCACTTTGTCTGCTGGAAAGCCGTGTGTTTTCAGCTGTTCCAGGTTTCTGCCCTTATCGTGAACGAAATCAAGGCCAATTCCCTGCACTGGGTAAGAGATGAGCTCTTCGTAAGCATCAACAGAATCAAAATACGTTTGCAACAGCACATTCAAGGATGAAAGTTCACTTGTGATGTTTTCAAATAATTCTTTTGCGCCGCGGACATCTTCGCTAGAGGCTGTAACAAGCGCCGGCTCATCGATTTGAACCCATTTTACGCCTTCTTCTTCAAGTTCTTTCAAAAGCTGTACATATAACGGCACAAGACGTTTTTGGATCGCTTTTGCTTCAGACGGTTCATAGCCTTTAGCAAGCGTAACGAACGTATAAGGGCCGACAATCACAGGTTTTGTTTCAACGCCGTATTCCTGTTTGATCCGGCGGTAATCTGTGAGCTGTTTGTTTCTTGTCAGGCGGAATTCAATGCTTTCGTCATATTCAGGAACGATGTAATGGTAATTTGTATTAAACCATTTTGTCATTTCACTAGATACGGCGTCTTTTATTCCGCGGGCGATAGCGAAGTATGTATCGGTAGCGTCAGTCAAATGTCTGAATCGTTTCGGAATCCAGTTGAAGCTGATTGCTGTGTCGAGTACATGGTCATACTGTGTGAAATCAGAAACTGGCACAACATCAATCTGCTGGTCGATTTGTGTTTTTACTGCGGATAAAAAGAGGTCGTCGATTTGCTTTAAAAACGTATCTTTATCAGTGCTGCCTTTCCAATACGCTTCAAGCGCTTTTTTCCATTCTCTGTTCAGTCCGATTCTTGGAAATCCTAAATTCGATGTTTTGATGGTTGTCATTGTTTCTCCTCCTTTTTATGTAAAACACTCTCGTTAACCCGCGGATACAGGCTGCTAAGAGGTTTTCTCACAACAAAAAGCCTCTTTCCCATGAGAGAAAGAGGCTTTTCTGCGTAAAACACTGCCTCTCTCATCTCTCAGACACAATCTGATGGAATTAGCACCGTGCCTTATGAGACATCAGTCTCGGCGCGAAAAGCAGTGCGCCCCATTTCACAATGGAATTACGGTCGGTTGCTGTTGGGGTCAAAAGGCCAATCCCTCGCCCAACTCTCGATAAGAGAAAATATTATTAATTTTTTGAAAAGTTGAATCATTTGTTGGTAATCTTAACAGTAATTCAAATTTGTTGTCAACATAGAATTTGAAATTTTATTTACTATATGTGGTTTATGTTATATAAGAAAAATAATTTTATAGGGTCATCAAATGTGATTGCGCTGCTCTTTCTGCCAGCTCATCAGGAGCGGTTAAATACAGGAATCCATTACCTGCCAGCGTTTTTGCAATATCGAGAGGGAGTGTTCTGCGGACCAGCTGTGCATAAACTTCAGTTTCAGAAAGCTTTCGTTGAAATGATTCTTCTTCATAGCTTTTGATTAAAGCAAGCGCTCCGCTGACATGAGGGGCAGCCATTGAAGTGCCGGTAAGCTTACCGTACTTCTTGTTAGGAAGGGTGGACACTATATTTTCTCCCGGTGCCACAAGATCAATCTCTTTATTAGCGTTAGAAAATTCTGATAATTCACGCGCTACGGAAACAGATCCAACCGCGATCACTTCATTATAAGCCGCAGGATAGGAAAGCTCTTCTGTTCGTTCGTTTCCGTCACCTTCATTTCCCGCTGCGCAAACGACAAGCACTCCGTTTTTGACGGCGTTTTTCACCGCTTCTTCAAGCTCCGGCACATCGTTCGGTCCGCCAAGGGACATCGAGATGATATCGGCTTTCTGTTCCACAGCGTAGTTAATGCCGTTAATAATCCATTCATATTGGCCGCTGCCGTTTGCACCGCCAAGAACCTTCACAATCAATAGGCTTGCCTCAGGCGCGACCCCGGCAATGCCGCCGTTTGAATCGTTAGCTGCAATCGTTCCGGCGACGTGTGTGCCGTGTCCGTTGTAGTCGGAAATCACATCTTCCTTGCCACCGTCATCATCCGTGAAGTTCTTTCCGCCGATGACTTGGTTTTTTAAATCAGGATGGCTTATGTCGCAGCCCGTGTCCAATACAGCAATTTTCACATTTTTTCCTTTTACCCCTTTTGCCCATATTTCTGGCGCCTTAATCACTTTAATGCCATCAGGAAGCTCGTTTACATCCATGATCTGCTCATTCGTCACATACGGGATCAAGCGGATTTCACCATTCATAAAAAAGCCCTCCTTTTTTATGCTTGCAAGTGGATACAAGGATGTTGCTTCACATTATATGAAAAAAGCAACCGCTCGGACAGAGCCATTTGAAGCATTTTGAAAAAATAGGATACAACCCAAAGAATTAGTAATTTTCAAAATATTGGATGGCTTCAGCTTGTATGACTGGGATTCAGCTGTCAGTCAAGTTATAATAGTGTTTGGGGAAAGGAGTAGTGTGATGAAACTGAATGAAAAATTATATGCATTTTTTTCAGAGTATGTGGAACAAATGGCTGATGAATGGATTGAAACGATGGAAGAAAGCGATCCGAATTCGATTTATGCCTTACATAATGCATCTGTAACGGAAGAATTGAAAGAACAGGACAGAGAATTTTACCGGCATCTGAATGACATGTATGTTTTACCGGAAAAACAATTTCTCGAAGAATTTCAAGTGTGGGTCATTGAGCTGACGAACGATCAAAAGCATCTCGACACTCCGGTTCAGTATGTGATTCGGGAGTTTATGAGAAACCGGAGATTATATACGACGTATTTTGAGAAGTTCGCAGAAGAAAATGAGTCGGCGTTTGAACCGGGAGAGAAACAAAAATGGGCTGATTTGATTGTAAAAGTCTTTGATTTTACCATTTATACATTTGTCGATCACGCTGAAGCGAATGCCAAACAGCAATTAAACGCTCAGAGAGAAATGATATTGGAATTAAGCTCGCCTGTCATCACCTTGAGCAAATCAACAGCTCTGCTACCGCTTGTCGGTGACATTGATACCGAACGGGCAAAGTTCATTCTGGAAAACACGCTTCATGCTTGTGCAAAAAGACGCGTGGAGCATCTGTTAATCGATCTATCAGGTGTGGTGGTGGTTGATACGATGGTGGCGCACCAAATCTTTAAATTGATTGAGGCGCTCACTTTAATCGGTGTCAGGTCAACCCTGTCAGGAATCAGGCCTGAAATTGCGCAAACCGCTGTACAGCTGGGGATTGATTTTTCGAATATTACAATTAAAACCAATCTTGCCCAGGCATTAAACTATCATCAATAAGAAAAAAATCCGCTATCAACCGATAGCGGATTTTTATGAGGCAAAACATAGGGATACGAGTAAAGATCCTGCGAATAACAAGAGAACGAGGCAAAGGAACAGCCAATCGCGGCGGTTTACGGTCAGTGTCCGGTAATATGTCCGGTTTCTGCTTCCTGTAAAACCTTTCGATTCCATCGCAAGCGCTGTCCGTTCCGCTTTTCTGATGGCGCTTGCCAATAGCGGGATGGTATACCGCTTTAGCACGCTGATTTTCTCAATGAAGCCGCTCTCCGCCGCTCCTCCTCTGATTTTATGAGCCTGTTGGATCAGCTGGATTTCATCCTTTAATAGCGGAAGAAAACGAAAGCCTGCAATGACCCCATATGCGAGCTTTGGTGAGAGCTTGCATTGCTGGACAAGGCTCAGCATAAATAAAATCGGATCGGTCGTAAAAACAAACATCATCGATAAGGCGGAAAAGCACAAAATACGAAACCCGAGAGAAATGCCGACAGAGACATTATCGCTGTTGATTGAGATAGGGCCGGCTTGAAACAAGAAATTAGTTGGAGTTGTCGGGACCTTGCCAAAAACAGCGGCTGTCCATACGCATCCGAATGCCAAAATCAAAAACGGAATCGTAAACAAAAACCATTTTTTCAAGGGGATTCTGGCCGCCAATAGGACACCGGCAACGATGATGATATAAAAACACGCAGGGGTGTAAGGATTGTAAATAAACGACAGCATGACGACACAGCAAAAAACCGCCGCCGCTTTCACTGCCGGATTAATGAGATGTAACGGCTGCTTCATCACGCACCTCCTCTTGGCGGGCCATCCATTCATATAGAAGGGGAAGGGTGAGCTTTGCTTTTTTGACAAGCCCTTTTTCCTGAGAAAATAACTGCGCTGGAGATCCGTCAAAAGCCAGGTTCGTATCGTGCAGGACAAGGACGCTGTCGGCATAACAAGAGACAAGCTCCATATCGTGCGTAATCATAAGGACAGCGGTTCCTTCTTCCTTGATACGCTGAATCATGTCCATGCATTCAGCCGCCGTGCGGGCGTCCTGGCCAAAGGTTGGTTCGTCTAATAATAAAACCTTTACATTATGCATGAGCATGGTAGCGACGCTCAGGCGCCGTTTTTGCCCTTGGCTGATCGCAAACGGATGATGATCAGCCAAATGCGCAAGACTGAAACGATCCAGCAGATGCTGCGCTTTTTCCTTAGTTTCAGCATTTACTTTTTGGCCGAACATCAGCTCGTCATACACCGTATCGGTGACGAACTGATGCTCCGGGTTTTGAAAAACAAATCCCAATCGTTTTCGCAGTTCTTTTTCTTTATATGACTGCAGCGGCTGATCATATAGAAGAATCTTGCCGCTTTGCGGCTTCATAAGACGTGCTAGAACAGATAAAAGCGTCGATTTTCCAGTGCCGTTCGGGCCGACAAGCGCCGTCAAAGAGCTTTCGTGCAATGAAAAGCTCAGGTCTTTGAAAATCGTCTGATGTCCTCGTGCGAATGAAAGGCCGCTGACTTCCAGCACACTCTTTCCATAAGGAGCTTCTTTCTTTTCTGCATACTCGGCAGGAAAAGGCTCTTTGAACAGCGTTTCCTTTGATAAAGTAAACTGCATATTCCGCTTTTTCTGCAGATCAGACACTTTTGGAATCGCGATGCCCATTTGCTTTAGGGTTGCCGCTTCGTGCTGAAATAGATCTTGTGTTCGGCCATCCAGCGCTTTTTTTCCTGCTTTGTCCAGCACGATCGTTCTTTCAACCCAAGGCGTCCAGTCATCAAGCTGATGTTCAATCACAAGGAGGCTGAAGCCTTTATCACGCTGAAGATCTTTCATCATATGAACGAACTCCCTCGCTGAATAAGGATCTAGAAGAGAAGTCGGCTCGTCTAACATAATGAGCTCGGGCTCCATCGCTAAAATACAGGCGAGCGCAACTTTCTGCTTTTGTCCTCCTGACAGAGTGGATATTGTTTTTTCTTTTAAATGAGCAATACGTAATTTTTCTAAAACGGCATCGATCTTCTCCGTCATCTCTTCTTTCGGAATCTGCAGATTTTCCAGCCCGAAAGCGATTTCGTCCTCCACCGTCAGCATGCAAAACTGCTGATCGGGGTCCTGAAAGACGACCCCGGCATACTGGGCTACCGTTTCGGAGGCTCCAGGGTCTGTGACCGGCTTTTCAAGTAAAAATACATGCCCCGACTGTGTGCCGTCGCAAGCCTCCGGGTAGAGGCCGTTTAAACAAAGGGCGAGCGAGCTTTTTCCGCACCCGCTCGGTCCTAGCAATAAAGCGCATTCTCCTTTTTGAAGCTCAAACGAAATGTTTTGAAAAACCGGTTTCTCGTCTTCTTCATAAGAGAAACTGAGCCTGTCAACCGTGAGGAGCTTATCAAAGGCTTGCATGTTCTGATACCCGTTTCCGTTTCTTTTTCAGTTCCTTTCCGAGTGCCATTCCGTTTAGCACGCCCGTATACGCGAGAGAGTCGCTGACAGCTTTCCCGAGAAGTCCCGCAAGAAGTGCGCCGGAAGCAAGACGGATCATAAGCAAAATGAGAAGATAACCTGGTGAATAGGCAATATAGCCAGAAACAAATAGATTATAGATAAAGCTGGCTACTGAAGATCCCATTCCTGCCAGCATAAGTACAGGCAGAGAGTATGCTTTCCAGCGCGTCGCGAGAAATACAGCTTCAGCTCCGAGACCTTGAACGATGCCGATGACGATGACCATCGGGCCAGATGGATTTCCCAGCAGGCATTCAACGAGAGCGGCTATGACTTCAGAAACAAGCGCCGCTCCGGGTTTTCGAATAATGTACGCGGCGATGATGGAAACGATAAACCAAATACCGTAAATCGGTTCATAAGCGATTGGACCGAACATACCTGCAAGTACGTTTCCAAAATGCGTAAATAATAAATAAACCACGGCAAAAACGATACTGATAACGGACATAATGACAATTTCTTTTACTTTCCAGCTTTTCATTTTATCCCTGCTTTCTGTTTTTTCTAGATGGACTGTTAGCTGAAACATTCACAGTCATGGTTACGTGCTTTGTTTGCTTTCCAGCCATACGTAAAACGGCTTCCAATGTCCTGAATACGTCATGCGCATCCCCGTCAAGCTCACTCGCGTAATGGACACCCTGTACGAAGGTGCCTTCTGCTTTCGCAATGTCGACAGCTTCCATGATCAACTCCATATAATCCGGCTCATTCATTGGATAAAGGGCAAATTGGCATGGCGCTTCCGCGTTCAGGCTCCGGACAGCATCTTCATTGACACGATTATCGTCTGCGGAAAGATATGTATCTTCTTGTGTGTCGCCCGGGCATCCGATGGAAAACGTGCCGTTCATGACGATGTGTTTTTCGCTGTTTGCCGCGTTAAGATAAATGGCTTTGGCTGCATCGAATACATGATCAGCTGATCCTCGTAAGACTGTGCTGATATGGTCGGTTTTCGTCCAAACCTTAGATGTGTCGGTTTTTTTCAGTGCGGACTTGATCACATTGATAAAATCATCTGTCATCGGATATAAAGAGAACCGAAAACCGGCGATTCTGCTTGTACCGCATATTTGCTCCATTTCTTTCACCCCTTGTTTTTTGGTAAAATAAAAAACTGCATATTCTAAGGGAATATGCAGTAAGAGATCGATTAAGCGCACAAAAAATACACCATTCGGTCAACCTGCACTTCCCCACGCTGGTATTATCCAGATCGGGTCATAAGGGATCAAAACGCGTTACTCCCGCGCTTTATCTCAGCCAAAACAGCACCCCTAGTGCTTTCCGTATACAATTTTTTATGTTGACATCATAATAGATGATAAGAATCATTTTGTAAACCAAGAAATTATTTTTTTCATATCGAGACAGGAGAGAGTGATCGGATTTGGAAAAAGGACACATATTAATTGTGGAAGATGAAGAAAAAATCGCCAGAGTGCTTCAGCTTGAATTGGAGTATGAAGGTTACAGCGTTACCATGAAACACAATGGTACGGAAGGGCTGAATGCGGCAGCGGAAGGCGGGTATACCTTGGTGCTTCTTGATGTTATGCTTCCGGGACTTAGCGGCCTGGAGGTGCTGCGCCGCTTGAGAAAAACGGATTCGCAAACACCTGTCATTTTATTAACGGCGCGCGACAGTGTGCCTGATAAGGTAACTGGACTGGACATCGGTGCCAATGACTATGTCACAAAGCCGTTTGAAATTGAAGAATTACTTGCCAGAATCAGGGCGGCACTGCGCCAAAACGGGACAAAAACAAAAGATATTGACACCTTTCTTACTTATGACGACTTACGGGTGAATGAAAAAACACGTGAAGTGAGACGCGGAGACAAAGAGGTGGAATTAACGCCGCGGGAATTTGATTTGCTCGTCTATATGCTGAAGCATCCGCAGCAAGTGCTGACACGGGAGCAGATTTTAAGCTCAGTATGGGGATTTGATTATATGGGTGATACAAATGTCGTGGACGTCTACATCAGATACATCAGAAAAAAGTTGGATTATCCTTACGAAAAACAGCTGATCCATACGATTCGCGGGGTTGGCTATGCCATTAAGGGGTAAAAAATGAAGCTAAAGACCAAGATTCATCTATACACATCACTATCGCTGTTACTGTTATTAATTCTGGTCCATACCGCGGTCTATCTTATTTTTTCATCCGCCCTTACATCAAAGGATGCGGCCCGGCTTGCAGATGAGACCAGTAACATCGCCGAAGCATTGCATACTGCTGAAACAGAAGGAGTGGCTTTGCAGGACATGCTGCAGGCCTATCTTCCGGCAAACGGCATGGTCCGTGTTGTGAATGGAGATCAAAAAGCTGTGATGACCATAACAAAAGAAAAAGCGTATAAAGAATTCCCTCTCGCTTTTCATAGCGGTGAAACTGCAGATGTAAGGAAACATGACGGCAAACTGTTTGCTGAAGCTGCTGTTCCGGTTATTTGGACCGATGGGCAAGTGGTATCTCTTCAGCTGGTTGAAAGGCTGGAGAACACAGAAGAGAGTCTGTTTCTGCTGAAAATCATCTTAATCGCTGCGAGTGCCGCTGTCTGTATCGCTTCTTTTTTTGCGGGAAGCTTGCTCGCCCGCCGGATCATCAATCCGATCAGGCGATTAATGATGACGATGAAAGACATACAGCGGGAGAAAGCATTCAAAACGATTTCCTTGGAAGGACAGTCCCACGACGAGTTATATCAGATGGGGCTGACGTTTAATGAGATGGCGATGATGCTGAAAGAGCATTACGATAAACAGCAGCAATTCGTTCAAGATGCTTCACACGAATTGAAAACCCCGCTCACAATTATAGAAAGCTACAGCAGCCTGATGAAGCGATGGGGGGCAAAAAAGCCGGAAGTGCTTGAGGAATCGATAGAAGCTATTTATTCAGAAGCGCTGCATATGAAAAAACTGACCAATCAGCTTCTGATGTTGGCCAAAAACCGCGAAGGCCTTGAGCTTGATCTGAAAACAATCGATCTGGTTGAAGTGTCGCGCACTGTCATGCAAACGCTCCAGCCTGTCTATCAGCGTGACATTTTTCTTGAAACAGATAAGGAGAGCCTGTTTGTAATAGCTGATGAAGAACGCATCAAGCAGCTGCTGACCATTTTGCTCGATAATGCCATTAAATATAGTGAAAAAGCCATTGTGATGACAGCCGGAACGAGGAATGGGCTGCCGTTTCTGTCAGTAAGGGATGAAGGCATCGGAATACCTGAGGAGCATATCCCGCACCTGTTCGAACGGTTCTACCGAGCGGATGAGGCACGAAACAGAAAAACAGGCGGAACGGGTTTAGGCCTTTCCATTGCCAAGCAAATCGCCGATGAGCACGGCCTTGAGCTGTCTGTAAAAAGTACGCCGGAACAAGGAACAGCTGTCACCATGGAATTCAGAGAACAGAATGGGGGAGGCTGATGAACAAATCAATCAAAGCAATATCTGCTGCAGCGGCGGTTTTAGCCATCATCATCTGTGCGGTTCTTATCATTCGGCAAACCCATGAAGATGTAATGTCAAAGGAGGCTGTCGTAAAAAAAGTCGAAGCCTCTTATGAAGGCGAGATCACGAATGTAACACAATCAAAGGATAAAAAAACATATGATATGACCCTTGAAAATCCAAAGGGAACTTATTTTATAAAAGCTGATGCAAAATCGGCTGACATTCTTTCGATGAACAGAATTAAAGCGATGAATCCATCTGTCATGACAGAAAAAGAAGCCGAGCAACTCGCACTTGAGCGGGTCCCGGGAACCGTCAAAAAACAAACACATCAGAATCGTGTTGCCACATATACCATTCAAAAAAAAGACGGAAAAACATACGAAGTGAAGGTAGACATGCAGGCAAAAGCAGTTGTGTCTGCTGACCAAATCAGCGGTAAAGATCAACCCAAAACACCGATTACGGAAAACGAAGCGAAAACCATTGCAGAGAGAGAAACGAGCGGGACGGCGGATGACGCAGATCTCGAAGAAAGTGGGGGCACTCTCATCTTTGAAGTGGATGTTGATCTTCCGGATGATAAAGAAGCGACAGTGAAAATCAATGCCTACACCGGAAAAGTTGCGAACATTGTGTATGAAGACTGACGTTTTCTCATCAAATTCTTATCTTTCTCTCGTTTTCCTTTCATATTGAGTATGTAAACTGAACTCATACAAAAACAAAGGAGGAATCACATATGCTTAAGAAACGATGGATGGTTGGTCTTTTAGCAGGATGTTTAGCGGCTGGCGGATTCAGCTACAACGCGTTTGCGAAAGAAAACAATGATAACATACAGACTGCCGCTTCCAAGACTGGTGCACTCACTGAACAGGAAGCAGAATCAATTGCCAAAACGGTTGTTGACGGCACAGTGGAAGACATCGACAGAGATATTTACAACGGCAAAGAAGTCTATGAAGTAGAGATTGAAAAAGACGGTGAAGACTACGGCGTATATGTAGATATTAAGACAAGACAAGCGCTTAATGACCCGTTAAAGGAGAAAGCAGAACAAGTCGCTATAACAAAAGAAGAAGCTGAAGAAATGGCCTTAAAGCAAACGAATGGAACCGTAACAGAAAGCAAGCTTGATGAAGACGATGGTGCTTACATCTATGAAATTGAAATCAAAACGAAACAAGGCACTGAGGCGGAATTTGACATTTCCGCAAAGGATGGACGTATCATCAAGCAGGAGATAGACGACTAATCAAAACCCCGCTAGAGCGGGGTTTTCAGCGTGTCGACAAACCGTTGCATTCGTTGTCAGTCCTGCGCGTTGGTACTTACGAATTTCTACATTCCAATCCTCGCCCTTCTTAGACTTCAAGGGTTTTCAATCAGCAGAAATGATGACAAAACCCTAAAACTTAAGCCGTTTTAGGAAACCCCCGCATATCAGCGGGGGTTTTTTCATGATAAGAAGCCTTCATTTGGACAATCTAAATAGAAAAGGAGGCGAAACACATGGAAAAGAAAGAGGAGCAATACATCAATCAAGCTGAATATGTCCCTCATCCGACAAAAGAAGGAGAATATGCTTTATTTCTTCATGAAACATATCATTTGCTCTCGGAAGATGATGAAACGCAAACAACAGAATAAGGGCGTAGGCCCTTGTTTTGTTCCGTTATTGTGATGAAAGCGCATTAATTACTTTTTTGAGTTGACACAGCTTGTTTTTTTCTGTAATCTCAGTGTGTCAATTCAATTATGAACTTCGTTAGGTGAGGCTCCTGTATGGAGATACGCTGCTGCCCAAAAATGTCCAAAGACGCCAATGGGTCAACAGAAATCATCGACATAAGGTGATTTTTAACGCAGCTGGATGATTGCTCCTATGCCATACAGTGCTAAAGCTCTACGATTGAAGGCGCCCGCACGCTTTTTTGCCGTGTTTCTTTCTCCTTCAATCCCGAAGGCTTTTTTTATGCCTTTAAAACGAATCTTATCAAAGGAGGTGCGGAGTATGGATTCTCCCCATTCGAGTCAATCTGAAGAAGTACCCATATACTATGACAGCAAGACAATTGATTACACGGTGAGGAGACGATCTGCCGCACCTTCAGGCGAGGCCGGCACGTCTCCGTAGAGGAGGTACGAGTCCTTATGGTTCAAAACATGACCTATGACGAACTCATTTTACGCATCATTATTTTATTGCGAGACGGTAAGATTAAGGATTTCAGAAGCGTTATTGATGAGCTTCAGCCCTATGATATGGCATTTATTTTCAAAGAAATGCCGGAAAAACACCGCGCCCGCTATTTATCTTATTTAACTGTAGATGATATCACGGATATGATCGGGGAGCTGGAGCGCGAATTTCAGCTTGCCGTCTTAAATAAAGTCGGAAAAACAAAAGCAACACTTGCGATGAACAAAATGGACAACGATGACCTCGCGCAATTGCTTGAAGAAATGGATGAAGAACTGAAGGAACAGCTTTTGTCCAGCATGGAAGCGTCAGAGTCAAAAGCGGTACAGCTTTTGATGAACTATCCGGCCGACTCAGCGGGACGCATGATGACAAACCGGTTTGTGTGGATTCCTCAGCATTACACGGTAAAAGACGCGGTCGTCAAATTAAAAAGCTTTGCTGAAATAGCTGAATCGATCAACTACTTATATGTCATCAATGAAAGCAAACAGCTGGTGGGCGTGCTATCCTACCGTGATTTGATTTTGGGCGAACCTGAAGAAAAGGTGCAGGATTTAATGTTTACCCGCGTCATATCAGCAGACGCTCTTCAGGATCAGGAAGAAGTTGCCCGTCTGATTGAACGTTACGATTTCTTGGCGATCCCGGTTGTGGAAGAAAACAATGTTCTTGTCGGCATTGTAACAGTCGATGATATTATCGACGTCGTCATTCGGGAAGCTGATGAGGATTACGAAAAATTTGCCGCTTCCGGTAAAGACATCACCTTTGACACAAAGTCTTATGTGGCGGCATACCGACGCCTGCCATGGCTGATTTTGCTCTTGTTTATCGGGCTGATTTCAGGAAGCATTATCAGTTATTTTGAAGATGCGCTGCAGCAGGTTGTCGCGCTGGCATTTTTCATGCCGATGGTGTCAGGGATGACAGGAAATACGGGAACACAATCCCTCGCGGTTGTCATCAGAGGGTTGTCTAAAGAAGAATTGAACAAAAAAACGATTGTACGCCTGATCTTTCGGGAGTTCAGAACAAGTATTTATATCGGAGCGGTTTGTTCTGTGCTGATTGCGATTGTCTCCATCTTATGGCAGGGAAACGCGCTGCTGGGATTTGTTGTCGCTTCTTCACTATTCTTCACTTTAATTATCGGCACAATGTCAGGAACAATTATCCCTATTATTTTGCACAAGCTGAAAGTAGACCCGGCGATTGCTTCAGGACCGCTGATCACAACGTTAAACGATATTTTGTCTTTATTAATTTACTTTGGCATTGCCACTGCATTCATACACTCATTATAAAAGTAAAAAGTCCGTCTCAATTGCGAGTCGGACTTTTATCATTTAACGGTTTTTGTACCGAAAGTGCGCATTAAGCTGCCCCTCCAGCATTTTTTTCCGCACTTGCGGATCGTTTTTTAACATTTGCTCTTTTTTCCGCATATCCTTTAAAATCTCTGCCGTCTGTACGCCGTCTTCACGCTTATTGGCGATATCCATCAGCCGTTCCACATCGGCAAAAGAATATTTTCTCGTTCCCCTTGAAGAACGCTGCGGATAAATGAGTTTTCGTTCCTCATAATACCTGATCTGTCTTACGGACAATCCTGTCAATTCACTCACAATCCCGATTGAAATCACTTTTTTGTCTTTATAAGAATGATCTTCTGTGGCCATTTTTCCACCCCTGGATGTCTTTTGATAATATTATACAAAAAACAAAGAGAAAAAACCTGACGCTTGTTATATTTTCTAACATCAAATAGAAGATTTTTGAAAAAATGCGGAAGAAAAATTAACAAGAATAATGCGTAACACACAAGTGCGTTTTATCCTTTATATAACGATTAACTGAGGAGGAAGGATAATCATGGAGGAAGAAAAAGCGGTCTCACTGGCAAAAGAAATTATAGAGTTGGATATCAAGCGTGATGAAATGCTGGAGACGTTTATGCAGCTCGCTGGAGAACATGCTTTTCAATTATTAAGATCGGTTCAAAACGGACATTACCGAAAATCTTCGTAATTATAAATTCTTTACATTAGATTCATACCACGTGCATTTAAATAGGGTATCTTGTGTATAGGATACCTCATAATGAAGGAGGACGCCATGAGTAATTTATTGAAATCAGCTTTAGAAAAAGAACGAAGCCATTATTCTGAAAAACTCTTTCAAATAGGAGTTTATAATAAAGAAGTCATGAACAAAATGACGATTACTGAACTGCGGAAGGAATACGCATATTTCTTTCGCAGCATTCCAAATGACAAAAAATATCCTTATACAAGATAATGTATAAGGATATTTTTGCTTTCAGAAGGAATTTCTCGAATGATAGCGAATACGTATAGTAAGGGACTGAACTCTTATTATATGTAAGGGTTTTCATTATTTTTTTATAAAAATCCTATATACGAGGTAGATATGATGAGATTATCGTTTAACGAAGAAGAAGTTGAGCGTGCGATGAATTTGTACAGAGTTTTTGCAAGGGCTTTCAAAAGTGTGTCTGAACATAGTATCCGTGACAGCAAAGAGCATGGCTTTAATCCCACTGAATTTGCTGTATTGGAGCTCCTCTACACAAGAGGCCCGCAAAAATTACAGCAAATTGGGTCGAGACTTCTGCTAGTGAGCGGAAACGTCACATATGTCATTGACAAATTAGAAAGAAACGGGTTTTTAGTAAGGGAGCAGGACCCGAAAGATAAACGCTCCGTTTACGCGCATTTAACTGACAAGGGCAATGAGTATTTGGATAAAATTTATCCGATTCATGCACTGCGTATTGCGAGAGCGTTTTCAGGCCTGTCACCTGATGAACAGGATCAGCTGATCGTCCTGCTGAAGAAAGCAGGCATTCACAGCCAGCATTTGCTGTTTCGTTAACGATTCTACACTCTCTGTGTCAGGGAGTGTTTTTTTGTTTCATATCATCCTTTTTAACACATCTTCAATCTTCCGATCGGAGATTTCGGCAAGATATCCATTGACATGTTTTTCATATTCTTTCATCTTTTTATTCGATTGGAAAAATGCCGCCATACGCTCCTCTGCTTTCTGCATCCCCCAATTTCTCATATCTGTGACAAGTTTCCGTTCCTTTAGAAGGTTCAAATTCATTTCCTCCTGGCCCGGCAGCGCATGATAAATAAATACCGGAAGCCGTTTCTGTAAGCATTCGCTGATCGTCACGCCTCCTGGTTTTGTCATAATGCCTGACGCCTGTTCGTATAAACGGTTCATCTCTGCTTTGCTGTGAAGGTAGGGAATCGCCTCAATAAAAGGATGGCGTAAACTTTTGACATAGCAGTAGAGCTTTTCGTTTTGGCCGCATAATATTTTGTATAAGATGTTTCCTCCTGGCGACAGATCCTGAACCCATTTTAAAATCCCCCCGACTCCCATACTGCCGCCTGTGATGATGATGGTATATGGCGGATGATGCTGACAGGTGTCTGCTGATCCGGCTTCAAACATTCGGTGAACGGGAATGCCGGTCATGTATATGTTTTTCGGATCGATTCCTTCAGACATGAGCTGTTTCTTAATATCCACAATCGGAGAAAAATGGAAATTAATGTTCTCCCGTCCCCATAATTGATTCACAAAAAAATCAGTATATACATTTACAACCGTCATATTCGGATATTCCGGCTTTAGCCGGTTCAGCAGATAGGAAGGCAGCGCATGTGTGCAGAAGGCGATATCAGGCTGTTTTTCTTTGAGGATGTGCCTCATTTGTTGTGTGAACAGCCATTCGTACATGGGATAGCGTTTATCATTCTGATATCGTCCGCAGGCGAGGAGCCTGTAAATGCCGTTGTACGTTTTCGGGAAATATTGAATCCATTTTAAATAAGCCTCGGAGGACAGTTTTTCTAATCGTTTGTATGCGTGTGAAAAGATATCAATTTTCTCAGATGCGAGTCCTTGAGACTCCAGTTCAGCCTGAAGGGCATTCGCCACATGGTGATGCCCTGTGGAAATGCTTAAAAAAGGAAAAATGAGAATGTTTTTCATGATGGTCCTCCTTAAAAAATATGGTAACTATATTTTGGGGAGAACGTTCACAAAATATAAGGGTGTTTTTGATCATAAGGAAGGTGAAGAGATGAAAACCTGTTTCCTTTCTATTTGGAGAGTGGTTGACCCGATTTATTTCTTTTTTTCAAGACTGACCTTGATTGACAAGGATCGAAAAAGCGTCTTTCGAGTCAGGCTGACGAAGTACAAAGGACATCAGGTCGTGCTGAGCGACGGAACGCATATCAGAAAAAATGATGTGCTCGTTAAAATCCATCTGCACAACATCAAGCTGATCAGGGAGCTGCAAAGCATTGAGAGCACAGTCAGAAAGGGAATCATTATCTATCAAAAAGTATACCAATCGATGCCGATGCTTTTGGATTACATCAACAAGCATAAAAAAAGTGAAAAAATTAAAGGGATTGTGGGCATTACAATGCTTGACAAAGGTGTGGAAAGGCTCGGCTTTGATGTGGTCACCCCGGTCAATCCTTTCTACAGATGTTTTAAAAAGATCACCCATATGCCGATTTTATATCTCACTTCAAAGCCGATGAGCGTGCGGCATTTACCGAATACATCCTATTTGTTTATTTCGAAAGAAAAGCTTCAGAAAACCTATCAAAAAAAAGACTGATGTCTGGGGTCAGCGCAGTCTTTTTTGTTTATATCTGATGAAATGTCACTTCTGGGCGGCTTCCGACACGGATATTTACACCGGTTTGTCCTAAACCTTCGCTGATATAAAACGGTTTATCGTGGTGATAATGAAGCCCTTTAATCATGTTCATGCGCACGAGCTTGCCCATTTTCACCAAGTGATACGGTTTTGGCCAGTGGATTTGCCCGCCGTGAAAATGGCCTGAGAGCAGGTAATCAAAATGAACATCTTTCATATCCAGAATAATGTTTGGGTCATGTGTTAATACGAGCTGATAGCCGTTTTCTAGATCTTGATAAGAGCCGGCAATATTACTGCGGTTCGTGCTGTAATCATCAATGCCGATAATATTGACAGGCCCCGCGGCCGTCTCAATTCGAACATGTTCATTTTGCAGCGTGATACAGCCGTTTTCCTCTAAAACACGCTTCAATCTCAGAAAGTCCCTATCTTTTAATACATAATCATGATTACCGAACACCGCGTACATTCCATATGCAGGTTCCAACTTTTGCAATGCGTTTAAGTAACCTGCCAGCTTCGGAATATTACGTTTCCGATCTAGAAAATCTCCGGTGAGCGCAATGATGTCCACAGGCTGATTTTTTGTTAAACGATATAGCTCTTCAGGTGAAACAGAAATGTTTTCTAAGTGAAAATCTGATAAATGAAGGATATTCAATTTTTTTCTAGCTGGAAGGCCGTCTTTTTGATCAATTGAAATGCTGTTGACCTTCACATCTTTTGTATTGCGGTTCGCTTTATATATAAATGGCACAGATACGAGTATGGCTAATGAAAGTAAGATTGTAAACAAAATATATCCCCTCCCTCCTATCAGTATAGTAAGTGATCATGCCTTAAAGATAGCGGGAATTAATGGGGAAGAGACAAGTTAAAAACGGAATGTCTTCTGATGAATGTTTTGGAAGGGAAAAGGGATAATAAATTTTGACACATGAGGCAGAACATGCCGGATATGGAGTCAGAATAACAGATGGATGTGTAAGCGATGTTACGATTGTTGAGACAACACAAAAAAGAAACATATTATCTCTGGATCGCATTATTTCTCCTTTTGCTGTATGTATCTCCGCTTTTTATTTTAAAGGAAGATGCCCATATTCGCGTCCACGATAATTTAGATTCCAATATCGCTTGGTACAAGGTTTTGGCGGATAGCGGAGAAATCATCGGCAAGGTTGACGCAGCCATTCCGCAAATTATTAACGGGCTGCCGAGAGATGCCTTTGGCACTGAGTGGAGCGGGATTGTTTGGCTGCACGCTTTCTTTTCTTCCATGACCGCCTATGCAATAAGCCAGACGATTACAAGGGTTGTCGCTTTTTTGGGAATGTATGTACTGCTGAAGAAACATGTGATTCCGGAGCCAAAAGCGGCTTTCATCCGAATTGGCGTATCGCTGGCATTTGCTTTAACACCTTTCTGGCCTTCGGGAATGCTGAGTACGCTTGGATATCCTTTGGCACTGTGGGCTTTTTTGAATATCCGAAAAGGGGATATCTCATGGAGAGAGTGGCTGACGCTCGGTTTGCTTCCTTTATATTCAAGCTTTGTCTTAGGTTTCTTCTTTTTCTTGGCAGGAATGGCGTGCTTTTGGCTGTATGATGCCATCACACAAAGAAGATGGAATTTGATGTTTTTAGGCAGCATTGCATTTATGACGAGTATTTACCTTTTCGTTGAATATCGGCTTGTGTATTCAATGCTGTTCTCCCACGCGCCGATGCATCGGATAGAATTTATTTCATCACGGCATGACGTATGGCATTCACTTCGTCTATCCGTAAAAAACTTTGTCTATGGGCATAATCATGTGATGACCGTTCACACCGTTGTCATCCTCCCGATCCTGCTGCTTATATTTGCAGCTATGCTGTTCAAGCGAAACCGGACAAAGCTAGAAAATGTTTATCTGTTTTTATTTACGCTTAATTACGGACTATCTTTATGGTATGCGTTTTGGTTCAACAAAATATGGACTGTGCCAAAGCAGAAATTTGCTTTTTTAGCTGAATTTAATTTTGCGCGTTTCCATTTCCTCCGGCCGCTTGTCATATATGTAAGCTTTGCGATAGCTCTATATCTCATATGGCGGATGGGGAGAGGGTGGAAATGGCTTGTATACGCCGCAGTCGCTGCACAGCTGATGGTTTTGGCGCCTTTTAATGAAGAGTATACGTATGGCGTTCACTACAATGCGCCGACATTCCGGGAGTTTTATGCATCTGAGCAATTCAAGGAGATTAAGGAGTATATCGGGCGACCGCAAGATTCGTACAGGGTGGCGAGCATCGGACTGCATCCGTCTATCGCCCAATATAACGGGTTTTACACGTTAGATACGTATAACAACCTGTACCCGCTTTCATATAAATATGAATTTAGAAAAATCATTGAAAAAGAGCTGGAAAAAAACGCTCGGCTGAAACAATATTTTGATGAATGGGGCAGCCGTTGCTACCTTTTCGTCGATGAGCTCGGGAAACGATATGATTTTAAAAAGAACTCGAAGAAAACGATCAACAATCTTCAATTAAATACAGATGTATTTAAAAAAATGGGCGGTCGTTACATTTTTTCTTCAGTTCCGATCATGAATGCTGATCAAAACCATCTCGCGCTTGTGAAGACGTTTGACCATATAGATTCGGCCTGGCGCATTTATTTATATGAAACAAGATAAGGAGGATATCGATTGAAACAGCCACAGCCAGTGTTAACCATCGTCGTTCCGTGTTTCAATGAAGAGGAAGTGTTTCAGGAGACCTGCCATCAGCTGACAGAGGTTGTAGACGGCTTGATTGAAGAAACATTAATCGCTGAAGACAGTAAAATTCTGTTTGTCGATGATGGCAGCAAAGACCGCACTTGGGCCTTGATTGCCATGGAAAGCATAAGAAACAAGAAGGTTGCCGGCTTAAAATTAGCCTGCAATGTCGGACACCAAAAAGCGCTTTTAGCCGGACTCCATAAAGCGAAGAACAAATCAGACTGTGTCATTTCAATTGATGCTGATCTACAGGATGACATTTCTGTTATCCGGGATTTTATATTGAAATATCATGAGGGCTGCGAGATCGTTTACGGCGTCCGCCGCAGCAGAAAAACCGATACCTTTTTCAAGCGAACGACCGCTTTAGGATTTTATCGCCTCATGAATAAGCTTGGGATTAAATTAATTTATAATCATGCTGATTTTCGACTAATGAATAAAAGATCGCTTGAAGAGCTTGCGCGCTATCCGGAAGCGAATCTGTTTTTAAGAGGAATTGTTCCCATGATCGGCTTTAAATCTGCCGAAGTCTTGTATGACCGAAAGGAACGTTTTGCCGGCAAAACGAAATATCCGCTGAAAAAAATGCTATCATTCGCTTTTAACGGGATTACATCATTCAGTGTCGCGCCGATTCGCTTTTTTACGCTTTTAGGTTTTGTTTTATTTTTCGTCAGCGCTGTGGCGGGAATCGGTGCATTTATTCAAAAGCTGCTCGGCCATACAAATGCAGGCTGGGCGTCGCTCATCATTTCCATTTGGTTTTTGGGCGGTCTGCAATTAATGGGAATCGGGATCATCGGGGAGTATATCGGAACCATTTTTTCAGAAGTGAAAAGCCGGCCGAAATATGCGATTGATATCGATTTGTATAATGAACCGCTGAGCCCGCTCCAGCGCCAGGAAAAAGAGCGGTTAGAAAAAAAGTACAGTTGAACGAAAAGAGCTGACTTATTTGTCAGCTCTTTCCGTTCAACTGATGTAAAATGGCGCTAAGAGGTTCGTCTTGCGGGCTGCGGTAAAAATCGAAAAATGGGCAGCCCTGCTTCTTTATCCGGTCGATGACGGTATCAATTGTAAACATAGCGGGTGTTAAGGACGTTTGTACCTCGTGCCAATAGAGCGGTGCCGCGACAGTGCCAAGCTCGTTCCCCCTTGTCGAATAAGGACAGATAATCGTTTTCCCTTCTGCATGCTGCAAATAATCAAGATACAATTTGCCGTGCCTGTTTTTGATCAGGCGTTCTGTGGTAAATAGCTCGGGAAATGCATTGGTGCAGTACTCTGCGACCAGCTGTGTAAATTGGCGTGTTTCTTCATACGTAAATGCCTCAGGGGACAAGGGGATATAAAGCTGGATGCCCTTGTTTCCGGACAGCTTCGGGTACGATGTGATGCCGAAGGAGTCAAACAGCCGTTTCAGTTCATTTGCAGCCTGCACGGCCATGGGAAAGTCCTCTCGTGAAGGCGGGTCCAAATCAATGACAATCTCAGCCGGGCGCCTGCTTTTAATGGTTTGAAAAGGAACATGAAACTCCAAAGCAAGCTGGTTGGCGAGCCATAACAATGTAGACATATCCTCGCAGACGATATGTTCATGGTTTCCGTCAAAAAAAGATTGAATAAAATCCGGCGCATAGTCCGGCTTATTTTTTTGGAAAAATGATTCGCTTCTTGATCCATGCGGATAGCGGATGACTGTGACAGCACGGTTTTTCAAAAAGGGAAACAGGTAGTCACTGACTTCAATCATGTACTGAATAAAATCTTCTTTTGTTTTTTTATTCTTTTCAAAAATGATTTTATCCAGGCTTGTGAACTGCAGCTTCGGATGGACCGGTTTGGAGTGGCGGATGACTTGCGCATACGTGCATTTGGTCCAGTCCATATGGAATTCAAAACCGACAAACGATACCTCTCTCAATGTGCCTTGGAGAATCGTTAAGTATTGAACGGCTGCACATATCGATGGTTCGAGCGTATATTCGCCTGATGGTGTTTGATGTCCGTGCTGTTCCATAATTTTGCGTACGGCATTTTTTTCTTCATCGCGCATTCCGTGTGAGACAGAGGCAATCGGTGTCATCACGCCGTTTTTTAACACAGATACTGTCAGAAATCCATTGTTGGGGTTGAACCCTGTTATACAAACATAAGCTTGTTTAAAGTTTTTATATTTAAGCCAATCGGATGACCGCTTCTTTTCAAGCCATTTGCTGTTTGTTTTCTTCGCTACAATTCCTTCTCCATCATATTTCGTAACCATCTCCCAAATCGTATCAAAATGGTCAAAGGAGGGGATATACTGAATGGTTTCCTTAGCATAAGGGTTTGGAGATGCAGGAAGTTTTGGCATAGCCATAAGGTCGTACAGCAATTTTTTTCGATCCAGGTACGAAAGTGACGATACATCTTCTCCGCGTCGCTCTAACAGATCAAAGGCGAGAAAGCAGCACGGCCGCGCGTTGGCCGATTCCCGGATTTTATCTGGCCTTTTCAAACGGCCCCGCACTTGAATGTGCTCAAAATCTGAACGATAAGGATTCACTAAACATACAATCTCGCCATCAAGTGTCAGCGGAAGATCTTTTTCTATGTGCTGAAAGGCGGTTTTGGCGAATTGTGTGATTTCAGGGAAGGTGCTGGTAAGCTCCAAGCCATTTCTGCTAGTTAAGGTCACACCTGCCGAATGGATGCGGAGGATACAGCGGTACCCGTCATATTTTACTTCGTAGCGCCATTCTGTTCCTATTGGCGGTGATGAAGTAAGGACGGGCTGCATCGTAAACGCCATGGACTATGAGGTGCCGGAGGCTTTTTTTCTAGTCGTTTTTTGTTTCTTATCTCCGGCTCCTTTCGGTTCAGCGGCTTGTGCTGGTGCAGCTGCCGGAGTTTCCCGGTTCGGCTTTCTGGTGCGGTCGATGCTGGCTTGCAGGGCGCTGACCAGGTCAATGACATCTTCACGAGGAGGCGCTTTATCAGGAGTGACAGCTGTTTCCTTATTTTCGAGCTTATCATTGACTCTTTGCAGCAATGCGTGCCGGTACGTGTCCTCATATTTCTCCGGCTCAAACTCAGCTGTCAGCTCATCTATTAATGTGATTGCCGTTTGCAGTTCCTTATCGTTTACATTCGATTGATCCGGTACACCTGGGACATGGACAGCGCTTCTGACCTCATCCGGATAATGGATAGACTCCATCACGATACAATTTTCATAAACGCGGAGAATGGCTAGCTGCTGCTTCGACCTGATTGTCATATTGGCGATGCCGATCTTTCCGGTTGAGCGCAGCGCTTCACGCAGCAGGGTATAGGCTTTCGTACCGTTATCTCCGGGTCCGACAAAATAGGAGCGATTAAAATAAATCGGATCAATGTCCTGAAGCTGAACAAAGTCAACAATCTCAACCGCTTTCTCCTCATGCTCCTGCTTTAAGCTTTTTAGATCTTCATCCGTCAGCACTACATATTTTCCTTTTACATATTCATATCCCTTCACAATTTCATCAGGACCGAGTGTTTTTTCGCAATTCGTGCAAATTTTTTCGTATTTGATAGGCGCGTGATCCTCTTTATGGAGGCTGCGCAGTTTAATGTCTTTATCTTCTGTGGCCGCATATAGCTTAATCGGGATGTTTACTAATCCGAAACTGATCGATCCCTTCCACATTGTATGCATATCAATAAACCCCTTTTTTCTTTTAGTGTGAAGAGGAGGAGAGCGATTCATGTGTAGTAACTTATGGGTAAAAAAACAGCCGTCGCTGTTAATGCGGCGGCTGTTCAAGAATGAGTTGTTCAAGTTGTTCCGGCGGTATGGGCCTGCTGAAAAAGAAGCCCTGTAAATGGTCACAGCCTTTTTCGTAAAGAAGCTGTTTTTGAGCTGAATTTTCCACGCCTTCAGCAATCACCTGCAAAGACAGCTGGTGGCCCATGGCAATAATGGCCCCGGTAATTTGCTCTGATTTCGGATGTGTCTGAATATCGTCGATAAACGATTTGTCGATTTTCAGCCTGTGAATCGGAAAGTCCTTTAAATAGCTAAGGGAGCTATGCCCCGTTCCGAAATCGTCAATGCTGATTCTAATTCCTAATTCCGTTAAAGACGACAACACCTTCTTGGAGTGATCGAGATTTTCCATTGTCATGCTTTCTGTTACTTCCACTTCCAGAAGCCGAGGAGGAAGCCGGTATTTAACAAGCGCCTCCTTGATTAGGGGAATCAGTTCTTCGGATTGAAACTGTCTGGCAGAAATATTAATGGCGACAGAAAGATCAAAACCTTTGTCATACCAAGCCCTTGCCTGCTTGCATGCTTCATCTATAATCCACTTTCCGATATCAATAATGAGACCCGTTTCTTCAGCAACACTGATGAATTCTCCGGGCGGACGCAGCTGCCCGGCAGGTGTGACAAGCCGTATCAGCGCCTCAGCACCCGTCATTTTTTGATTTTTCGCACTAAATTGCGGCTGATAATACAAGACAAATCTATCGTTTTCTATTGCCTCTCTGAGCTCCATCTCTTGGTTAAGCTTGACTGTTTCTTTGTTGCCGATTGCAAAAGAATAGAATCTGTATTTGCTTTTGTTTCGCTCTTTAGCGGCATACATCGCCATATCGGCTTTTTTCATCAATTCAAGACCGTCCGTCCCATCTTTTGGTGATATCGCAATCCCGATACTGACAGATGTAATAAGCGTTTGATCTTGAATTTCAAAAGGTTTTTTGAATTTTTGGATAATTTTTCTTGCTAAAATATCCGCTTCGCCTGTTCCAGTATTGGCGTTAGTCAAGATAATAATAAATTCATCACCGCCAAGACGAGCAATAAATCCATTATCAGGGACTACAGACGATAGACGTTTAGCTGTCATCTGAAGCAGCTGATCTCCGACATTATGTCCTAATGCATCGTTAATCACTTTAAACCTGTTTAAGTCCAGAAAGAAAACAACGGCGTTATAATTCAAGGTATGCTCGCGATTCAGCACCTCTGTTAAGTGCGAAACGGCATGCCGTCTGTTGGGTAAATCTGTAAGAGAATCATAATGAGCCATTCTATGGATTTCTTTTTCTGCCCTGTACTGCTTTGTCATATCTTTGCAAATGACATAAATGCTGTCCAGCTCTTGATTGACTTCAACAGGTATGAGCGTAATATTTAAGTGAAACTGGCCTTTTTCAGTGATCAGTTTGCTATCGCTGTTGATGGCTTGTTTATCTTTTTTGACCTGCTTAAAAAGGCGTTCAAGCTTCTGTGATATGTAATTTCTCCAATCGTGCATACTAAAGCCAAATTTGGTGATCATGTCCTCACCAGCATGATTGGAAGATATAATCTCTCCTTCTAATGACAAAATAAAGATCGCGTCAATATTATGGACGATTAAAGATTGAAATCTCTGTTCGTTATCCTTTATGCGCTCGCTCTGTTTAATAAACTTTCGATCGGCATGGGAACTGAATAACAATAGCGTTTGAATGCAGAAAATAATTAACGCAACAAAAACCGACCAATGAAATGTATGGATTTCCATATGGCTTCCGGGCGGGTCCGTATCCAAACGGAAAGTTGCCGCAAGCATCCCTGTATAGTGCATGCCTGAAATGCCTATTCCCATTACAATCGAACTGATGACTTTATAGAACATAAGGTGTTCAGAATGTTTTTTCATGGCCAAGTCAAAGAATATTTTTAATGAGATGAAAGATGCCGCAATCGCAATCAGAATGGATGCTGTAAAAAGAAGCGGTTCGTACATAATCATTACCCGGGAAATGGCAGACATTCCGATATAATGCATAGATGCAATAGACGCGCCAAGCACAACTGACCCGCTAAGCAGTCTGTAATATGTAAGAATGTGCCGGCTGACAAAATAGAGGGACACAAATGATCCGGAAACAGCTGCGCCAATCGACGCCATTAAAGGCATGAATTCATATTGCATCGGCATCTTGATATCGACGGCCATCATCCCGACAAAATGCATTGACCAAATCCCGAATCCCATAATAAGTGAGCCGCAGATCAGCCAAATCTTACTTTTTAAGCCTGTATGAATGGTGACTTTCCTTGACAGTTCAAGGGAAATATACGCTGCGGCACAGGCAATTAGAATTGATAAACATATGAGTGTTATATTATACGATACGTGTATTTCCAAATGGAGATTCCCCCCGTATGTTCCAGTCTTGTTGACTCTCATTATTATCGGCTGCTTAACCGCAGAATTTCAGCCTTTGAGACCATAGAAATTGCAAGAGATCTATTTTTAGTTCAGCTGACCGTGAAATATGTGTTAAAATCATGTTGACGTTTTCTGAAAAAAACAAAATGTATGATACATAAAGATGAAAAAAGGGAAGTGATGGATATCGAAGAACTGATTATGTCTTGGATAGAAGCATTTAAAAGCCTATCTTATTTTGGAATATTTCTAGCGCTCTGTATTGAGTTTATTCCTGCTGAAATCGTCCTGCCGCTTGCGGGTTATTGGGTATCTAAAGGTGATATGACGCTTACCGGCGCTGTTTTGGCGGGGTCGCTTGGGGGAGTTGCCGGCCCGCTCACGCTATATTGGATAGGCCGATACGGCGGGAGGCCGTTTCTTGAACGTTTCGGGAAGTATCTCTTCATTAAGCCTGAAGCTCTCGATAAGTCGGATGAATTTTTTAAAAAACACGGGGGGTTTGTGGCCTTCAGCGGCCGTTTCTTGCCAGGCATCCGCACATTGATCTCTATACCGTGCGGCATTGCAAAAATGAACGTTTGGGTATTTTCGATTTACACATTCATCGCCATGCTGCCCATTACATTTGTATATGTGTATCTCGGTGTGAAGCTCGGTGAAAATTGGAAGGAAGTCGGCTCTATTCTCGATCAATACATGCTTCCGATCGGGATTGCAATTTTAGCTTTGTTCGTGGTCTACTTGCTGATCAAAAAGAGGAAAAAACGCGCGCACTCAGAACATTTATCTGCATTTTTAAAAAATAAGCGTTGACAAATGATCTCGCTGCACATATCATTGACATATAATATTATATTTCTTGAAATCCCAAAGGGGAGTAGCGTCCGGATTTGTTTTCCGGAAACAAAGTCGTCATTCCATGGATTGTGATATCCATCGGCTTTGTTGGCATGCCTGAATTCATGTCTAGCAAGACCTTTGCCTTATGACGGCAAAGGTCTTTTTTGCATGGTCCGGCCGCCATAAGATCGGATGAAGAGAAAGAAAACAACTTTTTTGGGAGGGTATCATTTATGGATGCAGCATTATTATTGGAGTATGGTTGGGTTCTTCTCGTCTTGATCGGGCTGGAAGGTATTTTAGCCGCCGATAACGCGTTAGTGATGGCGGTAATGGTAAAACATTTGCCGGAGGAAAAAAGAAAAAAGGCGTTATTTTATGGGTTGGCAGGGGCTTTTGTTCTGCGATTTGGCTCTTTATTCGCCATTTCTTTTTTGGTCAACGTATGGCAGGTTCAAGCGATTGGCGCGATCTACTTGCTGTATATCTCAATAAGCCACTTATTGAAAAGATATGTGTTTAAAAAAGAAGACACGCATAAAGAGACGAAGCAAAGCGGTTTTTGGCCGACTGTTTTAAAAGTTGAATTGGCAGATATCGCGTTTGCGGTTGATTCCATCTTAGCAGCAGTAGCGCTGGCGGTTACGCTTCCTGCAACACCGCTTCCGCAGATCGGCGGACTTGACGGAGGGCAATTTGCCGTCATTTTGGCCGGAGGTATCATCGGCCTGGTGATCATGCGATTTGCGGCTTCAATGTTTGTTAAGTTATTAAAGGAACGACCAAGCCTAGAAACAGCAGCCTTTGTGATTGTCGGCTGGGTCGGAGTGAAGCTTGCTTTATATACACTTGCCCATCATGACATAGCGATTGTTTCTGAGCACTTTATCCATTCTGGAACATGGAAGCTGATATTCTGGGGTGTCTTAGCGGCAATCGCGGTTTCCGGCTGGTTCATGTCAGGTAAAAAACAGCCGGAGGGCACACAAAACGAACAAAATAACAGCAGCCGGGAAAGGGCGTAATCTGAGACTCTGCTTAAAAAGCAGAGTCTTTTCATGTTTAAAACGTTTTCATAGACGAAATAAAATAACATTTTTATAACAGCTTTGTTACAAAAAACACTGATAAAACCCCCTTAATTCTCTAGAAAGGCACGAAATCATGTATAGTACGTCAGAATGGTTTGTCATAATTGAGACATTGGAAATCAATATTTCTTTTTCTCCTTTGCGAATCCCTATCAAATTAGCTATCATTAATGAGTAGTTATAGGGAGGAACTGAGGTGAAACCAGTGCTTAGCCTTTTGTTTAAATTAGGAAAAAAGAAGCAAACGCTTGA
Organism: Bacillus sp. RHFS10; assembly: GCF_016757475.1. NCBI lineage: Bacteria > Bacillati > Bacillota > Bacilli > Caryophanales > Bacillaceae > Bacillus > Bacillus sp. RHFS10. The sequence continues at coordinate 124,998 of NZ_JAESPO010000005.1, forward strand.
AAAAACGGTTGAAAGTATACAAAAAGGCAATAAAGATCTGCAAAATGAATTAATACAGCAATATAAGCCATTTATCGCAAAGACGGTTTCATCCGTTTGTAAACGATATATAGATGAAAAAGACGATGAGTTCAGCATCGGACTCATCGCATTTAATGAAGCTATTGAAAAATACTCATCTGAAAAAGGAAATTCGCTGCTCGCATTTGCTGAGCTTATTATAAAAAGAAAAGTCATTGATTACATCAGAAAAGAAGCAAGAAGCGCACAGAATATCAATATCGATTTACAGGAAGGAGACGATCAGGAGTCATCACAAAGCCTGATCGAAGCCGAGCTTTCCATTGATGAATACCGCCGTCAGATTGAACAGGAGCAGAGGCGGGAGGAAATCCTCTATTTTCAAAAGCAGCTAAAAGATTATGGTTTATCGTTTAAAGAGCTGCTTGAAAACTCTCCAAAACATACGGACGCAAGGCAAAACGCCATAAAGGTGGCGATTACCCTTGTTGAACATGAAGAATTGGCCGCTATCCTGTATACAAAGAAACAGCTTCCGGTGAAACAGCTCGAACAGCTGGTCTCTGTAAGCCGAAAAACGATTGAGAGAAACAGAAAATATATTATTGCGATGTGTATTATCATTACGGGTGATTATATTTATTTAAAAGATTATCTTAAAGGGGTGCTGCACTCATGAGAAGAGGGATTATAGTAGAGAAAAATAGAAAATTCGTCACGTTGCTGACCCCTGACGGACAATTTTTAAAAGCTAAACATGATCGCAGCAGCTATGAAATCGGAGAAGAAATCATGCTTCCGAGTGAAACACGCATGGGCAGAAGGGCCAGCTTTTTTGATTTTTTAAAACTGCGCCCTTTCAAAATGGGGATCTTTGCGATGACTGCTATTATGCTTTTTATTTTTATAGTTCTCCCCGTTTTTTCAAATAATAAGGCCTATGCGTATATGACAATTGATATCAATCCAAGCTTTGAAATGGCGTTAAACAGCGATTACGAAGTGATTGAACTGACGCCTCTAAACGATGAGGGAAAGAAGGTCGTCAATGATATAGATAATTGGGAGAAGACTGATTTTAAAAAGGTGATTGATAATATTATTACCGACTGCAGTGAACATGGATATGTAAAGGAATCGAAAGAAATATTGATTTCCACTGTTTATGAAAATACGGAAGACAATACATATAAAAAAGCTGTGAAAAAACAGCTGAATGATGTGACGGAAAAATATAAAACGACATACCGCATGGAATCTCTTGAGTCAGATATGCAAACAAGGGAAAAAGCGAAGAAGGAAGGCGTTTCAACAGGCAGCTACATCAAATCAAACGAAAAGAATCACAATAAAGATTCAAAAGAGGACCCCAGCAAACCATCCGGGGAAGAGAATCAAAACAGTGCCGAAAATGAGGATGAAAAAAAAGATCAACCTGACGGCCAGGACAGCAAGCAAGGAGATAATGAACAGCAGGATGATATAGATTCCGGAGACCGGAAAAAAGATACTACGGATGGCCAGACTAACGATGGTGACAAAGATAAAAATGTAAAGGAATCAGATGAAAACACAAATGCTGAAAAAGATGGGGATCAGCAAACCCCAATACAAGATCCTCAAGATAAAGGAAATGAAGGAAACAGCGCTGAAAAGGATCAAAGCCAATATCACAGGGACTGGAATAACGGTGAACAAGGCAAGAATCGTTCTTCGTCAAACAGGGATAACGCTTCTGACCGCCGTAATCCAAACGGCTACAGCAGTGAAAATAATTCAGCTCAAACTGAAAATTCGCCGAGTGACCCCGGCGAATAAAGGCCTGAATTTATTTAGTTGTGCCATTTATTTGTGATTGTGCTTGCTGTACCAGCCGCTTTGTCATTTCCCCGCCTACAGAGCCGTTAGCGCGTGCGACTGTATCAGAACCAAGGTTCACACCGAATTCTTGAGCCACTTCGAGTTTGAATTGGTCTAGTGCCTGCTCCACCCCTGGAACAACGAGTTTATTTCTGCTCGCCATCTTTTTCATCTCCTTTTTCTATAAAGAATTCTTAACGCGTAGTTAGTTTGAAATGTACGGGGGTTATTTATGCTGGGAATTGTTGTGGAAAATAAGAAAGCCCCCGGTTTTTTAGCCGGGGGCACCGCAGTCTATAGAATGTCAGCTGTCATTTTATGTGCGGTTGCCTGAATATGGAATGTCAAAATGGAGAGAACTGTTATGGCAATAATCTGTCTGATTTTAAGCCATTGGCTGTCATTTAATTCTTCAAAACGATGGCGGAGACGATCTGTTTCCTGTTCGACGATCTCCTGCAGATTTGATTCCTTCATAGAAGGTGTGTCCTGGTGATGAACGGCATCAAGCACATATGCGCAGCTTTCATAATAAGAAATCGGACTGATGACATCATCGGTTCTGTCTGAGATGGTGTTAAACGCCACTCTTAAAATAGCCCGTATATGTTCAAAGTCATAAATCGATTTTAAATCACGTACAATTAAAAGTATGACTGCCTGTTCAACCGAATATTTTTTGCCCAGCTCAGGATGTCCGATCAGATCTTTGAAATCACGCTTTACCCAGTTTTGGATTGCGGTTGACTTTAACGAAGTCAGCTCGCATAGGTTGCCGAGTTCTACGATTTCGTTTGTAGAGAGACCGTATTCTTTTTTTTGTTTTTTTCGTTCATATCTTGTAAGAAATTCAGGAATTTCAAGATGATTGGCAGCTTTATCTGCTGACATGTTCGCTGATTGGACGACAATGTCGAGCGGGCTTATTTCTCCTTGTCCTTTTAGGGAATAGAGCAGCCGCACCATATCGGTTCGAGTGAGTTTGAAAATGTTCATTGTTCACCTCTTCAAAACAATTTGACGCGAATATAAGTCTATGTATGAATTTAAAATTTAAGCGTCAGCAATACATTAACATCATACGTCTAATTCCTTGCATTTTCAAACAGATGTTTTATAATTTAAATATACAAGTTCTTTTGAACTTAAAATAACGGAGGTTATTATGGCGAAAAGAATTTTTTTGTTTATTTTAACGAATATTTTGGTGCTTACAACAATCGGGATCGTTTTATCTGTTTTAAGCTCGGTTACCGGAGTCGGGACGTACTTTACCGCTGATGGCGGTATCGATCCAATTGCGCTCCTTGTGTTCAGTTTGGTTGTTGGTTTTGTCGGCTCCTTTATGTCTCTTGCGATGTCCAGATGGATGGCCAAGACGATGATGGGCGTCAAAGTGCTGAATCCGGAAAAACATACGCTCAGTTACGAGGAGCAGCAATTGGTTGATCGTGTTCATCGATTAAGCCGTTCTGCCGGTTTAACGAAAATGCCGGAGGTCGGCATTTACCGTTCGCCTGAAGTGAACGCGTTTGCGACTGGACCGTCAAAACGCCGTTCTCTTGTGGCGGTATCGTCAGGACTGCTGGAGCAAATGGATGATGCTGCGGTTGAAGGTGTGCTTGCCCACGAGGTCGCGCATATCGCTAACGGTGATATGGTTACGATGACGCTTTTACAAGGTATCGTCAATACCTTTGTCGTCTTTTTATCCCGTATCGCAGCATGGATTGCAAGCCGTTTTGTCAAGGAAGACCTTGCGCCGATCGTTCATTTTATTGCAGTGATTGTCTTTCAGATTGTCTTTTCCATTCTCGGCAGCCTGGTTGTGTTTGCGTACTCACGCCATCGTGAATTCCACGCTGACAGAGGAGGAGCCGATCTGGCCGGCAAGGATAAAATGATTCACGCGCTGCGGACGCTTAAGAGCTATTCTTCCCGCATTAAGGAAGACGATCAGACAGCTGTCCAAACATTAAAGATTAATGGCAAGAAGCGCTCTTCGCTTTTCTCTACTCACCCTGATTTAGATGAGCGAATCAGAAGGTTAGAAGCTAAATAATACAAACACCTTGTTCCTCTGAGAGAACCTCTCAGAGGTTTTTTATTTGATCCTTTGACTAAAATGATAAAAAAATAAGCAAGTTAAGAAAATGTTGCGTAAAAGCCTTTAAAATTGTGTCCAATATCTTTAGAATAATTACCGTACTTAAAAAGAGAGGCAGAAGGATTTTACATGAAATTAAAGTTTGGAAAATTGATACAGGCATTGTCACCGGCCCAGCTGATCGCGGTTTATTATTTTCTTGCGGTGACGGTTGCAGTTATTTTATTGAGTCTTCCAGTGGCCCATAAACAAGGAGCAGAATGGTCTTTTATCGATGCTCTGTTTACAGCAGTCAGCGCCGTGAGCGTAACCGGGCTTTCTGTTGTGAATACGGCTGATACATTTAGTACAACAGGAATTGTTATTCTTGCGTTTGTTCTGCAGTTTGGCGGAATTGGCATTATGACATTAGGCACTTCTGTTTGGCTGCTAATGGGCAAAAGAATAGGGTTAAAAGAACGGAAATTAATGATGGTCGATCAAAATCAATCACAATTTTCTGGGATCGTCAATCTTATGAAACAGATTCTCTTTCTCATATTATGGATTGAGCTCTTTGGCGCCATCATCCTTGGGACATATTTTTTAACCTACTACGATTCCATTCAAGATGCTTACTTGCATGGTTTTTTTGCGAGTGTCAGTGCAACCACAAATGCCGGTTTTGATATAACAGGCAGCTCTCTGATACCCTATCGGCATGATTATTTTGTGCAATTTATTACACTGTTATTGATTATTTTCGGAGCCATCGGTTTCCCTGTTCTAGTGGAAGTGAAAGACTTTTTGTTTTCCAAAAACCGGAGATATCCGTTTAGTTTATTTACAAAAATTACAACAACAATGTTTGGCGCACTTGTTTTGTTTGGTTCGATAGGGATTTATGTCCTTGAAGCAAATCATTTGTTTGCAGGTAAATCGTGGCATGATATTTTATTCCTTTCTCTATTTCAATCAACCACAACAAGGAGCGGAGGGCTTGCCACGATTGATATAAGCCAGCTGTCTGACCCGACCCTGCTATTTATGAGTGCGCTGATGTTTATCGGTGCGTCGCCAAGTTCAGTAGGGGGAGGCATACGGACAACGACTTTCGCCCTGAATCTTCTGGCGCTGTTTCATTTTGCCCGCGGCAATAAATCCGTAAAGGTATTCAAACGGGAGCTGCATCCTGCTGATCTCATGAAGTCGCTTGTTGTCACAATGATGGCGATTCTGCTCGTTTTTGGCGCGACACTCATTCTTACGATTACTGAAGAGCATTCCCTGCTTGAGATTTTGTTTGAAGTCTGCTCGGCATTCGGTACAACCGGTCTGTCACTTGGAATTACTGCTGATTTAAGCAACGTTGGAAAATGCGTTATTATGATTGTCATGTTTATCGGGCGAATCGGCATCCTGACCTTCCTGTATCTGATCGGAAGGAAGGAAATTGAAGCGAATTATCATTATCCGAAGGAAAGAGTGATTATCGGATAGAAAAACACCGCGTGTTTTGCGGTGTTTTTTGATTGCCAAAAAAAAGATGTGTGCCGCCGTTTGAGTTGGAGAACCTAACATCTACAGGTGCGGTTTAACGCTCCTGCATCTTTAGCGAAATCAAATGTCTGAAAAACAGGCGAGGAGGATTCGTATGAAGCGCAAAGCCGAAGTGGATGAGGCCATTAAAAATAACAATACACCTACCGAGAGCATGGACCCAAATTCATATAAGACACAGTATCATGACAACCCGAATTTTAGGGGTGCCAACCGCAATTCCAAACAGGGCCGGCAAGGAGGCATGTGATTTTGAAGAAAAACCGCCATAGCAGAGAGATGCAAAATCATAAAAAGCCAATGAATAAGAAGGTGCTGGAGGAAGAATTCTCAAGTGAATTAGGGGATTACAATGCCGGGAAGATCATCGAAACGCTAGAAATCACAAAGCCTGAAAAGAAAAAAGAGAACAAACGAAAATAAAAAAGACCTCTTAGGCGGCGTCCGCTTAAGAGGCGCTTTTCTATTTTAAATAAGCATTTTTGCCCGTTCCTCTGACAAATTGCGATAAGCTGGTCATTCTCAGCTCAATGAAGGGCTGAGCAACTGTCTTAACAAAATTGCTTGAGAGTACTGATGTCAGGGCTGCTGTTAAGAGTAAGAGAATCACTAAGTTTTGATAGTCAGTAAGCCCATCCTCAAGCCCGACCTGTCTCAGCGTTTTAATAATAAACCCGTGGAGCAAATACACGTAAAATGTCCGGGTTCCCCATTTCGTAAAGAAAAACCGTTTTTGCGGAACAAGCGCTAAAAAGCTGAAGGTTGCCGCAAAGGCGAGTACATACCAGCCGATTCGGGAAAGCCCGCTTGCCAAGGTAACGTCTCCAAATGAAGAATACGGTTTAGAGCCGAACAGTAAAGAATAGTCAAAGTCGACGCCCCAGCAGATGACGAATACGGCGGCAAGCACCCCGAGTGCAATTTGTTTGCCCCGTTTTGATCTCAATAAATCAAAATGGTGTTTATTCAGATAAAACCCGACAAGGAACATCGGTAAGAACACAAATGTCCGTGACAAGCTCAGCGTGCTGCTGACAAAGTCTAGATAACCGATCAGCACGGCAATACCGCAGCTGACAAACAGCGCCCACAGCTTTGAAAGCTTTGAAAAAGGATAAAGCAGCAGGTTCCAAAAGAATAAGCTTACGAGAAACCATAACGACCATTGCGGATCAATCGGATTCACATTTGCCATGCTTTCGTCTTGCATCATGTAATAAAATACGGAATAGATGATTTGGAAAATCAAATACGGAATAATCAGCTTGACCGCCAGCTTTTTCACATATCCAGCGCGTTTAAAGCCTTTCGCAAAATAACCGGAAACAAGAATAAAGGCAGGCATGTGGAATGTGTAAATGAACTTGTAAAGGTAGAGCATAAAGTTGTTATCATGAATAAAAGAACGAAGAATATGGCCGAATACAACAAGGAATATCAATAAGAATTTGGCATTATCAAAATAACTGTCCCGCGATTTACTCATAGCATCACCTTCTCTTTAATCAGTCATTAAGAGATTATTCCCTGGTGGTTTATATTTTAAAATAAAAGAAGAAAAATGAATTGAAAAACAGCTGATTGTTAGGTCGATGTAAAGTGGAGGTAAGGATCGTAGAAAATGTCTTCGTTATGTAACCGCGCTGAAATTTACTGAAATTTATAGGGCAAATGAAGGAAGTTCCTGCATTTTGTAGAAATATTGAGGGATAGGTTTTGAAGAAGGAGTGTACACGCATGGGAACTCTTGATGTCCAGACTAAGTCAGAGCTGCGGGAAGAACTGAAGCGAATCAAAGAAGAAAATGCACGGCTGAAAAAGGAGTTAGATCAGCATCAAGTGATTGTCAACAATACGCTCGATGCTATTTTTATATGTGATAATGAATTGAGAATCGTTCAGGCGAATGAAGCCACAGAAAGGATGCTTCAAGTTGATTCGGAGGATTTGAAGACTCGCTCCGTTTTGGATTTTTTGTTTTCTATCCCAAAGGATGAACTGAATCTTGCTGTAAAGAAGTTTTTTAAGAAAGGTTTCCTATGGAAGGAGGTGCCGGTCAGGCTTGATGGCGGAGCGACTAAATACATAGAGTTTCTGGCCAAAAGAGGGATTGGCGAGGATTTCTTTTTTGTTGTCATGAGAGACATATCTTCCAAGAAGATTCTAGAGCGGGAATTCTCTATGAATGAACAGCTTTTTAAGGACTTGTTTGACAGAGCGGTTGACGGAATCGTTCTGTTTGATAAAGATGGCGGTTTTATTGATGCGAATTTGTCCTTCTGTAAAAGTTTTGAAATCAATCAAAATGAGCTGTCTCATTTATCGTTGTACAAATTCATAGACAGCGGCTCACGTAAAGATTTCGATAATATTTGGAAGACGCTCAACCGCAAGGGGAAAGCGAAGGGGGAGCTGCCCGTCAAGCTTCGTTCAGGTGTCCAAAAGCTATTTGAATTCACGATCACGTCAAACATCATCAGCGGTTTTTATATGTCCATTATGAGGGACATTACAGAGAAGCGGTCTATGGAGCTGCAGCTCTTTAAAAGCGAGGAGCGCTTCAGAGAAATATTTGAAAATGCGATGGACGCCATTATCATCTGGTCAAATGACGGAAGAATCGTGAAGGCGAATCAGTCCGCCTGTAAAATCTTTGAGCTGCCGATGAATTTGCTGCTGAAACGAAAGGTGTGTGATTTTCTCGTTGACTCGCAGCGGAAATACAGCATAACGAAGAGGAAATACGCAAAATACGGAGAGATCAGAGAAGAGCTGCTGTTTCAAATGGCGAACGGGCAGTTCAAAGAACTCGAATTTACTTCAAAGCGGACCATACTCGAAAACCAGCACTTGACGATTTTAAGAAATGTCAGCGACAGAAAGCGGATGGAAAAGGAGCTTCGGGAAAGCGAGCTGAAATTCAGAAAAGTGTTCAACGGCTCAATGGACGGCAATGTATTGTTCGACAATCAATACAGGATCATCGACGCTAACCCGTTAGCAAGCCATATTTTAGGCCTGTCTTATGAAGAGATAAAAAAGCACAGCCTGTTAGATATTATTTCTTCGTATGAAATAGAAAATCTTGCATCACCGGCAAGGCAGATTAATTTTGATGAAATGGACAACGAAATTCCGTTTTTGCTGAGCAGCAGTGACAATAGAAAACTGGAATTCTCATTTAAACGAAATATCATTCAAAATATGAACCTGGCTATCTTTAAAGACGTAACGGAGCGAAAAGAGCTGGAGGAACGCCTGCGCAAGTCGGATACCCTTCATGTTGTCGGCGAACTCGCTGCCGGCATCGCTCATGAAATCAGAAATCCGATGACAGCACTTAAAGGCTTTATTCAGCTCCTGAAAGGAAGTGTGGAGGAAGACTATACCCTTTACTTCAACGTGATCACCTCAGAACTAAAGCGCATCGAATCCATCATCACCGAATTCTTGATTTTAGCCAAGCCCCAGGCCATTATGTATGAAGAAAAACATATCACCCAAATTATGAGAGACACCATAGACCTTCTGAACGCGCAAGCCAATCTCAGCAACGTGCAAATGCATCTTGATTTAATTGACGACATTCCTCCGATCTACTGTGAACCGAATCAGCTGAAACAAGTATTTATCAATATATTAAAAAATGCCATCGAAGTGATGCCCGACGGCGGAAACATTTTTGTGACGATAAGGACATTGGATCAAGATCATGTTCTCATCTCCTTAAAAGACGAGGGAGTCGGAATGACAGAAGATAAATTAAAACGCCTTGGTGAACCGTTTTACACGACAAAGGAACGGGGAACTGGACTTGGGCTTATGGTAAGCTATAAAATTATTGAAGAACATCAAGGCGAGATCATGGTAGAAAGTGAAGAAGGGAAGGGCACGGTTTTCCACCTTACGCTTCCCGTCAGACAGAATGCTCAAGAAAGAGGGAGTGAAGAGTGAACTACTATACGACAGCTAAAACGCCGCTCGGGGAATTTATGATTGCCGAGGCGGATGGCCATATCACCCGCCTATTTCTCAGCCAGGAAGATTGGATGGATTGGAAAGAAACCGTTCAGCATATAGAGCACAAGGAAACACCTTGTTTGGCGGAAGCGAAAAAACAGCTTCATGAATATTTTGCCGGCGAAAGAAAGACATTCTCACTGCCGCTGAGCCAAAAGGGCACTCCCTTTCAGCGAAAAGTATGGGAGGCGCTGGCGATGATACCATACGGAGAATCGAGAAGCTATGCTGACATTGCCGCTGCGGTCGGCAGTCCGAAAGCGGTGCGCGCCGTCGGACAGGCTAATAAACGAAATGACCTGCCGATTTTTGTCCCGTGCCACAGAGTGATCAGCAAAAACAGCGCGTTAACAGGATACGCCGGGAGCAAAACCGATATCAAAGCATTTTTGCTGAACATCGAGCAAATTTCCTACAAAGAAAAATAAAACGTATGGCACGTTCCCTTTTTTGCGGCCCGACATATCATTTTATTAGGTTAAAAAAGTTGGTCTGACGAAAAAGGAGGACAAAGCCATTGAAGCCGAGCCGCTCTGAAAAAATTGCCGCTTTTGCCGAACTGTTTGTGAAACTGCATATCTTATCAAGCGCTCAAAAAGATGAAATCATTCATATCAATCAAAACAAACAAAAAAACCGTTGACTTGGCCCATAATGAGCAAAGCCCAACGGTTTTTTAGTGAACCTTTTCGCCTTGAAACAGATGTTCAATTTCTTCTTCATAGTTATCGCTCATAATCCCTTTTTCTGTGATGATTCCCGAAATGAGATGATGCGGTGTAATGTCAAAAGCGGGGTTAAAGACAGGCACATCAGACGGAGCGGTCCGCACTCCGGAAATCTGCCTCACTTCCTCAGGATCCCGTTCCTCTATCGGGATATCGGCGCCGCTTTTCACTTTCGTATCAAATGTAGATAATGGTGCAGCGACAAAAAACGGAATATCAAAGGCGTTTGCTAAAATCGCGAGACCATATGTTCCAATTTTATTTGCCGTATCACCGTTCTTTGCAATTCGATCGGCTCCGACGATGACGGCGGAAATTTGTTTTTCCTTCATCGTGTGGGCGGCCATGCTGTCTGTAATCAAAGTGACATCGATGCCCCCCTGCATCAGCTCCCACGCAGTAAGTCGTGAACCTTGAAGGACAGGCCTTGTTTCACAAGCGTAAATATGCAGTCCCAAATCCTTTTGTTTGGCCAAGTAAAATGGAGCGAGTGCCGTTCCATAGCGGCTCGTCGCGATAGAACCGGCATTGCAGATCGTCATAATCCGGTCGCCTTTTTTGAAAAGCTGCAGGGCGTTTTGGCCGATCATCCGGCACGTTTCCTCATCCTCGACCTGTATCTGAATCGCTTCATGGACAAGGTTCGTTTTTGCTTCATTTACGGAAATGGCGTTTTCGATCGAATGGCTCAGTCTTTCAAGCGCCCAAGATAAATTAATGGCGGTAGGCCGTGAGCTGTTTAAATATTGTTTGATATCTTCAAGTCTGCTGCGGAATTCCGTGACATCATCTGTTTCTATGTCTTTTGCAGCAAGCGCAAGTCCGAAGGCAGCCGTAATGCCGATGGCCGGGGCGCCTCTTACCTTGAGCGTGACAATCGCGTCAAATACATCCTCTTTCGTCGTCAGCTCCACATATTCGGTCACGTCAGGAAGCTTTTGTTGATTTAAAATGGTAATAGCTGTTTCTTTCCATTCAACAGAACGTGGAACAGCAAATGAATGGGTCATGAATGGATCATTCCTTTACAAGTAACTTAAATAATTCAATAACATCTGTGATCGTTTTGAAGTCCGAACGTTTTTCAATAAAGGCTGTGCCGGTTTCGAGCGCCAGCCGTTTTCTGATGATTCGTTTATCAAACGGCACGATTGTATCCAGATCAGCCACATGGGAAAGGCCGATCGTCCGGCGTATCAGCTCGCAGCCTGCAAATCCGATCGCCTCTTCAAAAATATGACTGAGGGTGTCAGTAAGGTAACCGTCGATGTTGGCGTAAACATCCAGACTGTCCCTCTCCCAGGCTTCAGTGAATGTCTCTTGAAATGCTTCCCAGACCTGCTTGACATGGTGATATAATGGCTCTCTGTCATCACCGTCACGGCCGAGTGCGTTCAAAAATAAGTTGGAGATAAATTGGCCTATATCAAATCCGATCGGTCCGTAAAAAGCAAATTCAGGATCAATCACCTTTGTTTCAAGTTCGCTGGCGAAAATGCTTCCTGTGTGCAAATCACCGTGAATCAGCGTTTCTGCAGATGTTAAAAAACACTTTTTCAGTTTAGCGGCTTCGATTTTGACGTTGTCATTATTCCAAAGCTTTTCGACAAAAGGACGAAGCTCTTCTTCAAAATCATTTGTGTCATGGTCAAAGAAAGGATCTGTAAAAACAAGTCTTTCCGTAATGTCGCACAGCTCCGGGTTTGTAAACTGCTTAACAAGCTGTTTTTTCACCTTAGGTTCAAGCGCGTAATCTGAAGAATAGAAAAGGGTCTTTCCTAAAAATTCACCGATGTGCTGGGACAGGCGCGGATAGTTTTCGCCCTCAATGAGTCCTTTTCTTGCGATTTTTAAGTGAGAAAGATCCTCCATGACAGTAACTGCCATTTCTGTATCGGAATAAAACACTCTTGGAACCAGATGAGGGACATGCTCGCCTTGGCGGATGAGAGCGCTGCTTTCGATTCTGGCTCGATCGATTGTCAGCGGCCAGCTTTCTCCGACAACTTTTGCATAAGGAACCGCCTGTTTAATAATCAAAGCTCTGTCATGTTTTTGATCATAAATATGAAAAACGTAATTTAAGTTGCCGTCTCCGATCTCCTGGCATGTCAGCGTGCTTTTGCTTGGAAATAAGCCAAGCTTCACCGCAAGTGCCACAGCGGAGCTTTCATTTAACGTTTCGTATAAAGGTGTTTTTGTGACTGCCATTGTCATAACCTCCAATTATGTAATCTCTTGATATGTTTTCAGCTGAATGGCCGTAAAAAAGCCTCCTTCTCAGAGAGAAGGAGGCTTAACATATAATGTCCGCCTCTCTTATCTCTCAGATCAAATCTGATGGAATTAGCACCGTGCCTTAAGAGACGAACGTCTCGGCGCGAAAAAGATGCGCCCCATTTCACAATGGAATTACGGTCGGTTGCTGTTGGGGTCAAAAGGCCAATCCCTCGCCCAACTCTCGATAAGAGAATATATTCACTTGTTAAACAATTCTAATTTATCAGTTGATGAACATAGTAACAGGTGTTTAAGTAAATTGTCAATCTATTTTCTAATATAAATCTTTTCTGATATCATCGAAAACAGGAATGTTTTCCCGCACCTTAACGCTTTCCTGAAGGTCGATTTCCGCTCGGACAACGCCTTCTTCCCGGCCGCCTTCAGCTAGGACGCGCCCCCACGGATCAATAATCAGGCTATGCCCGGCAAATTCATTATTTGGATTTGAACCGGTGCAATTGCAGGCAGCGATAAAGCATTGATTTTCAATGGCCCGCGCAATAAGCAGGCTTTTCCAATGATCAAGGCGGGGAAGAGGCCATTCCGCAGAAATAAACAGCACGTTGGCACCTTTTGTCGTATGTTTTCTGATCCACTCCGGAAAACGGATATCGTAACAGATCAATCCTGAGCTTTTGACGCCATCAAGCTCAAAGTATCCGTCTTCGGAACCGGCTGATAAATACACATGCTCATCCATCAGCTGAAAAAGATGGGCTTTCCTGTACTCTTTAATGATTTGTCCTTCCTTATCCGCGATGTACATTGTATTATAAACATCAGAATCCTTTCTGACAGCAACCGATCCGGCGATAATATGAACGCCATGTTTTTTTGCCGTATTCTTCAGCCAGCTTTGAGCAGAACGTCCGTCTTCATCAGCGAGCTCATCAAGGTTGGCCAAGTCATATCCGGTTGTCCATAGTTCAGGAAGAACAAGAACGTCAGCATGTTTGCTTTCTTTTTCGATGAAGAATTCAGCCTTTTTTATATTTTCTGAAGGTTTTCCGTATGAAATATCAAATTGAAGACAAGATATCGTCCATTTCATCTTATTATCACTCCACATTTTTCTTTACTTTTTTTATTTAACCATATATGATGATGGACTATCATTTCAAGATTTTTTTAGAAGGTGAGAATAGATGAAATTTGAACAATCTGATGTATTGAAGGAGCTGCCTCAACAATTCTTCGCTTCTTTGGTGCAGCAAGTGAACCGAAAGCTCGCAGAAGGACACGACGTCATCAATCTCGGACAGGGAAATCCGGATCAGCCGACTCCGGAACATATCGTCGAGGAAATGAAACGGGCTGTTGCTGATCCTGAAAATCATAAATACTCGTCTTTTCGCGGCTCATACAGTCTGAAATCAGCAGCGGCAGCATTTTATAAAAGAGAATATGGCATTGATCTTGACCCGGAAACTGAAGTCGCTGTATTATTCGGCGGGAAAGCCGGTCTGGTTGAGCTCCCGCAATGCTTGCTGAATCCCGGAGATACCATTTTAGTTCCGGATCCAGGCTATCCTGATTACTGGTCAGGTGTGGCACTCGCGAAAGCGAAGATGGAAATGATGCCGCTCGTAAAGGACAGAGCGTTTCTTCCTGATTACAGCAGTATCGCCGCTGAAGTGAGGGAACAGGCGAAATTGATGTATTTGAATTATCCGAATAATCCGACCGGAGCCGTTGCTACCCCTGACTTCTTTGAAGAAACCGTGAGTTTTGCGAAAGAAAACGGGGTCTGTGTCGTTCACGATTTTGCTTACGGCGCTGTAGGATTTGACGGCGGAAAGCCTTTAAGTTTTTTGCAGACTGAAGGTGCCAAGGATATCGGTATTGAAATTTACACACTGTCAAAAACGTATAATATGGCAGGGTGGCGGGTCGGCTTTGCCGTTGGAAACGCTTCGGTCATTGAAGCGATCAATCTGTATCAAGATCATATGTTTGTCAGTCTTTTCAGAGCGACTCAGGAGGCTGCAGCGGCGGCACTGTTAGCTGATCAGACGTGTGTGGCGGAGCAAAATGCCCGATATGAAAGCAGGCGAAACGCTTGGATCGCGTCATGCCGGAAAATCGGCTGGGATGTGACAGCTCCGGCAGGTTCATTTTTTGCATGGCTGCCTGTGCCTGAAGGCTATACTTCCGAGCAGTTCTCAAACCTTTTGCTGGAAAAAGCGAATGTGGCGGTTGCAGCCGGAAACGGCTTCGGTGAATATGGCGAGGGCTACGTCCGAGTCGGGCTGCTGACAAGTGAAGAAAGGCTGAAGGAAGCCGCTTATCGAATTGGGAAGCTGAACCTGTTTACCCAAAAAAGCATTGACAAGACTTGATAACGATGGGATAATTCGAAATAATTTATAAAATCTATATTTTCTTATCAAGAGCAGGCAGAGGGACGAGCCCGATGAAGCCCGGCAACCGACTTGTAAAGCACGGTGCTAATTCTTGCAGCTGGCGGCTGAGAGATAAGATTCGGACGAGAAACGAAACCTCTTTAGACGCGATTGCTGTTTGAAGAGGTTTTTTTATATGGATGAAAATGAAAGGAGCTCTGGCATGAGTGAGTTATTGGCAACATATCTCCTGACCGAACCGGGAGCCGATACAGAGAAAAAAGCAGAACAAATCGCAACAGGATTGACAGTTGGCTCTTGGACGGATTTGCCCTTGGTGAAACAGGAGCAAATGCAAAAGCACAAGGGACGGGTGATAAAGGTCGAGGAAAGAGAGGGAACTCCTGCATCAGGAAAACAAGCGGTGATCACAATCGCCTATCCTGACATCAATTTCTCTCAGGATATTCCGGCTTTGCTGACAACAGTGTTTGGCAAGCTGTCGCTGGACGGAAAAATCAAATTACTCGATCTTCACTTCTCTGAAGCATTTAAGCGCACACTGCCGGGACCGAAGTTTGGCGTATACGGCATCCGGAAGTTGCTGGGGGAATTTGAGAGACCGCTGTTAATGAGCATATTTAAAGGGGTTATCGGAAGGAACTTGAGTGATATTAAAGAACAGCTCAGACAGCAGGCGCTTGGCGGAGTTGACTTGATCAAGGACGATGAAATTTTCTTTGAGACAGGTCCGGCGCCTTTTGAAACAAGAATTACAGAGGGAAAGCAAATATTGAAAGAAACGTATGAACAAACCGGGCATAAAACGCTGTATGCGGTCAATTTGACTGGACGTACGGCTGATCTGAAAGATAAAGCGAGACGCGCCGCCGAATTAGGAGCGGATGCGCTTTTGTTTAATGTTTTCGCTTACGGCTTGGACGTCATGCAAAGCCTTGCGGAAGATCCCGAAATTGCGATCCCGATTATGGCGCATCCAGCGGTCAGCGGGGCGTTCACATCTTCTCCGTTTTATGGCTTTTCTCACGCTCTTTTGCTCGGAAAATTAAACCGGTATTGCGGTGCTGACTTCAGTCTCTTTCCGTCGCCATACGGCTCGGTTGCGCTTCCGAAAGAACATGCGCTGGCGATTCATGAAGAATGTGTAAGAGAGGATGCCTTTAACCAAACATTTGCCGTTCCGTCAGCAGGCATTCATCCCGGTATGGTTCCGCTTTTAATGCGGGATTTCGGCATAGATCATATAATTAACGCCGGTGGAGGCGTACACGGACATCCGAACGGCGCTCAAGGCGGGGGCAAAGCGTTCAGAGCCATTATTGATGCGGTCTTAGAAGCCCAGCCGATTGATGAAAAAGCCGAACAATGCAAGGATCTAAAGCTTGCGCTTGATAAATGGGGAAAGGTTGAAGCCGTATGACGACCCGAAAACCTTTAATCATTTGTGACTTTGACGGAACCATCACGAGAAACGACAACATTATAAGCATCATGAAAACATTCGCTCCCCCGGAGTGGACGGCATTAAAAGACGGCGTCCTTTCCAAAACGCTGTCGATCAAGGAAGGTGTCGGGCGGATGTTCGGCCTTCTGCCTAGCAGTTTAAAAGAAGAGATTACAAGATTTGTATTGGAAGATGCAAAAATCAGGGAAGGCTTTCGGGAATTTGTAGCGTTTATCAATGAGCACGAGCTTCCGTTTTATGTCGTAAGCGGAGGAATGGACTTTTTTGTGTATCCTTTGCTTGAAGGCATTGTGGAGAAAGAACGTATTTATTGCAACCATGCGTCATTTGACAGCGACTATATTCATATTGACTGGCCTCATTCTTGCAAAGGATCATGCAGCAATCAATGCGGGTGTTGCAAACCGTCGGTGATACATGAACTTTCTGAAGCGGACCAATATCTCATCATGATCGGTGACTCGGTTACAGATGTGGAGGCGGCAAAGCTGTCTGACCTTTGCTTTGCAAGGGATTATTTATTAAACGAATGCCGGGAGCGAAATCTGAATCATCTCCCGTATCAAGATTTTCATGAGGTTAGAAAAGATATTGAGAACGTAACGGAGGTACAGGAATGGCTGCAAAACAAGAACGCTGGCGAGAGCTCGCTGAAGTAAAACGGGAATTGGCTGAAAGAGACTGGTTTCCGGCGACTAGCGGCAATCTGTCTATTAAGGTTTCTGATGAGCCTTTAACCTTTCTCGTAACCGCAAGCGGAAAAGATAAACGCAAAGAGACGGATGAAGATTTTCTGCTGGTGGATCAAAACGGAGAGCCTGCCGAAAGCGGGCATTCTCTGAAACCGTCAGCGGAAACGCTTTTGCATACACATTTGTACAATAAAACCAATGCCGGATGCTGCCTGCACGTCCATACGATAAACAATAATGTCATCTCAGAGCTATACGGAGACCAAAAGAAAATCACATTCAGAGGCCAGGAAATCATAAAAGCGCTCGGACTGTGGGAAGAGAATGCAGAAGTGACCATTCCGATCATTGAAAATCCAGCTCATATTCCGACGCTCGCGGCACTGTTTGCGGAAGAGGTTTCAGAAGATTCAGGAGCTGTTCTAATCCGAAATCACGGTATTACAGCTTGGGGCCGAACAGCATTTGAAGCAAAAAGAGTGCTTGAAGCATATGAATTTTTGTTCAGCTACCATTTGAAATTGAACACAATTCAGCATCAGCTGGTTAAATAAAAGGAGGAACTGAAATGGCAACAATTCGTATTCATGATGAGGCAAATACAACGATTGAAAATCAAGAGGAAGTAGCAAGCTTTCTGGACAGTCAAGAGGTCATTTATGAACAATGGGATATCAGTAATCTCCCGGAACAGCTTTCAGAGAAATATGATCTGACAGAAGAAGAAAACCAGCAAATCCTTGATGCCTTTGAAACTGAAATTAAAGATATTTCAAACCGCCGCGGCTACAAAGCACAGGATGTTATTTCATTGTCAGACAGCAATCCGAAACTTGATGAACTGCTTGAGAACTTTAAAAGAGAGCATCACCACACAGACGATGAGGTCCGTTTTATCGTAAGCGGCCATGGGATTTTTGTCATTCAAGGCAAAGACGGCACGTTTTTTGATGTCCGTTTAAACCCCGGAGATTTAATCTCAGTGCCTGAAAATATCCGCCATTACTTCACCCTTCAGGAGGACCGAAAAGTTGTCGCGGTAAGAATCTTTGTGACAACCGAAGGCTGGATTCCGATTTATGAAAAGGACAGCGTGAATCAATAAGCAGGAAAAGAGGACAACATCCTAAAACTCAAAAAGTATTAGGATGTTGTCAACAATCTGAAAGCCCCTTTCAAATCGAACGGGGCTTCTTCATTGCAAACGCCATTTTTCATATCGTGACATTTCTTTTTTAATCAGTGTCCAAATCAAACCTAAAACAGCTGCATCGTCTATGATCCCAAGACCGAAGATAACGTCTGGAATGATATCGAGCGGCATGACGATATACAAGATGGCAGCAGTTAGAAGTAAAAGCGTTTTAACCTGTGAATGGGGGTAGTCGCCGTTTCTCCAATCACGAAGCATTTGCAAAAAAACAGTAATATGCTGGATACATTTTTTTCGGTTTTTCCTTTTTAAAATCGCTTTTCCGCCTGCCGCTCCGAGCATCAACGCTTTCTTTTTCTTCATGTGGCATACCTCCTGCCTGGCGGCGTGTTTAAGATATTCTTCTTCTGGGTATTGTTCTTCTAATCCTATCAATAAATCTATTATACCTGAAAAATTAACTTATTTAATGAAAATATGTTTACAAATAAAGTATAATCTGTAATAATGCACAATAACCCAATCAAACTTGTTTCCTATTTCTTAGCGGCGAGGGGTGAAGTGAATGGGCGGTTCTTCTGAACAAGAAAGATTGTTGGTGTCTATTGATGAAAAAAGAAAGTTAATGATAGATGCCGCTAGAAAACAGGGATTTACGGGCCATGACACGATCAGGCACAGTCAGGAGCTGGACTGTTTAATGAATGAATATCAGCAGCTTATGCTAGAAAACGAACATTCTCAAGGGATTCAAGGCCTTGTAAAGAAATTAGGCTTGTGGCCCCGCAGAGATGTCATGCCTGCATATGATGCAAATAAATAGCGGCGCTATCAGATGCATATATAAAGAGAGAGCTTTTCAGAAGCGCTCTTTTTTTCTGGAAAAATTCATATGAAAGAGGGAACTGATGAAAGAACTGGCGATTATCATTACTGAAATGATCAATCAATTTCATGATGCTTTTATTTCATTATGCGGAATGTTCGGCATTCATTTAACCGACAAAGAAATGCACTTTTGGGTGATTGGCGTTTTTGGCATTTTCTTTTTCGGCGTCACTCACGCTGTGTTTACTTGGATTTCTAAGTGGAGCATGACAGCCTTGTCCTTTATCTATACCGTTACAGTTATCATTGTCATCGTATTCGCGATTGAAATTCAACAAAAAGTGACGGGGAGAGGGAATATGGAGTTTTTAGATGCTACTGAGGGTTTAAAGGGTTTTTTGGTATTCTTTATGTTTTTTTTGCTTCTGAAAATGCTGCTGCGCTTCATCAAAATACTCTTTTCTGGCAGAACGGCGAGCAAGTCAAGTGGCAATGCCCGGTCACGAAGATAAAAAGCCCTCCTGACACAGTCAAGGGGGCTATGAAGCGGATACGGGGAGGATGATCGTCACCTCTGTACCTCTTCGCACTTCACTTTCGATATGAATGGAGCCTCCGTACATCAGCACAATCCGTTTACATACGACAAGGCCGAGACCGGTTCCTTTTTCTTTAGAAGTAACAAAGGGAAGGAAGATATGATCCAGCATTTCCTGAGAAATCCCTTCACCGTTATCCACAACTTTGATAATGGCCTTTTGATCCGAAGCACCCAAGGAGATCGTCAGTTTTCCTCCCTCAGGCATTGATTCGAGGCCATTTTTTGCTACATTTAAAATCACTTGTTTAATATGATCTTTTGTACATTTAACGAGTAAGGGCTGCCCGGTTAAATACTGTAATTCGACTTCAACATTGTATAGGTTGCCCTCAGAATAGATAATCGGCATAATTTCACCGATAATATCCTGAAGCGAGTTCAGCTCCCATTTTTCAGCTGTCGGTTTTCCGAGAACGAGAAACTCACTCACAATTTGGTTAATGCGCTTTATCTCTTGTTCAATAATGGAGAAGTACAGCTGATCTTCTTCACCTTTATATTTCTTTTGCAGCAGCTGAATAAAGCCGCTTATGCCGGTGAGCGGATTGCGGATTTCATGAGCTGTGCTGGCAGCAAGCGTCCCGATCAGCTCTAATTTTTGCGCCTCATTTTCTGAGCGCTCCAGCTGAGTCTGGCGTTTCAGCAAATAATACAGCACGAGAATAAAAAGGATATTCAGCAAAACAATAGTACATGAAAGTGGCAGAACAAGGCTTTTCGTCAGTTCTTCTATTGTGACCGGCTTCGGATATACTTTCATATTCCAGCTGATATCATCCAGAAATCCGCTGACTGGTTTCTGATCTTTTGCATGAGAGGCTTGTCCGCTCGTAAATATCATTTTCCCGTCTTGGTTCACTACTTCAATATAAACATCAGGGCTCAGCAAGTTAATGATATTTTTCAAATAATCAATTTGAATCGCTGCGACAAGATAATCTGTCACATTTCGTTTTGAGTCCAAAACAGGGACACAAATTGTAAAAATTGGCTGGCCTGTAATTCTGCTCGAATAACTTTCTGAAATGACTGTCTTTTTGGTTTCCTTCGCTTTTGTAAAAAAAGATCTGTCTGCCAGGTTTACTTTCGTTTTTAATTCTGTTGAACTTGCAGTGACGTCTCCTTTTGTATTAAGAAGATAGAGACCGGAAAATCTCGGCTCTGAATCAAAGGCTTTTTCCAAAATAGACTGCATTTTTTTTATATCAACCGGTCTGTCGATGGCGATGGACAGGGAGGTCATTCTCGCCTTTGTTTCTCCGATTAAATAATTAATTTTGTTGCGGTGAAGGTTCAGCATAACACTTGCTTCTTGCTTATGTTCTATAGCTATTGTATCTTTTTCTTTTTCATATACGAAAAAGCTGATGACGAGTGCCGGAATCACGACCAGTATCAAATAAAGTTTGATTCTCCCGCAGGCGCCTTTTAGTATTTTCAATTTGCATCGCTCCAACTTACACCTGATTAGAGGTATTATATCATTGTTTCTTCTTCTTTAATAAGAAAAAATAACCAAAAAAATTAGAAAAAGATGTTGGGTGGTTTACATGATCAAAAAGAAGAGAAATATTGGAAAGATTTTTATTGACATTTCCGTCTTTGTTTATTAATGTTTCTCTGTAACGGTTTCTAAAAGGATGATTGAGACATGACAGAAAAATCACTGAAGTTATTTATCGTGCTGTCGCGCGCGTATCGGTCTATTAACGATCATATGAATAAGCATATTCATAATCATGGGCTGAATCCGACTGAATTTGCTGTGCTTGAGCTGTTGTACCATAAAGGCGATCAGCCGCTGCAGCAGATAGGGGATAAAATTCTCTTGGCTAGCGGGAGCATCACATATGTTGTAGATAAGCTGGAGCAAAAAGAACTTCTCATTCGGAAAGCGTCTCCTACAGACAGACGAGTGACATTTGCACAAATCACTGAAAAAGGCACCGGTCTTTTGAATGATATTTTTCCTGATCACGCTGCGGAAATTGATGAAATGATCAGCGTATTAAGCGAAGAAGAGGTAGAGATGTGTACAGAGATGTTAAAAAGAGTAGGATTAAACGCAAAACAGTTTCATAATAAGTAAAAAAAGGAAGCCTGATCTATCACAAGGCTTCCTTTTTTTCTATTGTTCATTCGTTTCCGCAGCGCCTCTCGGCAAGATGAGAACTTCAACGCGCCGGTTTTTGCTTCGGCCTTCCGCAGTTTTGTTGGAAGCCACCGGTTTATACTCACCATAGCCCTTGGCACTGAACACTTTTGCGTCAAGCTTAGGGTTTTCAACCAGGAGTCCCATAAAGTTTACCGCTCTCATGACGCTTAAATGCCAGTTTGATTGGAATTCAGAATTTTTAATTGGCATATTATCCGTATGTCCGCTGATAATGATATTCCTCGGCGGGTTAATCA
This sequence comes from Bacillus sp. RHFS10, assembly GCF_016757475.1. Taxonomy (NCBI): domain Bacteria; kingdom Bacillati; phylum Bacillota; class Bacilli; order Caryophanales; family Bacillaceae; genus Bacillus; species Bacillus sp. RHFS10. The sequence goes on from NZ_JAESPO010000005.1 coordinate 147,070, forward strand.
CAAGAAGAGTGGAAATCTCTTTTGCAAGCCGAACATCTTCCTTACGGATGGTCGCTTTCCCAGAATCAAAGAAAATACTGTCTTTAATCGTAATCAGAAGACCTTCACTAGTCAATTTTGTTTCCAGCTGATGTTCGAGCTTTTTATCTTTGATGAACTTTTCTACCTGGCTCTTGACACTTTCAAGTTCTTCTTGATCAGCCGCTTTTTCTCGATCTTTCTTGTTTTTCTCTTTCTCTTCTTTTTCATCTTTCACTTCATCAATTCCGTCTGAATCGTTTTCAGGAGGGATGACACTGGAGTAGTCCATCACGCCGGTGCCGCCCGTAAAGACTTCATTAAATGATTTTGAAAGCATTTGAAACTTACCTGCGTCAATCGAGCTGCTCGCGTACAGCACAATAAATAAAGCCAGGAGAAGAGTTAGAATATCGGCGTAAGGAACCAGCCATGATTCATCAACGTGCTCGTCCTCATGCTTCTTCTTCTTTTTTCTCGCCATTTTGCGCCTCTCCTTGTTCTGCAAATTTCAAGCGGTCCTTCGCAGGAAGGTACATTAAAAGCTTTTGTTCGATGACTTTCGGTGCTTGTCCTTCAAGTACGGAAAGGACGCCTTCGATCATGACTTCACGCAGTTTTACTTCTTGTTTTGATTTTCGTTTTAATTTATTCGCGAAAGGATGCCATAATACATATCCCGTAAAGATACCGAGAAGGGTGGCAACAAAGGCCGCACTGATGGCGTGTCCAAGCTCATCTGTGTTATCCATATGAGATAGGGCGGCGATCAGTCCGATTACAGCTCCGAGTACTCCAAGTGTCGGCGCATACGTTCCTGCCTGTGTGAAAATAGCGGCTCCGGCCTGATGCCTGTCCTCCATTGCTTCGACTTCCTCTGTCATGATATCTCTGATAAATTCCGCGCTTTGCCCGTCAACAGCCATGCTGAGCCCGTTTTTGAGGAAAGCATCATCTACATCTTCAATGCTCGCTTCTAAAGCAAGAAGGCCTTCGCGGCGAGCAAGCTGGGCCCATTCAGAGAACATAGGAATAAGCTCTTCTATTGTCAGCTGTTTGTTTTCCTTAAATAACACTTGGAACAGCGCGGGCACTTTTTTAATTTCTTTAGTTGGGAACGCAATGACCACTGCTGAGATTGTCCCGGCGATAATAATTAAAATGGCAGCGGGGTTTGCAAGCGCGCTGAAACTGACGCCTTTCAGAACCATCCCCACGCTCAATGCCACAAAAGCAAGAATAACACCAATTAACGAAGTTTTATCCATAGTTTTCACCAAATCCTTTTTTTCTAGCTTGTCTATGGTTAATATCGGTTTCGGTACCCGGAACTTTAGGGAGATTGTGAATTTGTTCATGAAATATTCAAGGAAGAGGCATAGAAGGGAGAAATAAACAAATTCGGGGCCTTTCAAAAATTGAAAAGCCCGCGGGTTTAGCGGTATTGAAATTGGCAGCTTGCTCGCAAGATGTCCTTCAGACGGTTTTCATAACATAATAGAAATAAATATTCACTGTATATAAACATGTTCCATCCCTCCTTAAGAAAAAGTGTAAATGATAAAGGGGAGTAACACTTCGGGGGAAGGGACGGTATTTTCTCCGTCAAGAGTATGAATCCACAAAAAAACGGCTTCCTAAACAGGAAACCGCTCATTGTTATTTCGCGTGCACTTTGATTGTATGATCTTCTGCAGTCACATGGAAACTTGTGATCTCGCTATTGTCAAGCAGGAGATCGGTCATTTCATCTTCCACCCATTCTTGGATGGTTCTTCTGAGCGGACGTGCGCCGAATGAAGGGTGGTAGCCCAGCTCAGCGATTTTTTCTTTCGCTTCGTCTGTCACACTCAAGGTGATTCCGCGTTCTGCCAATGTTTCTTCAAGTTCTCCGAGCAGCAGGCTGACGATTTTGACCAAATGTCCTTTTTCCAGTGAGCGGAACTCAATAATGCTGTCAAAACGGTTGAGGAACTCAGGTTTAAAGAACATGCTGAGTGAATCAATCAATGTTTGTTCTTCGAATACACTGTCATCTGATTGGAAACCGACTTTCATTTGTTTCTCACCAGCACCCGCGTTGCTTGTCATAATAATCACAGTGTCTTTAAAGCTTACGGTTCTGCCTTGACTGTCTGTCAGACGGCCGTCCTCCATGATTTGCAGGAACATATGCTGAACGTCAGGGTGTGCTTTTTCAATCTCATCCAGCAACACGATGCTGTAAGGATTGCGGCGCACTTTTTCTGTTAATTGTCCAGCTTCCTCATGGCCGACATAACCAGGCGGTGAACCGATGATTTTAGATACGGCGTGTTTCTCCATGTATTCGCTCATATCAAGACGGATAATAGCGTCTTTTGTGCCGAATAGTTCATCCGCCAGCGTTTTAGAAAGCTCTGTTTTCCCTACACCAGTAGGACCGACAAAGAGGAAGGAGCCAACGGGTCTGTTTTTGGATTTTAATCCGGCGCGGCTTCGTCTTACCGCTTTTGCCACTTTTTGAACAGCGGCTTCTTGTCCGATCACACGTTCATGAAGTTTTGCTTCAAGCTCTTTCATTTTTGTTTGTTCATCCGCCTGCAGCTTGCCGACAGGGATGCCTGTTTTTTGTTCAATGATATCCTGAATATGGTCAGCTTCCACAGTGACAGCGGAATGAGAGGAAGAGCTGTTTGTTTTTTTCTCTAATGCGATTTCTTCATCACGGAGTTTTGCCGCCAGTTCGTAATTTTCCTCTTCCAGCGCTTTTGCTTTTTCGGCTTCAATCGCAGTTAAGCGTTCCGCCGCATCCTCATCATTCAGCTCATCAATTAACAGGTTGGCTTTTGAACCAGCTTCATCTAATAAGTCAATTGCTTTATCCGGCAGGTGTCTGTCCTGAATATAGCGGGATGATAAAGTCACACATGCTTTGATTGCTTCATCACTGAATGTCACGCCATGGTATGCTTCGTATTTGTCTTTGATCCCTTGCAGAATGAGGATGGCCTGTTCTATTGAAGGTTCCTGCACCATGATAGGCTGAAAACGTCTTTCCAGCGCGGCATCTTTTTCGATTTGACGGTATTCTTTCAGTGTTGTCGCACCGATGACTTGCAGTTCGCCTCTGGCAAGGGCGGGTTTGAGAATGTTGCCTGCATCCATAGAGCCTTCTGCAGAGCCTGCGCCAACGAGAAGATGAATTTCGTCAATGAACAGAATGACATTTTTTCGTTCTTTCAGCTCAGTGATCAGCTGTTTCATTCTCTCTTCAAATTGGCCTCTGATTCCTGTGTTTGCAACAAGGGATGCAACGTCAAGCAAGTAAAGTTCTTTGTTTTTCAGTTTGTTTGGAACATCGCCTTCAGCAATTTTTAAAGCGAGTCCTTCGGCGATGGCGGTTTTCCCTACACCCGGCTCACCAATGAGAACAGGATTGTTTTTGTTGCGGCGGTTCAGAATTTCGATCACGCGAGCGATTTCTTCATCACGGCCGATGACGGGGTCAATGAGACCGGCTTTTGCACCGTTTGTGATATTTTGAGCCAGCTCATCAAGCAACCCTTTTTTCTCGCTTTGTTTTGCTGCGTTTTGTTCTTTCGGCTGGAACGCTTGTTCAAACGGAAAACCGAAAGATTGAGGACCCATGCTCATTGAAGGTTTACGGGTCAGTTCGTTATAGCAAGTTTCACATAATACCATTTGTTTATGAACGGAATTAATTTGCATGTTAAGGCGAATCGTCGCCTCGTTTTGATGACAATGTTGACAACGCATTTGCCAAAACCTCCTTAAAAATTTGATCTATTTTGACCAATGAATGTGAATAAAAAGGCCGATTGAATTTGACCTTCTTTGACTATTAGTATACGGGAAACTTATCGGCTTTCAAAACAATATGCTCAGAGCAGTCTGACTATTTGACTAACTTTGACCAATTGGTTTTTAAAAAAGGCCGGCTCGTTTGACCAACTTTGATTCATAGTATACTCTGACCTTCTTTGACTTTCAAGTCATTTGCGCAAAATGTTTTTAAATTGTTTACAAAGTAAAACAAGTTTTCCCCTTCTTTTCAAGGAACTTGTCTCATAGGTTATAAAAGGCACATGTGGACAAAACTGCGGTTCGTTCGGAGGGGAGAAATGGAACAATCAAAAGGGTCAGCAAGTCAGCTTGCCTTTGTGTATGTCGGCACAGTAGTCGGAGCTGGGTTTGCGACTGGCAGGGAAATTGTTGAGTTTTTTCTGAAGTTCGGCTGGTTCGGTTTATTCGGTATTATCGTCAGCGGCGGAATGTTTACGTTTCTCGGGGCCAAGCTGATGATTATTTCAAAACGAATCAATGCCAAGTCCTATCAAGAAATGAACATATTCTTGTTCGGGGCGAAGGCTGGGCGGTTTATTAATGTGTTTATGCTGTTTGTACTCCTCGGCGTCACTTCTGTTATGCTTTCCGGGGCAGGGGCGCTTTTTGAGGAACAGCTGGGGCTGTCCCCTCAGATTGGGATGCTGATTACAATCGGTTTGAGCTTAATTGTGATGACTGGAGGAGTAAAAGGCATTTTCGGTGTCAATGTGTTTGTTGTTCCTCTTTTAATCATCTTTTCTATGATTGTGGTGGCCGACTCTTTTATTTTCAGCGAGTCGCGGAACGCAGCGCAGTGGGGATGGCCGCACCGTTGGGACTGGCTGTTATCAGCGTTTTCTTACGGCGCTTTAAATTTATCGCTTGCCCAAGCGGTTTTGGTTCCGCTGGCGAATGAAATGTCATCGGAAAAAGTGATAAAAAAGGGCGCTTTAGTCGGAGGTGCGATGCTGACGATTGTGCTGTCCGCGAGTTTTCTGTCTTTGTCGATGCTCCCGGATGTATTTTTGTACGATATACCGATGGCTCAAGTCGTTTATCTCTTTGCGCGGTCTGTCCATTTGATTTATTTGCTCATTATTTTCGGTGAAGTGTTCACATCGGTTATCGGCAATCTATATGGATTGGAAAAACAAGTGCAGAGCTTTCTTCCAATGAAAAGCAAATATATCTTTGCAGCCATTATGACCACGGCTTATATTACGAGCCAAATAGGATACGGCAAGCTCATTTCAACGATTTATCCATTGTTTGGCTATGTGAGTCTGGCGTTCATAGGCGCCCTGATTTGCAAAAAGGTTCCCCGGCGGCGCAGTTTGTAAATACAAGTAATGAAGTGAGCCGTCATTGCAGAACAATGATTGATCGGGAAGTCAGGGCTTACTTTTTTATTGTCAAGAAAAACAACATTATGGTAAGATAGCAGAAGTGAAAAATTGAAGAAAATCCGTGCGATATGCGGGAGAGGTTCTAGCTACACCCTCTATAAAAAACTAAGGACGAGCTGTATCCTTGGATACGGCCTTTTTTATGTTTTTCTAGAGCACCTTCCGAAAAGGTGTTTTTTTGTGTGAATCAGCTGTAGCGATGTCTCTCGCCGATGGTTTTATTGCGGAAAAGGAGAGGAATCATGAAAAAAGAAAAAGCAATTGTCGTATTCAGCGGCGGTCAAGACAGTACCACTTGCTTACTGTGGGCTTTAAAGGAATTCAAAGAAGTCGAAACGGTGACTTTTCATTATAATCAGCGTCATTCGCAGGAAGTTGAAGTGGCAAAATCGATTGCGGAAAAGCTTGGTGTGAAAAACCATTTGCTCGATATGTCACTTTTAAATCAGCTTGCACCGAATGCCCTGACAAGAAATGATATTGAGATAGAGGCAAAAGACGGTGAACTGCCATCCACATTTGTTCCGGGACGGAATTTGGTATTTTTATCTTTTGCATCTATTCTGGCATATCAAATTGGCGCGCGCCACATTATTACAGGAGTCTGCGAGACAGACTTCAGCGGTTATCCTGACTGCCGTGATGAATTCGTGAAATCTTGCAACGTAACGGTAAACCTGGCAATGGAGAAGCCGTTTGTGATTCATACGCCTCTCATGTGGCTCAATAAGGCGGAAACATGGAAGCTTGCAGATGAGCTTGGCGCCCTTGATTTTGTGAAAAACAACACGCTGACATGCTATAACGGCATCATCGCAGACGGCTGCGGCGAATGTCCGGCATGTCACCTTCGTTTAAAAGGCTATGAAGAATATATGGCGATGAAAGGAGAGCGTGCATAAATTGTTATCTCAAATTTATCCCCAGGCCCAGCATCCTTATTCATTTGAATTGAATAAGGACATGCACATCTCAGCTGCTCATTTTATCCCTCGGGAAAGTGCTGGAGCGTGCAGCAGGGTTCACGGGCATACGTATACCGTCAATATAACCGTTGCCGGCGACGAACTTGACGACTCCGGCTTCCTTGTCAATTTCAGCGTGCTCAAAAAACTGGTGCACGGAAACTATGATCATACGCTTTTAAATGATCATGAAGAATTTTCTCAGGACGATCGGTATTCGGTGCCGACAACTGAAGTTGTGGCGAAAACGATTTATGACAACGTACAGGCTTATTTAGACACATTGGAGAATAAGCCAAGCTGTGTACAGGTGTTTGTCCGGGAAACACCGACAAGTTACTGTGTCTACCGTCCGAAAAAGGGTGGTTTGAATGGCTAAAGGAATTCCTGTATTAGAAATTTTCGGCCCGACGATTCAAGGAGAAGGCATGGTAATCGGACAAAAAACGATGTTCGTTCGCACAGCCGGCTGTGATTATTCCTGCAGCTGGTGTGACTCCGCCTTCACTTGGGACGGGTCTGCTAAAAAAGATATTCGATGGATGACGGCTGAGGAGATTTTTGCAGAGCTTAAAGACATTGGGGGAGACGCGTTTTCCCACGTGACGATCTCGGGCGGCAATCCGGCCCTGTTAAAACAGCTGGGTGCTTTTATCGAACTGCTGAAGGAAAATAACATTCGTGCAGCGCTTGAAACCCAGGGGACTGTTTATCAGGAGTGGTTTACGCTGATCGATGATCTGACAATTTCTCCAAAACCGCCAAGCTCAAAAATGGTAACGAACTTTCAAAAGCTTGATTACATTTTGACATCACTTAAAGAGAATAACAGACAGCATGCTGTCAGCTTAAAGGTTGTCATTTTTAATGATGAAGATATGGCGTTTGCCAAAACCGTGCACAAGCGTTACCCGGGAATCCCGTTTTATTTACAAGTCGGTAATGATGACGTTCATACGACAGATGATCAGACATTGATTGCACATTTGCTTGGAAAATACGAAGCGCTTGTTGATAAGGTAGCTGCCGATGCGGAGCTGAATCTCGTCAGAGTGCTTCCGCAGCTGCACACCCTGTTATGGGGCAACAAACGCGGCGTATAATAGAAAGGAAGATAAATATGACGACAAGAAAAGAATCAGAATTAGAAGGTGTCACACTGCTTGGCAACCAAGGAACAAACTATTTGTTTGAATATGCGCCGGACGTGCTGGAGTCATTCCCGAATAAACATGTAAACCGTGATTACTTTGTAAAATTCAACTGCCCAGAATTTACATCTTTATGCCCGAAAACAGGACAGCCTGACTTTGCAACAATCTACATCAGCTATATTCCTGATGAAAAAATGGTTGAAAGCAAATCATTAAAGCTGTACCTATTCAGCTTCAGAAACCATGGTGACTTCCACGAAGACTGCATGAACATCATCATGAATGACTTAATCGAATTAATGGACCCGCGCTACATTGAAGTATGGGGCAAATTTACGCCAAGAGGCGGAATTTCCATTGACCCGTACACAAACTACGGAAAGCCGGGAACGAAGTACGAGAAAATGGCCGAGTATCGTATGATGAATCATGATTTGTATCCGGAGACGATTGATAATCGATAAGGAATCCGTTGTGTGAGACGAAGTGATGCCGATGTAAAATACTGACATTTAGCGTCAATTTTAGGCGGGAATGTGACCCGACTGTGACCTGAGGTGCAACCTGAACTGTGACTTTTTGCAGCTGAAAATTGATAGAACAGAAGCAGTTTAAGGCGTACGATTTAGTACGTCTTTTCTTATTTTATCCACTAAAAAATGCCCTGCAAAGGACATCACTCGTAATCTAGACTTTTAATTGGTTTATATATTTTAGGTTTACCAAATGCAGTTATTTCTTTGAACGCATTGATTAATACGGAAAGAATAATACCGGTTAAGAAAATCGGAAGGACAAGCTTATTTTTGAGACAGGATGTAGAGACCTTGAAAAAGGAACTTGAAGCTAATCAGAAATATCGTCCAAACAAATAAACCCCTCACAACAAAGTGAAGGGGTGTTTTTTAATACTCACATACTTTATCTTCGCACTCAGGCTTCTCGGTTGCATCCACAGTAAATGATCCTATTTCGTCATTAGTTTTGTCGTAAATTCCCCATAATTCTTTTTTCTTATTTCCATTGAGATAACCATTGATTTCAATGCCACCCATTGGGTTTACCTCATAATCATCAGTGTAATCAATTCGTTCAATATCTTTATAGTTTGTTTTAATAAAGTCAGTCATTCTTTTTTTAGCCAAGGAATACAATTCTTCCTTTTGCTGAGTTTCTTGGGCTTCCATTTTTTTGTCGTGTTGTTCCTTCATAAATATCCCTCCAAGTGTTATAACAGCCAGAGTAGTAAGTATAATTATGGATTTCTTCATAAAACCATCCTTTTTGCATAGAATGAGGCTGGATTAACATATAATTTTTTAAAAAAATTAAATTTATTGAAGAGGATTAAGAAAGGTACGATACTGTGAAAATACTCATGAGTTTTGAGAGAGCGATAAACAGTTAGTGTTAGATAAAACTTTTTTTCACTTGTTTTGAATATTGTTGTTTCTATTATTGATGAGATATGGAGAAGGGGGAGAAGGCCCAAGTAAACAACCCCTCCACATTTGGTGAGGGGTTGTTTACTTAATACTCACATACTTTATCTTCACATCCAGGTTTTGGCTCAGCATCGATTCTAGTCAAGCCTATTTTGTCATTGCTTTTATCATATAGCCCCCAGAAATGTTCTTTCTTTTCTCCGTATGTACCTTCCACTGAAATACCACCCATTGGATCTATTTCATAATCCTTTGAGAAGTTAATAGGATTAACGTTACTATAGTTAGCCTCAAGATAATCATTCATTCTTTTTTTGGCTTTCTCAAATAGCTTAACTTCTTGGGCTTTTGCTTCTGCTTCCTGATTTTCATCATATTTATGTTTCATAAATAGCCCCCCAAGTGTTAAAATAACAATTGTTATTATTAGGATAATTATGGGTTTCTTCATAAAACCATCCTTTCCGCCTTTTATTTTACAATAGGACAGGGGCTATGTACATGAGTAAAAAATATGACATTCCTAATCTATCTGATGAAATTTATTATTATCTAAGTTCTGTCACCTATAGAGATAAGGAGCTTAAACGAGCAAGTAAAGATAAAAAACCCTTAATAACTGAGGATAAAAGGAAAGCTTTTTACGTAGATAAAATCAAAAAAGACCCAGACACAGGGCTAGATGTTTACGTATTTGTCCAAGCCAAGAAAAAAGAGGGCAAATGGGTAAAACCAAAAGAACCAGAAAATGTTGTCGTAGGTTTTCAAGGAACAAATCAGGAACAAATTAAAGCTGATGTTATAAGTGCAGATGGCGGAAACGTAGTAATGGGCAAAGATCCGAAAAAGAAAGTCCAATACATAATGAAAAAAGATGCATCTGAAAACTCTAAAGCTATTGCCAAGTATAACGGCAGTATGGAACAAGCAATGATGATTAAGAGCGGAGAATACAAAATTGTCACTAAGACATCTCAATTTGATCAGGGTGATAAGCTCGTTGCCAATGAAGTGAAGAAGTATGCTGGTACTAACACAGTGATTTCGACAACAGGTCACTCACTTGGAGGAGCAGATGCGGAATACGCTGGTGTAAACAACGACGTTTACAGTGTGGCTTTTAACAACCCTTCCATCGTTAAGCTGCATGATGAAGAAACACAGAAGAAAATCAGAAATGGCGAATTTGATTTGTATCACAAAGCAATCATTAATCCTGATGATATGGTGGGTTCGGGCTGGTTTTTAGAATACGACCGACACAACGGAACAACTATATACACGAAAGACCCAAGCATCGCCCGCCAAGATCGTGCTAACCGGCTTAATACGTCTCTGGGGATTCCCGGTGTTTTAGGGAGTCTTATTACCTCCTTCTATGGCCAAGCATTTGCAAAAAATCCTGATACTCATAGTTTAAATGATTCGAACTTTAAGTTTGATAAGAATGGTCATATCCAAAGTGTTGATGGCAGAAACGGAGTGTATAACCAGAATATCGAATCGTTCTCATCTTATTCAGGTATGAATGGACAAACCATTAAAGTGGATGCTAAGTATGCAAAAGAACTGGCTAAACGTTTACAGGCAGCTATCGAAGACTTAAAAACAAAGAAACAAGCAATTGAACAATTCCCTCATGATCACAGCAAAATGGTTTATGACGTAAAATCAATTTGCGGGAAGAGATTAGGAGAATTCAAGGATCTAGATCCAAGCGATGTTGATAAAGCTGTATTGTTTCATGCACCTTATGTGAAAGAGGGGGCAGCATTTTATGACTCAGAAGAGCATTATCAAACTGAGGCTTCTCTTCACTACTTGATAAGAGATTTAGAGGATATCAGTGAGTTCATTGTTAAAATGGCTGAGGATTTAAAAGATAAGGATAATGAACTAGCAAGCTGGTTACGGTTGTAAGGGGGATTTAAATTGCCATATGGAGTTAATATGGATGCAGATGAGTTTTATAGACGGTTGCAACAAAATGAAGAATTAAAAAAACTGGTAGGTGCAAGTCTAAAAACCCATTGTCAAAATCTAAAAGAAGACACAAAAAACGCATCAGATTTTTCTTCAGCGGAACAGGTTATTGCCGAGGTGTATGTTGCTTTACTCTCTTCATTTGAAGGGAAAGCGAAAGAAGCGTTAGTACAAAGGCTTAATGAAAATGCGACTATGTTGACAAATGCCATAGAGAACAGAAGTGCTTTTTTGAGAAGTATTAAGGCTAAATAATTGAAATAACCCCCTTCACTATAGATGTGAACCAAGAGGCGGAATTTCCATTGACCCGTACACAAACTACGGAAAGCCGGGAACGAAGTATGAGAAAATGGCTGAATACCGTATGATGAATCATGATTTGTATCCGGAGACGGTTGATAATCGATAATGAATCCAAATGTTATGTCATAGACGTGTGTAATAGCACGTCTATTTTTTTGTTGCTCAAAGTACCCCAATTCGTCTTTTTTGAATTTTTATTTCCTTAATATTGAAATCGGATTATAATATGGAAAAGGGGGCTGCTGATGAAAAAATTATTGGTTTGTATGTTGTTATGTCTTGCGCTAAGTTTGAATGTCCAAACTACGATTGCATTGGCTGCTAAGGATGAAACAAAAGTCAGTTTTATTATGACAAAAGATCAAACTGGTTTTTTTATAGCAAACCATAATAACCCTTATGATCCAGGATGGCTCTATTACAGATTTACAATATTGAATGCAGAAGGGTGCACGCTTACCATGAAAATGCAGAGGATGACATTAGGCGGAGATTTTATTACGATAAGTGAGAAAGCGTTTACTGGCAACCATTTTGATTATAGCGCCGCCGATTATATACCGGGAACCAAGTTGAGAAACCATTACTTGGACATTACGAAAGGATCTGGCTGCGGAGATGTTAGCATCGAAGGCTATTACGGTGCTGAATATGAGGGGACTGACTGATTGTCAATCAAGGCGAGCAAAAGAGCTTGGCTCGATTAAAGGCGGGTTTTTGTCAGACAAATGAGTATCTTCGCCTATTATATATCAACAACATGATCCGAGAGGAAAAAGGTGAACGTCCGCTATCTTGTATCCGTATCTGCACTGCCGAGCACATATCTTTTCATTTTATCCTAAAAACCATGTCCTAAAACCGTATTCATTGATGGGACTTATGTAAAAAAAGACGAGTGAATCCGGGGGAATTCCACTCGCCGCTTTCTCATGAAAAGACGGGATGCTGGATGGCAGCTCGTCTGTTTTATTATAATTTATCGAACATACGTTTGTAAAGGTGTCTTTTCTAAAGAAATGGGTAACATAACTGTTGTCAGAACAGATTCATTGTAAACGTTCGCTAAGGTATGCTAAGATGCATGGACTTTAAAGGAGTGATACGAAGTGAAGACATTGCGATTAAACGATGTAACGCTAGAAATGGATGCATATAAAGTGGAAAGCGAGCCGAAGCGCAAAATCGCTTTCACCCTAAATGTTACGAGTGAGACTTACCACGATATCGCTGTCCTGTTATATGATAAAACGTTCAACGTCGAGGTTCCTGACGAGAATCTTGCCTTCCGGGGTGAAATCACAAATTACTCAACGTCAATGACCAACCTGTATGAATCAGGATCCGTCAGTGAGTTCCATATAGAAATAACGGAAACAGACCAAAACGCCGATTCATAATCAGTGTTTTTTATGTAAAAAAGCTGCCGGCCGGCAGCTTTTGAGAAAGCGAATTTCATATGTAAGGTGTCTAATTGTCGGTCTTGCAGTTTTTGCGAATGAATGTGGGAGATTAGGAGGTTTTATAGGAGTCTCTGATGATCTTATAATTCTTATGATTAACAACTGTCAATGAATCTAACTCAAGATCCCGGTAGTTATCCATAATCGTCACATCAACGATTACAGAATTCTCATTTACTTTTTCAACAACACCGGTTAATCCATTTTTAAATTCAATGACGTTTCCAACCTTAGCGATTTTCACAAGCTTCCTCTCCTTTTAACATAATAATGCCTTTTGAAAGTATTTTGCAGTATTTTCATTAAGAAGTAAAGCGATAAGGAGTTTTATCTCCCTAATGAATTGTCCTGAGGCGATAAAGATGATATATTGATTTTCGTCAAAAAAAAGAAAGGGGGGAATTTTCGTTGCGTCCCGAAGAGATAATACAAATGATTGAACAGCTGCGAACCGGCGCAATAAACGAACTGAGAGTCCAGAAGGAGCATTTCCTGGATTTCAGGGCCGTGTTATCCAAACAAGATGATTTTAAACATTTCCGAGGAATTGCCCAGCAAGGTGGAGATGTGATATTTCAATACTTAGAACAGCCAAGAAGCTGAAGGTTTCTCAATTGTGAGAAGCCTTTTTATCATATATGACAGGATAAAGGCTCTTTATTACACGAAGCTGTAACAGGCGTAAATAAAATGTAAAACGCCAAAAATGGATAAACATGTTTCTGATTGACAATATTTATAGAATTTCAGGCTGTTTTTCTTCCATTAACAAGCCTGTCATCCGGTATATTCCATCCTGATGCCTCCTTGGGAGAGTTGGAAAATCTTTTTCCGTGAAAATGAATTGATCTCTTGTTAAGGTTATGAAGTGTTTTTTGAGCACTTTAAGGAGGAAACTGTATGACGACGAAATTCACTGCTCTGGCTGTTTTTCTTCTTTGTTTCATGCCTACAGCAAAAATTGAACATACACAAGCTTCACTAATGAGCACAAAGAAGACAAAACAAGAAGCCAAATGGCTTACACATATAGAACGAGACACAGACAGATCTTTCCCTTCACTGTCTGCTGATAAGGACGAGAAAAAAATAAAACCGATCAAGCTATCAGCAAACACTGAAAAGAAAGAGAAAGACAAGCCAGCCAAAACAAATGAAAAGAAAGAAACATATACTCATTCTGAAAAAGATTTGCTGTCCCGTCTCGTACACGCAGAGGCAAAAGGAGAATCATATAAAGGCAAGGTCGCTGTAGCAAGCGTTGTGCTGAACAGAACAGAGAAAAAAGGTTTTCCTGATACCATAAGAGACGTGATTTATCAGACAAACGCCTTTGAACCGGTTTCAAACGGAAGCATTAATCAAAAGCCTGATAAAGATTCAATTGCCGCTGCCGAAGAAGCGCTGTCCTCAGAAAATAGAGAAACAGATGCCGTATTTTTTTATAATCCGAAAACAGCGTCAGATGATTGGATTCGCTCAAGAAAAATTGTAGAAAGAATCGGCAGGCACGTTTTTGCCATCTAAGCATAGAATAGACAATTAGTCTCTTCTATGCTTTTTTTTATATAAAGAGTAAAAATAAAATAATTTTTGAACTTGTCTCATATGATGTTGGTAGTACAAGAGACAAGGAGAGACATCATGAATCGATTTGTGAAAGGGATCATTCTTTTATCCATTGCCGCCTTTTTCGCTGAATGCCTTGAATTTGTCGTGAATATGATTTTGGCGCGGGAGCTTGGCGAGCATGGGATGGGGCTTTACATGAGTATATTGCCTACGATTTTTTTAATTATCGTCATCGCAAGCTTGGAACTGCCGATTTCGATTTCTAAATTCATTGCCGAATCAAACCCTAAGCTACATGAAAGCATGCTGAGGCACGCTTTCAGAATGACAGCCGTTTTTACAGCGTTTTCTACTGCCGCCGCCAGTATTGCGCTTCCGTTTATTCCCGTATTTGATACATACCACCCGTTTATTAAAGGGATTGTCGTTGGCTTAATTCCTATTGTCGCTTTTACTTCAATCGCCAGAGGCTACTTTATGGGTGTGCAAAAAATGGGAAAGATCGCAATCGCCAATGCGCTGAAAAAAATCATTCAGCTCCTGTGCTTATTCCTCTTTTTTCAATGGTACTCATTCGAGTTGGACATGGCCGTGCTGATTTCCTTGTTTGTCCTAGTCGTGAGTGACGTGGTCGTGCTTGTTTATTTATATTCACAATTTATCATGGCGAGGCGGGCGGTATCCGGCCAGCAGCACATTCATTTGCGCGGAAAGGATGTAAGGAAAAGACTGCTTGCCGTTTCAATTCCTACAACAGGACTGCGTATTTTTCATGCCGTTGTCAATGCGATTGAACCCTTTTTAGTAAAAGGGGCGCTTTTGGCAGCGGGCGTTGCCGGGACAGCGGCGATTGATCAATACGGAATGCTCGCCGGTGTGGCTGTAACAATAGGTTCGTTCCCCGCTTTTATTGCCCATTCGTTAATGGTTGTCATGATACCGAATATTTCCGAAGCTTATGCGCTTTCACAGTATGACATCGTATTAAAAAGGCTGAAGCAGTCGATTTTTATTACACTTGGCTATGGTATACCGGCTGTCTGGATCATGTTTCAGTTTGCAGGACCCCTGACACATTTGTTTTTTCACTCTCCTGAAGCGCAGTATTACTTGCAGCTGTTGTGGCCATACTTTCTCTTTCATCTGTTTGTCATGCCGCTGCAGGCGTGCTTAATCGGGATGGGGTTTGTGAAAGAAGCTTTTTATCACAATGTATGGAGTCATATCGTTGCGCTAAGTATGATGTATGTGCTGGGATCAATGGAGAATCTGCAAATGCTCGGTATTATCCTAGGGATGAACACCGGCATGATTTTGCTGACGAGCCTGCACTATGCCACGATCTGCAAAGCGCTGCGAGTATCTGTTTTCCTTACAGGAGGAAACAGA
This sequence comes from Bacillus sp. RHFS10, assembly GCF_016757475.1. Lineage (NCBI taxonomy): Bacteria > Bacillati > Bacillota > Bacilli > Caryophanales > Bacillaceae > Bacillus > Bacillus sp. RHFS10. The sequence continues at coordinate 162,599 of NZ_JAESPO010000005.1, forward strand.
ACGCCGCGAATTGAAGGATGATAAAGAAAAAGCGGGGCAAGCTAATTGAAAAGCATGAAAGGAAGATTCCATGTTGACGAAGCGTTTGCTTACTGTATGCCTTATGTTATTGGGGATGATTGCGTTTTTTCCCGATGTGGCAGCCGCTGAGGATAAACAGCCTGCAGTTCCCGCTGTTTTTCTTATGAAAACAATAGAAGGGGAGGATATCTCGATCCCGAATAAAGGACAAAAAACGATCCTGCATTTTTGGACATCGTGGTGTCCGCCCTGCAAAAAGGAGCTTCCCCAGTTTCAATCATATTATGATGCCCATCAAACAGACAGTGTAAAGCTGATAACGGTGAATTTAGTGAACGCCGAACAAAATCAGCAAACCGTTGAAGACTTTATTAAAGCAAACAAGCTGACATTTCCGATTGTTCTTGATTCAAAAGGAGAATTGATGAAGGAATATCATATCATAACGATCCCAACTTCGTTTATGCTGAATGAAAAGGGCGAAATTGAAAAAACAAAAGTAGGCCCGATGACGGCAGAACAACTGAAAGAATGGACGGAAGAATAGCTGAGAGCATAAACTCTCAGCTTTTTTCATATCATGACGAATTGGATAAACATTAATGATAATTATTATCAAAAAGAAATTAAAATAATTATAATTGAAATTCTCTTCGTGCGTGCTATAATAAAGGAAGACATCGAGAAATAATTGACGATAAAGCTGCCTTATGGGCGGCAATTTTGTTTTTATAAGGGAAATGAAGATGATTTGCGTTCTCAATTAGAGAGGGGAATTTAATATGAATGAACAGGTTATCGCTCAACACGATCCGCACGAGCCATTAAAAACAGAACAGAGAGAAAAAAACTGGGCGCAGCATGCCGAGCTTATTGCAGCACTCGTGTCAGGCGCTCTTATTTTGGCCGGATGGCTTTTATCCGGACATCAAGTATTATCAGTAACGCTTTACTTGCTGGCTTTTGTGATCGGCGGGTTTGCTAAAGCAAAGGAAGGAATCGAAGAAACGTTCGAATCCAAAACACTGAATGTAGAACTTTTAATGATTTTCGCTGCCATTGGTTCCGCCGTGATCGGATATTGGGCAGAGGGTGCTATTTTAATATTTATTTTTTCCTTAAGCGGAGCTTTAGAAACATACACGATGCATAAAAGCAGCAGAGATTTAACTTCTTTGATGCAGCTTGAGCCAGAAGAAGCGACACTGATGGTCAATGGCGAAACCAAAAGAGTTGCGGTTTCCGACTTGCAGGCCGGTGATATGATTGTGATCAAACCTGGAGAACGAGTAGCGGCAGACGGTGTCATTGAATCGGGCTCAACAAGCCTTGATGAGTCAGCATTAACAGGTGAGTCAATGCCTGTGGAAAAAAACACCGGTGACGCTGTATTTACGGGGACTGTGAATCGCAACGGCTCCTTGACCGTCCGTGTCACAAAAGCAAATGAAGATTCGTTATTCAGAAAAATCATCAAACTGGTTGAATCTGCGCAAAGCAGTGTTTCACCCGCGCAGGCTTTCATCGAACGATTTGAAAATGCCTATGTAAAAGGTGTGCTGATTGCGGTGGGGCTCTTGTTATTCGTGCCGCACTTTGCGCTGGGGTGGAGCTGGAGTGAAACCTTCTACCGCGCAATGGTGTTTATGGTTGTCGCCTCACCTTGTGCGCTTGTCGCCTCTATTATGCCGGCGGCGCTTTCCTTGATTTCAAATGGCGCCCGCAACGGTATGCTTGTAAAAGGAAGCGTCTTTCTTGAGCAGCTGGGCTCTGTGCAAATGATCGCCTTTGACAAAACGGGCACTGTAACAAAAGGCCAGCCTGCCGTTGAAACTCTTAGAATCGCAGAAGGATTCAGCGAAACGGAGGTTCTAGAGGCCGTCTATGCCATCGAAACACAATCAAGCCATCCGCTCGCTCAAGCCATAACAGCGTACGCTGAAAGCCGCAGCGTGAATCAGCCCGGCTACATATCTATAGAAGAAACATCAGGGTTTGGTGTTATGGCAGAAGTGTCGGGCGCGAAATGGAAGATCGGTAAAGCGGGTTTTATCGGCGAGGAAAAGGCAGCACAATTTATAAATCAAACAGCATCAGAAGTCATTCAAAGCGGCCAAACGGTTGTATTTGTGAAAAAGGATGATCAAATAGCGGGCTGTATCGCACTGAAAGATCAAATCAGGACTGAAGCAAAAGAGGTCATGGAAGAATTGAACCGACTAGGGATTAAAACGGCCATGCTGACAGGAGATCATGAGGATACGGCTCAAGCAATAGCGAAGGAAGCCGGAATGACAACTGTTGCGGCAGAGTGCCTGCCTGACCAAAAAGTGAATGAGATCAAACGATTAAAAGAAGAATTCGGAACGATTGCAATGGTCGGTGACGGAATCAATGATGCGCCGGCCCTTAAAGCGGCGGATATCGGCATTGCAATGGGCGGCGGGACAGATGTCGCTCTTGAGACCGCTGATATGGTCCTCATGCAAAATGATTTGAAAAAACTTGTAAACATGTGCCGCTTGTCACGGAAAATGAACAGGATTGTCAAACAAAATATCGTGTTCTCTCTAGCTGTGATCTGCCTGCTGATTTGTGCAAACTTTTTACAGGTGATGGAATTGCCATTTGGCGTGATTGGTCATGAGGGAAGTACAATCTTGGTGATATTGAACGGATTAAGGCTTTTAAAATAAAAACAGCAGTCCAATCGGGCTGCTGTTTTTTTACGGATTAAATTTTACCTTCTTTTTTGTCTTGATCAGATCTTTTCGTAACCACGATAAGCGCGAGGATGCAGCAAAGGAAACCCGCTGCACAGCCTATGATCGAGCTGTAATAATAAAAGCCAGCCATCTTCATACCGATAAAAGGAGCCGAAATCCCCAAAACCGTCAAGAGAATGACTGCTTTTCGTCTGAAAAAATTCATCAGCAAAACGGAACAACTCCCTGCGATTGAAGTCTACTGTCAGTATACAGGATGAGGGGAAGGAAATAAAATGGATCGGAAAATGAAGGCCCCGCGAAAGGCAAACACCTGTAAAACCTGTTACAATGGAAGACAGAACGATGCATTGAAATGGCAAGGAGGACAAGAAGTGAATAGAATACAACGCGTCTCTTCATGGCTGAAGGAACAGAGGCATACTGCCGCATTTATTCATACGAAAGAAAATGTTTTTTACTTAACCGGTTTTTACACAGAACCGCATGAAAGATTGATGGGTTTATTTATTTTTCAAGAAGAGGAGCCTTTCTTTTTGTGTCCCGGAATGGAAGCAGACCAGGCCCGCAACGCAGGCTGGAATCATGAAATCATTGGCTATGCGGATCACGAAAATCCGTGGGAGCTGATAGAGAAAGCCTTGAAAAAGCGAAATATCAGCATACATACACTCGCAGTAGAAAAGGATTCGATTTCACTATCACGCGCAGATCAGCTGAAGCATTCTGCCGGCGGGGCTCAGTTTGTATCAGCTGAAGAAACACTTAACCAATTTCGCCTGATTAAAGACGACAAGGAAATTCGTTTGCTGCAAGAGGCGGCGAAGCTTGCTGATTACGGTGTTGAAGTTGGCGCAGCCGCTTTGCGTGAAGGCATTAGTGAAGTGGAAGTGCTCGCTCAAATCGAGTATGAGCTGAAGAAAAAAGGAATCCAGGGCATGTCATTCTCCACAATGGTTTTATTCGGAACAAAATCAGGCCAGCCCCACGGAAACCCGGGTTCAGCCACATTGAAGAAAGGTGATTTTGTTTTATTTGATCTCGGTGTTATTCTTGACGGCTACTGCTCTGATATTACAAGAACGTTTGCATACAAGACCATCAATCCGAAGCAAGAGGAGATTTATGAGACGGTGCTTCAAGCGGAAAAAGCTGCGATTGAGGCAAGTAAACCCGGTGTCAGAATCGGCGATCTTGATTTAACTGCCCGAGGAATCATTGAAAAAGCGGGATACGGAGATTATTTTCCTCACCGGCTGGGGCACGGACTTGGGATTTCTGTCCATGAGTACCCATCAATGAGCCAAGCCAACGATACATTGCTGCAGGAAGGCATGGTCTACACGATCGAACCGGGGATTTATGTGCCTGAGATCGGCGGGGTGCGCATTGAGGATGACGTTCATGTAACAAAGGACGGAGCGGTTGCTCTGACCCAATATCCAAAGGAATTAATCATACTGCCGTAACAGGAAATAAAAAAGGACTTTGTTCTCGACATCGTCCTTTTTTGTCTGCATTAAATAAAAAAATCATCAAATGTTCGAAATGGTTTAATTTCATGTTTTTGGTCGAGAGGTTTTACAGCAAGGCAGCTGCCGCCAAGAACAGTCAGACATAACCCGATTAAAATGAAGAAACCCATGTCATCTTCTCCTTTCAGCTGAAAACATAAAATATGTCTGGTATGTTCATATCATATTGTATGAAACGCATTCCAGATCAAGGGGATTTAGAAAGAAGGGAATCTATGGCTAATATTAAAGACATTGCAGAAAAAGCCGGTGTCTCCGTTACAACGGTTTCCCGAGTCATAAACAATCATCCTTACGTCAGTGAAGACAAAAGAAAAAGGGTGCTTGAGGCAATGGAAGCATTGGCGTACGCGAGAAATATTCACGCTGTGCATTTATCGAAAGGATTTTCAAACATGATTGGCGTTGTCTTGCCGACGATTAATCTCCCTTATTTTGCAGAGCTGATTGCAGGGATAGCCGACGCAGCCGCGGAATCCGGAATTCACCTCTCTTTATTCCAAACAAACTATGATGTGGAGAAAGAAATTTTTGCGCTGTCCCAGTTAAAGCAACGGCAGGTTGACGGGTTGATTTTTTGTTCGAAATCGCTTGCTGATGAGAAGCTCATCGAATGGGAGGGCCCGATATTGCTTTGCCAGAATTCAGATATCGGCCGTTTTCCAACCATCAGCATTCCTCACCACCAAGCATTCAGGTGCGGCTTGGACTATTTAATTACCAAAGGGCATAAAAAAATAGCAATCTGTTTGGCAAGAAAAAAGGGCATGAACAGCCATTTTCGAATCAAAGCCTATAAAGAAGCATTGGAAGAGATCGGAGAGGCCTTTCATGAAGACTGGGTGATTGAGAAAGCGATTACAATCAATGATGGAAAGGCGCTTTTTCATAAGTGGAAAAAGTGGAAGGAAAAACCGACGGCGATTTTTGTTGCCAATGATCAAGTGTCAGCAGGGCTTTTACTTGAAGCAAAGGCCCAGCGGATATCGGTACCGGATGAACTTGCAATCTTAAGCGTTGATAACCATGAAATCAGTCAATCGCTTGGTGTCACAACGATCGATATTCAAACAAAAGAAATGGGAAAGCAGGCGTTTGCCATGCTGGAAAAAAGAATTCAGGGACAGCCGATTGAGAGGAAAGTTCTCGATTACCGCCTCATCGAAAGATCGACTGTTTAGTGAAAGCGTCGAAAAAAGGTTTGACGTGCATTCCGTTCGTTATGTACGATATGAGGTATTGAATGACAAAGGAGCTGAGGATCGTGAATGGGTCCTTTACAGTGAAAAAGGTACTGAATAATAACGTATTAATTGCTTCTCATCATAAATACAGCGAAGTCGTTTTAATCGGAAAAGGTATTGGTTTCGGAAAAAAACAAGATGATGTCATTGAAGATAAAGGCTACGAAAAAATGTTCATTTTAAAGAATGAGAAGGAACAAAAACAGTTTAAAAAGCTCCTTGACTATGTTGATGAAAAGCTCGTTGATATTTCAAACGATGTCATCTATCACATCAGCAACAGGACGAACCACTCATTAAATGAACATATTCACATTGCGCTGACTGATCATATCGCATTTGCGATCAAAAGACAGCAGCAGGGCTTTGATATGAAAAATCCATTTTTAATGGAGACTCAGTCACTATATCCTGATGAATACCAAATAGCCAAAGAAGTCATAGAAATGATCAATGAAAAAGCGGGAATCTGTCTTCCGGAGGGGGAGATCGGTTTTATCGCCCTGCATATCCATTCGGCCCTGACAAACCGTCCGCTGTCCGAAGTCAATCAGCACTCGCAGCTGATGGCGCAGCTTGTCGAGGTGATTGAAGACTCATTTCAAATGAAAGTAAACAAGGAAAGTGTCCACTATTTGCGGCTGATCCGGCATATCAGATTTACTATAGAAAGAATTAAAAAAGAAGAACCGACTAAAGAACCAGAAAAATTAATGTTGTTATTGAAAAATGAATATCCACTATGCTACAATACAGCTTGGAAATTGATTAAAATCTTGCAGCAAACATTGAAGAAACCAGTTCATGAGGCGGAAGCGGTTTATCTGACGCTTCATCTGTACCGATTAACCAATAAAATTTCATAAATTCAGTTTATCCTTATAACGTGTTACTGATCCGATCAGGCATGAGTGATTGAGGGGAAAAAACGGGAAGTCTATTCTCGTTCTTTTGTGCACCCGATTTTGCTCATGCCCTTTTTGTTGTGTAAAAGGGCAAATGTAAACGGTTAAACTGGGAGACTTACGCCTGTGAATTCGTTGTCATGATTTTTAGCTGTAAGGTCAGACTAGTAAAAAGAGGAGGTCAATTCTTATGTTTAAAGCATTATTCGGCGTTCTTCAAAAAATCGGGCGTGCGCTTATGCTTCCAGTTGCGATCCTTCCGGCTGCGGGTATCTTACTTGCGATCGGAAATGCGATGCAAAATAAGGACATGATTGAAGTCCTGCATTTCTTGAGCAATGACAATGTGCAGCTCGTAGCAGGTGTTATGGAAAGCGCTGGGCAGATTGTTTTTGATAATCTTCCGCTTCTATTCGCAGTAGGTGTAGCCATCGGGCTTGCCAACGGTGATGGAGTTGCAGGGATTGCTGCAATTATCGGTTATCTGGTGATGAACGTATCCATGAGTGCGGTTCTTGTTGCAAACGGAACCATTCCTTCCGATTCAATCGAAAGAGCCAAGTTCTTCACGGAAAACCATCCTGCATATGTAAACATGCTTGGTATACCTACCTTGGCGACAGGCGTGTTCGGCGGTATTATCGTCGGTGTGTTAGCGGCATTATTGTTCAACAGATTTTACACAATTGAACTGCCGCAATATCTTGGTTTCTTTGCGGGTAAACGTTTCGTTCCAATTGTTACGTCAATTTCTGCACTGATTCTGGGTCTTATTATGTTAGTGATCTGGCCTCCGATCCAGCACGGATTGAATTCCTTTTCAACAGGATTAGTGGAAGCGAATCCAACCCTTGCTGCATTTATCTTCGGGGTGATCGAACGCTCACTTATTCCATTCGGTTTGCATCACATTTTCTATTCGCCGTTCTGGTATGAATTCTTCAGCTATAAGAGTGCTGCCGGAGAAATCATCCGCGGGGATCAGCGTATCTTTATGGCGCAGATTAAAGACGGCGTACAGTTAACAGCAGGTACGTTCATGACAGGTAAATATCCATTTATGATGTTCGGTCTGCCTGCTGCGGCGCTTGCGATATATCATGAAGCAAAACCGAAAAACAAAAAACTTGTTGCAGGTATTATGGGTTCAGCGGCCTTGACATCCTTCTTAACAGGGATCACAGAGCCTTTGGAATTCTCATTCCTATTCGTCGCCCCTATCTTGTTTGCGATTCACTGTGTGTTCGCGGGACTTTCTTTCATGATCATGCAGCTGTTGAATGTTAAGATTGGTATGACATTCTCCGGCGGTTTAATTGACTACTTCCTATTCGGTATTTTGCCGAACCGGACGGCATGGTGGCTTGTCATTCCTGTCGGCTTAGCGATTGCGGTCATTTACTACTTCGGGTTCCGATTTGCCATCCGCAAATTTAATCTGAAAACACCGGGACGCGAGGATGCTGCGGCTGAAACTGCATCAACTGGGAAAACAGGTGAAGCTGGAGATCTTCCTTATGAGATTCTGCAGGCAATGGGTGACCAGGAAAACATCAAACACCTTGATGCTTGTATCACCCGTCTGCGTGTGACTGTAAACGATCAGAAAAAGGTTGATAAAGACCGTCTGAAACAGCTTGGCGCTTCCGGCGTGCTGGAAGTCGGCAACAACATTCAGGCTATTTTCGGACCTCGTTCTGACGGTTTAAAAACACAAATGCAAGACATCATTGCGGGACGCAAGCCAAGACCTGAACCGACAACATCTGCTCAAGAAGAAGTAAGTCAGCAGGTTGAGGAAGTCATTGCAGAACCGCTGCAAAATGAAATCGGCGAGGAAGTTTTCGTATCTCCGATTGCCGGAGAAATTCACCCGATTACTGATGTTCCTGACCAAGTCTTCTCAGGAAAAATGATGGGTGACGGTTTTGCGGTTCTCCCTTCAGAAGGTATTGTCGTATCACCGGTTCGAGGAAAAATTCTAAATGTGTTCCCGACGAAACATGCGATCGGCCTGCAATCCGACGGCGGAAGAGAAATTTTGATCCACTTTGGTATTGATACTGTCAGCCTGAAGGGCGAAGGATTTACGTCTTTCGTATCAGAAGGAGACCGCGTGGAGCCTGGACAGAAACTTCTTGAAGTTGATTTGGAAGCAGTCAAACCAAATGTACCGTCTCTTATGACACCGATTGTGTTTACGAACCTTGCTGAAGGAGAAACAGTCAGCATTAAGGCAAGCGGCTCAGTCAACAGAGAACAAGAAGAAATTGTGAAGATTGAAAAATAAGGTGTTAGTACGCTGTGCTTGTCAGATGACAAGTACGGCTGTATGATATAATATTGTGAAGTAATATAGCTTTAAGTTAAAAGGAGAATGATAAAAATGGCACAAAAAACATTTAAAGTAACTGCAGATTCTGGAATCCACGCTCGTCCTGCGACAGTTCTTGTACAAACTGCAAGCAAATACGACGCTGACGTGAATTTAGAATATAACGGCAAAACAGTAAACCTTAAATCTATCATGGGTGTTATGTCTCTAGGTATCGCTAAAGGCGCTGAGATCACAATCTCTGCTACTGGCGCTGACGAAAACGATGCTCTTAACGCTTTAGAAGAAACAATGAAAAGCGAAGGACTCGGCGAGTAATGCAAGAATTAAAAGGGATTGGCGCTTCAGCCGGCATCGCGATTGCAAAAGCGTACCGGCTTGAAGAGCCAGATTTAACGGTTGAAAAGAAAAACATCTCTGATTCTGAAGCGGAAGTAAGCCGTTTTGATGAAGCGATTGCACGTTCAAAAGCAGAGCTCGAAAAAATCAAAGAGCACGCTTTGAAAGAACTTGGTCAGGATAAAGCTGACATTTTTTCTGCTCACCTTTTAGTTCTCAGTGACCCTGAGCTTCTAAACCCTGTGAAAGAAAAAATCAGCACTGATTCAGTGAACGCTGAATTCGCTTTAAAAGAAACGTCTTCTATGTTCGTTACTATGTTTGAATCAATGGACAACGAATATATGAAAGAGCGTGCGGCTGATATCCGCGACGTAACAAAACGCGTAACCGGCCACCTGCTTGGCGTCGAAATTCCAAACCCGAGCATGATCTCAGAAGAGGTTATTATTATAGCTGAAGACTTAACACCGTCTGACACAGCTCAATTAAACCGTGAGTTCGTAAAAGGATTCACAACTGATATCGGCGGACGCACATCTCACTCTGCCATCATGGCGCGTTCTCTTGAGATTCCTGCAGTTGTTGGTACGAAAGCGGCTACAGGCACGATCCAAAACGGCGTAACTGTTATCGTTGACGGTATTAATGGCGATGTCATTATCGACCCATCTGCGGAAACTGTAAAAGAGTATGAGGAAAAACATAATGCTTATTTGGCTCAAAAAGCTGAATGGGCGAAGCTTGTCAATGAACCGACTGTCTCAAAAGACGGACATCATGTAGAGCTTGCAGCGAACATCGGTACTCCTGATGATGTGAAAGGCGTTCTTGAAAATGGCGGGGAAGCAGTTGGCCTTTACCGTACAGAATTCCTTTACATGGGAAGAGATCAGCTGCCTACAGAAGATGAGCAGTTTGATGCATATAAAACGGTTCTTGAGCGTATGGAAGGAAAATCAGTTGTCGTGCGGACACTTGATATCGGCGGAGACAAAGAGCTTCCTTACCTGCATCTTCCTAAAGAAATGAACCCGTTCTTGGGATACAGAGCGATTCGTCTTTGCCTTGAAGAGCAAGAAATCTTCAGAACACAGCTTCGCGCGCTGCTTCGTGCAAGTACATACGGAAACCTGAAAATCATGTTCCCTATGATTGCGACAGTTAACGAATTTAAAGAAGCAAAAGCGATCCTTCTTGAAGAGAAAGAAAAGCTTGTCAAAGCGGGACAGACTGTATCTGACGATATTGAAGTCGGTATGATGGTTGAAATTCCGTCAACTGCAGTCATCGCTGATCAGTTTGCTAAAGAAGTTGATTTCTTCAGTATTGGAACAAACGATTTGATTCAATACACAATGGCAGCTGACCGTATGAATGAGCGTGTATCTTATCTGTATCAGCCATACAACCCTGCAATCCTTCGCTTGATTACACTCGTAATTGAAGCGGCACACAAAGAAGGAAAATGGGTTGGCATGTGCGGAGAAATGGCAGGAGACGAAATTGCGATCCCGATCCTTCTCGGCTTAGGCTTAGATGAGTTCTCAATGAGCGCAACTTCTATCCTTCCGGCAAGAACACAAATCAGCAAATTGTCTAAACAAGAAGCTGAGTCATTCAAAGAGAAAATTTTATCTATGAGCACGACAGAAGAAGTTGTCGCGTTCGTAAAAGAAACATTCAAGTAATGTATATAAAAACCAGACGGCCTTCGGCCTGTCTGGTTTTTTTCATAAGCAAGGGTATAGAAGGGCACAATAACATGGCGAGGAGGGATAGTATGTCAAACCAATTTAACGCAGGAGATACAGTGTACGTGATCTACAGAAATCCGCACGCCGCCAATGTTGCCCATATTAAGGAAGCTGAAATTATGCACCATCCATACCATGAAGGTGAGCTTTCCCTGTTTATTTTTGAAACTTATCATCCGTTTGCAGAGGATGATGCTGTGTTTGCAAGCTATGAAGAAGCGAAATCACTTTACAAAGAACTATTTGATATCGATCCATACGAGTAACAAGGAAATCATTACAACTCATATCCTTTCCGTCTTATGAGAAAAGTAACGGTAGTAAAGGAAAAGGATGTGGCATTATGCAGAACCCATTTGTTCCGCAGCTTGTGTATATTGAACCGAGAGCGCTGGAATATCCGCTGGCTCAAGAATTACAGGAAAAATTTGAGAACATGGGCATTGAAATCAGAGAAACGACATCCCACAATCAGGTGCGTAATATTCCAGGGAAAAATCATCTTCAGCAATATCGAAACGCGAAATCAACTTTAGTCATCGGTGTCAGAAAAACATTAAAGTTTGACTCTTCCAAACCCTCGGCTGAATACGCCATTCCGTTTGCCACAGGCTGTATGGGGCATTGCCATTACTGCTACCTGCAAACAACCATGGGGTCAAAGCCGTATATCAGAACCTATGTAAACGTTGAAGAGATATTAGATCAGGCTGATAAGTATATGAAGGAGCGCGCGCCGGAGTTCACAAGGTTTGAAGCCTCATGTACGTCAGACATAGTAGGAATTGATCATCTGACACACTCGCTGAAGCACGCCATTGAACATTTTGGACAAAGTGAGCTCGGAAAACTGAGATTTGTAACGAAATTTCATCATGTCGATCACCTATTAGACGCAAAGCATAACGGGAAAACGAGATTCAGATTCAGTATTAATGCCGACTATGTGATTAAAAACTTTGAGCCGGGAACCTCACCTCTTGATAAACGGATAGAAGCCGCAGTAAAAGTTGCAAAAGCAGGATATCCGCTAGGGTTTATTGTTGCACCGATTTATATTCATGAAGGCTGGGAAGAAGGATACAGACATTTGTTTGAAAAACTTGATGCTGCTTTGCCGCAGGATGTCAGACATGATATAACGTTTGAATTAATTCAGCACCGTTTTACAAAGCCGGCCAAACGAGTGATTGAGAAGAATTATCCAAAGACAAAGCTCGAATTAGATGAAGAAAAGCGGCGCTATAAATGGGGCCGTTACGGCATCGGGAAATATATTTATCAGAAAGATGAAGAGCATGATCTTCGGGAAAAGCTTGAATCCTATATTGATACTTATTTCCCTAATGCGAAAATCGAATATTTCACTTAAACGGGCTGTGATGATGAACAGCTCGCTTTTTTATTTAAAGGATCTTTTCATACCATTAAAACGCCGTAATTCAATGATTCTTTATCCTCTAAATAATTGCCGACTAGACGAAGTCGGTGAACGGCCGCAATGAGGGAGAAAGGACAGCACAGGGCCTTTTTTTCCTGCATCAATCACATCTTCAACGTATCGTACAGCGCTGATCTCGTGTGCGTATTTATGATAAAAAGGGAATACGCCCGCCGCCTAGAAGGCGCTCGAGCCGTTTGTCAACAGTCAGCTCATACATCGTGTTCATCAGCCATTTTCCGATTCCAAGCTTCCGATACTGAGGAGAAACTGAAATATCCACTACATATAAAGGATTTCCATGAGGATCATGATTTTTAATTGATCCGCTGTCTGTCGCACGCCCATGTATGGTCAGGAGATTCAGGCTCAAAATGTACGATAAGGGCGGTCATAGAACCGACAATTCAGCCATTGACCAGCGGCCCTTTTATGTCAGTGTCAGTCTCCGAATAGTTTCTGATGGAAGAGCCTCAAATTTTCTGCCGTTGTGCACGTACTGTGTTTTCGTATGATTATCACCCTCCTTATGTTGTTTTCATCATATTGAAGGTTGAATTTTCAGTAAATACATTTCAATGTTCATATAATTTATTTTTTGATTATTCATCTTTCAAACGAAAGGGCCGATATAGAAATTAGGAGGGGATTGGTTTGTTTAAAAAACTTCATATAAAGATTGCTGTTTTTGTTTCGATCATGTTAATTGTCACAGTTGTTCTTTTAATGCTGTCTTCTTATCTGACGCTGAAACCGATGATTACAGAGGATGGGAAAAATACAACTCAAAACGTGACGCAGTCACTTGAACAAAATATTGAATTGCAATTAAAGAGTTATGCCATATCGTTATCGAGATTGGCTAATGGGGAATTAACTCGTACATTTGTAACAAAACCAAGTAAAGAAGCTTCTCGGCTGTTTAACGATGATATTAAACAAATCAAAGATAACGATGATTATGTTGCGATGGCTTACATAGGCACCGCAAAAAAAGAAATGTTTACATATCCGAAAGCCGATTTTGCTGATGATTATGATCCGACATCGAGACCATGGTATAAGCTTGCAGCTGAAACCCCGGACCAAGTCGTTTGGACGGAACCTTATCAAGATGTCGTGACAGGAGATATGATTGTCACAGCATCAAAAGCGGTTCTTGACGGGCAAAAAGTGATGGGGGTTGCCAGCTACGATTTGAAACTCTCTGCCATCCAGAGCATGGTCAATAAGCAAAAGGTGCCTTACAAGGGATTTGCCTTTTTAGCTGATGCGAGCGGCAATCTTTTAGCACACCCGTCAAACCAAGGAAAAAACATATCAAAGGATCAAACACTGAAAACCATTGCATCTGAGAAAAAAGGGATACAGGATGAAAATGGGAAAATGATTGTGTACCAAACGATTGGTGAAACGGGCTGGAAAGTCGGAACGCAATTTGATACCGATAAATTAATGTGGATTTCCGATAAAATGAATCGGGCGAATCTTTGGATATCATTGATTGCGCTTATCGCTACGATCATTCTCAGCTACTTCCTGGCCAAAACGATAACCGGTCCGATACAGCAGCTGATCGCAAAAACGAAGGCAGTTTCCGAAGGCGATTTAACCGTTCATGCTGAATCAAAATCCAAGGATGAAGTCGGGATTTTAACAAGAGATTTTAATCAGATGGTTGAAAATATGAAGGATATGGTTGAACAAGTGAGACTATCTTCAGGGAAAGTATCTGATACCTCTGAGCAGTTAACAGTTGTCTCTGCGGAAACAAATGAAACAAGCGGACAAATTGCAAAAGCGATTGAAGAAGTAGCTGCAGGGGCATCAGAACAGGCTTCTGAAGTAGAGACTATTAACGAAAAATCAGAAAGTCTGTCAACTAAAATCAGACAAATTGCTGCGGAGGCAGGCGGAATGAAAGAACGCTCAAAATCGTCTGAGAATGCAAGCTATAAAGGACTTGACGCGCTCGGCCAGCTGCTGATGAAGTCAAACGAAGCCAACACGGAAACGAAAAAGGTTGAAACGATGCTGCTTGATTTAGAAAATCAAACAAAGAATATCGAAGAAGTCGTTACAGCTATTTCAAATATTTCTGATCAAACGAACTTGCTTGCTTTAAATGCCAGCATTGAGGCAGCCAGAGCCGGAGAAAGCGGACGCGGCTTTGCCGTCGTAGCTGAAGAAGTGAGAAAGCTTGCCGAGCAATCAGCGCTTTCTACAAAGCATATCAGCGAGACTGTGAAGCTTATCCAGGTTGAGACGAAAGAGGCCTCTCACGCAATGGTTGAGGCAAGCAGAATGAATGATGAACAAAACAGTGCCATTCATGAGACTGGAGAGGTATTAAACACGATTACCGTGGAAATGCAGTCACTGGTTCAAGGCATTGATCACATTTACGAAGAAATTCAAAGAATGAGTGAAGAGCAGCTCGCGATTTCTGAAGCGATTCAAAGTATTTCGGCCATATCACAGGAATCGGCAGCTGCAGCAGAGGAAGTGAATGCATCAACTGATGAACAGCTGATCACCCTTGATAAAGTCAAACACTCAACGGAAACATTAAAGCATGCAAGTCAAGAGCTAATGAGCACAATTACGAAATTCACATTGTAATCCAATTAAATCCCCAAAAACTTGGGGATTTTTTTATTTTAAGAGTTACTATAAGATAAATAGATATGGTAGTCTAGAAAATGAAGGAAATATGATAAATTTTAACTAAAATCAAAACGAAACATCTGGGAGGAATGACCTTGAAAAAAACAATTGGTTTTATCGGTCTTGGAGTGATGGGAAAAAGCATGGCATCACATATTCTGAATGACGGCCATCCTGTATTGGTGTACACCCGGACAAAAGAAAAAGCAGACAGCATACTGCAAAAAGGCGCAGTATGGAAAGAAACAGTCAAAGATCTTTCAAAAGAAGCGGATGTTATCATAACAATGGTCGGCTATCCCAGTGATGTTGAAGAAGTGTATTTCGGAAGCAGCGGGATTATTGAAAACGCAAAAGAAGGCGCGTATCTCATTGATATGACCACATCTAAACCTTCGCTTGCGAAGAAGATTGCTGAAGCAGCCAAAGAAAAAGCATTGTTCGCTTTAGATGCCCCTGTTTCCGGCGGAGATATCGGTGCACAAAACGGAACACTCGCGATTATGGTTGGCGGAGAAAAAGATGCATTTGAAGCCTGCATGCCGATTTTCTCTTTAATGGGAGAAAATATTCAATATCAAGGACAGGCTGGAAGCGGACAGCATACCAAAATGTGTAATCAGATTGCAATCGCAGCCGGCATGATCGGTGTGGCGGAAGCGATGGCATATGCTCAAAAATCAGGCCTGCAGCCGGAAAATGTCCTGAAAAGCATCACAACGGGCGCAGCCGGAAGCTGGTCATTGTCAAATCTTGCTCCCCGTATGCTGCAAGACAACTTTGAACCGGGTTTTTATGTGAAGCATTTTATTAAAGATATGGGAATTGCGTTGGAGGAAGCGGAATTAATGGGAGAAGAAATGCCAGGCTTGTCCCTTGCGAAATCCTTATATGACAAGCTCGCTGCACAAGGCGAAGAAAACAGCGGGACTCAAAGTATATATAAGCTTTGGGTGAAATGAAAAAAGATTGCCTGTACGGTACAGGCAATCTTTTTTGTATTATTTTCCGATAAATTGCTGTGTCCAGATGCTTCCGGACTCAACGTAACCGACACCAATATGAGTAAAGTTAGCGTTTAGAATGTTTTTTCTGTGTCCTTCACTGTTCATCCAAGCTTTTACTACTTCTTCTGGCGTTTTTTGACCCTTAGCGATGTTTTCACCTGCTGTTTTGTAGCTGATACCGAAAGATTTCATCATATCAAACGGTGAGCCGTAAGTTGGGCTTTGGTGGTCAAAATAGTTCTTGTCTTTCATATCTTGAGATTTTGCGCGTGCAGATTTGCTTAACGTTTCATCAATTTGAAGCGGCTTTAAGCCTTGTTTTTGTCTTTCTGCATTTGTAAGCTCAACAACTTTTTTCTCATACGCGCTTACAGATGAAGGCGCAGATGTTGTTTTGTTTGTTTTTTCAGCAGCAGCAGGTGCTTTAGCAGCAGTGTTTTTTTCAGCAGCTGCTTTTTCTGTAGTTTTTTGCGCAGGTTTTGCAGTCTCTGTCTTTTGAACATCTTGAATGTTCATGTTAGACTGCTTCGCATGTTTTTGAAGAAGCTGCTTAAGCTCTTTTTCATTTGCAGCGTTTAATGTTTTGATATTTGTTTTAATATGAAGTTTTTTTACTATATCGTTAAGGGACATGTTTTGCACTGTGTTCCCCATTTTCACCTTTACCACATGCTGGCAGGAGAGTTCTTTCGCTGATGCTTGCTGTACGCCCCCGAATGTGAATAATCCAACCGCAGCGGCAGCAGATAAAATAAATGCTTTCTTCATTAGTTCATAACCTCCTAGAGTTGTTTGTTGCTACAAAAAAATCATAACATAGCTTTTTTGTCATAAAGTATCCATCACTTCCCTTTGACAAAGAGAGATTGTCATTTTTGTAACCAATGTGTGCTGAATCCTTGAAAAGCAGGGAATCAGCTGCAAATCATGTTTTATCACACTGTTACATGTATTCCTTTTTTTTGAATCGTTAGTTAAATTTAAATATGTTTTTATATTGACAGTTTTTTTTATTCCTTTTTGCTGTAACAACTATTACAAAGGTGTTACAATTAATCTCAGTATATGTAAATATATTGAATGATCTGAGAGGGGTAACCAGAAGTGACTGAAATAGGACGTGAACCAAAGAAAAAGAGCAAAGGAAACAGAGCGATCAGAATGAACCTTTTTTTCCTTGCTGTCTTTCTTCTATTCACTGCATTAATCTTTAAGCTTGGCGTTGTTCAAATTGTTGAAGGTGAACAGCATGAAGAAGACGCTGAGGTAGCAAATGCAAAAACAGCGTATTATCCCGCGCCTCGAGGGAAGATGTATGACAGAAATCAGAAAGTTGCTGTCGATAACCAGAGCGTGCCTGAAATTGTGTATGTATCAACATCGAGCACAAAAACAGAGGATAAAATCAAAACAGCGAAGAAGCTTGCTGCTTTCATTCATATTGATACCGAATTTTTGAAGGATAGAGATTTGCGTGATTACTGGATCGCATCCCATCCGAAAAAAGCTGCCGCTCTGCTTAAGGAATCTGAAAGCGATCTAAAAGGGGCTGAGGCTTACAAGCTCCAAATTGAGCGTGTTGCGGATGAAGATTTGAAGGCTATTCAGCGAAATGACGAAGAAATGGAAATCGCAGCGATATATACAAGGTTTTCAAGCGGTAATGCTTACGAACCTCAAATCGTAAAGGCGATGAACCCAAATGAAAGCAACAGCAATGGAAAAAACGGAACGCTGCTTGATGAGAAGAAAAGCTCCAGCCAAAGACCAAAAAATGACTTAACATATGATGAAATTTCAATTGTTTCTGAGCATTTAGAAGAGCTTCCGGGGATTGACATCGTAAACGATTGGACACGAAAATATCCTTATGACAAAACCCTCTATTCCGTTTTCGGAGGCGTCACAACACCTGAACAGGGCCTGCTGAGCGACCGGAAAGATTTCTACTTAACAAGAGGCTATGCGAATAATGACAGAGTGGGGAAAAGTTATTTAGAGTATCAATATGAAGACTACTTAAATTCCCATAAAGAAAAAGTGCAATACGTAGAAGACAATAAAGGAAATGTCGTCAGCCAAAAAACCATTGATAAAGGCAGCAGGGGATACGATCTACGGCTTTCTTTCGATATGGAGCTTCAGGCAAAGATAGAAAAAATTATTGAAGAAGAAGTGAGAAACAGCCGTGCACGCGGAAACTATATGCTTGACCGGGCCTTTGTTGTGATGATGGATCCGAATAACGGCGATATTTTGTCGATGGCAGGAAAAAAGATAGATTTAGAAACAAATAAAGTTCAAGATTATGCAATAGGAGCATTCACAACCCAATATGAAATGGGTTCAGCAGTAAAGGGTGCGACTGTACTTGCCGGCTATCAGGACGGGATTCCGCATTATAAATATTTCTTTGATGGGCCGATGTATTTAGGAACAAATCTCATAAAAAAATCCTATACCAACATGGGAACCATCAATGAATTAACCGCTTTGCAAAAAAGCTCTAACGTATATATGTTTAATGTCGCCATGCACATTGCAGGTGTAACATATAAGCCGCATGGACCTCTGCCTGCTGATCAGAAGGATTTGAATAAAATGAGAAATTATTACAGTCAGTTTGGCCTGGGTGTAAAGACAGGTATTGATCTGCCTCAGGAATCAGCCGGTATGCAAACCACGCCTGATGCTGTAGGGGGATTAATATTAGACTTGGCAATCGGTCAATACGATACATACACACCGCTTCAAATGGCGCAGTACATTTCATCCATAGCCAACGGAGGCTATCGTATTCAGCCAAGAATTGTTACAAGTGTTCATGAGCCCAGCAATAAAGACGGTCTCGGAAAAACAATTGAACAACGAAAGCCAAACATTCTCAATAAAATTAACAATACAGAAAGTGATATACAGCAGGTAAAGACTGGAATGAAATTAGTTACCGCTTCAGGGACTGCTAAAAATACGTTTACAGAAGATGTTTCTGGAAAAACAGGAACAGCGGAAACATTTTACTACGGCACGAACCGTAATTGGTGGGGGAAAAAAACATATAACCTAACTTTTGTAGGCTATTACCCGTCGAAAAATCCAAAAGTGGCTTTCAGTGTCGTTGTACCTTCTGTAGCAAACGACCACGATCCAATTAACAAACTCATTGCCAAAAGAGCTATTCACGCTTACGCAGAGCTCGAAAAGAAACACAATAAAAAGTAAAAAGAGGGTGCACATCTGAAAGATTGTGCGCCCTTTCATTTATTCAAAAATTGACGTTCACTATAAGAATAGAAGGAGAATACTCATTTTCTAGCGAATCATACTAGGTAAAAGTCAATCTGTATATGTGAAACAAGATGATCATGCAAAGGAGGGATTCTGTGGAACAGGATACGCAGCATGTTAAACCATTTCAAACAAAAACCGATATTCATGCAGTCTTGGCCTCTAATGGACGCATCATTTATATATCTGCCAACTCCAAACTGCATTTGGGCTATCTCCAAGGAGAGATGATCGGATCATTCCTCAAAACGTTCCTGCATGAGGAAGACCAATTTTTAGTTGAAAGCTATTTTTATAATGAACATCACCTGATGCCGTGTACCTTTCGTTTTATAAAAAAAGACCATACAATTGTGTGGGTGGAGGCTGCGGTAGAAATTGTTACGACAAGAGCTGAGCGGACAGAACGGGAAATCATTTTGAAAATGAAAGTTCTTGAAGAAGAAACAGGCCATCAATCCCTAAACTGCGAAAAACATGAAATCGAGCCTGCAAGCCCGGAATCGACTACATATATAACGGATGATTATGAGCGGTTAGTTGAAAATCTCCCGAGTCCGCTATGCATCAGTGTCAAAGGCAAGATCGTCTATGCAAACAGCGCAATGCTTTCAATGCTCGGAGCGAAAAGCAAGGATGCTATTATTGGCAAATGGTCCTATGAATTTATTGAAGAAGAATATCACGATATCGTGAAAAACAGGATTATACGAATGCAAAAAGGAATGGAAGTCGGAATGATTGAACAGACGTGGAAAAGGCTTGATGGCACACCTGTTCATTTAGAAGTGAAAGCGTCCCCGACCGTCTACAAAAACCAGCAGGCTGAACTGCTGCTGCTGATCGATATCTCTTCAAGAAAAAAATTCCAAACTATCCTGCAAAAAAGCCGTGAACGATATCAGCTGCTCATTCAAAATTCAATCGATACCATTGCGGTGATTCATAATGGAAAATGGGTGTTTATGAATGAGTCGGGAATTTCACTGTTTGAAGCGGCTACCTATGAGGATTTAATTGGCAAAAACATATATGATCAGCTGCACCCTTGCGATCATGAGGACGTAAAAGAGAGAATTCAAAACATCGCCGAGCAAAAAACAGAATCAGAAATTGTCAAGCAATCCTGGTTCACCTTCCAGAACAGGGTCATTTATACGGAGATGGTCTGCATTCCGACGACCTTTTTTGGTGAAGCGGCTGTCCAAGTCATTCTTCGGGACATTTCTGAGAGAAAACAAACAGAAGAATTGATGCTGCAATCGGAAAAATTATCAATCGCAGGGCAGCTCGCGGCGGGAATCGCCCATGAGATCCGCAACCCGCTGACAGCGATCAAAGGATTTTTGCAGCTGATGAAACCGACAATGGAAGAAAATGAACATTACTTTGATATTGTGTTTTCTGAACTCAGCCGCATTGAATTAATACTCAGTGAGCTTCTCATGCTGGCGAAACCCCAGCAAAATGCCGTTAAAGAATATTTGAACCTGAAAAAATTAATAGGTGAGGTCTCGGCCCTGCTGGAAACGCAGGCAAATTTGAATGGCATTTTTATCAGAACCAGCTATGAAAGAGACAGCATTTATATAAACGGGGATCAGAATCAATTAAAGCAGGTATTCATTAATTTAATTAAAAATGCGGTTGAATCAATGCCTGACGGGGGAACAGTAGACATTATCATAACTGAGGATGAGCATTCTGTTCATGTCACTGTCAAAGATGAAGGGGAAGGCATACCTGAAAAGGTGCTGAACCGAATTGGAGAACCATTTTTAACGACAAAAGAAAAAGGCACGGGGCTTGGACTGATGGTTACATATAATATCATTGAAAATCATCAGGGAGTCATCCATGTAGACAGCCAGCCGGAAAAAGGCACAGCGTTTAAAATTTCATTCCCAAAAAAATAAAACAACGGCTTAAACGCCGTTGTTTATCGTCTGCATGGATTCCCGTTTTTTTAATACAAATATTTCTAAGCGGTCCAGCCCTTCTCTTAGCGTGTCCAGCGAGTATGCGAAAGACAGTCTCACATATCCTTCACCATACTTTGAGAATGAGCTGCCCGGCACGAGTGCCACACCAGCATCCTCCAAAAGAGCCATACTAAAATCAAATGAAGACATTCCAAATGATTTAATAGAAGGGAAGATATAAAACGCGCCTGACGGTTTGACAACGTCAAGTCCCATGGAAACAAGGCGGTCATACACATAGTCCAGACGTTTTTTGTATTGTTCCCTCATAATCAGGGCGTCGTCAAAGCCGTTTGTCACAGCTTCAAGCGCGGCTTTTTGAGAAATCGATGACGCACATGACACATTGTATTGATGAACCTTTAAAATGTGCTTTGCGATGTTTTTCGGCGCGAATAAAAATCCAATTCTCCAGCCAGTCATGCTGTGTGATTTTGACAAGCCGTTAATGACAATCGTTTGATCCCGCAAATGCGTAGCGATGGAGTAATGCGGTCTGTCATATGTTAATTCGCTGTATATTTCATCAGACAATACGAAGACATTTCTGCCTTTTAAAAGGGCGGCGATGCTTTTCAGCTCTTCATCAGATAAAGTCACACCGGTAGGATTTGACGGATAAGGAAGCACGACACACTTGGTGTTAGGAGTCAGAGCATCTTCAATCAGGCGGGCAGTAAGCTTAAAGCCGTGTGACCTGGTATCAACAATAACAGGCTTAGCGCCGCACAAATTGATAATAGGTTCATAGCCTGGATAAATCGGGCCTGGCATAATCACTTCATCACCGGGCGATAAAATCGTCCGGAATGCAGCATCAATGGCTTGACTTGCGCCTGTTGTGATGATGATTTCAGATTCAGCATCATAGTTGAAATCCGCTTTTTTCTTCATATAAATCTGTACTGCTTGTCTCAGCTCAAGATAGCCGGCGTTCGGAGTATATGACGTCACGTTTTCATCAATGGCTTTTTTTGCGGCAGCTTTCACATGATGCGGCGTAAAAAAATCAGGCTGGCCGATTGTAAGTGAAATGACATCTTCGTGTTGAGCTACAAGATTTGAGAATTTGCGTATTCCTGAAATTTCAATCTCTCTTGCTTTCGGATTCAGCAAATGTTCCATAATTCATCACCTTAACAAATATAATGAGTTTATCCTATTTTACCACTAGCTGACCATTTGTCATCTTTTTAGCCGATATATTTCGATTGTATGCACCTTTTTTCTAAACATACCTTTCTTTACAGAAAAAAGAAGACAACCAGCGCTTTGATTGTCTTTATTGTATCATGTTCTATTATTGTTTATATGTGCCGATTTCATTAATAACCATAATCAAAATGAAGGTCTTTGTGCCAAATCATATACGGGGGATGCTCTTCTTGAAGGTCAGCTGATTTTTTCTTCATATCCAGGTAAGTCTCTTCACTGATATCTTCTAAAACAGTCATTTCATTTACTTTAAATATTACTAAGGTACCCATTATTTACACCCTTCTTTGGAAAAATCCTTGACTATTTTATCACTGCTAGTTGGAAAGTCAATGGTTATTAGGAAAAAAGTTTCTTTTTTTAAGAAACGCGGCAAGACGCTATCCGAATCCGATTTTGAAGAGCCATGCCATTCACTTTTTACAATTTACGCCGATATATACAGTACAATACTGAATGCGAATAGCGAGGGATTGAAGTGTCGTTACAACAATACGAGATTTTATTGGATTCTGGTACAAATGAATTAGAAATTGTGAAGTTTGGCGTGGGCGATAATGCTTTCGGAATTAACGTCATGAAGGTAAGGGAAATTATTCAGCCAGTCGAGGTGACAACAGTGCCTCACTCCCATCAGCATGTAGAAGGCATGATTAAGATCAGAGGAGAAATTCTCCCTGTGATCAGCCTCTTCTCATTTTTTGGAGTTGAGCCTGATGGATCAAAAGACGAGAAATATATCGTGACTGAATTTAATAAACGGAAAATTGTTTTCCATGTCGGCTCTGTTTCTCAAATTCACAGAGTATCCTGGGAAGCAATTGAAAAGCCGACATCGTTAAATCAAGGAATGGAGCGGCACCTTACCGGAATTATTAAGCTCGAAGACTTGATGATCTTTTTGCCTGACTATGAAAAAATTATTTATGACATTGAATCAGACTCAGGTGTGGATACGTACAATATGCATACCGAGGGCTTCGATCAAAGAAGAGCTGATAAAAAGCTTATCATTGTAGAGGACTCACCGCTTTTGATGCGTCTTTTGCAGGATGAGTTAAAAGAAGCAGGGTACAACAATGTTTCTTCGTTTGAAAACGGAAAAGAGGCTTATGAGTACATTATGAACCTTGCTGAAAACGAAACGGATTTATCAGAACAGATTGATATGATCATCACTGATATTGAAATGCCAAAAATGGACGGACACAGGCTCACAAAGCTGTTGAAGGAAAATCCGAAAAGCTCAGAAGTTCCGGTTATGATTTTCTCATCGTTAATTACCGATGATTTGCGCCACCGCGGAGAAGTCGTTGGCGCAGATGAGCAAATCAGCAAGCCTGAGATCAGTGATTTGATTAAAAAAGTGGATACGTATGTTATCGAATAAATAAAAACAGCCGGTGCCCGAAGGGGCTACGGCTGTTTTTATTTTAAAAGTAACTCTCGCCGAGTTTTTTAAAGACGGGTTTATGATAAGCTGGCTGCTGGCGATTTGTCACAAGCGGCTTTTCTTTCATGCCGACATATTCTTGCAATAGGTGTTTCGCCTTTGTTAAAGACATTTGAGCTTTAGGATTTCGGTACGATTGATTAAGTGTACCTAAATGCGGAAGATGTTCGAAGTCTTCTTTAGTTGGAGGCATGTGAAAATAGTAGTCTCCGATTGAGATAAGCACGTCCGATTGCTGTTGGCTGAACCTTGGATTTTTTGAAAAATGAAGCCCTATTTTCTTTCCTTTACCTTCTTTGACAAGCTTTTGTAAAGCCCGTTTTTTCAGCAGATATAGGTATTTAGGGTTGGGGGCGGTTTTTGCATGGCGGTTCACTGTGTAAACTGCTTTTGAAAGATTTTCTACGGTTGGCTGCAGATCTTTCGTATATGCATGGTCGTCCATTATTTCTCTCCTTTGCTCTTATCAAGTTCTATATGATTAGATTATACTTTTTTAAAGTTGAAATGCAAATATTGATTGTAAAAATGCGCTTTTTTCTGAGAAAAAAAGCGCATTTATAACCTATATTATACAGATATTATACAGATTTTGCTTTCTTTTTGGGCTGCTCTTGAAATGCTTCTTGAACGTTCACTTCCACAGCCTGTGCACTGTATTTTGGCAGTGCAACAAAATAAAAAATAAAAACAATCAAGGTGATAACGCCCATGCCGTAATAAAGATAATCAATGTTTGAAACGAACTTAGGGAATAACAGCGCAACTAAGCCGAGTGTCAGAGACTGTGCAAACATCATAAAAGGGTCCTGCAAGCCGCTTACACGTCCCATCAGCTTAGGGTGAACAATCTTTGGCATCCAGCCTCCGATAGCAATGTTGACCGGTCCGATGCACATTCCCAGGGCAAAAGATGCCGCGTAATACACCCATAAAACATTTGTATAGCCGAGGACGAAAATCAACAAACCCGCAATGAAAATCGGTATCGACATTAAAAAGTGAGGTTTCACTTTTTTTGAGATGATTGTGCCGATAACACTTCCCGCCAGCAGCCCAAAACCGAGTGCGATCGTAAATACAGACGTATGCCATTCATAACGGTCAGGCGCCAATCCATATTTCATTGTAAACATCGGCAATACGGCGAATCCCCCGTTGACAAATCCAAAAATGAAGAAGCCGAAAATCAGAGATGCCAGCAGTTTGTTTTTTGAAATATAGAGAATGCCTTCCCTAAAATCATTTATTGAATCTTTAACAGAAGCTTTTCTCCAGCTGAATGCACCATTTGGCTGTCGGGCTTCCTTTGGAATTCGGCAGCTGCGGATCAGGAGCCCGGAAATGATAAAGCTGACAAAATCGAGAATAATGGCGCCTTCAATGCCGATTGTGTTGTACATAAAAGCACCTATTCCGACTCCGAACACCATAAAAATACTAAAAAGCATCTGATTAAGCCCAGCCGCTTTCGCATAATGCTCCTTCGGCAGAATGGCTTGTACCAAACTGTTTTCTGCCGGAAAGAAAAACTTTGTTACAGCGCTTCTGACAAATAAAATACAGAAAACAAGAGGAATATTGCCGGTAAATAAAGTGAAAAAAAGGACGACAGTCAGGCCTGCTCTAATCCAATCGCAGTTTTCCGCTACCTTTTTTCTGTCAAACCGGTCCGCGACGACTCCCACGATCAGAAATACAAATACGGTCGGGAGAGAATACATCAGCTCTGCCAAGGTCGTATATGAAGGCTGGCTGCTGAAGCGGTCCAGCAAGAAAAAAGCAAATGCCATGTTGCCTACTGTCGTGCCCATTTGAGAAGCGAGTGCTGCGAAAAATAGACGAACAAAATTACGATTTTTAAATATATCCATAAAAACGCTCCTTACCCTAAAGGTCCCACTTTATCATATTATAAACCGCCTGTTTTTGAAACAAATAAGAAAACATTACCGGTTAATGGTGACTCTTGTTCCGTTTGGCACAATTGAAGCGAGTTCGATCACGTCTTTGTTATGCATGCGAATGCAGCCTTTAGAGACAGCCTTGCCAATCGAAGAGGGATTATTCGTCCCGTGTATTCCGTAGTGCTGCTTAGAAAGGCTTAGCCAATAGGCGCCGAATGGGCCGCCGGGATTGCGCTGCCGATTAATAATATAAAACTCGCCAGTCGGTGTTTGGGTCAGTATTTTACCGACCGCAATCGGATAGGTTTTGATTGTTTGATCATTCTGGAAGAGCGTAAGGGTCTTCGCACCGATTGAGACTGATATATGATATGGAATCGTATTAGGGTCCGGCAGCCCGGGGATGGCAATGGACTGTCCCGCAGTGAGCCCTGCCTGCAGTGACGGATTAGCCTTGAGCAATGCAGCGGCGCTGATTCTGAAATCAGCCGCGATGCTGTTTAGTGTTTCACCTTGCTTTACTTGGTACGTAAGCAGTTTCCTCATCCTCTCTTTTTTACTTATAGGTATTGATGAGGAGCCCATCCTGCTACATTAATTTGCGCTTTTTAAGGTAAAGACAGTGATTTCAGGCTTGGCTAGAAACCGCAAAGGCAGTCTGGTCATCCCGAGGCCTCGGTTTACGTAAATATGAGTGCTGCCTGTTTGATACATTCCCTCTGTGTAGACCTTTCCATAAGGAGGCGTAATAATCGGGCCGTAAAAAGGAAGCTGAATCTGGCCGCCGTGTGTATGTCCGGAAAGCTGAAGATTCACCGGATAGCCTGTTGTTTTTAACGCTGCATCAGGCTCATGGACGAGCAGAATAGAAAAAAGTCTGTCGCTTAGCCTTGAAAGGATGCCTTCATAGTCCGGGCTTCCTAGCATTAAGTCATCAAGTGACGCAATCTCGATTTCGCTGCCATCTGCAAGCGACAATGTTTCATACCCATTGCGGTATACCGTAAAACCGCCGGCCGTCATCAGGCTTTTGTAAACGGCAGTTCCATAGCCTCCGTGATCATGATTGCCGTAAATACAAAACTTGCCAAAGGGCGCATGTAGTTTTCTCAATAATGGAATAACTGCCTGGTGTTGCTGGTACGTATCAGGATTATCGATGATATCACCTGTAAACACAATGAGATCAGGTTTATATTCATTAATTGACTGGATAACAGTCTTTAAATCTTCAAGAGTAAAAGAATCACTCAAGTGTGTATCACTAAACTGCACGATTTTAAAACCGTCAAATCCGTGCGGGATGAGAGAGCTTTTGATTGTGTGTTCGGTTGTCTCGATCATATGCGGCTCCAGATATCTGGCATAGCCGTATCCGCCGCCGGCCGCTAAAGCCCCGGCAGCAAGAGCGCCGAACGTTCCTTTCAAAAATTGCCTTCTGGACATCTTTTTCATTTTCAAACCAACCTTTAATAGAGTTTTTCTATTATATCATCTGTATCTTGAAAAAATCTCATGTGAGCATGTACTGACAGAGGCAGGCATATAATGATAGAATAATATTGAATGAACACTCATTCATGACAAAGGGGGAGAAACATGGAAAAAAAGACGGTTATTATTACCGGCGGGTCAAGCGGCATGGGAAAAGCAATGGCAAAAAAACAGGCTGAATTAGGCTGGTACGTTATGGTGACAGGGAGGAACGAGGAAGCACTTGAGGAAACGAAACGAGACATTGAAACCTTTGAGGGGCAGGTCGCCTGTTTTCAAATGGATGTCCGTTCTGATTCAGCCGCTTCAGACATGATGACAGAAGCGATAAAAACCTTTGGCCGGCTTGATGCGCTGATTAACAATGCGGCCGGAAATTTTATTTGCCCGGCAGAAAAGCTGACGCCAAATGGATGGAAAGCCGTTATTGAGATTGTTTTAAACGGCACATTCTTTTGCAGCCAAGCTGCAGCCAGACATTGGATCGAACAGCAGCAGAAGGGTGTCATTTTAAATATGGCCGCCACATACGCTTGGGGAGCGGGGGCGGGGGTCGTCCATTCCGCTGCAGCCAAAGCAGGGGTATTGTCACTGACAAGAACGCTGGCCGTGGAGTGGGGGAGCCAATACGGAATCCGCACAAACGCGATAGCCCCCGGTCCTATTGAACGAACAGGCGGTGCGGAGAAACTATTTGAATCGGAAAAAGCGATGACACGTACCATGAACAGTGTACCGCTCGGCCGGCTGGGCACACCGGAGGAAATCGCCGCTTTGGCTGCGTTTTTGCTTTCTGACGAAGCATCTTATATAAACGGGGATTGTATCACAATGGATGGAGGGCAATGGCTGAATCCTTATCCGTTTTAAAGCATATTAATCTTTGGATTCAATGTGGTATAATCAGACAAAGATAGAGAAGCAGGTGATAACATGTTGGATCCACTTGATATTTTAACGAACATTGATGATGTCCTTCCATATTACCAGGCGATTTTCAGTGCCGAGGAACAGAAGATCATCGGTTATGAGGTGCTTGGACGAATTCTGGCAGATTCGGAAATCCAAAGTCTCGGTCCCTTCTTTTTAGACGCTGGGATACCCGAAGAATATAAATTAGAGGTTGATAACAGAATTATCCGCCAAGCTCTTGACTGCTTTTTAGAGGCGGATTCTGATCTGCTGATTTTTATGAATCAGGATGCCAATCTGCTGATGCTTGATCATGGTGAAAGCTTTCTGGAGCTTTTGAAAGAGTATGAAGCAAAGGGAATCGAACTTCATCGTTTTGTGCTTGAAATTACGGAGCACAATTTTGAAGGGGATATGGAACAGCTCTACCATATGCTTGCCTACTATCGTACATACGGAATTAAAATCGCAGTTGATAACATCGGGAAAGAAAGCAGCAACCTGGACAGAATCGCACTGCTTTCACCAGATCTGTTAAAAATCGATTTGCAGGCGCTGAAAGTATCACAGCCGTCACCGTCATATGAGCATGTGCTGTACAGTATATCTTTATTAGCGAGAAAAATCGGTGCGGCGCTGCTGTTTGAAGACATTGAAGCGAACTTCCAGCTTCAGTACGCTTGGAGAAACGGAGGCCGCTATTTTCAGGGGTATTACTTGTTGTCTCCATCTGAAAAGTTTCTAGAGAGAGATGTATTGAAGCGAAGACTTAAGACTGAATTTCACCAATTTATTACACATGAGAAAAAGAAGCTTGAAACCGTCCATGAGCACTCTGAACAGTTTTACAAACGAGTGCATCAAGCTGTGACATCTTTAAGAAAAAACAATCTGTCTTCTGATGATGACTTTATTAAAAAGCTGGCGGAAGAGCTGACAGATTGCAGCTTTAGAATTTACATGTGTGATGAAGAAGGCGATCAGCTGACGGGAAATGTGTTTAAACAAGATGGAGAATGGATTTACCAGCCGGAATACGCGGAAAAGAATTGGAGCTGGCGTCCTTATTTTCTGGAGAACATTATGAGAATGAGAAATCTCAGAAAAGGGTTTTTCAGTGATCTGTACAGTGATTTGGAAACAGGTGAAATGATCAGAACGTTTTCGTATCCGATGGATGATCAGATGTATTTATTTATAGACTTGCCCTATTCTTATTTATATGAGCAGGATGGGTTGATTTAAGCGGCTGAAAGGCCGTTTTTTTATTAAATTGAAAAAAATATGTAAAAACGATTGACATTGATACTGATAATCATTATCATTTGTTTATAGAGAGAACCTACTCTCTGTTCCCCAACCCCTCTATCAGATCAAGATCCGAAAAAGCTTGGCGCTACCCCCGCCAAGTTTTTTTTATTTACCAAAGCATAAGACAATCCACTGAAACAATAAATCTTACTAGTGGAAAACGTTGAACGCCGGAGGAACAGAAATGGTCCCGCGCCCGAACACCCCGATGCCAATGCGGCAGCGGCCGTGCAAGGCCTATTAGGCGGAGAATTTCGCCGTGATGCCCACTCTGAATCATTCCATGTTCCAGTCGTTTAACTTTCGAAGCAAGAAGACATGAAAAACTGTTTTACGATCTCGTATCTCCAGTATGACGGGTCCAGAAGTTGACTCCAAAAGGGCGGGCCGATTTCAGATTTCAGAGAACGCCGGAGGAATTTGCATCAGGAATATCAAAAGAAAATGTTTAGGAAGTTGCAAATAGGCTTTTTGATTCTGAGGGTATATCAAAAAAATCATAATTGTGTGCATGACATTCAAAAAAAGCCTCAAACTAATTAAAAATAGTTTTTTCACTTTTTTTCTTTTCTTAAATTCAGCAGGGAAAATGCCATCCTGTCCGACTTTATGGTATGATGCTCAATAGAACTTGTATTATAATAAATACTTGTTGATTTGAAGTTGCTTTTTGAAAGGAGTCTTTTTTTAGAATGTCACAATTAATGGGTATCATCACACGGCTGCAAAGTCTGCAAGAAACAGCGGAAGCGGCTAACGAGCCAATGCAGCGTTATTTCGAAGTAAATGGTGAGAAAATATGCAGTGTTAAATATTTCGAAAAAAATCAAACGTTTGAGCTGACGGTTTTCCAAAAAGGTGAAAAACCTAACACATATCCGTTTGATAATATCGACATGGTTTCCATCGAAATCTTTGAACTTCTTCAGTAAGATTCCTGAAATAGGGGGAACCAGCTCTCGCTTCTGCAAAAAGTAATCGCAATAAACGATAAGGAACATACTTGTTTCATGGTTGTAAATCCTTGAAAAGGAGTGTCGGCATGGCTGATTCTTTTCTGTTTTATAATCTTTCAGAAGCACAGATGACCTTTCAAGATGTGATGGAACGGCTTAAAGCCTTTATTCGAAAGGACCCCCGTTCCTCCTATGTGTTATCTATTGGAACTGATTCACAGGTTTACCGCGATTACACAAAGTTTATTACCGCATTGCATTTGCATCGTACAGGCAAGGGAGCTTGGGGCTGCTTGAAAAATCATACAGTCGACAGACCCATACATAGCCTTCGGGAGAAGATTTCGTTAGAAACGGCGTACAGCCAAGAAACGGCCGCTTATATTCTTGATGGACACTTAATGGATATTACCGATCTGCTCCTGCCCTTTACCGGTGAGGGAGCGGATCTTACCTTTGAGGTCCACTTGGATATTGGGAAAAAAGGGCTTACAAAAGAACTGATTCAAGAAATGACAGGACGCATCACTTCCATGGGGATAGAGGCAAAAATTAAACCGGATTCATACACTGCCTTCAGCTATGCAAATCGTTTCACAAAATAATTCCGGCTGAAAAGCCAAGGGAATTGTCGAATTATGCGGTTGACGTTTGTTTTCTGATTACTTATTCTAGCGGTAGAGCTGAAAGTAAGTTGTCTTGCTTTCAGAGGTATTCAGTATAAAACAGGGGGCCTGATTGCGAATGAGTCTTATCGGTGAACGATTTACAGAAGAAGAACAAAAACTTCTGCTGAATATCCTGATCAACCATGAGTATGCTATCGAGCTTTTAAGCAGTGAGATCAACGATATAGAGACAGGAACCAAAAACGTTGACGGAACCACCTACAAAAAACTTGTAACACTATACGACCGATTTCGATTTGAAAATTAATGGAGCACTCTATAATTGATACTCGTATAAAGAGTATCTTTTTTATTGAAAGGAAACTTTTCGACAATTATTGATAAAGCTTATATTATTGTAGTATAGGGAATGTATTGTTGATGAAAATGAAAAGGGGTCGAAAACATGATAAGCTTACAATCAGACCAGCTTCTTGAGGCAACAGTCGGACAATTTATGATTGAGGCGGACAAAGTAGCGCACGTTCAAGTCGGCAACAACCTTGAGCACGCGTTATTAGTGTTGACAAAAACCGGATACACAGCCATCCCGGTTCTAGATGCTTCCTATCGTTTACATGGTTTAATCGGTACAAATATGATTATGAACAGCATTTTTGGGCTTGAGCGAATTGAGTTTGAAAAGCTTGACCAGATTACGGTTGAGGAAGTTATGCTGACAGACATTCCGCGCCTCCATATAAATGATCCAATTATGAAGGGATTCAGCATGGTCATTAATAACGGATTTGTCTGTGTTGAAAATGATGAACAGGTGTTTGAAGGGATTTTCACGAGAAGAGTGGTATTAAAGGAGTTAAATAAACACATACGATCATTGAATAAGTAGGCTTTGCGGCCTATTTTCATTATATTGGCAGAGCAACAAAGAAAGCGCATACATATTTTAAACCGGAAAAGGACTTGAATCAGCCCCAGAGAGTTTATTAGAATGGGAGATAAGAAAAACTTATTGATCATAAAAAGGAGGACGACATGCAGCTTCAAGAGCTTCATATGCTCGTAGTTTTAGCTGAGGAGTTAAATATGAGAAAGGCGGCGGATCGGCTTTTTGTATCTCAGCCGGCTTTATCTCAGCGTTTACAAACGATTGAAAAGGCGTGGGGCACAAAAATCTTTTTACGGTCTCAAAAAGGATTAACGGTAACCCCAGCCGGTGAGAAAATCATTCAGTTTGCGAATGATGCAACGTTAGAGCAGGAAAGAATAAGAGAAAATATTGATGAGCTCGAAGGTGAAATTCACGGCACATTGAAGCTTGCTGTCGCCTCGATAATCGGCCAGCATTGGCTCCCTAAAGTCCTGAAGACGTATGTGGAAAAGTACCCGAACGCAAAGGTCTCGCTTATTACCGGCTGGAGCAGCGAAATGCTGAAAAGTTTATATGAGGATCAGGTTCATATCGGCATTATAAGAGGAAACCCTGAGTGGAAGGGCCGTAAAGATTACTTAATGACAGATCACCTGTATTTAGTGGACACTGAAATTTCCTGCATCGAAGATATTGCCCATACAGAACGGCCGTTTATCCAGTTTAAAAGTGACAGCACTTATTTTCAGGAAATTCAGCACTGGTGGCATCAAAAATTTAAAACGTCGCCAAAACAGACGATATTGGTTGATCAGATTGAAACGTGCAAACAGATGGCGCTGCATGGAATCGGTTATGCCATTTTGCCGTCAGTTACTCTTCAAAACGAAGATAAAGTCAATAAAATGCCTCTGTTAGACACAAAAGAGCATCCGATTGGGCGGGATACATGGCTATTAGGCTATGAACCTGCCTTTGAGCTGAAGCAAGTTCAAGCTTTTGTTCAAGTCATAAAGGATATGTTGGATCAAGAAAATCCATTTTAAAAGACAGCGATATGCTGTCTTTTTTAATTTGTATATTGACAATGAAAATCATTATCATTTAAAGTGATACATATGATATTGAAAATCATTATCAATTGATGAGGTGATAACATGGCTAAAGCCTTGATTACATATGCCAGTATGTCAGGAAATACAGAAGACATTGCGGCTGTTATAAGAGATACATTTCAGGAATATGAGTTGGACATTGACTGCATCGAGATAGATGACGCGGATGTATCTGCTCTGACCTCCTATGATTACGTGCTGATTGGCACCTATACATGGGGAGACGGCGATTTGCCTTACGAAGCGGAGGACTTTTTTGAAGAGGTCAAACAGCTTCAGCTTAATGGCTTAAAAACAGCCTGCTTCGGATCTGGCGATTATTCTTATCCAAAGTTTTGTGAGGCGGTTAATTTGTTTAGTGCCATGCTGCAAGAGGCGGGGGCTGCTGTTTATCAGGAAACTTTGAAAGTCGAACTGGCGCCTGAAACAGAGGAGGATGTGGAAAGCTGCCGAGCGTTTGCGAGAGGTTTTCTTGCATGGGCAGATTATTTGAACAAGGAAAAAATCCATGTTTCATAAAGGAGCGACTGCTGTCACAGCATCGGTATTTTCTGGTTATTTTGTGGCGGTACAAAGAGAAGGCATTTTTCATTATTCTTTGGAGCAGGGCTGGAGAAAGCTTTTTCGTTTGAAAAGCAAAATACATTGCATCAGTTACATAGGGCCTTACTTATTTGGCGTCGGTGAAAAGGGAACGGTGATTCGCTCGTCTGACGAAGGGAAAACCTGGACGATATCGAGTTTTCCGACAAATGCAGCAGTGTGGGCGATTACCGGCCGAAACGACGGGGTTGTCTGCGCTCACGGCAAGCATTGCGTTTATGTATCGGATGATTTTGGGCTTTCGTGGCGCGTAGCCAAACCTTTTGCAGAATTTGATCACCCGCCTGTTATTCGTTCGTTGTGTCTGCACGGCGGCAGTCTTTTTATCGGCACGCAAATACACAAATATTTTGGAGGCATTTGGGCTTACGATTTTAAACGTGGCACTGTCCAAATCGTTAAAAAAGAAGAAACCCGGATGACGGCATCCATGCTCGTGTTCAATGAAAAATGGCTGGTGGCGGCGATGGGGTCTGTGAAAGGAAAGCACGGTGCTGTCACTGTACGGAATATGTTGACTGACGAAGAATTCACTATACAATCCAGCATGATTAGAAAAGAAGAATCATTCCTTGATATTTCAGAGGATGATGGAATTATATATGTTACTACAACGCAAGATGAAAATGGTTATTCGAGAATTTACCAGGCTGATCTCGGAGCCAGGTCGTTGAAATGGTTCGATACCGTTAAGGGGCATGGATGGAGAGTGGCCAATCGGAAAGAGAATTTCTTTTGTGCAGGCTTGTATGAATGTAAATTTGTCCAGCCGTACGAAGTTTCAGCAATGATTCATTAGAGGAGGAAAATAGAATTGGGAAAGATTTTGCTCGTTTATGCAACAATGTCAGGCAACACTGAAGCAATGGCAGATTTGATTGAGAAGGGGCTTCAAGAGGCGGAAGCGGAAGCAGACCGTTTCGAAGCGATGGATATTGATGATGCACAGCTGTTAAACGAATATGATCATATTATTATGGGAACCTATACGTGGGGAGACGGAGATCTGCCTGATGAATTTTTAGACCTTGCTGAAGACATGGATGAGATTGATTTTTCCGGCAAATCATGTGCTGTATTCGGTTCCGGTGATACTGCATATGAATTTTTCTGCGGAGCAGTTGATACGCTCGAAGCAAAAATAAAAGAACGCGGAGGCGAAATTGTGCTGCCTTCAGTTAAAATCGAAAATAATCCAGAAGGTGAAGAAGAGGAAGAATTAATGGAGTTCGGGAGACAATTCGCAAAGAAAAGCGGATGCGCTGTCTAATCGCCCAATGGGAACTGCTAAAGCGGCTGTTCCTTTTTTTCTTGTCTTTGCATCTTTCCTTTGATACAGTAATGAGGTAGAAAATCAGGAGGAGGACTTTACATATGAAAATGATGGACGCAAATGAAATTATTTCATTTATTCAAAATAGTACAAAATCTACACCTGTAAAGGTTTACGTGAAGGGTGAGCTGGAAGGAATCAATTTCGGCGAATCTGCGAAAGCTTTTATCAACGGAAACACTGGTGTCGTTTTCGGTGAATGGAGCGAAATCCAAACAGCAATTGAAGAAAATCAAAGCAAAATCGAAGACTATGTGGTTGAAAATGACCGCCGCAATTCTGCGATTCCAATGCTTGACCTTAAAAATATCAAAGCGCGTATCGAGCCGGGCGCGATCATTCGTGACCAAGTTGAAATCGGTGATAATGCAGTCATCATGATGGGTGCCTCTATCAATATCGGTTCAGTCATTGGCGAAGGTACAATGATTGATATGAACGTTGTCCTTGGCGGACGAGCTACTGTCGGTAAAAACTGCCATATCGGAGCGGGTTCAGTACTTGCGGGCGTTATTGAGCCGCCATCCGCTCAACCGGTTGTCATTGAAGACGATGTTGTGATCGGCGCAAATGCTGTTGTTCTTGAAGGCGTAACAGTAGGTAAAGGAGCCGTTGTTGCTGCGGGCGCGATCGTCGTAAACGATGTTGAGCCATATACTGTCGTTGCGGGAACACCTGCTAAAAAAATCAAAGACATTGATGAGAAAACAAAAGGCAAAACTGAGATCAAACAGGAATTACGCCAGCTGTAACAAATCGTTTGATGAAAAAAGGCGTGGATGATATATCCACGCCTTATTCGTATAGGCAGGAGGAATGAAAATGAAGAAAGAGGAGCTCATTGCAATCCGCAGAGATCTGCACCGTATACCGGAGCTTGGATTTCAGGAGTTCAAAACCCAGCAGTATTTATTAAATGTATTGGAACAATATCCGCAAGACAGAATTGAAATTGAGAAATGGCGAACAGGGCTTTTTGTAAAGGTGAACGGGACAGCGCCGGAAAAAATGCTGGCATATAGAGCGGATATCGATGCGCTTTCCATTGAAGAGCAGACCGGTCTTCCATACGCATCAGAGCATCACGGCAACATGCACGCCTGCGGCCACGATTTGCATATGACGATTGCACTCGGCATTATTGACCATTTTATTAACAACCCGGTAAAACATGATTTGCTCTTTCTGTTTCAGCCGGCAGAGGAAGGACCTGGCGGCGCGGAACCAATGCTTGAGAGTGATGTGTTAAAAAAGTGGCAGCCTGATGTTATCACCGCACTGCATATTGCTCCAGAGCTGCCCGTGGGCACGATCGCGACAAAAAGCGGACTCCTTTTTGCGAATACATCAGAGCTTGTCATCGATCTGGAAGGAAAAGGGGGACATGCGGCCTATCCGCACTTAGCCGAAGACATGGTTGTAGCAGCAAGCACACTCGTCACACAGCTGCAAACGATCATCTCTAGAAACACAGATCCGCTGGACAGCGCGGTTATTACGGTGGGTACCATTACAGGAGGCTCGGCACAAAATATTATTGCGGAAACAGCTCACTTGGAAGGCACGATCCGCACGCTTTCTGAAGAATCGATGAAACAGGTAAAGGAACGGATTGAAGCTATAGTGAAAGGAATCGAAATCGGATTCCGCTGCAAAGGAAAAGTGACATATCCGTCTGTGTATCACCAAGTTTACAATACGAGCGGACTGACAGAAGAATTTATGTCTTTTGTTGCTGAACATGAACTGGCAACAGTAATCGAAGCAAAAGAAGCAATGACTGGAGAGGATTTTGGCTACATGCTGAAAAAATATCCCGGCTTCATGTTCTGGTTAGGTGCTGACTCTGAACATGGGCTTCATCACGCAAAGCTGAATCCCGATGAAAATGCGATAGAAACAGCGGTTAACGTTATGACAGGTTATTTTTCTGTTTATGCCAATTAAGTACAAATGAAAGAATAAAATTCCAAGAAATGAGCACTCTAGTAAGCGGAGGTGTTCAATAATGGCAAAAAAAATTGGAATTGAACAATCGTTATCAGATGTAGAAGCCGCATTAAAAGAAAAAGGATATGACGTTGTCATGATGAAAAGCCCTGACGATGCAAAAGGCTGTGACTGCTGTGTCGTAACAGGTCTTGATCATAATGTGCAAGGCATAGCCGATACGGTAACACAAGCACCTGTCATTACAGCTTCCGGGATGACTGCTGAAGAAATTTGCAGCGAAGTTGAAAGCAGAATTCAGTAAAATAAAAACCGAAGCAAAAAGCTTCGGTTCCAGATTGTTGACAAAATGCTAAAACGGTTTTCATTTTAGCATTTTGTCATCTTTTCAGCGTGATTGAAAATCTTTGAAGTCTAGGAAGGACGAGCATTGGAGCACAGCGAATGTAGGAATTCGTGAGCACCAACGCGCAGGACTGACAACGAATGCGAGGGTTTGTCGACACGCTGAAACCGAAGCGAAAAGCTTCGGTTCTTTTATTTACTCTGTTTCTTTAGGAAAAGCGCGGTCAAGAGCGGTTTTTATTTCCTTTCGCAGCACTCGCTCGACTCGCCACTGCTCCATATTTTCTGTTTTGGCAATGACTCTGATCACAATTTCGGAAGTACCCAGTTCTTGAATCCCAATGACATTAGGTCCTTCTTTTATTTGCGGAAGAGCGGCTGCCGTTTCATCGCATACTTGCTGTAAAATGTGAATCGTTTCATCAATGTTTCTTTCAGCCGGCACTTTGATATCAACCAGTGCCTGCATGATTCCCCGGGAATGATTGCTTACGTTTGTAATGTTTCTATTTGGGATGTAATGCAGTGTTCCGTCAAAGCTGCGGATTTGAGTTGTTCTTAAGCCAACCTGTTCGACAATCCCGTCAAAGGTGGAAACCGTAATATAATCTCCGACATCCAATTGTTTTTCAAGCAGAATAAAAAAACCTGTCACAATGTCGCTGACAAGCCCTTGAGCGCCAAATCCGACAGCCAGTCCGACAATTCCTGCTCCCGCTAAAAGAGCGCTTGGATTGTAATGAAACAAATCCAGAACCATGACGAAGAATATAAAAATCAATATGTAAGAAAATATGTTAAAAGTCAGACTTTGGAGCGTATATGCACGTCCTTTAGACAAGCTGTTCTGATCCTCGAATTTTGCAAACAGATGCTTTATAATTTTCATGCTAAATGATCGAACAATAAAGTAGAGAAAGATCATAATGACGAGTTTAACGAGCAGAACACTGGCATTTGTAATAAGTCCCGCCCAATCGTATTGTTTAATAAAATCCATGTTGGAGCTCCTTTTTCTGAAGTGATTACTGCGTATTGAGATTTGTTACCCCATGTTTGACCATGTTAAACTGTTTATTCAAAAATGTCCCAGCCAAAGATATCTATAATTTGTTAAAAATTGACTCGGAAAATTTGCTCCTTTATAATGGGCATTGTGATGTTGTTAACGAAATATGGGTAAACACCCTTTATTATCATGTGATTCCGGCTTTTAAGCCAAACTATAAATTGGAGGGATACATATGGCAGAGCGTATGGTAGGTAAACAAGCTTCTCGTTTTGAAATGGAAGCAGTCCTTGCAAGTAAAGAATTTGGCAAAGTAAGTCTTGAGGAAAACATGAAAAACGACAAATGGACAGTGCTGTTCTTCTATCCAATGGACTTCACTTTCGTTTGTCCGACGGAAATTACAGCAATGTCTGACCGCTATGACGAATTTGAAGATCTTGATGCAGAAGTAATCGGAGTTTCAACTGATACTATCCATACTCATTTGGCGTGGATTAATACGGACCGTAAAGAAAATGGTCTTGGCCAGCTGAAATATCCGCTTGCGGCTGATACTAACCACGAGGTATCCCGTGAATATGGCGTTTTAATTGAAGAAGAAGGGGTGGCTCTGCGCGGATTGTTTATTATCAATCCTGAAGGCGAGCTCCAATATCAAACTGTTTTCCATAACAACATTGGCCGGGACGTTGATGAAACGCTACGTGTTCTACAAGCGCTGCAAACTGGCGGACTCTGTCCGGCCAACTGGAAACCGGGCCAAAAAACACTTTAATTCTTTCTAAGAAGGAAAAAAGGTCTAACATATTCGTTAGGCCTTTTGTTTAATAGGAGGGTAAAGCAATGAAATTACGTCAGCCAATGCCTGAATTGACTGGAGAAAAAGCTTGGTTCAATGGTGAAGTAACGAGAGAGCAATTGATCGGAGATAAACCGACACTTATTCATTTCTGGTCCATCAGCTGCCATCTATGTAAAGAAGCGATGCCGCAAGTGAATGTATTTCGTGATCAATATCAAGATAAACTGAACGTTGTAGCTGTGCATATGCCTCGTTCCGAGGATGACCTTGACCTCGGCAAAATTAAAGAAATAGCTGATGAACATGATATCACTCAGCCGATTTTTGTCGACAGTGATCATGCTTTAACTGATGCATTTGAAAATGATTATGTGCCTGCATACTATGTGTTTGATAAATCAGGACAGCTCCGTCACTTTCAAGCTGGCGGGAGCGGGATGAAAATGCTTGAAAAACGTGTGAACCGCGTTCTGTCTGAAACAGAACAGGATTCTGAATAATTCTTCATAAAAAACCTGATCTCATCAGGTTTTTTTATTTGTACAAGAAAGTAATCGGAAAGGTAAGAAGCTTATTTTTCCAAATATGGGCGTAGTGAAAGGTGATTTATTGGATTGATACGCTAAAAAAACAGCTGATTTTTTATGTTTTTCCACAATTTTAGATAAATTTCATATGCCATAACTCGAAAATTGTAGATAATACACTAAATTTCATTAAAGAAGTAAGTAAAATATATATTTTCAACATTATACCAAATGAACTTGAAAGACGCTTAATCCCTTGAGAATAAAGGACTCTTTTGAAAAGTTGATTTTTTTTCAGAAAATAAGGAATTTTTCATAGAGTAAATATAATAGTAAAATGCTAAAATAATAGTTGATAAAATTACTTTTGTAATCTAATATCTTAATTAAAGATGTTAATTTTGATAGGGGGTACATTGAGGAATGTTTAATGAAAGAGAAGCTTTGCGCTTGCGGTTAGAACAATTAAATGAAGCTGAAGTGAAAGTCATTCGTGAATATCAAATCGAACGTGATAAAATATACGCAAAATTAAGAGAGCTGGACAGAAATGGAAGCCCTTCCGAAATCAAAAAGGATTTTCGTTCTGAAAAAAAACCTGACTCTTTGCCGGTTCTCGCTGAGCTTGCGGCTCAGGAAATCAGAAGCTATCAGCCGCACTCACAGCAGCAGTCTGTTCAGCCTCAGCTTCAATCTGCTTCCTCCCTTCCTGCCGGTATACCAGACGGAACAACACGAAGAAGAAGAGGAACGGCAAGACCCGGATCAAAAGCAGCTAAGCTGCGCGAAGCTGCCATTAAAACCTTAAAACGCCACAACGCGGCGATTAAGAGCTCCGAGCTTCAAAAAGAGATTGAAAAAGAAAGCGGTCTTGAAATCCCTAATATGACAACATTCATGCAAAGCTTAATTAAAATGTATCCGGAAGTGAAAAAGCCGTATCGCGGCCAGTACATTTTAGAAGGCGAAATCGAACCTGCAGAATCAGCTGAATCTGCAGAATCAGCAAATGGATAAACATACAGAAAAACTGCTTGGCATAGTGCGCAAGCAGTTTTTTTATTGGTTTTTTTTCTGTGAAGATTTGGTTTCTCTTTCAAGATTAAGCTTATAGACCCATTTTTGATAGGGCTTTTCCTCAGCGGCTCTGCTTTTCAGTTCTTCGATTGTATGGCTCATGGCCTGATCTGATGATTGGGCGCGGGCGAGCTGTTTTTGAAGCGCATGTATCTGTTTGGTGACATCTTCAAGTATAGTATCTACATGATTTGGCTGCTCGTAGACCGCTGGAGCTTCTTCTTCCGTTTTTTCTTTTTGTTTCGTGCCGCCATCAATATCGGCAAAATGAGAAGCAATCCAGGCATCACTTTCATCAAGCTGCCGTTTATACGATATAATAGTTTCGTGAAATAATTTTTCTTTTGTTTTTTCTATTTCGAGCAGCCTTTCTTTCGTTTCTATGATTCGATCTTTCATATGATCGACTTCTATTTTAATATGTTTTAGCTGATATTCTTTTTCTGCCATTTGCTCTTTTAGACGTCCGTTTTCGGTTTTTATCTTTTCAGTTTGCTGTTTTGCCTGAAGCAATGCGTTCTGTTCCTGCTCAATAGAGGCCTGAAGATGGCTGAGTCGTTTTTGCAGATTTTTATTTTCTTCTTCCATTTTAATTTTAGCAATATGAAGTTTATGTTTTTCTTCAATTTCGGCTTTGCGTTTATAGGTTTCAGCAGAAAGGAGCTCTTGCAACGCAACGATTTTATCAAGCAGTTCAGCTCTTATTTGATGCAGGGTTTGGCTGGTGTGGAAGGCGTGTTTTTCTTTCGTTGACATTTGTGTTAATTCGGCAGACAGCTGCTGAAGTTTTTCTTTCATATCGTTATTTTCTTTGAGCAGTTTGTTATTTTTCTGATGGAAGTAGGTTGCTTCAAGTTCGGAAATCAGCTTATGGCATCTTGAAAGCTCTGATTTTAAATAAAGGTTCTCCTGAGACACGTCATGGAAAAAAGGACCTGATCTTTTCATTCGAACCATCTCCCTCATGATGTTAACACTACAATATGCAAATACTGAACAGCTATTCCTCTTTAATAAACAGACAAGCAGTGGCGTTGGGACCTTGCTTTTGCTATGCTTTTAACGAAATAGGGGTGAGATGATATGGAGCATATAAACGTACTGCTGGCAGGAGGAGCCTCACGGCGCTTTGGAGAACCGAAGGCGTTTGTGAAATGGAGGGGCAGGATGTTATACGAATGGGCCAAAAAGGCGCTTGGAGAACATGCGGTTATCATCAGCCGTCCTGAGTTTATTGATAGATTTCAAGAAAACGGTGAAAATGAAGTGTATCAAGATGCTGAGCCATTTCAAGGCATGGGGCCATTGGCTGGTATATATACCTCTTTTAAAAAGACAGACGGCGAGCTTTATACTGTGCTTTCCTGTGACACGCCGCTGATCCAAAGAAGGACGATGCTGGAGCTCGAGCGTCTGATGACTCCCGGTACAGACGCGATCGTCCCGATTTCAGACGGACGGGAGCAGCCGTTGATTGCAATTTACCATAAACGAATCATGCCCATTCTATATGATCAGCTTTCTGAGAAGAGATTAAGAATATCAGATTTGTTAGGCCGAATTTCGGTTTGTTACGTACAGGCTGAAGAAATTGGAGCCAACCCGGCGGAGTTTATCAACGTGAATACACGTGATGATTTCAGCTGTTTGGAAGAAAAAACGGACTCCTTCAGGCGGGACTGATGGGGCAAAAACATGTTAAGATGACATAAAAGATAAGGAGAACAGGTTTGATGGAGGAGCGTTATTCGCGGCAAATTAGATTTAAGCAAATAGGGGAAGAGGGCCAGAAAAGACTGGCAGACAGCCATGTGCTGGTTGTCGGTGCAGGAGCGCTCGGGACTGCAGGAGCTGAAGGGCTTTCGAGAGCGGGGGTCGGTGCCATTACAATCATTGACCGTGACTATGTGGAGTGGAGCAATCTGCAAAGGCAGCAGCTTTATACAGAAAGCGACGCCAAGCTCCGCATGCCGAAAGCCATGGCTGCCAAAGCGCATCTATCAGCGATTAACAGCGGAATACATATTGAGGCATATGCTACCGAAGGAACAGCCGAAACGCTCGGGCCGCTGATTGAAAAAGCAGATGTCGTTATCGACGCGACAGATAATTTTGAAACCCGCATGCTGATAAACGATCTTGCCCAGAAAACAAAGACACCGTGGGTCTATGGCGCTTGTGTAAGCAGCCAAGGGATGTTCATGACGATTGTTCCGGGAGAAACCCCATGTCTGTCTTGTTTGTTTGAACAAATTCCTGTCGGCGGGGCGACGTGTGATACTGCCGGCATTATTCCGCCCGCTGTGCATATCGTTTCGGCCTATCAGCAGGCTGAGGCTTTAAAACTGTTAACAGGGCAAACAAAAGCGATACAGCATGGGTTTGTGACATTCGATGTTTGGAACAACTCGCATATGAAGATTAACGTTAATCATGTGCGCCGTGAGGATTGCCCGTCTTGCGGAGCACAAGCGGTTTATCCTTATCTCCAAGACTGGAACACACCAAAAGCCGCTGTACTGTGCGGCCGTGATACAGTCCAGATAAGGTCGGAGTCATTAAAAAGAATTCCGAAACAGGAGCTCATCGGGCGGCTGAAAACAATCGGCAAGGTCGAGGCCAATGCGTTTTTGCTGCATATTTTTTACGAGGATTTCAGAATCGTCATTTTCAATGACGGACGGGCACTGGTGCATGGAACAAATGATGTGAAAGAAGCCAATTCCGTGTTGGCAAGAGTAATTGGATTGTAACAACAGGAGGGGTCAGAATGCTGGAGAAAAGAACACCAATTCCGGTAGACGAGGCAGTTCGGCGTGTCAGCCATTTTCAAAAACAAGGGGAAACAGAATGGGTGGAGCTTGAAGGCAGCCTTCATCGATTTTTAGCTGAAGATGTAACAGCGGATCACCACGTACCCGCATTTGACCGTTCGCCATACGACGGTTTTGCTGTCAGAGCGTGCGATACGGCTGAAGCTTCACGTGAGAACCCCGTTCGGTTTGAGGTCATTGACCATATTGGAGCGGGAGCTGTATCTGAAAAAGAACTTGGCCCGTTTCAGGCCGTGCGGATTATGACTGGCGCGCAAATTCCCGAGGGAGCAGATGCTGTCGTCATGATTGAGCTGACTCAAACCTTTGAAGAGAATGGGAAGGCGTTTATGTCTTTAAAACGTCGCTTTCAGCCGGGAGACAATATTTCAAAAACAGGTGAAGACGCCCAAAAAGGGAGCGTTTTATTGAGAAAAGGCACCAGAGTGACACCAGGAGTGACTGCGCTTTTGGCAACCTTCGGATACGCATCTGTTCCTGTCGTGAGAAAGCCTGTTGTCGGGATTATTGCAACTGGCACCGAATTGCTGAATGTCAGTGATCCGCTGGAGCCGGGGAAAATTCGCAACAGCAATGCCAGCACGGTGTATGCGCAAGTAATTGAAGCAGGCGCAACACCGCTTTATCTAGGGAAAATTTCTGATGATCTGGATAAAAGCTTTGCCGCGGTCGAAGAAGCGATGAAAAAGGTTGATTTTCTGATCACAACTGGCGGTGTGTCAGTGGGTGATTTTGACTTTTTGCCTGCGATCTATGAAAAACTCGGAGCGGACGTGCTCTTTAATAAAGTTGCCATGCGCCCGGGCAGCGTGACAACGGTGGCGCATGCAAACGATATGCTGCTGTTTGGCCTGTCAGGTAATCCGTCAG
Source organism: Bacillus sp. RHFS10 (assembly GCF_016757475.1). Taxonomy (NCBI): domain Bacteria; kingdom Bacillati; phylum Bacillota; class Bacilli; order Caryophanales; family Bacillaceae; genus Bacillus; species Bacillus sp. RHFS10. The sequence continues at coordinate 207,062 of NZ_JAESPO010000005.1, forward strand.
CATGTTATGTCGGCTTTGAACTGTTTGTCAAACCAATGATCCAGACATGGCTGCTCAATGAAAAACCGCATTCGATTTGTGCGGAAGCGGTTTTGACCAAGGATTTCCCAAAGCCGAACCCATTTACCCGATTTGTTCGTGCTTTCGTGTACCATCAGGAAGGAAAGCTGTTGGCGGAACCCGTCGGATTGGATAAGTCCAGCTCCGTCACGTCACTTGCAGAAGCAAATGCGTTTATTATCCTGCCGGGCGGCACGAGAGGATATGAATCAGGCAGAACGGTTCAAGCGCTGCTCATCAGAGAAGAGAATGGAAGTGAATGGCCTTGGTCCGCCCTTTCCCAATCGTCCAAGTCGTAGGATTTCAGAACAGCGGGAAAACAACGTTTATCGAGCGTATTCTGGAAAAGGCCTCAGAACAGGGGCTCAATTTAGGCTGCTTGAAGCATCACGGTCACGGCGGTGAACCGCAAACATTCACTAAAGGAAAAGATACTGATCGTTACCAAGCGGCAGGTGCTGGTGTGACAGCAGTAGAAGGTGCTGGTGTGTTGCAGCTGACAGCCCGCCGCAAATGGGATTTGCCGCGCCTGATCGAGTTATATTGGTTTCTCGAAATAGACTGCCTTCTGATTGAAGGCTTTAAAAAAGCCCCTTATCCTAAAGTGGTTTTACTAAACGAAAAGGAAGATCTAGAAGCACTGCAGGCAGTCAATACAATCGCCATCATCTATAGGAAAAAAGAGCATATGACAGAGCGCCATGGATTACCCGTTTTTCATGCGGATGATCCGGTTGCTGTGGATTTTGTGCTTTCACAGCTGAAGGGGGAATCGGCGTAATGGAACGGTTTGAGGTCACAAAAACACCCATTATTACGGAAGATATCATCAAAAAAGTGGAGAAACGGGAAGTCGGGGCAATTACCACATTTATTGGTACGGTTCGGGAATGGACAAACGGAAAAAGAACGGTTCGGCTTGAATATGAGGCATATGAACCGATGGCTGTGCAAATGCTGGCTCAAATCGGTACTGAAATCGAAGAAAAATGGGAAGGTGCTTCAGCCGCGATCACACATCGTATAGGTGTGCTGGATATCGGTGAAGCGGCGGTTGTGATCGCTGTATCCTCTCCCCATCGAAAAGCTGCTTATGAGGCCAATGAATATGCGATCGAACGAATCAAACAGATTGTGCCGATTTGGAAAAAAGAAATTTGGGAAGATGGTGAGCAATGGATCGGCGACCAGCTTGAAACAACAGCTTATCCGAACGGAAAACCAGATTTAAGCGAGGGAGAGCGGCATGATTAAAATTCTTTTATTTGCAGGGCTTGCGGAACAGGCCGGCACACAAGCATTGGAAATAGATATGGAACAAGCAACGACAGACGAAATAAAAGCGAGTTTAAAAGAACAATACGGCCTCGAATCGATTGATACAGCTATGATTGCCGTTAATGAAAGCTATGTAAAAGAAAATACCTCCGTATCTTCAAGGGACACGGTAGCCATCATTCCGCCTGTCAGCGGGGGATGAGACCGGACGGCATTCAGCCGTCCGGTTTTTTGTATTTCATTCGCATATTCCCAAGCACCCCCAGCATACAATGATTTTCTGTAAGCGTTTATTTTACATACGTAACTCCCTATAAAGTAAGAGACTCACCCCATCATTAGACTGAATTTTAAAAAAACAATAGAAATTTATTTCGGGTATCGATATAGTAAAGATGATAATAAATGGAAAGGTGCTGAATATGGAGATATTTAAAAGATTAAAAATGTTTTATTGGCCTTACAGAAAGGTGTTTATGTGGTCGCTTCTGGCCATGCTTTTTATGACTGTGATTACTGTCGTTTACCCGATTATCCTGCAAATCACGATTGATGAAATCGTGCTGGGGAGGCAGTATCAGCTTGCAGCATGGGTCAGCTTAGGTTTTATTGCGGTAATGGCCCTGAAAGGAACCGCCACTTTTTTTCATCAATATTTAGGAGATATGTTCGGCATCAAATCCGTTTATCGGCTGAGAAATGGCCTGTATGAAAAACTGCAGAGGCTTTCTTTTTCTTATTATGATAACGCGAAAACAGGTGATTTGATGTCCAGACTGACAGCTGACGTTGAGGGGCTTCGTTTTTTCTTATCATATGGTTTAGCTGAACTCATTCGATTCGGTCTGCTGGTCGCCATCAGCCTTTCGGTCATGTTTTACTATTCTGTTCCTCTTACGCTTGTAACAATCGCTGTTCTGCCATTTCTCGCTGTTGCGGTATATCAGTTCGACAAAAGAGTCCATCCCGCCTTCAGAGGAATTCGCAAGTCGTTTGCGAAACTCAACACAAAAGTCCAGGAAAATATCAGCGGCATCAATACGGTTAAATCTCTATCAAGAGAAGATTTTCAGATCAGCACATTCAATAAGGCCAATGCGGAATACAGAACACAGTATTTACAAACATCATCCATCTGGTCTGCGTATTTCCCTTTAATGGAGTTCATCGGTAATGTTTGTATTGTGGCTCTCCTCTCCTACGGCGGCTACTTGGTTATGCAGAACCAGCTCAATCCCGGTGAGCTTGTCGCTTTTTTCAGCCTTGTCAATTATATGATGTGGCCGATTATGAACTTAGGTTTTGTCATCAATATGTTCTCTCAAGCAAAAGCGTCAGGTGAACGCCTGCTGGAAATTCTCGAAAAAGAAGAAGACATCACAGACCATGCCCACGCTTTGCATAAACAAAAATTAACAGGAGATGTCCTATTCAAAAATGTTTCTCTTGCATACGGTAAAGAACAAATAAACGCGCTATGCAATGTCAGTTTTGAGGCAAACAGCGGGAAGGTAATCGGACTATTGGGCCCTACAGGTTCAGGCAAAAGCTCAGTTACACAGCTCCTCACCAGATTTTACAGTCCTGTTGGCGGAATGATTACGATTGATCATAAACCTATCACTGATTACTCGTTAAAAACCCTTCGCTCCAATATCGGGGTCGTTCTTCAAGAATCTTTTCTGTTTTCATCTACAATTCGATCAAACATTTCGTACGGGAGGCCGAATGCATCAATGGAAGACATCATCGAAGCGGCAAAAAGTGCTCAGGCACACGACTTTATTATGGAGCTTCCTGATGGATATGACACTATGCTGGGAGAGAGGGGAATGGGGCTTTCCGGCGGACAGAAACAGCGTATCGCCATTGCGAGAGCCATTTGTTTGAACCCGGGCATTTTAATATTGGATGACGCCACAAGCGCAGTAGACATGCAAACTGAGCACAGCATACAGCTTGCTTTAAAAGAAGTCATGAAAAACCGCACAACCTTTATCATCGCTCACCGCATTTCTTCACTGAAACATGCCGATGAAATTCTCGTTTTTGATAAAGGGCGCATTTGTGAAAGGGGAACACATCATGAGCTTCTCGAAAAAGGCGGCTACTATCAAAAGATATACGATTTGCAATACCGTGATGCCAAAATGATCAATGAGCCGCATCAGGTCGGATAGGGAGGACTTATGAAACAAGCAAAAAAACAAGGAATTTTGGAGCGTTTCTATTATTCTTCAGATGAAATCATTGAAAAGCCGTTTAACTGGGCTCAAATGTGGCGGCTGCTGGGCTATGTCAAACCATATCGAAAAACCATTTTGCCGCTTTCTTTTCTCACCGTTTTGATTGGGACTGCTGTGAAGCTTGTGATCCCCATTCTGATCGGCGTGTATGTTCTCGATCAAGCCATTGCAGAGAAAAACTCGGAGCTGCTGATCCAGCTCATTTTCATCATTAGCGGTTTATACGTCCTTAATTATGCCGCCAATGTGTTAAGAATCAGATGGATGAATCAGCTTGGCCAGCATGTGATTTACGACTTGCGCCAGCATTTGTTTACTCATGTGCAGCGCTTATCACACCGATTTTTTGATCAGCGGTCGGCTGGATCTATTTTGGTCAGGATTATGAATGACATTAACTCTCTTCAGGAGCTCTTTACAAGCGGAGTCATCAACTTATTGACCGACTTGCTGCTTCTGGCCGGCGTTATGATCATTTTGTTTACGCTGAGTCCTGAGCTGACCATAGCCATTATGGTGACACTGCCGATTATGTTTTTTATTTCAACAAGTCTCAGAAAAAAAATACGCCGCTCCTGGCAAAAGGTGCGTCTAAAGCAATCAAAGCTGAACTCTCATTTGAACGAAAGCATTCAGGGCATCCGTGTCACACAGGCATTTACGCAGGAAGAAGAAAACATGGCGTATTTTGACGGCGTCAATCAGGAGAACTATCAATCATGGCAGGAAGCCACAAGAAAAAACGCCATGTTCCGTCCGCTGGTAGAAATGACGAATGCGATTGGAACGGGTGTGTTGATTTGGTATGGCGCCACACTCATCATGAATGAAACCATCACGATTGGCGTCTTCGTTTCTTTTGCCTTCTATCTCGGCATGTTTTGGGAACCTATTTCGAGACTGGGCCAGGTCTATAACCAGCTGTTAATGGGGATGGCGTCATCTGAGCGCATTTTTGAGTTTCTGGACGAACAGCCAAATGTCAAAGAGAAGCGGGACGCGATTCATAAGCAAAAAATAAATGGGGAGATCAGCTTCGAAGAGGTTGAATTTTCGTATGATGAAAAACGAAAAGCCCTCCGCGCTGTTTCCTTCTCTATTCCGGCGGGGTCGACGCTTGCGCTTGTCGGGCATACGGGGAGCGGGAAAACGACGATCGCCAATTTAATCAGCCGTTTTTATGATGCCGCGGGAGGCACCATAAAAATAGACGGTATTCCGATTCAGGATCTTTCCCTTGCCGGTTTGCGCTCTCAAATCAGCATTGTGCTGCAAGATACATTTATTTTCTCCGGGACCATCATGGAAAATATTCGTTTCGGCCGGCCGGGTGCTTCAGACGAAGAAGTGATGAAAGCAGCCCGAGCGGTCGGAGCGGATGAGTTTATCTCTGGTTTAAGAGAAGGGTACGAAACAGAGGTGGAGGAAAGGGGCAGCGTACTGTCTGCCGGACAGCGCCAGCTCATTTCGTTTGCAAGAGCATTGCTCGCCGATCCAGCTATTATCATCCTCGACGAAGCAACGGCAAGTATTGATACAGAGACGGAGGTGAAAATTCAACAGGCTTTAAAAACCCTGCTGAAAGGGCGTACAGCAGTGATGATCGCCCACAGATTATCCACGATCCGCGATGCCGACCGCATCATTGTGCTTGATCACGGCAAGAAAATGGAAGAAGGAAACCATGAGCAACTGCTTGCTAAAGGGGGCATTTATGCCGGGCTCGTAAAAGCGCAATACAGCACAGAGATAAAATAATATAAAAAGCCTTCAGTATAGATTGAAGGCTTTTGGAAATTTATTAGAAAAACATGAAACTTTTCGCTATCACTCTCGTATTATCTGTTAGACATTCTCAAGGAGGTTTTGAAATGGAAACAAATGTAGAAAAAAACAACGCAACGGCGACTGAAAAGCCGTCACTTTTTGGAGTGATCACAAATCCGTCCGTTCAATTTGAAAGAATAAGAGAAAGACCGGCTGTATGGGGACCGCTATTTATTGTTGCAGCCATTATCATCGTCGGTGCCGTGCTGCAATCTCTCGGTACGGATTATAGTGAGCTTATGAAAAGCAGTGACACTCAAGGATTAACAGCTGAACAAATTGAAACTGTCGCCACAATAACCAAATTTGGAGGAATGGCAGGCGCGATTTTCGGCGGTATCGCAGCGTTATTTATTGCCCCTCTTATTTATTGGCTCTGTGTAAAACTATCAGGCGGAGTTACGACATACAAAAAAATGCTTTCTCTCGGTCTGTTTGTCTCTTTGATTAGCAGTCTTGGATTATTGGTTAACGGAATCGTTGCTTTTACGACTGACACGAATTCGCTTTACAGCATGACATCATTGGCGGGGATTATTCCGTCTGACGGGGCTCTCGCCAGCGTGTTAAATACTTTTGAGATATTTAGCATATGGAGCTATGTATTATTAGCAATCGGCCTTCACAAAACAGGCGGCATCTCAAAAAAAGCAGGATGGATTTCAGTGATTGTTCTTTTCGGAATTTTAGTTGCATTTTCGTTCTTTTCAGGTTTAATCAATTCTGCGGCGGGTGCATAAACTCATGAAAAAAGTATGGATCGGAATTGGAATCGCCATTTTAGTCGCTCTTTTTATTGGAATCAATATATACCGGTCTGCTGCCCCTACAAGCGGCAGCGCCGGCCAAAAGATACAGGCGGGAAGCCTTGAAGAAAAAGAAATCTCGTCAACGGTTATGGTTCCCGGCACACTTCAATTTTCAAATGAACAGTATGTCTTTTATGAAGCGGATAAAGGGACATTAGAAGACATTAAAGTGAAGGAAGGCGACAAAGTGAAAAAGGGCACGCCTTTAGTCACCTATACAAATGAGCAGCTGAGCCTGGAAAAAGAACAGAACCAGTTAACGGCTGAATCCAACCAGCTTCAAATTGACCAAATTCAAGTAAAGATAAATGCGTTAGATCATAAAGAAAAAGAACTGGCAAAACAGGTTGGAAAGAAAGAAGCAAAAAAACAAATTGAATCTGAGCGTACGGAGCTTCAAATGCAGAAAAAAACGACTGAGATCGATTTAAAACAAACCGAGCTCCAGCGGCAGTCACTTGCCAATCGGGTGTCAGATCTTGAAGTGAAAAGCGAAATCGAAGGTACGGTTATTAGTGTCAACCAAGAAGCGGCATCTAAAAAATCAGATATTCAAGAGCCTGTCATACATATCGGCAACCCAAAAGACCTTGTCGTCTCAGGGAAATTGTCTGAATACGATACACTGAAAATCAAAAAAGGCCAGAAGGTCACACTCACTTCAGATGTTATTCAGGATAAAACATGGAAAGGCACAGTTTCCGCAGTCGGACTTGTTCCGGATCAGCAGGAAAGCGCTGCGGTACAAGGAACAGAACAAGCGGTTCAATATCCGCTTCAAGTGAAAATAAAAGGGGATCTTCCAGAAGGAAAGCCCGGCTTTAAATTTATCATGAATATTGAAACAGACAAGCGGAAAGCAAATACGCTTCCTTCAAAGGCAGTCAAAAAAGAAGATGATCAATATTATGTGTATACAGTAAAAGACGGAAAAGCAAAACGAGCTGATGTCAAAATCGGTGAAGTAACAGATGATCTGACAGAGATTAAAGAGGGGATTTCTCAAGAGGATCAAGTCATTTTGAATCCCTCTGATCAGGTGACCGATGGAACGGAAGTGAAAGCATAAATGATTCAGCTTTCTAATGTGAGAAAAAGCTATCAGATCGGCAGGGAAACGTTTGATGTTCTCCATTCTATTGATTTGGACATTCATCAAGGGGAATATGTATCGATTATGGGGCCGTCAGGTTCAGGGAAATCGACAATCATGAATATTATCGGCTGTCTTGACCGGCCGACTTCCGGTACGTATAAATTGGACGGCGAAGATATTTCTTCATATAAAGATAAAGAACTGGCGGCAGTCCGTAACCGGTCCATCGGTTTTGTATTTCAGCAATTCCAGCTTCTTCCGCGGCTGAACGCCAAAAAAAATGTCGAGCTGCCGATGATTTATTCCGGTATAGGCAAAAAAGAACGTCAAGAGCGGGCTGAGAGAGCGTTGAAAAAGGTCGGGTTAACCGATCGAATGCTCCACATGCCCAACGAGCTCTCGGGCGGGCAGAAGCAGCGGGTAGCCATTGCGAGGGCAATCGTGAATGAGCCAAAATTGATTTTAGCTGATGAACCGACCGGCGCGCTGGATACGAAAACAAGCGCGGCGATTATGGAGCAATTTACAGCATTAAATGCCGAGGGAACAACTATCGTTCTTGTTACTCACGAGCCGGAAGTCGCAGATTGCACGAATCGAATCGTCATGGTGCGTGACGGAAACATTGTTCCTGCCAGCTCCGGACAAAGGAGCGTGGGAGAATGAGCCTGTTAGAGAACATCAGAATGGCTTTAAGCTCAGTCCTTGCCCATAAAATGCGTTCGATCTTAACGATGCTCGGCATTATCATTGGTGTAGGCTCTGTCATCGTCGTGGTTGCGGTAGGACAGGGCGGCGAGCAAATGCTGAAACAGTCGATCAGCGGCCCGGGAAATACTGTGGAGCTGTACTATATGCCAAGCGATGAGGAGCTTGCAAGCAATCCGAACGCCTTAGCCGAATCTACTTTTACAGAAAATGATATAAAAGGTTTAAAAGAGATAGAGGGCATCAAACAAGTCGTTGCCTCGACTTCTGAAAGTATGACAGCGCGTTATCATGAGGAAGAAACTGATGTCACCATTAACGGAATAAACGATGGATACATGAATGTCAATTCTTTAAAAATCGAAAACGGCAAAACCTTTACCGATCATGATTTTTTTGCGGGGAAAAGAGCCGGAGTGATCTCTCAAAAGATGGCTGAAGAACTGTTTGATAAAACATCCCCTCTCGGAGAAGTTGTCTGGATCAACGGACAGCCTGTTGAAATCATCGGCGTGCTGAAAAAAGAAACAGGCTTGCTTTCTTTCGGTTTAAGTGAAATGTATGTGCCATTTAATATGATGAAATCTTCTTTTGGCACAAGTGATTTCAGTAACGTATCATTGCAAGTCGAATCAGCAGACGACATAAAAACAGCTGGAAAAGAAGCGGTACAGCTTGTAAATGACAATCATGGCACAGAAGATTCATATCAAGTGATGAACATGGAAGAGATAGCGGCCGGAATTGGCAAAGTAACGGCGATTATGACGACGATTATCGGTTCGATTGCAGGTATCTCTCTTTTGGTCGGCGGAATCGGTGTCATGAATATTATGCTCGTATCAGTTACAGAACGGACGCGGGAAATCGGAATCAGAAAATCACTCGGTGCGACGAGAGGACAGATTCTGACTCAGTTTTTAATTGAATCAGTCGTATTGACGCTGATCGGAGGACTGATTGGAATTGGAATCGGATATGGAGGGGCCTCTCTTGTTTCTGCCATTGCGGGCTGGCCGTCACTCATATCCTGGCAGGTTGTAGGCGGGGGCGTGCTGTTCAGTATGCTCATTGGCGTTATTTTTGGCATGCTTCCCGCAAATAAAGCCGCAAAGCTTGATCCGATTGAAGCGCTGCGTTACGAGTAGCCTCATGCAACATGCATGAGGTTTTTTTATGTTTAGTTTTTCTACTATGAATATAAAAGACTTTTTTCATTAAAATAAGAAGAAAATGTCGTACAATTGTCCTTATTTTTGTCGAATTTACAGTTTACAAACCCTATAGACATACGTTAATATGGATAAACGTGAAAGATTTTGATAGTTATTGAATGAATTTGAATGATTCTAGTTGCCTAAATTGAAAAAAGCGTTTACAATGAAATTGTATTCAAAATGAATACGTTTTCATTAGGAGGTGAAGCATGCTAACTCCTGAACGGCATCAATTGATTATTGATCAAATCGAAAAGCATGATGTGGTAAAAATTCAAGAGCTTATAAATCTTACAAACGCTTCTGAATCAACTATCAGAAGAGATTTATCAACACTTGAAGAACGCGGTTTTTTAAAGCGTGTTCATGGGGGAGCAGCCAAGCTTTCCGATATCAGACTTGAACCCGATATGCTTGAAAAATCATCCAAAAACCTTCACGATAAATTGAAAATTGCTGAAAAAGCAGTTTCTCTTTTAGAAGAAGGAGATTGCATTTACCTTGATGCAGGCACGACGACTTTGCACATGATTGATTTTATGGATAAAAGCAAAGATATTGTCGTAGTCACAAACGGGGTGATGCATGTCGATGCATTAATAAGGAAAGAAATTTCTTTTTACCTGCTTGGAGGATACGTAAAGCACAGAACGGGCGCGATTATTGGAGGAGCTTCACTGATTGCCATGGATCAGTACAGATTCGACAAGAGTTTTCTGGGGACAAACGGTGTTCATACAGAGGCTGGATTCACAACGCCGGACCCTGATGAGGCTCTTTTAAAACAGAAAGCTGTCAAACAGGCAAAACACGCTTATGTCTTAGCAGACCCTTCGAAATTCGGAGAAATTTCATTTTCGGCATTCGCCGGAATAGGCGACGCAACAATCATTACGACTGGCGCTGAAGAGCTTACATTCGATAATTACCAAGAAAAAACTGTCGTAAAGGTAGTGAAACCATGATTTACACTGTAACACTTAATCCATCTGTCGATTATATTGTTCACGTTGAAGATTTTACTGTAGGAGGACTGAACCGTTCCTCATACGATACAAAGTATCCAGGGGGCAAGGGCATCAACGTATCGAGACTGCTGAAAAGACACCATGTACCGTCTAAAGCGCTCGGATTCGTCGGCGGATTTACCGGAGAATATATCAAAACATTTTTGCGGGAAGAAAATCTGGAAACAGCCTTTTCTGAAGTGAAAGAAGATACCCGAATCAATGTAAAGCTGAAAACGGGTGATGAAACTGAAATTAACGGTCAGGGACCGACAATTTCAGATGAAGATTTCAAAACCTTTTTAGAACAGTTCCAGTCTTTACAAGAAGGGGATATCGTCGTCCTTGCAGGAAGCATTCCATCTTCACTGCCCCACGACACTTACGAAAAAATCGCAGAGGCCTGCACACAGCAGAACGCGCGAGTTGTTCTGGATATCTCAGGCGAGGCGCTTATGAAAGCAACAGAAATGAAACCGTTTTTGATGAAGCCAAACCATCATGAGCTTGGAGAAATGTTCGGCACAACAATTACATCTGTTGAAGAAGCTGTTCCTTATGGGAAAAAGCTTGTAGAACAAGGGGCTGAACATGTAATCGTATCCATGGCCGGAGACGGAGCGCTTCTATTTACGAAGGAAGCTGTTTATTTTGCAAACGTGCCAAAGGGGAAATTGGTCAACTCAGTCGGAGCGGGAGATTCCGTCGTTGCAGGTTTTCTTGCCGGTATTTCCAAACAGCTGCCGCTTGAAGAAGCATTCCGTTTAGGTGTTACATCAGGCAGTGCTACCGCGTTCTCTGAAGAACTTGGAACAGAAGAATTTGTCCAGCAGCTTCTTCCTGAAGTTAAGGTCACACGTCTATAGAGGAGGAAACAAAAGTGAAAATAACTGAGCTTTTAACAAAGCATACAATAAAGCTTAATATTGAGAGCAAAGAAAAAGAAAATGTTATTGACGAAATGGTCACTGTTCTTGATAAAGCTGGAAAATTAAATGACCGACAAGCCTACAAAGAAGCCATTTTAAATCGCGAGAGCCAAAGCTCGACGGGAATTGGTGAAGGAATCGCTATCCCGCATGCGAAAACAGCAAGCGTTATCAACCCGGCGATCGCGTTCGGGCGTTCAAAAGACGGTGTCGATTATGAATCATTAGACGGCCAGCCGGCTCACTTGGTGTTCATGATAGCGGCGACTGAAGGCGCAAACAACACTCACCTTGAAGCATTGTCAAGACTTTCAACACTGTTAATGCGTGAAGAAATTCGCAAGCAGCTCCTTGAAGCTGAGTCAGAAGATGCTATTATCGACATTATTAATCAGCACGATAAAGATGATGACGAAGAGGAAGAAGAAGAAGCGGCACCTGCACCTGCCGGAAAAGGGAAAATCCTAGCGGTTACTGCATGTCCGACAGGTATTGCACACACATTCATGGCTGCGGATGCCCTTAAAGAAAAAGCGAAAGAGCTTGGTGTGGAAATTAAGGTCGAAACAAATGGTTCAAGCGGTATTAAGCACAAGCTGACTGCCCAAGAAATTGAAGATGCACCTGCCATCATTGTCGCAGCGGACAAGCAGGTTGAAATGGAACGATTTAAAGGTAAGCGCGTGCTTCAAGTACCTGTTACAGCTGGTATCAGACGCCCGCAAGAGCTTATCGAAAAAGCGAAAAATCAAGACGCGCCGGTTTACCAAGGCAGCGGCGGCGGTTCTTCAGCTTCAAACGATGAAGATGAAGCGAGAGGCAAGTCTGGCGGCAGCATCGGAAGCATGTTTTATAAGCATCTGATGAGCGGTGTCAGCAACATGCTTCCGTTCGTAGTCGGCGGTGGTATCCTCGTTGCGATTTCATTCTTCTGGGGGATTAATTCTTCCAATCCGGATGATCCTACTTACAACACGTTCGCTGCCGCTCTTAAGTTTATCGGCGGTGACAATGCATTAGGATTAATTGTGGCAGTTCTTGCCGGTTTCATTGCAATGAGTATTGCAGACCGTCCTGGTTTTGCGCCTGGTATGATCGGCGGATTTATGGCAACTCAAGCAAATGCTGGATTCTTAGGCGGACTAATTGCCGGATTCCTGGCTGGTTATATCGTTGTTCTTTTGAAAAAAGCATTCGTCTTTATTCCTCAGTCACTTGACGGACTGAAACCAGTGTTAATCTATCCGCTGTTTGGTATTTTCTTAACTGGTATTATCATGCGTTTCGTGGTCAATACACCGGTAGCGGCATTTATGGATTTCTTAACAAATTGGCTTGAAAGCCTTGGGACTGGCAACCTTGTATTAATGGGTATTATTTTGGGCGGTATGATGGCGATTGATATGGGCGGTCCGCTTAATAAAGCAGCCTTTACGTTCGGTATCGCGATGATCGATGCAGGCAACTATGCGCCTCACGCAGCGATCATGGCCGGCGGTATGGTTCCGCCGCTTGGTATCGCACTTGCAACAACCATTTTCAGAAATAAATTCACTCAGCGTGACCGTGAAGCTGGTATTACATGCTACTTCATGGGGGCTGCTTTCGTAACAGAGGGAGCGATCCCGTTTGCTGCGGCTGATCCGCTTCGCGTGATTCCAGCTGCTGTCGCTGGTGCAGCTGTTGCCGGAGGATTAACTGAATTCTTCCGTGTAACGCTTCCGGCACCTCACGGAGGAGTATTCGTAGCCTTCATTACAAACCATCCGCTGCTTTACCTATTAAGTATCGTGATCGGTGCTGTCGTGATGGCAATTATCCTCGGTATTCTTAAAAAACCTGTTACAGAGAAATAAGAAAAAAGCGTCCTTCATTCGAAAGGGCGCTTTTTCTTTATCCTGCTGGCGGGAGCGCGGTTAAGTTATGTATTTTATTATCATTTATGATAAAGTAAAAGAAGGGAAACAACTGACACAGCAACCGTCTAGGAGGAAACACTTTGACCGAGGAAAAAAACACGAAAACTGAAAAAACGGCGAAGAAAAAAACCAATACGTATTTGGAATGGGGAAAAGCGATTGTCATCGCTGTCCTGCTGGCTCTCTTGATCCGTCACTTTTTGTTTGAACCTTATTTAGTCGAAGGTTCATCTATGGATCCCACATTACATGACGGCGAAAGGCTGTTTGTGAATAAAACAGTCAACTATATCGGCGAGCTGGAGCGCGGAGATATCGTTATTATCAACGGTGAGACGTCGAAAATCCATTACGTAAAAAGATTGATCGGAAAGCCTGGAGAAACCGTTCAAATGAAGGATGACACGCTTTATATAAACGGAAAAAAAGCAGCTGAGCCTTACTTGTCTAAAAACAAAAAAGAAGCAGAAAAACTTGGTGTGAGTCTGACTGGCGATTTTGGACCGGTTAAGGTTCCCAAAGGCAAATATTTTGTCATGGGAGATAACCGGCTGAATTCAATGGACAGCCGAAACGGGCTCGGACTGATTGCCGAAGACCGGATTGTCGGCACATCGAAGTTTGTCTTTTTCCCGTTTAACGAAATGCGTCAAACAAAATAAAAACGCCTTGCTGGCCTTGGGACAGCAGGCGTTTTTTAATTTGAAAAAGAAGCGACTAATGCAATGCATAATACCGTGATAAACACTGAACCGATAATGGCCAGCACGCTGAAGAAAAGATGAACCTGTTTGTTTTCTTTGCCACGCTTTTCTAAAAGTCGTTTAGAAAAAATATGTGAAAATATGTAAATGAGGGCTATGCCAATATATAAGCCGATATCTTTAGCGGTAAAGCCTGTTACGGCAAGGTAAAAGCCCGTAAAAAAGATCAATAAGCAGTATTCAGTAAGTGTTAAAAGCTTCAACGTGTTCCTCCATGAGAGTGTGTAATTTTCCCGGCTGGATGTATCCTCTCTGCTTTATTGTAACATAGCTGGCAGCATTGAGTGTATAAGTGTTTTCTCTCCGATTTATCAGGGAATCATTTCTCTTGCCCAGCATTCATGGTATACTTTTATTGATGATAGACATGATGGAGGATAATAAATGATTGCTGTAAATAATGTAAGCTTGCGGTTTGCGGATCGCAAGTTATTTGAAGATGTCAATATTAAATTTACCCCAGGCAACTGCTATGGGTTAATTGGTGCAAATGGTGCCGGTAAATCAACGTTTCTGAAAGTGCTATCTGGCGAAATCGATCCTCAGACAGGCGATGTCCATATGAGTCCTGGAGAGCGTCTTGCCATCTTGAAGCAGAACCATTTTGAGTACGAAGAGTATGAAGTGCTGAAAGTGGTCATTATGGGCCACAAACGCCTGTATGAAGTCATGCAGGAGAAAGACGCCATTTACATGAAGCCTGATTTCTCAGATGAGGATGGAATTCGTGCGGCAGAGCTCGAAGGTGAATTTGCAGAGCTGAACGGATGGGAAGCCGAAAGTGAAGCTGCGATTCTTTTAAAAGGCCTTGGTATCTCAGAAGATCTTCATACGAAGAAGATGGAAGACCTTGGCGGTTCAGAGAAAGTAAAAGTTCTCTTGGCACAGGCATTATTCGGAAAGCCGGATGTTCTGCTGCTTGATGAGCCGACGAACCACTTGGACCTTCAGGCCATTCAGTGGCTGGAAGAGTTTCTGATTAACTTTGAAAACACAGTTATTGTGGTATCCCATGACCGTCACTTCTTAAATAAAGTGTGTACGCACATTGCTGACCTTGATTTTAATAAGATCCAAATCTATGTCGGAAACTATGATTTCTGGTATGAATCGAGCCAGCTGGCGTTAAAGCTTTCTCAAGAAGCGAACAAGAAAAAAGAAGAGCAAATTAAACAGCTTCAAGAGTTTGTCGCTAGATTCAGCGCCAACGCGTCTAAATCTAAGCAGGCAACATCAAGAAAGAAACTTCTCGAAAAAATTACGCTCGATGATATTAAACCGTCTTCCCGCCGCTATCCTTACGTTAACTTTACACCAGAACGGGAAATCGGAAATGATGTTCTTCAGGTGGAGGGCTTAACGAAAACAATCGATGGCGTAAAGGTGCTTGACAATGTCAGCTTTATTATGAATAGAGAAGATAAAATTGCTTTCACTGGCCGCAACGAACTGGCTGTTACCACGCTGTTTAAAATCATTTCCGGGGAAATGGAAGCTGACAGCGGAACGTTTAAATGGGGCGTAACGACATCTCAAGCGTATTTTCCAAAAGACAACAGCGAATATTTCGAAGGCAGTGATCTAAATCTTGTAGACTGGCTTCGCCAATATTCTCCTCATGACCAAAGTGAGAGCTTTTTACGCGGTTTCTTAGGACGGATGCTGTTCTCAGGAGAAGAAGTCCACAAAAAATCAAACGTACTATCTGGGGGAGAAAAGGTTCGCTGTATGCTGTCTAAAGCGATGCTTTCCGGCGCCAATATTTTAATTTTGGATGAGCCGACCAACCATTTAGACTTAGAATCCATTACAGCGCTCAATAACGGTTTAATCAGCTTTAAAGGGGCTATGCTGTTTACATCCCATGACCATCAGTTTGTACAGACTATTGCCAACAGAATTATCGAAATTACACCTAACGGCATCGTCGATAAGCAAATGAGTTATGATGAGTTCCTTGCAAATGCTGATGTGCAGAAAAAACTGGCTGAACTTTACGCGTAATCAAAAAAGCAGAGATTCCTCTGCTTTTTTTGATACATAGAGTTGAAAGGAGATACAACATGAAATTTTTGGTTGTCGGAGCAGGAGGAGTAGGCGGGTATATTGGCGGACGGCTTGCAGAGAAAGGCAATGATGTGACATTTCTCGTACGCCAAAAAAGAGCTGAGCAGCTTAAAGAAACCGGGCTTGTCATCCATAGTGAAAAAGGGGATATATCATTTCAGCCCGCATTAATCAGTGCTGGAGAAACAGGGCAGTTTGACGTCGTTATCATTGCTTCTAAAGCCTATTCACTTGAGCAAGTAATAGATGATGTCAAACCGTTTATCAATCGGGAATCTGTCATTATACCTTTTTTAAACGGGTACCGCCATTATGAGCAGCTGTTTACGGCACTTTCAAAAGAACAGGTGCTGGGCGGTTTGTGTTTTATAGAAAGTGCCTTAGACAACAAGGGGGAAATTCATCATACGAGCGCATCACATCGTTTTGTATTCGGAGAATGGAACGGTGAGCGTACGGAACGAATAACAGTGATTGAAGAGGCATTTTCAGGCGTGAAAGCAGACGTCATCATCAGCGGGCATATCGAGAAGGACATTTGGAAAAAGTATCTGTTTATTTCGGCGCAAGCAGGGATCACAACGTTATTTCAAAGACCGCTTGGCCCAATCCTCGAAACAGAAGGCGGACGTCACACGGCCCAAGCCCTTATTGGAGAAATTGGCGCTATTTTGCGAAAAGAGGGTGTTCCGGCTGATCCGGATCTTGAGGAAGAGAGCTTCCGAACGATGACAAGCATGTCTTACCATATGAAATCCTCTATGCTTCGGGATATGGAAAACGGACAAACGACTGAAGGTAACCACCTGCATGGCTTTTTACTTGAAAAAGCAAAGCGTTTATCTCTTGCAGCACCCATATTAGAAACGGTGTATGCCAATCTGCAAATGTATGAAGCAGAAAAATAAAAAGGAGGCGAAAAGCCTCCTTTTGTTTATTTAAAAAGCCCAATTCCCATTTCTGAAGATAGGCTCTCTTTTTCCGTCTGCCGTAATGCCGTCAATATTCATATCCGGAGAACCAATCATAAAGTCCACGTGTGTAATGCTTTCATTTAAGCCTTCTTTGACAAGTTCCTCACGAGACATCTGCTTTCCGCCTTCAATGTTAAAGGCGTAGGCGCTGCCGATCGCCAAATGGTTTGACGCGTTTTCATCAAACAATGTGTTATAGAAAAGAATATTTGATTGTGATATAGGCGAATCGTAAGGAACAAGTGCCACTTCACCTAAATAGTGAGAACCCTCATCTGTTTCCACTAGTTCTTTTAAAATCTCCTCTCCTTTTTCGGCTTTAATGTCGACTATACGGCCATTTTCAAATGTGAGGGTGAAGTTTTCAATAATATTTCCGCCGTAGCTTAGCGGTTTTGTGCTCGATACGACTCCGTCGACCCCATCTTTTTGCGGCAGCGTGAATACTTCTTCTGTCGGCATATTGGCCATAAACTCATGGCCGCTTTCACTCACGCTTCCCGCACCAGCCCAAACATGCTTTCTAGGCAGCTTAATGGTTAAATCAGTTCCTTCTGCTAGATAGTGTAAAGCAGTGTAATGTCTCTCGTTCAAATGGTCAACTTTTTCATGAAGATTTTGATCATGCTTGATCCACGCTTGAACCGGATTGTCTTCGTTTACGCGCGTCGCTTTAAAAATTTCTTCCCACAGAAGCTGAGTCGCTTCCTCCTCTGATTTGCCAGGAAAGACTTTTTGGGCCCAGCCCGCTGATGCCGCACCTACGACAGTCCAGCTGACTTTGTCCGATTGAATATATTGTCTGTATGTATGTAATGCCTTGCCTGCTGCTTTTTGGAATGCAGCGATCCGTTTGGAATCTGCACCTTTTAGTAAGTCTGGGTTTGACGACACAACAGAGATGAAAGCGGCTCCTTTTTTAGCAAGCTCTTCTCTGCCTTTTGCTTCCCATTCAGGGTATTCTTCAAATGCTTCAAAAGGCGCGAGTTCATATTTTAATTTGGCGACTTCGTCGTCCTGCCAATTCACCGTGACATTTTTGGCACCTTTTTCATATGCATGTTTCACAATTAAGCGGACAAAATCCCGTACGTCTGTTGAAGCATTTACGACTACATACTGGCCTTTTTGGACGTTTACGCCGACCTCTACCGCCAGCTGCGCATATGTATTTAATTTCTGTGAAAATGAATCCATGAATCATTCCTCCTCGAGCTTTTTTCTCATCATATCAAATATGATCCTATAAAGGAAAGAAAGGAGGCTAAAGTGAAAAACCCAAAACAACATGTCTTGGGTCTTTCGATATTACGGATGATTCAGTTTTACGGTGCCGCCTCCAGGTGAATGGGGCATGTTGGCCAAAGAAATGCTCATGCCTCCAAGAATGATTCCGCTTAAAATGGCTGCGATCGCTACTCTTCTTCCTAAATCTCTTAGCATCTGTTTCCTCCTTAACGTTTCTCCATTTCCCACAATATGAAGGGAGTGAGGAAAAAAGAAGCAAGAAATTTGCTGCGTGTGAGATTTTTTGAAGGGAAATACTATTTAATCGCCTTTTGAAGCTTATCGATCACTTCTAAAGAACGGCCTGTGCCGATTGCCACAGATTCAAGCGGATTTTGCGCCACGTGTACAGGCACTACAATCTCTTCTGTGAGCCATTCTTTAATCCCGTTAAGAAGCGCGCCGCCGCCTGTTAAAATAACGCCGCGGTCAACAATATCTCCGCTCAATTCAGGCGGGCAGTCCTCAAGTGTAGCTCTGATGGCTTCAAGAATATGGAGGAGAGATTCACGCATTGCGTCTTGAATTTCATTAGATTGAAGCATAATGGTTTTTGGAAGGCCTGTTACGAGGTCGCGTCCCCGAATTTCCATTGCTTCCGGCACATGCTCAATCAGTGCATGTCCAATTTCCATTTTTACCTGCTCAGCTGTCCGTTCGCCAATCAGCAAATTGTATTTTTTCCGGACGAAGGAAACGATATCTTCATCAAGCTGGTCTCCGCCGATTCTGATAGAGTGGCAGGAAACAACGCCGCCGAAGGAGATGATAGCGACTTCTGTCGTCCCTCCGCCGATATCTACCACCACATTGGCAACCGGCTCATCGACAGGCAAATCCGCTCCGATGGCGGCCGCTACTGGCTCTTCAATTAAATGGACGTTTTTCGCGCCGCAATTTTTCACCGCATCACTGATGGCGCGGCGTTCTACTGCTGTTGAGCCTGACGGTGTGCAAACGACTACGTTCGGTTTTCTGAACGACATGCCGATGCTTTTTCCGGCTTTTTTCATAATGTGCTTTAGCAAATCGGTTGTCATATCATAGTCTGCGATAACGCCATCTTTCATTGGTCTGACAGCGACAATTTTTCCCGGCGTTTTGCCGATCATGTTTTTCGCGTCAGCCCCGATTGCAAGCACTGCTTTAGTCGTTGTATCCACTGCGACAACAGATGGTTCATTTAAAATAATCCCTTTATTTTTGCTGTAAACAAGTATATTAGCTGTTCCTAAGTCAATCCCGATTTCAGTTGATTGAAACATGTTATTCACCCAATCTCTATCCTGATTTTATATGATTCTACATTTAAAGTTTCTAAGAAATGAAGCGATTTTTGGGGGTGTTCGTCGGGAAAGAAATGTTTTTGTAAAAAATCACGGAACTGTGTAACAGAAGTAATACATTTTTCGGTTTTATGGTAAAAATATCTTGCGATTCTTATAGAAATCGGGAAACTTTTTCTTAGTTTCATACGTCTACGATATATTGAGGTGCATCCTTAAACATTACATGAGAAAAGAAACATTTAAAGGAAGAAGGGTTTTTTATGAAATCAATAGGTGTTGTGAGAAAAGTAGATGAATTAGGGCGCATTGTCATGCCGATAGAATTAAGACGGGCACTGGATATTGCTATAAAAGACAGCATTGAGTTTTTTGTTGACGGAGATAAAATTATCTTGAAAAAGTATAAACCTCATGGCGTTTGTTTAATGACCGGAGAAATTACTTCAGAAAATACTGAATACGGCAACGGTAAAATTACGTTAAGCCCTGAGGGTGCACAGCTGCTTCTCGAAGAAATTCAAGCCGCTCTAAAAGAATAATATGATGTTGAAAAAGGCGGAGAGATACAATCTCCGCCTTTTTTGCCTCAGGTGATGAATGATTTGGGATACTTTACATATTTTACTCAATTATTTGTCGAAGAATGGTACAATAAATAGAGAAACACAAGCGGCAGGTGGTCATATGAGAAAATATCAAGCACGTATCATTTCCATCATCTTGGCAATGATTTTTATTATGTTTTGGGATTATTTATTTTATTTTATAGGCAAAAATCCGATTAATTGGCCTGTTGATATTGTGTATACTGCAGTCACGTTAGCAAGTGTCTGGATGCTGGCTTATTATATTGATGAGAAACAGCAGCTGGTTAAGACAATGAAGGATAATGAATGGAAGTATAAACAGCTTTCTGAAGAAAAAAACCGCATCATGGATAATTTGCAGGAAATCGTATTTCAAACGAATGCAAAAGGCGAAATTACATATTTAAACAAAGCGTGGTCATCCATAACCGGCTTTTCAATCAATGAATGTATGGGAACGATGTATAATGATTACTTCATAAAAGAAAAACACGTAGCCGACCACATCAACACCCAAATCCAAAACCAAGCGTCTTCTGGTATGTTTACTGCAAAATACGTGACAAAGAACGGCACGATTTTTTGGGGAGAAGTTCATTATAAACTTTATTACGATCGGGATGACCAATTTACAGGCAGCTTGGGAACAATGTCAGATATCACTGAGCGGAAAGAGGCTGAAGATGAGCTCATTGAGATTAATGAACGGCTGGCGAGAGAATCACAGAAACTGTCAATCACAAGTGAACTTGCCGCCGGTATTGCACATGAAGTCAGAAACCCTTTAACCTCTGTCAGCGGTTTCCTTCAGATTATGAAAACACAATATCCCGACAGAAAGGGCTATTTTGACATCATCTTTTCAGAGATTAAAAGAATCGATTTGGTGCTCGGCGAGCTGTTGCTGCTTGCAAAACCGCAGGCGGTCACATTTAAAATGCATCAGCTCAATGAGATCCTGACACAAGTCACGACATTGCTTGATACCAATGCTATTCTGTCCAATATCGTCATAGAAAAAAATTTCGAAGAGACAGATAGCTGTATCATTAACGGGGATGAGAATCAGCTGAAGCAGGTCTTTATCAATATCATTAAAAATGGGATTGAGGCAATGCCAAAAGGCGGTGTCGTTACCATTTCGACTGCTAAGACAGCCTCTCACGCCCTGATAAGCGTCAAAGATGAAGGAAACGGCATGCCGCAGGAAAAGCTTAAGCAGATTGGCAAACCTTTTTATTCAACAAAGGAAAAGGGCACCGGACTTGGACTTGCCATTTGTTTAAGAATCCTGAAGGAACACGACGGAGAATTGAAAATCGAAAGTGAAGCTGGAAAAGGCAGTGTCTTTCAAGTTGTTTTGCCTTTCAAATCAGACAGCTGAGAGGGGGAAAATAAGATGAACTCGCTTCTCTTTGTATACGGGACATTGAGAAAACATGAAAAGAATCATCATCTGCTTGCACAATCGGCATGTATTAATGAGCAGGCCAGAACGCAGGGATGTCTGTTTGCTGCAAATGAGGGGCCCGCAGCTGTTTTTGAAGATGAAGGTTATATATGCGGCGAGTTATATGAAGCAGATGAATGGTGTATACATAAGCTCGATCAATTTTATCAAGGCTATGAAAAACAAACGGCGCTTGTAGAAACGGATGCCGGAATCAAAAAAGCGCTTGTTTATTTTATGAACAAGGACGTGTGTGCCGGCTTTCCGAAAATAAGCAGCGGTGACTGGAAAGCACATCAGATGATCAGCAAATCGCAAAATCCTGTTTATTATTTTGCCTATGGGTCCTGCATGGACAATGCCCGCTTTCAAAAGGCGGGAGTCGATCACTATTTTCAAGATCCAGTGGGAGGAGCTGTTTTAAAAGGGTACACAACCCGCTTCACGCTAAAAAGGGAAGACGGCTCAAGAGCGGATATGATGGAAGACGGAGGAACAACAGAAGGCGTTTTATATCGCATCCCTTTTTCTGCTCTCACCTACCTATATAAAAGGGAGGGCGTTGCATCTCTTACGTATCGGCCTGCATTTGTAGACGTTGAAGCTGGCGGAAGGCGCTACACAGATTGCTTAACCTTTCTCGTCCTCCAAAAAGAAGCGGAAACCGCTCCGCCTCAGCACTATCAGATGGAAATTGAACGGGGAGCGGAGATGTATTTATCACCGGGGTTTACTGAAAAGCTCAAGCGGCATATGAATTCGCTGCCAAAAGGATAACGAAATTAACACTGTTACAAAAGAATATGATAAAATTTGTTCAATATGATGTTAGGTAAAGGAGCACCACTATGAAAAAAGAATTTGCGGTAATTGGACTGGGCCGTTTTGGTGGCAGTATTTGCAAAGCATTAAGCGAAGAAGGCGTCGAGGTTATGGCGATGGATATCGATGAAGATAAAGTCAACGAGTATGCCAAGATCGCATCTCACGCCGTTATCGGTGATTCAACAGATGAATCTGTCCTGAAAAATTTAGGTCTGCGAAATTTTGACCACGTTATTGTAGCAATCGGTGAAAATATCCAGGCGAGTATTTTAACGACTCTCATTCTGAAAGAACTGGGCGTTCATACCATTACAGTGAAGGCACAGAACGATTATCACGAAAAAGTGCTTTCTAAAATTGGTGCGGACCACATCGTCCACCCGGAACGCGATATGGCAAAACGAATTGCGCATAACATCGTGTCCAACAACGTACTTGATTATTTGGAACTGTCTGACGAGCATAGTCTAGTTGAAATCGTAGCCAACAGCCGCCTGGCCGGAAATACGCTTCTTGATTTAGATATCCGTGCGAAATACGGGATTAACATTGTAGCCATTAAAAGAGGCAAGGAAGTCATCGTGTCGCCGCTTGCGACCGAAGTCATCCATCGAGAAGATATCCTCATCGTTATTGGTTCTGTTACAGACATTTCCCGTTTTGAAAAAAGAGTTCTTTATACAAAATAGCAGTAAGACAAACCGTCCTCAAAGGGCGGTTTTTCATATTATCAGAATATAACAACTTTAATGAAGTGAGCGGCAATTTCTTAAAATTTTATTGACTAAGCACAGGCGTTCCGATAGCATGTTGTACCATATAATAAAAAAGAGGAGGGGCCTATTTGAATAAAGAAGTGCTGGTGAATAGGCTGAATGCTTCAGCCCGAAGACAAAAAGCTGATATCGTCATTAAGAACGGAAAAATCATGGACGTATTTAATCAAGAGTGGATTTATGAAGATATTGCGATTACGGACGGAGTCATTGTAGGCCTCGGCGAGTATGAAGGCGAAAATAACATTGATGCAGAGGGACAAATGATTGTTCCGGGTTTTATTGATGGACATGTACATATTGAGTCATCAATGGTTACACCGATTGAGTTCGCTAAAGCGGTATTGCCGCATGGTGTGACGACAGTTGTTACCGATCCGCATGAGATCGCGAATGTGTCTGGTGAAAAAGGGATTGCATTTATGATTGAACAGGCTCGGCAAACACCGCTGAATATTCATTTTATGCTTCCCTCCAGTGTGCCTGCCGCAAGCTTTGAGCGATCAGGCGCAGTTCTTAAAGCTGCCGATTTAAAGCCTTTTTACGAAGAGAAAGAAGTCTTAGGGCTAGCTGAAGTCATGGACTTTGTATCAGTTCAGCAGGCTGAAGAAGATATGGTTCAGAAACTGCTCGATGCCCGTATTGCAGGAAAGCGGGTTGACGGTCATTTAGCGGGTTTAACGACAGACCTCATTAACATTTATAGAACAGCATTTGTCTTAAATGATCATGAAGTAACGACGAAGGAAGAAGCGCTTGATCGTATTAGAAGAGGAATGTATGTCATGATGCGCGAGGGATCAGTCGCAAAAAACACTCTCAATGTGCTCCCGGCGGTGAATGAAAAGAATGCACGCCGTTTCTTCTTCTGTACGGATGATAAGCATGTGGATGATTTATTGTCAGAGGGAAGTGTGAATCATCAGGTGAAAATGGCGATTCAAGCCGGACTTGACCCGTTTTTAGCCTATCAATTAGGGAGCCTCAATGCAGCTGAATGCTACGGATTAGATACAAAGGGAGCGATTGCTCCGGGTTTTGATGCTGATTTGCTTTTTGTTTCTGATCTGGGAAACGTCACTGTCACAAAGACAATGGTACATGGGCAGACTGTTGCTGAAGGAGGCGAAGCAGTCTATCACGATAGCGCTTCAGCTCCCGCACCAGAACCGGCACTGCTTGATTCTGTTAAGCTTGCTGCTCCGCTTAACAAACAGAATTTAAATATGCCAATCGATTCAAAGCGGCAAATCCATGTGATTCAAATCATTCCTAATCAGCTTGAAACACGGTTGGTGCGTGTGCCGTCTCCTGATGCCCATGTTTTTGAGCCTGACACTGAGCTCGATTTGTTAAAGATTGCAGTTGTTGAGCGGCATAAAGGGTTAAAAGAAACCGGTCTTGGTGTTGTGAAAGGATTTGGATTCAAGAGCGGAGCGATTGCCACAAGCATTTCGCACGATTCCCATAATATTATTGCCGTTGGGACAAATGATGCCGATATTGCGGCTGCAGTTAATAAGTTGCAGGAAATTGGCGGAGGATTAACGATTATAAAAAATGGAGAAGAGCTTCATTCAGTACCGCTGCCGATTGCGGGGTTACTATCAGACCAATCTGCGGAGCAGGTGAATCAAAGCTTGCTGACGCTGCATGATCAATTGTCGTCAGTCGGTTTCACAGGCGAGTTTAATCCATTTTTGACGCTGTCGTTTTTAGCTTTGCCTGTCATTCCTGACATTAAAATGACGACAACAGGATTATTTGATGTAAAGTCATTTCAGCACATAACACTGCAATAAAAAAGATGCACTCACTTTGGAGTGCATCTTTTTTTAAACCTCCATAATGATCGGAAGGATCATCGGACGGCGTTTCGTTTTTTCGTATAAGAACGGCGCAAGCGTATCTGTAATCTCGTTTTTGATTTCAGACCATTGAGTCGTTTTTCGTTCCATCACTTTTTGTAAGTGGTTTGAAATGAGCTCTTGAGCGTCATTGATCAAGTCGCCAGATTCTCTCATGTAAACAAACCCTCTGGAAATCAAATCAGGTCCCGCTGAAACCTTAAAGTCCTCCATGTCAATGCTGACAACCACAATGACAAGCCCTTCCTCAGAAAGAATTCTGCGGTCACGAAGTACGATATTGCCAATATCACCGATACCGCTTCCGTCAATGTATACTGAACCGGACGGGATTTTACCGGCAACTGAAGCTTCATCGCCCTTAAGCGCCAAAACCTCACCATTATCCATGATAAAGCAATTTTCTTCAGGGATGCCGCAATCAGTTGCAAGCTTGACATGCATTTTTTGCATTCTGTACTCACCGTGAATCGGCATGAAGAATTTAGGCTTGATTAAACGAAGCATCAGCTTCTGTTCTTCCTGCCCGCCGTGACCGGATGTATGGATATCATTAAGAGGCCCGTGAATAACCTCAGCCCCAGCACGGTACAGCTGATTGATTGTACGGCTCACGCTGATTGTGTTTCCTGGGATAGGGGATGAAGAAAATACGACTGTATCCCCAGGAATAATCGAAATCTGGCGGTGTGTGCCGTTTGCAATTCTTGATAAAGCTGCCATCGGTTCCCCTTGGCTTCCGGTACATAATATCGTTACTTTATTGGCAGGTAAACGATTGATTTCGTTATGCTCAATAAATGTATTTTTAGGACAGCTAATATAACCGAGCGTTTGTCCGATTTCGATAGCTGATTCCATACTGCGTCCAAATACGGCAACTTTTCTCCCATTTAATACAGCAGCCTCAATCACCTGCTGCAAGCGGTGAATATTCGACGCAAATGTAGCGAAAATAACTCGGCCGTCCACCTTGCGGAAAATGTCATGAATGCTTTCTCCGACACGGCGCTCAGACATGGTGAACTCCGGGTTTTCACTGTTTGTGCTGTCTGATAGGAGACACAGAACGCCTTCTTTGCCGATTTCGGCCATTTTCGTTAAGTTTGCCGGCTCACCGACTGGAGTAAAATCGAATTTAAAATCTCCAGTATGTACAATGTTTCCGGGCGGCGTTTTTACAACTATACCGTAGGAATCCGGAATACTATGTGTTGTTCTGAAGAATGACACAGCCGTTTTACGGAATTTTACGATATCATCCTCACCGATAATGTTCAGTTTCGTCTGTCGTAATAATCCATGCTCTTCAAGTTTATTCCGAAGTAAGCCGATCGCGAGTTTACCGCCGTAAACAGGAATATTCACTTGTCTGAGCAGGTACGGAATACCGCCGATATGGTCTTCATGGCCGTGGGTGATAAAAAGCCCTTTAATTTTATCTTCATTTTTGACTAAATACGTGTAATCAGGGATAACGTAGTCAATGCCGAGCAGTTCGTCCTCGGGAAACTTGATCCCCGCATCAATTAGCACAATCTCATCCTGAAATTGTACTGCGTACGTATTTTTACCGATTTCGCCCAATCCTCCGAGGGCGAAAACAGCAGTCTGATCATTTTTTACAAATTTCATACCGCTCATAACTCCAATACTTTAAAATTTTCGCTTTGTTGTTCATATTCTAAAAATGCACCATTCACAGGTGTAATAAACTCAATATTAAATTTCTTCTCTTTCAGCTTTGTTCTGACGTCACGCTCAGATACGCCTTCAATATAAAGTGAATCTGTCTTTTCCCGAACAGGTACTTCGTCAGCCTTTTCTTGATAAAATACCTTATAAATCATCCAAATCTCTCCTTAAATGCCGTATGTTAGACTCGCTTATTCTATTATATTCGAAAACGGAATATAAGGAAAGCCTTGAGAAAAATAAGGCCCCCTCGAAAAGCGAAAGATCCCTTGTCAGGCAATTGCTTTCTTGCGGAGCATTCCGTTCCATTGTCTTCTGAGTTTCTTTCTTAATTTGCGCAGCATTTGTTAGTTCCTCCTTTCATCATAACTTGTCCAGAGTTCTTTTATACAAATAGTATACGGAGATTATGGAAGACTTCTCGTGGTTATTAATGGAATTTAATATGAGTTTTGAACGAAATAGTTTGCTGAATGGCAATCTTTTTGTATGATGAGGGTGGGAATTGCAGATCAAGACGATAAAGGGGAAGTTATAATGGATTCAAAATTAATTTTTTTTGATATTGACGGTACGATATATGATCATGACAAAAATATACCGGAAAGTACGAGGGAAACGGTGGCGGAGCTGCAGCGCCAAGGGCATCATGTGTTTATTGCCAGCGGGCGGTCTCCGTTTTTAGTTAAGCCGATTTTAGAGGAGCTGGGCATACACTCGTTTATTTCCTATAATGGGCAGTATGTTGTCTTTGAAAATCAAGTGATTTATAAAAATCCACTGCCTGAAGAGGCAATCAGCCGATTATTAAAGCGGGCGGGAAAGGACAAACATCCTGTCGTGTTTATGGCTGAGGACACGATGAAAGCGACTGTTGCGGATCATCCTCATGTAATGGAGGGAATCGGAAGTCTTAAAACCGATTATCCAGAAACCGATGAGCTTTTCTATGAAGGAAAAGAAATTTTTCAGCTTCTTTTATTTTGCCAGGATGAAGAAGAACAGGTTTATGTCGCTTTTCCTGAATTTGATCTAGTGCGCTGGCATGAGCTTTCGACTGATGTTCTTCCGCATGGAGGTTCGAAGGCGGAAGGGATTAAAAAAGTCATCGAGCGTCTTCCTTTTGCTATCAGCGATACATATGCTTTCGGCGACGGATTAAACGATCTGCAAATGATTGAGTATGTCGGGACAGGCGTAGCTATGGGAAATGCTGTACCTGAATTGAAAGAAATCGCGGATTTTGTAACAAAGCCGGTAGACGAGGATGGAATTGCGTACGCTGTCAAAGAATTGGGCCTTTTAAAATAAAGAAACGGCTGGCACTGTGCCAGCCGTTTTTATTTTTAGCGTTCAATCGCGATTGCATTTTCAGGTTCTTTGAAAGGATTTTCTTTATCAATATAATCATAGAACATCACGCCGTTCAAATGATCGATCTCATGCTGAAACACAATAGCCGGAAATCCTTTTAAACGAATATCAATGTTTTCGCCTTCAAGGGTTGTTCCTTTTACTCTGATGCGAGCATGGCGGGGAACATAGCCTGGAATCGCTTCATCAACAGACAGGCAGCCCTCGCCGCTAGTTAAGTAGCTTTTTTCGACAGAATGGCTGACGATCCTTGGATTAAATAAAGCATAGCTGTATAACGTTCCGGAAGCATCTTCCGCATGAACTGCGATCATGCGTTTTTTAATATTAATTTGAGGAGCTGCGAGACCTACGCCTGGACGCAGCTTGTATTTTTCGGCTAATTCGGGATTTTGGCTGTTCTTAACAAATTCGATCATGTCGGCCAGCTGCTGTTTTTCTGTATCACCCGGAGGCAGCTCGACAGGTTCGGCTGTCTCTCTTAGGGCTGGATGGCCGTCACGTACGATGTTTTCCATAGTAATCAAGAAACTTCACTCCTAAAGCTTAATATGTAAATTATATCGGATTTCTTCACAAAGGTGCAATGAAACAAATGACCAGCCATCTCGGCTGGTCAAGTTCATGCTGTGTAATTAGCAACAGCCTCCGCCTAAATAAGCAGCTCCGACAATGATTAACAGAATGAATAAAACAACGATTAACGCAAATGTGCGGCCATATCCTGCTCCGCCATATCCGTAACCACCATAACCGCAGCAGCCTCCGCCGTAACCATATCCATACATATTACAAAACCTCCTCTTTAAATTACGCCAGAGCCTTTATTAGTAGGCATAGCGTCTACTATAACCTATGTAAAAACAAAAAAGTTGTATGGTCATATGCCTTGTTTTCTCAAGTTTTTGGTCGGTTATCTTCGACAATTTACTGACAGACACATCAGGTGACCCTAAGAAAGTAATTTCAGCTTGGCTATTGTCAAATGGCGATTAGGCATCTATAGTCGAAAATGTCAAAATTGTGGAATTTCTATATGGGAAATTTTCTGAAACCATGTTTTTGGGCATGGGAGCAATTGGGGCAGCAAGTATACTGCTTGCAGGTTGTGGAGGAAAGCAGCCGGTTGAATTACTTCATGATTCAATGGAAAAACTGTATAAGTGGAAAAGCCGATTCAAAAAGAACAAAAACTGGTAATGAAAAATGAAAAATGGAAAATATAGAGCGCAAGTTTTGCGACAGTTTGCTTAATTTTAATATAGATTATTACTCAAAAATTGTCTCAATACCCAATCAGGCATTAAATAATGCAAACCAGCGCAAGAAACATTTGGAAGCAGAAAAAGACAGTATTACTGATTGTAAAATAGAATTTGAATGAGCAAAAAAATCAACTGAAGATATTAAGGATAAGAAAGTGAGAGAAAAAGCAAATCGTGTAATCGCTTTCGAGGAAAGAGATATGCTGTATCGACACAATGTGCCATAAATAGAATAAGGCTTTTTCGTGTGACAAAGATTTATACAAGCAGATAATGCGACATTCGTTCAGCTTGCAGAGCAAATTGAAAAAATAAATTCAGTTTATGAAAAAGTGCATAAACAAATGGATGAATTTAATACTTATGCTGAGGATTACAACAAAGAAAAAGAAAAACTGTTTACTAGGTAATATGGAGTAAAGTATATTAAGCATATGAGTTGATATTAAATGAGCTAAGCCGTCCGTAAAAAGACAGTTTAACCAGGATATAAATGTATTTGATATTGACAATGTGAAATTAATACTCTAAAATTTATTTAGAGATAAATTCACATAAAACCAATCGTTGTTTCGGCACGTTGGTAGGATTCATTATGTCTTATTATGATGCAATAGGAACATATTTGCAGAATAAATTAACTGAATATTCTTAATTTTATATGAGTGAGAACCCTATAGAATGCGATGACTTGCACCATTTGAAGTTAGCCCGCTAATTCAAATCAAATATGAACTTAAACCTTTTATTAAATAAAAGGTTTTTTGCTGTTTTCAAAGATGTTGTGTTTAAATCAAGAGAAGAAATTTGGGGAGATAAAATAACATGCAAAAGTCCAACATTTTGATGTTTTCAGGGCAAGGTTCTCAATACTGGGGAATGGGCAAAAAGCTTTTTAACAAGGACACAGTTTTTCGAGAAACAATGCACCGACTTGATGCCATTGCTATCGAGCTGAAAGGATATTCAATCATCGAGTATATATATGATGAAAAACGAAAAAATTCTAATTTCAGCAATATACTATATTCTCACCCGGCAATTTATATGACGGGGTACGCTGCTGCACAAACACTGATACAAAAAGGTATCGAGCCTGACGGAGTTATCGGAATGAGTTTAGGTGAATTTGCAGCAGGAGCAGTAGCAGAAATACTGTCGCCGGAAGAAACGATGGAGTGTGTTTTAAAGCAGGCCGAAATTTTAGAAAACTACAGTCAGCAAGGCGGAATGATGGCTGTGCTGGGTAAGCCTTTGTTATATGATACTGAGCCTTTTTTACGACAGAATACCAATTTAGTTTCGGTGAATGGCCGTAATCATTTCGTTATTTCCGGTGAAATAAAAGCATTAGATCAGGCATCCTCTCTAATGCAGAAAAAAGGAATTGCAAGTCAAAAATTGCCTGTTTGTTTTGGTTTTCATTCCGAATTAATCGATGGTGCTGCACAAAAGTTTAAAGAATATATGAAACATAAAGTTTTTAAGAAACCAAATATCACTTTCATCTCTTCGGTGTACGGTAAAGAACTGAAATATATTCCTGAAAACTACCATTGGGATGCAATAAGAGAGCCCATTCGATTTCTGGATGCAGTTGATTTTAATGAAAAAAGAAACCCAGCATTCTATATCGATACAAGTCCCTCCGGCAGTCTTGCGGGGATTGCCGAAGAGAGTGCTGCAGATTATTCAAAATCGTCGTTTCATACAGTGTTGAGTCCGTTTGGAAATGAGATCAACCGCATGGAACAGATAACCAAACGTATTGAAGAACAAAGGCAGAAATATGGGACAGGGGGAGAAAAACAAATGCTGGCTTACGTTTTTCCTGGGCAGGGTGCACAATTTAAAGGAATGGGTGGAGACATATTTAATGAGTTCAGTGATCTGGTTCATAGAGCAGATGCTATTTTAGGGTATTCCATAAAGGATTTATGCCTATCAGACATAGACAACAAATTAACTGATACAAAATATACACAACCTGCGATTTATACAGTGAGCGCACTTCAATATTTAAAGCTCAAAAAAGAGGGGAAAGCATCCCCGGATTTTACAGCAGGACACAGTCTCGGCGAATATACAGCTTTATTTGCAGCGGGTGTCTTTGACTTTGAAACAGGGCTCAAATTAGTTGCAAAAAGAGGAGAATTAATGAGTGCGTCTTCACAAGGCGGAATGGCGGCTGTCATTGGACTCAATGAAAATAAAATAAGAGAGGTGCTTAAACAGTTTGATTTTGATCAAATAGATATTGCTAATTACAATACGTCGTCTCAAATTGTGATAGCAGGGGAAGTCGAGGACATAAAGCGGGCAGCCGTATATTTTGAACAAGCGGGGGCAACGGCATATGTTGTTCTGAAAGTCGGGGGAGCTTTTCATTCTCGTTTTATGGAGGATGCGAAAAAGCATTTTGCCAAATTTATCGAACCCTTTCAATTTTCGAAATTAAACATTCCGGTCATATCAAACTATTTAGCTAGACCTTATAAGCAAGAAGACATTAAACATAACTTGATTGAACAAATAACACATTCAGTAAAATGGACTGAAAGTATCAGATACCTAATGGGACAGGGGGTAACTGCTTTTGAAGAGGTCGGACCGGGCAACATCCTGACGAAGTTGACACAAACCATTCAAAAAAATGAGCTGCCGCTTATCATCAACGCACCTGAGGTCATTGACTCTATTCCTGAAGATGATGATATAAATTCTGGAATAGAGCTGACGGCAGAAACCAACCCAGGGAAAGAATCTACTGGGGAAAATTCTCCAAAATCTCAACTGGGAGATCAATCTTTCAAAAATGATTATAATTTGAAATATGCATATTTGGCAGGGGGCATGCATAGAGGAATTTCTTCAGCTGAAATGATCATCCATCTTGGTGAAAAAGGAATGATGGGTTTTTTCGGAACTGCAGGCT
This sequence comes from Bacillus sp. RHFS10, assembly GCF_016757475.1. Lineage (NCBI taxonomy): Bacteria > Bacillati > Bacillota > Bacilli > Caryophanales > Bacillaceae > Bacillus > Bacillus sp. RHFS10. The sequence continues at coordinate 239,314 of NZ_JAESPO010000005.1, forward strand.
TAGAAATTGAGGATATTGAGCAAGCGATTATTTCGATTAAGAATGGACTCGAAAAAAGTCAGTTTTATGGAATGAATATTCAATCGGAACCAGATAATCTAGATAAAGAAAAACAGCTGATTGATTTATATGTAAAACATGATGTAAGGGTGATAGAAGCGTCTTCGTACCTTTCCGTTAATGAGGCATTAATTTATTACAAAGCGCAACAGTTGAAGGAAGACAAAGACGGTCATGTCATGCCTTATAATCGAATCATTGCAAAAGTGTCCCGACCGGAAGTTGCAGCGGCGTTTCTGAGTCCAGCTCCTGCAAACATAGTCGAGAAAATGGCCGAACAGGGCATTTTAACTTCACAACAAGTAAAATGGCTAAGCCGAATTCCTGTAGCTGACGATATGATCATTGAAGCGGATTCCGGCAGTCATACTGATCAAGGAGCGTTATCAGTTATGCTTCCGTTTTTTATGAGGATGCGTGACGATATGATGAAAACGAATAACTATAAAAAGAGAATTAGAATTGGAGCTGCCGGAGGTATCGGAACTCCCGAAGCAGCAGCCTCTGCTTTTTTAATGGGAGCTGATTTTGTTATGACAGGGTCTATCAATCAATGTACAGCTGAGTCCGGCACAAGTGAATCTGTCAAAGAATTATTGAGTGAAATGGAAATACAGGATACTGCTTATGCACCTTCCGAAGCTATGTTTGAGTTCGGCGCAAAGGTCCAGGTAATGAAAAGGGGAATGTTGTTCCCTGTCAGAGCAAATAAATTGCAGCAATTGTATCAGCAATTTCAGTCTCTTGATGAGATAGATGATAAAACAAAGATCCAGTTAGAAAGTAAGTATTTTAAAAAAACTTTTGATGAAATCTATGAAGACATTAAAAGAACATATCCAAATCTAGTTGAAAAAGCGGACTGTAATCCAAAATTTAAGATGTTATTAATTTTTAAGTGGTATTTGCGAAAAGCCAGTTTGTTTGCATTGGAAGGGGACGAAAAAAGAAGGGTGGATTATCAGGTGCATTGCGGTCCGTCTCTGGGTGCTTTTAATCAGTGGGTGAAGGGAACAGAATTAGAAGCATGGAGAAACAGGCATGTTGGGGAAATCGGTGAAAAGATAATGATTGAAGCAGAAAACTTACTAAGGCATCGATTGAAAACGATATTTTAATAAAAGAGAGGGGTGCTGGAAACGAATGGTTCATCATTTGAATAAAAAGACTGGGAGCGATAACTCGTATAAATCATCTGATATAGCAATTATAGGAATTTCATGCAGATTTCCTGATGCTAATGATTATCATGAATTCTGGGAGAATATACATAGCGGTAAAGATTCCATTCGAGAAGTGCCGCTTGAACGGTGGAACCCTGAACAATATTATTCTGCTGACATCAACATTCCAAATAAAAGTATCAGTAAATGGGGAGGGTTTATTGAACAGGCCAGATACTTCGACCATAAATTCTTTCATATTTCTCCTCGTGAAGCAAAAAACATGGATCCTGAACAAAGAATTCTTTTAGAGGAGACATGGCGCTGCATTGAAGATTCAGGTGTATCATTGAGTGAGCTTCAGGATAAAACTACTTCTGTCTTTACAGGTATTATGAACTCTGACTATCGTCAGATGGGCTGTGCTGATTCGGAAATTGACAGCTATGCTTGTCTCGGGAGCTTTGAGTCTATTCTTTCCAACCGCATTTCATTCGCATTTGATTTTACGGGGAAAAGCATGTCTGTAAATGCTGCGTGCGCGTCATCGCTTGTTGCTTTGGATGAAGCGGTTAGATCACTGAGGGAAAAGGAAAGCGATTTTGCCATTGCTTCGGGCGTGAATTTAAATTTTCAGCCTTGGAAATACATATCATTCTCAAAGGCCAGAATGCTGAGCCCCGATGGTAAATGTAAGAGTTTTGACGCGGCTGCAAACGGCTATGTTCCTGGCGAAGGCGCAGGAGTTTTATTGATTCAACGACTGGATGAAGCAGTAAAAGCCGGTCATCATATCTACGGCATTATTAAAGGAACAGCTGTAAATCATGGCGGGAAAACCCGTTCAATTACTGCGCCTAGTGTGGATGCTCAATGTCAAGTCATTTTAGCTGCTTTAAAAAGTGCCAATGTAGATGCTTCAACGATTTCTTATATTGAAGCACACGGCACGGGAACATCTTTGGGCGATCCAATCGAAATTGAAGCTTTGACGAAGGCGTATCTGCAATATACTGATCATACACAATATTGCCGGATCGGAAGTGTCAAAACGAATATCGGTCATTTGGAAGCAGCAGCCGGTATGGCAGGATTAATTAAAGTGTTAATGATGATGAAACATCGAAGGATACCGAAAACGCTAAATGTAAATATGGTTAATCCAATTATCCAATTTGAAAAAACACCATTTGTTCTGGCAATGAATTCATGTGATTGGCAGGCTCCGGACGGAGAACCGCTTAGAGCGGGAATAAGTTCTTTCGGCTTTGGGGGCGTTAACTCTCATGTCATTATCGAAGAATTTATACACAAAGAAGTATCAAAAGCAAGCTGTAACGGTAAAATACAACCGTTTCTTTTCTCTGCAAAAAGTGAAAAAAGCATGGAGCAAATGTTACAGCAGTGGAAATTATTTTCCGGTGAGTCCGAGGAATTTCAAAAATTTTCACATGAAGAAATTAGCAGCACGCTTCTGACCGGCAGAGCAACGTTTGAGTATAGAGCAGGTATATTAGCAGACAGCAAGGCCGAATTAAGGAATCATATTGAAAATGGACTGACGATTCATAAGAAAAATGATTGTAAGTGGATACTTGTTATTGGTGACTTAAAGTGGGAAAGCTACGAACAATTTACAGAGATTAAAAGGGTATTCCCTAATATAGAAAAAGAAGTAGAGAAAATGCTGCAAGGCATTTCGACTGTAGATTATACATTTAAAGAGAAATGGACAACTGAAAAATCCAGACTGTATTCTGTAGTTATCAATACTGCAATAGTAAAAAGCATGCTGACTGCAGGTTTTAGACCAAGCTGTATTACTGGTGTTGGAGACGGGTATTTTATTGCTCTTGCTGTAGCCGGTATACTAAAAATTGAAAATGTATACGCTTTTATCGCGAATGTTGAGAAGGCAGCGGCATTATTTTGTGATCCGCCGTCCATTCCGTTTCTGAGTCCGTATACCGCGAAAACCTATTTTCCAGTTCAGTTGGATGAGAATTATATCAGGATGTTACTGAATGGTATTCAATTCTCAGTTGAATCTGCGATTCATTTACGGAAAAAAGCACAATTACTTCTTAAGCATCAATATACATTTAAAGGCTACATAGAGGAATGGGAAAAGTCGGCGCACTCTCAGCAAATCAGTGTCTTGAAGAATATTATTGATGGATCAGGATTTAGCGGAGAAAAACTGACGGATGAGGAAGTAGTAACGTTAGTAGCAATCCTTGCTTCTTTGCAAAGACTCTATAAGAAATGGGATTTAACAGAGCAAGAAGGCTTATCAGAAAACCGATATTCTCAAGAACTCTTGTACCTAATTGATGCCGGTGTGCTGTCTAAAGAGCTTGTTATGAGCATGTTATTGAAACAGCCGGAAGGAATAAAACAGGCAGTTAAGTATTTACAACAGGCACCGTCCGATTTTTATGAAAAAGACCGATTTCCATTAATGGTTGATCACAACCAAATACAGGATTTAAATCAAGAGATAACTGACCTTGTTCTAAAAATATCGGAAAAAACAATTGAGCCGAATAGAGATATTGAAATTCCTAACTTTTGCACCTTTAAATTCGGAACCTTGCCTCTTACGATGAATATTAAGCATGAAGCATATTTTGAGCCGAGCAAATCGCCTGATGAGTCTCTTTATCAGGTGTTTATGCAAATGTGGCTAAAAGGAGAAGAGATTGTTTGGGCAAGACTGGGTGATCACAATAAGAAAAAAGTAGTTTTGCCTGTTTATCCATTTGAACGGTATCATTTTGACTTGAAACCTGAAATATCAAAAACAGACGCATTTTCTGTGGAGAATATAAAACGGTCATTATATGCACCGGTATGGAAGGAATCACCGCTGTCGGAAGTTCTCACAGATGGACAAAGGAGTACGATTTTGCTTTTTTCGGATCATAAAAGGTATTCGGAAGTATTGCAAGAGAGAGAGAACACTTTTGTATATCTTGTCACGAAAGGTGATCGTTTTGAGCAAATAAGCGATGATGTGTTCACAATAAATAGAGAAAACCCTGAAGATTATATAAGCCTGATCCGATTGTTAAAACAAAAAAATGCAATACCAGATTCGATTTTGCATGCATGGGCTGACAAACAATCAGAATTTGATGAAGCGTTGCAAACAGGAATATACTCCGTTTTTTACCTGACAAAGGCATTAATAAGTGAAAACCTTATAAACAAGGTGCGGCTTATATATGTATTCAGTAATGATAAGGAAAAGAGACTGCCCTGTTTTGAAGGGATCGGCGGTTTTTTTAAGTCAGTAAAGCAAGAATATCCTGAGCTGTGCTGCAAGGCGATTCGCTTTACAAATGGCTCAATGTCAATTTCGTATTCCGAAGAGTCAGACATCTTATATAAAGAAATAGATGCAGCCCCGGACCATAACATAAACATTATGTACAAAGACGGTGTAAGGTATGCCCAGGTATTAGAGAAGAAGACTAAAACGAACTTCTCCCCAGTCCAATATCCCGGGAAAGATAAAGTGTACTTAATTACAGGGGGATTAGGGGGGATTGGCAGTAAAATTGCTGAGTATTGTGCAAAATCCGAAACATGCACAATCATTCTGTCAGGACGTTCTCCATTACGCGGGAAAAAACAGAAGCTGTTGGAATTTTTAAATCAATTTAATGCGGAAGTCTTTTATATGCAGGCGGATATATCAGATAAAGAAACCGTAATAAAACTGGTCGATGATATTATGGAACGATATTCAGGCCTTAGCGGGATTATTCATTGTGCAGGAGTTATCAGAGATTCATTCCTTTTTCAAAAAACAAAGCAAGAGCTTTCAGAAGTCATAGCTCCGAAAGTGCAAGGAACGTTGTATCTGGATAATGCGACGAAGGAGATTGAATTGGACTTTTTCGCTGTTTTTTCATCAGTGGTCTCTATTGCAGGAAACGAAGGTCAGACTGATTATGCATATGCAAACAGCTTCTTAGACCACTTTGCTGAGTATAGGGAACAGAAGCGTCAAAAATCTCAGCGCAACGGGCGTACTTTAACAATCAATTGGCCGTTATGGAAAGAAATCGGAATGGGAGTGAGTATATCAGATCAGGCGAGAACATCACTTTTTCGTGATTCCGGTCTTGAAGAATTGTCTTCTGAAGCTGGGGCGGATTGGTTCGCCCAGATTGTGATGTCCGGACAGCTGCATAATATTGCAGTCTGCGGAGATTCAGATCGTTTTGAACAATTTATGGAGCAACGATTTCAAACGAATTACACACAAATAAGTGACACAATTCAGTTGGCTTCGGGTGATGTGAAAATACAGACGAGATCATTTTTAGCAAGCATTATTTCAGCCGAAGTTGGTGTTAAACCTGAGGAAATAGACCATTCTGTGCACTTAGCTGAATATGGTATGGACTCGGTCATGATACATCAATGCAATTCAAAGCTGGAGCAGGCGTTAGGAGCTATTTCAAAAACGCTTTTATTTGAGTTCCAGACCATCACAGACTTGGCAGACTATCTCATAAAGGAATATCCGGATCGGCTGGAAAGTTTATTTCCTGCGAAAAAGAAAGAAAAACTAATTCAGAGTTCTACAGCTGTTAATCCAGCTCAATTACATATTGCGCCTGTAATGAAGGAGAAAGAAAAACACGATGGTATAGCTGTCATCGGCATAAGCGGGCGATATCCCGGTGCGGAGAACATCGAGGAATTATGGGATGTATTATCTCAAAAGAAAGATACTATCACAGAAGTTCCGATAGAACGCTGGGATGCCCACGCTTATTATGATTCTGATCCTGCTAAAGCCCAAGAGGGAAAGATTTATTGTAAATGGGGCGGTTTTTTACCGAGTGCTGATTCATTTGATTCTTTGTTTTTTCATATATCGCCAAGAGAAGCAGAAGCCATGGATCCTCAGGAACGTATCTTTCTAGAAACTGTGTGGAAGGCGTTTGAAGATTCAGGGTATACCCTGAATCGTTTGCAAAAAACAGCGGGAAAACATGTTGGGGTTTTTGCTGGAGTCACGACTAATTCTTATAAACTGCTCGGTGAACGAATACCGACAGATAAAAATACTGTGATCCCAAACTCGTTTCCATGGTCTCTTGCGAACAGAGTTTCTTACACATTTGATTTTACAGGGCCAAGTGTACCTGTTGACACAGCTTGTTCTTCATCATTAACTGCAATCCATATGGCGTGTGAAAGCTTAAAAAAAGGTGAGTGCTCTATTGCTGTTGCCGGGGGAGTTAACTTGTATTTACATCCGTCGGACTACTTGTACCGCTGTCAAATGGGGATGCTTTCAAAGACAGGGCAATGCAGGAGCTTTGGTGCAGGGGGTGACGGTTTTGTACCCGGAGAAGGTGTAGGAGCAGTTATTCTGAAACCGCTGAAAGATGCAATACGGGATAATGATACGGTGTACACAGTGATTAAAGGGACAGCGATCAACCATGGAGGGAAAACGAACGGTTATACCGTTCCTAATCCAGCAGCTCAAGCAAGCCTTATTCAAGAGGCTCTTGCTGCAGCTGATTGGAGCGCAAGAAGCATCGGCTATATTGAAGCCCACGGCACAGGTACCCCGCTGGGTGACCCAATTGAAGTCAGAGGCTTGACAAAAGCCTTTAGAGAATATACGGACGAGTCATCATATTGCTCGCTTGGGTCCATTAAATCAAACATAGGTCATCTTGAAGCAGCAGCAGGTATTGCCGGCCTGACAAAAATCATATTACAGATGAAATATAAAAAAATAGCTGCCACACTTCATGCTGAGCGAATACATCCAGATCTTCATCTTGACGAGACACCGTTCCATCTTCAGCAGGAAACATCTGAGTGGGTGAAGCTTACTGATGAGAAAAATCCCGAAAAAACATACCCAAGACGAGCGGGACTAAGCTCTTTTGGAGCTGGTGGGTCAAATGCACATATCCTTGTTGAAGAGTACGAGCCTCCTGCAATTTCTGATACCAGCTGGCAGGAAGGTGAAGAACTTATTGTACTTTCAGCAAAACATCCGCTAAGTTTACAGGAGTATGCAAAACAGCTTGCAGGGTATCTCCAAAGGGCCAGTCAAAAACATGACCATTCACTTGTGAAAGCAGTTAAGGAAGAGTTTAAAAAAGCAGCTGAAAAATGCGGCGTTGACATAAAGACTGCGAAAAGCACCGATTGGCAGTCAGACCTGTTCATGTCATGGATTGACGAAATTTATAACTTTTACAATTTAAGAAGCAGGCAGCCGCAAGATACAGAAGATTTTACGGCAGAACGCTTTTTGGAACAAAATAAGAAACAAGTCAGTGATTTTTACGAGCAAGAGGGACTTTACAAAAACGTAGGTCTTTCAAATATTGCTTTTACGCTCCTGAATGGACGTGAGCCTATGTCTGAAAGACTCGCCATTATATCAAAAGATGTCTATGATTTAATCTCTAAACTGAATAAGTACATTAATGGGGATACAGATCAAAGTATATTCAGAGGAAAAAAGATCAATCAGAAGCGAAGACAAAAACAAAACGGTATACAAATGAAGGCGGATAAACGAACAATGGCAGAGATGGCTGAATATTGGGTCTCAGGGGGAGATTTGGCATGGGAAGATATCCATATTGAGCGAGCTGCAAGCAAAATTGCGCTTCCCACATATCCTTTTTTAAAGAATAAACTTTGTGTTTCGAAGTCTGTTCATATGCAGAAAAAAGAATTGGTCGATCCAGACCCTTTGTTTAATTTTTCAGAGGGAGAAAGCCGGTTTAACAAAAAGCTGTCAAGTTCTGATTATTATCTGAAAGACCATATCATAAATGGCGAGTTTGTTTTACCGGGAGCTGCGGTCATTGAAGCCGCAAGAGAAGCAGCAGAGAGATTAAATGGAAAACAAGTTGTGAAGTTGAGTCAAATCGTATGGTCACTTCCAATTACCGTTCAGGAAGAAAAGACAATTGCTATTGATCTGTTACCCAATCAAGAAGGCAGCAGCAGGTTTATAGTAAAAAGTAATTTGCATTCTGAAACCGCTGTTCATTCACAAGGTAAACTTAAGTTCTACGAGGCAGAAGCAGCACGTGAAATAGAACGATTTGAATTGAATAATTTGCTAAAGGAGCAAAAAAGCACAATCAATGGTGATGAGTGCTATAAGAGCTTTAAGCAGGCAGGCTTGAACTATGGCAGCAGTTACCAAGTGATTAAGCAGCTGTTTATCCTTCCAAACGCGGTTCTTTCACGCATATCTCTTGCTGACAATCTTCAGTTAAATGGAGCCAGAGGAATGCTGAATCCATGTTTGTTAGACGGTATTTTCCAGTCAACTATCGGATTTACGCTTGAGCATGATGGCGGTCAAGTGCCATATTTGCCTTTTGAATTAGGAGAGCTGGAGATTTTGAGTGCTCCCTCGGATAGCGGTTATGCTTATGTCATACCAGCTGATGAAAAGAATGCTTCATCTGTAAAAAGATTCAATATTATGTATATGGATGATAAAGGCCAAGTAAGTTTGAAACTGAGAAACTTAGCTCTCAAAGCACTAAAGAGCCCACAGCACAATCAAATTGTAAAAACGGAGCATTCAATCACTTATTATAAGGACAAATGGGTTCAGGAATTTAATCACCATTCAGATGAAATCTGCCGTTCAAACACCTGTTTGGCTATTGTGCTCCATGACGATATAACAGAGCAGCACATTCGCAATGCGTATGAAAGCATTGGCCTGAAACTAATCTTTGTTCGAGGCGGGAACCAATTTAAAGAAAAGGGAATCTATTCATATGAGCTGAATAGTCATAAACTTGACGATTACAAGACACTGCTGGGGATTCTTACGCGAAGGCAAGTAACAATCGGACATGTGGTTTTGTTTGGAAAGAGTCCCGAAACGAAAATTTCCCATGATATTAAAAGTAAACTTAATGAGGCTGTTTTTCCGGTTTTCTATATAACGAAAGCACTTATATCAGTGAAGCCCAAAAATAAAATAAAAATATCTCATGTGTTTTTTACAGAAAAAAATCAAGTTTTACCTTATCAAATGGCGTTAAGCGGTCTTTTTCAGGCGCTTCATCTAGAACAGCCTATGATTACAGGTAGAAATATTGAAATATGCAGCGGGCAGAAGTTGCTGCCGAATGGCCTTCTCCCGGAGTTGGACTGCATCGTAAAAGAAAGTGTTGCTAGCGACAGCGGTTCCACAGAAATCAGATATGTGGATGGAATCAGATACGTGAAGAAGTCCGTCAGTATTAAATATACGGACGGCATTTCAAAAGTTGAAATAGAAGAAAATGGAGTTTATCTCATTACAGGAGGAGCAGGCGGACTAGGACTGATATTTGCCAAGCACCTTATACAAAAAGGCAGAATAAAGATAGTGTTGATAGGGAGGTCAGAACTTTCTGAGGAATCTGTCAGGTGTATAAAAGAACTGGAAGCCTCCGGATCGGAAATTTTTTATGTTAAGACTGATATTTCTGAGGAAAAAAATACCGCCGATCTGATAAATCTTATAAAAAGCAAACTAGGCTCTTTAAAGGGCATTATACACAGCGCGGGCGTTATAAGAGATTCATTACTCATTAACAAACGTGAAGAGGATGTGAGAGCTGTCTTAGCAAGCAAAGTACATGGTACGATTTGGCTTGATCAGTACACAGCAAAAGAGCCACTGGACTTTTTTGTCCTGTTTTCATCAATTAGTGCAAAAATAGGGAATGCGGGACAGACGGATTATGCTTATGCTAATCGTTTCATGGATTATTTTGCGGAGCTGAGAGCAGCTGAAGACAAACCTGGAAAGACACTCTCTATTAATTGGCCGTTATGGAAAGAAGGCGGCATGCAAGTTGACAGACACTCAGAGAGATTTCTATATGAACATTTTGGGATGCTGTCCTTAGGTGAACAAGAGGGTCTATCAGCATTTGATAAAGCAATGACAGGGTGTGAACATCAAATCATGGTATTTAGCGGCAATGAATTAAAATTGGAGCGAATCATAGGTATCGCCGAAGAAAAAGGTAATAGAGAAGCCATTGAAGAAAATAATGAGCCAGATAGAACTATATCTTCACTGAGAAACACTTTGGCACGCATTATATGCACCGTATTGAAGATTAATGAAAGTGAATTTGATTTTGAGCTGCCTATAAGTGAATATGGATTTGATTCAATTATGTTTACAATGCTGGGTAATGAATTAAACGAATCATTAGGAATTTCAATAATGCCATCCCAGTTTTTTGATTTTTATGATTTTTATGAATTGCTTGATTATATACATGACGAATGTTCACAAGAACAGGTGCAGAATAATCTATTAGATCATGAGAATAAGAACACCAGAGAATATCTGAAAGAGGAAATTGCACATATCATTTCAGCTCTTTTGAAGATAGAAAGGCAAGAAATAGAAGGAGAAACTTCATTTGGTGAATACGGGTTTGATTCTATCACTTTTACAAGGCTTGGAAATGAAATTAATCAAAGGTATGGAACAGACCTGCTGCCTTCCATTTTCTTTGAATACAATTCGTTAGATGAAGTTGCAGGTTATTTAATAGATCAGTATGGGGACAGTTACAGTTTTTCAACCGATTCTTCTTCCAAAACAGACGCTGAAAAAATAGACGAAGTGGAACCGTCTTTGGATTATGATGACGGATATGCTGATCTTGCTCTTACCTCTTCGGAAGAAAACAGTGAAGCAGAAGGCACGTTAAATGAGCCTGTTGCAATAGTGGGGATAAGCGGACGATTCCCTCAATCAGACACAATAGAGGAACTTTGGGAACAAATCGAAAAGGGCCGTGATTTGATTACAGATATTCCTGAAGACCGCTGGGACTGGAGAGAATTTGATGGTGATCCGATAAAAGAGAGAAATAAAACGAATATAAAAAGAGGGGGATTTATAAACGACGCAGATAAATTTGATCCCTTGTTTTTCGGAATTTCTCCTGCGGAAGCAGAATTAATGGATCCACAGCAAAGGATTTTTATAGAGACAGTTTGGAAGGCAATAGAAGATGCAGGTTATAAACCTTCTGATTTGGCAGGGACTAAAACCGCTGTATTTGCAGGTGTTGCTACAACAGACTATGCTGAACGTCTCAGTGAAAATCTTACCCCGATTCAGGCACAGACAGCTACTGGCCTAAATCATTGTATATTGGCGAATCGAATCTCTTATCTGCTGAATATTACGGGCCCAAGCGAACCGGTTGACACGGCTTGCTCTAGTTCATTGGTTGCGCTGCATCGTGCGGCAGAGGGAATTCAGAGGGGAGAATTTGACATGGCCATTGCAGGGGGCGTTCATATTATGACAAGCCCGACCCTGTTTATAGCTTTCGACAAAGCAGGTATGCTGGCAAAAGACGGAAAGTGTAAAACGTTTGATAGAAGAGCGGACGGCTATGTGAGAAGTGAAGGAGCAGCGGCGGTATTGCTTAAACCGCTCAGTAAAGCACAAGCGGATGGGGATCACATATATGGCCTGATTAAAGGAACAGCGATAAACCATGGGGGACACGCCAATTCCTTGACTGCACCAAATCCGAAGGCGCAGGTAGATTTATTAACTGAAGCTTGGAGGAAAACCGGTGTCAGTCCTGCAACGGTCGGATATATTGAAGCTCACGGGACAGGGACAAGCCTTGGCGATCCAATTGAGGTAAACAGCATTGTAAAAGCATTCAAAACATTATATGAAGAATGGGGCATTCCTTTTACTGAACAAAAGTCTTGCGGGATAGGCTCCGTTAAAACAAATATAGGTCATCTAGAAACGGCTGCTGGAATAGCTGGGGTGATCAAAGTATTATTGGCGTTTAAATACCAAAAACTCCCTGGAATTGTTAATTTTTCTGAACTTAATCCATATATCAAACTAGATGGCACACCATTTTATATAACAGATACAAATGAAAAATGGAAAAGAATGAAAGATGAACTGTACGCTGACATACCAATGCGAGCAGGTGTCAGCTCTTTTGGATTTGGAGGTGTAAATGCACATATTGTTTTAGAAGAATACAGAGAAAAGAACAGGAGAATATCGGAAAGTGGAAGAAACCACATTTTTGTGTTGTCAGCGAAAACCAAAGATCAATTGCTCGACTATATTAAGCTGATGATTCAGTATTTGGATCATGCAATCAGAAAAGAAGTTTCGGTTAATCTGACTGATATGGCAAGTACGCTGCAAAACGGGCGCGAAGAAATGGAAGAAAGAATCGCTATATGTGCTTCTGATATAAGAGAGTTAAGAGACAAATACATCAGCTTCCTTGAGTTTAACAAGAAACAAGAAGGCGTATTTATCAATGAAAATAAAAAGAAATACACAGTTATAACTGAAGAGCTTCTTCTAGAGGCTATTCAAAGCGGTAAAGAGGAATTGGTGGCTCAATGGTGGGCCGAGGGAGCAAAAGTGAATTGGCGGCAAATATTCAATAAAACATATAACAAAATGCCGTTGCCATCCTACCCCTTTGCAAGGGAGAGTTATTGGTTCAGACAGAAAATCAAAAACGTTGAACTGGAAAAGCGGATTCATCCTTTGTTAAGCGAAAATTTGTCAACTTTAAAGAGCTTGAAGTTTAAAACAAATATTACCGGCTCTGAATTTTTTATCACTGATCACCTTGTTTCTGGGCGTCCTGTTTTACCGGGAGCAGCATATCTTGAAATGGCTCTTGTCTCCGCGGAAATAGCTGCTGAGAGCACTATATGTAAGATTAAAGATGTCGTATGGAACAAACCAATTACCTACGAAGGAACACCGTTTCACATCTATTCAAGTCTTCAAATGCAAAAAGATAAACTGAATATAACAATCTGCACAGGAGAGCCGGAGGGTGAATTGCAAATCTGCTCACAAAGTATTGCAGAGTTCGAGGAATCAAATATTATCAGACCGCTTGAACACTTTGATATTGAACTGTTTAAACACAGCAGTGATACAAAAATTAGCCGCAAAGAATGTTATCAGCATTTTAGCAGAATGGGGCTGGATTATCGCTCTGGGTTTCAAAGCCTGACCGCCGTCTACTGCAGCGGTCAGGAGGTACTGGCAGAACTTGTTCTGCCAGAGCAGCTGAAAAACGATTTTGAGCATTTTAAACTTCACCCGTCATTGATTGACGGAGGATTTCAATCGGTCGCATTTTTGTTAAATGATAATGATAAAGGAAGCTTATATGTTCCTTATTCACTTGAGGAGCTTGTGATTTGTAGCCCGCTTGAGGAAAAATGTTTTGCACGTGTAAAAGAGACTGGATTTTGCACGTATAGCATCCAATTTATTAATGAAGACGGAGAAATTGCTGCAAGCATGAATAACTTTTCTGTCAGAAAAGTAAACGCGGGAGGATTACTGCCGGAAGACAGTGAAGATCAGACAATTCTTTTACTATTAAAACAATTGAAAAACGGTGAGCTTTCCGCTGACCAAGTCTATCAACTGCTGGAGGTAAAATAGTGCATATTAAACAAATACTTTCCTTGATTGAAGAACAGCAGATGTCTCCTGATACAGGATTAGAACTAATTCGCACTTACAGAAAAGAACAAATAAAAAATGGGACGGAGCAGCAATCGCAAGCTGCGTCCCAAACTGTCTTTTTTAAAAGAGATTGGATATCGTCAAAAAATGATGATGTACAGAAACAACAGGCGCCAAGAAGCATATTAATTTTTGATCGAGATAAACGACTTACAGAATATATTAGTATGCTTTACAAAGATCAAGTGCATGTTATTCTCGTAACTCCTAATGTTTATTTCAGCTGTCTGGAGCAAAATGTATACACAATAGACCCGTCAAATGAGGCTCATTATGAAAACCTGTTTGCAGACTTGGAAAAAAGCAAATTTACACCTGGATGTGTTCTATATCTATGGAACAGCGCTGTTCCGGAATTAAGTGAAGAGTTGATTCATAAGGCACTTCTCAACGGGATTTTGCCATTGTTTGTTTTAACAAAGGCTTTAATAAAAGCAAAATATGATAATACGAAATTATTGCATATGTATTGGACAAACGGTCAGAATCAGCCGTTTAATGAAGCGGTCGGGGGTTTTATAAAAACGGTAAATATGGAAAGCTCCAAATTGAAGGCGAAAACGCTTCAAATTCATAGAGAAGAGCCTGATTCAGATCCTACCGCTTCGCAATTGTGGGAGATGGCATGTAATGAATTACAAAGCTTTCAATCAAATGAATGCGAAATTTTAATTGACTCTCACAGCAGGTATATTAAAGGAATGCAGCATATTGATTTAGAAAATGCAAAGTCATTAGCTCCGAAGCATGTATCATATCATAAAGGCGGCGTGTATATCATTACCGGCGGTGCAGGAAAACTCGGTCTTATGTTTGCGGAACATATCGCGAACGAAGTTGAGGCGGTCATCATATTGACAGGCCGTTCAGCTTTAAGCGAAGTTCAGAAGGAACAGCTCAGAAAACTAAACGCAAAAGGGTCTTTTGTTGAGTATATACAGACGGACATATCGGAACGAATAAAGGCTGAGCAATTTATCTGTGACGTGAAACAGCAGCGTGGCCAAATAAGCGGCATTATCCATGCTGCAGGTCTCATTCAAGATTCTTTTATTGCTAAAAAAAATCTGAGTGAGTTTGTTGAAGTATTAAAGCCGAAAGTATTCGGAACGATTTGGATGGATGAGCTGACAAAAGATGAAAATCTTGATTTCTTTATTCTGTTTTCTTCTGTTGCTGCGAACGGAAATGCCGGTCAGAGTGATTATGCGTACGCCAACAGTTTTATGGACAGTTATGCGATGTTCCGAAATCAGCTGAACAGAAATGGAAAGACACTTTCAATAAATTGGCCGCTATGGAAAGAGGGCGGAATGAATCTTGATGACAGTGCTGTTGTCCATTTGAAAGAGAAATTCGGAATGATTCCGATACATTCAACAGCGGCTTTTAAAGCTTTTGATAAAATGATGCAATCTTCATTTAGTAACATAATGCCTGTGGAAGGAGACCGGGACAAGCTCTTAAAAACAATCCCTTTCCGCAAACTGACTCCTTCAGACAATCAAACGGAAATAGAGAAAAACACTGAAGATAATGAAATTGTAATTAAGGATAAAGTTAATGATTATCTTATCAAAACCATTTGCAGTGAATTGAAAATCCCTAATCATAAAATAAATGCTTATGATTCTTTTGAAAAGTTCGGGATTAATTCACTTATAATCATGTCGCTTATATCAAAGCTTGAAGATACGTTCGGGGATTTGCCTAAAACGATCTTTTTCGAATACCGGAACGTCGATGAGCTTGCTGATTTCTTTCTGAAATCGTTTAAAGAGACAGTATTAAAAGAAGTTGGGATAGCTCAAATAGAAGCCGCACCAAAACTGAAAAAACATACAAAAATGCAGCAGGAAAGACAGCCGGCACATGCAGTGAGTGTAAATACACCAATTAATGAAGATATTGCAATTATTGGAGTAAGCGGCAGATATCCAATGGCAGATAATGTTATGGAATTCTGGGATTGCATCATTGGTGGAAAGAATTGTATTACCGAGATCCCTAAAGAACGGTGGGATTTCAGATCGGACTACAGTCCTGACAGAATGGACAGAGGGAAAATCAACAGTAAATGGGGAGGGTTTATTAATCGTGTTGATCAATTCGACCCGCTGTTTTTTCACATTTCCCATAAAGAAGCTGAGATGATGGACCCTCAGGAACGTATTTTTCTCGAAACCGCTTGGCATACGTTTGAAGACTCCGGGTATACGAGAGATCGGCTTGACGGTATGAAAGCCGGGGTGTTTGTAGGAGCAATGTACGGGCAATATCAATTATTTGGTGCGGAGGAGACAGCAAAAGGCAATGCTGTTGCGCTCAGTTCTTTTTTTTCTTCTATAGCTAATAGAGTTTCATACTTTTTTAATTTCTCTGGACCAAGTATTGCTTTAGATACGATGTGCTCGTCATCTTTGACAGCCATTCATTTGGCATGTGAAAGTATAAAAAGGGGAGAAAGTGAGATTGCGTTAGCTGGGGGCGTAAATGTGTCCATACACCCTAACAAATATCTTTGGCTGAGCCAAGGGAATTTTGTTTCTACAGAAGGTCTATGCAGAAGCTTCGGGGAAGGTGGGAACGGCTACGTTCCAGGAGAAGGGGCGGGAGCCGTACTATTAAAACCGTTACATAAAGCAATCAATGATCAAGACTGTATTTATGGTGTGATTAAAGGAACAGCTGTAAATCATGGAGGGAAAACAAATGGTTTTACTGTTCCAAATCCAAATGCGCAAGCTGAGCTGATCGCCGAAAACTTTAAAAAGTCAGGTATTAGTCCAAGATCCATCAGTTACTTGGAAGCACATGGAACGGGTACTTCACTTGGAGATCCGATTGAAATTGCGGGGCTGACAAAAGCTTTTGAACAATTTACCGATGATAAACAATTTTGTGCAATTGGTTCAGTTAAATCAAATATCGGACATTTAGAATCCGCTGCAGGCATAGCGGCGCTTACAAAGGTATTGCTTCAGTTTAAGCACCGAAAATTGGCGCCTTCCATTCATTCTGAGCGATTAAATACTAATATAAATTTCGAAAATACGCCTTTTTATGTTCAGCAAAAAGAAGAGGAGTGGCGTAAAGAAGCCAGTATAACTCGTAGAAGGGCAGCGGTTAGTTCATTTGGAGCAGGGGGGGCGAATGCCCATATTATTCTTGAAGAATATGAAAATCATATTGATTCTGTTAAAAATACAGGTAGCGGTCCTTATGCCGCAGTTCTCTCCGCAAGAAACGAAGACAGGCTGAGGGAATACGCCCGTCGTCTTCTTCAATACACAGACCAGGTGACAGCTGTATCGGTCGATGATATTGCTTATACACTACAAACGTGTAGGGAGCCGATGGAAGAGAGAATTGCTTTTGTGGCATCGGATCTGCATGAACTTAGGGGGAATTTGAAGCTTTTCTGTGATGAAGGAATAATTGGAGACAATGTATACAAGGGCAATGTGACTAAAGATTATGATAAAGTCTTTGTTTTCCATGATCGGAAAATGAAAGAACAATTCCTTAAAGCTGTTATGGAAAAAAGAGATGTCAATGACCTTGCTAAGTTATGGTCTTACGGTGTCGATATTCAGTGGAGAAATTTATATGAAGATAGACCTAAAGCACGGCGGGTGGATCTTCCTTTGTACCCGTTTGCTGAGGAATCTTATTGGGTGCCCCGTGTTTCTGATGAAAAGCTTTCAGCATTGCAAAATAAAACCGTCTTGCATCCGTTGCTTGATTCTAACGAATCTACCCTTGAGCAGCAATATTTTAAAAAAACAGTAATGGAAAAAGAGATCTGGTTAAAGGATCATGTGGTGAAAGATAAGCGTATTTTGCCTGCGGCGGTTTTTCTTGAAATGGCATGTGCCGCAGGAAATTTATCGTATCGCAGGAAAAAGGTCTCTGGTTTGAAAAACATTACATTTATTAGACCGGCAATGTTATATCAAGAGAGCGTAATTGTTTACTCCTTCATTTCTGTCGAAGACGGACGCATCCTTTTTAAAATGACGGCTGACGAAGATGCAGGTACAAAAGCCGTATTTGCATCAGGAGAATTAAGCTATGATGCTCATCAAAATGTCAAGCCCATAGAGAGTATTGATAGACACGAGATCATCAAGAGAAGCGCTTTTATCCATGAACATGATGAATGTTACCGACACTTCCGGGAAAACGGTTTTGACTATGGCCGCAGCTTTCAGTCAATTCAACGATTATGGGGCGGAGACACAGAAGCTCTGGCGCATTTAATACTACCTCAAGAAGCAGCACATACCTTTAATAACAATATACTGCCGCCGTCTCTGCTTGATGGGGCTTTGCAATCATTGTTTGGCATCACCGAAGGAAGAGAACGTGCTTTTGTATATGTACCTTATTCAATTGGTGAGATTTATATCCACCAGAAAGTACCGGAAGAATGCTGGGTGTATGCACGCAAAACAAGCCAAAAAGATCAATTCGAGTTTACTTACGATATTATGCTGGTGAATCATCAAGGAGACCTGCTTGTGCAACTGCAAAACGTAACACTTCGAAAAGGCGAGGTATTTTCAGATCGAGATCCGTATCAAAAGAAACAGGTTTCTTCCGTGACACAAGAAAAATTGACCGAGCTGCTCGGTCAATTGCAGGCTGGCGAGTTGACGACAGAGGAAGCTGATCATTTGCTTGCTCAAATGCTGGATTAACACTGGATGTTCAACAATGTAATTTGTAAAGGGGATGATATGTTTTATGAGCGTAACTCGTGATGTAAGAAAAAAAATACTTTCTGACATTAAAAGCGGCCTGATTTCCTTGGAAGAAGGAGTAATACGGATTAAGCAACTTGATTCTGGTATGGCTCAGCGAAGGGAACAGACTGTTTATTATAAGACGGATTGGCAGCCAGCTGATCTCGATTTAGATCCAAAAGACAGCCGAAGAGAGGGCAGTCTTTTATTATTTGATACAAATGAGGATTTGCATAAGGAACTGACTGTACGGCATGATAGAAGTATTATTTTAGTCATGCCTGGGAAAGAATTTCGACGTATTCGGAGTGGTGTGTTTGAAATCAACCCTCGGTCTGAAAAAGATTATACAAGCTTGTTTGCGTTACTGAAAGAAGAGAAAGCAGACATAAGGGAAGCCGTCCATCTATGGTCTGACCAACCGTTTAGCAGTAATGAGAAAGCGATTGAAAGACAATGTGACAGCGGGGTTTATTCTTTATTTTTATTAAACCGGGCTCTCTTCAAGAGTAAAATGCGCAAAAAAGTAAACGTATTGTATGCGTATTTTTCCGAGCGTTTAGGAGAACAGCCCCTTTATGCATCGGCAAGCGGCTTTTTGCGGACTTGGCAGCAGGAGAACCCGCTAATTTCGCCAAAAAGCATTGAATTAGAGCGGTCGGCTTTCGCAAACGGCAGCTTAGGCGATATTTTGATCAATGAACTGAGAGACTTCAGCTCTCCTGAGATCGAAATCCGTTACCAAGGAATGGAGAGATTTGTTAAACGCCTGATAACATATAAACCTGCAAACAAACATACAAGTGAGGAATATATACTGCGGGACAATGGTGTTTATATTATCACAGGAGGGGCGGGCGGATTAGGATTCACCTTTGCTGAATATTTGGCTCAACAAACCAAATGCCAGATTGTCTTAACGGGGAGATCACCTTTTTCAGACAAAATACAAAATAAGATAGCACAATTAGAAGCCTTAGGAGCCTCTTCTATTTATTTACAGGCTGACATTTCAATAAAAGAAGAGGCAGAATATATAATCAATGAAACCAAAAGAGCATATGGAAAGATAAACGGAATCATTCAAAGCGCGGGTATCATCCGCGACTCATTTCTTCATAAAAAAACAATAGAAGAATTCAATCAGGTGATTAAGCCGAAAGTATTGGGCACACTTTGGCTGGATGAAGCCACAAAGCAGGAGCGTCTCGACTTTTTTATTTGTTTTTCCTCTACTTCAGCCGTTTTAGGAAATATTGGACAGGCTGATTATGCATTCGGAAATAGTTATATGGATCATTTGATGAACATGCGTGCCGCTCAGAATCCGGGCAAAATGTTCCTATCTCTGAATTGGCCACTTTGGAAAGAAGTCGGCATGCAAGTAGATGAGCGCACGTTGGAGACGATGAAAAAATCGGGCTTTTATCCCTTGGAGAAAGAGGAGGGGATCAGAGCGTTTTCAGCAGGTTTGTCATCTGGGCTTTCCCAATTCACGGTATTTTGCGGAGATGATCATATAGACAGACATGTACATAAATTGTATGAACGTGATAGCGGTCTGCTTCAAGAAGAAACAACCGTCAGTGAGACGGTAAAGCCTGATAAAAAGCTGAAAGCTGACACTTTGACATTTATAAAAGAAATTATTTCAGCAGAATTCAGAATGCCAGCAGACAAAATAGACGCAGAGGCAGCGCTGGATAAATACGGACTTGACTCAGTCATGATCATCAATATAACCAATGAGCTGGAGAAGCATTTTGGTGCGCTTTCAAAAACCCTGTTATTTGAGTTTCAAACTGCATCCGAATTATCAGCTTATTTCATTGAAAAGCACCATGATGCTCTGGTTCATATGCTGAAATTAGGAGTAAACGACAGCGGTAATGTTCAACAGGCGGCGGAAGCTGCTGATCCAGTAGTACCGAGCTTTCAACATAAATCAAAAGGGCTGGCTCATCAGTCAAACCTGAAAATAGCAGAAAAATATCAGGACAATGATATTGCCGTCATTGGAATCAGTGGCCGCTATCCGATGGCAAACGATCTTGACACTCTCTGGAGAAATTTAATGGAAGGGAAAGATTGTATAACTGAAATTCCTAAAGACCGCTGGGATTTTAGCCTGCATTATCAGCCGGAAGCTGATCATGACATAAAAAATCAAAGTAAATGGGGAGGATTTATTGATGACGTGTATCATTTCGATCCGTTGTTCTTCAATATTTCTCCGGCTGAAGCGGAGTTAATAGATCCTCAAGAAAGAATTTTTCTGGAAACAGTGTGGCATACCATAGAAGATGCGGGGTATGCGAAGAAAATGCTTGAAAGGAAAAATGTCGGCGTGTTTGCAGGTGTCATGTACGGGCAATATCAGCTGTACAGTGCTGGAAATCATGAGCAGGCCGTTTCTTCTTCATATGCATCCATCGCGAACAGAGTATCTTACTTTTTTAATTTCAGCGGACCTAGTATTGCTTTGGATACAATGTGTTCCTCGTCTTTGACTGCTGTTCATTTGGCATGTGAGAGTTTAATAACGAATGAATGTGAGCTTGCAATTGCCGGAGGAGTTAATCTTTCCATTCATCCTGATAAATATAAACTCCTCACTCAAGGCGGTTTTTTGTCCAGCGATGGTCGCTGCAGAAGCTTTGGATCTGGGGGAGACGGCTATGTTCCCGGGGAGGGAGCCGGTGCTGTTTTACTGAAGCCTGTAAAAAAAGCAATTGCTGACGGTGATCAAATTTATTCCATCATTAAGGCAACAGCTGTCAACCATGGGGCAAAGACGAATGGATATACTGTGCCTAACCCGACCGCTCAAAGTAAGGTGATTAGCAGAGCCCTGAAAAAAGGAAAGGTTGACCCGGAAAGTATCAGTTATATAGAAGCTCACGGCACAGGCACTGCATTAGGAGATCCGATTGAAATTGCCGGATTGCACAAAGTATTTGCCGATGCAATGACAGACAGAAAGACATGCGCAGTCGGGTCTATTAAATCTAATATCGGACATTTGGAGGCAGCTGCAGGCATAGCTGGAATTACAAAAGTAATATTACAAATGAAACATAAAACAATCGTTCCATCGCTGACTCATTCTTCTAAATTGAATGAGCATATTCAGTTTCAAGAAACGCCTTTCTATGTACCGGAAAGTCCTGAAAAATGGGTGTCTTCCGTTGCAGAGCGTGACGGAAAAAAAATATCAATTCCAAGGCGTGCAGGTATAAGTTCATTCGGAGCCGGAGGGGCAAATGCCCATATCATCTTGGAAGAGTACGTAAATAGTGAGAATGCCGTATTTGAAACAACCGAGCTAGAGCCGCTTTTATTTGTTTTTTCCGCCAAAAATGCTGAAAGACTGGTTGACTATGCAAAGGGTGCAGCGGAGTACATACAGTCAAAAGATTATACTTCAGATGCACTTAGGAATATAGCATATACTTTACAGACAGGCAGAGAAGAAATGGCATACCGATTGGCCGTCATTGCATCTTCAAAAGAGGAATTGATTAAGAAGCTTTTAGATTATTCACAGGGAAAAACATTATCAGAGCAGCTATTTACATCTGAACTTACATCCGTATCAAACACCATTGAATTTGAAAGTCATGAGACAGAAAAAGAAATTGAAAAAGCAATTGCAGAGAGAGATCTTTCAAGGGTTGCTGAGTTTTGGATCAGCGGATACACGATAAACTGGTCGTTCCTCTATGGAAATGACAAACCTAGACGGATTTCTGCACCGACATATCCATTTGCCAAAGAATTATGCAGAATAAGCGCCTCTAAACCTAGAAGCCGCCAAAAGGCAGATGCAATTGATGTTCTGCATCCGCATATTAACTGCAATGTTTCAGATTTTAATGACCAAAAGTTCAATATAAATGTCAAAGGTGATAATTTATACGTAAAAGCAAAACACGATGAAAGGATGTTTCCGTATCTTTTACAAATAGAAATCGCGAGGGCGGCAGGAGAAATAGCTTCAGGGCATCCGATTACTCGATTGACAAATCTTTCTTTTTCAAAACCGATCGTACAAAGCGGTCTAAATGACCAAATTCAAATTGTGCTGGCACCGGAAGGCGATACTGCTTCATTTTTTATAAAAGATCAGAATGAATCATCATTTTATTTCTCCGGCAAACTTGTATTAGAGGGGCTTAAGGAAAAGGGACAATTTATCAATATTAAACCGTTTATGTCAGAGTATACTGACTGGATATCAGGAGAAGCGTTTTATCATCGGCTTGCTGAAAACGGCTATGATTGCAGCAGTAAACTTAAAGGCATAGACCGTTGCGTGATACGGGACGGAAAGGCGCTTACAATCTTAAAGGCAAGCGACAAGGCAGAGGGTTATACGCTCGATCCCGCTGTTCTTGAAAGTGCTTATCAGACGATATTATGTCTCTTAGAGAAAAATACGGGGACAGTACCTAAAACAGTAGAAGAGTGTACCATTTTTGATGAAGAGGCCAAAGCTGTATATGCATACGCAGTACCAAGTGAATATGGCAAATCGTCTTATCACGTATTTCTGTTAGACGGTAACGGACGGGTGCTTGTAGAGCTTAAGGGACTGACTGTAAATCCACAGCCGCATACTGAGGTGAATTATTGTTTGCAGAAGTGGGTGCAAAAGAACCTTTCCCCTGTGAAAGTTGGAAATGAAAATGCAGGTACGATCTTGTTGTTTGCAAATGATAAAGAAATTGCTGAGGCGCTAATAGACCAATCTGCCTACCGGATAATTCTTGTAACGCCGTATCAACGACAGCTTATAAAGAATGCTCTGACATTTAGCATAGACCCTAAAATACCGTCAGATTATAATCGTTTGTTTGAAAAATTAGAAAAAAACAAGATGCTCCCAGACATTGTTCTGCATACAGGGGGAGATTTTGATGCAGGCGAACATCCGGTTAGAGGACTGTATTCGGTCTTTCATTTATTAAAGGCGCTGAGTGACCGAAAAAATTTATCTCTTAAACATTTACTGATTACTCAGTCTTATAGAGAAGATATGAGTGATCCTTTTGGTGAGACTTTACCAGGTTATTTGAAAACGATAAACATGGTGCTGCCTTCTGTAGAGCATGCTGTATCAATCAGCTTTTCTGAACATATTTCAGCCGACAAGCAGGCTGAACACTGCCTTCAAGAAATTGTATCTGCAAAAGGCCATATTACTGCTGAAGAAGTCAAATATGTAAAGGATATAAGGTATGTCAAAACCCTGGAAGATAGAGCGCTAACGAATGCAGGCGGCATAATGCTTAAAAATAAAGGGGTTTATATGTTAACAGGCGGTTTAGGCGGTCTTGGAATGACATTTGCTAAATATTTGGCGTCTGAATATAAGGCGAGATTAGTGTTAACGGGAAGGTCAGCGTTAACAGCTGAAAAACAGCATGAAATTGAAAAATTAAAGGCACATGGTGCTGCAGTGCTGTATTTTCAAGCTGATGTAACAGATAAAGATGCGATGAAACAGGTATTAGATGAAACGAAACGGAACTGGGGACCCCTTCAAGGTGTTATTCACGCAGCTGGTCATGCTGATGATCGTCTATTTACGGAAATGAGTCTCGCTGATTTTTCGAAGGGGCTGGCTGCTAAAATTGAAGGGACGATATGTTTAGATCAAATAACGAAAGAAGAACCGCTCGACTTCTTTGTGGTGTTTTCTTCCATCTCTTCGATATTTGGTGACTTAGGACAGGTTAATTATTCGTTAGGTAATTATTTCCAAGATCGATATATCCACTGGCGAAATGAAAAGAGTCTAAAGCATGAGAGACAGGGTAGAAGCATTTCAATTAATTGGCCATTATGGCGAGAAGGCGGCATGCATTTAAGTAAAGAAGCTGAATCTGCATACCTTTTAACTTCGGGGTTCCGCTATTTAGAAACAGAAGACGGAATAACAGCATTTGAGGCAATCTTATCAAATGAAGATCTGCAAATAGCCGTGCTTACTGGTAACAACGGCAGGTTTACAGCAGCTGATGATAAGTCTATTCAAGAATTAACAGCTGAGTTGGATCAAGAAAAAGGTGATTATACACAATTATTTAGACAGGCTCATGTATTAGATGAGTTGAAACGGATGGTGTCTGAATTACTGAAAATTAATATCGATCGCTTGGATATATCAGAGAATTTCGGCAATCTTGGCTTCGATTCCATCAGTTTGAAAACTTTCTCCGTCCAAATAAACCAAAGATATAAGCTGGAATTAACACCGGCGATTTTCTTTACTTATAGTAATATCGAATCGCTTTCTGACTTTATAATTGGTGAACTGCCTGTGGAAGCTAAAGAAAATGTGAAATCTGATATAGATATTCAAGAAAAAAGAGAATCACGGCACACTGAGAAGTTGAAAAAGTCTGAAATCCGCTTTCCGCCTGCAAAAAAGCAAACAGGTCAGTTAAAAAAGCCTCTGCAGAAAGAACCGATTGCAATTATCGGAATGAGCTGCGTTTTTCCCGGAGCAAAAAATTCGGGTGAATTCTGGTCAAACTTGATCAACGAAAAAGATATGATTCAGGAAATTCCGCTCGAGCGGTGGGATTGGAAAAACTATGCAGATAACAAAGCAAACAGCCGTATAAATTCTAAATGGGGCGGTTTTATCACGGATGTTGATAAATTTGATGAATCTTTTTTCAACGTGAATCCTCGAGAAGCTGAACTTATGGACCCGCAGCACAGAATATATTTAGAAGAAACTTGGAAAGCGATAGAAGATGCGGGTTACAAGGCATCAGAACTGTCAGGCAAAAACATCGGAGTGTTCACCGGCATTCAATTTAATGATTATCGCCAACTGTTAATGAAGCATTTAGACAAGGCACATGCATTAGTTGGAACTGGAAACAGCCAGGCGCTCATCAGTAATCGGGTATCTCATTATTTTAATTTCAGAGGTCCAAGTGAATCTATTGATACAGCCTGCTCAAGCAGTCTTGTTGCCATCCATAGAGCAGTGAGTTCGATTCAAGCTGGTGAAAGCGAGCTGGCAGTAGCCGGAGGCGTGTCATTGCTATTAGATCCCGTGACCCACTTATATACAGATAAACTTGGAATTTTGTCCGCAGATGGCAGATGCAAAACGTTTGATAAGCTTGCCAATGGTTATGTTCGAGGTGAAGGTGCAGCTGTGCTGCTGCTAAAGCCTCTGCAAAAAGCTATTGATGACAAGGACAATATTTACGGAGTATTGAAAGGAACCGGTGAAAATCACGGGGGGAGAGCTGCTTCGCTGACCGCCCCAAATCCGGAAGCTCAAGCAGCGCTGTTAACATCAGTTTATCAAAATGCCGGTATTCCTGCTGAAACAGTATCCTATATAGAAGCACATGGAACCGGTACGGAACTTGGAGATCCAATTGAAATCGAGGGCTTAAAAAAAGCTTTTGTATCCCTTAAGTCGGACAGCACAAGAAATACGGACCAATATTGCGGAATCGGTTCTGTGAAAACCAATATCGGACATTTAGAGCCTGCTTCAGGGATGCCGGGTCTGATAAAAGTATTGCTCGCCATGAAGCATAAAATCCTGCCGGCTACCCTGCATGTTAAGGAGTTGAACCCTTACATTCAGTTAACTGGAACGCCATTTTATATTGTGAATAAAACAATAAAGTGGAATAGATTGATAGATTGGGAAGGAAACGAAATTCCCCGTCGAGCGGGAGTCAGCTCATTTGGATTTGGAGGAACTAATGCCCATGTCATTGTAGAAGAATTTGAGGAAAGCCAGGAAAATCAAGTAAATAGGGAACAAGAACATGTAATTGTGCTCTCAGCTAAATCAAAAGAAAGATTAATTGCTTACGCCAAAGATTTTTCAAGCTTTTTAAAAGAGAAGCAGACAACTGGCCGGTACGGAGAGCCTAAGGTGAGAGAGCATAATCTACGAGAAGAAATCAGAATAGAGGCAGCAAAAATCCTAAGTTTAGATGCAGATGAAATAGACATGGAGACACATTTAACAGACTTGGGATTTGATCCGATGACCTTAACTGCATTAAGCTCTTTCATCAGCACAATATCCGGGAAAGAGGTCCCGATTGGCATATTTACAGAGCAACCAACACTCAACGATTTGTTCCATTATATCTGTCATGAATCGAATATGCCTGTTGACAATCAGGTTACATCTCAGCATGGAGATCAAGCAGGGTACAGCCTTGAACAAATAGCTTACACGCTTCAAACCGGCCGTGAATCGTTCGAATCGCGTCTTGCTATTATTTGTTCAAGCTTAGAGGAGCTTTCTGAAAAGATAAACGGTTACCTTCAGGGGGAAGATCTACAAGAGGTTTTTGAAGGAAATGCTAGAGAATTTCATAAAGTGTATTTCCCGATTTTTGATGGACCCGAGGGTCACTCATATATTCAATCGCTAATTCAAAAAAGAAAATTGACAAAACTGGCTCAAATGTGGACGATCGGTTATGAAATCAGTTGGGGAGATCTGTATGAGGGAGAAAATAAACCTATGAGACTTTCCCTTCCAGTCTATCCTTTCAGAAAAAACAGACATTGGATTAAACAAGAATTTACGCCTCAGGCTGAAAGACCTTCAATAATGCCGGCGGTTCACAAATCAAATGAAGAAAGCTCGGATGTTAAAATTATATCGCTTCTTGAAAAAGCACAATCAGGTGAGGTTAATACGAAGGATACAACAGAGCTGATAGAGGAGTTGCTTTTACATGAATGAACAAACTATACAAATTGAACAAATAGTTAGGAAAGTGAAAGAACGAGAGCTGACTCCTGAAGAGGGATTGGGACTAATTAAAGGTTTGGGTAAAACGCATATTTATGAAAAGGAATGGGTAAAATATATCTTTCAACGTACTGGGCAGCCTCGTCAGATGACAGAGCCAATTTTATTTTTGGCCAGTGACGAAAGTTTGTACAGCGTAATGAAGAGACAATTAGAAGGCGCCGCGGCGCCTTTTATTTATGTTTCTCCCGGAGACCGATTCGAAGCTGGCCGAAATGGCTGTTTTAAAATGAATTTTACACAAAAAGAAGATTATGAAGCTTTGTGCCGTGCGCTTGTCTCTCAGAATATAAAGCCTCGGCATATTGTTCATTTCCTCTCGGTCGGGGCATTTCGTGACACGGACAAGACAATGAGAGAGCAGCTCGATAAAAGCCTGTATTCTGTATTTTATTTGCTGCAAGCCATAATGGAGAATAAACTTTGTCCGAAAGCAGAGGTCTTATATTTATATGAAAA
This sequence comes from Bacillus sp. RHFS10, assembly GCF_016757475.1. Taxonomy (NCBI): domain Bacteria; kingdom Bacillati; phylum Bacillota; class Bacilli; order Caryophanales; family Bacillaceae; genus Bacillus; species Bacillus sp. RHFS10. The sequence continues at coordinate 267,154 of NZ_JAESPO010000005.1, forward strand.
TGTCCAGGGAGAGGCTCAGCCTATTTATAGAGCGGTTGAGAGTTTCCTCAAGACCGTTCAAGCCGAAAACCCGAATTTTAGGTGTAAGACTGCAGAATTGAAGGCGATGAGTAATGAGCCGTTTACAAAGGAACTTATCGCTGATGTCATTTTTTGTGAATGGAATAATCAATGTGTATCGAGCAGTTTTACATGTTATGACCCAAGACATTATTATATACAGCAAATTAAAAAAGTGAATAAAGGTGGATCCCCGGAAAATAACTTTAACATCAAAGAGAACGGTGTGTATTTGATTACGGGAGGTGCCGGCGGTCTTGGGTTTCTATTCGCGGAATATTTGGCGAAACGGGCAAAAGTTAATCTTATATTGACTGGCCGTTCACCGAGCTCTATGGAAATAGAGCAAAAAATTAACACGCTGAAAAAGCTCGGGGCTGAAGCTGTTTATATCCCAGCAGATATATCGAAGGAAAAAGAGACCGACATATTAATTGATCAGATCCGGCGGACATTTGGAAGATTAAACGGCATTTTACACAGTGCCGGACTTGTAGATGATGCATTTGTTATTAAAAAGAGGAGAGACAGAATAGAAAAGGTCATCGCACCCAAAGTATTTGGAACCGTTTGGCTTGACAAAGCTGCGAAAGGGGAATCTCTTGATTTCTTCGTCATGTTTTCGTCCCTGTCCTCCATCCTGCCTAATGCGGGCCAAAGCGATTATGCATTTGCAAATGGCTGTATGGACAGTTATACCGATTACAGGATCATGAAGAATCGTCCGGGAAAAACTCTCTCTATTAACTGGCCGTTATGGAGCGCAGGGAATATGTCAGTCGGTCCGAGAGAGTTGCAAGTTTTAAGGGAAACCGGTTTGGATCTTTTATCAGCGGAATCCGGTCTTGCCTTCTTTCAGAATTGTATGAGCAGCAATGCTTCTCAGCTGGCAGTTATTAACGGAAGTGAAGAAAAGATCTTCCAATTGCTTTCGGTTGATAATACAGAGACAGATGTAACATCCGAATCTGATCACGAACTTCCTCAAATTAGTGAAAATCAATTAAAAAAGCAAACGGTCTGTCTATTGAAAGAAATCATCGGAGCTGAGACTGGGAGACCAACTGACAATATTTTGTCCGGGGATACGTTCGACCGCTACGGTATTGATTCCTTAACGATCTTAGGACTAACTTCCAGGCTAGAAAAACACTTTGGCAGTGTATCTAAGACTTTATTTTTTGAATACAGCAGCATCGACCAGTTAGCGGAGTATTTTTTAGAACATCATTATGACAAGTTAGTCAAGGCTTTTTCGCCGCAGTCAGAACAGAGAAGGAACATAACGGCCGAAAAAAAACAACTGAAGCAACGAGGACGCTGCAGATCCTCAGCGGTTACCGAAGAAGATATTGCAATTATCGGCATAGCCGGACGTTATCCGATGGCTGAGAATGTAGAAAAGTTTTGGGATAATATTGCCTCGGGGAAAGATTGTATAACGGAAATCCCAAGCGAACGCTGGGATCATCGAAGATACTTTAATACTGGTGAAAAAGCTCGTCATAAAAGTAAATGGGGAGGTTTTATTAAAGACGCTGATAAGTTCGATCCGCTGTTTTTCTCAATTTCTCCTCATGATGCCGAGTTAATAGATCCGCAAGAACGGTTGTTTTTAGAAACTGCATGGCACACATTTGAGAATGCCGGTTATACAAGGGGAAAATTAAAACGGTATAAGACAGGTGTATTTGTAGGAGTGACATACAGTCACTATCAGCTTTTTACAGCAGGAGCATCTGATGATGACCGTAAGGCACTTTTGTCTTCTTATTCGTCAATCGCTAACCGGGTATCATATTTCTTCGATCTTCACGGTCCAAGTCTTGCTATTGATACAATGTGCTCATCTTCACTATCTGCCGTTCATTTCGCATGTGAAAGCATCAAAAGGGGAGAATCCAGCCTTGCAATTGCCGGGGGAGTAAATTTATCTTTACATCCCGATAAATATACATTGCTTTCTCAAAATCATTTTGTTTCGAGCGATGGACGCTGCAGAAGCTTCGGGGCTGGAGGTGACGGTTATGTACCAGGTGAAGGAGTAGGAGCTATTTTATTAAAATCGCTTTCGAAGGCAGTTGCCGAAGGAGACACTATTTACGGCGTTATTAAGAGTACTTCAGTTAATCACGGAGGAAAAACAAACGGCTACACTGTCCCGAATCCAAATGAACAAGCAAATGTTATCAGCGAAACGCTTGATAAAGCTGGAATTGGTGTAGACAGCATCAGTTATATAGAAGCGCACGGGACAGGTACATCGCTGGGAGACCCCATTGAAATTTCCGGACTGTCTAAGGCTTTCAGCAATCCCAAAAGTAGCTTTCGCTGTGCAATCGGTTCCGTAAAGTCAAATATCGGACATTTAGAGGCTGCTGCTGGGATAGCGTCAATCACTAAAGTGTTGATGCAAATGAAATACAAACAGCTGGCACCTTCCATTCATTCTCATGAGTTAAATCCTAATATTGATTTCGATGAAACACCGTTTTATGTCCAGACTGAACTAAAAAACTGGGAGGTTCCTGAAAGTCATGTTAGAAGGTCAGGCATCAGTTCATTTGGTGCTGGGGGATCTAATGCTCATATCATTATTGAAGAGTATATAGACGAAATAAATACCAATCCTGCAAAGAGCGAAGAAATGCAAATCATTCTTCTGTCCGCTAAAAACGAAGAGCGGCTCCGTATCTTAATTGATTCACTCATAAATGAACTTGATTCGAATACATCACTTACTGATGTGGCATATACATTACAAACGGGACGAGAAGCCATGGAAGAACGGCTGGCTGTAGAAGCACGGGACGTTGGTGAACTTGTCGATAAGCTCACCAAGTATTTACAATCAGATCAGGAAGTACACGGATTATATAGAGGAAATGCCCGTATTAGTTCCGATAATCATAAGACCTTATTAGCATCATCACAATTCCAGAACTTATATGATATAGCGCTTCATTGGGTAAATGGCGGTGAAATTGATTGGGAAGACAAGTACAGAACAGAATCACCGAAAATAATTTCTCTGCCAGCATATCCGTTTGAAAGGAATAGATATTGGGTGCCAAGCTCAAAAATCACACAAACAAATAGATTGACAAGAGTACAATCGGGGTTGCATCCTTTACTAGATCAAAATGTCTCGACCTTGAAGATGCAAAAATTTATTACTGATTTTTCAGAAGCATCTTTTGCATGGCCTGCCTTATGTATCAATCAGCAAAAAAATCTGCCTTTTAGCTCACTAATTGAAATGGCAGCTGCCGGTGGAGCAATGTCTGCCGAACAGAATGTGTGGAGAATGAAAAATATTTGTTTACATGCCCTATTGGAATTAACAGAACAACCCGTGCGAACTGAACTTAGACTATTTGATCAACAAGGTGCGGTATCTTTCGAATTGTCTGAACGGTCAGAACGCGAGGCTGAACAGATCATTTTAAACGGAGAACTGGAATACAAGGAAGCGAATCGTGAAACAGGTGCTCGTTTTAAATGTGCAGCTGACTATAAAGCGAATTGTAAAGAGTCTATGACCGGGTCCGAATGCTATGATCTTCTGGAAACCAATTTGATATATTATGATGCGGATTTGCGCGTTCTCACAGATTTATTTTTGCATAATGATTTCTTGCTTGCCGATGTCGCTATACCGGAAAAAGACTTGTATACAGAATGTATTGTAAATCCTGCTGCAGTTGAAGGAGCCATTCAAGCAGCAGCTGTTTTAGCAGCAAGGCACACTGGTGATCAAGGGTTTTACTTACAGGAGATTGAAGAGATTTGTTTTTATCAATCTGTTCCAAATGAATGTTACGTGTTTGTAGATCTGAACGAATCAAACGTTGAAGAGAGGCAGTTTACAGTTTACTTACTTTCACACGAAGGAGAATGTATGGCGGTCTTCCGGAATATGTTTTTCTCAGGATGGGAGACAGTAGTAGATAAGCCTGATAATATACCGTTTGATTTACTATGTAAATCTTGGGAAGAAAGCCAAGTCTCATCGTCTTTTCTTTCAAAAGGCCAGATCATTATTTTGGCTAACATTGAAAATGAGCAGTTTGCTTCTGAGTTGTTCGCTTCAGATCCTCTCATGGGCTGCACTGTCATTTGCAGGAAAGCTGATAGTCAATTACATCTGAGCGGCGAAGGCTTTAGCTTTGACAATCCTCTGCGTGCAAAGGAGACGGCTTTGGCGATCCTCAAAGAGAACACGGACATCACCGGTATTGTTGACTTGTCTGATTTATGGAGAGAGCCGGTAAAGGCTGCAGCCGACTCTGTTGGGAAACTGACGCTGTTGCAGGAAATAATAAAAGCTCAAAAGCATCTATTTGTTTTACACATTACAGAAGGACTGCAAACGTTTAAGAATAAACAGCCGACCTTAGCCGGGGCGGAAACAGCAGGATTAATTAAGATGTTAAGCGCCGAGTATAAAAAAATTAAAGCGAAAACAATAGATATAGATCAGCATTCAAAAAGTCTGGACGAACTACAACAATTGATCAAAAACGAAGCAGCAGCTGACGATCTTTACAGTGAAATTTGTTATCGTAACGGAGCTCGATATACGCAGTGTGTGAAGAAATTACATCCATCCGAGTTTAGCAGGGAAATCCGCCTGCCTGTATGCCAACCGGATCAAACACTTGTTATTACTGGCGGAACGAGGGGAATTGGCGCAGAGCTTGCCAGACACTATTCTGACAAGGGAGTAAAAAAATTTGTACTAATGGGGCTAACTGAATTGCCTCAGTCTGATGAAAGAGATGACCTGTTAAAACAGACAGATAAAAAATCCACCTTATATTCAAAATTGAAGCTGCTCAAAGAGTTAGAGCAAAAAGGGGTTCAGATAGAAATATATGGAGGTTCGCTTACTGAGAAAGAAAAATTACAGCAGTTCTTTTCAAAAGTGAGAAAGAAGCTCGGGCAAATTGGAGGAGTCATCCATTGTGCGGGGGTAGCCAATCATGTGAATCCGGCTTTCATTCATAAAACCAGTCAAGAAATAAAGGAGGTATTTGAGCCTAAGATACAGGGACTCCAAGTGTTGCATGACATTTTTCTGGAGGACAACCTCAAGTTCTTCATTTTATTTTCTTCAGTCGCAAGCGCATTTCCGTTGTTAGGAGCGGGAACGAGTGAATATGCTGCGGCAAACGCTTTTATGGATTATTTTGCGGCTTATCAGCATGCGTGTGGCCGAACTTATTATAAATCAATAAACTGGCCTAGTTGGAAGGAAATTGGAATGGGCGAGGTGAAAAGCCCTGCATATCAGGCGTTAGGGCTATTGTCACATCGGACTGAAACAGGCATAGGCATGCTCGACCAAATAATGAAAGTGACTGGATATCCATGCCTTATACCGGTTAAGACAAACCATGAGAAATTCTCATTACAGCAGCTGCCTCTCACAAAAATTCAAACCAGTGTTCATGAGCCATCGGTTGTAAACGAACAGTTCTCTGATGATACTGATAACGAAGCGATTATTAGTATTTTAAAAGATATTTTCTCAACAGAGCTTAAAATTCCTTGCGAGAAATTAGATCAAGATACTTCTTTTTCGGAATACGGGGTAGATTCTATTTTGCTGGTTCAGCTTGTAAAAAAAGCAGAAGCTGCTTTCCAAATAAAAATTGAACCGTCAGCCTTTCTGGAATACCCCAACTTCAAACAGCTTGCGTACTATTTAAATCAATTATTTGAAGATGAGGATGTATCCATTCAGCATATTTCTGACGCTCTGGGAAATGAAAGAGAAGTAAAGCTGGAGGACCGCTCATTAAAAAGCAATGGCTTACTAGGCTTTAAAACACGCATGAATAAAAAAACGATTCCGAAACAAAACGAATTTCAAGAGAAGCAAAAAAAATCGAATCAAATCGCAATTATCGGGATAGGCTGTGATTTCCCGGATGCCGAAAATAAAGAGATGTTTTGGCAAAATCTCGAAAAAGGGAAAGATAGTGTCCGCGAAGTTCCAACATCACGCTGGGATATTTCTCAATATTACTCGGATACTTACAAGAAAGGAAAAAGTATCAGTAAGTGGGGCGGATTTCTCGAGGATATTGAACATTTTGATCCAGTGTTTTTCAATATGAGTGAAAGTGAAGCATCTCAGCTTGATCCATTAATTAAAAAATGTCTGGAGGTCAGCGTACAGACACTGAGAGATGGCGGCTACCGAAAAGAAGAGGTGTCAAACAAAGAGGTTGGAGTCTTTATCGGTTCACGGGCAGGGACGTTCATGTCTAGAATAAGTTCACCTTCAAAAAATACGATAGTGGGAATTGGACAAAATTTCATCGGAGCTCATATCTCGCATTTTCTAAATTTAAAAGGACCGAATTTGGTTGTGGACACGGCTTGTTCTTCCTCATTAGTCAGTGTTCACCTTGCTTGTCAAAGCCTGATATCAAAAGAATCGGACATGGCTATAGCAGGAGGGGTTGATATTTTACTTGACCAAAAGCCTTACTTAATGTTAAGTGAAGCCAGAGCGCTTTCACCTGAGGGAAAATGCCGTACATTTGATGAAAAGGCGGATGGATTTGTACCGGGAGAAGGATGCGGCACCGTTCTGCTGAAGAGGCTTGATGAAGCTCTCACTGATGGGGACCGAATTTATGCGGTAATTGATGGATCTGCAGTAAATAACGATGGACAGACGATGGGAATGACAACACCGAATCCGAAAGCGCAAAGTGCAGTGATCAAAAAAGCGTTGAAAAACGGAGGAATCGACGCTTCTTCACTCAGTTATGTCGAGACACATGGTACTGGTACGATGATAGGCGATCCGATTGAATTAAAAGCACTGACTGAAGTGTTCCGGGAAGTAACGGAAGAGAAGCAATTTTGCGGTGTAGGTAGCGTAAAAACGAATTTTGGGCATTTAATGAGTGCGGCTGGAATAGCAAGCGTTATTAAAGTGGCATTATCCATCTGGAGTCAGAAGCTGCCTCCAACATTGCATTGCCAAACGCCGAATCCTAGATTTAAATTTGATCAATCTCCTTTTTTCCCGAACACTGCTTTAAAAGATTGGAATCCTAGAAAAGGAGTGTTAAGGGCTGGAATCAGTTCTTTTGGATTTGGCGGAACAAATGCACACATGTTATTGAGCAACATGCATTTTATAATGGGATATACAGAGCCGAAAAGACAGTCGCTCCCGCCGGCTGTCTTCAATAAAAAACGGTGTTGGATTGATAAGAGACATTCTCATAAAGAGGAAGAAGCAGACATGCTGATACCTTTACTAGAGTTTAAAGAACTATGATGAAAAAGACTAAAGAGGGATGAGACAGGTGGCTAGTAATCAAAACTATCAGTTCACATTAACAATAAAACACACAGACTATATTGTTAGAGATCACCGGGTGCATGGCACCCGGATCATACCTGGTGTTACGTTTTTAGATATTATTTATCGAATGGCACTCAGCAAAGATTTGCCTATTGAAGAACTGGAATGTCAAAATATTCTCTATTTAGAGCCCGTAGCAACATCTAATACCTTTGACAGAGAAATTCTTATTTCCTTTCAAGGTTCACACCAGGGATGGGAGATTCAAGCGAAAAGCAGAAAAGTGAAAGACGGACATGTTTTAAACGAAAATTGGGATAAAAATATGCAATGCCGCCTAATGCCGAAAACAGGCGGCGACTTAATTTCAATAGATATTGACAGGATAAAAAATACAGCTGAGCGTGTTTCTGATATGGATACATGCTATGCCTATTTAAGAAAAGTCGACATTGAGCATTTTGAATTTATGAAAAGTCTCGGAACAGTCTATGCAACGGAAGATTATGTACTTGCCGAGTTAAAACTCAGCAAGATAGCGAAACAATATGTCGGTTACTTTCAGATGCATCCTACTTTTCTTGATGCATCCACCATTATCACAGTTCTATATCAGGCATGTCCGGAATATTTCACTAAAGGAGCGGCTGCCAGCCGTTTCAAAACGTATATTCCTATTCATATTGAATCATTTCAAATGATAAATCGTCTGTCGGATACATGCTATGTGTACATCGAGAAACAAGACCAAAATCATGATACCGGAGATGTTATCAGAGTAAGCTATGGCTTATACGATGTATCGGGAAATAAGATCGCACAATTTACCCGGTTATCTGTCAAACATATCCGATCTAAAGAATTAATTGAAAATCTTAAAAAGACATCAGGTAACTTGCAAAATAATCCAATCCTTAAACTGAAAGACAATCAAACAATTAAAGAAACGAACAAAAAGCGGATTAATGATATTGAATCAGAGCTGAAGGAACTAATAGCTGGGACAGCGAATATCAGCAGCCATGATATTAGGGCTGACATCGGTTTTTATGAACAGGGGTTGGACTCTGCATCTTTGTTGAGTATCGTCAAAGAACTGGAGCGTAAAACCGGGGAACAGCTGTATCCGACACTCCTGTTTGAGTATAAAACAATCCGGGAACTGGCCGCTTATATTGAAGAAAATAAAAAAATGAATAACCATTTCTTAACTCCTGAGATATTGACTGAAAATCCTAATGCACAAGAAAATTTAGCATCACCCGGTCAAGCTTTATGTTCACCGCATATGACAGAGAGAGAGATTCAGCTGCTGATTGCAGATGTTCAAGGAATAAACCCTGATAACCTTTCTATTGAAAAAGGATTTTATGAGCAGGGTTTAGATTCTGTAACGCTTCTGGAGGTTGTTAAGGCGTTAGAGAAAAAGTCGGGCAGGGAGTTATACCCTACTCTGTTGTTTGAATATACAACAATTCGAGAGCTGGCAAATTACTTTGCTGCAAATAATGAGAAGCTTTCGGCGATCAGAAACCCTGAGAAAGACCACCATATTACAGCTACAACTTATTTAACGCCGCAATGGAGACGAAAAGATATTCCTATAAAAGGCGTTAAAACAGCTAAAAAAACGTATTTGCTGTTTCAGCATGACAGGGCGCTGTTCAATTACATGCAAAGTGATTTTAATAACGATACCGAACAAATTATATTAGTTTTGTCAGGAGACACTTTTCACTATCATGGCGGTGGTGTATATGAAATAGATCACGATGAGGAAGCTCATTTTGAAAGATTGGCATCTGAACTAAAGCAAAAACAGCAAATACCTGACACCGTGATCTACGGATGGCCGGATGGATCGTTTGCGCCCGGTGCCGGCATAATAAATGAACAGCTTTCTAAAGGTGTCTACCCGCTTTTATTTTTCAGCAAGGCTTTAATGCGAAGCAAGGCATCAAAGGAGATTGTATCCCTTTATCTTTATCCGGCGGATAATAAAAGCGCTCAGCCGTTATACGCTTCAGTACATGGCGCCGGACAGTCAATATCATTGGAAAACCCGAAAATGGTTTTTAAAACAATAGGCATTTCCTTATCAGGTAAACCAATTTCAGTTCAAGAAAAAGCTGGAATAATCGTTAATGAATCCGTTGAAGTGCTTTCAGAGGAAACTGACATTTATTACGAAGCGGGAGAACGCTTTGTCCGTATCCTCCGAGAGGCTGAACCCATAGATAAATCCTACTCCGCATTTAAAGAAAATGGAGTGTATCTCATCACTGGAGGCGTCGGAGGCCTCGGACTTTTATTTGCAGAACATATTGCCGCACAAACAACGGCCTGTATTATTTTAGCTGGCCGTTCAGAGTTATCGGAAAGCAAAAAAAACAGAATCAGACAAATAGAAGCCTGCGGGTCGTCAGTCCAATATATTAGAGGCGATATTTCAGATAGCCGCGATGCTGAACGAATGATAATGAACATTAAACGGCAGTTCGGGAAAATTGACGGTGTTATACACAGTGCCGGGATAATTAATGATGCATTTTTAATACAGAAAACAAAAAGTGAAATTCAAAAAGTGCTTGAACCGAAAATATATGGAACCGTTTTACTGGACAGCCTGTTGCAAGATGAACCACTTGATTTCTTTATAATGTTTTCATCAAGCAGCTCAATCTTCGGTAACATTGGTCAGACAGATTATGCGTTAGCCAATCGTTTCGTTGATCTTTTTGCTGACTGGCGGGAAGGACTGAGACAAAATAAAGAACGGTCTGGTATCTCAGTAGCCATTAGCTGGCCGCTATGGGAAGACGGGGGCATGAAAGTGGATAAACAAACCGAAGACTGGATGAAGGAAAAAATCGGTATGATCCCCCTTAGGAAAAACAGCGGGATTAAAGCCTTTTATGACTCTATTTATCTGCGTCTGCCTCAGCTAATTGTATTTGAAGGTGACAAAGAAAAATTGAAGGCGGCCCTTCATGAGAAATTGGTGAAGGGTAAAGCAGGTGATACACAAAAAGCTGAACCTGCGGTTGTGAGAGACCAAGATATAGCCATTATCGGCTTAAGCGGAAAGTACCCAATGGCTGATAATCTTAATCAATTTTGGGAGAATTTAAAAGAGGGGAAAGATTGTATCACTGAAGTTCCATCTGATCGTTGGGAGCTGAATGGATTCTTCAGCGAAGAAAGAGATGTGATAGGGAAGTCATACAGCAAGTGGGGTGGCTTCGTCAACGGAACTGATCAATTTGATCCGCTCTTCTTTAATATATCACCTCGTGAAGCAGAACTAATGGACCCGCAAGAAAGGCTCTTTTTAGAATCAGCTAAAGAATGTTTTGAAGATTCAGGATATCAAAAAAACAAGCTGGAAAAAATGAAAGTCGGTGTATTTGTAGGTGCAATGTGGGGGCAGTATCAATTATTTGAAGGAGAAGAAAACGGACTGTCTTTCACACCTGCTTCTGTCTACTCTTCAATTGCTAATCGGGTTTCTTATTACTTTAATTTAAAAGGTCCTAGTTTAGCTCTTGATACGATGTGCTCTTCCTCTTTGACTTCTATTCATTATGCATGCCAAAGCATACATTGTGGAGAGAGCGATATGGCGTTAGCCGGAGGAGTGAATCTGTCATTACACCCTAATAAATATAAATTTCTCAGTATGGGACAGTTTTTATCAAGTGATGGCAGATGCAGAAGCTTCGGAAAGGATGGGAATGGTTATGTGCCGGGCGAAGGAATAGGAGCTGTTTTGTTAAAACCGTTGAAAAAAGCCATTGAAGATCAAGATCAAATATATGGTGTGATTAAGGGCAGCTCTGTTAACCACGGCGGAAAAACAAGCGGATATTCTATTCCGAATCCAGATGCGCAGACAACAGTCATTTCAGAAGCGCTTCGTAAAGCTGATATTGATCCAAATTCCATCAGCTATATTGAAGCGCATGGCACAGGTACATCATTAGGCGATCCTATTGAAATTCAGGGCCTTCGAGACTCTTATCAATTGGATCATCCTTGCGCCATTGGATCTGTAAAATCAAACATCGGTCATTTAGAATCGGCAGCCGGTATAGCTGCAGTAACGAAAGTGCTTCTTCAGATGAAGCATAAGCTGCTTGTTCCTTCGTTACATTCCGATACTGTCAATCCATATATAGATTTTGATCAAGTTCCTTTTAAAGTGCAGCAGAAAACAGCTGAATGGAAAAATCCTGAAATCAATGAAACCGTTTATCCACTGAGAGCAGGTGTAAGTGCTTTTGGGGCAGGGGGGTCCAATGCACACCTCATTCTGGAAGCATATGAATCCTTGAATACTAATCAACCTCAAAGCAGCAGAGTTATTTTTATTTTGTCTGCACAAGATAAAAACCGTTTGAAAAAGTATGCGGAGGTTATGGCCCGCTTTTTATCTGAAAATGAAATGCAAAACGAGAATGATCGTGTGAAACTTCAAGATATTGCCTATACCCTGCAAACGGGACGTGAGCATATGGAGGAAAGGCTTGCAATAGTAGCAGATTCAAGCTTGTCGATCGCTGAAGAACTTTTAGGCTATACCAGAGGGGAAACCAGTGAATCAAGCTATACAGGAAATATTTTAAAATGTGAGGTTAAAGCTGAAGCTCCCCGCATTCATAAAGATTATGAAGAAGTTGCACGGAGATGGGTAAAAGGTGAGCCAATAGATTGGGAGGCTTTTGAGGAAAACCGGCATTCTTTTCGAGTCTCTATCCCCGGGCAGCCGTTGATTAAGAAGCGGTACTGGATCAAAGAACAGACGAGAGAATATGTTTTAAATAGCGAGCTTAAACCAAGGCACCCTTTCTTAGGAGTTAATACGTCTACTTTTAATCAGTACAGTTTTACGAAAACAATCGACAGGGACAATCCATTTGTAATGAGTCTTACAGAATACGGAAAGTCCTTTTTCTCTGTTGTGTCTTTAATTGAAATGGCTGCAGCAAATGCGTCCGAGGCATTTGGGTATACCGTCAATAAAATAACCGAAATATCTTGGAATCAAGGCAGGTGCGACGCCGCTGACATACAAGAGCTGACCATAGAATTAACGCCTCGAGAAGATTTTGCACAATTCGAAATATACGCAAAAAACTCATGTAAGAATAAAATAAGGCTTGTTCACGGAAAGGCGCATATTGTCGAGCAAAAAGAAAACGATTTACTCCCTTCTGTATTAGATATCTCGAAAGTGAAATCGGATATGCTTGAACATGGTTTCGCAATACCTTATGCGTCTGAAACAGCAAAAAACAACAGTGAAATGCTGTCACTATTTTTCATTCCGGATCACTTTTATGAAAACAGCGGAGATTTCACTTTTCTTCCATTTGCATTTGAGTCTGCGATTCAGACATCCGGTCTATTTGTAAACGGCGGGACCCCTGCTGAACTGATTGGAATGAATGAAGTGACCATCTATCAAGCTTTTACTCAAGATTTTTATATTTATACTCAAATTGAAAAACAATCTAACAATATTGATTTGACGTGCCATATTACATTTGCAGACACAAATGGCAGCATCCTGGCTGAATGCAAAGGGCTAGTGTTTAGCAATAGCTATACTGAAAAAGCTGATCAATCCGATGATGAATTAATTTGTTTGCTTCGCAAATTGGAGGCAAATGACATTGATCAAACGGCTGTATTGAAGCAACTAATGGGGGAAGAATCATGAGGGGAAAACGTGAACAAATCAGCGAAATTCTTGAGCTGGTCCAAACAGGAAATATAACGGCTGACGAAGGATATGCCCGTGTAAAATCTATTCAAGACAATGGCGAACTAGCAACTGATAATCCGCCTTTATATTATAAGCCTGAATGGATAGAATCAAATATTCCGAATACGAAAAATGCAGACTTGCCTGGCTTAGTTCTTATTTTTGCTGAAAATGAATGGCAAATAAAAGAACTAAGCGATTCATTAGTGGATTGCAACCTTTTGTTTGTTTGTCGAGGAGAAAAATTTTCTACCAGCAATCGCAATGCGCTTACTATTAATCCATCGAAAAAAGCAGACTATATAAAACTTTTTAAGTATATCCAAGATCACTTCATGCTGCCTGAGAACATCCTTCATTTATGGTCTGACAGTCAGGATAATATAAGCCAAGAAGGAATAAAAAAACAACTGGAAAACGGTATATTTTCTCTTCTATACATTACACAGGCATTGATTGAGATGAAATGCAAGAATACTGTAAAGCTGAAACATCTATTTCAATCTGAACATAAGGCTCAGCTGCCATTACATCACGCTTTAGGCGCTTTTGCTAAAACGGTTCATCAGGAGTATCCAAATTTTCACTATCAGATCATCAATGTCAATCATTTACAGGATATGGATATCGACAATTATTCGGAGATTGCGGATATTTACCGAAAAGAATGTGAAGGCGATCAAACTTCGCAATTCGAAGTGCGCTACGAAAATGGTAGCCGATTCACGAAACGTTATAAAAGCGCAAACATTGACGGATTATCTCAGCCGCTTAAACGTAAGGGATGTTATCTGATTACAGGAGGATTAGGCGGGATCGGCTATATTATTGCGAAATATTTGGCGGAAAAATGGAAGGCTAACCTCATTTTGACCGGACGTTCTTCTTTAACTGCAGAGCAGTCTCGGAAGATTAATGATTTGAGAAGCTCAGGTTCTCACATCGAGTATATACAGTCAGATATTTCAAAAAAAGATGAGACAGAGCGGGTATTTACTTTTGTAAAAGATCAATTTGGTCATTTAAACGGTGTTTTTCACATCGCCGGAGTGCTCCGCGATTCGTTTATTTTAAGAAAAACAAAAGAAGAAATCGATCAGGTAACAGCATCGAAAGTTTACGGAACGGTATGGCTGGCGAATGAAATAACAAAATTAAATCTTGATTTGTTTGTATTGTTTTCTTCAACATCATCTATTTTCGGTTCAATCGGCCAATGTGATTATGCCTTTGCCAATGCTTTTCTAGATCAGTATGCAGCAGTTATTTCAGCAAAAGGATATGCCCAAAAAACAGTTTCCGTCAATTGGCCGCTGTGGGCAGCCGGCGGGATGAATATTGACTATGAAGGAATACAAATAATGAGAAGGGAACTCGGCCTTGAACCTTTAGATGAAAGTGCTGGGCTGCGAGCCTTAGAAGATAGCTTGTGCCAGACATCTGAACAGCTGATTGCAGTAAAAGGTCAAAAAGAAAAAATTGACGACGCGTTGAACCGTGCTGATAAAATCAATAGCCTTTTTGAACAGCGAGATGAAAAAAATGAACGCAACGATGAATTAAAACAAGAAATTATTCATTATTTGAAAAAACTGCTTTCTGAAGAATTAAAATTATCGGCTTCATTCATTGATGAAAAACAATATCTTGAGAAATACGGTATTGATTCAATTATGATTATGCGTTTAACCAAAAAGTTAGAGCAGAATGTCGGCAAACTATCAAAAACCTTATTTTTCGAATATCACTCGATTACTGAATTGGCGGATTATTTTCTGAACCACCATAGTGAGCGCATGCTGAAACTGTTGAATCCTATTGCAAAACCCCAACATGAATTGCGTCAGAAAAGAATAACATCAGTAAAAACCGATGCTCCAAACTCTATGAAAGAGAACGTACAAAAGAAAGATCCGGGGCGTTCAATTTCTGCTGATATTGCCATTATTGGAGTAAGCGGCAGATATCCTGGCGCAGAAAGTATTAGGGATTTTCAAAATGTACTGCTGAATGGAAGGGATTGTATTAGTAAAATTCCCGATGATCGAAAGGAAATGTTGGAAGGGAGCTGTTATAACTGGGGGGGATTTCTTAAAAATGTAGATCGATTTGATCCTTTGTTTTTCCGGATATCACCGAAAGAAGCAGCTTATCTTGATCCTCAGGAACGGCTTTTCTTAGAAACAGTCTGGAACACTATAGAGGATGCGGGGTATACAAAGTCAGATTTGGCTCAGGAAAAAGTCGGGGTATTTGCAGGAGTCACATACGGGAGTTATCAATTTTTCGGCGTTGAAGAATCTATGAATGGAAATGAATTAGCCGTGGGTTCTCCTTTTTCTGCAATTGCAAACAGAGTCTCGTACTATTTCAATTTTACGGGACCTAGTATGGCGGTTGATACAATGTGTTCATCCTCTCTCAATGCTATTCATTTAGCCTGTGAAAGTATTCTGCGGGGAGAAAGCAGCATTGCTGTTGCAGGCGGTGTCAATCTTACGCTTCATCCAAATAAGTATACTTTATTGAAACAAAGTCGCTTTTTTGCGAGTGATGGGCGGTGCCGTACATTTGGTGCAGGCGGCGACGGTTATGTACCGGGCGAAGGAGTAGGCTCTGTTCTATTAAAGCCGGTGGCAGATGCAATAAATGACGGAGATCATATTTATGCGGTGATAAAAGCAACGGCAGTAAACCATGGAGGCAAAACAAACGGATTTACTGTTCCTAATCCTAATGCTCAATCTGAACTGATAGGAGCCGCACTGAAAAAAGCTGATATTGATCCTCGAACGATCAGCTATATTGAAGCACACGGAACGGGTACTTCTCTTGGAGATCCAATTGAAATAACCGGATTGACGAAAGTGTTCCGCCAATATACGGACCAGACTCAATATTGTTCGATCGGTTCTGTTAAATCGAATATCGGACATCTTGAGGCTGCTGCAGGTATTGCAGGTCTGACAAAGGTTCTAATACAAATGAAGCTTAAAAAGCTTTTCCCCTCTATTCATGCAGAGACATTAAATCCGAATATCGATTTTGAAGCATCGCCTTTTTATGTACAACGGTCACTGCAAGATTGGGAGAAACCAAATCTGAAAGAAAGCGGAAAAGAGGTTTCGGTTCCGAGAAGAGCGGGGATCAGTTCATTTGGGGCGGGAGGAACAAACGTTCATGTGATTCTGGAAGAATATGAAGAAGCCAACAAATCGGCAGAACAATTTGAAAAAGAGCCGCACGTCGTTCTGTTGTCGGCAAAAAATAACGAAAGGCTTCTCGAGTATGCAGATAAAATGAAAGAGTATATCAAAAACTCTCTAAAACCCGCAATGCGAAGCGGACAGCCGGATATGGTTGAAAAGGTGAATGAAATACTGAAACCATTTGTTTCAAAATTGATTCATGTCAATCCGAAAGAAATCGATCCGACAGAGAATCTGGCGGAATTTGGGTTTGGGCCTGTAGAGTTAAGCAGTATCACAGGTTTTATTAACGAAACGTTTCAAATAGAGCTTTCCATGCATCATTTAACAGATTTTCGTTCAATACAATCTATAACGGAATACTTATTGAAAGAGTATACTGGGCAGGTTAACAGACTCTTTCCTAAGAAAGGCTATGGAAAAGAACAAATGGACGAAATAGTTTTACGAGATCTGGCTTACACAACACAAGTCGGCAGGGAAGCCATGGAATCCAGATTAGCAATTGTCGGTTCAACACTGAAAGAGATACAGGATAAATTAAACGATGTTTGTCTAGAAGTTCAACGTATTCCTGGCGTATATTTAAATCAGCATGCTCTACAGCAAGTTGAACAAATGAAGGCATTGACAGAAGGTAAAGCAGGTGAGCAGTTTGTAAAAAGCGTGATTGAGTACGGTGAAATGGAAAAGCTCGCTCAATTGTGGGCATGGGGCGCGGATATCGACTGGAAAATATTCCAAAAGTATTCGCAGCAAACAGGCAAACGTATTTCCATCCCTACATATCCGTTTGCAAAAGAATCCTATTGGGTTCCTGGTCTAATTGAGAAGAATTCAGAGGTGAAAGCTTCAGCTCCGAAAATCCATTTGCAAAAAAAATGGAGAGAGTTTAATATTGCGAAAAACTCAGAAAAACCGGTTTTGGGGCTAACAATAGCATTGGTGCATCATGATACCGAATTAATTGCTCGTTCTGTATGCTCAGAGATAGAGGAGAAAAATCTTATTATTATAAGACATAATTCTTCTTTTATAAGACAATCAGATTATTTGTATGAATGTTCTTTTTTAGACGAAAAACAAGCATACACCGCTGTCAATGAAATTTTGATGAGCCGGAAGCAGCAGATCGAGAACCTATTCGATTTTTCTGATATCAGCAATCTCAACGATAGTCAAAATCTTATACCGTATGGGAAAATTGTTATTATTCAAGAGCTTATTAAACGGAGCAAAAAGGAATCTCCGTTATCGATTCTACAATTGACAAACGGCCTTCAAATTTTTAAAACAGAGAAGCCAAGAATGAGAGGAGCAGAATTAGCCGGTCTTTTAAAAGCTGTTTCCTCAGAATACACTTATGTTAATGGTAAAACAATTGATACAGACAGTGTGCAGAATCCGTATGAGCTGAAGCAAATGATAGAAAATGAACAAGAAAATCATGCTGGAGAGGTTGAAGTATGCTATCGCCACGGTATCAGGTATATTCCGTTTTTTGAAGAAGAAAGGGTTCAACCGAGTGAGTCTTTTTCATTTCGTTTAGATAAAACCATAGTAATAACTGGCGGAACAGGTGGCATTGGCAGGGAGATAATAGATGAACTGGTAAAACGGGGAGTAACAAAACTAGTGCTTACGGGCACGCACCCATTACCTTTGCGTAGTGAATGGGCGGGTTTGTTGGAGGATGCAAGTATAGATCAGAAGATCATCGACAATATTAAACTATTTATGAATCTTGAAGAGAGAGGCATTAGCTATCGGTATTACAGCGGCTCTCTTACAGATAAAGAGAAACTGCGTTCGTTTTTTCTTGAAGCCAGAAAAGACCTCGGGGATATATGCGGAGTGATTCATTGTGCCGGCCAGCACAGCAACGGAAATCCAGCATTTATTCATAAAGGCATTGAAGATTTCAAAACAGTTTACGGACCAAAGATCGTCGGTCTGCAAAATCTGCATCAGATTTTTGAAGATGATCCGTTGGATTTCTTTATTCTATTTTCATCAATTGCAGCTCAAGTCCCGCAACTATCTAAAGGGATGTCTGATTATGCATCAGCCAATGCGTATATGGACTATTTTGCGGCTTATCATTTTCAAATGGGAAAATCCTATTTTACATCTATCAATTGGCCGAGCTGGAAAGAGGTGGGGATGGGAAGGGTAACGAGTCCTTCATATAATGATTTAGGATTGGGTTCACTATCGACGCAAGAAGGAATGGCAACTTTACGCAATGCACTAAGCAAAAAAACAGCTGCTATGATGCCTATTGTGAAAAATAGTGCAGTCTTTAAGGCAGACACGCTTCTGAAAGCTTATAAGAGTGATCTGAGTGCGGTTTCAAGCAGCAAAGCGGAGATTTCAGATATTTCTAACAACCGTACTGATGCTCTTGTTGGAGAGCTGTCAGGCATTTTTGCCGAAGAATTAAGCATCCCGATTGAAAAGCTAGACCCGTTTGTTGCCTTTCAAGAATATGGCGTAGATTCTATACTTCTTGTAAGTATTATCCATCGCATAGAAGCTATTATTCAGAAGAACTTAGATCCTACTATACTTTTCGAACACAACACTATTCATAAACTTGCAGAATATGTAAAGGGAACAGGGTTTCAATTGAAGGAACAAACGGCACAACTTGACACTTTTTCTGTTCATAATGTCTTTGAAAAAGTACCCGAATCAAGAAGACATATGGAAAAACATGAAAAGCTGCAAACGTCATCTGCAAAAATAGCCGTTATTGGAATCGGATGCAAATTTCCAGGCGCAGCGAATAAAGAAGAATTTTGGCGCAACTTAAAAAAAGGAAGAAAGCATATAAAGGAAGTTCCAGAATCCCGCTGGAGCATTGAAAAATACTATTCCCCTGTAAAGGAAAAGGGAAAAAGCATTAGTAAATGGGGAGGCTTTATTGATGGGATTGGAAGTTTTGATCCAGTTTTTTTCCGGATGCATGAGGAAACAGCCGTCCAAACTGACCCATTAATCAGACACTTTTTAGAAACTAGTGTACAGGCTGTCAGGGATGCGGGTTATGAAGAAACAGAATTATCCGGAAAGAAAATCGGTGTGTTTGTCGGTTCAAGAATGGGGGGGTACGGTCATAAATTACGAGAAGAAAACACTCATAATATAGTTGGTCTCAGCCAGAACTTTATTGCCGCACATGTATCGCATTTCTTTAATTTTCACGGCCCAAGCATCGTATCGGATACAGCTTGCTCTTCTTCGTTAGTGAGTATTCATTTGGCTTGCCAAAGTTTAAAAGAAGGTGATTCAGAGATGGCAATTGCAGGCGGGGCAGACCTGCTGCTGGATGAAGTTCCTTACTTGATGCTAAGCGAAGGCGGGGCCCTTTCTCCGGACGGTCAGTGTTTTACCTTTGACGAAAGGGCAAACGGTTTTGTACCTGGTGAGGGTTTTGGAGCTGTATTATTAAAGCCGCTGGAAAAAGCGAAAACTGACGGTGATCAGATATACGGTATAATTGATGCATCCGCTATTAATAATGACGGTGCAACGATGGGCATTACAACTCCTAACCCAAAACTGCAGGAGCAAGTGATTCAGGATGCCTTTGAAAAAGCAAAAATAGAGCCTGACTCAGTCAGCTACATTGAGACACATGGAACCGGTACTATGATTGGAGACCCGATTGAACTTCAGGCGTTAACAAAAGTATTTCAAAAAAATACAAGGCGAACTCAATATTGCGGAGTTGGCAGTGTGAAAACAAATGTGGGACACTTATTAAGCGCAGCCGGAGCGGCTAGTTTTATTAAAGTGATTTTGTCACTATGGCATAAAAAAATCCCGCCTACATTGAATTGCGAAACGCCAAACCCTCGCTTTGAATTCGGGCAGTCGCCTTTTTATCCAAATACAAGGCTGAAAGAATGGAAAGAAGAAAAAAGGAGAGCAGGCATCAGTGCTTTCGGTTTTGGCGGAACAAACGCCCACATTTTGGTCAGTGGGTATGATGAATTGCACAATATTGTTCGAAAACCGCTGACACCGGCCGTATTCAATAAAAGAAAGTTTTGGCCTAAAGCTTATTCGCATAAACAAAAGAAACAGCATAAAAAGCAGTTTCTTGAGATTATTGATGAAACAGAGTGACACTCACTCTGTTTCTTTTAATTGCAAAAGAGAAAGGTTGTCGAATTACATGAGGTTTAGCGTATTAGTCAAAAATGACGATTATATAGTCACAGACCATGTCCTTCATCAAGTGCACACCGTTCCCGGCGTTACATATTTAGATTTAATTACAAGATTTTTATCTGCAAAAGGGATTAACACTAGAAGCTTTGAAATCAAACATGTATTATTTCAGGAACCGGTTGCAACTTCTGCCCAATTTGATAAAAAAGTTACCTTTCAGTTTACGGAACAAAAGAATGGATGGCTAGTTGAAACAGTTAGCAGAAAATGGATCGATAGAAATGTTGCAGATCATGAAGTGTCAGTCAATTTGCAGGCGGAAATCACCAGCGGAGGGCAACAGGTAAGCGAAAAAAAAATCCGGCCTAAGGATTTAAAGAAAGGGGCACTCCGAACAACAGATGCTGAAACCGCTTATAGTAATTTGCGGAAAGGCGGCTTAATCCATAAAGAGTTTATGAAACTAGAAGGGACAGTGTATGAAGGGAAAGATTATATTCTGGGAGAGGTCAGTTTAAGCGGACTTGCAAAAGAGTATATTGATGATTTTTATTTGCATCCCGCTTTTCTGGATGGTTCTTTAAGCCTTCTGGGAGTGCTTGCGTCTGCTGAATCGGATGCATTAAACGATGCGTTTATTCCGATTTATATTGAAACTTTTCGTTCTCTGAATAAAACGGGTGAGACTTGTTTTGTTTATATTGATAAAAATAATATCACGCAGCCATCTTCTAAAGATATTTTATATGCGGACATACAAGTATACAACTCGGATGGTGAACTTTCGTTTTATTATGAACGGTTCGGTGTGAAAAGAGTTAGGAACGAGGAGTCAATACAAAGGCTGGAATACAAGGGAATAAAAGATGCAGAGGATAGAGACATTAAAATTGCGGATGATTCTCTCGACAAGAGTCTTATTAAACAGGTAGCGGCCATGATTCAAAAGCCCGAAGAATCTGTCAAAACTGATATCACATTTTATGAGCTTGGATTAGACTCTAAACAGTTATTAAACTTGTCTAAAACATTAGAACAACTTTTGCAGACCAAGCTGTATCCAACATTATTATTTGATTACTCTACAATTGGAGAATTAACTGAATACCTGTGTGGGAAATATGGTGACAAAATCATGCCGCCTGCAGCATCTGTTACGAAAACAGATCTCAAAGAAACTTTATCCAATGAGTTGGCGTTTATTATTGGTGATTTAACAAGGACCTCAGCATATGAAGTAAACCAATATCGGTCGTTTTATGAATTGGGTCTTGATTCAAGACAGCTATTGCAGATATCTAAAATGATAGAAGAAAAAATTGGTGCTTCGTTATACCCGACTTTATTATTTGATTATAACAATATTCATGATTTGGCAAGTTATTTAGAAGAAAAATATGAGATGCTAACACAAACGGAATCAGAAGAAGATAAAAAACAAAGCAAGGAAGCACCTGATGCAGGGCATTTGGAAAATATATATATGCAAAAAGAGTGGAGCGAGTCGCCTTTATTATCTGAAGGTGTTCCTAAAGGTAATATTTTAATTTTAGATTTTGAACGATCTATGAGTGATGATATTCAAAAGCATGCAGGCAGTAAAACTGTTATTTATGCACAAGCCGATTCCGAGTATCTTAAAATAAGTGATAGGCATTACAAATTCCATCCTGAAAATCCTGAGCATTACATGAGAATATTAAATGATGTAAAGTTATCAGGACTATTTCCCGAGACAATTATTCACTTTTTGTCAAAAGAAACCCAGGATAACAGATTAGATCCGGATTTAACACACAGTTTTTATTCTGTTCTTTATGTAAGTAAAGCTTTACTGAGTCAAAAATTAACCAGCAGATTAAAATTTCTGTACATGTATAGCAAAGATCAATATACGAATCCGTCTTATGCGGCTGTCTCAGGCTTTTTTAAAACTTTGCAAGCAGAGCAGCCGAATATTGAATGCAAAACAATAGAGTTTACAACAAATCAAACCATCCAAATAGCACCTGTATTACTCGATGAAATAAATGGAGATTTTAATCAAACCGTTAAGTATGAAAACAATAGAAGATTTGTCTCAAAATATAGAGAAGTCCCGTCAGTAACAATGCATAAGACAGAAGCAACATTAATAAAAAACGGGGTCTACCTTGTAATTGGCGGATTAAGGGGCATTGGCTGGATATTTTCAAAATTTATTTATTCAGATATTCGCGCCAATGTTGTTATTGCTGGCCGGTCAGAACTGACTCCAAAGATGGAAGAAAAATTAGAAAAGATTCGTTCCCGCGGTATAAGAATCACCTATATTCAAGCTGACATGACAGTTAAAAAACAAGTAACCCAATTACTCGAAAAAGTCTATTCAGACTTTGCGAAAATTAATGGCGTTTTTTATAGTGCCGGTGTAATCAGAGATTCTTTTATTATGAATAAAACGAACGATGATGTACATTCGGTGCTTCAATCTAAAATAAGCGGAGTCATTCATTTGGACGAGGCACTCGCCGATATGCCTTTAGACTTTTTTGTTTTATTTTCCTCTATTTCCGCGGAAATAGGAAGCTTGGGGCAAGCAGATTACGCATATGCCAATAGTTTTTTAGACAATTTTGCAGAATGGAGAGAATGTATAAGAAAGACAGCAGGAAGACAAGGTAAAACAATCTCTGTAAATTGGCCTTTTTGGAAAAACGGAGGTATGTCAATAGATAATGAAGTACAGAAAATTATGAAAACCCATCTCGGTCTGCACCCGCTTGAAACTTTTTACGGCATAGAAGCTATAAAAAGGTCGCTTGCTCAGACCGGCCATCAAATGATTGTGTTATATGGAAAAAAAGAAAAAGTAATAACATACTTTCAACCGTTACCTTCCAGTTCAGGGGTAGTGCTTGTAAGAGACTCATCGATAGCAGCAGATATAGATGCTTCATCGTACATTCCCGAAAAAACAGGCTCTGCCGTTCAATTACTGGGCACAGCAGACAACAGCGATCTTGATGATTATTTAAACTTTTGGAGCAGAATAAAAAAAGGTGTTCCTTCGCAAAATCATCATATAGATGCCGCTAAAAAACTGATCTCATTTTATCAGAACAGGAAAATGGAGACAGTTCATTTTCTGATAAACACTGCAAATGTCCGTAATATGGAAATAGTGATGAGCGGAAAAGGAGAAACAATTTTACTTATTTGCGGTTTTGCAACGACGGCTTATATGTGGAAAGAGCAAATAAAGGAGTGGGCGAATCATTTTAATGTAATCGTCATACACACCCCAGGTTATGGATTGAGTAAAGGAAGTGATGATTTTACATTGAGTGGTTTAAGTAGTGCTTTTATTGAGGTGTTAGAAGATATAGGAGTAACATGGCCAATTCACATTGCAGCAGCTTCTTGGGGAGGAATGGTAGGGCAAAGAATAGCCTATGAATATCCTGAAAAAGTGAAAACACTAACTCTATCAGGCAGTTACACCACCTATAAAGAAGATCCTGACCATAGTGTGGAGGAGAAGCTTAAGGAGGATTTTGCAAACATCGGAAGATTGAATGAATATGAAATGTTATATAGCAATCAATTTTTAAATGCATCTATTGAGCACTTTATGGAGATTCATAATAGAGAAGGTTATTCTACTATAAGTTTCTTAAAGGAGATTAAAACAAGAACGCTTATACTTACAGGTGAAAATGAAGCGGTTGTTGACCTAGAGGAGACAAACTTGCTTCAGAAATATCTTACAAATGCCGTTTCAAAGGAAATCGAAGGAGCGGGACATCTTTCTAATGTTACACATCCAAGAGAATTTAATAAGACTGTCATTGATTTTATAAAGAATTGAACATATTTATTTAGAAAGTCTAAAACGATAATTCTATAAGGGGAGAAACAACTGTGAAACATACATTGAGTAATCCAGCTTTTGATACCAAGCAAATTGACGCGCTGCGCCGTCACTATCAGACTATGATAGATGATGGAGACTTACAATGTGCAAGTTACATTATGTCAAGGGGCGGAGAAATCTTTGCAGCCGATTCGCTTGGAGAGTTTCTGGGTAAAGAGAATGAGACGAAAAAATTCAAACTTGATTCAATCAGAGAAATTGGTTCTCTAACAAAAGTCTTTACCGCAATTGCTGTTATGCAGCTGGTGGAAAAGGGACTGCTCGACTTAAAAATGCCTATTAAACTATTTCTCTCTGCATTTGATAAACCTGGATTTAACGAAATTAAAATACTTCATCTGCTTACTCATACGGCAGGATTGGCTTTTGATCTGGATCTTCAAAAGGCAAATGGCATTGACTTAACAAATGAGAATGAATGGGTCGCTTATCTGGTCAATACGCCTCTAGAGTACAAAGTTGATGAGGCCTGGAATTATTCCAGAACTGGATTTGTTATTTTAGGAATAATCATTTCAAAAGTAACCGGTATGTCTTACGAAGAGTATGTGACAAAGCATATTATTAAAGCGCTTGGTATGGATAGAACATTTTTTTATGTCCCTAATGCTTTAAAATCTGAAGTTTGTATTATCAATAATAACGAGAGTGAGCAGCTGGTTGAAGAACGACACCCCTACTTTCCGAATAAAGCGACTACAGGGCTGTATTCGACATTGAAAGACATTTGGAAGCTGGCAGAAATGTTTAGAAATAAAGGCCGGTTTGAAGAGAAGAAACTACTTGGTAAAAAAACAGTCGAGTCTATGTTGCGAAATCAAATAAAGGAGGGACTTCCCTTTTACTTCTTCGGAGCTCCGAGAGAAAAAGGGGATTTTGGTTTAGGAATCAATCTATGGCCTGCCGGGGAACATTATTTTATGAGTGAAGGAACCTTTTCGCATCTCGGAATGGGGTGGTGCGGTCTTTTTTCAGATCCGGCAGAAGAGTTTACGTATGTGTTTTTCACGCCGATTTCAGAGTTTAATCCTCATGCTGTTTTAACTCCGCTGAACATTGTGTGGGCTGGCATTGAATAAACGGATAACAGATTAAAATTAGTAAAAGTATTTTTGGGTTCCGCCTGCCAAGCAGG
>NZ_JAESPO010000006.1:0-194814 GCF_016757475.1 Bacillus sp. RHFS10
GAGAAGAATTTCTTGTGTGGAACATAAGAAAGACACCGTCCTTTTTAGTCTTTCTTTTATTTTATTACAGAGGAATGGATATTTTAAGGAAAAATAAAGGCTGTCGAGATTTTCTCGACAGCCTGAACCTGCTCTGAGGCAGGTTCTTTTTACTTTGAATGAGTCATATCAGCTGTCGGCTTGTTTATGCGATTTTTTACATAATACACTGCGTAGCAGATGGCCATAAAAGAAATGCCGCAATACAGTGCGATTCTTTGATTTGGATCAAAGGCAATGCCGAGCACGGATGCCAGGCATAATAGGAACGCGGCAATCGGCACGAACGGATACCAAGGGGTCCGGTACTTTAAATCGGCGACCTTGTTTCCCGCTTCGATATACCGTTTTCTGAACATGAATTGAGAAGCTGCGATTCCCATCCACACGACAACGACCGCAAAACCGGAAATCGACACGAGCACAACGTATACAGTGTCTGGCGCAAATACGCTGGACAGCAATGAGAGAATGCCGCCGATCATGCTGAACACCAGCGCGTTAAACGGGGTTCCTTTTGATGTCAGCTTTGCAAATGCCGGGTGAAGCGTCTTTTCTTTTGATAAAGACCACAGCATCCGGGAAGAAGCGTAGAGTCCGGAATTAGCCGCTGACAGGATCGCTGTCAGGATGACAAAGTTCATGATATCGGCTGCGTATGGCACACCGACTCTGTCAAAGACAGCGACAAACGGGCTTTTGATGACGCCTGCTTCTTGAATCGGAATCAGCCCTGACAGGACAAAAATGGTTCCGATAAAGAAGAGTGAAAGACGCCAGACCGTTGTTTTAATCGCTTTTGGTATCGTCTTGTCGGGATCGACGCTTTCTCCGGCGGCGATTCCGATCAGTTCAGTCCCCGAAAAGGCAAAATTGACAGACAGCATCGTCATCAAAATCGGGACAAATCCATGTGGAAAGAGCCCGCCTTCCGCTGTGAAATTGGACAGCATCGGAGCGGCCTCTCCGCCTTGAATCGGAATGATGCCGAACATGGCAGAGCCGCCTAAAAGAATAAACAATACAATGGCTAAAACTTTGATGCTGGAAAACCAAAATTCCGATTCAGCGAAAAACTTGACCGAAAATGCGTTAAGCAAGAAAATCAACAGCGCAAAGATGGCACTCCACATCCAAACGGACGTATGGGGGAACCAGCGCTGCATTAACAGGCCGGCTGCTGTGAATTCCGATCCCAATGCCACGGTCCATGTCAGCCAGTACAGCCAAGCGACCGTAAATCCAGTTCCCGGTCCTATGTATTTGGTTGCATAGGTGTGAAAGGCGCCTGTCACAGGCATGGCTACAGACAGCTCACCGAGGCATAGCATGACCAAATAGACGATTCCGGCGCCGACTAAGTAGGCGAGTATCGTTCCCGCCGGGCCTGCCTGCTGAATGGTATAGCCGGAGCTTAAAAACAGTCCGGTTCCGATGACACCCCCTAAGGAAAGCATAAAGAGGTGCCGGCTTTTCATACTTCTCTGAAAGTTTGTCTCATTCTTGTTGTGAGCAGATTTCATCTTTTTCCAACTTTCTATCGGCGATTTCTTTCCTTTAATAAAAAATCCCATGTCAGCGAGTGACACGAGACTCCGGCGAACCGGCTTTAAGATAGAATATACAAACAATTCCGATAAGTCAAGTTGTTTTTAAAGAGCGCGCCCAAGCCGCGATTTCTTTAATATCTTCGGGTTTTGTCCGGCAGCAGCCGCCAATCAGCTTCGCTCCTTTTTCATGCCACGCGCGGGCGCTTACTCCGTAAGGTTCTCCGCATGCCGCCCCGTTCCACGTTTTTGTCTCCGGATCATACTGCTCGCCTGAATTCGGGTAGACGATGATCGGTTTTGATGTGTGTTTTTTTAACTCCTCTATTAAAGAAGGGATATGCTGAAGCGGCGTGCAGTTGATGCCGAGCGCTGCAATTTGGCGGTGCTTATCAAGCCATGACGCACAGTCAGCGGCAGGTGTTCCGTCACTAATATGAAGGCTGTCTTTTGCACTGAAGCTGATCCACGCATACGTTTCAGGAAACTCCTTCAGCAGCCGCGCAATCGCTTTTGCTTCGCTCAGACATGGGATCGTTTCACATGCCAAAACATCAGCTCCAGCTTCGATCAGCGCCTTCATGCGGGGGCGATGAAATTCAACAAGTTCATCCTCTGAGATTCCGTAGTCGCCGCGATACTCAGAGCCGTCTGCAAGATAAGCGCCATAAGGGCCGACAGAAGCCGCAATGATTGGCTTTGGCCGATTGACACGGTTTTCTTCGAGCGCCCAAAATTCATCACGTGCTTCAGCTGCGATGCTGACGGACATCTCGATGAGCCGGCGTGCTTCCGCTTCGCTCAGCCCGCGTGCGGCAAAGCCTTCAAACGTAGACTGATAGCTGGCGGTGATCGCACAGTCAGCACCTGCCGCAAAATAATCAGTATGCACTTGTTTAATCAGATCCGGCTCTTCCATCAGGATTTTTGCCGACCAGAGACTGTCGTTCAAATCACAGCCCTTGCGTTCAAGCTCGGTCGCCATGGCGCCGTCTAGCACAATAAGCGGGTATGTATCTAGTATGTGTTGGATAGGATTCATAGAATGTACCGATGCCTTCTTTCAGATTTTTTGAAATGATATGAAAATCGTAAGGGAGGTTTACGTGTTTGTCAATAAACACAAAAGGGAAAGGTGTTCAGCCCGTCTATCTGAACACCTTTTTTTTATGATATTTGTTTGTTGTGTGTGTCAGCCTGTTTGTCAGAAAGCGGCCAGCATTCAATGCCATTGTGGTTTTTGAGCACATTTTTATAAAAGACTGGATCTTTGCCCGCTTTTTTCTGGCGTGTATAGTCTTGCAGCGCCACAAAAACGACCTTTGATAATAAGAAAATCGCAATTAAATTCACGACGACCATCAAGCCCATGAACAAATCAGCCAGATCCCAGACGAGCTGGACTTTGGCAACACAGCCAAACACAATCATCGCCAGCACGCCGATACGGTAGACAAAAATCAGTTTTTTACTTTTGTTTAAAAAGCCGATATTGGTTTCCCCGTAATAATAGTTTCCGATTAATGCACAGAAACCGAATAACAAAATCAGAATGGCGAGAAAGCCTGATGCCCACGATCCGACATGGGAGCTGAGAGAGGCTTGTGTCAACGCGATCCCGCTCAGTCCCGGAGTTTGATAGGCATCCGAAAACAGGATGATAAAAGCAGTGCTTGTACAAATGACTAGCGTATCTGACAGCACACCCAGCGCTTGAATCAGCCCCTGTTTGACAGGATGGCTTGTCGTTGCGGTGGCGGCGGCATTCGGTGCGCTCCCCATTCCCGCTTCGTTTGAAAAGATTCCCCGTCTGACGCCCTGCATTAACGCCGCTCCCAAAGCGCCGCCAGCGGCCTGGTCAAAACCAAACGCATTTTTCACGATAAGCGTAATCACGTCAGGCAGCTGCGTAATGTTGGTTAAAATCACAAAAAACGCAACGCTGATATACAGGGCCGCCAACACGACGACAATGGATTCAGCCAGCTTCGCAATCCGTTTTACGCCGCCGAAAATAATCGTGCCGAACACAGTAATTAAAATGAGTCCCAATGTCAGGCGGTTTGTGCCGAACGCGTTTTCAAAGGCGAGGCTGACTGTATTTGATTGGACCGAGTTAAAGACGATACCGAACGATAAGGTGATTAATACAGCGAACAGCGCGCCCATCCACCTTTTGTTCAGCCCTTTTTCCATGTAATAAGCCGGTCCGCCGCGGAATCCGTTTTCATCTTTTACTTTATAAATCTGGGCCAGTGTGCTTTCCACAAAGCTTGATGCTGATCCGATAATGGCGATAATCCACATCCAGAAGATTGCACCGGGTCCGCCGAGCGCAATGGCGATGGCAATGCCCGTAATATTTCCCGTTCCGACACGGGCTGCCATGCTGATACAGAACGCTTGAAACGGAGAAATACTGTTTTTCGATCGGGAGGCAGCACCTTCTTTTAATACCCTGACCATTTCTTTCAGCATGCGAACCTGCAAAAACTTCAGTCTGAACGTAAAATAGATTCCCAGAGAAAGGAGCAATACAATTAATAGCTTTGACCACAAAAGATCATTTGCGATACCGACAACATGTTCCAGGATTTGCTGCATACAATCACCTCTTTTTTTTTATGTTTAAAAAATGCTGAGTTCCCACTCCTGTGCCATATGCTTCAGCAGCATTCCGCCAGTGAGGCTGTTGCCGTATTCATCAATGGCCGGTCCGTAAATGCCGATCCCGCAACCGGATGGAAAAGGCTTTTCTCTTCTGGCGCTTGGAGGAACCAGTGCCATAATGCCGCCGGAGACGCCGCTTTTGGCCGGCACGCCGACAAACGCCGCATATTTGCCTGAAGCGTTGTACATGCCGCACGTCAGCATTAACGCCTTGGCCAATTTTGCCACGTCCTTTGGAATCACTTGCTTGCGGTGAATCGGATGATAGCCGTCATGGGCAAGGATCAGGCCGATCAATGCGATATCTTCAGTGGTGCTCTCCATGGCGCAATGCTTCAAGTAAACCTCAAGCGTTTCTTCTACGTCTGCTTCTAAAAAGTTTGTTTCTTTTAAATAGTAGGCCAGCGCTCTGTTGCGGTGGGCGGTTTCCCACTCAGATCGGAACACTTCCTCATGAATTCTCGGCTGTTTTCCTATTAAGGTTTCCATCACCGAGTTAAGAAAATCGAGCTTATCGTGTGCCGACTCTCCGGGAAGAAGCGAGGCGATGGTGAGAGCACCCGCGTTGATCATAGGATTGAATGGCTTTCCCGGCTTGTTGATTTCGAGCCGAATGATGGAATTAAAGGCGTCACCTGTCGGCTCGACATCTACGCGGTCCAGTACATAGGGAATGCCGCGGCTCATGCAGGCGGCGATAAAGCTGATCACTTTTGAAATGCTTTGCAGGGTAAAAGGGACGTTCCAGTCGCCGGAGTGTATCATCGTTCCGTCAGGCTCCAATATACAAATGCCGAGCTGTGAATCATTGACTTTTCCTAAAGCGGGGATATAATTTGCACTTTGTCCATTAGCGGCAAATGGGCGATAGTGCTCCACCCAATCATGCAGCTGGGACGCCGGGTCTATTTCTTTCCGGAGCTCTTTTATCAATTCTTTCATCAAATTCCTCCTCACTGTTTTTTTAAAGGACTATGGTTTACCAAAACGAAGGATGAAGGGGCATTAAACGCTTTCACTAAAGCGGAGGGTATATTTACTGTATAATGACGACTACAGAATCATACAAAATACGACAAAAATATTTTGAAAATAAGCCGTAAGATTTATAAAAACCTCATGTTCTGGGTCAAAAGAAATTTGCGGGTTTTCAGCCGTTTCCCCAAAATAAAAGCGAGGATGTGATCATCATAAAACTGAAGCGTTTTTTTGAAAAAGATGGATATATTTTGGCTCTCATGCTGATGACGGTACCCTTGGCCGGTGAACTGAAATTTTATCCTCTTAATGAAGAGTTCCGGATTAGCTTTGGCGCACCGGTTTTTTTCTTCTTCTTGTCGCTGCTGCGGCATGTGCCCGCTGTGCTGCCGGGTTTTCTGACTGGAGCGGCAGTACTCGTCTTTCGTGTCTTTCTGGAATTGTGGCGCGGGGGACACGATGGACTGACTCCGATTCTGTATGACCAAGCGTCTGGCTTTTTCTTTTATATGACTTACGCTTGCCTGTTTTCCGTATTGAAGGCTAATCGTTTCCGCGAACGGCCGTTTATGCTCGGCTTTGTCGGTTTTATGATTGAAATTGTGGCAGATTGTGTCGAGCTGGCTGTGCAGTTTCTCATGTTCCATACCGTCGTCACGCCTGAGGAAATCACCGATCTCGCGGTGATTGCGATTTCTCACACATTTATCGTGATGAGCTTTTATAGTGTGCTGAAGCTGTATGAAACACAATCGAGAGAAAAACAGACAAGGCGGCAACACGAGCATATGCTGATGATCGTTTCCAATTTATATGAAGAAACGGTGCATCTAAAAAAGACGCTGAAAACGACAGAACAAGTGACGAACGATTCGTATCAGCTCTATCGGGAAGTAAAGGGCAAAGATGATCAGCTCAGCGGCAGAATCCTGAGGCTGGCCGGAGAAATTCATGAAGTGAAAAAGGACAACCAGCGGATATTCGCCGGGCTTTCAAAACTGATTTCTAATGAGAGCTTGAGAGATTATATGAGGGCGTCTGATTTGCTGCAGCTTGTGATTCGCATGAATGAGAAGTACGCTGAAGCACTGGGAAAGCAGATTGATTTTCACTGCTTGATAGAGGGGGAGCATGAAGAATATCACGTATTTATCGTGCTTTCGATCATTAATAATCTAACGGCGAATGCGGTAGAAGCCATGGGGGAAGAGGGAATGATCAGCCTGAGGCTCAATAGGCCAAATGAGAATATGGTAGAATTCCAGGTAGAAGACAATGGTCCCGGCATTTCTGAGAAAATCGGAGAGATTGTGTTTGACCCGGGCTTTACCTCAAAATATGACGAATATGGCACGCCTTCTACGGGAATTGGACTTTCCTACGTGAAGGAAATCGTGACAGAGCTGGAAGGGGATATCACATTTGATAATCAGCAGCGTGGAGTGGTGTTTGCTGTTAGGCTGCCTGTCCGGCATTTGATTCAGAAAGGGTGAACCGAAGCTATGCGTTTTTTTATCGTTGATGATGACCGTGCGGTACGGTCGATTTTAAGGCAGATCATTGAAGATGAGGATCTCGGGGAAGCTGCTGGTGAAGCGGAAGACGGGAGCCAAGTGGAAGGGCATATGCTGCAATTCAAGCAGATTGATATTTTATTAATCGATCTGTTAATGCCTGGAAGAGACGGCATTGAGACGATTCGCCAGCTCCAAAATACGTACTCCGGCAAGATCGTCATGATCTCTCAAGTGGAAGCGAAGGAAATGGTCGGAGAAGCGTACTCACTCGGCATCGAATATTTTATCCATAAGCCGATTAACCGCATTGAAATTGTCACGGTTCTCCAAAAAGTGAAGGAACGGATCGAGCTTGAGCACTCAATTGGGGCTATTCAGCTCTCTCTCAGCCGGCTTGTCAATCGGAATGAACGGAAAACGCGTCCTCAGCAGAATAGTGACAGCGGCTTAAAAGAAGCAGGAACATTCCTATTGTCCGAGTTGGGCATGATGGGGGAAGGCGGCGCGCATGATCTCGTGGCGGTGCTGCAGTATTTAGCAGAACATGAGCCGTACGAAAAACATATCCCTTCGCTAAAACAGATCTTCACTCAAGTAGCGGAACGGAAGCTGGGGGCAGGGGCATCCCAAACGGAAGTCAATCGCGAAATGAAAGCCTCGGAGCAGCGCATTCGCAGAGCGATTATCCATTCACTGCACCATTTTGCTTCACTGGGCACAACTGATTTTTCAAATCCGAAATTTGAAACCTATGCATCGAAATTCTTTGATTTTCCGGTTGTCAGCCAGAAAATGAAAGAACTTCAATCCAAGGATGCAAAACCTCTCGCCACTGCGAGAGTGAATATGAAAAAATTCATCCATGTGTTCTTTTTGGAGGCGAAGCTTTTGCATGAGGCGATGAAACAAAGAAGGGTGTAAAACCAAACAGCCGGCTGTCCCGGCTGTTTTTTTGCTGCGCCAGAACCCCGGAGGGACAGCGGTTTACTTTCTTTTTATAAAATATCAGAAAATAAAGATATTGACTTATTGTTTATTTGTCTTACAATTAAACAAAAGGATGTATGGGAAGGAGCGGATGCGAAACAAAAACTAATAAAAGCGCTTTCGGTCAGGGCTGTTTACACGAATAACAGGAGGTTATGTTGATGAGCCGTATGAGAAAAGCACCTGCTGGAATTTTAGGTTTTCCGGTTGCTCCTTTTAACACACAAGGAAAACTGGAGGAGGAAGCTCTTTTTCAAAACATTGAGTTTTTGCTGGAAGAAGGCTTAGAAGCGATTTTTATCGCTTGTGGGTCTGGTGAATTTCAATCTCTCAGCCAGAAGGAATACGCGCAAATGGTCGAAGTCGCAGTCTCGGCAGCCGGAGAAAAGGTTCCGGTTTACACGGGGGTGGGGGGTAACCTCAGCACAGCGCTTGAATGGGCGCAGCTGTCGGAGAAAAAAGGCGCCGATGGCTACTTGATCCTGCCTCCGTATTTGGTACATGGCGAACAGGAGGGGCTCTATCAGTATGCGAAAACGATTATTGAAAGCACTGACCTGAATGCGATTCTTTATCAGCGCGATAACGCCGTTCTCTCTCTTGAGCAGATCAAGCGGCTGACCCAATTGGAACAGCTTGTCGGAGTGAAGGACGGGGTGGGAAATATGGATTTGAATATTAACCTCGTCTATACGCTCGGCGACCGCTTAGGATGGCTCAACGGAATGCCGATGGCTGAAGTGACGATGCCGGCTTACCTGCCGATCGGATTTCACTCTTATTCTTCAGCGATTTCAAATTATATCCCGCATATTTCCCGGATGTTCTATGACGCATTGAAAAACGGAAATGACGAGCTGGTGAAGGAGCTCTATCAGCATGTGATTCTGCCGATCAACGACATTCGCAAACAACGAAAAGGATACGCCGTATCTTTGATTAAAGCGGGCATGGAGATCATGGGTTTAAATGTGAGAAACACAGCCAGACCGCCTGTCGGCCCGGTTGAAAAAGAGCACTATCAGCAATTAGAGGCGATTTTGAAGCAGGCGGCTGACCGTTTTCCGAAAAAAGCCACGACGGTTTGAAGAACAAAAAAACATGAAAGGGGCAATGGGCATGTCTGTGATCACGGAACAAAACACGTATCTGAACTTTATTAACGGAGAGTGGGTGAAGTCTGAGTCAGGCGATATGGTCAAGGTCGAAAACCCCGCGGATGTGAATGATATTGTCGGCTATGTACAGAATTCAACGGCTGAAGATGTGGAACGGGCCGTCGCCGCCGCCAATAAAGCCAAAACGGCTTGGAGAAAGCTGACGGGTGCCGAGCGGGGCCAATACTTATACAAAACAGCGGATATCATGGAACAGCGCTTGGAGGAAATCGCCGCCTGTGCAACGCGTGAAATGGGAAAAACACTGCCCGAAGCGAAAGGAGAAACGGCTCGGGGTATTGCGATTCTGCGCTATTATGCCGGAGAGGGCATGCGCAAAACGGGTGACGTCATTCCGTCTACTGACAAAGACGCGCTCATGTTCACAACTCGTGTTCCGCTCGGTGTTGTCGGCGTGATTTCTCCGTGGAACTTTCCGGTGGCGATTCCGATTTGGAAGATGGCCCCGGCATTGGTGTACGGAAATACCGTTGTCATCAAACCGGCGACAGAAACAGCCGTGACATGCGCGAAAATGATTGCCTGCTTTGAAGAAGCGGGGCTGCCGGCAGGAGTCATCAATTTCGTGACAGGCCCGGGTTCTGTTGTCGGGCAGGGACTTGCTGAGCATGACGGGGTAAACGCCGTTACGTTTACCGGTTCAAATCAAGTCGGCAAAATCATCGGGCAGGCCGCTTTAGCGAGAGGAGCCAAATATCAGCTTGAAATGGGCGGCAAAAACCCGGTCATCGTAGCTGATGACGCTGATCTTGAAGCTGCGGCAGAAGCTGTCATTACGGGTGCCTTCCGTTCAACCGGACAGAAGTGTACCGCGACAAGCCGCGTCATTGTGCAAAGCGGAATTTACGATCGTTTTAAAGAAAAACTTCTCCAGCGCACAAAAGATATTACGATCGGAGACAGCTTAAAAGAGGATGTCTGGATGGGGCCGATTGCCAGCAAGAATCAGCTTGATAACTGTCTGTCGTACATTAGGAAAGGCAAACAGGAAGGCGCTTCCCTTTTGATCGGAGGTGAAAAGCTGGAGGATGGAAAGTATCAAAAGGGCTATTATGTTGAGCCTGCCATCTTTGACAATGTGACATCTGAGATGGCGATTGCCCAAGAAGAAATTTTTGGTCCGGTGATCGCCCTGATCAAGGTGGACTCGATGGAGGAGGCGCTGGACATCGCCAATGATGTGAAGTTTGGTTTAAGCGCATCCATTTTCACGCAAAACATCGGCCGAATGCTTTCATTCGTTGATGAAATTGACGCCGGGCTTGTCCGGATTAACGCAGAAAGCGCGGGTGTTGAGCTTCAGGCGCCTTTTGGGGGAATGAAGCAGTCAAGCTCCCACTCCCGTGAACAGGGTGAGGCGGCGAAGGACTTTTTCACGGCGATCAAAACCGTTTTTGTGAAGCCGTAAGGGTGCTGGAAAGAGGCGGACGTCTCTTTCCTCGCTTTATCACCAGCCAGCATATGATTCTCTATTTTGAAAAGGAGAAGATATTATGAAAAAAGACTATGCGAATGTTTCACCGGCGGGCAATAAAACGTCTGTACGCTGGTTCATCGTTTTTATGCTGTTTCTTGTGACCTCTATTAACTACGCGGATCGGGCGACGCTTTCCATCACGGGAGATTCCGTCCAGCATGACCTGGGATTGGACTCGGTCGCCATGGGATATGTCTTTTCTGCTTTTGGCTGGGCCTATGTCATCGGGCAGCTTCCGGGCGGCTGGCTGCTGGACCGTTTTGGTTCAAAGACGGTCATTGCGTTAAGCATTTTTTTCTGGTCGTTTTTTACACTGCTGCAAGGGGCGATTGGCTTTTTCTCCGCCGGCACAGCGATTATCCTGCTGTTTGCACTGCGTTTTCTGGTCGGCTTGTCCGAAGCGCCTTCATTTCCCGGAAACGGAAGAGTTGTTGCCTCATGGTTCCCAAGCTCCGAGCGCGGGACAGCTTCAGCCTTTTTTAATTCAGCTCAATACTTCGCAATCGTCATTTTTTCTCCTTTAATGGGCTGGCTCACCCACTCTTTCGGCTGGCATTCCGTCTTCGTTGTCATGGGTGCCGCGGGCATTCTTCTGGCTGTCATCTGGCTAAAAGCGGTGTATGAACCTAAAAAACATCCGAAGGTCAATGAAGCCGAGCTTGCATATATCGAACAGGGCGGCGGGCTGATTTCCATGGATGACAGCAAAAGCAAGCAAGAAACAGAATCGAAATGGCCTTATATCAAACAGCTGTTGACGAACCGCATGCTGATCGGCGTGTACATCGCGCAATATTGCATTACAACTCTCACCTATTTCTTTCTCACATGGTTCCCGGTATATTTGGTTCAGGCCCGCGGAATGTCTATCCTTGAAGCGGGGTTTGTCGCTTCCCTGCCGGCGCTGTGCGGATTTGCCGGCGGTGTGCTTGGGGGCATCGTGTCAGACATCTTGCTCAAAAAAGGCCGTTCTCTGACCTTTGCAAGAAAGGCGCCGATCATTGTCGGCATGCTGCTGTCTTGCAGTATGATTGTCTGTAACTACACGGATTCAGCGTGGCTCGTCGTTGTCATTATGTCACTCGCGTTTTTCGGAAAAGGCTTCGGCGCATTGGGATGGGCTGTCGTGTCGGACACGTCTCCGAAAGAGTGTGCAGGATTAAGCGGCGGGTTGTTCAACACATTCGGGAACATCGCCTCGATTACGACTCCGATTATTATTGGTTATATCGTTAACGCTACAGGATCTTTTAATGGAGCGCTTGTGTTTGTCGGCGCTAACGCGATTGCGGCGATCCTCAGCTATTTGTTGCTGGTCGGGCCGATCAAACGGGTCGTGTTAAAGAAACAAGAGCAGGACCCCGATCAATCATTGCCTGTCTAACACTTATGAAAGCGCTTTATAAAAGGAGGATAAAACATGAGTTCACCAATACAAGAGCAGGTCCAAAAAGAAAAAAGATCGAATATTCCTTCAATTTATGAGATGAAGGTAATCCCTGTTGCGGGACATGACAGCATGCTGCTGAATCTGAGCGGCGCACACAGCCCATTTTTTACCCGGAATATCGTGATCTTAACCGACAGCAGCGGAAATCAGGGAGTTGGCGAGGTGCCTGGCGGAGAACAGATACGCCGTACACTCGAGCTGGCAAAGCCGCTTGTGGTCGGAAAATCTATTGGCGCGTATCAGGCGATATTGCAGACGGTCAGAAAGCAGTTTGCCGATCAGGACAGGGGAGGGCGCGGCATCCAGACGTTTGATTTGCGCACCACCGTACATGCCGTCACAGCGCTGGAAGCGGCTTTGTTAGATTTGCTTGGAACGTTTCTTCAGGAACCGGTCGCGGCCTTGCTGGGCGAAGGGAAGCAGCGCGATGAAGTGAAAATGCTCGGCTACCTCTTTTACATCGGTGACCGAAAGCGGACGACCCTGCCGTATCAAGGCGATGAGCAGTCAGATTGTGAGTGGTTCCGTCTTCGCCATGAGGAAGCACTGACGCCTGAGGCTATTGTACGCCTTGCCGAATCCGCGCAGGAGCGCTACGGCTTTCAGGATTTCAAGCTGAAAGGCGGGGTGCTGCGGGGAGAGGATGAAATCGAAGCTGTCACCGCATTATCAAAACGTTTTCCTGAGGCGAGAATTACCCTTGATCCGAACGGGGCGTGGTCATTAGAGGAAGCTATTATATTATGCAAAGGAAAGCATGATGTGCTTGCGTATGCGGAAGATCCGTGCGGGGATGAGAACGGCTACTCCGCCCGTGAAATAATGACTGAATTCCGCCGTGCGACAGGGCTTCCGACCGCGACAAATATGATTGCGACCGACTGGCGGGAAATGGGTCACGCGATCCAGCTTCACGCGGTGGATATTCCGCTGGCTGATCCGCACTTCTGGACGATGCAGGGTTCGGTGCGGGTGGCGCAAATGTGCCATGATTGGGGTTTGACATGGGGCTCCCACTCCAACAACCACTTTGATATCTCCCTAGCGATGTTTACTCATGTGGCAGCGGCGGCTCCGGGACGCATTACGGCGATTGATACCCATTGGATCTGGCAGGACGGGCAGCGTTTAACGAAACAGCCTTTTGAGATTGCCGATGGCTGTGTCAAGGTGCCGAATAAGCCCGGTCTTGGCGTTGACATTGATATGGAACAAGTTGAAAAAGCGCATGAACTCTACCAGAAAATGAATTTAGGCGCCCGGAATGACGCGATCCCTATGCAGTTTCTGATCAACAACTGGGAGT
The DNA here is from genome assembly GCF_016757475.1 of Bacillus sp. RHFS10. Lineage (NCBI taxonomy): Bacteria > Bacillati > Bacillota > Bacilli > Caryophanales > Bacillaceae > Bacillus > Bacillus sp. RHFS10. The sequence goes on from NZ_JAESPO010000006.1 coordinate 13,150, forward strand.
TCGACCGGAAACGCCCGTGTCTTGTGCGATAAGATTGATTGTAAATATTGTAACCTTGGCTATTTTGTCTTACAATTGAACAACTGAAGGGAGAGTTGTTCGTGTACGAAGGTTTAGAGGATCTGAAAGTCGATACAGTCAATCGGAAAACATTAGCCAAGCAGGTCATTGAACGAATTGTCCATTTATTGTCGAGCGGACAGTTAAAGGCCGGAGACAAATTGCCGACAGAAATGGAACTGATGGACATTTTGCATGTCAGCAGGCCGGTGCTTCGAGAGGCGCTGAGTTCACTTGAAACGCTGGGCGTCATTACGAGAAAAACCCGCGGCGGCACGTATTTCAACGATAAAATTGGCATGCAGCCATTTTCCGTCATGCTTGCCTTGGCCACTGATAATCTTCCGGCCATCATTGAAGCGCGAATGGCGTTAGAACTCGGACTCGTGACGATTGCCGCGGAAAAAATCAATGAGGATGAACTCCAGCGTTTGCAGAAGACGATCGACGACATCGCCAGCAGCACTGACAATCTTTATGGTGAAGCGGATAAAGAATTCCATCGAATTATTGCGTTAAGTGCCAATAACCCCGTTGTCGAAGGGATGATTCAGTCTCTCTTAATTACCCATGCGAAAATTGACAGCCAGATTCCGTACAGGGAGAGAGATGTAACGGTCGAATATCACAAAAAAATCTACGATGCACTTGCTAAAAGAGACCCTTACAAAGCGCATTACCACATGTATGAGCATCTGAAATTTGTCCGTGACAAAATTCTAAAGGGCATGGATGAGAAATAATTGCAGAGACAGCCGCAGTTGAAACGAAAGAGCTGCGGCTTTTTTGAACCGATTAAGAAAGCGTTTACTATGAGATAAGGAGTGATTTTCATATGGCGATGAACCTCAGGCAGAACCAAGCGCCCCTTTACATCAAAGTGAATGAAACAGATAACACGGCGATTATTGTCAATGACGGGGGACTTCCAAAGGGCACTGTTTTTTCATGCGGGCTCGTACTTGAAGAGGATGTCCCTCAAGGCCATAAGGTGGCGTTAACCGATCTCAATCAAGGGGATGAGATCGTGCGTTACGGAGAGGTGATCGGATTTGCCGATGAGACGATCAAACGAGGGAGCTGGATACGGGAAGCCCTCGTGAGAATGCCCGCTCCACCCGCTTTAGATGATCTTCCTCTCGCAAACAGAGTGCCCAAACCGCTGCCAACTCTTGAAGGTTACACGTTTGAAGGGTATCGAAATGCGGACGGTAGTGCCGGGACGAAAAATATTCTCGGCATCACCACAAGTGTCCAATGTGTCGTTGGCGTTTTGGATTATGCGGTCAAACGGATCAAAGAAGAGCTGCTGCCGAAATATCCAAATGTCGATGACGTTGTGCCGTTGCATCATCAATACGGCTGCGGGGTGGCGATCAATGCGCCTGATGCTGTCATTCCGATCCGCACAATTCAAAATCTGGCGAAGCATCCGAACTTCGGCGGTGAAGTGATGGTGATCGGATTGGGATGTGAAAAGCTCCTCCCGGCAAGGATTGCGCCTGAGAAGCATGATGATATCCTCTCACTCCAAGATCACCAAGGTTTTGCGGCGATGATTCAATCCATTTTGGAAATGGCGGAGGAACGGTTAATCAGGCTGAACAGCAGAACCCGTGTGACCTGCCCTGTTTCGGATCTGGTTATCGGCCTGCAATGCGGCGGCAGTGATGCGTTTTCCGGCGTGACGGCGAACCCTGCCGTGGGGTATGCGGCTGATTTATTGGTTCGGGCAGGTGCGACCGTTTTGTTTTCTGAAGTGACAGAGGTGCGGGATGCGATTCATTTATTAACACCGCGGGCTGTCAGTGAAGAGGTTGGACAATCGCTGATCAGAGAGATGAAGTGGTATGACAGCTATCTGCGGCGGGGGGAAGCGGACCGAAGCGCGAACCCGTCACCAGGCAATAAAAAAGGCGGGCTATCCAATGTAGTGGAAAAAGCGTTAGGCTCGGTAGCCAAATCAGGCACAAGCCCCATCTCCGGCGTGCTCGGCCCGGGGGAAAAGGCAGAGCGAAAAGGGCTGCTGTTCGCGGCGACACCGGCGAGCGATTTTGTGTGCGGAACCCTGCAACTGGCGGCAGGCATGAATCTGCAGGTTTTTACGACAGGGAGAGGAACACCGTACGGCCTGGCCGCTGCCCCGGTGCTGAAAGTATCCACACGGCATTCATTATCAGAGCATTGGGCGGATTTAATCGATATCAATGCCGGACGAATCGCGACAGGAGAGGCCAGTATTGAAGACGTAGGCTGGGAAATCTTCAGGACAATTCTGGCTGTGGCGAGCGGCCGCAAACAAACGTGGGCGGACCGCTGGGGCCTTCATAATGATTTGTGCTTGTTTAATCCTGCTCCGGTGACTTGATACATCTTGTGATTGACTTCTAAAAATAATCAGAGTATTATAAACTCTACAATTAATAGGACGGATCAACAATCGTGAGGAAGAGTGAGTACGCGTCAATGTGTGAGGTTCAGAGAGTCGGTGGCAGGTGTGAACCGATCCTCCCCTGATGCCGAATGGGCTTCTGAATTGCTTTGCTGAACGGATAGTAGGCGATGCCGGGATTCTCTCCCCGTTACCAAGAGAGGAGTATCGAAACGGATGTTTTCTGTACTGAGAGTGAACGGCGTATAGCTGTTAATAAAGGTGGTACCGCGAGACCCTCGTCCTTTGCATAGGACGGGGTTTTTTTGTGTCTTAAAGGAGGTGACGGCCAATGGATGATGGCTGGTGGTGCATAACAGAAAATAGGAAAGGAGGATGTCATGTGGTCATAGCAACTGATGATCTTGAGGTCGCATGCCCTGAGTGTGAAAGAGCAGGAGAAATCGAAGGCAGCCCATGTCCAGCTTGCGGCGGGAAGGGTGTCATTCTGACGGCTCAAGGAAATACGCTTCTGGATTTTATACAAAAGCATTTGAACAAGTAAAGGAGAAAAGCTGAGCTGAGATGAGAGTAGAAGAGCAGAGTAAGATTCGCAAGGCATCGGCAGGTACGGTTTTTTTGCTGATCGGAACGGTTTGTTTTGCATCTAAGTCGATTTGGATTAAATGGGCATATCAAATGGGTGCTGAGCCAGACGCGGTGTTGTTATACAGACAGCTGTTTGCTGTTCCGCTGTTTTGGTTGATTTTTTTGTTATACCGTCCTCCAATGCCAGACGGTATGAAAAAAGGAGATCTATGGAGGGCGTGTGTCGCGGGAGTGTTTTGTTTTTTTCTGTCTCCCTTGTTTGATTTTATCGGGTTGAACCATGTATCCGCAATGGTTGAGCGTATTTTGCTGATGAGCTATCCGGTGTTTATGATCGGATTCAACGCGTGTTGTGACCGGAAAATGGTTTCCATCCAAGACCTTTTCGCAGTGCTGATGGTCATGATCGGTTTTTTCTTTGCGCTCGGCGGCTGGAATGCCGAGCTTTTTCAGGCGAATATGATTGGTTCTGTATTCATTTTGTTATCCTCGGCCGTTTATGCTGGCTATCTTGTTCTTTCCGGGCGGCTCGTCCATCAAATCGGCGGCATCCGACTCAATGCTTATGGGATGACAGCAGCCGGAGCGGCCATGATGCTTTACACAGGCATAAAGGCGGCGATCGGCATAAATACGCCAATGACAGCATATCCGCTTGCTGTGTACGGTTTGTTTGTGTTCATCGCAGTCGTCTCCACTGTGATTCCATTTGTGCTGATGCTTGAGGGCATAAAACGAATCGGGGCACTGCGAGCTGCCACTATTTCAATGGCAGGGCCTGTCCTGACGATTTTCTTTGGAGCCTTATTTCTCGGTGAGCGGCTCAAACTTACTCAAACCATCGGATGCGCTGCCGTATTCTTTGTCATTACGGGCATGGAATACAGGAAGCTGAAAACAGGAAAAAATAAATAATTTTTGTAAAACACACACGTTTTTCAATTACAATAAGTGTAATTACGTGTGTGTTTTTTGATTTTGTAAAGGTTAGGTGAGAAGATGCAGCGCATATTGCTTGTAGAAGACGACCACTCAATCAGTGAAATGGTGGATCATTATTTAACAAAAGAGGGTTTTGAGATGGTGCATGCTTTCGATGGAGAAGAAGGCATCCGGCTGTTTCGTCAGGATTCATATGATTTGATTCTCCTTGATATCATGCTCCCGAAGCTGAACGGCATGGATTTTCTGAAAATCATCCGCGAAAAAAGCAACATTCCAGTTTTAATGATTTCGGCAAAAGACGGAGATGTGGATAAGGCATTGGGACTGGGGTTTGGGGCGGATGATTATATCTCCAAACCGTTTTCGATGATTGAGCTGACAGCTAGAGTAAAGGCCGCGATACGGCGGGCGACGCAATATTCGGCAGAGGAACCGGCTGAGAATAAGGTGATCCAGATTCAACAGCTTACGATAGATACAGATAATGTCTCAGTGTTGAAAAGTGGGAAGCCGCTTCAGCTAACGTCAACAGAATGGCAGCTGCTGTGCCTGTTTGCGGAAAATCCTAAAAAAGTGTTTACGAAAGAACAAATCTTCCGTTCGGTCTGGAATGACGAGTACTTTGGCGATCAAAATATCATTAACGTACATATGCGGCGTCTTAGAGAAAAGATTGAAGACGATCCCTCTTCACCTCAATACATTAAAACGTTATGGGGCATCGGTTATAAATTAGGAGAGTTTTAGCATGACAGTGTTATGGATGGCCGCTGTCATCGTTCTGGTATGTCTGAATGTCATTCAATTCATGATGAAAAAGAAGCGGGATGGGAATTTGGCATACATGGCTGAACAGCTCGGAGCCATGCTCAATCGGGATTCGGCAGGGCAAATTTTGCTTCATACAGACGATCAGGCGGTGAAAGACCTGCTTGTCAACACCAACCTATTCGTTGAGAATCGTCAGCAGATCAGCGCCCGGTTTGCCAAAACAGAGCAGTCTATGAAGCGAATGCTGACCAATATGTCACACGACCTTAAAACGCCGTTAACAGTCATTCTCGGTTATATCGAAACCATTAAAAGTGATCATGACATGCCGGACGAAGAGCGGGAAAGATTGCTGGGTAAGCTCGGCCAGAAAACAAATGAACTCATTCAGATGATCAACTCCTTTTTTGATTTAGCGAAATTAGAATCTGAAGATCAAGACATCCCGATCACCAAAATACATATGAACGAAATATGCAAACGAAATATCCTGCACTATTATGACGCCGTTCAGTCAAAAGGCTTTCAAGCTGCCATCGATATCCCGGACACGCCGGTGTTTGCGCAGGCGAATGAAGAGGCATTGGACAGAATCCTGCAAAACCTCTTATCCAATTCGATTCAATATGGCGCGGCCGGCAAGTTTATCGGCATGACGCTGTCGTATGATGAGACGAGCGTTGCCATCACTGTATGGGATCGCGGAAAAGGGATCGGTGAAACCGATCAGCAGCGTGTGTTTGAGAGGCTGTACACACTTGAAGAATCCAGAAATAAAGCATTTCAAGGAAGCGGTCTCGGTTTAACCATTACAAAACGGCTTACGGAAAAAATGGGAGGCACTATATCCATTCAAAGCAAGCCGTACGAACGGACCGCATTTACGATTACATTGAAACGAATGACATACTAGCAAACGTAAGAATTTCTTAAGATTTGAGAAATAAAAATGACAGGGATCGCCGCTACAATAGAAAACAGGAAAAGAGAGGGAAGGAGAAACAAAGTTGACTTATATCGTACAAACGAACGGACTGACCAAAGCGTATCAGGGAAAAGAAGTCGTATCCAATGTCAGCATGCATATTAAAAAAGGTGAAATCTATGGCTTTCTGGGCCCGAACGGCGCGGGGAAAACAACCATTATGAAAATGCTGACGAGCCTTGTTAAACCGACAAGCGGTGAAATCAGCATCCTAGGGAACAAGCTCACCCACACATCATACGAGGTGCTGGGGAACATCGGCAGCATGATTGAATATCCGATTTTTTATGAAAGTCTGACAGCTGCAGAAAACTTAGATCTGCATTGTGAATACATGGGGTACCACAATAAAAAAGCCATTCAAGAAGTGCTGGATATGGTGAACTTAAAACAAATTGACAAGAAGCCCGTCAAAACATTTTCGCTCGGGATGAAGCAGCGTCTGGGGATTGCGCGTGCCATCCTCACGAAGCCGGATCTGCTTATTTTGGATGAACCGGTAAATGGTCTTGACCCTCTCGGTATCAAAAAGATCAGGCAGTTGTTTCAAGTGCTGAGCAAAGAGTACGGGATGACGCTGCTGATCTCAAGCCACTTGCTGAGTGAAATCGAACAAATTGCGGACACGATCGGCGTCATTCGGGACGGCAGGCTGCTTGAAGAGGTGTCAATGGAAGCCGTCAGAGGCCAGAATACTGAATACATCGAGCTTGTCACACCGGATCAGACAAGAGCCTGCTTTGTGCTGGAGAAAGAGCTGCGATTAACCAACTTTAAAATCTTAAATGAGAAAACGATTCGGATTTACGAGGCAGAAGCCTCTCAAGCTGCCATATCCAAAGCGCTGATTTTAAATGATGTAGACATTGAATCAATGAACAAAAAGTATACGTCGCTGGAGGATTATTTTATCAGCTTGATCAACGGCAATAGCATCGGTGCGTAAAGGGGGAGAGACACGTTGATGAATTTGATCAGAATTGAATTAAGAAAAATGAAGTTGGGCTGGTATGTCAGAGGTGTCCTTATTGCCAATCTGATAATCATGGGCTTTTTGTGGCTGATTAGTTATTCCGAAAAAGCCGATGGCGGGGTTTCGTTCCAAAGCATGGAGGAAGCGTTTCTCATCATCGGCACTTTCGTCAGAGCGGTATTCATCGTTTTTGGCGCGGTGCTGATCGCAAAATTGGTGATTTCCGAATATAAAAACAAAACCATTCTTGTGATGTTCACGTACCCGATCAGCCGTAAAAAACTGCTCACTGCTAAACTCATGATCGCGGCCGGACTGACATTTATCACGATCCTATTATCGAATATACTTATCGCCGCCGGTTTCTTTGTGATGAACTCGATCTATCATTTCATACCGGGAGAGCTAACTTCTGAAATCATGTCACAGCAGGCCATAAAAATGGCGGTTTTCGCTTTTGGCGCCGCTGGAACGAGTTTAGTTCCCATCTTTTTTGGGATGCGTAAACATTCGGTTCCGGCTACCATCATTTCGTCTGTCGTGATTGTAATGCTTATCAGTTCAACAAGCCCGGGTTTCTCCATTTCGTCTGTTGTGTATATCCCGTTATCCTTGGCAGCTTTCGGTTTGTTGTTTTCATACATGGCGATCAGGAACGCAGACAAACAGGATGCTTGAAAAAAGGCGCCCAACATGAAAGGCCGATGCTATCAGCACCGGCCATTCTATTATGAATCTGTTCTTGTTTCAAGATAATGCGTCTTGCCAATCTCTTTGCTCATCATATAGAAATGGAAGCAATATTCACCGATGGCCATGGCGATCGCGCCAAATAGAGCCGCCAGTGCAACTTCACCGCCAGTCATCCCCATAGAAAGCGGCATGCCCATCAGCCAGATGACGAGGAAGGCCAGACCGAAATCAGCTAACGTCGCAATCATATTATTCCATCTTGGCAATACATAAAGATCGCCCAGCAAATAAGAAATAACCCCTAACACAAGTGTCATTAAGAGCGTATCACCAAACGTGAAACCGAAGCCCAGACCAAGCACTAGATACAACACAATGATTGTCATAATACCTTTAATCGCGAGTGCTTTCACATGTGTCATTCCAAAGTACCTCCTTCTATTTTTATTTGTTATGTATGATTCCTCAAATGCAGAAAGTTAAACCTTATATTGCGTTTTTGCATGCTGTGTAAAAGGAGTGGATGGTTTGTATGAAAGGAAAGTTGTTCACAGTGGTGCTGGTGTGTATGATGTTCGGAGGCGGGTGCAAACCTGCTGAAGAACCCGCGTCAACTGCTCAATCGTCTTCACTATCTGATTCTGCAAAAAACAAAGCTTATGATATTCATGAGGGTTTTATTAAAGCGGAGCGTACATTCGGAACCGAGTTGTTTCAATACATGTCAGCTCAAGACGGGTTAAAGGACAATCTTCTAATTTCCCCGTACAGCTTACAGCAGATGCTGATGATGACGGCAAATGGAGCGGCGGGAGATACATTAAAAGAAATGAAAGCTGCTCTATATTTGTCGGACATTCATGACAGCGCCATTAATGAGTCATCGTTCGGGCTCATGAAAAGGTTTGAATCTTTGACTGAAGGTGACCTGATGACGGCCAATGCTGTATGGACAAGGCTTGAGACCGAGCCGGACTTTAAACAAACGATTAAACAATACTTCTTTGGAAGTGTCTTTAAAATGGATGACAATATTAAAACCGCAAAAAACTCGATCAGTCAGTGGGCGGCTGGCCAAACAAAAGGGCGAATTGACGATATAGCGGATCATCTTTCGCCGAAAGCTGTTTTGGTTTTGATAAACGCCGTCTATTTTCAAGCAAAGTGGGCGCTGCCGTTTGACCCGAATGTGAGCGCTGAGGAGCATTTTTTTCTGCCAGACGGATCGGCCAAAAAACTGCTGATGATGAAGCAGACTGCACGCCTCGCTTACTTAGAAAATGATCTGTTCCAAGCAGTCAAGCTGCCATACGAAGATCAACAACTTTCGTTTACTTTATTTCTGCCGAAGAAAACGCCGGCTTCTTTCATGTCTCTCTTCACCAATCAAAACATAAAAGCATGGGACCGCGAATTTCAGCCAAAAACAGTAAAGCTGAGTATGCCCCGTTTTACATTGAAAGGGAGGTATAACGTAAAATACGCTCTTCGTGATATGGGGCTGATTTCCGTCTTTTCCGATGCTGACTTTTCCAGAATGTTTACTGAAGGCCGGGGTGTTTCAATCGACGATGTGAATCACCATACATTTATCAAGGTGAATGAATCTGGCACCGAGGCTGCGGCTGCCTCGTCAGCGGAAATTGTTGAGGCCGGACTGGCGCCAGATGTTACCTTGACGGCCAACCGCCCATTTTTCTTTGCCATCACTGATGAGCAAACAACAAGTCTTTTGTTTTTAGGCTTTGTCGCAAATCCGCATGAATAAATTAAAAACTTCTCCTGTCCTCCGTCATCACTTTTGAAGTATTGCAATATGATGAAAGGAGATCAAGGGGAGGTGACGTGATGGCGGTCGTGAGAGCAACGAGTGAAGATGTCGATTTGCTGGCAAGGCTGCTCAGAGCTGAAGCGGAAGGCGAAGGCAAGCAGGGGATGCTGCTTGTTGGCAACGTGGGAGTTAATCGGCTAAGGGCGAATTGTTCAGATTTTAAAGGCCTCCGCACCATCAGGCAGATGATTTTTCAGCCGCACGCGTTTGAGGCGGTGACTCATGGATATTTTTATCAAAGGGCACGGGAGAGCGAGAAAAGCCTTGCACGCCGGTCGATTAATGGCGAAAGGATCTGGCCTGCAAAATTTAGTTTGTGGTACTTCAGGCCGGAGGGGGACTGTCCGCCCCAGTGGTATAATCAGCCATTTGTAGCCAGATACAAGTCACATTGCTTTTATCAGCCGACTGGGGAAACGTGTGAAAATGTATATAACACATTTTAGAGACAGGGCGCCGTTCAAATTGAACGGTGCTTTTTTTTGAAAAGATATACAATGGAAAATATTCCTGTGAGATAATCAAAGAAAAAAACGGAGATGACAGAATGGCAACAATAGACCTGCAAAAGAAAAGCGTAAAGATCGTACTGGAGAAAAAGCAATTAACGAAGGTGACGGCTCGTGTCGGACTTGTGCTTGATATTACGGGTTCAATGAGAACGCTCTATAAAAACGGAACGGTTCAAAACGTGGTGGAACGGATTTTGGCGGTGGCCGATCAATTTGATGATAACGGCTTACTGGATGTATGGGTGTATGATAACGAATTCTCCCGATTAAAGCCAGTTTCTGAAAAAGATTTTTCGGGCTATGTCAATCGAGAAATTTTGAATAATGACCGCTTGCATAAATTCGGCAGAAATGATGAGCCGCCGGTCATGAAGGACGTGCTGCGCAAATATATTGCAGAGGAACCCAGTTCTTATCCCGCTTTCATCGTTTTTATTAATGATGGAGGCTGTAAAAAGTCGATCAAATCAATTATTGAAGCCTCTTCTGACAAGCCGGTGTTTTGGCAGTTTGTCGGCATCGGAAACGGAAACTTCGATTTTCTCAATAAACTGGATACGTTAGAAGGACGTGTCGTTGATAATTCGAGCTTCCTGCGTATCGAAGAGATCGACCGTATTTCTGATGACGAGCTTTATGACGCTTTGCTTACTGAATTTCCATTTTGGCTGAAAGAAGCGAAGAAAAAAGGGATTGTAAGAGAACAAGAGCCACCTGCTGAAAAGCCGAAAAAGAAGGGCTTCTTCAGCAGATTATTTTCAAAATAACTGGTGCGGCACTGAGTCATTCTGCGAAATGGCTCGGTGTTTTTGTTTTTTTAAGATCATGTGAAGAAAAATAGTCCGAATGGGCGGCTTGCAAACGACAGGATATGCGGAAAACGCGCCATTTAGCCAGCTTTCGGCAAGTTTCAGCGGCAGGCTTGTGAGTGAAGACCTGTTTCTGTAGTTCAGCGCTTACAATCGGTTCACACTTCTTCACATCCATTTAACAATGATCTCCTATAATGGAGGCGATCAATGAGAAGAGAGGGGATCTTGAATGGCATACGACAGTCGTTTTGATGAATGGGTACAGAAGTTGAAAGAGGAAAGCTTTCAAAACAATACGTTTGACCGCCGCAAATTTATTCAAGGAGCGGGGAAGATTGCAGGGCTTTCTCTTGGATTAACGATTGCTCAGTCAGTTGGTGCATTTGAAGTCAATGCTGCGCCTAAGTTCTCTAGCTATCCGTTTACGCTAGGGGTCGCGTCTGGAGATCCGCTTTCTGACAGTGTCGTGCTCTGGACGCGTCTTGCGCCAGATCCGCTGAACGGCGGGGGAATGCCGAAGCAGGCGATCCCAGTCAAATGGGAGGTCGCAAAGGATGAGCATTTCCGCAAGATCGTGAGAAAGGGCACCCAGATGGCCAAACCGAGTCTCGCCCACTCTGTTCACATAGAAGCGAACGGGCTTGAGCCAAATAAAGTGTACTATTATCGTTTCAAAACCGGACATGAACTAAGCCCTGTCGGAAAAACAAAAACATTGCCCGCCCCTGGCGCGAATGTGCCGAAAATGACCTTTGCGTTCGCTTCCTGCCAGCAATATGAGCATGGATATTATACGGCCTACAAGCATATGGCGAAGGAAAAGCTTGATCTTGTCTTCCATCTCGGTGACTACATCTATGAATACGGTCCAAATGAATATGTTTCAAAAACAGGCAATGTCCGCACGCACAGCAGCGCAGAAATCATAACGCTGCAAGACTATCGGAACCGCCATGCCCAATATCGTTCTGATGCCAATTTAAAAGCTGCACATGCGGCGTTCCCTTGGGTTGTGACATGGGATGACCATGAAGTCGAAAACAACTATGCCAATAAAATCCCGGAAAAAGGACAGTCGGTTGAAGCATTCGTGCTCCGCCGCGCGGCTGCGTATCAGGCGTACTATGAACATATGCCGCTCCGCATCTCCTCTCTGCCGAACGGTCCGGATATGCAGCTGTACCGTCATTTTACGTACGGAAACCTGGCGTCCTTCAATGTTCTTGATACCCGCCAGTATAGAGATGACCAGGCCAATAATGACGGCAATAAGCCGCCTTCCGATGAATCGCTCAATCCGAATCGGACTTTGTTAGGAAAAGAACAGGAGCAGTGGCTCTTCAACAATTTGAGCAGCTCAAACGCTTACTGGAATGTGCTGCCGCAGCAGATTTTCTTTGCGAAGTGGAACTTTGGAACAAGCGCTAGCCCGATCTACAGCATGGATTCGTGGGACGGCTATCCGGCTCAGCGCGAGCGGGTCATCAATTTCATTAAAAGTAAAAATCTGAATAATGTTGTTGTGCTGACAGGTGATGTACATGCAAGCTGGGCATCAAATCTGCACGTCGACTTTGAGAAGACAAGTTCAAAGATTTTCGGGGCTGAGTTTGTCGGAACTTCGATCACCTCTGGAGGGAACGGCGCGGATAAACGGGCGGACACAGACAAAATTTTAAAAGAAAATCCGCACATTAAGTTTTTTAACGACTATCGCGGATATGTCCGCTGTACCGTGACGCCTCACCAGTGGAAAGCCGATTATCGGGTAATACCGTTTGTGACAGAGCCTGGCGCAGCCATTTCAACTAGGGCTTCATTCGTTTATCAAAAGGACCAAACTGGATTGAAAAAGGTATCCTCCACGACAGTCCAAGGCGGGGTGAAGCAATCCGATGAAGTCGAAGAGGATCGTTTTTTTGCACACAACAAAGCCCACGAAAAACAAATGATTAAGAAACGGGCAAAAATCACGAATTAAGGAGTGGAAAGTATGTTTTCAAACATTGGAATACCGGGCTTGATTCTGATCTTTGTCATCGCCCTCATTATTTTTGGCCCTTCAAAGCTGCCGGAAATCGGACGTGCCGCCGGACGGACACTGCTGGAATTTAAAAGCGCCACAAAATCACTTGTGTCTGGTGATGAAAAAGAAGAAAAATCAGCTGAGCTGACAGCGGTAAAGCAGGACAAAAACGCGGGCTGAGTGCTGATGAGGCAGACACCGGGTCTGCCTCTTTTTTTATGAAAGGGAGGGCTTTTTTGAATGGATAAAAAAGAAACCCATCTGATCGGGCATTTAGAAGAGCTTCGCCGCCGGATTATCGTGACACTCGCGGTCTTTCTTCTATTTCTTATCACGGCTTTTTTGTTTGTGCAGGATATTTATGACTGGCTGATTCGAGATTTGGATGGGAAGCTGGCTGTGCTTGGACCGAGTGAAATTCTCTGGGTGTATATGATGCTTGCCGGTATTTGTGCCATTGCGGCTTCCATCCCTGTTGCCGCTTACCAGCTATGGCGTTTCGTAGCCCCGGCGCTGACGAAAACGGAGCGCAAGGTGACGGTCATGTACATACCCGGGTTATTTGCGTTATTTTTGGCGGGCATCTCTTTTGGATACTTTGTCTTATTTCCGATCGTACTCAGTTTTTTGACTCATTTGTCTTCCGGGCATTTTGAAACAATGTTTACGGCGGACCGCTATTTCAGGTTTATGGTGAATTTGAGCCTGCCGTTTGGCTTTCTGTTTGAAATGCCTTTAGTGGTGATGTTTTTAACAAGGCTGGGCATCTTAAATCCCTACAGGCTGGCCAAAGCGAGAAAGTTGTCCTATTTTTTGCTGATTGTCGTGTCCGTATTGATTACACCGCCTGATTTCATTTCTGATTTTCTCGTTATGATCCCTCTGTTTGTCTTGTTTGAAGTGAGTGTCACCCTATCGGCGTTTGTCTACAAAAAGAGGCTGACGAGCGAAACGGCGGCCGCTTAGTGCAGCGTCCCGCCGGGTGACTTCAAATCTTGCTCGTATTGTGCGGCCGTAACAGCGGCGATCCTCAATGCCCGGACCATCGTGTCCAAGCTGAGGCTCGGCGCTGTTTTGTCGATGGTCTGCTCCGGAATGAAGGGGATATGAATAAACCCGCCGCGTATGTGCGGGGATGTCCGGCTAATGTGATCCATTAATCCGTAGAACAAATAATTGCATACAAATGTGCCTGCTGTATAAGAGACAGCGGCTGGAATGCCGTTTTCCTTCATTTTCGCAGTCATGCGTTTCACGGGAAGCCCGGTCCAGTAAGCGGCGGGCCCGCCTGGAGAAATCTCTTCATCAATCGGCTGATGTCCTTCATTATCGGGGATGCGCGCGTCTGTAAGATTGATCGCCACCCGTTCGGGCGTGATTTGCATTCGCCCGCCGGCTTGGCCGACACAGATCACGACATCCGGCTGATGCTTCTGAATGGCTTGCCGCAGAGTGTCCAGAGCGGTTTTAAAAACAGTCGGAATTTGTTCTGCTGTGATGATTGCTTCATCTGTTTCAAAGCCATTCAGCCGTTTCGCCGCTTCCCATGATGGATTGACGGTTTCTTTGTCAAAAGGGTCAAAGCCTGTGATCAGCACTTTTTTTCTCATCTTCCCATCTCCTTTTTCCTTTTATTCTATTGTTTATTTTTAGGTTTTTCCTCAAAATAATGAAAAGGAGTGAATCGCCAATGGAACATTTACCGCAGCAGTATCGTCAGTTGTTCCCAACCGTGCAGACACATACGATGCTTGCCAGCTGTTCTCAGAGCGCGTTGGCAGAGCCGGTGTCAAGGGCGATCAACGACTATCATGACAGCCTGCTCCATATGGGGACAAACTGGAATGAAGCGGTCGAAAAAACAGAGAGTGCGAGGAACGAGTTTGCAAAGCTGATAGGGGCTGAACCGGATGAAATTGCGATTGTGCCGTCAGTTTCCGATGCGCTGGTCTCTGTCGCAGCCTCTTTATCTGTTTTTGAAAAGAAGCATGTTGTGTATACGGAGATGGATTTTCCGGCGGTGTCCCATGTTTGGCAGTCACAATCCGATTATACCGTATCTGTCATTCCGTCATTAGACGGGGGACTGCCTCTCGAACAATATGAAACACATATTACCGATGAAACAGTGCTGACGTGTGTTCCGCACGTTCATTATCGTGACGGCTTTGTTCAGGATGTAAAAGCGATCGCTGCGATTTCTAAGAGAAAGGGTTCTTTGTTATTTGTGGATGCTTATCAATCAGCGGGGCACATTCCCATTGATGTGAAGGAGTGGGGAGTAGATATGCTGGCGGCAGGCACGCGGAAGTATTTGCTTGGTATACCGGGAATGGCGTTTCTTTATGTGAGAAAGGAGCTGGCGGATGCGCTTAAGCCGAAAGCATCAGCTTGGTTCGGCAGAGAGAACGGATTTGATGAGGCTTATGCGACAGGTGCGCGGCGTTTTCAAACAGGCACCCCTGCTTTTATCAGTGTATACGCAGCGGCATCAGCTTTATCACTGCTGAATCATATCGGGGTTTCTCATATCCGGGATCATGTGAAAACGATCTGTGCCGATGCCTGTCGATATGCTGCTGAAAAAGGCCTGAAGCTGGCGTCGGCACAAGCGGGGCATCATCCCGGAATGGTTGCGATCCGGGATGAGCGGGCATCGGAAACGGCGGCGCTGCTGAAGAAGAAAAAAGTGATTTGCGCGCCGCGGGACACTGTCATCCGTCTGGCTCCCCACTTTTACAACACGAAGGATGAATTGCGTCATGCGATTGATGAAATCGCAGCGGTTTTCTCCGCGCGCTGATTGCGGCACATGTAAACATACAAAAGCCCCTGACCTTGAGATCAGGGGCTTTTTCATATTAATGATCAACCTTAACCCGCTTCAAAAAGAAAGCGCCAATTAAACCGATAATCGCCACAATCATCGCGAACACAAACGCATGCTGTACGCCCGCTGTCAAAGCCTGCGGGATGACTGCCGGATCGGCAGGATTTTTGGCTGTGTTCATATAATCATGCTGGCCCGCAGCCATAATGCTGACCGCAACCGCTGTTCCGATAGCGCCCGCCATTTGCTGGAGCGTGTTCATGATGGCGGTGCCGTCTGGATAAAACTCGCGCGGAAGCTGGTTTAAACCATTTGTCTGCGCAGGCATCATAATCATAGAGATCCCGATCATCAAGCAGGTGTGCAAGATGATAATCATCACAGCCGTTGAAGTTGTAGTGACGTTCGAGAAGAGCCAAAGGACAACAGTGACAATCACAAATCCCGGAATGACAAGCCATTTCGGTCCGTATTTGTCGAACAGACGGCCTGTAACAGGGGACATTAAACCGTTTAAAATGCCGCCCGGCAAGAGAATGAGACCAGCAGCAAATGCCGTCAGGACTAAGCCGCCTTGCAGATACATCGGCAGAAGCAGCATAGACGACAGGATGACCATCATGCAAATGAACACCATGAGCACGCCCAAAATAAACATCGGGTATTTGAATGCACGGAGGTTCATCATCGGCTGCTTCATCGTTAGCTGGCGGATTGAAAATAGGATAAGACCGACAACGCCGACAATCAGTGAGACGATAACAGTCGGGCTGGACCATCCGCCGGAGCCTTCACCAGCGTTGCTGAATCCAAACACAATGCCGCCGAAACCAATCGTCGACAGGATGATAGACAAAACATCAATTTTCGGCTTTGTAATCTCAGATACATTTTGCATGTATGCCATACCGTAAACAAGTGCAAGCACAAGGAACGGAAGAGAGATCCAGAAAATCCAGTGCCAGTTGAGGTGCTCCAGAACCAATCCGGAAAAAGTCGGGCCGATGGCTGGCGCAAACATAATGACAAGCCCGATCGTTCCCATCGCCGCGCCTCGTTTATGCGGCGGAAAAATCACCAAAATCGTGTTAAACATCAGCGGCAGTAAAAGCCCCGTTCCAATAGCCTGAACGATTCTAGCCGCTAATAAAAACGGAAAGCTCGGCGCAAGCGCCGCGATCAAGGTGCCTGCAATTGAAAAGATAAGTGACACGGTAAAAAGCTGTCTTGTTGTGAACCACTGCAATAGCAGGCCAGATACAGGAACGAGGATACCAAGTACAAGCAGGTAGCCTGTCGTCAACCATTGAACAGTTGACGCTGTAATGTTCAATTCCTTCATAAGATCGGTTAACGCGATATTCAGTGCCGTTTCACTGAACATGCCGATAAAACCGGCCAACAGCAAGGAAATCATAATCGGCATCACTTTGTATTGCGGAGATGCTTTAGCTGCTGTTTCCAAAATCATTTCCCCTCTCTGTCAGCTGAATGTATTCATTCAGCTTGTATAAGTATGTCTTTTTTTATCTCTTCAGCAGGGCAGGAATGCGGTTGGAGATATGAAGGAGCGGTGTGCTGTTTTTTGCCGTCAAAGATAGAAGAATACCGCCTTCAATTATCGCGTTAATCACGGTGCTGGCTTCCTTAGCATGGCTTTCGCTAAAGCCTGCCTGCCGCAGTTTTTCCTCATACACAAGGGCCCACTCTTTGTAGGCTTCATGACAGGCATCCCTCAATGGTTCGCTTTTCAATGACGTCTCAGCCGCAAGCAAACCGACAGGCAAGCCTTCTATGTCTTCCGTACATGAAAATTGGCACGATAACTCCTTCAAAAAGGCTTGAATGCCTTCCGCCGGATCGGTGTACGCTTCCATGCAGTCCGCGATTTTCTGGCGGATATAATCCTTCATCTCATTCACCGCTTCGATCGCCAGCTGTTCTTTACCGCCCGGAAAGTGGTAATAAAGAGAGCCTTTAGGCGCGCCGCTTTCCTTTATAATCTGGCTCAGCCCCGTGCCGTAATAACCTTGCAGCTGAAAAAGCCGGGTAGCTGCCGAAAGGATTTTCTCACGGGAATCTCCATAACTCATAACATTCCCACCTCACTGAATTGCAATCAAAAATATAGTGACTGGTCTATTATCATGATTCAACCATCAGTTGTCAAGAGAAATTGACTGTATGAAAAACAAAAATTGAAGGGACTCTGGGTGCTTTTGGCTATCTTTATCTTTGAATTTGCAAATGGTAAAATGATCTAAGAAACCGATAAGGGAGGTCTCCCTCATTTGCGATTCAATAGATACACAATGATCCTCATTCTTCTTGCCGCAGTATCTCACGTCATTTCAATATACGTATTTCACCAAGGCATCTTAGCTTATCTTCTTGCCATTATCTTTTTATTATTCGCTGGCTATTCCACGAAATTCACTAAACCCAAAGACGAAAATCAAACCAAATAAAAAAGAGAGAAAAGGATTACTCCTCTTCTCTCTTTTTTTTATGCCTTTTCCACACACCATCAAGAAAGAATGCAACTGTAATAACAACAACTAAAACTGTTAATGTCACAGTGAAAGAAAAATGTTCTCTAACAATTGACATGAATAATGCCCCTAATACTCCAAACACAAAACTCTTTAGTAAATTCACTGCGAAGTTCAAACCTTTCTTCATTTTCGTAGGAAAATAATGCCAGAACTATTGATTGGAAGTAAGTGCAAAAATTGAATGACCTTTAGTAAAGACGACGTGATACTCACTGCTTAACAATCTAACAATGAACAGAAACAAATCGAGACAGCACCGAAAATGATGGTCATATTGAACTCAGCGGCGAGAATATTGTCAATATATTCATTTTAAAAACAAAAATAGGAAAAAAGGTATCCCTCCGAACCTTAAAATCTCTTTAAAAATAAGGTGAAATTACCCTTTACCTAATTAATTTGGTAACGTAATATAATTGAAGAATTTGTTACAAAAAAAGGAGGATTTTATGAAATTTGTAAAAAGTAAGTTCATTGCACTTGTAACAATTTTGGTACTGTCTGTTACATCGCTGTTTGCGGTGCAGCCGTCAGCAAAGGCCGCTGAACACAATCCGGTTGTTATGGTACACGGTATTGGAGGAGCATCATTCAATTTTGCGGGTATTAAGAGTTATCTCGTCTCTCAAGGCTGGTCACGGAGCAAGCTGTATGCAGTTGATTTTTGGGACAAGACAGGCACGAATTATAACAATGGCCCTGTATTATCACGTTTTGTGCAAAAGGTGTTGGACGAAACAGGTGCGCAAAAAGTGGATATTGTCGCTCACAGCATGGGGGGCGCGAACTCACTTTATTACATAAAAAATCTGGACGGCGGAAACAAAATTGAAAACGTCGTAACGCTTGGCGGCGCGAATCGTTTGACGACAGGCAAGGCGCTGCCGGGAACAGATCCTAATCAAAAGATTTTGTACACATCCATTTACAGCAGTGCCGATATGATTGTCATGAATTATTTATCAAGATTAGACGGTGCTAAAAACGTTCAAATTCATGGTGTTGGCCACATCGGCCTTCTATACAGCAGCCAAGTCAACAGCCTGATTAAAGAAGGACTGAACGGCGGTGGCCAAAATACGAACTAATGAGAAACATAACCTTGAAGAATGTCTATTCTTCAAGGTTATTCTGCTTTCAGCACAATCGTTTTCGCCGCCATATCATGAACGGCTTGTTTTTTCTTCGTAAAGGCGGCTGTCAAATAGATCAGGCGGGAGAATACATGCACCCACGCGATTATGTAACGGGCAATGGCCTGTGGGAGGGTGATTTTCTCGCATGTTTCGTCCCTCACAATTTGCAGCCCGATGATTTTTTTTTCCGAATGTACCCTTCCAATTTGTCAGCGGCATCAGCAAAGGATACACAAGCAGCATCAAAATGGCGGCAACAATGACGCCGGCGGACCCGTCCCCCAACGTAAATCCGGATGCCAAAATCACTGCGGCTGCGACGATCACATCAAGTATGAGAGCGCAGGCGCGCAGCATAAAACCAGCTGGTTCCAACATTCCTAATGATTGTAAAAAAGAAGAGCCTTAAGCGGGAATCGGTTAAAAGTCATAAATCACAAAATCTAGTTAAAATGTCATAGGTAAATTAACATCGCCAGCCGGCTTTTCATATTACCAAATTCTTTTTTAGCCCGAAACCAAGCCCTCAGAAGTTATTTTTGTTAAAATAGAAAAGTTACAACAGAATTCGGAGGGTTTATTGTGGGAAAAGTGAAACGAAATGCCCCTTGCCCGTGCGGCAGCGGCAAGAAATATAAAAAATGCTGCGGAAGTAAAGTTGTCGACTTCCCGACAGAACTAGCGGCAAAAGAAGCAAAACAAATTCAGGAAGACTTAGTGGAGTTTGCCTTCACCGTACATAGAGAAAGCATGTCAGGATTTATCAATCAGCATGATTTTCTTTCAGCTATGGACAGACAGACGAAAGACATCAGCGTATTTAACTTAGGGATCTGGGGAATCTTCTTCCACCCTCTTGCTGGTGAAAAGACCATTTTCGAAGATTACCTTCAGAAAAAAGGCGATTCGATCACTCGTCCGAAAACGCGTGAGATCGTTGAATCATGGAAGAGCATGACACCTGCGTTATTGCTGCTGCAAGACCTGAAAGAAGGTGTCATTCACTTTGAGGATGTGATTACGACAAAACAATTCGAAGTGGAAATGGATAAAAATAACCAAGACCTTCCGCCAGTGGGAAGCCTGATTCTCGGCTATCCGATCCATGAAGCGGAAAAAGCAGAATTCTTCATGCAGTTCACGATCTTTCCGGTGAAGAGAACCGAAGCGCTGATCAGCAAGGTGAAGAAATATGCGGATGCCGCTGTGAAGAACGGCAAAACGCCGGAGGATTTCATGAAACAAGAATTCAACAACGTTCTGTTCGCGCTGTTAGCGGAGAAAGAGGAAGAGCCGCAAGCAGAGGCAGCGGAAGAGAGCAGCGTTGAGTGGGCAAACGACATGGAGAAAGAAACAGCTGCGGCTATCGAAGAAGGCATGAGCGGAGATGAGTATCCGACTGAATTGATTCCGGCTGTCATTGATATCTGGAAAACATTCTGCGAGAAAAAATCACCTGTCATCAGAAAACCGGAAGCTTTTGCGGCGGCAGTTGAATATTATGTAAATGCGATTTCTCTTAACGGCGCGTCCGTTTCTCAAGCTAAACTGGCGAAAAAATACGGCGTAAGCGCATCTACCATTTCCAGCCGCTACAAAGAAATTGAAAGCACGCTGCAAGACGAAGCGGATCGCTTTGCGCAAGCGTTATCCTCATAATGAAAAAAACCTTGAAAAGCCGGGCTTTTCAAGGTTTTTTTATTTCTGGAACGGAATTTTGATTTCTAACCGGAAGACAGGATGGCGATAGGTGAAATCCAGTCTGCCAGAAGCGCTTTTCACCAGTTTTTGAATGATATATGTGCCCATGCCTTCATGATCGCCGCCGCTTTTCGTTGAACGGCCAAATGATTGATACAGTGTGTCGAGCACTTTTGGGTCCATGCCGGGCGTGCTGTTTTCACAAATCAGCACATAAAGCCCGCTGCGCAGCGAGGTTTCCAGTTTAATCTCCCCTTTTTCTCGGACCTCCGCTGCACTGTCTAGCGCATTTTCCAATAGGTTGCCGACCAAGCTGACCTGGTCAGCGGGTGAAAACGGAAGTGAGGAAAGCGGGGTATGCATATTCAGCGCAACCTTCACACCTGAAGCACGTGCTTTTTCAAGAAAATCATAAAGCACCCCTGCAACGTACGCATTCTCTCCCTTTAAAAAACGGTCATATTGACTATACAGATCCGTCCAGTTTTGGATATATGCTTGTGTATCTGCCTTGGACTGCGCTGCACGGATCGCTGTCATATGCTTCATTGTGTCGTGATTTCGGCTTCTGACATCCATCAGCATGTGATTGGCGTGCTGTTCAGCTTTCACCAGCTTATCAATTTGATCAGAAAGCCTTGCCTGCAAGGCAGACTGTCCGATACGAAGCCCTTCACATGCTGTAAATATCACGATCACAAACAATGCCGGCAGTATAGAAGCGCCAATCAGCACCGCCGCTGACATCACTTGAATGACAGCGATCCACATACAGAGCTGAGGGGAACAGCGATCCCACACCCGCTTCGTTTTCCAGAGGTACAAGCCTGCTGCAGCTGTGCCTAAAGCAGCCGCAAGCAAAGAGACGGCTGTACTGAGTGAAAGAGCAGCAGCCCCCTGATAAAATATGAAACTAAAAATAAACAAGCAAAGACATTGAAAAAAGGTAATCACGTTCCGAACTCCTCAAAAATAGTAGTTTTGAAAATAATCAAGCTGCTGCTTGGTGATCATCGCTTTTTTAGGCGTTCCCTCAAAAGCAACCGTAAACGAATGCTTTGTATAAGCGGAAAAATGCTTTATGTAATGGATGTTGATAATAAAGGAACGGTGTGAACGGAGAAAATCTTTCTCAGGCAGGTCACCTTTAATATCATTTAATGTTTGATACGTCTGCACCTCTTCGGCGGTTGTCACAATCGTCGTCGAACGTCCCGTCCGTTCTGCGAAGATGATATCTTTCTTTTGCAGGACGTGCATTTCAGATTTTTGCTTAATTAATATCCGTCCATTCAAACTCGTTTCCGTTTTCTTTTTCACATAACGGTCGAAAGAAGCCTTCAGCCGGTCGGCATGGTACGGCTTCATAATATAATCATGGACGTTCAGGTCAAAGGCGTGGACTGCATAGCCGCCGTTGCCGGTAACGAAAATCACATCCACATCAAGCGAGTGGGACCTGATCAAATCAGCAAGCTCGTAGCCAGACATGTGAGGCATCTCGATATCGGCAAGCAGCAAATCAATGTCTCCGTTCTTCACCCGCCTGTAGGCTTCCTTCGCTGAATCGGTCGAAAAGACTAATTCGATATCCTGTATTCTGGACACGATCGCTTCCAGTTTCTCTAAATCTACTCGATAATCATCGACAAGTCCGACTTTTACCATTATCATTCCCCTAGTTACATAGAATCATCTTTATTTTATCCCATTTCGCGACATAAAAAGAACTCTTCGCGACAACTTTATCCAACAAATCCAGCAATTCGTATATAGTCATTACTAGAAATAACGAAAAGGGAGATTGTGACATGATTACACTGACCGATTGCAGCCGCAGGTTTCATGATAAGAAAAAAGTAGTCAAAGCGGTGCGAGATGTAAGCTTAACCATTCAAAAAGGAGAAGTCGTCGGCATTCTCGGAGAAAACGGTGCCGGCAAAACCACGATGCTGAGAATGATTGCTGCCTTGCTTGAACCATCACAGGGTGCTATCACTGTAGCCGGCTTTGACACGGTCAAGCAGCCCGCCGAGGTCAAAAAAAGAATCGGCGTCTTATTCGGAGGAGAAACCGGACTTTACGACCGGATGACCGCTAAAGAAAATTTACAATATTTCGGCCGGCTGTACGGGTTAAACCGCCACGAAATCAAAGCAAGAATAGAAGATTTATCGAAACGGTTCGGTATGCGTGATTATATGAACAGGAGAGTGGGTGGGTTTTCTAAAGGGATGAGGCAGAAAGTTGCCATTGCTAGAGCGCTGATTCACGATCCGGACATCATTTTATTTGATGAGCCGACAACAGGACTTGATATTACATCAAGCAACATCTTCCGCGAATTTATCCAGCAGCTGAAAAGAGAACAAAAAACCATTCTATTTTCCAGCCACATTATGGAGGAAGTGCAGGCGCTCTGTGACAGTGTCATCATGATTCACAGCGGAGAGGTGATTTACCGGGGAGCGCTTGAATCATTATACGAGAGCGAGCGGAGCAACGATTTGAATTACATCTTTATGTCTAAGCTTGTCAGGGGGATTTCTTAAATGCTGAGCCATATTTATAAAAAAGAAATGATCGACGCGCTGCGCGATAGAAAAACGATATTACTCACGATTTTAGTTCCAATGATTACAATGCTTGGGCTTGTATTCTTTTATGAAAGCATGCTGTCCGACAAAGGGGAGCAATACACACTGGCTGTCGGCCATTCTCTGCCGTCCGCACTGGAAAGCAAGTTCAATGTGATTAACGAGATCAGTGTAAAAACATTTACAAATCCTGAAGAGGCGGTTGATGACGGAAAAGCAGATGTGTACCTGAACGTCCCGAAAGAGTTCGACTCATATGTCAACAGCATGACGCCTTTTAAAATCGATGTTTACGGCAATTCAATCGATCAAGGCTCGTCAAATGCCATGCAGCTTGTGCAATCTGCCTTAGATCAGTACAAAAATGAAATTGTCCAAGACCGTTTAACAAATAAGCATATTGATCAATCGGTAATCCAGCCGTTTATGATTCAGCAAAAGGAAGGGGACGAGGAGAAAGGGGCTTCGGCTATTATGATTTCTGCCATTTTGCCCATGCTGATCCTGACATCCATTGTTTCGGGCGCAATGCCGATTGCTCTTGATATCATGGCTGGGGAAAAGGACAGGAAATCAATCGAAGCACTGCTGTTGACGCCGGTCAGCCGAAACAAAGTGCTGGTCGGCAAGTGGCTTGCGGTTTCCACTTTTGGAATTGCTTCAGGCGTATTGGCTTTGATGTTTTTGATTTTGTCCACCGTGTTATTTACCGAAAATTTAAGGACCGCCTTCCAGTTGGGAGATCATATGTGGGTTGTGCTCGGCGCTTCCGCCTTAATCATCGTGCTTTCTGCATTGCTGATCTCTGCGATGGAGCTTTTCATCAGCATCATTTCCAGCTCGGTAAAAGAAGCGCAAAGCTATATGTCTCTTGTCGTCTTTCTGCCTGTGTTCCCGATGTTTTTCATCCTCAGCAAGGCACCGAACCAATTTGATTTATCATACTTTTTCATCCCATTTCTGAACCTGCACGCTTTATTCAAACAGCTTTTATTCGGGATGATTGACCCGGCTGCCATTTTGTATACATCAGGAACCATCGCCGTGCTCATCGCCATATTCTTTTTACTGGCCAGAGCCTGCTTCTTGAAGGATAAATGGGTTCTGCCAAAATAAACTTGCAAAAGGAGAAATACACTTTCTCCTTTTTGTATATCCTGATAAAAGGAGGAAAATAGAAAAAGGATATCTAATACAGAAAGTGACCCTGCACTATTTTTCATCAAAATTTGTTTCGAAGGAGAAGAAACAATGGATCAAACACGTACTCTTGGCAAAACGAAGCTGCGGGTGAAGCGGATCGGATTCGGCGCGAATGCGGTCGGCGGACATAATCTATTTCCGAACCTGAATGATGAAACAGGGAAGGATTTGGTGAGAACGGCATTGGATGGCGGCGTGAATTTTATTGATACCGCCTTTATATACGGACTGGGGCGTTCTGAAGAATTAATCGGCGAAGTTGTGCAGGAACGCGGCGCACGGAATGAGCTCATGATTGCCACCAAAGGGGCCCATAAAGAAGTGAATGGCAGCATTGAATTAGACAACAGCCGGGAGTTTCTTCGCGGCGAGGTGGAAAAGAGTCTGAAGCGCTTGAAAACAGATTACATTGATTTGTATTATGTTCATTTCCCTGATGGCAAAACCCCTCTTGCTGAGGTGGCAGGCACGCTGAAGGAGCTGAAGGATGAGGGGAAAATCAAAGCGATCGGCGCTTCAAACCTCAATGATCAGCAATTGCAGGAATTTAATGCAGACGGCTATTTGGAGGTCTTCCAGGCAGAATACTCTCTCATTCAGCGTGATGCCGAGAGGGAGATTCTTCCATACTGTGAAAAACACGGCATATCCTTTATTCCTTATTTTCCGCTCGCGTCCGGACTGCTGACAGGAAAATTCACGAAAGATACGGTCTTTGATGACTTTAGAAAGGATAAGCCGCAATTTCAGGGAGAAACGTTTATTCACAACCTCACAAAAGTAGATAAGCTGAAAGCGGTGGCGGAGGAAAAACAAGCGGAGACGGCACATGTCGCATTGGCGTGGCTGTTAACGAGACCGGCAATAGACGCCATCATTCCAGGCGCTAAGCGTCCAGAGCAATTGAAAGATAACCTGAAAACCTTGAACATTGAACTGACCGAAGATGAAGTGGAATTTATCAGCGGGATTTTTACATAAAAAAGGAAATAGCAGCGGTGGCTATTTCCTTTTGGTGTTTTATTCTTTGATGAATGCTTCGACTAATTCTGCTGCTCTGTAATCGTCCATATCAAGCTGCCATTGATCGATGTCGTTCTTCTTCATTTTCACTTCAACCGTTTTTTCAGATGAAGCCGGTCCGAGCTTTTTGAATTCCTCAGGATATACTTGAAGCGCGTATTTCACAGCATCCTCATAGCTCGCGCCAGCATTCTTGCTGTAGTAGTCTTTCACTCTGTCTTCGATGCGGTCTGAGAGCGAAGACGCATCTACAGGTTTGATAGTGGCTTCAACAATTGCTTCGTCTTTAGAGAGCGATGTTGTTTTCGCCTGGATGGAAGAGTTTTTGCTTAATCCCGCTTTAATGCCGTTCACGATATTATCAAGCGCTTTGCTGTCCGCGTATGTGCTTGAAAGACCGGAAGCTGAGAGATAGCCGTCTTTGGCTGATTCGTTGAAATCATGTACAATTTCGTTTTTGTTGGCACCGGTGATTTTTTCGAAATCAGCGTTGTCTTTACCGAAAAGAAGGACGTCAACATAAGCCGATAATGCTTTTGCAGAGTCTTGTAGCTGATCGGCTGTTGCAAGGATTTTTTTGTCTTTACCATTAATTTTGAAAGTAACTGATTTTGGCTTTTTATCACCGTAAGATTCCGGCGTATAGTTAAGCTCGTATTTCTCGCCTTTATCTACAACAAAGAAAAGGCTTCCTTCAACGGATTTATCAGCGTTAATCGTGCTGCTGCGCAGCTTTTCGTTATAGTCTTCAGGGTCTGTGTCAGACATTTTGGTATCATCTTGGTACAAAGTGAAATCCATACTGTCTACATTCAGCGGCTCTTTCCCTGTGTTTTTCACAGCGACATTGACTTTTAACACAAGCTGGCCATCTGTAGTGGACTTATCATATTTAGACGGCAGTGTATAAGAGACATCTTTAAGTTTGACTTGAGCTATATCTGAGCTTTTTTCTGTTTCTGACTCTTTCTTCTCCGCGCTTGTTTTGCTTCCGGAACAAGCGGCTGTAAACATCATCAGCAGAAGAATTAGGAAAACAGCTTGCGTTTTTTTCTGGAACATTCTTTTTCCTCCTCAAGTGGTTTTGGGTAAGAGAGTCTTTTGTCTTTGAGAAATGGATCTTTTTGAATGGATTAGCATCAAATCACCAAAAAAATCAGTTCTTTTCTCACGGTTTTCACCGGGTTTTATGGAAACTCCGCCCTTCTTTGTTATAAATGGACCTATAAAAGTTACAACGGATTTAATTTTAAGATTATTGGCTTTTATATTGAATAGGTTCATCATCCTATTTTTGGTGAAAAATGTTCTGGTAAAACTGGTAAACTCAGAAATTTGTGTATTTTAGACTATTACTTTTTGATTAGTTAGAGGAGGCGTCTTGTTGAACAAAGAGGAAATGAAACAAAAAGCACTGGAAATCGGCCGTGTACCGACACACTTAAAACTGGAAATTGAGGATTATAAAGGTGATGAGAAAGGAGCCTATTATTGTTGGGCAGACCCTCACGATGACAACATCGGCATTATTGTGGAATTTGGGCCGGACGGCCAGCTGGAATCCATTTCCCGTGATCTTGAGCCTGAAAGCGGAGAAAGGCTGTCTGAAGAACAATTAGCGGATAGGATGCGCCAATTTGTCGAGACTCATTATCCCGGAGCGCTCACTGACTTTGTCTGTGAAGAAAATGGCCGTACATACGATGATAAGGTGAGATTTTCATATGTTCAAATAGAGGACGGTCTTCCTCTTCCCATGAGCGGATTTATGGCGGATATCACCTTATCAGGCGAGATCATTTACTTCCGCTATTACGGGAAAGCGGGCAGCATCATCAAACCAAAGCGGATCGCTGATGATGAGGAGGCACTTGCCTTTATCAAGAAGGATGTGGAGTTCAACCTATTGTTTGAAGTTCTCAATCGTTCTGTTTACAAAAACGGGGACGATCAGCCGCATTTGGTGTATGAGCCTGAATGCAGAGCCATCACCGTGCCCGCGGATTTGGTTCTAGAAGAATGGGCAATTGATGACGATGACAGGGAGCGTGAAAGCTTTCCTCTCCCTTTATTCGAAGACATTTATGAAAAGGTTGATCTAAGCAGCATGATCGGCATCGAAAAAGAGTTTGTCAAAGAGCGGGAAGCGGATTTGGGAGACGGAAAAATCGGGACTGTTTGGCGGAATCCGGATGATCCTGTATATCAGCCGGCGGATAAAAGCATGGACAGCTGGTTTAGAGGACGGGTTCATCAAGTGCTGAAAACCATCCATAACAAAGATACCGGAAAACTCGAAAGTGTCATGTCATTTATGGAGAAAAAAGGGCCGTTGACAGTAACTGAGGCAGAGTGTGAAAAAATTGCGATTCGCTTCCTGTTTGCTTTATTTCCGAATGCCGATCAATATTTTAAGATCAGGTACGACGAACCGGATGAAGAAGATAACGCAGTCGCTGGTTTTACATTTGAAGCGCACTGTCATGGAGTGCCGCTCCGGTTTGGACAGACCAGAATCTGCGTCAGCCGCCAGACCGGCCGCATTACCGCTTATATGGGACCGGATATTGACCCGAAGGAGCTGGAAACCATTCATCCGGTTCCGGCTATTTCAGCAGAACAAGCGAAGTCTATCTTCTGGAAGCATTTTAAAGTTGAGCTTAGCTGGGAGAGGGAATACCGTGATGATGAAGGAAACAGCTACCGGCTCGTCTACAAGCCGGTGTATCCGTGTTTTATTGAAGCCCATACAGGAGAGCCAGTGATGAGTGTCTGGTAAAACAGTAAAAGGCCATACAAATGCCAACAAATATATAAGATGACGTGTGATGAAAGTAACAGAAAGAATATTAGAGAATAAAGACAATAATATAAAAGGACCTTTCTTCACTTTAAATGAAGAAGGGTCCTTTTATATAATAAACAGGATTCTCTTTGTCGTAGACTCTTTTGAAAGGATGACTTCATTGGTTAATAAACAGCTGAAAAAGAAGGCGCAAGGAATCGGGAATGTACCGCCGCATTATGAGCTTGAGATAGAAGATTACGACCAAAAGCAAAAGAAAAAGGGGCAGGCGTACTTCATCTGGAAGGACCCTAAAGATCCTGAAAAGCACATTACAGTTGAACTTGGAAATGACGGCGCTTTGCTCACCTTTTCAACAACCGTGC
Source organism: Bacillus sp. RHFS10 (assembly GCF_016757475.1). Classification (NCBI taxonomy): domain Bacteria; kingdom Bacillati; phylum Bacillota; class Bacilli; order Caryophanales; family Bacillaceae; genus Bacillus; species Bacillus sp. RHFS10. The sequence continues at coordinate 41,954 of NZ_JAESPO010000006.1, forward strand.
GCTCCGAGGCAGACAAAAAGCTCCCAGATGCCGAGCTGAAGCTGAAGGCTCTTCAATTTGCTGCTGCCAACCATCCCGGCACATTTATGAAATTTCATTTTCAGGGCAAGGAAGAACGGGGGCAACGCATCCGTTTTATATATGCCAAAATGGAACTGGGGCTTCCGCTTCCCAATTCAGGCTTTTTGATTGATATGACACGCAGCGGACAGATTGTCCATTTTTTATATTACGGAGAAGGGCATAAAGCCGAAGTTCCAAAGGAATTTGTAGCAAAAGAGAAGGTTGTGTCCCATTACGTAAATACAATGTCTTTGCGGCTGATGTACGATGTCATAGATGGCGAACAGGCACCAAGGCTTCTGTATGAACCGATTCTGCCGGGATACAGCTATCCCGCCGATGTAGACGAAATCGTTCCCGACCAGCATATCGCTGATGAAAGAATAGAAAACGGGACGCCCCTGCCGACGCTTCAGAACACGGAAAAAATCGATATATATACGATGCTGGGCTTCACCCCTGATATGCAGAAAGTCAGTGAAAAGGACTTTGGAGAAGAAATGGGAAGCACGTGGCGCGAAGGAACTGCGCCGGAGCGGAAGGATTTAAGCATAGGGAGTTATTTTGAAACGAGAAATAAAAACACAATCAAAATAAAAACGGACAAAACAACAGGGAAGTTAAAAGCAGCGCTCTCTTTTATGGAACAGCGGAACACCCGCCAATGCTCAATAGAAGAATGCCAAAGGACAGCGCTTCAGTTTTTATATGCGCTTTATCCTAGAGCGGCTGAGTTTTTCAAAGTGAATCCCATCCTAATTGATGAAAGAGGGAGAATCCGCAATCATTTTTCTGTCTGGTATAAAGAAGTGCCGCTGCGGTTCGGTGCTGCCCGAATCATTGTCAATCCGGAAACCGGAATGATAGATGCTTTTATGGCGCCGGATATTGATCCTGAACAATTAGAATCAATCAATCACAGGCCGGATGTTTCAGCTCAAGAAGCGAGAGAAACGTTTTTAGCCGCTTTTGATGTGAAGCTGGAATGGCAGCCTGATTTTACAGCGGGCAGCGTTCAGCATTACAAGCTGGTGTATAAGCCTGTTTATCCTTCCTACATTGATGCGCACATAAGGAAAAAGAAAAGGCTGTGAGGGTGTCTAGTCAGGAATCATCTGCAAGTGGGGGTAGTCCTTGAATCGTTTCCAGTCGCCGCCCCACTCAAAACCGAGCTTCTTAGCAATCTCGACAACCTCCACCCAATCTGATTGACCGTTTTGATTGCCGTCATATTCTATGTCCCAAATGATGCTGCCATCCTTTTTTTGCAGGGCGAAATCTATGGCGAAACCATAGTTATGATACGATTCTCCTCCTCTTGCATAGGTGACAATATTCCCTTCTTTTGTACGCCCCTGTTTATATAATTCGTCTTGTTCCTTAAAGGACCTGAATCCTTCTGTAATGACAACGTTAATGCCTTTTTTCGCCGCTGCGGCCTTGAGAGCATCGGCGTTCTGTTTCACAATCGGATGAAGATCCGAAGGGACAGGCATATTCTGCAGGGCGTTTTGAGAATGCCATTCGTTTCGTATATAACTAAAACACAGATCAAGAAGAAACAGAATACATAAGATAACGGATATTTTTGCGGATAATTTCATATCGGTCTCACTTTCTCATGATGTGCTGAATGTTTTCGCTTTTAAGTGATTGACTCTCTCTAAAAGAGAACAGCTATGATAAAATATAACATAAATAGTAGCAGGAGGAAGGAGGCAGATAGATGAGAGCAAAGATTCCATCTGAGGAAGTAGCAGTAAAGCTAAACGAATGGTACAAGCTCATTCGCGCATTTGAAGCAGATCAAGCAGAAGCGTTAAAGCAGGAGATCGAATACGATTTAGAAGACATGGAAGAAAATCAGGACTTGCTTTTATATTTTTCTTTGATGGAATTCCGGCATCGAATCATGCTGGATAAGCTGATGCCGGTGAAAGACAGCGACACCAAGCCTCCGTTCTCTGATATGCTGAACGAAATTGAAAGCAATCAGCAAAAACTCACAGGCTTATTGGAATACTACTTTTATTATTTCAGAGGGATGTACGAATTTAAACAGAAAAATTTCATATTAGCGATTGACCATTATAAACATGCCGAGGAAAAGCTTGAGTATGTCGAGGATGAGATCGAAAAAGCTGAGTTTCTTTTTAAGGTTGCAGAAGTGTATTATCACATCAAACAAACGTATTTTTCCATGAATTATGCGAGCCAGGCGCTTGATATCTATACGAAATATGAGCTGTACGGGCGCCGCCGCGTGCAGTGTGAATTTATCATTGCCGGAAATTTGACCGATGTTTATCATTATGAAAAAGCGCTGATACACTTGTGCAGTGCCTTAGATCATGCGAGGCAGCTTGAAGAATCGTATATGATCGCCGCTGCCCATTACAATGTCGGACACTGTAAGTACAGTCTGGGAGATTTCAATGAAGCGGAGGGCTATATCAAAACAGCCGCCGCCATTTTTGAGAGGCACAGCTTTCAGCAGGCCGTTCAAGCCGTTTTTTCACTGACCCATATCTACTGTAAACAGGGAAAATACGACAAAGCGGCAGAAGCATATGACCGCGGGATCAAGAGCGCTGCTGAATGGGCAGATGACATGTACTTGACGAAATTCCGCCTCATTCATGAGCTTTATCTTGGCAGCGGCGACTGGAAGGTGCTTGAAGAATGCTTCGACCTGCTGGAATCCCGCCAGCTTCTTGCCGATGCTGAAGAACTGCTGCATGATACAGCGGAACATTTCAATCAGCAAGAACATTACGAGTCCGCCGCTTTCTTTTACCGCAGGCTGATGAATATTAAAAAGAAGCTTGCTGAGCAGCGTTTTCGATAGAAAATGGCAGAGAACATACAGGTTCTCTGCTTTTTTATGCTGTTTTCAACCCGGAAAAATGGGGTATTTTCCACTGCATAATGGAAAATCAGAGGAGGATATCGTTTATGTATAAAGATTTAACCGGAAAAACAGCGATCGTGACAGGTTCTTCAAAAGGAATCGGGAAAGCCATTGCGGAACGGTTCGGGCAGGAGAAAATGAATGTTGTTGTGAATTATCACAGCGACCCGTCTGGAGCCGATGAAACGGTGGACATCATTAAGCATAACGGAGGGAAAGCCGTCGCAGTTGAGGCGGACGTGTCAAAAGAAGAAGGAATTCAGGCGCTCTTGGACACCGCTTTAGACCATTTCGGCACGCTCGATGTTCTGGTGAACAACTCGGGTTTTAACGGCGCGGAGGCTATGCCGCATGAGATGAGTCTTGAAGATTGGCAGAGAGTCATTGATGTCAACATCACCGGAACCTTTCTGGGAGCAAAAGCAGCCCTTAGCCACATGATGAAAAACAACATCAAAGGCAATGTGCTGAATATTTCGAGCGTTCACCAGCAGATCCCGCGCCCCGTCAATGTTCAGTATTCCACGTCGAAAGGCGGCATCAAGATGATGACAGAAACGCTGGCGCTCAATTATGCGGATAAAGGAATTCGCGTCAACGCAATAGCGCCCGGCACCATTGCCACAGAATCAAATGTGGATACGAAAAAAGAAGAGAGCAGACAAAAACAATTGAAAAAAATCCCAATGAATGCCTTCGGAAAGCCGGAAGAAGTGGCAGCAGCAGCGGCTTGGCTTGTTTCTGAGGAAGCGAGCTATGTAACCGGCACCACACTCTTCGTCGATGGCGGAATGACAATTTATCCGTCTCAGCTTGAATAGAACATAAAACAGGGGGATTGCGGGATGAAGACAGACTGGTGGAAGGATGCGGTGGTCTATCAAGTTTATCCGAGAAGCTTTCAGGACAGCAATGGAGATGGAATTGGAGATTTGCGGGGAATTATGTCCCGCCTTGATTACATAAAGGAGCTCGGAGCAGACGTGATTTGGATTTGCCCGATTTATCCTTCTCCGAATGTTGATTACGGCTATGATGTGACAGACCATAAGACGATTATGGATTCATACGGAACGATGGACGATTTTCACGAGCTGCTTGACCAGGTGCATCAGCGAGGATTAAAGCTAGTGATGGATTTTGTGTTAAATCACACCTCGGTCGAGCACCCGTGGTTTAAAGAAGCGGAGCTGGACAAAAACAGCAAATACCGCAGCTATTACATTTGGCGCCCCGGCACAAAGAACGGCCTACCGACGGACTGGGTGTCTGACTACGGATGCCCGGTCTGGCAATACGAGGAGCACACGGGAGAATATTATCTCCATATGAATGCCGTCAAACAAGCTGATTTAAATTGGGAACATCCTGAGGTGCGCCAAGCGGTATTTGACATGATGAGATTTTGGCTTGATAAAGGGGTGGACGGGTTACGGATTGATCAGCTCCATCTCATCTCTAAGAAAGAATATCTACCTTCGTATGAGGACTATATCAACCAGCGGGCAGAGCCGAAGTCTTTCCAGCCAAATGGCGAACGGATTCATGACTATTTAAAAGAAATGACAGATAAAGTATTTTCTCAATATGATGTCATGTCCGTCGGAGAGGCAGGAAGCGCCACACCGGAGGAAGGCCTGAAGTATACGGGAACAGATAAGCATGAACTGAACATGATTTTTCACTTTCAGCATATGGAGCTTGACCAGCAGCCGGGAAAAGAACATTGGGATGTAAAACCCCTTGAGCTTTCTGATTTAAAGTCTGTTTTGACAACATGGCAAAAGAAGCTTGAATATGAAGGGTGGAATACATTGTTTTGGTGCAACCATGATCAGCCCCGGATTGTGTCGCGATTCGGAGACGATGGGGAATACCGGAAAGAATCCGCGAAAATGCTGGCCGCCGTTCTTTATTTCATGAAGGGCACGCCGTATATTTATCAAGGAGAAGAAATCGGGATGACAAACGCGCCGTTTACCCGAATTGAGGACTACAAAGATATCCAAACGGTCAATATGTATCATAAACGGGTGTTTGAAAAAGGCTATGATCCAGAAGATGTGATGAGATCGATCTTAGCCAAAAGCCGGGATCACGCCCGGACGCCGATGCAGTGGAGCAGCGGCAAGAATGCCGGATTTACTGACGGCACGCCTTGGCTGAAGGTCAACCCGAACTTCTCGACTATCAATGTAGAGGAAGCACAGACAGACCCTGATTCGATCTTAACCTACTACAAAAAGCTGATCAGCCTGAGAAAGCAGTACGCTGACCTCATGAAAGGAAGCTATGATCTTTTGCTTCCGGATGATCCGCAGCTGTTTGTATACATGAGAGAAAATGGAAAACAGCAGCTTTTGTCGGTCAATAACTTTTCAAAAGAGCAGGCTGTTTTCCGTTGGCCTAAGTATTGCGGAAAGAATCAGGCATCCTTGCTTCTCAGCAATTATAAAAACAACGGTGATCTGGCTGACGAAATGGTGTTTCAGCCTTACGAGAGCAGAGTATATCTTCTGGACAAAACAATCAAATGACTCAGCCCGCCCGGCTTTTTAGCCGGGTTTTTTAAGTACATATATTCGCCCCATAGACGGGAAGAATAACATCAAAACGAAAATTACTCTTGCAAAACGTAATGACTTCGGTTTATTATGATATAGGATTACAAAATCGTTATCATTTTGATTTAAAGTTCATGTGAAAAAGAGGGGATATACGATATGTTTAAAAAATGGAGCGGCTTGTTTGTGATTGCAGCGTGCTTTTTATTAGTCGCAGCATGCGGCAATTCATCAACAAAAGGGTCGGCGGATTCTAAGAGTGATAAACTGCACATTGTCACAACGTTCTACCCGATGTATGAATTTACGAAACAAATTGTAAAAGATAAAGGAGATGTGGATTTGTTAATTCCATCTTCCGTTGAACCGCATGATTGGGAACCGACGCCAAAAGACATTGCCAACATTCAAGATGCTGATTTGTTCGTTTATAATAGTGAATACATGGAAACTTGGGTTCCGTCAGCTGAAAAAAGCATGGGTCAAGGCCATGCCGTTTTCGTCAACGCGAGCAAAGGCATTGATTTAATGGAAGGTTCGGAAGAAGAACACGAAGAGCATGAAGAACACGGAGAGCACGAGGAGCATGAGCACAGCCATAGCCATGCAATGGACCCTCACGTATGGCTCAGCCCTGTTCTGGCGCAGAAGGAAGTTGAAAATATTACGGCGCAGATCGTAAAGCAGGACCCGGATAACAAAGAATACTATGAGAAAAATAGTAAAGAATATATTGCAAAACTGCAGGATCTTGATAAACTATATCGTACAACCGTAAAAAAAGCGGTGAAGAAAGAATTCATCACACAGCATACAGCTTTTAGCTATTTGGCAAAAGAATACGGTCTGACGCAGGTTCCGATTGCAGGGCTTTCGCCTGACCAAGAACCGAGCGCAGCCGACTTAGCAAAACTGAAAACGTATGCCAAAGAACATAACGTAAAAGTCATTTACTTTGAAGAAATTGCATCCTCAAAGGTCGCAGAAACGCTGGCCAGTGAAATCGGCGCAAAGACTGAAGTGCTCAATACACTGGAGGGCTTAAGCAAAGAAGAACAAGATAAAGGTTTAGGGTATATCGACATTATGAAACAAAACCTCGATGCCCTTAAAGATTCACTATTGGATAAATCATAAGATAGTGTGCGCCGGAGGGTGCACACTATTTCTTTGTGAGAAAGGAAGATTGACATGAATCTCGTCTCATTGAAAGATATCGTTTTCGGCTATTCCCATACGCCTGTTTTGGATAAAGTATCACTTGATATTGAAAGCGGTGAGTTTGTCGGCATCACGGGCCCAAACGGCGCCGCTAAATCGACGCTTATGAAAGTCATGCTCGGCATGCTGAAACCGTGGGAAGGCACGGTGACGATCAGTAAAAGGAATACAGAAGGAAAACGCCTGACGATAGGCTACGTCCCGCAGCAAATTTCTTCATTTAATGCCGGTTTTCCAAGTACGGTGCTGGAGCTTGTGCAGTCAGGCCGATACACAAAAGGGAAATGGTTTAAACGTTTAAATGAAGAAGATCATATCGAAGTGGAAAAAGCGTTGAAAATGGTGGAAATGTGGGAGCTCCGCGAGCGGAAAATCGGCGACTTATCAGGCGGACAGAAGCAGAAAATCTGTATCGCAAGAATGCTTGCCAGCAATCCGGATCTCTTAATGCTGGACGAACCGACAACAGCCGTTGACTATGACAGCAGAAAAGGATTTTACGAATTTATGCACCATCTCGTGAAAAATCACAACCGCACAGTTGTGATGGTCACTCATGAACAAAATGAAGTGCAGCAATTTTTAGATAAAGTAATTCGATTAGAGAGAGGAGAAAAAGGCGGATGGAAATGTTTGACTTGGAATTCATGCGACGAGCTTTTCTAGCAGGCGGCATGATCGCCATCATGGCCCCGATTTTAGGGGTTTATCTCGTTCTCAGAAGACAGGCCTTAATGGCTGACACACTATCACATATTTCATTGTCAGGTGTGGCCATCGGCTTTTTTCTCAGCACCAATATTACCGCGGCGAGCATCGTCGTCGTGACCGTCGGCGCAATCGGGATTGAATACATGCGGCGGGCATACCGGACATATTCAGAAGTGTCCATTGCCATCTTAATGGCGGCTGGTTTGTCCTTCGCGATGTTTTTAATCAGCCTTTCAAAAGGCACAGCCAATATGAGCATTGACCAATACCTATTTGGATCGCTCGTGACCGTAAACCAGCAGCAGGTCTATATTATCGGCATCATTACACTGCTGATCCTGCTTTACTTTATCGTACTGAGAAGACCGCTCTACCTGCTGACGTTTGATGAAGCAACAGCAAAAACGTCCGGAATCAATACAAACGTCCTGTCGATGTCATTCAGTATCGTCACAGGGCTGGCGATCTCAGTCATTATTCCGATCATCGGGGTTCTTCTTGTATCAGCCCTGCTCGTATTGCCGGCAGCATTCGCCATTAGAATTGCAAAAGGCTTTAACATGGTATTTATCGCAGCTATACTCATTTCGTTATTCAGCGTTTTTATGGGACTGACATCATCTTATCAGCTCGGAACGCCGCCAGGGCCGTCTATTACCCTGCTTTTGATCGTTCTGCTTTTGATTGGATTCGCGGTTCAGGGAGTTTGGACGTTTATCAAAAAAGAAGCCCTGCGTAAAAAAGGGCGCCGGTAACACGAAAAGCAGTTTTTCCATCGGAAAAACTGCTTTTTTTATAGAAACAACCCGGCAAGACGCTCATATGATTCCTTTTTCGCCTCAAAATCAAACACATTGCAAAGAACCATGATTTCATTTGTTTCATAACGGTCTGTGAGCTCTAAAAGCTGCTGTTTGACAGTGTTTGGAGAACCGATCACCATTCGCTTTCTGTTTTCTTCTATGAGCTTTTTATCGGACTCTGTGTAGGGATACGCTTTTGCTTCCCCGCTGCTCGGCACGCGGCTGTCCAAGCCTTTTCCGACGCGAAGAAGCCATAAATCCTGGCTTAACGCGAGCTCTTCTGCCTCCTCATCTGTTTTTGCGCAAATGACAAAAATCGTAAACAATGCGGCCGGAGACGAGAAATGAGCTGACGGCCGAAAGTTTTCCCGGTAAACACGAAATGCATTTTCTCCTCGCTCGGGGTTAATGAAATGCCCAAATACATATCCAATCCCCTGATGCGCCGCGCGTCTTGCGCTGTTTTCACCGAGACCGAGCACCCATAGCTCCGGTGCAGTGTCAATAAGCGGCGCCGCTTTGATTCCGGCATACGGATGCCCGGCAGGAAGCGAATTCGTGAGAAAATAAGAGACATCCTGCAGTTGTCTGTTGAAATCGGTTAAGCTTTTTTTCACCCCGTCCGTTAGCGCAAGGCGGGTTTTTGTCGTGCCGCCGGGGGAACGCCCGACACCGAGGTCAATCCGGTTGGGATACAGGGCCTCAAGCTGGCGAAAGGTTTCGGCCACTTTAAACGGGCTGTACTGGGGCAGCAGCACGCCGCCTGACCCGACACGGATCGTGTTTGTCTGTGCCGCGATGCGGGCGATCATAATTTCCGGCGCCGTGCTTGCCAGTCCTTTCGTGCTGTGATGTTCGGCAAACCAATAACGCTTATAGCCCCACTGTTCGCTTAATTGGGCAAGCTCAACCGAATGCTGAAGAGTTGTCACAGGGCTTTCTCCTTTAGAAACAGGTGCCTGGTCTAGTATGCTGAAATGAATCAAAAGGCCGCTTCCTTTCTGTCTGTTTTTAGAATGTGACACAAGAATAGGCAAAATGACTCGCTCACGTCAAATGGTTTGTTTTAGAATCACAATTCATATGATTTGCAAAAATCACATCAAATATGGAAGTTTTTTTCGAGGATTTTCGTCAATTATTCTTAACTTTTATGAAACTTTGCTATAATAACAAACGTATCTATTAATAATTTACGGCATACTCATCTTCCCTTTGTACGTAAAAATAAATGTGACTATATTCACATCTTGATGATTAGGAGTGAATCGTGTGGCGATTTCTTTAGAAAAAGGACAGCGTATTGATTTAACAAAAGGAAAAGCGGGCTTATCAAAATTGATGGTCGGTCTCGGCTGGGACCCGGTTTCATCAGGCGGAGGCGGTTTTTTCGGAAAGCTGCTCGGCGGGGGCGGACCCAATGTCGACTGTGACGCTTCAGTATTGATGCTCGAAAACGGCAAATTCACCGATAAGAAAAATATCATCTATTTCGGCAACCTGAAAAGCCGCTGCGGCGGTGTCAAACATACAGGCGATAACCTGACAGGCGACGGTGCGGGTGATGACGAACAAATTATGATAGATTTGGAAAAAGTGCCTGCAAATATCGACAGGCTTGTATTTGTTGTTAATATTTATGATTGTGTCAGAAGAAAACAAGATTTCGGCATGATTCAAAATGCGTTTATCCGTGTGGTCGATCAATCTAAAAATGAAGAAATGCTCAAATACAATTTAAAAGACAATTATGCCGGGAGAACAAGCTTAATTACGGCTGAAATCTACCGCCAGGACGGCGAGTGGAAATTCGCGGCGATCGGTGAAGGCACAAACGATACGAGATTAGAAGATATTATCAGCCGATACGTATAAAAGAAAAAAGGAGTGGATGAAACATGGCAATTTCATTGGCAAAAGGACAAAAAGTAGATTTAACAAAAACAAATCCAGGTCTTTCAAAGGTTGTTGTCGGTTTAGGCTGGGATACGAATAAGTATGACGGCGGACATGACTTTGACCTTGACTCAAGTGTATTTCTTTTAGATGCGTCTGGAAAATGCGCATCTCAAAATGATTTTATTTTCTACAACCAGCTTGAAGGCGGCAATGGTTCAGTCGTTCATTCAGGCGATAACCTGACAGGTCTTGGTGAAGGCGATGATGAGAATGTAAAAGTGAATCTCAGCGCCGTACCTGCCAATATCGACAAAATCTCATTTGTCATCACGATTCACGAAGCGGAAGCGCGCAGCCAAAACTTTGGACAAGTGTCAAACGCGTTCGTTCGCATCGTCAATGAAGAAACAAATGAAGAGCTCATCCGTTACGATCTGGCGGAAGATTTCTCTATTGAAACAGCAATTATCGCTGGAGAGCTTTACCGGCATAACGGAGAGTGGAAATTCTCCGCTATCGGCTCAGGCTACCAAGGCGGTCTTGCCCGTATCGCAACAGACTTCGGCTTGCAAGTTGGTTAGGACAGATTACGAAGAGCAGAAAGGAGAGAGGCAGTATGGCTATTCAATTAGCAAAAGGACAGCGTGTTGATTTAACGAAAACAAATCCGGGACTCACAAAAGCGGTGATCGGTTTAGGCTGGGATACAAATAAGTACTCAGGCGGAGACGATTTTGACCTGGATGCTTCAGCTTTTTTAGTTGATGCGCATGACAACTGCGTGAATGATCTCGATTTCGTCTTCTATAATAACCTTGAGCATCCGAGCGGCGGTGTCATCCATACGGGTGACAACCGCACGGGTGAAGGTGACGGAGATGATGAGCAGCTCATCGTTGATTTTTCAAAAATCCCTGCTCACATTGAGAAAATAGGTATCACAGTGACCATTCACGACGCTGAAGCACGCAGCCAAAACTTCGGACAAGTTTCCAATGCGTTTGTACGCGTTGTGGACGAAGAGACGCAGAATGAACTTCTTCGCTTCGACTTGGGAGAAGATTTCTCTATTGAGACAGCCGTTGTCGTTTGTGAGCTTTACAGACACGGCGAGGAGTGGAAATTCAATGCGATCGGCAGCGGTTTTTCCGGCGGGCTGGCTGCATTGTGCCGGAACTACGGTTTGCAAGTGTAAGCGAGTGACAAATAGAGAAGTCACCGTTTTCAATTAATAGGAGGAAAAAATTTGGACTTTTTACATCATATCATGTCTACGTATGCTTCATTTTTCGATTGGAAAATGTGGGGGGAAGTGTTGTCTGATCCTGTTTCCTGGGGTCTGATTGGTTCTCTTGTTGTTTTGGAAGGCCTTTTATCGGCCGATAACGCGCTTGTTCTTGCGGTGATGGTCAAACACCTGCCGGAAAAACAGCGGAAAAAAGCGTTAACGTATGGTTTATTTGGAGCTTATATTTTCAGGTTTATTTTTATCGGGCTCGGTATGCTCCTCATCAAGTTTTGGTGGATCAAGGTGCTTGGCGCGCTTTATCTGGCTTGGCTCGTCATTAAGCACTTCTGGATCGGCGAAAAAGATGAGGAAACGGACGGCATGAAGAAAAACTCTTGGATGGTCCGCACGTTCGGTATTTTCTGGGCGACTGTTATTTCAGTTGAATTGATGGACCTTGCCTTCTCTGTGGACAGCATTCTGGCCGCATTTGCGGTATCTGAAAAAGTATGGGTGCTTCTGGTCGGCGGTATGCTCGGTATATTAATGATGCGTACAGTGGCAAAAGTATTCCTTGTACTGATTGATAAAATTCCTGAGCTGGAAAACACAGCATTCGTGTTAATCGGAATTATCGCGCTGAAAATGGCCGGGAGTGCCTTCCATTACGAAATGCCGCACTCTGTATTCTTCATTATCATTATCGCTGCTTTTGCGATTACATTTATCATTCACTATATCAACAAACAAAAGCAAGTGCGCGAACAGACAGCCGCGTCAAAAGAAGAATAAAACAAAACAAGGAGGGAGGTTTATGTCCTTCCTTTTTTGTTACAGAAAAGAGGTGACGTGTGTGCGGTATTTCCACTATTTATCAACACATCAAGAAGAAAATGTATTTTATCAAGCGCCGAAACAGGTCACGAAAGAGGCGCCTAAGAAGCTGCTTGAGCACGCACTGGGGGCCGTATTATATATGCCGGCAACCCGCCCGGACATAGCGGCGATGATAACGGAACACAAATATGAGGATTTATCATCTATTGTTTTCTGTCTGGAGGATGCGATTGGAGATCATGAGGTCAAGCGGGCTGAACATAATGTGAGCCGCCAATTAGAGTTGATTGAGCAGGCGATCCAGCACCGCAAGATAAAGCCGGACCATCTCCCGTTTATGTTTGTGCGTGTACGGTCTCCGAAACAGCTGCTGCAATTAGCCGATACCCTGAAACCTGCACTCCATTTGTTAACAGGATTTGTCTTCCCAAAATTCTCAGCGGAAAACGCCCGTGACTATGTTGAAGCACTTGAAGGCATATCCGGTGACATGACGGTGCCGCTTTACGGCATGCCGATATTGGAAACACCCGATTTGTTAATGAAAGAGACAAGGGCTGCTGCTTTGTCTGAAATGAGTATGATTTTGCATCAGCATCAGGACTTGATCTTAAATGTGCGGATCGGTGCGACTGATTTATGCGGATTATACGGCATCAGAAGAAAGTCGGAGCAAACGATATATGATATCCGTATGATTGCGGACTTTATGTCAGATATCATCAATTACTTCGGCCGGGAGTTCGTTATTTCAGGCCCTGTATGGGAGTATTTTCAGGCATCGCAAAAGCCCCATCTGCTATCGGCGCACCCGCCAGTTGAGCTGAATGAGTATGTAAAAGGTTTGGTGAAGGAAACCGAACTTGACATCGCCAACGGCATTCACGGAAAAACGGTCATTCATCCGACCCATCTCAAAATTGTAAACAGCCTGTATGTTGTAACAAAGGAAGACTATATGGATGCGTTAAGCATTATTCATCACGGAAACGGTTCAATCGGCGTGATGAAAAGCCATTTTTCTAACAAAATGAATGAAATCAAGCCTCATATGAAATGGGCTGAAAAAATCTTATTAAAATCAGAAATTTATGGGGTGTATCATGAAAACCGATCTTTCACCGATTTGCTCAACGAACAGCAAAACCCTTCAAATATTGGACAATATGGCGGTTGATCTGTCGGTCACAGACAACCCGCTTTTCATACCTGAACAAGCATTATTCGAGATGGCGGCAAGAGTGAATAAAAAAAGGGGCTTTTTATTTGTCAGCAAAGTGCTGGGCAAACATATCCCGGTTCACCCGCTGAAGCCGCTTTTAGCGTCCGGGCTGCTTGCCTTGGAATACGCTGAGCGGAAAACCGGACAGGAGCTAAAGGAAAAAAACGAGATCTTGAACGGACTTCTTTCAGAAACGGAAAGCGAGCTTCAAGCTGCTTATCAAACGCTTCAACAGCACCCTGTTACACTGGACGAAGCGCCGCTTGTAATCGGGTTTGCGGAAACGGCGACGGCGCTTGGACACGCGGTTTATGATTGCATTGAACAAGCGTCGTTTGTCCATACAACACGTGAACAGATCCGAAACACAGAGCCTTCGATCATATTTGTGGAAGAGCATTCCCATGCCACTGATCAGCTGTGTTACGCAGAACCAGATATGATGAACAACAGCTGTCCGATTCTTCTTGTAGATGATGAAATCACCACAGGGAAAACCGCATTACATATGATTCGGGATATCCAATCCAAATTTCCGCGCAAAGAATACGCTGTCCTGTCTTTATTGGATTGGCGGACGGAGGAGCATAAGAAGGCATACGCAGAGGCTGAACGGGAATTAGGCGTCACAATTTCAACCGTTGCTTTATTATCAGGGCGGATTTCCTTTAAGGGTGTGCCGTTGTCCGAGTCCTCCTGCAACTACAGCCCGAAGCCGCAAGGAACAGCGATAAACAGAACGGACATTGATATATCGGATTTCTTCACATCCGTTCCTTATCAGCCGGAAACATCCGCAAACGTTCATTCTTACGTGAAAGAAACAGGGCGATTCGGCGTAAAGCCGTCTGAGCGAAAGGCTGTTCACGAAGCTTGCCGCCAAGCAGCGCTTTACATCGAACAATATCGGAAGGGCAAAAGAACACTCGTGCTTGGAACGGGAGAGCTGATGTATCTGCCAATGAAAATCGCCTCAAAGCTTGGCGGTTCGGTTTCCTATCACTCTACCACGCGCAGTCCGATTCACCCGGTTGCAAAACAAGGTTATGCCGTGCAAAACGGTTATTCATTTATGAATCCGGAAGATGAGGCGGTTCGCCATTTTGTCTATAACCTTCCTGCCGGAGCGTATGACGAAGTCTTTTTCTGTCTGGAAAAGAACGTTTCGGATGAGGCGTTACAGCCGATTTTTGATATTTTCAAAGAAAAAGAAGTGCCTCATATCCACATTGTAACTCTCTCAGGAAAGGCGTGATCTGATTTGAAAGACGTTATTGACCGTATTGGGAGCTATCCAGAAGAAGATGTGACCTTTCTATTAAAAGACTTGTCCGCTGTATCCATTGAAAAAAGTACGGAAGAACGGGAGAAGTCAATTCAAAGCGGCATCCATTATTCAGAAATGCTGCCGATCGAATACAAGCCGACAGATGAATACATGAAACTGTTTTATGCCTCGCTGGAAGACAGCAAACAGAAGGTCGCATTAGCGGCGGGAGTTGTTGCGGAGCAGATTTATGAAAAAAGCGGGAAAGATGCGGTTTTGTGCAGTTTGGCAAGAGCAGGCACGCCGATCGGTGTCTTGATCAAACGTTATATCAAAATGAAGTATCATGTCTCGCTGCCGCACTATAGCATCTCTATCATTCGGGACAGGGGAATTGATGAGATTGCCTTGCATTATATGTTGAAGCATCATCCGGAAGGCAAGGTTGCGTTTATCGACGGATGGACAGGCAAAGGCGCCATCACGAAAGAACTGATCCGCTCTGTAGAACGCTTTAATCAACGCTTTGGAACAAGGCTGTCTTCTGAAATCGCGGTGCTTGCCGATCCGGGGCATTGCGCGGATATTTATGGTACGAAGGAAGACTTTCTGATTCCGAGCGCTTGCTTGAATTCTACTGTATCAGGACTTGTCAGCCGCACAGTTTTAAATGAAAAGTGGATCGGGCCGTCTGACTTTCATGGGGCGAAATATTACAAAGAGCTCAGCGAAGAGGATGTATCCAATCTCTATATTGAAACGATAGCGGAGCAATTTCCGTCTATTTATAAAGAAGCAGAACGCCTGGCACTTAGGCTGCAAAACGATCGTGTGAAACCAGATTGGAACGGTCTAGCTTCCATTGAGACCATCCAAAAGCAATTCGGCATCAGCAACACAAATCTGATTAAGCCGGGTGTTGGGGAAACGACCCGCGTGCTTTTGCGAAGAGTGCCTTGGAAAATACTCATTCAGCCGGGTGCTGAAGAAGCATTGAAGCATATTTTATTGCTTGCGAAGGATCGAGGCGTGCCTGTGGAAGAATACAAGAATATGTCATATCGCTGCTGCGGGCTGATTCGTCCGGCGGAGAAAAGCCTATGAACGCATTCGCCAGTGATTTAGACAGAACATTAATTTACTCGAGGCGCATGATCAGCAATCCTGATAAGGAAGCGGGGGTTGAGCTGATAGAAACACTGAACGGCCGTGACATCTCTTACATTTCGGGAGTGACAAAAGAACATTTAAGGCAAATTCAAAAGGATCACTATTTTATTCCTGTCACCACACGCACAAATGAGCAGTACAAGAGAATTGTTTGTTTTCAGCAGGACATTGTGCCCGAATATGCTGTGACTACGAATGGCGGCTGTATTTTAAAGGACGGCCAGCCTCTGAAAGAGTGGGACGAGCTCATAAAAGAGCAGCTTGCATCGTGTCTGCCGATTGAGGCTATGCTGAGAGAAATCGCAAGTCTGCCTGTAGCGCAAGCGGTTGAAAGAACCCGAACGGCACATCATTATTTTGTCTATCTTATCTTGAACGAAGAGAAAATAGCCGGCCTCGATCCCGCTGCTGTGAAGGAGTGGGGGGCTGAAAAAGGATGGCAGGTATCCCTGCAGGGGCGAAAGCTTTACTTTATTCCGAAGCCGCTTAATAAATGGAGGGCGGTCGAATATCTGAAATCGAGGCTTTCGCTTGATGAAATCTATACAGCGGGAGATTCGCTGCTGGATCTTGAACTGATTCAGGAAGCTGATTTCGGCATCGCGCCCGCTCATGGCGAGGTGCTGCGCCACTGTCCGGAATTACGCAAAACGAAAGCAAGCGGCATGATGGCAGGTGAAGAAATCACAGCGTCTGTTTTATCCCGAATAACCCGATTAAAACAAGTATAATGCATACAAACAGACCAGAAAGGAGGATATGATGAGACAAGAAGAGTTAATCATTCATAAAACAGTTCCCGCCGACGGTGATTGGAAAAGCATGTTGTTTCAGACGCTGCCTGAGCGGGACCGCTATGAGAAGGAACACGGGCTGTCTTTTTCGAGGCTCGCCGGACAAATACTGGGTACGCCCATAGATGAAACGGACTATTATAACGACTTGTATGAGCTGTCGATTAAGGATCATATTTATATCTTAAGCGAGACGCTTGATAAAACGATCGCGCCGGAAACGTTTCAGGCGCTTCAGCATATTCATTCCATCAACCAGAAAGAAAAAGGGCTGTCGGTCAGCCGTTTTGTCGCCTTTCTGGACGGGGAGCAGCTGATTGCGAAGCATGCAAACCCCCTCATGCACCGCCACTTGAGAAAAGCATTGATGACGCTTTTACATACCTTTGCAGACCATCATGAGCAGGGGCTGAATCATCCTGATTTTCGCAGAGTATTGCTTGATGTCTCGAAGTTTTCTTTGAATCACCTGAATCCTTGGCTGGAAAAAACCGATATAGAACGGGAGATGCCAAAAGTTGTTTGGTACGGAGACGCAACGAAGAGCCAGCTCTATTTCTTATATTATCTGATGTTAGCCGGCTGCGATGTCCTATTGTTCCATCCGGCGGGAACCGATCAGCTGGCGCTTGTCGATCCGAAGCAGGGGCTCAGTTTTACGGAAAAGCTCCCTGATGTTTCGGAGCTTCAGCCGTTTCCGAAAGAAAAACCGGACCGGAAATCAACCGTAGCCTACCGCTCAACAAAGGAAATTGAACATGTGCTGAATCATGAGGAATCCATGCTGTACAAGCCATGGCAGTTCAGGGATCATACACCGATGTCTGTTACGCTGAAAACGACCTATGATGAACTGTTTTTAATCGCAAAAGAGCGGGCCTTCATTCGGCCGAATTTCAAAGCCGATAAACATTCCATTGAGATTCCGAATGTATTCGCCAAAATCATGGGCGTGTCGAAAGACCATAAAGAATATTGGAACAGGCTTCATACATTAGAGGATTACCAGGAAACAGAAATGATCAGAAGCTTTCCGTTTACAGAAGAAATCAAATCGAACTATCAATTTCATTACAGCCACGCGCTAGACCATGAAGGGAACATTGATCCGGACAAGCTGATGGCAAGCAATGTGTGGCAGTACAAGCAGCTTCCGGCGGGCGTTCAGGCTGCCATTGCCAAAACGATTTCGAGAATGTGCAGGCACCCGCGTCTTAAAGCTTTGCATCAGGAACAAGTCAAGGATGTTCAAATTTACTTGTTTAAACAAACAACGAACCTGTCTGCTAAGCTGCTGAAATTGATTCAGATGTTCGACTATGCGCAAACTGTTCCGAAACTCGTTTTATATCATACGGAAATGAGCGGCGGACTCACGCGTTCAGATGCTGCCGCCCTGCTGTTCCTGAATGAAATCGGAATCGATATCATCATGTATAACCCTCCCGGCCATCAAGACATTGAGCAGTTTATTGAAGAGGATCAGTATGATATCCACTGGCTGGACGACATGGTGTTTCAGCAGGACTATAAGGAGCCTTCACTTGTAAAAAGGCTGTTCAGAACGATTACCCAAAAGTAAGGAGAGAAGAAAAGCATGACAACAGAAAATCAAAACCCGCTTATTCTTGATAAAAACGAAGAAATTTCCCAGCAAAAAGCTGACGATATCCGCCTGCAGCTCCGCCAGGAACCAGAGGTGAAACGGCTAGTACAACAAATTGACGTTAAAAACCAAATGGAGCTGCTTGAGTACGGAAAGGAGCCGGCCGTTGAAATCTCTAAGTTCTCTGACCGCATCTTGGGGATGATGAAAACGACAAGCGTGACAGACTCAGGCACGATGCTGACCCAGCTTGGAAAAATCATGGACCGTTTTGACAAAAACGATTTTGACGAGCCAAAGGGACTGATGGCTAAGATTTTCAAACGCGGCGGCAGCATGATTGAGAAAATCTTTAAAAAGTACCAGACGCTCGGCGGAGAAATTGAAAAAATCAACGTTGAGATTTCTAAATATAAAGATGAGATGACCAAAACAAACTATACGCTCGATGAAATGTATGAAAACAATATTAATTACTATATGGAGCTTGAAAAATACGTTGTTGCCGGACAAATGAAGCTGGAAGAGATGCAGTCCACTCTCCCTTCATATGAAGAAAAAGCAGCAAGCGGAAATCAGCTAGCGCAAATGCAGCTTGATACGCTGCGCAACGGCATTCAGGCGCTTGAGGAGCGGGTATACGACCTTGATATGGCGCGAATGGTGGCACTTCAAACCGCACCGCAAATCCGCCTTCTTCAGCGCGGTAATGCGAAGCTGATCGGAAAAATCAACTCCGCTTTCATCATCACCATTCCGATTTTCAAAAACGGCATTATTCAGGCTGTCACAGTAAAACGGCAAAAGCTTGTGGCTGACTCCATGAGCGAGCTTGATCGCCGGACAAACGAGATGCTGAAACGAAATGCGGAAAACATCTCGAGCCAGAGTGTTGAAATTGCCAGAATGGCCGGCAGACCGAGCATAGATATTGAAACGATTGAATCGTCTTGGAACACGATCGTCAGCGGTATGCAGGAAACAAAACAAATTGAAGAAGAAAACAAACGTCTCCGCGAAGATGGTGCAAGACGAATTGCCGAGCTTCAGGATAATATTAAAAAAGCAGCATTGCAGCAATAAAAAGCCCCCCGCTTGTGAAATATAAGCGGGGGTTCTACATTTACACCATTTAGTTAATGACATTGTGTAAAGACAGTTGTAAACTTAAACGGTAATCATTTTGCATATCAGAGGTGTTGACAATGGGAAAACAACAGCCTATATCCCAGCGTAAGCTGCTGGGTGTCGCCGGTTTAGGGTGGCTGTTTGATGCAATGGATGTCGGAATATTATCGTTTATTATCGCCGCGCTCCACGTGGAGTGGAATCTTGCGCCTGAAGAAATGAAATGGATCGGAAGCGTGAATTCCATCGGCATGGCTGTGGGTGCGTTTTTATTTGGGCTGCTGGCTGATCGAATCGGCCGAAAAAAGGTGTTTATCATTACCCTTTTGTGCTTTTCCATCGGAAGCGGCATTTCAGCTTTTGTGACAAGCTTATCTGCATTCCTTATTCTGCGTTTTGTTATTGGGATGGGGCTTGGCGGCGAGCTGCCAGTCGCTTCAACTCTTGTTTCTGAAGCGGTTGCGCCTGAAAAGCGGGGCAGAGTGATTGTGCTTTTGGAAAGCTTTTGGGCAGTAGGCTGGCTCGTAGCAGCACTGATTTCTTACTTTGTGATACCGAGCTTCGGCTGGCAGGCCGCCCTGCTGTTGACGTCGCTGACTGCTTTTTATGCTCTGTACTTGCGGACGAGTCTGCCTGATTCGCCGAAATATGAGTCGCTTTCTGCTAAAAAGACATCGGTATGGGAGAATGTAAAAAGCGTTTGGGCAAGACAGTACATACGGTCGACCGTGATGCTGTCGATCGTTTGGTTCTGCGTGGTGTTTTCTTATTACGGCATGTTCCTATGGCTGCCTAGTGTCATGCTGCTCAAAGGCTTTAGCATGATTGAAAGCTTTGAATACGTCCTGCTGATGACGCTTGCTCAGCTTCCGGGCTATTTTTCTGCTGCGTGGCTGATCGAAAAAGCGGGACGGAAGTGGATACTCGTCTTTTACCTGATTGGTACAGCAGGAAGCGCCTATTTCTTCGGAACTGCGGATTCATTAGGCCTTCTGCTTACAGCTGGAATGCTGTTATCGTTTTTCAATCTTGGTGCGTGGGGCGTGCTGTATGCCTATACACCGGAGCAATACCCGACAGCAATTCGCGCCACAGGTTCAGGGACGACAGCGGCGTTTGGAAGAATCGGCGGTATCTTCGGGCCGCTACTCGTCGGAACGCTCGCAGCCCGTCATATTTCATTTTCAGTGATTTTTTCAATCTTTTGCATTGCGATCTTACTCGCGGTTGCTTGTATTTTGATTATGGGGAAAGAAACGAAACAAACTGAGCTTGAATAGGAAAAGCACCTCGCGATTGAGGTGCTTTTTTACATTTGAACCCGGGCTGCGGATCATCGTGTTTGTCTGGCAGAGCGCCATGGCAGTATAAACAGAATCGTGTAAAGTACCGAAACGGTGTGTGTTGATATAGAAAACCTGCAAGACATGTGCCGACAGTGGTTCCTCGCCGCAAAATGGATTGAAAGACACCATCACTTCTTATCACGCCTATAAATTTTATAATGTTGAAAATATGAAACAGATATGTATTGAGAAACCTCTATTTCGTCCACGAATCTTTTCGGGGTGCGTCTACCCCGCTTCTCACATGAGTAAGATGCGGTGATTTTGACAATGTTGCATTTTGACCTGCATGTCGGTAGGTGAGTTCTTTTCCGCTGTAATCAAGCGTACGAATAATAGCAAGTCCTGATTTATCAGACAGCATTTTAAAAATTTGGCAGTTGTTTGATCATTTGGTTGTTTCTAGTCGTGAAACTGCAAATAAGTCAACTTATTTTTCCAGATCGAGAGCAATAAGTCCTGAAATATAAAGAACAAAAGATTTTTTGTAAGCGCTTAATAGTAGAAAAAGCCTGAATTTTATCTGCAATATGCACTAATTAAGAAGGATTAAAGAGTATTTAGGAGTATTCACAAGGTTAAGGAGCTATAATAAAGAATATAGAGAAATGATACAGAATAAAAGCGTATATGCTGTTTGTATGGAATGTTACATAAGTGTTACGGTAATAAAGATTGCTTCATATGGAGGGAAAATATGAGTGTAGATGAGAAATCAATTAAGATAAAAGTCGAGAAAGTATCTAAAATTTTTGGGAAACAAACAAAGAAAGCAGCTCAAATGCTTGCCAACGGAAAGACAAAAAAAGAGATCCTGAAAGCGACTGGATCAACCGTTGGGGTAAATCAAGCAGATTTTGATGTGTATGATGGTGAGATATTTGTCATCATGGGTCTATCAGGGAGCGGTAAATCAACATTAGTACGGCTGCTAAACCGTTTGATTGAACCGACTGCCGGAAACATTTACATTGATGGTGACATGATAACAAATATGTCTAAAGACCAGCTCCGGGAAGTCCGCCGGAAAAAAATCAGTATGGTCTTCCAAAAGTTCGCTCTGTTCCCGCACAGAACGATACTTGAAAACACGGAATACGGGCTGGAGCTTCAAGGTATAGACAAACAAGAACGTCAGCAAAAAGCGCTTGAGTCCCTTAAGCTTGTCGGACTTGAAGGATTTGAACAGCAATATCCTGACCAGCTTTCCGGCGGAATGCAGCAGCGTGTCGGCCTTGCCCGCGCGTTGACGAATGATCCGGACATCCTTCTGATGGACGAAGCGTTTAGTGCGCTCGATCCATTGATTCGTAAAGATATGCAGGATGAGCTTCTTGATCTTCACGAAAATGTCGGGAAAACAATTATCTTTATTACGCACGACTTGGACGAAGCGTTGCGGATCGGTGACAGAATTGTTCTAATGAAGGACGGTAACATTGTTCAAATCGGCACGCCTGAAGAAATCCTGATGAATCCATCTAACGAATATGTTGAGAAATTCGTCGAGGATGTTGATTTATCTAAAGTCCTCACAGCAGGCCATATTATGAAACGCGCTGAAACGGTGCGGATTGATAAAGGGCCTCGCGTAGCTTTGACACTGATGAAAAACCTTGGAATTTCTTCGATTTACGCAGTGGATAAACAAAAGAAATTGTTAGGTGTTATCTATGCGTCTGATGCGAAAAAAGCGGCTGAGTCTGATTTGTCACTTCAAGATATCTTGAATACAGAATTTACGACTGTACCAGAAGATACGTATCTGACAGAGATTTTTGATGCTGTTTCTGACGCAAATATTCCAATTGCGGTTGTAGATGAGAAGCAAAGAATGAAAGGGATTGTCGTAAAAGGCGCACTGATTGGCGCGCTTGCCGGCAATAACGAGTATATCAATGCTGAAAGCACTGACGAACAAACACAAGATCCTTCTGTACAGGAGGTGAAGTAAGATGGATAGACTGCCTAGAATACCTTTAGCAGATATCATTGACCGTTTTGTTGACTGGATTACGATGACGTTTGGCGGATTCTTCGACGGAATCTCAAACGGACTTGCCGCTTTTGTAAATGGAATTGTCAGCGGACTTGGATTTATACCATCTATTTTGTTAACGATTATTTTCGCCGCACTTGCGTGGTGGATCAGCACAAGGGGAATTGCGTTATTTACGTTGATTGGTTTCCTCTTGATCGATTATTTAGGATATTGGGACCCAATGCTTCAAACATTGGCGCTTGTTCTGACATCGGTCATTATTTCGATTGTGGTCGGGGTACCGATCGGAGTTTGGGCGTCCCAGAAAGAAACGGTTCGCCGTATTGTAACACCTATTCTTGATTTAATGCAGACAATGCCTGCTTTCGTATATCTATTGCCGGCGATTTTCTTCTTCAACATCGGTGTTGTGCCGGGGGTTGTAGCATCTGTTATCTTCGCGATGCCGCCGACAATCCGCATGACTGTTCTCGGTATTAAGCAAGTGCCGGCAGATCTGATTGAAGCAACTGAGGCGTTCGGTTCTACGACAGCTCAGCGTTTGTTTAAAGTTCAGCTTCCGCTTGCGACAAAAACCATTCTGGCCGGAATCAACCAAAGCATCATGCTTGCGTTATCAATGGTTGTTATCGCCGCAATGGTCGGTGCACCGGGACTTGGTTCTGAAGTATACAGTGCCGTTACACAGCTGAAAACCGGGGTCGGCGTAGAGGCCGGTATCGCCATCGTTATCGTTGCCATTACGCTGGACCGCATTACTCAAAACATTAAAGTGAAGAAGAAAAGCAGGGGGAATGCCTGATGCTTAAAAAAATCATCGGTATCGGCGTTTCCGCTATGCTGGCGCTCTCACTTGCGGCTTGCGGTTCAGAAAGCGATGAAAATGCAACCGCGGCTCAACAGGTGAATAAGACCATCATCGGGATTGATCCCGGTTCAGGGATTATGGCCCTGACCGACAAAGCGATGAAGGATTATGAGCTGAACGACTGGACATTGATTTCGGCGTCAAGCGCCGCGATGACCGCAACACTTAAAAAGTCATACGACCGTAAGAAACCGATTATCATTACAGGGTGGACACCGCACTGGATGTTCTCCAGATATAAGCTGAAATATCTCGATGATCCGAAACAATCATATGGCAGCGCAGAGGAAATCCATACGATCACACGCAAAGGCTTCAGCAAAGAACAGCCGAATGCCGCTAAGCTTCTGAGCCAGTTTAAATGGACGCAAGACGACATGGGTGAAGTCATGATCAAGGTGGAAGAAGGCGAGAAACCTGCCAAAGCCGCTGCTGAGTATGTGAAGAACCACAAAGATCAAATTGGGGAGTGGACAAAAGGCGTTCAGAAGGTGAAGGGAGACAAAATCAACCTTGCCTATGTGGCGTGGGACAGTGAGATTGCCAGTACAAACGTGATTGGCAAAGTCTTTGAAGACTTGGGCTATGACGTAACGTTTACTCAGGTAGAGGCTGGCCCGATGTGGACCGCGATTGCCACGGGAAGCGCGGATGCATCCCTTTCCGCATGGCTGCCGAATACCCATAAAGCATACGCTGCCAAATATAAGGGCAAATATGACGATATTGGCACCAGTATGACTGGCGTGAAGATGGGACTTGTTGTGCCTCAATATATGAAAAACGTTAACTCAATTGAAGATTTGAAGAAGTAAAGATAATGAAGGCTGCCGAGTAATTCTCGACAGCCTTCATTTTTTCCTTCAAGAAAAGCGAAGCCAACAAAGAAAACCTTAAGTGAGAATGTAAAAAGGTTATGATGACTTAGTCACTTATCACTTTTTCCTAATCCAAATGGTCTTTAGGTTTTTCTTTATGATTTCTAGCTTTCACTTCCGTAAATATATTATTTGCAGGTTTTTCAAATTCATTGGAGGGCTTAGAGTGATGTGATTCAATCAGTGATTTTAGCATTTGAATATCCTCTTTCGTCGCGGATTGTTTTTCGGATTTTAACATATAACCTAACTGGCCGTTCGATTCTATTGTAGCCCATTGTAAATCAGCCAAGTGCTGAATATTTTGTTGTCTTAACCTTACTTCAAGCATATCAACTGTTAAGCGCAGTTTTTTTAAATTTTTTTCATTCACTTCGCCGTTTTCGACTACTGTAAGTGATTTTCCATAAATAAACGTCTCAAGGGTATCCGATTTCAAAACGATATATTCAATGAAAAGAAGTGTGAGTACCATTAAAAACGTAATCACCATTGTAATCCAAATGTTCCTGTTGCCAACAGGTTGAATAATTAATGATCCAACAGCTATCATCATGACAGTCTGAGCTACCGTAAGCTGAGAAACGGATTTTCTCCCAGCTAACCGCAAAATAAGAACTCCTCCTGCGACGACCACTATAGATTTCCATATGAAGTTGAAATCCAAAAAAACATCCCCTCTTTTCAACCAATCAATAAATTCCTGCGCTGTTTTTATTGTGGATTAAATTTTGAATTCTATTCTTCAGCGATAATCACCAAACGGAATC
The DNA here is from genome assembly GCF_016757475.1 of Bacillus sp. RHFS10. Lineage (NCBI taxonomy): Bacteria > Bacillati > Bacillota > Bacilli > Caryophanales > Bacillaceae > Bacillus > Bacillus sp. RHFS10. The sequence goes on from NZ_JAESPO010000006.1 coordinate 67,242, forward strand.
TAAATGCAGCAGACTGCTTTTTTAATTTCATTATGCCTAAGGCTTTTTTTTCTTTTCGACATTTTCAATGGTTTCTCCGTGAGCGATTTGATATAACCTGCTTTTAGGTTCATATATTTTTTGAGAAGGCCATAGTCCATGATGTCCTGAAAATAAATAACTAACGATACAAGCGACAAAAAAGTACTCTAACCCCTTTCCGTCAAACATCTCCATTGCCAATAGGAAGGCTGCTATAGGAGTATTGGCACCGCCGCAAAAAACAGCGATCAATCCTAATGCAGCGAGAAATGACATGGGTAAATCCATGAATGTGTGTAAGGTGTTCCCTAATGTTGCCCCCATAAAAAATAAAGGTATGGCCTCTCCGCCAACAAAGCCGGTTCCAAGCGTAACTGCTGTAAAAACCAGTTTGGCGAGGAAGGCAAAAGGAGGAACATCTTCTTTAAAGGATTGCTGCAGCATCTCTAATCCCCGGCCATTGTAATCTTGTGAACCTGCTATTAGCGTTAATGCCACAATGACTATTCCGCCAACAAAGGCCCTCTTCATATGATTTTTTTTGAAAAGCTTCTCCGAAAATGTTTGTATACCGTGTCTCATTTGACAGTATAAAACACTTAATAGACTGAACATAACAGCTGCGAGAATCACTTTTATAAACGTCATAACAGATATTTGAGGCACAATTTGTATAATGAATTTTTCGTGTTTATGTCCCAAAGCTGCTGTTGTCATAAAGTGACCGACAAAGCTGGCCGCCAGACAAGGAACAAGTGCTTCGAATTTCAGCTTTCCTAAAGCAGCCATTTCCATCCCAAAAACAGCACCTGTTATGGGGGCTCCAAAGGCGGCGCCAAACCCGGCGCTTATGCCGCTCATGATGAACAATTTACTGTCGAATATGTTTAAACGAAAAAACCTGTTTACTGCTGCAGCGATACTTCCTCCCATTTGAACAGCCGCACCTTCTCTTCCTGTAGAACCGCCAAAAAAGACTGTTATGAAGGTTCCCAAGTAGACGATAGGTCCCATTCTCCGCGGAACGCTTTTTTTTCCATGAACCGCGTCTATCACTAGATTATTTAATTCAGCAGTATCATTTAAGGTATTATTCAAAAATACCTTTCCGTAGCTCATATAGACGTATCCTAAGACCAACCCGCCTAAAGGGAGAAGGAAAATTAACCAATCCCTTTTTTCTCGTATTTCTCCTAGATAATCGTTTGTCTCTAAAAGAAAAGTTGTTGTCGAGCCAACAATGATACCAATAATGCTTCCAAAAATAATCCATCGAACAAGAACTGAAAAAAAGTTTTTATATCTTAGTATGATTTCATTCATCCATTACCCTCATTTCACACTTGTAGCCGCATTACTTATGTAAGATTCTGATACGCTTGTTTGATTTGCTTTTGGAAATTGGTGGAGAAACGAATTTACAACCATCTAAGCTAACCGTTTGAACCTATTGTTGCCCATTGTTCAAAAATTGATGATCGAAATTTTAATGAAAAAGGAAAAGCTTCTACATGATCAGCTCTTACATAGGCGGTGGCGAATGGTGAAAACCTGGCTGAAGGCCGCAGCCAAGTCCGGGTGCAGATATCTTGTATGGCTGTGCATGCCGCAAGCGGAATTTCGTAAGTGAAGCGGCTTCGGTATATGCTCCTGCTTGCTCTGATTCGGTCTTAATCGGTCTTTGTGTTGAGTTGTAACTAGGGAGCGTTTTTCTATAATGCTGCCCGCCGGCTTGTACGACGGGCTTTTGAGTTATTCATTGCAGAAGCACAGGCTGTTATTGTAAGATGTAAGCCAAAGCCATTCGTAAAAGTGCGGGAGGAAGGTCATGAATAATCTGCGTAATAGACTTTCAGGCGTGAATGGGGAAAATAAGAGAGTAAAAGAAAAAGAACAAAAAATCTGGACGGAGATTGGGATGATAGCGGGAGCGTTTGCACTCCTTGATGTGATCATCCGCGGCATTATGTTTGAATTTCCGTTTAAAGAATGGGCTGCAAGCCTTGTGTTTTTGTTTGTTATGATCTTATATTACTGCATCAGGGCAGCGGCATCTGGAATGCTCCTGCCGAGAATAAACACCGAAGAAGAATTGAAAAAACGGGTGAAGCAGCAGCGATTAGATTCAATTGCGGTTGCTTTTGCGGTAGTGATGCTCACGATGTACGACAGGGGGATTCCCCATACATTCTTCGCTTGGCTGAAAATGATCCTTCTTTTTATCGTCTGCGGCGGGGCACTGTTTCTGCTTCGGTATGTTATTGTGAAGTGGTCTTACAGAAGAGCGGTAAAAGAAGAAATAGAGAAGAAATCATCTTAGGTGAGATGGTTTCTTAACCTTAAGAAACAAACCCAAAAACCCTTTAATATCAAGGGTTTTGGGTCACTTTATCTATTTTTGTGAATTTACATTTACTCCTTTTTACTCCACTTACTAAAAGTTACCGAAAAAAAAGAAAATCCTCCTTTCGTTCAATGAAGAACAAATGAAGGACTTTTTTTATTTATGCGGCTACTCTATCGGAAGCAATCTTTATCGTTTTGTCGTTAGTTCCTACATCAAAATTGGAAAAGGACAGCACGCTAGTTAACACCACTACTGCCAATATAACTCGACTGATTTTCATTAATGATCTCTCCTTTTTTGATTTTATTTTTTGCTTCAACGCTCAGCATATAATATTCACTTGAACGTTGGAAATCCTGTTTTTGATGAAAAAATTGTGCGACTTCAATTGCATAGTTCTCTAAGTCTGCATACATTTTCATTGAATCAAAATATGCAAAAGCCTCACTAATTAATTCATATTCACCATCTGAAAAATAAAGTCCTTCTAATATTTTGAATTTGGAAGTATATTCCGGCTCATTTGTTTTTTTTACAAACTCGTGTCCTTTTTTAAAATAAACAACAGCAGATTCTTTGTCGCCTTGCTTTATCTTCACATGGGTCAAGATAAAAAGAGTTTTTGCAACAAAACTATGATCATTAACCTCAAGCAAATTCAACGCCTTTTTTAGATGGGTAGATGCACTTTCGTAATTTTTCAACTCATCGAAGCAAATACCTATATTGATGTGTGCCATCCCGATTAAATAATCTATTTTAATTTCTTTAGCAATTTTCAACGCTTCCAAAAATGTATCCAAAGCCTTTTCGTATTCTAGAGAGTCAATAAAGTTTCCACCTAATATAAATTGACACCTTAATCTCTGTATAAAGTAATCATCATACTTTATATATATTTCAAGAGCTCTATAAGCATAGTTAAGAGAAAAATATGTTTGCTTCATATAATAATAAACATATGATACTTTAAAAAAGAATTCTGCTTTCTCAATTTCGTCATCTACTTCGGTTAATTTAGATTCCGCTTTTCTATACGAAGTAATTGCCGCAGTTAATTCTTTTCTTCTAAATTCATACATCCCCATAAAGAAATGAAAGTAATATTCCAACATTCCAGTAACATTGCCCTGATCCTCCAACCTTTTCATAGCTAAATATGAGGTTTTTAACTCTTCTGTTTTTTCAGAATTCATATAATTAACTAACAATTCGTGTCGGAATTCGAGCAATTGATAATATAACAAAGCATCTTTACTTTTTTCCATGTTCTTTAGATCTATTTCAACTTCTTTTTTTATTCGCTCAGCTTGATCAAGATGCTCATTTTTTATATGAGTGTACCAATCATTTAATTTTTTAGTAACTACATCATATGGAATTTTATCTTTATCCAAAACACCTCGCAAAAAAATTCCCCCATCCTTACAATAATTGTGCGAATATTTACATTAATTGTATTATGTCAGAACACCCTTTATTTTACAAAGATGAATTGCAAAAAAGGTACATTATATCCACACTTTTGCGGTTTTTTTGCGGTTATAGCAATACTTTTGCGACTTGACGCCAACATCACGGCAATCCTTTTATAAACAGAAAAAAAAGAGGAGCAAACACATGGTTTACTCCTCTAACTTAGTTTCTTCACCTTTTGATTCTTCATAGTCTGGTGTTTTCCTTGATAAGCCAAGACGATCATTTTCACCGTTCATTGGCATACCATCCATCTCTTGATACTTATCGCCGACTTTCTCATAATAGGTATACGAAGTCAGTTCACGAAAAGCATCTTTCGGAAGGTAAAACGCAAATTGAATATATTTGCCTCCGTCATAAACTCTAATTAGTGCATTGTCTCGTTTATATATGGGGTCACTGTCATCTTGTTTTTCTTTATATTGATTGATTACCTCATCAATCGCACTATCATATTTGTTGCCTCCGCATGCAGATAAAACAATCATCATTATTAAACTAAGGAAAATTAAAAGGTTTTTCAAAATAAACATTACCTCCTTTTTCAATATTTAGTATAAACAAACAAATTAATCTTTTCCACTTTTTATCCATTTCCCTTAACCTGCACATTATCGACTAACCAACCATCTTCCTCTTTTTTCATAGTCGTTTGAACAATCAGTACTTGATTCGTAGTAACTGAATTTGCAGTTGTTGAAATTTCAACAATGTTTAAAAACAATTCATGAGATTGATCTAACGGTTTTGAATAACTCTCCAATGAAAGTAATTCACTTTGCACGCTGACTGTGTGCTTTTGATCTGAACGAGAAGGGAATGCATAATCAAACCCTTTTTCGGTTGTATGCTTCTTAACTGTTTCATATCGCTTATCTATGTCGGAATAATTAAAAAATGCTTCGAAAAATGCTTTATTTTCCGAAGCGCTGCTTGTTGATTCTATATGGTTCAATTCCTTGATTTTTTCTGTCAAAACTTCATTCTTATCCTTTAACTTTTCAATCTTATATGTTTGATGTCCATTCGTAAAAAATCCGGTCAGTAATATTAATAATAAACAAGCCGAAATCCATGCAATATGTGTTTTCATGTTTTCACTCCCAGTTATTTAATGCGTCCAAAAGATACAAGGTGCTCTCTCCAATAACCTGATTTCAGATTAGAATATTGGATTCCACTGTCATTTGAATTAAACATTCTGCCATTCCCTACATAGATGCCAACATGAGTAATAGCTTTGCCTTCATATGTGCCGCCAAAGAACACTAAGTCGCCCGCACTCGCTTCTTTTTCACTTATTTTCTTTGTTGCCCCATGTTGTTCTTGTGCTGTTCTAGGTAGAGTGATTCCAGCTTTCGCAAAAGACCACTGAACAAGGCCCGAACAATCAAATCCAGTTTTCGGGTTTGAACCGCCCCAAGCATACGGTTGCCCTTCATACTTCAAAGCTTCTTTCATGACTGTTTCATAAAAGTCCATAGAGCCATTCACAGGCGCTACATTTTTATCAGAACCTTTTACATACCTCATGACATGATCCACATAACTAGGGTCACCATAGCTTTTCCAGCCCATTTTAAATGCTTGCAATCGGCTAAAATCAAGTGCCAATTTCTTTGTGTATTTCCCGCCATTCTTTTTCACATAATCTATAAATCCAGAACCGAAGTTGTAAGCCTGTAAGGTTAAGCGAACATCACCGCCAGCCTGTTTAAAAACCTTCTTAAAATGTTTAATGCCGACTTCAATCGAATATTCAGGATCAGTTATGGAGTTTGGAGGTAAGCCGATACTTTCGGAACTTTGCATTATATCTAAAGAACGCCCACCACTTTCTTGCATGGTGAGCGCCATAATAATATTCACTTGGTCAAAAACGCCTTCCTGACGGGCGTATTTCTCAAATACTGCCCTAAATCGTTCCACTTCTGGTGCAATGCCAACCGTTTCATATTCGCCATCCCCACCACCTATGAAATCGTCTCCGACTTGATTTTCCCTTGAAATCGTCATAACTACTACGATACATAAAGCAAAAAAGAAGATAAAAGGAGCTGAGAACACCAAAGGAAGAACTACCTTTTTACTCATCATCTTGTTCTTTCATCCCTTCTCAGTCGATCTTCTACTTTTGATGAAGAGCGTCTTGCAATTTCATTTAACGATACTTGTTCAAACGTATTCAAGTTTTGTTCAGTTCGCTTAATGGTTTGTGATTGTGGCTGTTTTTCTCTTATTACAGTCTTGCTTTCAGCAGGTGCATCCGTCTGTTTTTTCCCAGCACGAATACCATCTGAATGAACTTTTGCGGGTTCAGATGGTCTGATTTTATGTTCGTTATTGGCAATAGGTTGATTTTCTACTTTTGCAGGTTGAGGGCTCTCAAAGCCATATTGCGGTTCAGATTGATTCGTCATGACTTTTTGGTCTGATCGTTTGATGTCTGCTGTTCTCTCTTGTGCTACAGGCTCACTCTTAGAAACTGAATCATCCTTCTGTTCTTCAAAGTCATGATGTTTTTCAGTTTCAGTATTCTGGTTTAGTCCTTCATGAACATATGCCTTTTGGTCTGTACGTTCTGTATCTTTCTCATTTTCCTGTAAGACTGGCGCTCTATTAGAAGTAGTTTCTTCATCATGTTGTAATGATGCATCGTCAGTTTGTTGCTGATTATCGGGCTGTTTAAGAAGCTGTTCAACATATTCTTTTTGATCTGTTCTGGCTGATTCATCCTTTTTATCCTGTAAGATAGGTGCTCGTTTGGATAACTCCTCATTTCTTTCATTCAAAGCATCTTTCAGCATAGGAGAGTTTATCCCGTCTTTTCTCAATCTGTCTAAATGGGATTGCTGTTTATTTTCTTTTGCATTCGCAAATGCTTCTTTTTGTTTCGCTTGTTCTTTCGATAGAGTTTGAGGATTTCGTTTTAAGTTTCGACTGTTATGACTAGCTATTCCGTTAGCAGTCTCTTTTTGCGGGGTTCTTGCAATGGCATGAGTATTATCATATCCCATAGTTGCCCCACTCGATGAATTACCGCCACTTCCACTTGAATCACCAGTTGCGCCATCAGCATTCGAACTATCTTTTCTTCCCCTAAAATTCTTTGCAAAATTCGTGAATGTGCCTGCCGTTCCTGTACTTAGTGCTCCACCTACTTTTTTCGCATTTTCCCAAGCAGGCTGAACAACGTTTTGTCTCATGTTTTCCAACATATTGTTATCAACTGAAACCACTTTTCCAGCAGTCACAAACTTGATAATTGCATCCCTTTTCACAAAACCAATCCAAAGAATTAAAGCGAGTACAGTAACATTCAGTAGATACTTTCCAAAACCATTTGGAGGAATTAACGTATCAACCATAAAACAAATGACATACACAAACAGAACAATGACTCCCAACATCGCTTTAAGTAGGTAAACACTCCCTAAGCGTCCAAGCGTAACAAATCCCGAATAAGCTAATTGGGGAACATACGCTAAGATGAAAGCAAATGGCACAAAGAACACAATCACGAGAGCGATTATTTGAAGCAAGAAATTAAAAAACGCTAGTGCTAAAAATGGAACACCAATCACAACAGAAGCGATCACAGCAATAAAAGACTCTCCAAGTTGAGCAAAGACATTTCCAGTGGTCATCGACTCGTTTTCATATTTTCGTATTTCCGTATCTTTAATATGGTCTTTTTTTGCTTCCTCTCCATCCTCAGAAAGCTTATATGAGAGAAGTTTATCGACCCTCGATAATTTACTTTTCGGATCGCCTTTTTCATTAATTTTTGCTTCACTCGTTTCACCAAAATTCACGATTAGAAAAGGTTTCATTAAAGCCATGTCAAAGTAAAGGTTACGCATGACCGCAACTGTACCTTCCATTTCCTTTCCTTTTTCAATCGCAGAACCATCTGCAAAATTCCCTTCATCTTGAACAATGCCAACCAACCCATTTCCCGCAGTCAAAAGCTTTCCTTGTGCTTCTACAGACAAAGCATTCAGCGCTTTCATGTAATAACCAGCGTTGGACATCCAAAGCCCGCCGATCACCATGACACAAATAAATAGAATACTCCGCCGCATTGCTTCTTTTGCGCTACCTCTCACACAGAACAGATAGACGACATAACCACACGTGAAGATGAATAATGCTTCACCAAAATTCTTTTTTAGAGTTTTATAAACCGATTTAGAGACATTTGTAATGGAGTTTGCGAACTCGTCAATCGGTTGTAAGTTATACAAAATATCCATTCCCGCATCAACTACACGAACGATGTTTCCCGCAAAAGAAAAAGTGACGTTTGTCAGTCCAACAAACGCCCCCTTTATTAAATCGCCAGATGCTTCATTATTCGCTTGATAGCGTGAGATAGGAAACCTTTTCACCTTTAATTCAACGCCGCCAGCCTTTTCGACTTTTGGCTGCGTGGTGGTATCTCCATCAGCCGAAAATACTGTTACAGTCGAAGCGACAGTTAAAAACAGCAACACAATAGCCGATACAATCAGAATCTTTTTTTTCTTCATCACAGCCACCTCCTAATCTAATCGAGTTAATAAATAAAATTGGTATCTGGCTTTCTCTAAGTCTCTCTGCGTTAGCAGTACGTTTTCGGGATATCGTTCATACAAAGAGAAACAGATTGCTTTTTGATATTTCATATGCCTAAAAGTCTTTCGGTTTTGTTCAATCTTGATGCCTAATAATTTTTGCAGAAACTGTGCCGTTGATTTATGCCCAATAAAACTTTTATATCGACCTTCATAATGATTCAGCCATTGTTTCACTTCGTCCAATGTGATTTTTTCTGCTTTATAAAAGCCTGGACTCGTAACAACGAGAGAGTTTAAGAAAGCTATTTCCATGTACGATTCAACCCCTTTTACAAATATTTTTCTTCCGCATATGCGACAGCTTTTTTCTCAACTGTTTTCAGAGCACCTTGCCATTCTTCGAATAGGCATTCAATTGAAATTTTGGAGGTACGGCCATAGTAATCTTTAAATAAGCATTGACCTTGGAACATGGATTCCATCATTTTTTTGTTTTCTTTTGTGACCTCCATGTTCATCCATTTCAACACTTCCTCACGTTCGTTTGGTTCATCAAAGGCGAAGGCAACGCCAAAGTTTCCGGAATCTTCTTCTTTCAAAGCGTCTTTTGTGGATTGGGAAATGAAGTATTCCGCATTGTTGTATGAGCGACCAATCCGGCGCATTTGTCTTTCTACTTTTTTTCCTTGTTGTGACGTGGTAAATATCCACGCTTCATCTATAAATTCAACAGTCTGTTCATCTTGATTCATGCCGAATAGTTCGCAGAACTTACCAAGCGCAAACATGACGGCACTAGACTTTAATTGTGATATGGTATAGTTCTCAAGTCGCTCAGCATGATCCGGCAAATCCATATTTTCAACTTCTAAAATGGTGATTCGCTTTTCAAGTGACAATGCAGGATTTGAACCATCATGAATACAAAGTTTCAAAATGGAATCTGACACGACCTCATTTAAATAGTCACCAGCTTTTTGTACAGCTTCTTCCGGATGGTTCTGCATCCTCCGAATAATATCAAGTGAGCCGACCTGTTCACCTTTCTGTTTTGCCTCAATTACTTCCGACGTAGCACGAAGGAAGGCTGTGTTCACATCGTCTTTCCCTTTAAAGTCATATACTTGTTCAAAAATGACTTGAACAAGCTCTTTCGCTTTCATAGGAGGGAGAAAGGAGATAGGGTCAAGCGCTCCCCAGTTGTGCGTGTTTTCATGATCTAGCGTGATATAGTTGTATTTCTCTAAATGTGCAATATATAAGGGAAAGTTCTCCCGAATGTACTCATCATTCAAGACTCTTTGAATCCACTTCCTCATTTCCTTTTTAGGGTCTATATACAGAGATTTGATGTTTAACATGCTGATATAGTTAAAGATCAATTTCGCCAAATACGACTTGCCGTTTCCTGTGTCTCCTGTGATCAGACAGTGGGGAGAACGGGTCTTTGAACCCTTTAACTGCTGATTGGCTAAAAACGGGTGAAATAACACAAAATCACGGCTAGACATAATGGCACTTTCTAAGTCAGTGTGTTCTTGGAAACGGTCAACCCAACCAAGGAAGAACCCAATTTTCGAACCAATATCAGAGTTAACAGCGAAAAGACCTTCTGCAACTCCATCTTGTGTCGTTTTTTGAATCCAGTTCTTGTCGGTTATATCCAATTTTTCGCCGGGAAGCATTTTATAAAAAAGGTTCAGTTGATCAGCTACCGGAAGGCGACATGTAATGCCAGCGCCTTTTAAGTGTCTTTTGACAATTGTTGCTTTACCCACACATTCTTTTTTTGTTTTCCCATGAACGACAATCACAGACAGCCAGTTCATCAAATGAACTTCTTCTTTCTTAATCTCATCTTGTAAATGTCTAACCATCGTTGCACTTGTGACAGTGGAGACATCACTTCGATCACCTGTACTTTGTTGTTCTTTTTGTTCTTCTTTTAGTTGCTGTTTTTTGAGGTTGAGGGCAGGTTTTGTGATTGATTTTGATTCCGTTTGAATTTTCATTTGGACTTCGACAGGGAAGGGAAGAGACTGCGCTTCATAAAACAAATCACTTTCAGACATGTTGTGGAGAAATTCATCAATCACCACAAAAGCCGTATAGCCTTCATCTTGATCACTATGCAGATGTAAAACTGATGGGTCAGTGGGGTCTATGATAGTGTTTGTAATAGAGCGAACATCCTTTATTTCACTTTCCTCATTCGTCTGGTGTTTCAATCCACGCACAAAGTGATAACGGTTAATGTATGTCATTTCTGATTCTGCAAGCCGTTCTCCGCGAACAGAAGCCATGATATTGGCTAGTGTTTCTTCGACTTCCTCATATTTTTCAAAAAAAGAGGTGGAAACATTTTGTTCCCACCCGAGCATTTTTACAACAGTATCAGTCGCCGTATTGAATAGAGATAAAATATTATCTTTTAGTTCGACACTAATATTGACAAGACTGCTTTTCAGTTTTACACCTAAAATGAAATCATACTTTGTCAGCCTTCCTAATCGCTGTTCTAACAGCCTTACTGTTTCTTCATTGTAGTAACGAGTCACATCCATTGCGTCTGCCGAAATATCTGTTTCTAAGTCCTTAAATCGTTTTTCCAATTCATACTCACTTGGATACATCATCAAGTGGAAATCCTCATAGGATGTAATTTCTTCAAAAAGATGCTGCCACTTCTTTTTATACGATTCAACTTTTTCTCTATTTTGCATAGGAATCGAATTGCTCTTTATTCGGTAGTACGCCCACACGTCGCCCGTTCTTGTTAACAGCAAATTCTTGTGTATTGCCTTCATAGGCGTTTTTAGTCTCATTCGAATAATCCACCACCTTCACAAGTTTTCGAAACTCAATTTGTTTTTCATTACTTAAATCAACCTTTCGGTCATTGCAAAACTTCTTTTGTGGAAGCTTGATGAAGAAGTAATACTTTGCAAAATCAATGAAGTATAAATAGATGTTTTTGCCTTCCGGCTTTATTTTCGTAACAAGCATTGTTAAAAAAATTGGTATTCCAAAAATCACGATGACGAAACTGTTATCAAAAGCGTGAGGAAAAATCATCCTCACGCCGTACCAAAATCCAAAGCAGATACCAACAAAAATGAAGTAGTTAATAGCCGGTATTAATTCAACTGCAAAAGGTAATGAATAGTTGTCGGTTAATTGCTGAATTTTTTTCGGCTCTCTCATTGCCTTCCGATAGTTGAACACCAGACGACTCATTCAAATGCCCCCTTACAATTTTTCCATTAGTGCATTGATCCAGCCGGAGAATTCTGACCAGTGTTTAATAATCCAAGTCACCGCACTGCCAATACAGCAGACAAAAATAATGCCGCCCATTTTTAATTTAGTAAGATGCTTTGCGGCTATGAACATGACCACGATCGTAATGAATTGGACAACAACATCTGATGCCCATCCTTTTACCCCTCCAAGTGTTGGAAGGTCTGCGCCAAGAATAAAGAAATTCACGAAATCCATATTTAAACCTCCTATTGATGTTTGAGTTTATTTACATAAAACTGACCGCTGTTTTCCGTAATCTCCAAACTGAATTTTTCATTTACCGGAATATCATTTTCTTTTTCCTTAAATCGAACAGCACAAAAAACCTCGAAACCTTTTTTCGTCTCGAAGATTTTCATTGACTGCACTTCCCCAAATAACAAGTTTCCTTCCAACGCTTCCGGCTTTTTCATCATATAAACCATTTCTTCTTTCTTTTCAGAAGCGTATTTCTCAAAGAAAGTATGAAGGAATGATTCGATAGATTCTTTTTTCTCGCCTGCATATTCGTCTCTAGTGTCTTCTTTACCCTTAGAAGCAATATCGCCTTTCAGATCATAAATCTGTGTAAAGTAAGGAACAGCAGACACCGCAAAGGAATCACCTTTATTTGTGACTGAAATATTCAGCAACATTTGTTTTTCGGATTTCTCGTTTGTTTTAACCTTTTCTTTCACCTTCTTTTTCTTCTTTCCGTCTTTAACTTCTTTTTCAACTTCCTTTTCTACAGGATATAAATTTTCATATGTGACCTTATATTGAAAAAGGCTGTTTTTATCACCTTCTTTCACGTTATATAAGCTATAACCCTTTAACTCTCGATCACCTTTTAAGCCATCTACATTAAAGCGATCTTCATCCTCAAAATGGTTATCTTCCTGTTTCACCATGTAGCTTTCAAGGCTCTGCATACGTTTTTCAATAGATTCTTGATCGTTCTTTACATTGACGTATTCATTGATGAACCCTGACAGAAAGTTTTCGGCAGCAGTCACCGAAATTTTTTGTTTGTCGTCATTTGTTGGCTTATTCGCTTCATCTTTAATGTCATTAAGTTGAGAGCGAGTATTAATTGACAGAAGCACAGCGAGCAAGCAGATGAACAGCAAGCCTCCTACACAAGACCACAATGTGACGGCTATCAGCTTCGACCTGTCGCGAGGTACTTTTTGTTTATCTTTTTCCGGTCTTTCAATTCGTTTCAGTTTTTGAAAGGCAGACCGAAAAAATGAATCTTCTTTTTTATCAGAGCTGATTTCTTTATTGAGCAACTTTTTCACACTCCTTCTGTTCAATTTGTTTCGTTCTTTCCAAGAAAGATAAAAAGGATGCTACACGATGTAACACCCTTTTTATGCTTTGATTCTCCATATAAACTTTTAAGCTAGTCATTCGACCGTCCGGCAAATACCTTGTCTTGTAGAATGTGTAACGATATTCAGCAAACCCTTTTACTCGTTCGCCCTCGACAACCAACATGCAGTCTCTGCTTAAACTTCTTACAAAGACTAAAGAGGGAATACCAACATTAAAACCCAAGCTTTTGAATCGTTTGTCTACAGCAGACAACGCACATTTTCACCCCTTATTGGTAGTAGCTAATTCCTTCAAACTCTACTATTCTTTCATCTGTCTCGGCGTCTTCATCCTCCAGTATGTTAAATGTGGCTTGAAGTTTGGCATTCACGTTATCTATAACCGCAAGAGTTTGGACTATGACCCTTTGAGCAACATCACTGTAAAAGACATCTTCCATCATTTTTTCAATCAATTCCTCAGCAATATCTAAACAGCCAAGAGACTCCAAATCACTCTCTAGTCGGGCCTGATTCAAAAGGTTAATATTAAACATGAACAATCCCCCCTTTAGTTCTTTCAATGCCAAGAACCACATAACCGGGACGCTGTTTATAATCAGTAATATATATAATTTGCGCTTCTAATTTCCGCCCAGTAAATTCATCCATCCATTCATGAAGTACCAGCGTATCTCCGACCATATAGAACCTGTCGTTTTTTCGAATTTCAAATTTCTTTACGTCTTTTAATACAGCTTCATAGTACTCTGGATATATCTTAAGATGATGCACTACCATGACAGCACACCTTTCTTATTTAATATCTTGGGTTTCACCCAAACCCACCAACGGAAGCCCGTTGGATTGCTGTTAATCTATCCCCCTATTCCCCCGAATCATCGGGGGACTCCCTCGCCGGTAGGCAGGAACAAACGGTTGTTTGTTCAATGCCAAGAGGGTTTTGGTGGCGCTGAATATGTCAACTCCTTATCCTCACTTCGTTCCGGTACCGTTGACACATACGTTTAATCGCATCACCTGTGTTTATAAAGATTTAGCAGCTTGTTTTTAAACGACCATGTCAGCAACATCAGCTATAAACACATTCAACATTTGTTCATGTTTTTTTGCCAGTTCAGCTTCTACGATCATATCTGACAGATCAGTTTGCCCTAGATGCTTATCAGCTTCAAGCACCATTTTCATAGTGGGAGCGCAAGAGTTACGAAGCCAGTTTCTTGATTTTTGATAGAAGTCTTTTTGTGGTTTGACGTACAAATGAAGTCTCCCAACATCACCTATAAATTCAGACCAAAAAAGGCTCGTTTTCCAATGCTCTCTAGTGATGGTTTCATCAGCATCAACGAACCTTACATAGTTATTAATAATTTGCATAGCGATTAAGGTTAAATCCTTTGTTTTCAATAAAGCATCTATTGCAACTTGTGCACGTTCATTTTTAAGCCGCAGTTCATAACGATTCCAATCGCCTAGTTCTTTCAACGGAATGTTATACTTTTCTGCTTGTTCATAGTTTTTTTCGTAAAAGCAAAGGTACGCTTCTGACTTTTTAGAACCAAAATATATTGTCGTTCCACCTGTATTGCCATCAGATAGATCAAAGGAGCCATTGAAATCCGATTTTCTAAATCGTGAAATACATTCGCCCTTTCGGGCTTTCTTCAATAATTCCGGTATAGAGAAGTACGTCTTTTTATCATCAATCGCCAAGTCAAAGCGAGTAAATGAACCGCCTTGCGCCATGCAATCTTGAAAGAAGTCATACCATGTTTTCTTCCGACATTCCAAGAAGGATTCAAACTGACGACAACCTTGACCGGACATTTCTATCAAAACACCTCTGTTATCATCCGGCGCAGAATAAAAGACTTTGATATAGTCCAGTTCGTACGTGCCAACGTAGCCATAGAAACCAGACGATTTTTCAGTCATAAAGTCTTTGTTAAGGTGAAGAATTCCTTCAATAATTCGGTCAACATCATGAGTTTTAAAAGAGACTCGAATATAGTCAACCATTGATACTAAAGGACTTTCAACGGTTTCATTTTCTTCTTTTACGATTACTACCCCCCTGTTAGCGTGGGGGGGTTGTTTTAGCTCATCCATTCGCTTCGCTCACTCCTTCGCCGCTGGCCGCCTGGTCGCTTACGCTGCCGCTGGCGACTGCCGTCGCCTGCGCTCCCTCGACTCCAGCCAGCGAATCTTTAATAGACGACATAAAATCATATCCTTTCGGCACGATAGGGCTGTAAAACTCCAACACCGAACCAGTACCAACATTGGCATATCCTCGCCCTGTCTCTTTTTTATTCACGTATGCTTTATCAACATCTCCAAACATCATTCCGTAACCCGTATCAGACATTAAACCTAATGACACACGGAAACTAAACTGATCACGGATACCGTCAGCCAAATATTTTGCATCTGGACGTTGTGCGCCTAAAACGAGAAAATAACCCGCCTGTCTCCCTAACATGACTAACTGTTTCATGTAAGAAAGGGCTTCATTTCTTTCTTTCATATCTAACAAATCCATAAACGCCACATACTCATCAAAGAAGATAAAAACCGGTTTTAAGCCTAAATAGGCATAGTTTTCACCTGTCTTATAGTTAGGCATCTGCTTCATTTCATCCATTCGTTCCATCATGCCGTCCACAGACTTTCTCAGACACATAAGAATACCGTTCTTTTGGGAATAAACCTTTTTCGGAAGCACTTCTTCCAAGTCTGCTAAATCAGCATTTTTAGGGTCCAATATTCTTACATCTGCCCCCAGTCCAACACATGCCTTGATGATCGTTAGCATGAAGTATGTTTTTCCTCCACCTGTACCACCCGCAATAAGCATGTGGGGCAACTTATCAAACTGCCATGAAATATGCTTCATTAACGGAAGGACTCCATTCTCTGCTACTGCATCATCAATAGAAATACGATTCTTTTTCACATCGTAAAGAAGCTTAAAGCATACAAAACCTTCTTCCATTTGCTTATCAACCAAGTCACAAAATAAGCCGTTTTCCAAATCCTTTCCTAAGTCTAGGAAGCGATTCTGAAAACGGCTCATGTCCATAGCAATACGAATATAAATGTGATTGTTTTTGACCTGATAATACATTCTAGGAAAGTATGCGATCTTTTCCTTTGTGTCAGTTTCATTTGAGAAGAGTTTTCTTACTTTCACATTTTCTTTCTCGTAATACTTATTGGAGAAAATCATTTTTGCGATCTTTTGTCTATGAAGGATTTTCTTATAACTGTTAAAGAAAAGAAAGTAAGATGCAGCTATACTTCCAACAGCAATTAACACAGAGCATAAAACGCTTTTAATAATCAAAGGCACATTCCACTCAAAGTGTTTTATTACTCGAGATATATCAAAATGAATCAGTTGTTCTCTCCAAAAGATGAACATAGACAATAAAAAAACAGGCACAAAGATGATTGCGCCTGCTAATTTTACGTTATTTCTCATGTACGGGCGGATTCGTTTGCCCCTGTATTTCCATAACCTTTTATTAAAGAAATCACTCATATTGATCATTAGAATTCATACCCCGACGATTTTTCTCTACAAGAGTGACAATACATTTCCCACACATAACCTCTCGGGACTTCTTCTTGATAATACTCTACGGCATTGTCTTCCTCACAACAATGACATTCGCCGAGTTCATTTGTAGGGATAACGACATTTTCAAAGTACACAGATTTAACGGTCTTCACTTCGTCATTACCTCCGTTTCCTTCAACATTAATATATCAACAAATTATTTCTTATCATTCCCGCCAGTTGCCGCCGCAGGTTTCACAGAAGAACCGCCTTTTACAACAATATCATCAGCTTCAAGTTTCCACATCACATTGGCAAAGGTTGAATCCCTTTGACTAGTCGCTATAGCGCTAATTTTTGGGTTTTTTAACTCAATGTCAGCAAAAGCAGGGATTTCTTTTGCTCCTGCATACTCAGGAATAGTTACTTCAATTTGACCACCTTGAACAGCACTAGCAATGTTATAAATCCTAGATTCCAGTATGTCAGTACGCTTATTGTTTTCCCGATCATAAACATATCTTTCTTTGTTAAGTCCCATGAATTTCATGTCTCCAAAAGTCATATTGATATCCGGTACAATAAAGTTTAAGTTCATTTTTCATATCCCCATTTCATTTTTTATTATTTATTTTCAAAAGAACATTAAATTTCAATTTTATACTTTGGATTCGCTCCGGTTCTGTATCCATCTTGGCGCTTATCAGTTGCTAACGGCTTTACGCCCTCATGGCAACCTAGTAGGCTAATTATAGCCATAAAGCTGACTACAGCTATTCCGCACGCTTATTCTAGCCTGCTACAGCATTTAAAGTGATTGCTGTTCATCACTCAAATACTCACGCATGACATTTTTATAAAAGTGCCGTATAATAAAGGTGTCTAATCTTTACACGGCGTTCTTGATGATCATTCGTCAAGGCGCTTTTTTTGTATATGTAGTTTTCAAGGAACAAACACTCCTAGCGACATAAGTTATACAAATCATCGTTATACAAAGTAAACACTTGGTTATCCTTCTTACTCAATGGACGAGTAGACCAGATACACCACCAATTCCAACCTTTTAAAAGCTCAGATATTTCTTCATTAGCCTTCAAATAATTATCAGCATCAACAACAAATGTTTCACACGTGGCATAGTCTTTAAAATGATTTAAATCCTTATCAGCCTTTAAAGCTTCAACATCAGTAATGATTGTTGCATTCACCCTTATTTTCATCGCATCCCCCCTTTCAAAGGATTCTTAACGGCTCCCTATAGTGGTATATAACGTCACACTATGGATGATTGTCGCAGCTTTTCAATGTCTTTTCTTCCAATGCCGTAATGCTTACATAACTTGCGATATGAAACGCCTTTTCGCAGTAATTCATTAACATTTTCATTTGTTAAGGGAAGGTTCAAATGATGATTTATGATGACTGAATTCAGAGCAATTTTCATTCGTGCTATCCAATCGCCTTCCATTTGTCTGGCTAAAGGAACTGCTTCCCGCATAAACGAATGTGTCTGATGTAAGTTCATACAATTTACCCCGTTTTACTTTGATTACTATCATATAAGAAACACTTTTCAAAATAACGTCTGTTAACTCTTCCTTTAACAACCTTATATCCCTGTTGTTTTAATTGTGCATTTAACTGTCTAATGACTTCATATGCTTTACCTTTTTTAACTTTCAGCAATTTAACAATGTCATCTACATTAAGAAAGTCATCCACTTTTCTCCCTCCATTTTGAAACGATATGTTGATAATTTAATTATATTGAAACTTTTTGTATAAGTCAATGATTTTTTGAAACAAAATGATTAAAATAAAAATACAAACACAATATAAAAAAACATAATGAATAAGAAATAATTTCAAATATCTTTTAAAAGCGATTGGATGATATAAAAATGACATTAGGACAAAGATTAAAAGAAGCCAGATTGAAAGCTGGTTATAAATCTCAAACAGAAGCCGCAAAAAAATTAGGTATTACAAGTCAGGTGTTATCTAATTACGAAGGAGGAAGACGCGATCCAGACACACAAACTTTAAAAGCATTAGCAGAGCTTTACAATGTATCCGCAGACCACTTGTTAGGAACTAAAAAAAAGAAGTCCTCAAAATTAGACGAATCAATTAACGAAGCAATAGAAGAATTAAAAAGAGAAGACACTTTATTATTAATGAGGAACGCTGATATAGATGAGGAAACAGCCCAATTGATTAAACAAGCATTAATCAATGGAATAAAATATGTTGATGCCATGAAGAAAAAGAAAGAGTGATTAAAATTTATACAAATCAATCGATAAAACACAAAGCACAGGAGATTATAAAAAAATTCACTTACAATGACCCTTATGAAATTTGTTCTATCCTAAGTATTCCTATTCTTGAAAGTAACTTAGGCCAAAAATTAAATGGTTTTCTTCAGTATTACGAAGAAGAAGATCAATACATTATTCAAGTAGCTAAGCACAGAGAATGCAAGAAGTTCATTGTTGCGCATGAACTTGGACACTACTTCTTACACAAACAATTAAACACGTTTAAAATGCTAAATTGCTCAATTACTTTAGAAGAAAAACTAGAAAGACAAGCTGACATTTTTGCCGCAGAACTTCTTATTACTGACAGGATGATATATGATGAGTTACCTTACATAAAACATTTATCTAACATCCAGTTAGCATCATACTTTAACATCCCACTATCAGTAATGAACTTAAAACTAGAACAAATGAAATTTTTCCCCTTACACAACTCTAATAATATTCCAAATATGATTTTAAATATCATTTGAAGTAAGGAGGTAATTCAAATATGCCTATAAGAAAATTGCCAAATGGTAAATATAGAGTTGATATAAGTTTAGGGATAGACCCAATCACAGGTAAAAGAAGAAGAACAACAAAAATTGCGACGTCTGCTAAAGAAGCAGAAGAAATTTACTATTCAACACGTAGAAAATTTCATAATGGCGATATGCCAAGTAGTGTTAAACGCACCGCATATTCATTTTCGGAACTAACCGAAAAATACTTAACGTTTAAAAAAAACGAAATAAAGTCATCCACGTACAAAGCTGTAGAGAATATAGTAAATAGCAGGATACTCCCTTATTTTAAAAATTCCACAATCAAATCCATTACACACCATGAAATCTTAAAATATAGAGAATCACTCCAAAAAGATAATCTAAAGCATACATACATCAATAAGATTATGTCTTATGTAAAAGATATATTTAATTTAGCGATCGAGGAAAACCTTTTATCAGAGCATCCAACGAAGAAAATAAAAAACTTGCAAATTAAAGACGCTTTGAATGAAGAGGATATTAGGTTCTGGACTCCAGAACAGTTTCAAACATTTGTCAGCATATTTGATGAAAAAAAATATAAGGATTTTTTCAAGAAATTATATTATACTTTTGCTTATTTTACAGGCGTGAGAATGGGTGAACAATTAGCGTTAGAGTGGAAAGATTTTAATAAATATACTTTTGAAATAAAAGTAAATAAAACACTAACAAAAATAAAACAAGGAGATGATTTTCTTGTTACAAACCCCAAAACTCCAAGTTCCAAAAGAGTAATTACAATTAATAAAAAATTAGCATCTTTACTTGTAGAGTGGAAATTAAAGCAAAAAGAAGGTCTTGGAAAATACGGTATAGAACAATCTGAAAAAACAAGGATTTTTAAATTTGATTATAAAACGCCAGACCGCGCATATTTAACAAATTTCATAAAGAGAGTATGCGAGAAGCATAATCTTGATTTACCACCAATTAGCATTCATGAACTCAGACACTCACATGTCGCCTTACTTATTAATAGGGGAGAAGACATTTATATCATTTCACAACGTTTAGGTCATAAGAGAACCACAACAACTTACGATATTTACGGACATCTTTTTCCTAGTCGACAAAAAGAACTTGCAGATCGTTTAGATGAACTATTTTAAATGAGACGCTTACCAATCTGAGTGCTCACCAACTGTACTCCAAAACACACGAGAAAATATAAAAAACAAGAAAAATAAACATAAAAAACACCTGAAATTCCAACATAATTAACTATTTGAAGCCATATTCAATCTTAGGTGAGATGGTTTCTTTTTTTTTGTTTGGGAAAACGGCTCATGTTCCGGGCAGCGTTTTCTAGTTGGATAGGCACATGGATTTGAATTCACTCTACTAAGTTGTTTTGATAGAGTGATTGTGATAATTTAAAATGTAAGCGTTAACAAAATTCTCCAGTCTTCACATCAGTTTGAAAGGAGGAAGCGGAAGAATGAAGTAAGAGGGATATGTTTGACTCCGCATTAAGTCTTTAATAATTAAATAAGGAGTGTCAATAATGTTTGAAAAACGGTTCAAAACCTCTTTACTGCCGTTATTCGCTGGATTTTTTCTGCTGTTTCATTTGGTTCTGGCAGGACCGGCGGCTGCGAATGCTGAAACAGCGGACAAATCGAATGAGCTTACAGCGCCATCGGTCAAAGACGGGACCATACTTCATGCCTGGAATTGGTCATTTAATACGTTAAAACACAATATGAAGGATATTCATGATGCAGGATATACAGCCATTCAGACGTCTCCGATTAACCAAGTAAAGGAAGGGAACCAAGGAAACAAAAGCATGTCGAACTGGTACTGGCTGTATCAGCCGACATCGTACCAAATTGGCAACCGTTACTTAGGTACTGAACAAGAATTTAAAGAAATGTGCGCTGCTGCTGAAGAATATGGCGTAAAGGTCATTGTTGACGCTGTGATCAATCATACCACCAGTGACTATGCTGCGATTTCTAACGAGATTAAGAGTATTCCAAATTGGACTCATGGAAACACACAAATTAAAAACTGGTCCGATCGATGGGATGTCACGCAGAATTCATTGCTCGGGCTGTATGATTGGAATACACAAAATACACAAGTACAGTCCTATCTGAAAGGCTTCTTAGAACGAGCATTAATTGACGGCGCTGACGGATTTCGCTTTGACGCCGCCAAACATATAGAACTGCCGGATGACGGGAATTACGGCAGTCCATTTTGGCCGAATATCACAAATACATCTGCCGAGTTCCAATACGGAGAAATCCTGCAAGATAGTGCCTCCAGAGATGCTGCGTATGCGAAATATATGAATGTAACAGCATCTAATTATGGACATTCCATGAGGTCTGCTTTAAGGAACCGTAATCTGAGCGTGTCGAATATCTCCCATTATGCGTCTGCTGTGTCTGCGGACAAGTTAGTCACATGGGTGGAATCGCATGATACGTATGCCAATGATGAGGAAGAGTCCACATGGATGAGCGATGACGATATTCGTTTAGGCTGGGCGGTGATTGCTTCCCGCTCAGGCAGTACGCCTCTCTTCTTTTCCAGACCCGAGGGCGGCGGAAATGGTGTAAGATTCCCGGGGAAAAGCCAAATCGGCGATCGAGGGAGTGGTTTATTTGAAGATCAGGCTATCGTTGCGGTCAATACATTTCACAATGTGATGGATGGACAGCCTGAGGAGCTCTCGAATCCGAATGGAAACAATCAGATATTTATGAATCAGCGCGGCTCGCACGGCGTTGTGCTGGCAAATGCAGGTTCATCTTCTGTCACTATCAATACGTCAACAAAATTACCTGATGGCAGCTATGATAATAAAGCTGGAGACGGTTCATTTCAAGTAACGAATGGTAAACTGACGGGCACGATCAATGCCAGATCTGTGGTTGTTATTTATCCTGACGATATCGCAAATGCGCCTCATGTCTTCCTTGAGAATTATAAAACAGGGGTCACACATTCTTTCAATGATCAGCTGGCGATCACCCTGCGTGCAGATGCGAATACAGCAAAAGCCGTGTATCAAATCAATAATGGGCAAGAGACAGCGTTTAAGGATGGAGACCAATTAACAATCGGAAAAGGAGCTCCATTTGGCACAACATACACCGTTACGTTAAAAGGAACGAACGGTGATGGTGTAACGAGGACCCAAGAATACACGTTTGTCAAAAAAGACCCGTCTTCAGCCAAAATTATCGGCTATCAAAATCCAAATCATTGGGGCCAAGTAAATGCTTATATCTATAAAGATGATGGAGGCCGCGCAATAGAGTTGACCGGATCTTGGCCGGGAAAAGCAATGACCAAGAATGCGGATGGTATTTACACGCTGACGCTTCCTGCGGATACGGATACAACGAACGCTAAAGTGATTTTTAATAACGGCAGCGCCCAAGTGCCCGGCCAAAACCAGCCTGGCTTTGATTATGTTCAAAACGGTTTATATAACAACTCTGGGTTAAGCGGTTCTCTTCCTTATTGAGGGAAGTGGAAACTCTCATAGAAACCATCATAGATGGTTTCTCAGCGTGTCGACAAACCCTCGCATTCGTTGTCAGTCCTGCGCGTTGGTGCTCACGAATTCCTACATTCGCTGTGCTCCAATGCTCGTCCTTCCTAGACTTCAAAGATTTTCAATCACGCTGAAAAGATGACAAAATGCTAAAATGGTTTTCATTTTAGCATTTTGTCAACAATCTGAGAAACCATCATAGATGGTTTCTTTTTTGTTCATAAATCAGACAAATCTTTTCTCTTGCAAAAGTTTGTGAAATGTTGCACAATATAAATGTGAAATACTTCACAAACAAACACCGAAGAAAAACAACCCTTGGAAGGATGATTAATGATGAATAAACATGTAAATAAAGTAGCTTTAATCGGAGCGGGTTTTGTTGGAAGCAGTTATGCATTTGCGTTAACGAACCAAGCGATCACAGATGAGCTTGTGGTCATTGATTTAAATAAAGAAAAAGCAATGGGCGATGTAATGGATTTAAACCACGGAAAGGCGTTTGCGCCGCAACCGGTCAAAACATCTTACGGAACATATGAAGACTGCAAGGATGCTGATATTGTCTGCATCTGCGCCGGAGCAAACCAAAAACCTGGTGAGACACGCCTTGAATTAGTAGAAAAGAATTTAAAGATTTTCAAAGGAATCGTCAGTGAAGTGATGGCGAGCGGATTTGACGGTATTTTCTTAATCGCGACAAACCCGGTTGATATTCTGACTTACGCGACATGGAAATTCAGCGGCCTGCCAAAAGAGCGAGTGATCGGAAGCGGCACAACACTAGATTCTGCCAGATTCCGTTACATGCTGAGCGAATACTTTGGTGCAGCGCCTCAAAACGTGCACGCGCATATTATCGGCGAGCACGGCGACACAGAGCTTCCTGTCTGGAGCCACGCGAATATCGGCGGTATGCCGGTTAGTGAACTTGTTAAGAAAAATAATGCATATAAACAAGAGGAACTTGACCAGATCGTAGATGACGTGAAAAACGCCGCTTACCATATCATTGAGAAAAAAGGCGCGACTTATTACGGTGTTGCGATGAGTCTTGCCCGCATTACAAAAGCCATTCTTCATAATGAAAACAGTATTTTAACTGTCAGCACATATCTGGACGGACAATACGGCACAGATGACGTGTACATCGGCGTTCCGGCAATCGTCAACCGCGGAGGAATTGCAGGCATCACTGAGCTGAACTTAAATGAGAAAGAAAAAGAACATTTTCTTCACAGCGCCGGCGTTCTCAAAAACATTTTAAAACCTCATTTTGCAGAACTAAAGGTCAACTAATCGCAACTATAGAGTAAAGGGCTGATTGTCAATGGTTGAGCAGCTGTATGATCCGTTTGGAAACGAGTATGTGAGCGCACTTGTGGCGCTCACTCCAATTCTCTTTTTTCTCTTAGCTTTAACTGTTTTTAAAATGAAAGGCATTCTCGCGGCATTTCTTACCTTAGCCGTCAGTTTCATCGTCTCCGTTTTGGCATTTCATATGCCGGTAGAAAAAGCGATTTCTTCTGTTTTGCTGGGAATCGGAAGCGGGCTGTGGCCGATTGGCTATATCGTCCTGATGGCGGTGTGGCTGTATAAAATCGCAGTGAAAACCGGAAAATTCACTATTATTCGTTCCAGCATTGCCGGCATTTCGCCTGACCAAAGGTTACAGCTATTATTAATTGGTTTTTGTTTTAACGCGTTTTTGGAAGGCGCGGCCGGTTTTGGTGTTCCGATTGCGATTAGTGCGGCGCTGCTTGTCGAACTTGGTTTTAAACCGTTAAAAGCGGCGGCGCTCTGCTTGATTGCGAACGCAGCCTCTGGAGCCTTTGGGGCGATTGGGATTCCTGTGATCACAGGGGCGCAGATTGGTGATTTGTCCGCTCTTGAGCTGTCACGGACATTGATGTGGACACTGCCGATCATCTCATTTTTGATTCCGTTTCTGCTTGTTTTCCTATTAGACCGAATGAAAGGAATCAAACAGACTTGGCCTGCCCTATTGGTTGTGAGCGGGCTGTATACAGCGGTTCAGACACTGACAATGGCGGTGCTCGGGCCGGAATTAGCAAACATCTTGGCGGCTCTATTCAGCATGGGCGGGCTTGCGCTCTTCCTTCGCAAATGGCAGCCGAAAGAGATTTACCGGGAGGAAGGAGCCGGCGAGGCTGGTGAGAATAAGGCATACAGTACCGCTGACATTGCGAAAGCGTGGTCTCCTTTCTACATCTTAACTGCGGCGATCACAATCTGGAGCCTTCCTGCTTTCAAAGCGCTTTTTCAAGAAGGCGGACTGTTGTATCAAACAACGCTTCTTTTTAAAATGCCTTTTCTGCATCAGCAAATGATGAAAATGCCGCCGATTGCGCCATCCGCCACGCCGTTAGATGCAGTCTTTAAAGTCGATCTGCTGTCAGCTACTGGTACAGCGATTTTAGCGGCGGTCATCGTGACAGGCCTGTTCAGCAAAAATTTCTCTTGTCGGGATGCCTTTGCGTCCATGAAGGAGACAGGAAAAGAGCTGTGGGTGCCGATTATGACGATCTGCTTTGTGATGGGGTTTGCCAATCTGGCCAACTTCGCAGGGCTCAGCTCTTCAATTGGGTTAGCACTGGCCAAAACAGGAGACTTGTTCCCGTTTGTCAGTCCTGTTCTCGGCTGGATCGGCGTGTTCATTACTGGTTCTGTTGTCAGCAATAACGCTTTGTTCGGACATTTGCAGGTTGTTACCGGAGCGCAGATCGGTGCTGGTTCTGATTTGCTGTTAGCCGCAAATACGGCGGGCGGGGTGATGGCGAAACTCGTTTCTCCTCAATCCATCGCAATCGCCGCCGCAGCGGTCGGCCAGACAGGCAAGGAATCTAAACTGTTTAAGCGGACAGTGGCGTACAGCCTCATTCTGTTATTGATCATTTGTATATGGACATTTATTCTAGCAAGATTAGGAGTGTAATCAAAAAAAGCAGTACATGCCAGCCATGTACTGCTTTTTCGTGTTAATTTACTTTCTTCGCCATTTCCGCTGTTGTTTTCACTCTGGCTTTTCCCATAAACAAAATGGTAACCGCCGCGAGGATAATTGGAATCAAAGCGAGCAAAAAGATGTACGTGATACTTGATGACATCGCGTCAATGATGCGATTCAGGATCACATCAGGAATTTGGGAGCGTGTTCCCGCTTGGAAAATCTCCTGTGGATCGCCGATATTTTGCGCGGCGCCTGAGCCTGCTGAGCCTTTCATACCGCTGAAGGCATCACTCAGCTTGTTTGTGAACACGTTTGTTTGCACCGTTCCGAAAATGGTGACGCCCAAGGTCATGCCGAATGACCGCAAAAATGAATTTGTAGAATTGGCCGTCCCCCGAAAGCGAGGTTCAAGATCGTTCATCGATGCCGCCGGCAGCAGAGAAAAATTAAAGCCTACACCAAAGCCGGTAATCATCATAAAGACTGTCAGCCATACCCGTGCCGTCTCCGGTGTCATATTGGATAAAAGCAGCATGCCGATAAAGAAAGCCGTGACAGATATCAGCATCAAATTGCGGAAGCTTGCCTTCGTTTGGAAGATCCCGCCGATCATGCTTCCGATGACTGATCCAATCATCATCGGCGTCAAAATAAAGCCTGCGCTTGTCGCAGAGCTGCCGTAAACCGCCTGAACGAAAATCGGAATAAATACCGCTAAAATAATAAATGTGCCGCCATACAGGAAAGCGAGAATCTGCGCTGTGGCAAACAATCGGTTTTTAAACATCCAGAAAGAAATGATCGGCTCTTCCGCTTTTCTCTCCACAATAAAAAAGGCAATGAAGAAAACGGCGAACACAATAAACAAGCCAATGATCTGAATCGAATTCCAATCGTATGTTTTGCCGCCAAGCTCAAGGGCGAACATCAGGCATACAATGGATACGACCAAAGTAATCGCGCCGCCCCAGTCAATTTTCTGCTTTCTGTGCTCCAGAGATTCTTTGTAATAGCGAATAATGAAAAACAATGACAATGCGCCGATCGGCACATTGATGTAAAACACCCAGTGCCAGCTGATCGCGTCTGTAATGATCGCGCCTAACAGCGGTCCAAGAACACTGGATAATCCAAATACAGCGCCGAACATGCCGGACATCTTACCGCGTTTTTCCGGCGGAAACAAATCAAAGATAATGGTAAAAGCAATTGGCAGGAGCGCGCCGCCTCCAATACCCTGAATGGCCCGGTAGATGATCAGCTGATTCATCGTCTGTGCAATCCCGCATAAAGCCGACCCGATTAAGAAAAAAATAAGTCCAAACAGGAAAAAACGTTTTCGGCCGTACATATCGGAAAGCTTGCCGTAAATCGGCATTCCGGCCATGACTGCCACCATATAGGACGCCGTTACCCAAGCGAATTTATCGAAGCTTCCAAGATCGGCTACAATGCTGCCCATCGCGGTGGCAACAATCGTATTGTCCATCGCAGACATCAAGATGCCCAGCAGGAGACCGAGGACCACAAATTTGGTGGAAGCCTGCTTTGCTAATGTTGTGTCCATTTGTTCTACCTCCTCTTACTTTTCTATGTAAGTTCTGATATCATGATAATAGTTTGGTCGTCGAATATCTCGATTATCAAGATAAATTCGATTTTATAGGGAGGATTGTCAGTTGTCAACAAGAAATTCCAGAAGTGAGTTGGAAAGGACTGCCGTTCAGCTTTTTCGGAAATTGGGCACAAGAACGGTTCTGTTTCACCAAGCAGCCGCTCAAGCTCTCGGTCTGTTTCCCACCGATTTAAAATCAGCTGACATCTTAAATGAAGCAGGGCCAATGACGGCTGGAGAGCTGGGGAAAAAGACGGGCCTCAGCACGGGTTCGGTCACGGCGCTTGTTGACCGTCTGGAAAAAGCGGGGTATGTGGCTCGTGAAAAGGACCCTAGTGATCGCCGTAGAGTCATAATTGTCCCATTGACCGCTTCAAAAAAACATGTAAAAGATTTGTTTCGTTCACTGTCGGAGTCTACGATGGATTTATGCCGCGACTATACCGAAGAGGAACTGGAACTCATTTTCAGTTTCGTAAGAAAAGCCGCCGATATTATGGAGGAAGAGCTTGAACGTCTGAAACAGTAAGCGAAATTGTGCATAGCTTGGCCCGTTCCCGAATAAATTGTACAAGTTACGTAAGAGAAGGGAGTACGGGCAGGTGAACATTTTTTTGAGCTATATTGTGCTTGGACTGTCCTTGTCTGCGCCTGTGGGACCAGTGAATGCGGCGCAAATAGACAAAGGAATTAAAAACGGTTTTTGGCATGCGTGGGTTTTTGGTTTAGGCGCCATGACAGCGGACGGACTGTACATGCTTTTTATTTATTTCGGGCTGTCACAGTTTTTGACCGCTCCATTTGTGAAAACGTTTTTGTGGCTCTTCGGCTTTTTTGTTCTGACCTATACCGGAATTGAAACGCTGAAAAATGTCAGAGAACCGATGGATGTGCGAAGCTCACGAGGAAAAGCGTCGTACCAGAAAACATTCGCTTCGGGTTTTCTCATTTCACTGTCAAATCCATTGAGCATCCTGTTTTGGCTTGGGATTTACGGCAGCATACTTGCGAAAACAGCAGAGGCCTACGATATGAATCAGCTTCTCATCTATAGCTCCGGTATCATGATCGGCATTTTAATCTGGGATTTTTGCATGGCGATCACAGCCAGCATGTTCAGAAATCTGCTTCATGAAAAGCTATTAAGAGGATTGACCGGAATCGCTGGTGTGTCTCTCCTTGTATTTGGATGTTACTTCGGTTATCAAGGCATCAAACAGTTATTGGGCTGATTCATCAAGGACAGTCACCTGCCGCTTCTGGTTTTAATATAGTATCCAGATGATACTGGAGGTGGATCAATGTGGATGGGATGTACACCAAAAGTTTTCTGGAACGTAATCAAGAAGAGCTTCTTGAATGGCAAAGAATCGCTTTTGAGCTTCTGGCAGAAACTGTGGCCGATGACGCGGATACGTTTCCATGCATTCCCGGACGGCAGGCGTTTCTGACTGACCAGCTCCGCATTGCGTTTGCCGGAGATCCGCGGGAAAACGGTACGGCGGAGGAACTGGCTCCATTGCTTGCGGAGTACGGAAGGATTTCACGGGACACTGGAAAATACGCTTCTCTCATCGTGTTGTTTGACACACCGGAGGATTTGGCTGAGCACTATACGGTTGAAGCGTATGAAGAGCTGTTTTGGTGCTTCTTGAATAGACTAAGCGATCAAGATAAAAAAGAGTGGCCGGAAGACATTCCGACCGATCCCGAGCATTACAAATGGGAGTTTTGTTTTGACGGTGAGCCTTATTTTCTGCTCTGCGCTACACCGGGGCATGAGGCGAGGAGAAGCCGGAGCTTTCCTTATTTTATGATCGCGTTTCAGCCAAGGTGGGTGTTTGAAGAGTTAAATGGATCAACCGCATTTGGCCGCAACATGAGCAGGTTGATCCGCTCGCGTTTAGAAGCCTATGATCAAGCTCCGATTCATCCGCATTTAGGCTGGTACGGAGGAAAGGATAATCGCGAATGGAAACAGTATTTCCTCCGTGATGACGAAAAGCAGGTGTCGAAGTGCCCATTTTCTTATTTGAAGAACATGTTCAACAAAATGAAATAAATCACGAGCTGGCAGGGCGGTCTTTATGTCCCTGCTTTTTTTGATAGATCACTGTAACGACCGCAATAATCGTGAGAAAACCTATACTCACAAAAAAACCGGGCCGGCTTGATTTTTCAAACAGTGTGCCGGACACAGCCGCAGTAATCAGAATCATTGCTGAATAAATTTGCGTTTTCCCCATGCCTTCGGGATCGGTCAGCTTTTTGCTGGAGAACAGGATAAACAGCCAAGTGTATAAAAGCATAAGCCCCGCTGCTGTGGTCATGTGCTCATAAATGTTTTTGGGCAGCACTAAAGACAGTATGATGGATAAAATAAGCCCTGCAAACGTCAGCCCCAGCGCCGGCCAGCATATTTTTTTGCCTTCCTTTAAGGTAAAGCATTTCGGCGCGTCGCCGTCATCAGCCATCGTACAAAGCAATGTCGTAACCGCAAAAAGGGAAGCGACTAGGGTCGAGAACCCGGCGATAATGAAAATTCCGTTAAAAATATCGAGGATAATCTTAAGGTTGTATCCTTTTAGCGACGTAATGAACGGGCTGTCCTGCTGTGTAAACGTGTCTAATGGAACCAGCAGCAAAGCCAGTCCGATCGAAATAATATAAATAACCGCCAGTGTCGCCAGCATCAGCTTCCCTGATTTTGACGCTTCCTCTGGTTTTTTTAAGTGAACCGCCATCAGCCCCATGACCTCAATTCCGCCAAAGGCGTAAAACGCGTAGATTAAACCTGTCCACAGCCCCATGGCGCCGTATGGGAAAAACTCACTCGTCTTATTTGGAATTTGTACATCGTGCTTTCCGCCGGATAAGATGCCGCATAATGCCAGGATGGCAATCACAATAAACATAAAAATAGCGGCTGTTTTGATGACTGCCAGTACGTTTTCAGTCTTCTCAAAAACAGACAGCCCGGTGAAAATAATCAGAAGCCCAAGTACCGCGTAGATTGAAGCGAACACCCATAGCGGGACTTGTGGAAACCAATGCTTCGTAAATAGCGAAATGGCTGTCAGCTGGCTTCCGGTAATCAGCATTTCTGATGACCAATACACCCAACCGTTGCTGAACCCGGCCCATCTGCCGAATGCTTTTCTTGCATACGCGCAAAACGAGCCTTTTTCCGGCTGCTTTGCCGACAGCTTGGCAAGCTGCTCGAATACAAAATACGTGCCGATTGCCCCAATCAGAAATGAAAGCAGAACGGAAAAACCGCTTTTCACTATGGCAATGCTGGAACCGAGAAAAAATCCTGTTCCGATTGTGCATCCTATCCCGATTAATGACAGCTGCCACCAAGCCAAGTTTCCTTTTTGCTGGTCTTTTTTTGTTTGACTCATCAATTTCAACCCCTTTTATCTAAGGTTAGATTGCGACCCGCCTGAAGCTTATATACATCGGATTTTTGCCTCTTTTTACATGGAGAAGGCGGCGAACGCCCATACTAATGAAAAAAGGAGCGAAGCAATGACACAGCAATATATTATTGAGCCGAAAAAAGGGCTTGGTCTGAAGCTGAAAAAGGGGCAGGTTTTGAAGGTGATTGATGTAGAAGGGCAGCAGATAGCAGATTTTGTCGCGTACCATGCCAAAGATTTTTATGAGCACCTTGATCAGGGCGCGACCATTGATGCCAATCATTCTATTCATGTGAAGGTCAATGACCATCTCTACTCCAATCTGTACAAACCGATGCTGACGCTGATTGAGGATACGGTCGGCAAACATGATCTCCTGCTTCCCGCCTGCCGACCTGATATGAACAGGCTGTTATACGGCAAGCAAAAGGATGAGTTTCAGGATACGTGCTATGACAATATGAACCGGGCGCTTGAGCAGTTTGGCGTACCGAAGCCTCACATGCATTACCCATTTGCGATTTTTATGAATACTGTCCTTGATGAGAGAGGGAACCTGTCTGTGGAAACGCCGCTTTCGAATGCCGGCGATTATGTAAGGCTGAGAGCGGAAACGGATTTGATTGTCGCGTTTTCTTCCTGTCCGATCGAAAAAGGAAAGTGTAATGGAGACAGTGTAACGTCAATACGGGTGGAAGTCAGCTGATCTCTCTTGTTCACTGCAAATGAAAACCTATGCTATATTTAATAGGGATACATAACGATGATTCATTTCCATTCAGTTGGGGAAATGATCAAATAAGAAACAGCGATTGTACAGGAGGAATGAGTAGGATGAGTGTGCAGGAAACGATTATGCGTGAATTACATGTGAAGCCCTCAATTGATCCAAAACAAGAAATTGAGGACCGAATCAATTTTTTAAAGCAGTATATAAAGAAAACCGGCGCTAAAGGCTTTGTATTGGGAATCAGCGGCGGACAGGATTCATCTCTTGCCGGGCGCCTTGCCCAGCTTGCCGTGGAAAGCATTCGCGAAGAGGGGGGAGACGCTCAGTTTATCGCGGTCCGTCTTCCGCATGGCACACAGCAGGATGAAGACGATGCCCAGCTCGCTCTGAAATTCATCAAGCCGGACAAATCCTGGAAATTTGACATTCAATCAACAGTCAGCGCTTTTGCAGATCAATATCAGCAAGAGACAGGCGATAAGCTGACAGACTTTAATAAAGGGAACGTAAAAGCGAGAACGAGAATGATTGCTCAATACGCGATCGGCGGCCAAGAAGGCCTTCTTGTGATTGGAACAGACCATGCGGCCGAAGCCGTAACTGGTTTCTTTACGAAATACGGTGACGGAGGCGCAGATCTCCTGCCGCTGACAGGCTTAACAAAGCGTCAGGGAAGAAGCCTGCTGAAAGAGCTGGGTGCACCGGAACGCCTATACTTAAAAGAACCAACTGCCGATCTGCTCGACGAAAAACCGCAGCAGACGGATGAAACAGAGCTTGGCATTTCCTACGATGAGATTGACGATTATCTTGAAGGAAAAGAAGTATCAGCGAAAGTGTCAGAAGCGCTGGAAAAACGCTACAGCATGACTGAACATAAACGTCAGGTTCCGGCGTCTATGTTTGATGACTGGTGGAAATAAGACCAAGAAAGCCCGCTCTCGGAGCGGGCTTTTGTCATGTGCAGGATCTTTATTTGATGCGGATATGATTCAGCTTTACCATCAATCTGTCGGTGAACCTTCGGAGGCTGCCTCTCGTATCAGGGTCTAATGTAAGCTTGGCTTTCGCGGCAATGGTTTCTGCCGCATCCTGAATCGACATGTTGTCTGTTTGGAGGTGATCCGCAAAGACTGGTGATGACAATCCTTCAATGCAGCGGTCGATTTGTTTGGCGGCCCATGAGTTTTGTCCTTCTGCTCTTGTGCGCAGCCGTTTTAACAAGGTTTCCTTTGAAGCCATTAGTGTAAAGTGGTGAACCGTCTGGCCGTCATGTCTAAGCCTGCCGATGATCTCATTAAAGTATTCAGGGTGTACAATCGTCATAGGCACAATGATGATGCCGCGGTATGTATCGGTCAGGGAGGCAAGCAAGCTGTAATTGAACGCCCGCCATAAGGGATAGCTTTGAAAATCGTCCTCCGCGATCTCCGGCGGTATCATGGAGCGCATCGCAAATCCCATTTTCTCAGGATCATACACGTAAGACGGTTTCAGCCTTCTATGCAGTTCGAAGGCTGTTTGTGTTTTTCCGGAACCGAACGCCCCGTTTATCCAAATGATCATCTCCATTTCCCCCTTCTCACTTATGATACAAAAAAAGGCCCTTCGAACGAAGAGTCAGCAGGAAAAACAATAAAAGCAGTGAGTTTGAAAGATTTTAATGCTTTTTTGCGTCGACGTATTAAAATATCTGTAAAAATGTTGTACAATGAATGTCATTCAGGCAAAAGCGCCGCCAAAAGGACGGGCAAGCCGGTATCTATATAAATATTCGTAAAATAAGCATATAATGAATATAAAATTTCATTCCTTAGGAGGATTTCGCCGAAGATGAACGCTAAACGAGCCATCCCAGTAAGAGAAAGAAATATCGTCCTGATCGGATTCATGGGTGTAGGAAAAACGACAATCGGCCAATTGGTCGCTAAAAAATTATATAGAGATTTTATCGATATAGACCAAGAGATTGAAAAAGATTTCAATATGTCGATCCCTGAGATGTTTGAGAAAAAGGGTGAAGATTTTTTTCGGAAAACGGAGAAGGAATATATTTTAGACATTTGCCATCATAAACGATTCAAAATCGTATCTCTGGGGGGCGGGTCATTTAAACAAGAGGAAATCAGAACGTGCTGTCTGGAAAACTGTCTCGTGCTTCATCTAGACCTGTCATGGGAGAACTGGAAGCAGCGAGCGGACTTATTGATCGAGAACCGCCCTGTGCTGCACAACCGTTCAATGGATGACATGGAACAGCTGTTTAACGAAAGAAAAGCCATTTACGACAAACACAATTCAAAAGTCGCAACAGACAACCTTTCTCCTGAAGAGGTCGCCGATTATATTGCGGAGACATTGAAAATCGGCTGGGATCTTTATCAGCCAATGTAAAAGCCGTGCGGAGCGCACGGCTTTTTATTTTACGCCTTGAATCAAAATCGCTTTTAAGCAAAAGGAGTCGGGCTGTCCGTTTTGATTCAATTTGATACAGAACGTGTCACTTGCTTCGTCTGATGCCTGATGTAAATGGCTGATCATCTGTTTTTCTCGATCGGCAGGGGTTCCGCCCCGTTTGATCCAGCTTTCGTATTGAATCGGCAAGTTCCACTTTTGGACTTCTTGATAGCCCAGCTGATGAGCGGCGAACATCGACTGCCATTCTGATAATGAGCTTTCCCGCACGTGGGAAGGGTCTCGGAGCCGGTTCAAATGATTGACAAACTCATCAAGAATGGGATCTTCAGGCGCGTAGTGATCGACCAAGAGAAAACGGCCGTCCTTTTTCAGCACACGTGCAACTTCGCTGACAGCTTTGCGGAGATCTAAAAAATGATGGGCCGCGTACCGGCAGGTAATGAGATCAAATGAATCGTCGGCGAAGGGAAGCGACTCCGCCGTTCCTTGCCGGAAACGTACGTTTTTCGTTCCTTTTTCTTGCGCAAAGGAGGATGCAACCTCTACCATTTCTATCGTCGCATCAATACCGATGCACTCCTGTGCATATGGAGAAAATGCCAGCGCCGTGTGGCCGGCACCCGCTCCGATATCCAGCACCCGATCATCAGCCCGGCATTGCGCCGTTTTGATCATTATACCCAAATCTTCCCCCTCGGCAAATACCTTCTCATCCCGATACATCTCGGCGTTTTTCGAAAACGGCGTTTCATTTGTCATGTCAACCAGCTCCTTTTTTCTGTTTGATGATATGGATTATGTTAGCAATTTCTGTTATGATTCGTCCAAGATATAAAAATGATCAAAACGATAGGTTTAACCTATGGAGGCTGAAATGGATATTAAAGTGATGGAATACGCAGCGGAAATCGCCCGGCGCCAAAGCTTTACAAAGGCGGCGGAGCATCTTCATATCGCTCAGCCATCTCTCAGCCAGCAAATCAAAAAGCTTGAGGCTGAGCTTGGGCTTACCCTTTTCCACAGATCCCACGGCTCTGTTACCCTGACACCCCACGGGCGGCGTTTCATTGAAAAAGCCGAGGACATCATTCGTTCCAGAGATGATTTGCTCCGGGAGATGCAGGAGCGGTCGCAGGGACTTGGGCATAAGCTTTCCATCGGGATTCCCGCTGTCACGGGGAGATATCTCTTTCCGCCTCTGCTGAAGCAGTTTTTGGCGCGCTATCCTCATGTAGAGGTTCAGCTTGTTGAAAAAGACCCTGCTTCATTAGAGGAAATGACGGCAAAGGGAGAGGTCGACCTTTCTGTTT
The DNA here is from genome assembly GCF_016757475.1 of Bacillus sp. RHFS10. Lineage (NCBI taxonomy): Bacteria > Bacillati > Bacillota > Bacilli > Caryophanales > Bacillaceae > Bacillus > Bacillus sp. RHFS10. The sequence goes on from NZ_JAESPO010000006.1 coordinate 102,669, forward strand.
TGTCCTTGCCGATCGAGGATGAACGGCTTGCCATTACACCCTTGCTCACGGAACCGATTGTTCTCGCGGTGCCTAAGGAAAAACAAAGGTGGATGCCTCCGGAAATGACCGCGCTGATTGAGAAAGCGCTGGAAGGAGAGGAGGGCCGCCAGCCGTCCGTGCCCCTTGAAATGGCGAGGCACGTGCCTTTTATTCTGTTAAAAGAAGGCTTCGGTTTTCGAAGGACAGTTCTCGATCTCTGTGCGGAAAGCGGCTTTAAGCCGAATACTGCCTTTAAGACGAGCCATATTGAAACCGCGCAATCTCTTGTGGCAAACGGCTTAGGTGTGACAATGGCGCCGAATATGGTCAGAAGGGATAAGGACCCGGGTGTAATCTATTTATCTATTCAATCAGCGCCATCCCGAACCCTTGTCTTTGTATTTTTAAAGAACCGATATGTCAGTCTGACAGCTCAGGCTTTTATGGAAATGAGCCGGGAAAATCTTAAACAAACGTTTGATGAAGGCTGTTTGGAAAACAAAAGTGAAAATATTTAGAAAACGTGGTAGTATAGAATACAAACTAAAACTAATAAAACAAAGGGGAATAATCGGAAATGCAACTATTCGATATGCCGCTCGACCAATTGCAAGCGTATAAGCCTGAAAAAACAGCACCGAAAGATTTTTCTGAGTTTTGGAAATCGTCTTTGAATGAACTTGCAAAAGTCCAAGCGGCACCTGATTTACAGCCAGTTGATTATCCTGCTGATGGAGTCAAGGTGTACCGCCTTACGTATAAAAGCTTCGGAAACGCCCGCATTGCCGGATGGTACGCGGTGCCTGACAAGGAGGGACCGCATCCGGCGATCGTCAAATATCACGGCTACAACGCAAGCTATGACGGTGAGATTCATGAAATGGTGAATTGGGCGCTTCACGGATACGCGGCATTCGGCATGCTTGTCCGCGGGCAGCAGAGCAGCGAGGATACGAGTATTTCTCCGCATGGTCACGCTTTAGGCTGGATGACGAAAGGTATTCTTGATAAAGATACATACTATTACCGCGGCGTTTATTTGGACGCCGTCCGCGCGCTTGAAGTCATCAGCAGTTTTGACGAAGTCGACGAAACTAGAATAGGTGTGACAGGCGGAAGCCAAGGCGGCGGCTTAACAATTGCCGCAGCAGCTCTGTCAGACATTCCGAAAGCCGCGGCTGCCGATTATCCTTATTTAAGCAACTTTGAACGGGCCATTGATGTGGCGCTTGAACAGCCGTACCTTGAAATCAATTCCTTCTTCAGAAGAAATGGCAGCCCGGAAACAGAAGAGCAGGCGATGAAGACACTTTCATATTTCGATATTATGAATCTTGCTGACCGAGTGAAGGTACCTGTCCTGATGTCGATCGGCCTGATTGACAAGGTCACCCCGCCGTCCACCGTGTTTGCCGCCTACAATCACTTGGAGACAGAGAAAGAGCTGAAGGTGTACCGCTACTTCGGGCATGAATATATCCCTGCCTTTCAAACGGAAAAACTTGCTTTCTTTAAGCAGCATCTGAAAGGCTGATAAATATGAAAAGCCGCCGCACATCATCAGGCGGTTTTTTTCTGCAAACTGCCGGAATGAAACCAGACTGGAGACGAATAGATATGAAACAAAGGATCATTGATGAATTAAAACGAATCGAGCTGTCATACGGAGTCAAAATCGTATATGCCGTTGAATCAGGAAGCCGCGCTTGGGGATTCCCGTCTCAGGACAGTGATTACGATGTCCGCTTTATTTATGTGCCGAAAAAGGAATGGTATTTTTCAATTGAGCAGGAGCGTGATGTCATTGAGGAACCGATTCACGATTTGCTGGATATCAGCGGCTGGGAGCTGAGAAAGACGCTGCGCCTCTTCAAAAAATCAAACCCGCCGCTCCTTGAATGGCTGTCCTCAGACATTGTGTATTACGAAGCATTTACAACCGCAGAGAAGCTAAGAAAGCTGCGGACGGAGGCGTTTAAGCCCGAAGCAAGCGTGTATCACTATATCAATATGGCGAGAAGGAACGTCAAGGATTACCTTCAAGGGCAAGAGGTGAAAATCAAAAAGTATTTCTACGTGCTTCGGCCAATCTTGGCTTGCAAATGGATTGAAAAGCACGGAACCATTCCGCCAATGGATTTTACTGTTTTGATGAATGAACTTGTTACTGATTCTGAGCTGAAGGCAGAAATGGAAACCTTGCTTGAACGGAAAAGAAGAGGCGAAGAGCTTGATCTTGAAGCGCGAATTCATGTTATTCATCAGTTTATTGAAACGGAAATCGAAAGAATCATGGAAGCAGCAAAAACGCTGAAAGCAGAACAAAAGGATATGACACCTGAACTGAATCGTTTGCTTTTGAATACGGTTGAAGAAGTATGGAAGGATGGAGGAAGCTGATGTTTTTTGTCGCTTCCTTTTCCCCTTTATTCGACACGATTCCCCGACTTTCTAACTATCTGATTGTGGTAAATCCACAAAAATAATCAGAATCTTTGTATTTTGAGAATATTGTGAACGTGGGTTTTGTCCATTTACAATTAACTCATACAAATACTTCTTAGATTGCGGGGTGTTGAGGTTGGAAGTGATCACAAGAGATTTTTTCTTATTTTTATCCAAAAGCGGCTTTCTCAATAAAATGGCAAAGAACTGGGGAAGCCGGGTAGCAGCGGGTAAAATTATCGGAGGGAATGATTTTAACAGTTCAATCCCGACGATTCGACAGCTTAACAGCCAAGGCTTGTCAGTTACTGTCGATCATTTAGGAGAGTTTGTAGACAGCGCAGAGGTCGCGCGGGAGCGTACGGAAGAGTGCATTCAAACCATTGCGACGATTGCGGATCAGCAGCTGAACTCACAAGTTTCTTTAAAAATGACGTCTTTAGGTCTCGATATAGATATGGATCTGGTGTATGAAAATATGACGAAAATCCTTCAGACGGCCGAGAAGCATAAAATCATGGTCACCATCGACATGGAAGATGAAGTCAGATGCCAGAAAACACTTGATGTTTTCAAGGATTTCAGAAGGAAATACGAGTATGTGAGCACAGTGCTGCAAGCCTATCTGTACCGAACGGAAAGTGATATTGACGATTTGGATTCTTTAAACCCGTTCCTTCGCCTTGTAAAAGGAGCTTATAAAGAATCACAAAAAGTAGCTTTCCCGGAGAAAAGCGATGTCGATGAAAATTATAAAAAAATCATCCGAAAGCAGCTCTTAAACGGTCACTATACAGCGATTGCCACACATGACGACAAAATGATCGACTATACAAAGCAGCTTGCCAAAGAAAATGGCATCGCCAATGACAAGTTTGAATTTCAGATGCTGTACGGCATGCGGTCGCAAACCCAGCTCAGCCTCGTAAAAGAAGGTTATAACATGAGAGTCTACCTGCCATACGGCGAAGATTGGTACGGCTACTTTATGAGACGCCTTGCAGAACGTCCGTCAAACATTGCATTTGCTCTCAAAGGAATGACAAAGAAGTAAAAAAGGAGAGATTATCATGACAACACCTTACAAACACGAGCCATTTACAAATTTCCAGGATCAAAACAATGTAGAAGAGTTTAAAAAAGCGCTTGCGACGGTAAGCGAATATTTAGGAAAAGACTATCCGCTTGTCATTAACGGCGAGAGAGTGGAAACAGAAGCGAAAATCGTTTCGATCAACCCGGCTGATAAAGAAGAAGTCGTCGGCAGAGTGTCAAAAGCTTCTCAAGAGCACGCTGAGCAAGCAATTGAAGCGGCTGCGAAAGCATTCGAGGATTGGAGATACACGTCTCCGGAAGAAAGAGCGGCTGTCCTTTTCCGCGCTGCTGCCAAAGTCCGCAGAAGAAAACATGAATTCTCCGCTTTGCTTGTAAAAGAGGCAGGGAAGCCATGGAACGAGGCAGATGCTGATACGGCTGAAGCGATCGACTTTATGGAATATTATGCACGCCAAATGATCGAACTGGCAAAAGGCAAACCTGTCAACAGCCGTGAAGGCGAGAAAAACCAATATGTATACACGCCGACTGGTGTAACAGTTGTTATTCCGCCTTGGAACTTCTTGTTTGCGATCATGGCTGGCACGACAGTGGCGCCGATCGTTACTGGAAATACAGTTGTTCTTAAACCTGCGAGCGCGACACCTGTCATTGCTGCGAAATTCGTTGAAGTGCTTGAAGAGTCTGGATTGCCGAAAGGTGTAGTCAACTTCGTTCCTGGCAGCGGGGCGGAAGTCGGTGACTACCTTGTTGACCATCCGAAAACTAGCCTTATCACATTTACGGGATCAAGAGAAGTTGGTACGAGAATTTTCGAACGCGCGTCGAAAGTCCAGCCGGGCCAGCAGCACTTAAAACGTGTTATTGCTGAAATGGGCGGAAAAGATACAGTTGTCGTTTGTGAAGATGCAGATGTTGAACTTGCTGCACAATCGATCTTCCAGTCAGCGTTCGGCTTTGCGGGACAAAAATGTTCTGCAGGTTCACGTGCAGTTGTCCATGAAAAAGTGTATGATCAAGTATTGAAGCGTGTCATTGAAATTACGGAATCTAAAGTGACAGCAAAACCTGACAGTGCGGATGTTTATATGGGGCCTGTCATTGACCAAGGTTCTTATGATAAAATTATGAGCTATATTGAGATCGGAAAACAGGAAGGACGTTTAGTAAGCGGCGGCACTGGTGACGATTCAAAAGGATACTTCATCAAACCGACGATCTTCGCTGACCTTGATCCGAAAGCAAGACTCATGCAGGAAGAAATTTTTGGGCCTGTCGTTGCATTTTCTAAAGTGTCAAACTTTGATGAAGCTTTAGAAGTGGCAAACAATACTGAGTACGGTTTGACAGGCGCTGTTATTACAAACGACCGCAAAAACATCGAGCGTGCGAAACAGGAATTCCATGTCGGAAACCTGTACTTCAACCGCAACTGTACAGGCGCTATCGTCGGCTACCATCCGTTCGGCGGCTTCAAAATGTCCGGAACGGATTCAAAAGCAGGCGGGCCGGATTACTTGGCACTGCACATGCAGGCTAAAACGATCAGTGAAATGTTCTAAAGCGGGACTAAATGGGCATCCTCCCTGCGGGGATGTCCATTTCATCCATATACCATAAAAAAGAGGAGGAAGTGCCATAGAAAACACACAGCTGATTATTTCGATTTGTATTTATATGGCGGGGATGCTGCTGATCGGCTACTTTGCTTACAAGCGTACGTCGAATCTGACGGATTACATGCTGGGAGGACGCTCTTTGGGACCGGCCGTAACCGCTCTCAGTGCCGGCGCTGCCGATATGAGCGGCTGGCTGCTGATGGGGCTCCCGGGCGCTATGTTTTCAACGGGTCTGAGCGGTGTGTGGATTGCGTTCGGACTTTGTCTTGGAGCATGGGCGAACTGGCTCTACGTCGCGCCGCGGCTGAGAACCTATACGGAACAAGCGGGGAATTCCATCACAATTCCCGGATTCCTAGAAAACCGCTTCGGAGATCAAACAAAGCTTCTTAGATTGTTTTCAGGGATTGTGATTTTAGTCTTCTTCACATTTTATGTTTCGTCTGGAATGGTATCCGGCGGTGTTTTATTCAACAGTATTTTGGGGATGGAATATCATACAGGCTTGTGGGTTGTGACTGGTGTTGTTGTGGCATATACTCTGTTTGGCGGCTTTTTGGCAGTCAGCTGGACAGATTTTGTTCAGGGGATCATTATGTTTGCCGCACTCATTCTTGTTCCGATCGTTACGTTTTTCCACACGGGAGGAACAAGTGAAGCAGTTACTGAAATCCGGTCTGTTGATCCAGATATGTTTAATATTTTCAAAGGAACAAGCGTCCTTGGCATTATTTCTTTGTTTGCATGGGGTTTGGGATACTTTGGACAGCCGCATATCATTGTGCGTTTTATGGCAATAACGTCTGTCAAAGAGATCAAAAAAGCGCGCAGAATCGGAATGGGCTGGATGATGTTGTCGGCAGTCGGCGCTGTGCTGACCGGTTTGGGCGGAATCGCTTATTACCATCAGAATGGCATGACACTGAAGGACCCAGAGACGATCTTTATTCAATTAGGGAATATTTTGTTCCATCCGATTATTACAGGTTTTCTGATATCAGCTATTTTGGCCGCGATTATGAGTACAATTTCTTCCCAGCTGCTTGTGACATCAAGCTCTTTGGTAGAAGATTTGTATAAGTCGATGTTCAGGCGCTCAGCCTCTGATAAAGAGCTGGTGTTTTTGGGCCGTTTGGCTGTGCTTGTGATTTCTGTCATCGCGTTATTCCTAGCTTGGGAGAAAAATAATACGATCCTTGGATTGGTTAGCTACGCGTGGGCTGGCTTCGGCGCATCATTCGGGCCGGTTGTACTGCTCAGTCTGTTTTGGAAACGAATGACTAAATGGGGGGCACTCGCCGGCATGATTGTGGGAGCAGCAACTGTAATCATTTGGGCGAATGCCGGTCTTTCGGATTTTCTGTATGAAATCATACCTGGTTTTGCTGCGAGCCTATTATCTGTCTTTATCGTCAGTATATTGACGCAGGCTCCGTCACAAGCTGTCGCAGACCAGTTTAAAGACTACCAAGATACAATGTCACAATAAAGATCGAAAGGAGGAGGAAGGGGCTGTCCCTTTTTCCTCTTTTCTCCTTTTAAACGGGCCGTTTTTTTCTTTTGGAAACAAACGTATTTTTTTTCTATACAAATAGACCCCGTATGGATATGATTAAAGTAAAAAAAAGTATAGGAGAAAAAGGTATGGAAGAGCTTTTAGAGAGAGTTTTTTCATTTTCAGATGTCGATAAGCTGATTGACTTCATCAGTTATGAACTGCAAAAACCAGTCATACTGGAAAGCGCAGATTTCTTTTTGTTAGCCTATAATTCTTACTATATTAACCATTTTGATTCTGCCAACCAGCAGACTATTTTTTCAAAAAAATGCCCGGTTCAGATTTTTGAGAGATTTCTGAAGGATGGAGTCATTGAAAAACTGAAAACAGAACCTGAGCCTTTTCGCGTCAATAAAATTGAAAGCATTGGGTTAAACCAGAGAGTGGTCGTGAGTGCGAAACACAAAGGGGATGTCATGGGCTACATCTGGGTTCAGGAGCTGGACCAAAATCTGACGGAAGAAGAACTCGACTTTTTGTATGAGACCTCTTTCCATGTCGGGAAAATCATTTATAAAACGAACAAGCTGAAACAGGAAAAGGAAGAAAAAGCAGAAGATCTTGTCAAACGGGCGATCTATCAGCAATTTACCTCTGAGAAGGAACTCAAACGGGAAGCCGAAAGGATTAACACCGTGCTGCCTTCCATGTTTTCAGTTGTCATCCTGCACGCCGCGAATGGGGATGGGGAAGCGGTTGAGGATTTAAAGGAAAATATCAGGTCGTACCTAAATTTACGGGATAAAGTCAGTCATGTCTTAACGATTGATTCAAATATTGTCATCGTCGTAGCGAGTTTTTCCCAAAAAAGCTCCGTCTCCTCGGCAGCTTCTGAATTTATTAACAAGCTGTTAACACATTTTCACTTTCAAAGAATTCCCACCCCTATTTATATCGGTATCGGAAACGAATATGATCACCTTTTAAAGCTTGGCAAGAGCTACACAGAAGCGCTTGAAGTGATCAAAGCCGCGGAAATCACCGGCAATCAGGAAAACATTCCATATGAATATGCAAAACTCGGCATTTACCGTTATTTAGAAAGCATTGAACAGAAAAATAAATTTTTAAAATACGAGAATAAGGATTTGGCTTTATTAAAAGCAAAAGACCAAGAAAGCAGCACCGAGCTGCTGAAAACGCTGGAAATCTATCTTCTCAACAACTGCAAAACAAAACCAGCAGCAGAACAGCTGTTTATTCACCAGAATACATTGAATTACCGCATCAAACAGATTACTGAAATGACGTCGATAAATTTAAGCGATTTTAGGACACGATGCCAGCTCTATCTCGACTTGATGCTGATGAAAAAGAAATAAAAAAGAAACCAGTCCGTGTACTGGTTTCGTCTTCACTTAAAATCCTCTGTAAACGTAAGGATCATCAGGCTTTTTAATGGTGTTCCAGTCGGTCACTTTCACAACAGGCAGCGTTGATTTGAAAGGCTGATAATATTCTGAGGCCAGCGTGCCCTTAATATGAATCCATTCATCATCCTCGATGTTGATGTCCTTCGGAAACTCCACAAGCATCCCGTAAACGCCGGAATCAGCGATACAGTGAATGACGCCAAACCTCAACACGAACAGCTGGTTTTTGTTAATCGCATTTCCTTTATACGCAAATCCATGAAATTCAATCGTCCGTCCGAGAAATTCGCCAGGATAGTTATATATGGTTTCCATGCCTTTTAGGAAATCTTCATCGGTCAGCGAAATCTCTTTCTTGCTGGAATATTTCTTAAACAGTTGTTTCATCTGTTTATCATAGCTGTCTTGCGCGTAGTAAAGGCTGGCATCAGGCCGCAAATACTGTGTTTGCGAGTAATGGTCTCCGCTCTCCATCGCCTTAAACGAGAACCCTTTTGTTTTAACAATGGATGAGTCAAGCGTCGCAATCGGGAAGAAAATGCCCGACACCAAAGGGAAAAGAAAAACAACATAAATCAAATAACGCTGATAAAATGGCTTGTTTTGTTCATGCTCGTGATCATGGCCGCATCCGCAATCATGATCATGCCCGCCTTTTTCAGGCGACTTGATAAATACATATGCTTGAACGGCTGTCAGTATGGCCAGCAGGAAGATCGCAATAAAGGAAAGATAGGCATATTTCATATTGATATATTTTGTAAGATTTCCTGAGGCATGCAAGTGATAAAAGAAAAACGTAAATCCCATCAGCACCAATAACCGAAACATCCAATCACCCCTTTACCAGTAGTGATCCCGCTAAGACGAGCACGACAATGTACGTAATCAGCAGGAAAACAAATCGTTTTTTAAAGGCCGCAAGCATCATCAATAGATTCTTAATATCCACCATCGCACCAAAGACGAGAAAGGCGATTAAAGATCCTAATGAAAATGTGCTGCTGAAGGAAGACGCGATGAACGCATCAACTTCTGAACAGAGCGACAAGACAAACGCCAGCCCCATCATCACAAGGGAAGAGGATATATCATTCTGCCCGATCGCAAGCAGAGTGGATGTTTTGACATACGTCTGCATAGCGGCTGCGATAAAGGCGCCGATAATTAAATATTTCCCCACGGAGAAAAATTCTTCAATGGCATGACGCAAGGTCCCTCCCAGCTTTTGCAGCAGGGTGTGGTGATGATGGTGGTGATGCCCGGGTTCATGAGGCTTTAAAAGCTGGTTATCTTTAAATTGATAGGATAAGATAATCCCAATGATCACCGAAACCGCGAGCGCCAGTCCGCCCCGATAAAAGACAACGCTCCATCTGTTCCCGAACGCAATAAAAGTAGAAAATAAGACGATAGGATTGATGATCGGCGCGGTCAGCATGAAAGCAACGCCCGCATGCAGAGGAACCCCCTTTAACAGAAGCCGCCTCGTAATCGGGATAATGCCGCACTCGCAGGCGGGAAATAATACACCGGCCAGCGCACCGAATAAAACGGCGAGAAAGCGGTTCTTTGGCATGATCCTTGCAATCATTTCTTCAGAAACAAACATTTGAATGATTCCGGAAAGGATGACGCCAATCAGAATAAACGGAATGGCTTCTATTAAAATGCTGATAAAAATAGAATTCAGCTGAAGAAAAGATGATTGTGCTGTCACAATAAAACCTCCGCTCATGTTAAGCTGCCTTTTATCATACCAGAAAAAAGGCACTGCTTGTTTGACGGAGGTGGGGGAATGATTGTTTCACTTTGTTTAAGATTCCAAGAATTCGAGTATGATTCTATCTGTTTCAGCAGCTTCTTTCCCGAGCCAGATCAGGTGCCCCCATGAGTGAAGCAAATGGAGAGCAGCGTCAGGAATGTGTTTTTTTGCATAATGTGCATGTGACTTGTTGATAAATCCATCATAAACACTTTGCATAATCAGTACGGGGCACCAGATGGCATGCAGCTCCTTTGAAGAGATAGCGGCGGTTTGTGACAAGTCTAGCAGAAATCCGTCACCGGAGCGCTGCCGGCTGTTCATTTTCCGAAATGCTTCAATGTCTTTTTCATCCATCATGGACTTGATTCGCTGAAACGAAAGCGTGCTGAATTGCGGGCTCATGGCTTGAAACATCAAACGCGGGAAGGCGTTATTCAAATAAGAAATCAGCTTCCATATCCGCTTTTCCAACGGCGGGCGGAAGAGGATTCTCCCCATTTTATATTCAATGTCTTTTGGAGTGAGCCATTCTTTGGTGACCGCGGATTGCAGGGTCAGAGTGTTCACCCTTTCCGGATATTGTGAGGCAAAGCTTATGCCGCTCGGCCCTCCTGCTGAGATGGCTATGACATGGACACTGTCGATTTGTAAATGACTTAATAGTTTTACATAGAAACGACAGGCGTCAGCAAGACTTTTTCCAATCTCTTTTGACGTTCGTCCGTAACCGGGCCTTGAAGGCGTGATGATGGAATACCCATGCTCAATCAGCGCCGTGTACCCGAATTCCTCATAACAATTTGAATGCCCGCCATGCATGACAAGAATGGGAGCTCCCTTGCCTGTAACAGAATATTCTAGTGTATGTCCTTCGAAAGTGATCGTTTCAACTCGTCTTTTCATCTGTTTCTCCTATTTGTTTTTCTGCCTATTATAGGGTTTTCAACAATTTATCACAAGGAGCAGAAATGAATAAACACAGGCTCGTGAAATATGATATACTTTTTATTGATATTCATTCTCAATTAAAACGATTTTGATATAGATGTGAACGGGAGGCAGGACGGATGGCTGAGAATCAACAGGTGTATGACGTCACAATTATAGGCGGAGGGCCGATCGGGCTGTTTACGGCTTTTTACTGCGGGATGCGGGAGCTGAAAACGAAAGTAATCGAATTTTTGCCGCGGCTCGGAGGGAAGGTATCTTTATTCTTTCCTGAGAAAATCATTCGGGATATCGGCGGAATACCGGGGATTGCGGGAAAGCAGCTGATCGAGCAGCTGAAGGAGCAGGCGGCAACGTTTGATCCTGACATCGTGCTGAATCAGCGTGTGACCGGATTTGAACGCTTGGAAGACGGCACCATTGCGCTGACAAGCTCTGAAGGAGAAAAGCATTATACACGTACCGTGATTTTAGCTGTCGGCATGGGAACGCTTGAGGTCAATGAGTTTGACAGTGAGGATGCAACCCGGTACGCGGGCAAAAATCTTCATTATGGAGTGGAGAAGCTTGATGCGTTTAAAGGGAAGCGGGTCGTGATTTCAGGCGGCGGAGATACTGCGGTCGATTGGGCTAATGAGCTGGAACCGATTGCGGCTTCTGTGACTGTCGTTCACCGGCGTGAGGAATTCGGCGGAATGGAAAGCAGCGTGACGAAGATGAAGCAATCATCGGTGCAGGTGCTCACTCCTTATCGTCTGGAGCAGCTGAGCGGCGATGAGGAGCGTATCCAAAACGTGACGATTTGTCATACTGAGTCATCTGGCCAGATGGAAAACATAGAGGTTGACGAGCTGATCGTTAATCATGGCTTCAAAATTGATCTCGGACCGATGAAGGAGTGGGGGCTGGAGATTGAAGAAGGCAGGGTGAAAGCTGACAGACATATGCGGACGAATCTTCCGGGTGTGTTTGTGGCGGGTGACGCGGCTTTTTATGAAAGCAAGCTGAGATTGATTGCCGGCGGCTTTACGGAAGGCCCGACAGCGGTCAACAGCGCGAAGGCATATTTGGACCCTAAGGCCGAGAATATGGCGATGTATTCAACCCATCACAAAAAATTGGTGCATAAATAAAACAGCCCTTAAGAAAAGGGCTGCCGCAATTAGCTGTGAATGAGCTTTTTTTCCGCCTGTTGATTTTGAATTAAAGCAAATAATTCATCCTGCTCTTGGACCGCTGTGAATCCATAAGCATCGGCAGTTGAGTCATCGCCTATGCAGACGATAGGAGGTCGGTTAGCTGATGGCTCCGGCGAAATACCAATTTGTTCGCCTGCGCTGATCAATTGCTGAACGGACGGCTTGCTCGGGCAAATGACCATATGCAGCGGAGATTCACTGATGGTTCGCTGAATCATGTGGGTGAACCGGTCATCTATGACGTTTTCATGGGTGATATAAAACGTACAGGACTCATGCTTCTGCACGTTTTCCACTGAATGGCGGCTCCCGACAACAAGACGTTTTTCTGAATCAGGCTGAGTGGCGGAGACGAGAAAGCCCCGTTTTTCAAGCTCTGTCACTGCCTGTTCAGATGCCGCACTCAGTCGGGCTGTCAGCTGGCGCACGTCGATTTTCTTGGATGCCAGCGCTTGGAAAAATTCACAAACCGCACGGCGCGATGTGAAAACAATGTCTTCAAAGGTGCCGATCTTTCGAAGAATCTCTTCATTGACAGGCATGTTTTCGGTCCGCCATTTCGGCCACTCGATGACATCGGCACCGGAAGCACGCAGCTTGTCTGCAAGCTGGTCTTCATCATTGCCATGAGTGACGACCATCATGTGCTGGCCGATGAGCGGTTTGCTCTCAAACCAGCTGTGTGTTTGAAAATTGACGATATCCCCGATGACGATAATCGCAGGGTTTGTGATCTGGTGTTCCTGTATTTTCTGCTGAATGTTCACAAGCGAGCCTTTCACACTCCGCTGGCGGCCCCACGTTCCCCATTGGACCACAATGACAGGAACGGAAGGAGATTTTCCGTACGCAATGAGCTGCTGGCAAATATAAGACAAATTCTTAACGCCCATGTAAAAGACAAGGGTTTGAACGCTTCTGGCAAGCCCTTCCCAATCGAGATTCGGCGTTCCTTTTAATGATTTATCATGTGCTGTAATCATGGCAAAAGATGATGCGAAATCCCGATGCGTGACGGGGATGCCCGCATATAACGGCGCTGCAATTCCGGAGGTGATACCCGGCACCATTTCATAGCGGATGCCGTGCTCATAGAGAGCTTCTGCTTCCTCGCCGACTCTGCCGAATACGCTCGGATCTCCGCCTTTCAAACGGACGACGGTTAATCCTTTTGATGCTTTTTCAACCAGCAGGGCATTAATTTCTCTTTGTTTCATAAAATGGCGGTCTGGCAGTTTTCCGCAATAAATAAATTGGCAGGCTGGTGATGCGAATTCGAGCAGCTTCGGGTTGGCGAGCCGGTCATATAAAATAACATCTGCTTTCTCCAGCGCCTGTTTCCCTTTGATGGTGAGCAGCCCCGGATCGCCGGGGCCTGCTCCCACGAAATATACGATTCCGTTCTTCATGTCATGTCATCCTTCCGTCACTGTAAAAATGAAGGATCACTTGAAAAGTGATCCGGTCTTTTGATCAATATACGAGATAAACATGTTCTCCTTCGATCAGCGTTTCGTATGTTTTGACGCATCCGTGATCCGGTGCTTGGACGGTTCCATCTTCTAAGGAGATTTTCCAGTCGTGCATCGGGCAAAAAACATATTCGCCGCTGACGATACCTTCCGCCAGAACGCCGCCCTTGTGCGGACAGCGGTTTTCGATGGCACGGACGCTTCCGTTTGAAAGCTTAAAAACCGCGAGTTCCTTATCTTCAATATACACTGTTTTGCCTAATTGTTCAGGCAATTCTTCAATTTTTCCGATCCATACTTTTGTTGCGCCTTTGTTTACCATGTTCATTCCTCCTTCATGTTTGTTTTTTGTCATTATGATGTGGTCACGACGTTTTCAAATAATTCTTTAGAGGTTTGTTTATTTTCCAAAAAGCCCTTCCACGGATCCTTGTGGACAGAGAGTGTTTCATTCATTCGGTCGTTCAGCTCCTGCCGTTTTTCCGGATCGTTTAACACGGATTGGACATGGGATAAACCGACGCGCTCAAGCCATGCGGATGTACGCTCCAGATAGTTTGCGGTTTCGCGGTAGTATTGCAGATAAGCGCCTGCGTATTCTAAGACTTCTTCATTTGTTTTCACCTTCATCAGCAAATCGCCGGCACGTAAATGAGTTCCGCCGTTTCCGCCGACATAAAGCTCCCAGCCTCCATCAATGCCGACAACGCCAAGGTCCTTAATGCCGGATTCCGCACAGTTTCGCGGGCAGGCAGACACGGCCATTTTCACTTTATGAGGCGTGTTCAGCCCTTCGAATTTTTTCTCAAGCGCAATGCCCAGTGCCATGGAGTCTTGCGTGCCGAAGCGGCAGAATTGCTCGCCTACGCACGTTTTTACTGTGCGGAGCGTTTTCCCGTACGCGTAGCCTGACGGCATATCGAGATCTTTCCATACCCTCGGAAGGTCTTCTTTTTTCACGCCGATGAGATCAATTCGCTGGCCGCCGGTCATTTTAACGAGCGGGATCTCATATTTGTCGACGACATCGGCAATCTTGCGCAAATCTGTGGAGTTGGTCACGCCGCCGTACATCCGGGGCACGACTGAATATGTTCCGTCTTTTTGAATATTGGCGTGCATTCGTTCGTTAACAAAGCGGGAAGTCCGGTCATCTTCGTATTTGGTTGGATTGATCATGCCTAAGTAGTAGTTCAAAGCCGGCCGGCATTTGGAACAGCCTTCTGGCGTTTTCCAGCCGAGTACGTTCATGATTTCTCTTGTATGTGACAGCCCTTTGGCTTTGATTTCTTCTACGATTTCATCTCTCGACAATGTCGTGCAGCCGCAAATCGCTTCTTTTTGCGCTGACGCATCAAAGTCTGATCCGAGTGTATGCTGGAGGATTTCTTCTACGAGTGGTTTACAGCCTCCGCATGAACGGGATGCACCGGTGCATGCTTTGATCTCGTCCGTTGACGAGCAGCCTTTTTCCTGTATGGCTTGAATAATCGCACCTTTTGACACGCCGTTACAGCCGCAGATGATTTCATCGTCGCTCATCGCCGCGGTAATGCTTGTGCCTGCTTCTTGGTTGAGAGGCTGTAAGATTGATATTTTAGAGGTTTCAGTGATGTCGGCTTCTTTTTGAATCATAGAAAACAGGCGATTGCCTTCGCTGCTGTCGCCGAATAAAACAGCACCGACAATTTGATTGCCCCTCAGGACGATTTTTTTATAGATGCCGTCCTGCTCATCGAAGACTTTAACTGCTTTTTTCTCCTCTGATTCATCAAAGTCACCGGCAGAGAAGACCTCGACGCCTGATACCTTTAACTGAGTGGAGAGAACGGAGCCTTCATACGGTTTTGTTTCGATGCCGCACATATGCTTCGCCAGCACTTTTGCCTGTTCATAGAGCGGCGCCACGAGCCCGTATGCGATCCCCCGATGCTCAGCGCATTCGCCGACCGCATAAATGTGCGGGATTTCAGTTTCCATATAATCGTTGACGATGATTCCGCGGTTCACCGGAATGCCGCTTTCGGCTCCGAGCGCTGTATTCGGGCGGATGCCTACGGCCATGACGACTAAATCTGCTTCAATGCTTGTGCCGTCTGTGAAGCGGAGGCCTTCAACACGGCCATCACCGATAATCTCTTCGGTTTGTTTTTCAAGCAAGAATGTCATTCCTTGTTTTTCTAGCTCGTTTTGCAGCAGGCGTCCCGCCGCTGCATCAAGCTGTCGTTCCATCAAAAATGGCGCGAGGTGGATGACGGATACCTCCATGCCGAGATTCAGCAGTCCGCGGGCGGCTTCTAAACCGAGCAGGCCTCCTCCGATGACGGCTGCTTTTTTATATTGTTTTGACGCGGCGAGCATCGTGTCTGTATCTTTTATGTCCCGGAAAGCGGTGACGCCTTTTTTGTCTGCGCCCGGAATCGGAAGGATAAAAGGGACAGAGCCTGTCGCCAGAATCAATTCGTCATAAGGCTGGATTCTGTCTGCATCTGTGATGACCGTTTTGTTTTCCGGGTCCACCTTGATGACTGTTTCATTTGTATACAATTGAATATTGTTTTCTTCGTACCAGTCCCAATCATTTAACGTAATATCTTTAATGTCGGTATCGCCTTGAAGCACTTTTGACAAAAGGATTCGGTTGTAATTGGGATGCGGTTCGGCACCGAAAATTGTGATCTGAAACTCGTCTTTTGCAACACTCAGTATCTCTTCAATGGCTCTTACCCCGGCCATTCCGTTTCCAACAAGAACTAGTTGTTTTTTTCCCATCAGATGATCCGCTCCTTATCAATGTTTTTTCCAGCGTAGCACAGCAAAAAGGAATATTTAAGATACATGTTATAAAATGTAACAAAATATACGAAAAGTTCTAAAAATTTTATGAAAAATTTAAAAAGGTCTGATTCGGACGGCGCATACTTTGAAACCGGGCATTTTACAGGCTGGATCTAAGGCTTCGCCGATTAAATCATTCACATTTTGAGCATCTGCCCAATGAATGGGAACAAAAACGGTGTCTTTTCTGATTTGTTCCGATAATTTGCTGCGGACGGTGATGCTTCCCCGCGGGGATTCTATTTTTACGAGCACACGGTCTTCAATATGGAAGGACGCCGCTGTTTGCGGATGAATTTCCATAAACGATTCAAAATGTCTCGCGGCAAGGGCGGCGCTTTTTCTCGTTTGAACGCCTGTTAAGTAGTGAGACATGACTCGGCCTGTCGTTAAATAAAGCGGATAATCGGCTGTCGGCTTCTCTTTTGGAACGGCCGGGTCGTTTGGAATCACACTTAGTGCCGCTTTTTGATCCGGATGGGCGAATGAGTCCGCAAACAAGCGCCCGGTTCCGGGGTGATCAGCTTCGGGACACGGCCAATGAATGCCGCCTTCACGTTTGAGTCTGTCGTATGTGATGCCCGAATAATCGGCAATCCCGCCTCGGCTCGCTTCTCTCAATTCATTAAAAATATCCTTAGCTGACGTGTAAGAAAAGTAGCGGCCTTTCCCGAGAGCGGATGCGATGTCACAAATAATCTGCCAATCATGCTTTGTTTCACCGGGACATGGCCGGGTTGCTTCTCTTAATGTCACGCGGCCTTCGACATTTGTCATGGTGCCCTCATCTTCTAAATAAGAGGAGGCGGGCAAAATCACATCTGCGTATGCCGCAGTCTCAGACATAAACAAATCGATCGCAACAAAGAATGTCAGTTTTCTCAGAGCTTTTTTTACGAAATTTGCATTTGGGCTGGAGACAGCAGGGTTGGAGCACATAAGGAACAGTCCTTTGATGTCGCCGTCATTGATTTTTTCTATCATTTCATAGGCCGAGACACCTTTTCGAGGGAGTTTATCCTGATGAATTCCCCACACTTTCGCAATATGCGCGCGGTGTTGTTCATTTTCGATAGAACGGTAGCCCGGAAGCTGATCGGCTTTTTGTCCATGCTCTCTTGCGCCTTGTCCGTTGCCTTGTCCGGTGATCGCCCCGTAGCCCGAATAAGGTTTGCCGATTTTTCCTGTGATCAGCACCATGTTTAAAAAGCCCTTTACAGCCGCTGTTCCATCGGTTTGCTGTTCAATCCCGCGCGCCGTAAACAGCATGCCGGACGTTTCCTTGGCAAACTTTACAGCGGCTTTTCGCATGTGCGCCAGCGGGACACTTGTCTGATCAGCGATATCATTCAGGCTCAACGTGTTAGTATGCTTCCTCAGCTCCTCGAAACCGTTTGTTCGTGATCGAATGAAATCAGTGTTTACGAGCTGTTCGTCGATGATGATTTTGACGAGACCGTTGGCAAGGGCAGCGTCTGTGCCGGGCTTGATTTTCAGATGAAGATCGGCGATTTTTGTTGTCGGTGTTTCGCGCGGATCAATAGCAATGATGTAAGCGCCGTTTTCCTTCGCTTTTTCAAAGTACGGCATCATCGTAGGCTGGCATTCCGCGATATTGGTGCCGGCCAAAATGATCACACGGGTGTGGGGGATGTCTGATAAGGGATTCGTTAAACCTCTGTCCGCACCGAATGTTTGATTGGCTGCGGTTGAAGCGGCGGACATACATAGCCTCCCATTGTAGTCGATATATTTTGTCTGTAAGCCAACCCGTGCGAACTTCCCTAACAAATACGCCTCTTCATTCGTAATTGAGGCGCTTCCGTATACAGCCAGGGCGTCATGGCCGTGTTCTGCTTGAATCATCGTCACTTGGTCTTTGATGTGATTCAGTGCTTCTTCCCAGGAAACAGGCAGAAATTCGCCGTTTTTCTTCAGCAGCGGCCGGGTGATGCGGGAGGAGTTCAAGGCATGCTGGTGGGCGTTCATGCCCTTCAGGCATAACCGGCCCTGTGTCGTAGGGTTATCAATCCCGATCGCTGTGTACTTTTTCCGCGTGACGATGGTTTGTTCCACGAGCTGCATTTTGCACTGCATACTGCAAAACGGGCATTGGGTGTCATACGTTTTTTCTGATTGGATGTCTTGCTGTTTATCACGGAAATATCTAAGCAGTCGTTCAGTCAAAATGCCTCATCCTTTCTTATGTGCGCCAGCCTGTATGGGCGGGTTTTGAATCAGTGACAGGTCAGTTTGGAGGTTTTCCAGAAGCTGTGTCCCAAGGTTCTCTTCAAATAGCACTTCTCTGATATGAACGATCCCGAGACGGTCCATCCACTGATGAACGGCTTCTAAGTAATGAGCCGTTTCACGGTAATACTGAACCAGTCCTTTGATCATGCCGGCAGTGCTGTCTGCGCTGTCTGTCACACAAAACAGAGCTCCGGAACGGGCATGAGTTCCCCGGACGCCGCCGATGTAAATGTCCCAGCCAGCTTGCGTTCGAATCGCGCCGACATCTTGTATGGCGGCATCGGTGCAGTCTGTTTCACATGATAAGCTGATAGACATGGAAGCGGGCATGGAAAGCATCTCAAGATGTCTTTCAATCTGGGCTGCCAGCTGCTGAATCGACCGGTTTTGCCCGCATGTACATGCTTTGACACTTTGCAGCGCGCGACGGTGTTCATGGGTGCAAACGGGCATTTTTAGGTCTTCTTTGATGTTCGGGAGATCCGCAGGCTTGATCCCGGAAAGCTTCAGTCTTTGGCTGTGAGTGATGGATACGTCAGGGATGCTGTATGCTTCGATGATGTCGGCGATGTTTCTTAGCTGCTCCGCGTTTGTCATCCCGCCGTACATTTGCGGTATGAGGATGCATGTGTCTTCTGAGGATGATTCCGGCTGAACAAAACCGGCATGCAGCTTTTCCAGATAGTATTGAATCGCCGGGACACATTTGCGGCATCCGTTTTTCGTTTTCCAGCCAAGCTGGCTCATCGCTTCTGCAGGATCAGTGAATGGTCTGCGCTGAAGCTCAGCAATGATGTCGTCTTCCGTCAAATCGGTGCATGCGCAAAATGCAGGTGAACCGGCGGGCTCTGTATATTCGCCGCTGGCCATGTACCTCAAAAAGTCTTCAACAAGCGGCTTGCATCCTCCGCAGGAGCCGGATGCTTTGGTGCAGTGTTTGACATCCTCAACAGTTGTTAAGCCTTTCGTGTGCACCGCTTCTTCAATCGCGCCTTTCGTCACTGAGCTGCATTGGCAAATCGTTTCACTGGAGGGCATGGATTCAAATAATCTGCCGGTTTTCTCCGGTTCGATGATCTGCTTTTTGACAATGGAGATATCTCGTTGTTTGAGCAGGCTGTCGAGAAGCCGCTGCTTGTCACGTGTGTCTCCGAACAAAATAACGCCGGCCGGTTTGTCATCCTCAAAGAGTGCTTTTTTATAGATGCCTGCTTGTTCATCGTAGATGTTAATACTCGTCGTGCGTTCATCTTCGTGAACTTTTCCGGCTGACCACACATCAATTCCGGCTATTTTTAAAGCGGCAGATGGTGATGAGCCTTGATATCCTTCGCACGGAACGCCGCAAATATGTTTGGCGAGAACGTTTCCCTGTTCATAAAGGGGTGCCGCCAAGCCGTACACCGTTCCGTTATGCTCGGCGCATTCCCCGATTGCAAACACATTCGGTTCGCTCGTCTGCATGCAGTCATTCACGATGATCCCGCGGTTCACTTTGATTCCGGCGGATACAGCCAATTCAATATTCGGCCTCACGCCAGCCGCCATCACAATCAAGTCTGCTTTCAGTGAAGAGCCGTCTTTAAAACGGACGCCGTCTGCCCACGCGGCACCAGAAATAGATACGGTTTCTTTCTCCAAAAGAAAGGTTAAGCCTTTCCGTTCCAGCTCCGTCTGCAGCAGCCGCGACGCGGTGTGATCGAGCTGTTTTTGCATGATGGCGGAGGAGTGGTGAATGACGCTGACATCCATGCCGAGATGCTTTAACCCGACTGCAGCTTCCAGCCCTAATAAGCCGGCTCCGATCACCGCTGCTTTTTGATGGTGTTCGGCCATGCTCATCAACGCTTGGCAGTCTTCTATTGTCCGAAATCCATAGACGCCTTCTTTGTCCGCCCCGGGAATGGGGAGAATATGGGGGAAGGAGCCTGTTGCCAGAATGAGTTTGTCATAAGAAAGGGTTCGTTTGCGATCCGTGATGACCCGCTGCTGATCTGTATCAATTTGAACAACCGTTTCGCCCGCGTAAAGGGTAATCCCGTGCTTGGCGTACCAATCCTTGCTGTTCAGTGTAATGTCATCGAGTGACGCCTCCCCCTGCAAAACAGAGGATAAGAGAATCCGATTGTAGTTGGGATGCGGTTCGCTTCCGAAAATGACAATCTCAAACATTTGGCGATTCAGCTTTAAGACTTCTTCAATACAGCGGATGCCGGCCATTCCGTTTCCTGCCAACACCAGTCTTTGTTTCTTCATGTACCAGACCTCCTTTATTGCAGCGTGTAAGTTTTCTCTTATTAAAAATTATGTCAAAATGCTTTGTTAACGCATTAAACGTGTCACAAAAGCTTACACATGTCTTTTCTAGAAAAAAATGCTCATATATCCTTAATTCAGAAAATTTAAAATAATCGAGGGTCAAGAAAGGGGAATCTTATGAAGCTGTCGGAACTGAAAACTAGCGGTCATCCACTCACTTTACTCTGTTCCTTTTTATACTTTGATGTGAGTTTTATGATATGGGTTATGCTTGGGGCACTGGGGGTTTATATTTCTCAGGATTTTGGCCTGTCTCCTTTTGAGAAAGGGCTTGTGGTGGCCGTGCCGATTTTAGCAGGATCTGTGTTTCGTATCCTTCTCGGTATTTTAACGGATAGAATCGGACCGAAAAAAACGGCAGTGGTCGGGATGCTGGTGACAATGATTCCGCTGCTGTGGGGGACATTTGGCGGCCGTTCGCTGCCTGAGCTGTATGCCATCGGGATTCTGCTTGGCGTGGCGGGGGCAAGCTTTGCCGTTGCGCTGCCTATGGCAAGCCGGTGGTATCCGCCTCATTTGCAGGGGCTTGCGATGGGGATTGCTGGCGCGGGGAACAGCGGCACTTTGTTTGCAACCCTGTTTGGCCCGCGTCTTGCGGAGCAGTTCGGCTGGCACATTGTCATGGGAATTGCGCTTATTCCTTTGCTGATCGTCTTTATTCTTTTTGTATCCATTGCAAAGGATTCTCCTGCACAGCCGGCGCCGCAGCCGCTCAAAAACTACCTGCATGTGTTCGGGCAGAAGGAAACATGGTTTTTCTGCCTGCTGTACAGCGTCACATTCGGGGGATTTGTCGGACTATCAAGCTTTTTATCTATTTTCTTCGTCGATCAATACCAGCTGTCAAAAATTCACGCGGGCGATTTTGTTACATTATGTGTGGCGGCGGGGAGTTTTTTCCGGCCTGTCGGGGGCTGGATTTCAGATCGTGTCGGAGGCACAAAAGTGCTTTCTGTCTTGTTTGTCGTCGTGGCCCTGTGCATGGCCGGGGTCAGCAGCCTGCCGTCTCTTTCGATGGTCATCGTTCTTTTGTTTGTCGGCATGATGGGGCTTGGAATGGGCAACGGGGCAGTATTCCAGCTCGTGCCGCAGCGCTTCCGCAAAGAAATCGGCATGGTGACGGGAATCGTCGGCGCGGCCGGCGGCATAGGAGGTTTTTTCCTGCCGAACATCTTAGGATCGCTAAAACAGATGACAGGCTCATATGCTATCGGATTTATTACATTTTCCTGTATCGCACTGCTGGCGTTTGCGCTCGTACTTGCCGCAGGCTATTACTGGAGAAAAAGCTGGAGCGCGGAAAGCAGCCCGGCGGATATTTAGATTTTCACGGATACGCATTTGTGCGTGTCTTTTTTATTTTCTCTTGATTTTAATCGCTGAACCGATCAAAATAAATAGTAATTATTACGATTTATTGAGAGGGGTTTTCTGATTGAATCAACACACGCTGCTGCCGGAAAAACCGGAGCGTCTTCAATACTTTGGGTCGGTCAGTCCGATGAAAGGCGAAAAACCTGTAGAAAAAGAGAAAATGAAGGATTTGCAAAATATCAGGAAGGATTATTTTTTTGACATTCAGCATGTAGGTGTCGCTAACGTGTCCCATCCGGTCACAATCACTTCTGCCATGGCGCCTGCTGAGCAAACAACGGCTGCGAACTTTACAATGACTTGTGATTTGCGGAGAAATCAAAAGGGAATCAACATGAGCCGGTTAACAGAGCTGCTGCAAGTCTATCATCAAAACGGCTGGGTTCTCTCATTTTGCTCTCTTCAGCAATTTACGAAAGAGCTTGCAGAAAATATGGGTCAGTCATCAGCTTCAGTCGAAGTGCGGTTTCCATGGTTTTTCGAACGGAAAAGTCCGAAGCTTGAGAAATCGGGCCTGATGCATGCTGACATATTGATGTCTGTCACCTTTCAAGAAGATCAGCCGTTTAAACAGCGTGCCGGCATCTCAGCGAAAGTAACGACTCTTTGCCCCTGTTCCAAGGAAATCAGTGAATACAGTGCCCATAATCAGAGGGGAACGGTCAGCATTTGGGTTGATATTCATCAGGCTGCATCGCTGCCAAGCGATTTTAAAGCCGATTTGCTTGACGCCGCGGAATCAAATGCCTCCGCGAGACTGCATCCGGTGCTGAAGCGCCCTGATGAAAAAGCCGTAACGGAAACGGCGTATGAAAACCCGAGATTTGTTGAGGATCTCGCCCGGCTGATTGCCGCTGATTTGTATGAGCTTGAATGGGTGTCAGCCTTTGAGATTGAATGCCGCAATGAAGAATCGATCCATCTCCACGATGCCTATGCGAAGCTGCGTTTTTCGAAACAGGTGGATCAAATATGAAACTCTCATTATTCATTGCTGCGGTCCTGATGCCGGCCTGCCTGCTGTCAGCCTGCTCTGGCCATGCGGAAGAACACGCAAGCTCCGAAACGAAGAAAACGGACGAGCATATAACAACCGCTCAAAAAACAAGCATTAATTGGACAAAGCCTTCAGGCGGTGAATACCCGGATATCAAGCAGAAGCATGTCTGGATTGATGTGGATGTGAAAAAGCAGAAGGCTTACATCAAAGAAGAAAGCAAAACCCTATATACAATGATTGTCTCGTCAGGACTTGATCAAACAAAGGATGACGCTACGCCAAAGGGCACCTTTCATATCGAACCTGAACGGGGAGAATGGTTTTTCTCCGAAGGATATCAGGAAGGCGCGGAATACTGGGTCTCATGGAAAAACCATGGCGAATTTTTATTTCACAGCGTGCCAATGACAAAGGATAAAAAAGTCATTGAAAAAGAAGCTGAAAAACTAGGAACGAAAGCATCTCATGGTTGTATCAGGCTGACCATCCCGGATGCGAAATGGATATATGAAAACATCCCTGGCCATACGAAAGTTGTGATCAGCTGAATGGAAAGGTGGTTGACAAAAATGAAAAAAGAACATACGATTTAAATCGTAACAATTACGTTTTGAAAAGAGGGGATTCTCTCATGTATAAATGGCTGATCATTGGCGGTGGCATCCAAGGCTCAACCTTGGCTGTGCATCTGGTGAAAAGCGGAAAGGCAACAATTGAGGATCTTGCCATCATTGATCCTCATGAACGGCCTCTTGAATGCTGGAAACGAAACACAGCCCGCATTCAGATGAAATATTTGCGCTCTCCTTCGGTTCATCACGTAGACACAGAGCCGTTCAGCCTGCAAATGTATGCGGATAAAAGCCAATGGCCGGAAGTGTTTTTCGGTAGATATAAGAGGCCCTCGCTGTCGCTCTTCAATGAGCACTGCGAGACTGTGCTGGACGAGTTACATATTGATCGAGCGTGGAAAACAGGCATGGTGACAAATTTGAGAAGGAAAAATGGGTTATGGGAAGCGGAGACAGATGCCGCTGGAACACTCACGGGGGAACGAGTGGTTTTAGCCATGAGTTTTTCTCATCAGCCTTCTTGGCCGGAGTGGGCAAAACCATTTCAGAATGACGGCATTTATCATGTGTTTGACAGAGACGTGTATGATGTTAGGGATGAAAGTGTGCAAATCGCAATTGTGGGCGGAGGGATAACGGCGGCTCACTACGCCATAAAACTCGCGGATGACGGCCATGATGTCACGATGCTAGTGAGGCATCCGTTCCGAATCTATGACTTTGACAGTGATCCGGGCTGGCTTGGTCCGAAATATATGAAAGCATTCAGTAAAACGTCAGACTATCAAAAGAGAAGGCAATGGATTACAAGCGCCAGGCATCGCGGCTCTTTTCCAAAGGACATTTCAAGAACGCTTGCTGTCTATAGGGAAGAGGGCAGAGTAAAAGTTATTCAGGATGACATTGATTCTTGCCAAAAAACAGTTGACGGTAAGATACAGATACACGGTAAGAACAGCGAATCGCCATACGAATATGAGCGTATCGCATTGGCAACAGGTTTTACTTCGGACATCAGCCGGTTCGTGTGGGTACAGAGAGCGGCGGAAGCGGAGCAATTGCCGTATGCAGGCTGCGGTTTTCCGATTGTCGGCCAGGATTTGCAATGGGGAAAAGGATTATATGTGATGGGGGCCTTGGCTGAATTAGAAATCGGGCCGACAGCGAGAAATATTTCCGGAGCGCGAAAAGCTGCTTACACCATTGCACATACGGCGAAGCATACAATTTAAATCGTAATCATTCTATTTTATAAGGAGGACATTACCATGAAAAAAATTCCGGTTACCGTACTGAGCGGTTATCTTGGAGCGGGAAAAACAACATTGCTGAACAGCATTTTGCAAAATCGCGAAGGCTTAAAAATAGCAGTCATCGTCAACGATATGAGCGAGGTGAACATTGACGCGGGTTTGGTTAAGCAGGAAGGAGGCCTTTCCAGAACAGATGAAAAGCTTGTGGAAATGTCAAACGGCTGTATTTGCTGTACGCTTCGCGAAGATTTATTAATTGAAGTCGAGAAGCTGGCGAAGGAAGGGCGGTTTGATTATATCGTCATCGAATCAACGGGAATCAGCGAACCGATTCCGGTGGCCCAGACTTTTTCTTATATCGATGAAGAGATGGGAATCGACCTTACAAAATTCTGTCAGCTGGATACGATGGTGACAGTGGTTGATGCCAACCGTTTTTGGCATGATTACCAGTCAGGCGATAGCCTGCTGGACCGCAAAGAAGCATTGGGAGAAGGGGATGAAAGAGAAATTGCCGACCTCTTGATCGACCAAGTCGAGTTTTGTGATGTTCTGATCTTAAATAAATGTGATTTGGTCAGCGAGCAAGAGCTCGAGCAGCTTGAAAAAGTTCTTCGCACACTGCAGCCTAGGGCAAAATTCATTCGATCCGTCAAAGGAAATGTAAAACCGCAGGAGATTTTGCATACAGGATTATTTAACTTTGAGGAAGCGAGCGGATCGGCCGGCTGGATTCAAGAGCTGACTGCGGGTCATGCGGAACATACCCCGGAAACAGAAGAGTACGGCATCTCTTCATTTGTGTATAAGAGACGTTTACCGTTTCATTCCACACGGTTTTATCGCTGGATGGATCAAATGCCAAAGAACGTAGTTCGCGCCAAAGGAATCGTCTGGTGTGCATCTCATAACAACCTTGCTTTGCTGATGTCGCAAGCCGGGCCGTCCGTTACGATTGAGCCTGTATCCTATTGGGTGGCGGCGCTGCCTAAGCTGGAACAGGAGCAAGTCAAACAGCAGGAACCGGAAATTCTGGAGGACTGGGATCCGGAATTCGGCGACCGACTGACACAGCTAGTGTTGATCGGAACAGATTTGGATGAAGAAGAGATTACGAAAGAGCTTGATCAATGCCTGCTGACTGAGTATGAATTTGATTCAGATTGGTCGCTGTTTGAGGACCCGTTCAAGTGGAAGCTGAATCAATAGAAACAGCGTGTTGGCAACCCCCGCATTCGTTGTCAAGCCTGCGCGCCGGTGCTCACATTAAAAAAGATCAGCGTCTAAATGCTGGAGCGTCCTGCTCAAACGCCGCTGTCACCGACTTCAAGGGTCTGAAAAGAAAACAAAATCCTAAAACGAAAACCGTTTTAGGATTTTGTTAATAATCTGAAAGCCGTCTCCTGCGGAGCGGCTTTTTTTAATGAAACGTTTGTTTAAACATAATGAGCGTATTTCTTCTCAAGGATATTTTGAAAAGCTGCCGCTGCTGAGCAGATGGCCCAATAGATGAGAGCGGTCAGAATATACATGGTCATGTAATCAAACTCTCTGCCGCCGATGATTTTCGCATGCTGGAGCAATTCCGGCACTGTGATCATCGCAGCGAGAGAGGACGCTTTGATTAAGTCAAGCAATACATTGGCAAGCGGAGGCAGCGCAATACGGATCGATTGCGGCAAAATAATGCCCCTCATCGTCTGCCAATAGGAAAGGCCGAGCGAGGATGCGGCTTCCCACTGTCCTTTTTCAACGGATGAAATGGCTGAACGGTTAATTTCCGCAATGTAGGCGGCGCTGTTAAGGCTAAAGCCGATTAAAGCGGCCGTGACAGCGGAAAATTCAATGCCGATATAAGGAAATCCAAAATAAAGGATAAACAAGATGACCAAGATCGGAACGCCTCGCATAAAGGAGATATAGAGCTTCGCCGGCCATCTTAACAAGCCAAGTGTAGACATTCTGGCGAGTGATATGAACAGGCCGATCGCCGTTCCCGCAAACATGCTCACAAAAGAGATGAGCAGCGTGTATCCAATGCCTTGTATGACATAAGGAAACGATTCAATCGCCAGCTTCGTGTTGAAAATATATTCCCACTGAATACTATTTATCATGGCGTCCGATTACAAATCAACGTCCTGAACGTCGACATCCAGTTTCTTTGATACATCTGCTTTATTGAAGAATTGTTTCGAGAGCTTAGTCAAAGTGCCATCTTTGCTCATCTCTTTCAGTGTTTCGTTCATCTTTTTCTGAAGTGCCGCATTGCTTTTTTTCATGACAAGCGCCTGTTGATTCGGCATGTACTTGATGTCCGGGTGGATCGTAATGTTGAGATCCGGGAATGCTGCGAGCGCAAGTGTCTGCAGGTAATAGTCGTTTAAAATGACATCAGTGCGTCCGTTGGCAACATCTTTTAAATACTGCTCGTTGGTCGCATTATCATATATCACTTCTTTGGCGCCGTATTTTCTCGCTACATCCATGTAGACAGTTGTAGCCGCGCCAGCCGCTTTCTTCCCTTTTAAATCCTTAAGGGTTTTAATCCCTGATAAATCGTCTTTTCGGACAATTG
The DNA here is from genome assembly GCF_016757475.1 of Bacillus sp. RHFS10. Classification (NCBI taxonomy): domain Bacteria; kingdom Bacillati; phylum Bacillota; class Bacilli; order Caryophanales; family Bacillaceae; genus Bacillus; species Bacillus sp. RHFS10. The sequence goes on from NZ_JAESPO010000006.1 coordinate 130,315, forward strand.
CTGTGCCATATGAATATTTATATGGAGTGGAAAACGCAAACTTCTTCTCTCGGTCTTTCGTTACGTCGATGTCATTTGCGGCTGCGTCAACCTGGCCGCTGTTGACAGCTGTCAGCATCCCGTCAATGCCCATCTCCTTAAATTCAACCTTCAGTTCCAAGCGTTTTGCCGCTTCGCGAACAACTTCAACCTCGTAGCCCGTCAGCTTATCGGAACCAGAATCGGTTTCGTGATAAGAAGTGGGATAAAGCGTACCGGATGTAGCGACAACGATCTTCCCTTTGTCTTTAATCTGATCCCAGCCTGTATCCTTGGAATCGGCTTCATTTTTGCCGGAACAAGCTGCCAATATAAGAAAGAAAGCCATTGTGAAACTGAATATAACGGCTTTTGATTGCATGAATGATTTCACCTTTGTTTCCCCCAATCTGTTAATCAACTAAAAAGATAGCATTGAACATAGAGGGTTGCAATATGTTGATGACGTTTTCAAAAAGTTCGAATTGTGTATACAAAAGCGTTTTGGCGTTTAAATGCGGTGATGAAAGGAAGGGGGATAAAAAAGGAGTTGTTCAAGGATGAATGCATTGACATACCAAGGGAAAGAGCATGTTGAGCTGATCTCAGGCCATTATACGTATCCGCACCGATGTGCCGGGCATCCGTCATTCATCTGCTGCCACTGCTGTATGACATGGGGAAGAAGTATGAAATCGGTCTCCCGGATAAAGTTAAATCTTGCTGATGCTCCTAAGGCATATGTTATAGTCGATAAGAAAGAAGATGGAACATCAAAGTCATATTGAAGACATAATGGGGAGTCAAATTGAATATTTACAAACCAGCAGGATTCTGGATCAGACTGGGAGCTTCATTGCTGGATTATATGATTGTCTCGGTGCCTCTTTTGCTGATCTATTGGCTGATTACAGGAAAAGACCCGAACGACAGCATGTTCATCAGCTTGATTGTTCTGCTGTACTCTATTTTGCTGCCTGTGTTTTGGAACGGCTACCTTATCGGAAAAAGAATCTGCGGTATCAGAATCGTAAAAAAAGACGGATCACAAGTCAGTCTTCTAACGATGTTTTTGCGAGTTATTGTTGCCGGTCTGGTTTACGGCATCACCTTCGGACTCGGCTTGATCGCCAGCCTGATTCTGATCGGCGTGCGAGAAGACAAACGGACACTGCATGATTTAATCTCGGGAACGTATGTCACTTACGCGGCACCGGGTGAAGAAGAACTTTATACTGGACGAACAGATCGGAAAGAGCGAATAATGGTTCGCTCTTTTTATTTTGGATGCATAAAAAATTCAATGCAGCAAAACATATGAAAAATAGGATTGGAGGAATAAATTGGATGAAACGAATGAAAAACAACATCATCACAATGTTCATCGCTGTGGCTGTCATTTCTTTGTCCGGTACAGCTGAAGCGGCTGAAAAACAGCAGCAGCCACCCGCAAATGTCAAACTGACAGAACAGGAAAAGAAAGAAATTGAACAGCTCGAAGCAGACATACTCAAAAAGCGCAAAGACGTTATTTCAAAGTACGTACAATACGGTGTCCTGCCTAAAGAAAGAGGAGAACACATCAAAAATCACATGGACAAACACTTTGAAATGATGAAACAAAACGGCTTTGTTCCAAAGGCTCACCCCCATCCGCATAAATTTGAAAAAAGACATTAAGACGGTAAGCATCCAAGGGGAATTGGGTGCTTTTTTATTGTGAAAAAGCTGCTAGTAATCAATAAGTGTAATTTTAGAAAGTAGTATCGTAGTTATAATTTATATCGTATAATACGATATAAAGGGGTGTGTATGATGGAAATGGATTTCATAGCTAAACTAAATCAGCAGTGGACAGATATTTATTATTCATTACATTACAAACATAAAGAAAATATTTCTCACCAGGCAATACGTCTTATGCAGCATATTGAAAAGCAAGGCGAATCAACAATAGGTGCTTTGGCTGAATACTTGTCTGTCTCTCATAATACAGCGTCAGAGCATACTAAACGTTTAATTCAAAAGGGATTTGTAGCTAAACGGCGAAGTCACCAAGATGAACGAAAGGTTTTAGTTTTCTTAACACAAGAAGGAAGCTCTGTTCTTGAACAGCATACACAGCTAGATAAAGAGAAGTTAAAAGAAATCATTGAACGAATGAGCACATCAGAAAAGGAATTACTTGAACAGGCCTTTGAACTTTTAAGTAAGGAAGCTAAACAATGGCAGTTTTAAGCAAAGTAATCATCTCAGCGTTGATTATCGGTTTTGTTACTGAAATATCAAAAAGACATCCGACCTATGGAGGGATTATTGCCGCTTTACCCTTGGTCAGTTTATTAAGTCTTTTTTGGATGCAAGTACAGGGGGGAAAAACAGCTCAATTAAGTCAATTTGCATCGGGTGTGCTTACTGGAATCCCTGCTACAGTTTGTTTACTCGCTATTTTGGCGTTTTTGCTGAAAATACATGTGCCGTTCTGGTTAGCGTTATGCGTTGGAATACTAGGATGGGTTGTGTTTTTATGGATACAGAAGATTTTTCTCAATATATTATGTAACTGAGTGATAGAAAGGAGATGCCATGTTTTTAAAAAAGGTTACTCTTCTTCGAGATAAGATTTCGGACTTTGACAGATTTCCTTTTTCTATCCCGGCTATAAGTCAATTAAATGAAGTTTTATTTACTAGCCAAGTGACTTTTTTTGTGGGGGAAAATGGATCTGGTAAATCTACTTTGCTTGAAGCGATAGCGGATAAGTGTGAATTCAATACAGCGGGAGGAAGCCGAAATAATCTCTATGAATTACAGGAGTCAGACTCTCTTTTAGGAGATTACATACGCTTATCTTGGCTTCCAAAGGTAACAAATGGCTTCTTTTTAAGAGCTGAATCGTTTTATCATCTTTCTCTTCATCTTGATGAGATGGAAAAAGATGCTCCGCAGCCATACCGTTCTTATGGAGGGCGGCCGCTGCACAAGCAATCACATGGAGAGTCTTTTATGTCTCTATTCCGTCATCGTTTTAAAGAAAAATCGATTTATCTTTTAGATGAGCCGGAAGCGGCACTTTCTCCGGCTAGGCAGCTCGCTTTTTTGAGAGTTGTATATGATTTGGTGAAGGGTGGAAATGTACAGATGATCATTGCGACTCACTCTCCGATCCTGTTGGGATATCCCAATGCTAATATTTTAAGCTTTGATGGTGGAAGAATACATCATACAGAGTATGAGAATACAGAACATGTTCAATTAACACGATATTTTCTTGGACAAAGAGAAAAAATATTGGCTGAGCTGTTCCGCGATTAACATCGAGTTGATATGAAACGCGTTTCATAACCTATGATAGGTTTATCAAATAGTTCAGGAGTGATAAACACTATGATCCACCAGCATCCAGAATCTTTTCCGAAACATTTTTTGTGGGGCTCTGCTTCTGCAGCGTACCAGATTGAAGGCGCTTGGAACGAAGAAGGCAAAGGCCCTTCTGTTTGGGACGTGTTTACAAAAATACCGGGCAAAACGTTTAAAGGAACCAACGGCGATATTGCGGTTGACCATTATCACCGTTATAAAGAAGATGTCGCTCTGATGGCTGAGATGGGCTTAAAAGCGTATCGATTTTCCGTCAGCTGGCCGCGGATTTTTCCAAAAGGAAAAGGGGAGATCAATGAAGCGGGCCTAGCGTTTTATGATCATTTGATTGATGAATTGCTTTCTCATAACATCGAGCCGGTTCTGACTTTATATCACTGGGATTTGCCTCAGGCGCTTATGGACGAGTATGGCGGTTTTGAATCAAGAAACATCATAGAGGACTTTAATAACTACTGTATTACTCTTTATAAGCACTATAGAGACAGAGTGAAATACTGGGTTACGTTAAACGAACAGAACTACAATTTTAATCACGGCTTTATTACAGCCATGCATCCGCCTGGAGTGAAAGACAGAAAACGTTTTTACGAAGCAAACCACATTGCGTTTCTGGCAAATGCGAAAGCCATTGAATCTTTTAGGGAATATGTTCCTGAAGGCAAAATTGGTCCGAGCTTTGCTTATTCGCCAGCTTATCCTCTATCAAGCCATCCAGAGGATATACTGGCATTTGAAAATGCTGAAGAATTTATGAACAATTGGTGGCTGGATATGTACAGCTGGGGAACCTACCCGCAAATTCCTTTCCGTTATTTAGAAAAACAGGGCTGGGCACCAACAATCGAAGCGGGAGATATGGAGCTGCTTGCGAAAGGGACGCCTGATTTTATAGGTGTCAATTATTATCAGACCATCACCTATGAACGAAATCCGCTTGATGGTGTGTCTGAAGGGAAAATGAATACAACAGGCCAAAAGGGGACCAATCAGGAAACAGGGATACCCGGGGTATTCAAAACGAAAAAAAATCCGCACCTGACAACGAGCAACTGGGATTGGACAATTGACCCAATTGGATTGCGTACCGGCCTTCGCCGCATTACAAGCCGTTATCAGCTTCCAGTGTTTATCACAGAAAACGGTTTAGGTGAGTTTGATAAGGTTGAAGACGGTACTGTGCTGGATGATTATCGAATCGATTATTTGCGTTCGCATCTTGAGCAATGCAGACAAGCCATCAGCGACGGTGTCGATGTGATCGGCTATTGCAGCTGGTCATTTACTGATCTGTTAAGCTGGCTGAACGGCTACCAAAAAAGATACGGATTCGTTTATGTCAATCGCGATGAAGAACATACACATGATTTAAAACGCTTGAAGAAAAAAAGCTTTTATTGGTACCAGAATTTGATTAAGACGAATGGAGAAAGTTTATAAAGAGTCCCTGAGAGTCATTCTCTCAGGGCTTTTTCATTACACAGAAACAGCATCAATAATATAAGTGTCGGCATGAAAATCTGACCTCTCAGCCGGTACAGTCCAGCATGTCAATTGATAGTCTCCTTTAGGAAGATCAAAGGACAGCCTTTTAGACATAATACTTTCAATTTGAATTCCGTTCTCTGTGACATGAAAGGGAACAGTCACTTTTTTTTCGTAGGAGTCTACAGTTTCTGAACTGTTAAGACGCAAAAGAATAAAGGCCTTTGCATTTCTCTGCGCTTCAAAGGAAATGGCTCCGTCCGCCGAAGCATATCCTTTTTCAATGGCTTCGTCAGTCCAATCCATTACAGGAGGTGCAGAATCCTTTTGAAATACAGTAAATTGATGATATGAAATCGACAGTTCTTGCGGCTTCCATGACTTGATCAATGTGCTGTTCCTCCTCTTTTAACATATTTACTGAATTGCGAATAAAACCTTTGTGCCGTCGGGATAATCGGTAAGCTGATGCCCAACCCAAGAGCCTGCACCGCGGTTGTCAGCGGGGGAAATATATTCTACAGAAGCCCCCTCACCGCCTTCTTTGCACATGGCCATTGGCCATTCATCTCTGTCATACCCCGTTTTAGGAGGTACGTCTTTTAATGATTGCTCGCGGCGTTCTTCAGCTCCGTCTCTGTCGATGGTGCACACATCTGAGTGCCCCTCATTTATCGCATCCTTAATATGTTTGGCCGTTTCGGGATAACGGTCAGAAGGGAGGGCGATTGTTTCGTCATATTCTTTCGTTTGAGACGTTTTTTGATCAGTTGGGAAAAAGTCCCCCTTTATCAGGCCGACAGCTGCAGCTGCTATGACGACGATGACGAGAAGTAAAGTTTTTATGATGTCCATCGTGATGTTCACCTCCCGCTTTTAGCAACTTTAAAACTGACCCAAGAGTAATCCAGAAAGCGTTTGGTGTAAAGGTTGAAAAATTTTGTTTTACACTTATTTTATTGCTGAAATTGTAATTTTAGCAGGTCGAAATATTTGTTTTTAGTAATATGCTGTTTCTAATTTACAATAATGATACTGAGTCATCGGCCGTTTTCAGGTTGATCAATCATTTTAAATTGGCTTATGATACCGGTAAGCTCCTCAGCTAATTGGGATAGCGTTTCAGAAGCGGCAGTAATCTCTTCCATTGCAGCAAATTGCTCTTCTGTTAGTGCAGCCGCCTGCCGGGTATTTTCTGTAGATTCTTTTATGTCGACCGTATTGGCTGCAAAGGAATCGTTTATGCTATGCGCACTGGCTGAAATGTTTGATACCGATGCTGATAAATCACTAATCTCGGCGCTGATTTCACCTGTTGCGGCTGCAATTTCCTTAAATGCATCTCTGGTGCGCTGAATCATAGTGACACCTTCTGCAGCCTCTGTTTTCACATGCTCAACAGATCTAGCAGATAGGTTCATATTATCATTTTGTATTTCTGTAACCAGTTTTGAAATCTGTCCCGCAGATTGTTGAGATTCTTCCGCTAATTTACGTACTTCATCGGCAACAACTGCAAAGCCTTTGCCATGTTCACCGGCTCTGGCAGCTTCAATCGCTGCATTTAGCGCAAGGAGGTTTGTCTGATCGGCAATTTGGGTGATGACGGATAAAATGTGTTCAATTTGTTTAGAGCGGCCGTCCAGCTGCTGTATGATTTCTCCGCTTTTCTGAATCGAATGGTGAATCGCATCCATTTGTGCCTGTACATTTAGAATTTCCTTTTGCCCAATGTCGGCTTTTGTTTGCGCAAGCTGTCCTTTGTCAGCGATTGCAGCCGTATTTGAAGAAATATCCCGGATGTCTGCTGAAGCTTGTTTTAGTGAGCTTTCACTGTTTTCAATTCGGTTGATCTGATGCTGAGCCCCGTTTGCAATGTGCTGTACAGCCTCTGTGATCTTTTCTGAAGCTTGATTTGTTTCCTCTGCTCCGGCTGAGAGCTGCTGAGAGGCGGATGCAAGCTGAAGGGCTGATTGCTGCACAGTCTGGATGGTATCGTTCAGTTTCATTCTCATCTTATTGTAATAGACGCTGAGTTCTGATAGCTCGTCACCGGATCGGTCTGATACCTCTATTGTCATATCTCCGTTTCCGGCGCTTTCAAAGGCGAATTTTAAAGTGTTCAGCCGCTTATTGATCCTTCTGGTGAAAAGCAGGACAAGGATGACTGATACAATAATGACGATAACAAGAACGATAACGAATTGAGTGAAGAGTGATTGCGTAAGTGATGCTAAAATGCTTTGATTGGCTCCTGTATACAGCATGCCGATGATATTCCCGTTTTGATCTTTTAAAGGCATGTATGCCGTCTGATAAGAAGAGCCTGCTACGTCTGCTTGTCCGTAGAATCGTTTTCCATTCTTTAAAACAGCGTCAGTAACTTCATTAGAAGCCTGAGTGCCAACAGCTCTTTCGCCGTTCTTCATGACATTGGTTGCAACACGAGTATTTCCTTGGAAAATAGTAACGGTATCACCTGTTTTTTCGCCAAGCAGATCAACGATATCTTCATTTCCGTTGATTAGTGTTTGCCCTTTATAAAGCTCATTGTTTTTTACATGCCAGTCCCCTGAAATGATATCATCAATATAAACGCTGCTTAAAGCGAGATCGCCTTTCGCTTTTTCAGTCGCCATTTGTTTCATGCTGTCTGTAATGTCCTTAAGCATTACAGTACCGACTGATATCGAAAACAAAAGAATAATCACGAAAACGAGACAGAGAATTTTAGTTCCGAGCTTAAGCTTTAGTTGTTTTATCAACATAATTCCTCCTTTTTATGATTTGTGGGTCATATTACTTATCGGGTTTTTGGATCTATAGGTTTATTTTTAGAAAATATAAAAACCGGCCTGATCGCCAGGCCGGTTGTGTAACACTATTCTAGGTTTGCGTGGTAAGTGAACATGGTTTCAGAATTGAGTCCTTTTTTCTCCATGAGTTTTAAAATCACTGCATCATAGAATAGCAGTAAAGTTTGCTCAAATAATGAACCCATTGGCTGAATGGTTTTATCGCTTCCGTTTGACCGGTCTTTAGGAGAACCGGGCATTTTAACGATGAGATCCGCTTGTTTGCCAATGCTTGATTCCGGATTGATGGTTAAAGCGGCAACAGCCCCGTGTAAGCTTTTTGCTTTTGCTGCTGTATGGATCAGGCTCTTTGTCTCGCCTGATCCTGAACCGATAATGACGAGATCTCCTTTGCGAAGCGGGGGAGTGAGAATCTCACCGACGATATGAGCGTTGAAGCCCATGTGCCTCAATCTCATTGCGAAGGATTTTGCCATCAGGCCAGACCGCCCCGCTCCCGCAGTGAAAATTTGATTGGAAGAGAGAATGTGATCGGCAAGCTGATCTGCTTCTTCATCAGAAATATAAGCCGCTGAACGGTGTAACTCGTTAAGAATTTCCGTTACGTATTCAGTCGTTTTCATATCATTATCCTTGGGCAATAAGCTGCTTCATTTTTGAAGCTGTTTCCGCTTTATCGGCTGCGCTTGTAATTCCGCCCCCAACAATGACAAGGTCAGGCTTTTGTTTGACCACTTCTGGCAATGTATCAATTTTGATGCCGCCCGCAATTGCGGTTTTTGCGTTTTTAACGGTATTTTTGATAGTCGTTAATTCTTCGAAAGAGTTTTTGCCCTCTGCTTGAAGATCATATCCAGTGTGGACGCAGATGTAGTCAACACCGAGTGCGTCAATTTCTTTCGCACGGGATTCAATATCTTTTACGTTAATCATGTCCACTAAGATTTTCTTCTTCTGTTTTTTAGCTTCTTCTACTGCTCCCTTAATTGTTGCATCGTCTGTAGCCCCTAAAACGGTGATGATGTCAGCGCCTGCTTCCGACGCTTTCATGATCTCGTATCCGCCGGCATCCATGATTTTTAGGTCTGCTAGAACCTTCAATTGCGGAAATGCCTCTTTTACTTCTTTAACGGCTCTGAGGCCTTCATTAATGACAACCGGTGTTCCGATCTCTACCACGTCGATGTATTGTTCCACTTCTTTGACGAGCTCGATGGCTTCCGGGATATTTACGAGGTCTAATGCTAGCTGTAATTCCATTGTTGATCCACTCCCTTTTCGAATTATTTTTCATTCTATAGGTTCTCTCTTTTGATGAGAAGTAGGCACTTTAAAGTCAACTAGTTACTTGGAGGATACTATGAGAAGAGGCAATCAGATTACTTTCGCTTGGTTTTATGAGTGAGTATAATAAAAAGGAGTCTGCAAAAAAGTAAGTAAGTGATGATACGTATCTAACATATAAAAAGTATGCTAAGGGGGGATTACTTTTGAGCCGGATGGACGACAAAAAGTTTAACTGTGAGAAGGAATTAACGCTTGCAGTGATCGGCGGTAAATGGAAAATGCTCATTTTGTGGCATTTAGGAAAAGAAGGTACAAAACGGTTCAATGAATTAAAAGCTTTGATTCCTGATATTACACAGAAGATCCTCGTGAATCAGCTGAGAGAGCTTGAGCAGGATATGATTGTTCACAGAGAAGTGTATCCGGTTGTCCCGCCGAAGGTTGAATATTCCTTGACCCCGCAAGGAGAAAGCCTGATGCCTATTCTTGATGCGATGTATGAGTGGGGGAAAGGTTATATGGAATTGATTGATATCGATAAAAATGTCATTAAGGAATCATTGTAAGGCGCTCTTCGCAGGGGTGTCTTTTTTTTTTGCCTGTTTTTCGGTTTTTGCGCGGTAACAGATGGGATGTAAATAATTGTAAATGACTTTCAGCAAATAAAGGAATTGAAAGGAGCAATACGTTTTAAGAATTTTTATTTTTCTGTAAATAATGTTAAGTGGAAATTGTTGCGGCATCACGCAAAAATATCCCAGTAAATAAACTGGAATCTTTCGGTATCCCGCATGAAACTTTTCACCTATTTTTCGGTGATAAAAACATTTTTTTCATTTAAAGTGAACGGTAGCAATGTAAAAAAATATTGAAAACAATGAATAAATAGCCAAAAATGTTTCGGGTTAGGATGAAGGGTTTTGCGGTCTTTATCCGCTTGTGTTAAACACTGCAAAGATGATTGATGGCAGCCGTTTTGATAGCGGCAATCTGTTTTTTGTTTGGATGCACTGCTTTTTAAGCGTAGTACTTTGGGCTTTTTCGGCTGTTAGTTCATAAGAATTAAACGCTTATATGGTTAAGAAAGGGAAATACGCTGCACATGTTCACTGCTTATTGAAGATTAGGGGAGGTATGACAATATGGAAATAACTTTTTACCCTTTAACGGATGCGCAAAAACGAATTTGGTATACAGAAAAATTTTATCCTCATACAAGTATTTCAAATCTTGCGGGGATTGGTAAGCTGGTTTCAACTGAAAAGGTTGACTGGGTGCTGGTTGAGCAGGCGATTCAAGAGTTTATCCGCAGAAATCACGCCATGCGCCTTCGTTTGCGGCTCGATGAAAATGGGGAGCCTGTTCAATATATAAGCGAGTATCGGCCTGTTGATATAAAACATACTGACACCACTGGAGATTCGAATGCGATAGAGTTTATTTCACAATGGAGCCGGGAGGAAACAAAAAAGCCTTTGCCGCTGTACGAGTGTGACTTATTCCGTTTTTCCACCTTCACCATCAAGGAAAATGAAGTGTGGTTTTACGTAAATGTTCATCACGTGATTTCTGATGGGATTTCTATGAATATTCTTGGAAATGCGATTATGCGCATTTATTTAGAATTAGCGGGCCGCTCAGAAACAAACGAAGGAATCTCGCATTCATTTATCGATCATGTTTTATCTGAACAGGATTATGCTCAATCAAAGCGGTTTGAAAAGGACAAGGCGTTTTGGAACAAGCAATTTGGAACGGTGCCTGAACTTGTTTCTCTAAAAGGGAATGCTTCCGGTGGAGGGAGTTTAGATGCTGAGAGGTTCTCTAAGGATGTGCCTGAAGCGCTTCATCAGCAGATCCTATCGTTTTGTGAGGCAAACAAGGTCAGTGTTCTTTCAGTGTTTCAATCGGTGCTTGCCGCCTATTTGTACAGAGTCAGCGGCCAGAATGATGTCGTGACGGGAACCTTTATGGGCAACCGGACAAATGCGAAAGAGAAGCAGATGCTTGGCATGTTTGTTTCCACAGTTCCGCTCCGGACAAACATTGACGGCGGGCAGGCGTTCTTAGACTTTGTCAAAGACCGGATGAAGGATCTCATGAAAACACTTCGTCACCAAAAGTACCCGTATAACCTCCTGATCAACGATTTGCGTGAAACAAAGAGCTCTCTGACCAAGCTGTTTACGGTTTCTCTTGAATATCAGGTGATGCAGTGGCAGAAAGAAGAAGAACTTGCCTTTTTGACTGAACCGATTTTCAGCGGAAGCGGATTAAATGATGTTTCGATTCATGTAAAGGATCGATGGGATACTGGGAAGCTTACCATTGATTTTGATTACCGCACTGATTTGTTTTCACGTGAAGAAATCAACATTGTTTGTGAACGCATGATTGCGATGCTCGAGAATGCGTTATCGCATCCAGATCATACAATTGATGAATTAACGCTGATTTCTGAAGCGGAAAAAGAGAAGCTCTTTGCGAGGGCCGGCGGTGAACCTGTCAGCTATCGCAAGGGCATGACGATTCCAGAGCTGTTCCAAGAACAGGCTGAACTGCTTTCTGATCACCCGGCTGTTGTTTTTGAAGATCGAACATTGTCCTATCGAACGTTACATGAACAATCTGCACGCATCGCCAATGTGCTGAAACAGAAAGGGGTTGGCTCGGACAGACCTGTCGCGGTTCTGATTGAACGCTCTGAACGGATGATTACGTCTATCATGGGGATTTTAAAGGCCGGCGGAGCCTATGTGCCAATTGATCCCGGATTTCCGGCGGAACGCGTGCAATATATTTTGGAGGACTGCGGGCCGGATGTCATCCTGACTGAATCGGGGATTGCGGCTCCTGCAACTGATGCTGAGCTGATTGATTTTGATCAGGCGATTGCGGAAGGTGCAGACGAAATTCCGGCTGCTGATATAAACGCACGGAACCTTGCCTACATTATTTACACATCGGGAACAACCGGACGTCCGAAAGGCGTTATGATCGAGCATCGCCAGGTCCATCACTTGGTTGAATCTTTGCAGCAGACGATTTACCAAAACGGCAGCCAAACGCTGCGGATGGCATTGCTTGCGCCGTTCCACTTTGATGCGTCAGTGAAGCAGATTTTCGCGTCGCTTCTTTTGGGACAGACTCTTTACATCGTACCGAAGAAAACAGTGACGAACGGGTCTGCGCTTGCCGCGTATTATCGCAGGCACAACATTGAGGCAACGGACGGGACACCGGCCCACCTGCAAATGCTGATAGCGGCGGGCGATCTCAGCGGCCTCAAACTGAAGCATATGCTGATCGGAGGAGAGGGCCTATCGTCTGTTGTTGCGGACAAGCTGCTAAAGCTGTTTAAAGAAGCAGGCGCGTCGCCGTGTTTGACCAATGTGTACGGGCCGACTGAAACGTGTGTTGACGCGTCCGTTCATCCGGTTATCCCGGAGAGTGCTGTTCAATCAGCGTATGTGCCGATCGGGAAAGCGCTGGGGAATAACCGCTTATATATTTTAGACCAAAAAGGCCGGCTGCAGCCGGAAGGCGTGGCGGGCGAGCTTTACATCGCTGGCGATGGTGTCGGCCGAGGCTATTTGCATTTGCCTGAATTGACGGCTGAAAAGTTTTTACAAGATCCATTTGTCCCAAGCGATCGCATGTACCGGACCGGAGACGTGGTGCGCTGGCTGCCAGATGGAACAATCGAATACTTAGGAAGAGAGGATGACCAAGTAAAAGTCCGCGGATACCGGATTGAACTTGGGGAAATTGAGGCTGTGATTCAGCAGGCGCCAGACGTTGCGAAAGCCGTTGTTTTGGCACGTCCTGACGAACAGGGAAATCTTGAGGTTTCCGCATATGTTGTGCAGAAGCCTGGCAGCAAATTTGCTCCGGCCAGCCTGCGGGAACATGCGGCCAGACAGCTTCCTGACTATATGGTGCCGGCTTACTTTACTGAAATGACAGAAATCCCGCTCACGCCAAGCGGCAAAGTCGACCGCCGCCAGCTGTTTGCACTAGAGGTGAAGGCGGTCAGCAGCACGGCCTATACGGCGCCGCGCAATGAGACGGAGAACGCAATCGCAGCCATTTGGCAGGACGTGCTGAATGTTGAGAAGGCGGGGATCTTTGACAATTTCTTTGAAACGGGCGGCCATTCATTGAAGGCCATGACGCTTTTAACAAAGATTCATAAGGAAACAGGCGCTGACATTCCGCTTCAATACTTGTTTGAGCATCCGACGATTGCGGCTCTTGCAGAGGAAGCCGAACACAGAGAAAGCCGGACATTTTCAGCGATTAAACCTGCGGAAAAACAGGAGCATTATCCGCTTTCGTTGGCACAGCAGCGAACTTATATCGTCAGCCAGTTTGAGGATGCGGGTGTCGGTTACAACATGCCGGCGGCAGCGATTTTGGAAGGACCTTTAGAGGTTCAAAAGCTGGAGCGCGCATTTCAGGGGTTAATCCGCCGCCACGAGTCTTTGAGGACATCATTTGTTCTTGAAAACAGCACGCCGAGTCAGAAAATTCATGACAGCGTCGATTTCAACATCGAGGTGATTGAAAGAGGCGGCCGATCCGAAGAGGCAATAATGACTTCATTCGTACGGAGATTTGATCTGGCGAAAGCGCCGCTGTTCAGAATCGGCTTGATGGAGCTTGAAGAGAACCGTCATATGCTTCTGTTTGACATGCATCATTTGATTTCTGACGGTGTGTCCATCGGCATTATTTTGGAGGAGTTAGCACGGATATACAAAGGCGAACAGCTTCCTGAACTTCGTCTTCAGTATAAGGACTACGCCGTGTGGCAAAGCGGCCAGGCTGCTGAAGGATACCGGAAGGACGGGGCGTATTGGAAGGAAGTCTTTGCGGGCGAGCTTCCGGTGCTTCAGCTGCTGTCCGATTATCCGAGACCGCCTGTTCAAAGTTTTGAAGGGGATCGGGTGTCAATCAAGCTGGATGCGGGATTAAAGGATCGTTTAAATCGTTTGGCTGAACAAAATGGCGCCACGCTGTATATGGTGATGCTGTCCGCTTACTATACGCTTTTGTCAAAGTATACGGGACAGGATGACATCATTGTCGGAACGCCGTCAGCGGGCAGAAACCACTCTGATACAGAGGGCATTGTCGGGATGTTCGTCAATACGCTCGCGATACGCAGTGAAGTGAAGCAGGACGAGACGTTTACCCATTTGATCACGCGTGTCCGTAAACAGGTGCTGGATGCCTTTTCTCATCAGGACTATCCGTTTGAGTGGCTTGTAGAAGACTTGAACATTCCGCGTGATGTAAGCAGACATCCGCTGTTTGACACGATGTTCAGCCTTCAAAATGCGACAGAGGGCATTCCGTCTGTCGGCGATCTGGCCTTGTCTGTTCATGAGACCAACTTCAAGATTGCCAAATTTGATTTGACGGTACAGGCGAGAGAAACGGATGAAGGCATTGAGCTTGATTTGGACTACAGCACGAAGCTGTTTAAACAAAGCACGGCTGAAAGGCTGCTCAACCATTTTGCGCGTGTGCTTGAAGATGCCGCGGCTGAGCCTGAGAAACAGATATCTGAATACAAGCTTCTTTCTGAAGAGGAGGCTGCTTCGCAAATTCAGCAGTTTAACCCGGGAAGAACACTTTATCCGAAAGACAAAACGATTGTTCAGCTGTTTGAAGAGCAAGCAGCGAAAACGCCAAACTATCCTGCACTTCAATATGAAGGCGAATCACTCACTTATCGTGAGCTGAATGAACGGGCCAATCGTTTAGCCCGCGGAATTCTTTCTTGTGGAGCGGGAGAAGGAAGAACAGCGGCTGTCTTATGCGAGCGGTCAATGGACATGATTGTGTCGATTCTCGCGGTTTTAAAAGCTGGCTCGGCTTATGTTCCGATTGATCCGGAACATCCGGTTCAGCGGATGCAGCATTTCTTCCGCGACAGCGGAGCGAAGGTGCTTCTCACCCAGAAAAAATTAAAGGCTTTAGCAGAAGAAGCCGAATTTGGCGGCGTTATCGTACTTGCAGATGAGGAAGAAAGCTATCATGCTGATGCGCAAAATCTCGCACTGCCTCTTCAGTCAACGGCAATGGCCAACCTGACGTATACGTCAGGAACGACAGGGACACCAAAGGGAAATATCGTGACACATGCCAATATTCTGCGCACGGTGAAGGAAACGAATTATCTCAGTATTACAGAACAGGATACGATTCTCGGGCTTTCCAATTACGTGTTTGACGCGTTTATGTTTGATATGTTCGGTTCTTTGTTAAACGGAGCCAAGCTTGTGCTGATACCGAAAGAAACCGTTCTGGATATGGCTCGCCTGTCTCGTGTCATTGAGCGGGAGAACATCAGCATTCTCATGATTACAACGGCTTTGTTCCACCTGCTTGTCGACATGAATCCGGCGTGCTTGTCAACGCTGCGCAAGATTATGTTTGGCGGGGAGCGGGCTTCGGTTGAGCATGTAAGAAAGGCTTTGCAAACGGTTGGAAAAGGCAAGCTCCTTCACATGTACGGACCGTCTGAAAGCACGGTTTTCGCGACATATCATCCGGTTAATGAATTGGAGGAGCACACGCTGTCTGTACCGATTGGAAAACCGGTCAGCAATACGGAAGTATACATCCTTGACCGGGCGGGACACGCGCAGCCTGCCGGGATCGCCGGGGAGCTTTGCGTCAGCGGCGAAGGCCTCGTGAAAGGCTATTACAACCGTCCCGAACTGACTGAGGAGAAGTTCGTTCCACATCCGTTTACATCCGGCGAACGCATGTATAAAACAGGTGACCTTGCCAGATGGCTGCCGAATGGCGACATCGAATTTATCGGGCGGATCGACCATCAGGTGAAAATTCGCGGACAGCGCATCGAGCTTGGGGAAATCGAACATCAGCTGCAAACCCACGATCGCGTGCAGGAGACTGTCGTGCTTGCTGTTGATCAAGGAGCGGGAGACAAGCTGCTCTGCGCGTATTTTGTCGCAGAGGGAGAAATCTCATCTCAAGAGCTGAGAGAGCATGCGGCGAAGGATCTGCCGGCTTACATGGTTCCTGCGGTGTTTATTCAAATGGACGAGCTGCCGCTGACCGGAAACGGAAAAATCGACCGGAGAGCGCTGTCGCTTCCTGATGCCAGCGTCTCAAGAGGTGTGTCATATGTAGCGCCTCGAAATGAAACGGAACAAAAAGTCGCAAACATTTGGGAGCAGGTGCTTCAGGCTGAAAAGGTCGGCGTTTATGACCAATTCTTTGATATCGGCGGACATTCATTAGCAGGCATGAAGATGCTTGCCCTGGTTCATCAGGAACTGGGTGTTGAGCTGTCACTCAAAGATCTCTTCCAGTCACCGACGGTTGAGGGCTTAGCACAGGTGATTGTCTCTTCTGAAAAAGGGGCGGCCATCAGCATCAGCCCGGCAAAGAAACAAGATACGTATCCTGTTTCTTCACCGCAAAAACGGATGTACGTGCTCCAACAGCTTGAAGGAGCGCAAACGAGCTATAACATGCCTGCGGTTCTGCGCCTTGCAGGTGAGCTTGATGTTGAAAGGCTTAACAGCGTCATGCAGCAGTTGATGCAGCGTCATGAAGCCTTTAGAACCACGTTTGAAATAAAAAATGGAGAAACGGTGCAGCGGATCTGGGAAGAAGCTGAATGTGAGATGGCCTATTTCGAAGCCGCAGAAGAAGAGACAGAGCGGATCGTTTCTGAATTTATCAAGCCTTTCCAAATCGATCGGCTTCCGCTGTTCAGAATGGGGCTGATCAAGCTTTCCGAAACTGAGCATCTGCTGCTGTTTGATATGCACCATATTATTTCAGACGGAGCGTCTGTAGGCGTGCTGATTGAGGAGCTTTCGAAGCTGTACGACGGAGAAACCCTTGAGCCGCTCAGCATTCAATATAAGGATTATGCCGTGTGGCAGCAGCAGTTCATTCAGTCCGAGCTTTACAAGAAGCAAGAGGATCATTGGCTGAAGGAGCTGAACGGAGAGCTGCCAGTGCTGACGCTTCCGACTGACTGCAGCAGGCCTGCCGTTCAAACATTTGAGGGAGACCGCATTGCATTTTCATTAGAAGCAGGAAAAGCTGATGCTCTGCGCAGACTTGCAAAAGAAACGGATTCCACGCTGTACATGGTGCTTCTGGCTTCATACAGTGCGTTTTTATCGAAGCTAAGCGGTCAGCACGATATTATCGTCGGTTCACCTGTAGCCGGGCGCTCTCAAACAGACGTCAGCCGCGTTATCGGAATGTTCGTCAATACATTGGCGCTGCGTACGTATCCGAAGGGTGAAAAGACGTTTGCTGACTATCTCAGTGAAGTGAAAGAAACCGCGCTCAATGCTTTTGATGCGCAGGATTACCCGCTTGAGGACCTGATCGGAAACTTGCAGGTTCAGCGTGACACGAGCAGAAATCCGCTATTCGACGCCGTATTTTCAATGCAAAATGCGAACATCAAGGATCTGACGATGAAAGGGATTCAGCTTGAGCCTCATCCGTTTGAACGGAAAACGGCCAAGTTTGATATCACGCTGACGGCTGATGAAACGGACGGAGGGCTTACGTTCGTATTTGAATACAATACAGCGTTGTTTAAGCCGGAAACAATCGAACGATGGAAGCGATACTGGATGCAGCTTCTAGACGCGGTCACCGACAACCCGAACCAGCCGCTTTCCAGCCTGTCACTCGTCACCGAAACAGAAAAACAAACGCTTCTTGAGGCATGGAAGGGCAAAACATTGCCTGTGCCGACAGACAAAACTGTTCATCAGCTATTCGAAGAAACGGCTCAGCGCCACAAAGACCGCCCGGCTGTCACCTACAACGGCCAGTCGTGGACGTACGGCGAGCTGAATGCCAAGGCGAATCGTCTCGCCCGGATTTTGATCGACTGCGGTATCAGCGCGGATGAGCGCGTCGGTGTTCTCACGAAGCCGTCGCTTGAAATGTCCGCCGCGGTGCTCGGCGTCTTAAAGGCGGGGGCGGCGTTTGTGCCGATTGATCCTGACTATCCGGATCAGCGGATTGACTACATTTTACAAGACAGCGGCGCAAAGATTCTCTTGAAACAGGAAGGTATTTCAGTACCGGATAGCTTCTTGGGAGAGGTCATTCTTCTTGACGGCGACCGCACGATTCTGAGCCTGCCGCTTGATGAAAACGACGAGGAAGATCCGCTCACAGCTACAAAAACGGAGAACCTCGCGTACATGATTTACACGTCTGGAACGACCGGACAGCCGAAGGGTGTCATGGTCGAGCACCATGCGCTTGTGAACCTGTGCTTTTGGCACCATGACGCGTTCAGCATGACAGCGGAGGACCGCAGTGCGAAGTACGCGGGCTTTGGATTCGACGCCTCCATTTGGGAGATGTTCCCGACGTGGACAATCGGCGCCGAACTTCACGTCATTGATGAAGCGATCCGCCTCGATATCGTCCGCCTGAACGACTATTTCGAAACGAACGGCGTGACGATCACGTTCCTGCCGACGCAGCTGGCGGAACAGTTCATGGAGCTTGAGAACACGTCACTCCGCGTCCTCTTGACCGGAGGAGACAAGCTGAAGCGCGCGGTCAAACGGCCGTACACGCTCGTCAACAACTACGGGCCGACAGAAAATACAGTCGTCGCCACAAGCACAGAGATCAATCCGGAGGAAGGCTCACTTTCCATCGGGCGGGCGATCGCCAATACGAGAGTATACATTCTCGGCGAGGGCAATCAAGTGCAGCCGGAAGGCGTGGCCGGAGAGCTTTGCGTAGCGGGTCGCGGGCTGGCACGCGGTTACCTGAACAAGGAAGACGAAACCGCGAAGCGGTTTGTCGCCGATCCGTTTGTGCCGGGTGAACGCATGTACCGCACCGGCGATTTGGTGAAATGGGTGAACGGCGGCATCTCGTACATCGGCCGGATCGACCAGCAGGTCAAGGTTCGCGGCTACCGGATCGAGCTGTCAGAAATCGAAGTCCAGCTCGCCCAGCTTTCTGAGGTGCAGGATGCGGCGGTGACAGCTGTCAAAGATAAAGGCGGCAATACAGCGATCGCGGCGTACGTGACACCGGAAACAGCTGACATAGAAGCACTGAAATCAGCACTGAAAGAAACCTTGCCGGATTACATGATCCCGGCGTTCTGGATGACATTAAATGAACTTCCGGTTACGGCAAACGGCAAAGTAGACCGCAAATCCCTGCCTGAGCCGGACATCGAAGCGGGAAGCGGAGAATACAAAGCGCCAACAACCGACATGGAAGAGCTGCTTGCCGGCATTTGGCAGGATGTGCTCGGCATTTCGGAGATCGGTGTCAGTGACAATTTCTTCTCACTCGGCGGAGATTCCATCAAAGGAATACAAATGGCGAGCCGCTTGAATCAGCACGGCTGGAAGCTGGAAATGAAAGATCTCTTCCAGCATCCGACAATCGAGGAGCTCACCCAATACGTGGAGCGTGCCGAAGGCAAACAGGCGGACCAAGGGCCTGTGGAAGGCGAAGCCATTCTGACGCCGATTCAGCGCTGGTTCTTTGAAAAGAACTTCACAAACAAGCACCACTGGAACCAATCGGTGATGCTTTACGCCGCGAAGGGTTTTGATCCTGAACGGGTGGAGAAAGCATTACAGGCGCTGATCGAGCATCATGACGCGCTTCGCATGGTTTACCGTGAGGAGCCGAAAGAGGTCGTTCAATATAACAGAGGACTTGATGCTGCTTTAGCTCAATTGGAGATCATCCAAATTGAGGGCCAAGCGAAAGATCATGAAGACCGCATAGAGAGAGAAGCGGAACGGCTGCAAAGCAGCATTGACTTACAGGAAGGCGGCTTGTTAAAAGCCGGCTTGTTCCAAGCGGAAGATGGAGACCACTTGCTTCTTGCCATTCACCACTTAGTGGTAGACGGCGTGTCGTGGCGGATTTTACTGGAGGATTTCGCCGCGGTTTATACACAGCTTGAGCAAGGCAATGAACCGGTTCTCCCGCAGAAAACACATTCATTTGCGGAGTATGCGGAGAGATTGCAAGACTTCGCGAATTCCAAAGCCTTTTTGAAAGAAAAAGAGTATTGGAGACAGCTTGAAGAACAGACTGTCGCGGCAAAGCTTCCGAAGGATCGCGAATCTGGTGATCAGCGAATGAAACATACAAAGACAATCGAATTCTCGCTGACTGCTGAAGAGACAGAACAGCTCACCACAAAGGTGCATGAGGCATATCACACAGAAATGAATGATATTTTGCTGACGGCATTCGGATTGGCGATGAAGGAGTGGACAGGTCAGGATCGAGTAAGTGTTCATTTAGAGGGGCATGGACGTGAAGAAATCATAGAAGACCTGACCATTTCCCGCACAGTCGGCTGGTTTACGAGCATGTACCCGATGGTGCTCGATATGAAGCATGCGGATGATCTGGGCTACCAGCTGAAGCAAATGAAAGAAGATATCAGACATGTACCGAATAAGGGAGTCGGATACGGCATTCTGCGCTATCTGACGGCGCCGGAACACAAAGAAGATGTGGCGTTCTCGCTTCAGCCGGATGTCAGCTTTAACTATTTAGGACAGTTCGACGACATGTCGGACGCAGGCTTGTTCAAGAGATCAGAGCTGCCGTCAGGACAGTCGTTAAGCCCGGAAACAGAAAAACCGAACGCGCTCGATGTTGTCGGATATATCGAAAACGGAAAACTGACGATGTCACTGGCCTATCATTCTCTTGAGTTTCATGAAAAAACGATACAGACATTCAGCGACAGTTTTAAAGCCCATCTTCTCGGAATCATTAAACATTGCCTATCTCAAGATGGAACGGAACTGACGCCGAGCGACCTTGGCGACGACGATTTGACGCTGGATGAACTAGATAAATTAATGGAAATTTTCTAATAGAGGTGGCATATGAGCAAAAAGTCGATTCAAAAGGTGTACGCACTGACACCAATGCAGGAGGGAATGCTGTATCATGCGATGCTTGATCCGCATTCTTCCTCGTACTTCACACAATTAGAGCTTGGGATTCACGGTGCTTTTGATCTTGAAATCTTTGAGAAAAGCGTCAATGAACTGATTCGGTCTTATGATATTCTCCGTACGGTATTTGTGCATCAGCAGCTGCAAAAACCGCGTCAGGTTGTGTTAGCTGAACGCAAAACAAAGGTGCACTATGAAGATATTAGTCATGCGGACGCAGACCGCCAGAAAGAGCACATTGAGCGTTATAAACAAGATGTGCAGCGCCAAGGTTTTAACCTGGCAAAAGACATGTTGTTCAAGGTGGCGGTTTTCCGTCTTGACGCAGATCAGCTGTATCTTGTCTGGAGCAATCATCATATTATGATGGACGGCTGGAGCATGGGCGTGCTCATGAAAAGCCTGTTCCAAAACTACGAGGCGCTCAGAGGAGGCCGGACACCGGCAAACAGTCAGGGCAAACCTTATTCCGACTACATCAAGTGGCTCGGAAAACAAGACAATGAAGAAGCAGAGAGCTACTGGAGCGAACGCTTGGCGGGTTTTGAACAGCCGAGCGTGCTTCCGGGCCGCCTGCCTGAGAAAAAAGACGAGTATGTCAATAAAGAATACTCATTTACATGGGACGAAACACTGGTTGCCCGCATTCAGCAAACTGCAAACCGTCACCAAGTGACAGGGCCCAACCTGTTTCAGGCTGTTTGGGGTATTGTTCTCAGCAAATACAACTTTGCGAATGACGTTGTCTTCGGCACGGTCGTATCGGGACGGCCGTCTGAAATCAACGGGATTGAAACGATGGCGGGGCTGTTTATCAACACCATTCCGGTGCGGGTAAAAGTTGATCGTGATGCAGCTTTTGCTGATATTTTCTCAGCTGTCCAGCAGCATGCGGTAGAGGCGGAGCGCTACGATTACGTGCCGCTATATGAGATTCAAAAACGCTCAGCCCTTGATGGCAATCTCTTGAACCATTTGGTCGCGTTTGAAAATTATCCGCTTGATCAAGAGCTTGAAAATGGCAGCATGGAAGACCGCCTCGGATTTTCTATCAAGGTAGAAAGCGCATTTGAGCAAACAAGCTTCGACTTCAACCTGATTGTATATCCGGGCAAAACGTGGACCGTCAAAATCAAATATAACGGAGCCGCCTTTGATTCCGATTTTATCGAACGGACAGCGGAGCACCTCACCCGCATGATGGAAGCGGCTGTCGATCAGCCGGACGCTTATGTGCGTGAGTACGGGCTTGTGAGAGACGAAGAGCAGCGGCAAATGGTCGAGGTGTTTAACCAGACAAAAGCCGAATTCCCTGAAGGGGTGGCCGTTCATCAAGTGTTTGAAGAGCAAGCGCAACGGACACCGGCAAGCCCTGCCGTTGTATATGAAGGAGCCGAGCTGACATACCGTGAGCTGAATGCAGCGGCAAACCGTCTGGCGAGAAAGCTTGTCAAACAAGGTCTTCACAAAGGGGAAACAGCCGCGATTATGAACGACCGCTCGGCAGAAACCGTTGTCGGTATGCTGGCTGTGTTAAAAGCAGGCGCCGCCTATGTGCCGCTTGATCCGGCGCTTCCTGAGGACCGTCTACGTTTCATGGCGGAGGACAGCATGATTCGCATGGTATTGGCCGGAAAGTCTTATACAGAGCAGGCGCATCAGCTGCAAGTGCCGGTTCTTACACTGGACAGCGGTTTTGAAGAGAGCGAAGCGGCTGACAATCTCAATCTGCCATCCTCGCCGTCTGATTTGGCATACATCATGTATACATCTGGTTCGACGGGCAAACCGAAGGGCGTCATGATTGAACATAAAAGCATCTTGCGCCTCGTCAAAAATGCCGGTTACGTTCCTGTTCACGAGGAGGACCGCATGGCGCAAACGGGAGCTGTCAGTTTTGATGCAGGCACCTTTGAGGTATTCGGCGCACTGCTGAATGGCGCAGCGCTTTATCCGGTCAAAAAAGAGACGCTGCTTGATGCCAAACCATTTGCGGCCTTCCTGCGTGAACAGAAAATCACGACCATGTGGCTGACATCACCTTTATTCAACCAGCTTGCCGCAAAGGACGCCGGCATGTTCGGCACATTACGCCATTTAATCATCGGCGGAGACGCGCTCGTGCCGCATATCGTCAGCAAAGTGAAACAGGCATCGCCGTCGCTTTCGTTGTGGAACGGATATGGCCCGACAGAAAACACGACATTTTCAACAAGTTTTCTGATCGACCGTGAGTACAGCGGCTCTATTCCAATTGGGAAGCCTATCGGAAATTCAACTGCCTACATCATGGATGAACAGCAGCGTCTGCAGCCAATTGGCGCGCCGGGTGAGCTGTGCGTCGGAGGAATTGGTGTAGCGCGAGGATATGTCAATCTCCCTGAACTGACGGAGAAGCAATTTCTCGAAGATCAGTTCAGACCGGGTGAAAGGATTTATCGCACTGGCGACTTGGCGAGATGGCTGCCGGACGGGAATATCGAGTTTTTAGGCAGAATCGACAATCAAGTGAAGGTGCGCGGCTTCCGAATTGAGCTTGGCGAAATTGAAGCAAAACTGAACATGGCGGATCATGTGACAGAGGCTGCGGTGATCATCCGCAAGAACAAAGCGGATGAAAATGAAATTTGCGCGTACTTTACGGCGGACCGCGAAGTATCTGTGAGCGAGCTGAGAAAAACGCTGTCTCAGGCTTTGCCTGATTATATGGTTCCCGCCCATTTGATTCAGATGGACAGCCTGCCGCTCACGCCGAACGGAAAAATCAACAAAAAAGAACTGCCTGCGCCTCAATCAGAAGCTGTACAGCGGGAATACGCAGCACCAGAGACAGAGAGTGAAAAGAAATTAGCGGAGATTTGGGAAGGGATTCTCGGCGTCAAAGCAGGCGTTACCGATAACTTTTTTATGATCGGCGGCCATTCGTTGAAAGCGATGATGATGACGGCGAAAATCCAAGAGCAATTTCATAAGGAAGTGCCGATAAAAGTGCTTTTTGAAAAGCCGACCATTCAAGAACTGGCGCTGTATTTGGAAGAGAACGAAGGCAAGGAGGAGCAGACGTTTGAACCGATCAGGCAAGCACCTTATCAGCAGCATTATCCTGTATCCCCAGCCCAGCGGAGAATGTATATCCTCAATCAGCTTGGACAAGCAAACACAAGCTACAACGTCCCCGCTGTACTTTTGCTGGAGGGAGAAGTAGAGAAAGACCGGCTTGAAAACGCGATTCAGCAATTAATCAACCGGCACGAAATTCTCCGTACATCGTTTGACATGATCGACGGAGAGGTTGTACAAACCATTCATAAAAACATATCGTTCCAGCTGGAGGCTGCCAAGGGACGGGAAGAAGATGCGGAAGAGATAATCAAAGCGTTTATTCAGCCGTTTGAATTAAACCGCGCGCCGCTCGTCCGTTCGAAGCTTGTCCAGCTTGAAGAAGAACGCCACCTGCTGCTCATTGATATGCACCATATCATTACTGACGGCAGTTCAACAGGCATTCTGATCGGTGATCTCGCCAAAATGTATCAAGGCGCTGATCTTGAGCAGCCGCAGATTCACTATAAAGATTACGCTGTTTGGCATAAGGAACAGGCTGATCTTCAAAAGGATGAAGCATACTGGCTCGATACCTTTAAAGGCGAGCTGCCGATTCTTGATCTTCCGGCGGATTTCGAGAGGCCTGCTGAACGGAGCTTTGAAGGAGAGCGCGTGATGTTCGGGCTTGATAAACAGATGACGGCTCAAATTAAGACACTCTTGGCCGAAACGGATACGACAATGTACATGTTTTTGCTGGCGGCGTTCAATGTCCTTCTTTCTAAGTACGCGTCACAGGACGATATCATTGTCGGCTCGCCGACTGCGGGAAGAACACATCCTGATCTGCAAGGTGTGCCGGGCATGTTTGTCAACACGGTGGCATTAAGAACGGCGCCTGCGGGGGATAAAACCTTTGCGCAATTCCTTGAAGAGGTCAAAACAGCCAGCCTTCAAGCTTTCGAGCACCAGAGCTATCCGCTTGAGGAGCTGATTGAAAAGCTTCCGC
This sequence comes from Bacillus sp. RHFS10, assembly GCF_016757475.1. Classification (NCBI taxonomy): domain Bacteria; kingdom Bacillati; phylum Bacillota; class Bacilli; order Caryophanales; family Bacillaceae; genus Bacillus; species Bacillus sp. RHFS10. Next base: position 155,346 of record NZ_JAESPO010000006.1, read on the forward strand.
TTACAAGGGATACCAGCCGAAGTCCGCTGTTCAGCGTGATGTTCAACATGCAGAATATGGAGATTCCTTCATTGAGATTAGGAGATTTGAAGATTTCTTCGTATTCCATGCTTCATCACGTCGCGAAATTTGATCTCTCCTTGGAAGCAGTCGAGCGTGAAGAGGATATCGGCCTAAGCTTTGACTATGCGACTGCCCTGTTTAAGGACGAGACGATCCGCCGCTGGAGCAGCCACTTTGTCAATATCATCAAATCGGCCGCGGCTAATCCGAACGTCCGGCTGTCTGATGCAGACTTACTTTCACCAGCAGAAACGGCTGCTTTGCTTGAAGAAAGGCATATGACTCAAAAGACTGAAGCAACCTTTGCAGCTCTTTTCGAAAAACAGGCCCAACAAACACCTGATCATCCTGCGGTAAGGTCTGGGGGAAATCTGCTGACCTATCGCGAGCTTGATGAACAGGCGAACCAGCTGGCGCATCATCTTCGCGCGCAAGGGGCAGGGCGTGAAGACATCGTCGCGATTGTCATGGATCGGTCAGCTGAGGTTATGGTATCGATTCTTGGTGTCATGAAAGCGGGGGCGGCTTTCCTGCCGATTGATCCTGATACGCCTGAAGAACGAATCCGTTATTCACTAGAGGACAGCGGAGCGAAAATTGCGGTCGTGAACGAAAGAAACATGACGGCCATTGGGCAATATGAAGGAACAATCGTCAACCTTGATGACGCGAAATGGAGAAATGCGAGTAAGGAGCGCCCCTCACCGATCTCCGGGTCTCATAATCTTGCATACGTCATTTATACGTCCGGTACGACCGGGAAGCCGAAGGGCGTGCAGATCGAGCATCGCAATCTGACAAACTATGTTTCTTGGTTTAGTGAAGAGGCGGTTCTAACGGAAAGCGATAAGACTGTATTGCTTTCGTCTTACGCATTCGATCTGGGCTATACGAGCGTGTTCCCTGTGCTTCTGGCAGGGGGCGAGCTCCACATCGTGCCGAAGGAAACCTATACGGCGCCGGATGAAATGGGGCGTTATATCAAGGAGCACGGGATCACTTATATCAAACTGACACCGTCTCTGTTCCATACGATGGTGAATACGGCCAGCTTTACAAAAGAGCCAAACTTTAAATCCTTGCGCTTGATTGTCTTGGGAGGAGAAAAAATCATTCCGGCTGATGTTCTCGCCTTCCGCAAGGTGTACGGACATACCGAATTTATCAATCACTACGGCCCGACTGAAGCAACGATCGGCGCCATCGCCGGACGGGTTGATCTATCTGAACCGGATGCGTTCGCGAAACGCCCGACAATCGGACAGCCGATTGCGAATGCCGGCGCGCTTGTCTTAAATGAAGCATTAAAGCTTGTGCCTCCGGGAGCGAGCGGCCAGCTCTATATCACGGGACAGGGGCTTGCGAGAGGGTATCTCAACAGGCCTCAGCTGACGGCGGAGAGGTTTGTTGAAAATCCATATTCACCGGGCAGCCTCATGTACAAAACCGGAGATGTCGTGCGGAGACTTTCTGACGGTACACTTGAATTTATCGGCCGGGCTGATGATCAGGTGAAAATCCGCGGCTATCGCATTGAGCCAAAGGAAATTGAAACGGTCATGCTCAGCCTCAGCGACATTCAAGAAGCGGTTGTGCTGGCGGTTTCCGAGGGCGGGCTTCAAGAGCTTTGCGCGTATTATACGGCGGAGCAAGCCATTGAAAAAGCAGAGCTCCGGAACCAGCTTTCACAAACACTGCCGTCTCATATGATTCCTGCTTTTTTTGTGCAGATGGACGCCATTCCGCTGACCGCAAACGGGAAAAGCGACAGAAACGCATTGCCAAAGCCGAATGCGGCACAATCCGTACGCAGGGCCTCAGCCGCACCGGAAACAGCGCTTGAAGAGAGCCTATGCCGCATTTGGGAGAAAACGCTTAGCATAGAAGCGATCGGCATCGATGACGATTTCTTCGATTTAGGCGGCCATTCATTAAAAGGGATGATGCTCATCGCCAATATTCAGGCCGAATTGAGGAAAACCGTACCGCTTAAAGCCTTGTTCGAGCAGCCGACTGTCCGCCAGCTGGCGGCTTATATGGAGGCGTCGGCGGTTTCAGGCGCCCATCACTTTCTCAAACCGGCTGACAAACAGGAGATGTACCCACTGTCATCCGCACAGAAACGGATGTATGTACTGAATCAGCTTGACCGGCAGACGATTAGCTACAACATGCCATCTGTTCTTCTGATGGAAGGCGAGCTTGATATTTCTCGTCTGCGCGACTCGCTCAATCAGCTTGTGAACCGCCACGAGTCATTGCGTACGTCATTTGTAGAAGCAAATGGTGAGCCTGTTCAGCGCATTATGGAGGAGGCGGCGATTGATCTTCACGTGTTTGAAGCGGAAGAAGATGAAGCGGAACAAAAAATCAAGGAATTTATCCAGCCATTCGACTTAAACGATGCACCGCTCATTCGCGCGGCATTGCTTCGAATTGAAGCGAAAAAACATTTGCTGCTGTTGGATATGCATCATATTATCGCAGACGGCGTATCAAGAGGCATTTTTGTAAAAGAATTGGCACTGCTTTACAAAGGAGATCAGCTTCCGGAGCCGGCGCTTCATTATAAGGATTTCGCCGTTTGGCAAAATGAAGCGGAGCAGAAGGAGCGGATGAAGGAGCATGAAGCGTACTGGCTCTCGGTTCTTTCAAGCGAGCTGCCTGAGCTTGATCTTCCGCTCGATTACGCCCGTCCGCCTGTGCAAAGCTTTAAAGGGGACACGGTCCGTTTCCGTACGGGGAGTGAGACGGCAAAGGCGGTAGAAAAACTGCTCTCGGAAACTGGGACGACCTTGCACATGGTGCTTCACGCTGTTTTCCACGTCTTTTTAAGCAAAATTTCCGGACAGCGTGATATCGTCATCGGCTCCGTTACTGCCGGCCGGACGAATGCTGATGTCCAAGACATGCCGGGAATGTTCGTTAATACGCTTGCCTTAAGAATGGAAGCGGAAGAACAGCAAACATTTACAGAGCTCCTCGAGCAAGCGAAGCAGACGAACCTGTCAGCGCTGGAGCATCATGAATATCCGTTTGAGGATTTGGTCAATCAGCTTGATCTCCCTCGGGATATGAGCCGAAATCCATTGTTTAACGTAATGGTGACGACAGAAAATCCTGATAAAGAACAGCTCGCATTGCAGAATCTAAGCATTTCACCTTACGAGTCCCATCAAGGAACGTCTAAGTTTGATCTGACATTAGGCGGATTTACTGATGAAAACGGCATCGGCCTGCAGCTCGAATATGCGACTGATCTGTTCTCAAAAGAAACGGCTGAGAAATGGAGCGAATATGTTCTGCGTTTACTGAAGGCTGTTGCGGAAGATCCGAACCAGCCGCTTTCCAGCCTGTCACTCGTCACCGAAACAGAAAAACAAACGCTTCTTGAGGCCTGGAAGGGCAACACGCTGCCTGTGCCGACAGACAAAACCGTTCATCAGCTATTCGAAGAAACGGCTCAGCGCCACAAAGACCGCCCGGCTGTCACATACAACGGCCAGTCGTGGACGTACGGCGAGCTGAATGCCAAGGCGAATCGTCTTGCCCGGATTTTGATCGACTGCGGTATCAGCGCGGATGAGCGCGTCGGCGTTCTCACGAAGCCGTCGCTGGAAATGGCCGCCGCGGTGCTCGGCGTCTTAAAGGCGGGGGCGGCGTTTGTGCCGATTGATCCTGACTATCCGGATCAGCGGATTGACTACATTTTACAAGACAGCGGCGCGAAGATTCTCTTGAAACAGGAAGGCATTTCAGTACCGGATAGCTTCTTGGGAGAGGTCATTCTTCTTGACGGCGACCGCACGATTCTGAGCCTGCCGCTTGATGAAAACGACGAGGAAGATCCGCTCACAGCTACAAAAGCGGAGAACCTCGCGTACATGATTTACACGTCAGGAACGACCGGTCAGCCGAAGGGTGTCATGGTTGAGCACCATGCGCTTGTGAACCTGTGCTTTTGGCACCATGACGCGTTCAGCATGACAGCGGAGGACCGCAGTGCGAAGTACGCGGGCTTTGGATTCGACGCCTCCATTTGGGAGATGTTCCCGACGTGGACAATCGGCGCCGAACTTCACGTCATTGATGAAGCGATCCGCCTCGATATCGTCCGCCTGAACGACTATTTCGAAACGAACGGCGTGACGATCACGTTCCTGCCGACGCAGCTGGCGGAACAGTTCATGGAGCTTGAGAACACGTCACTCCGCGTCCTCTTGACCGGAGGAGACAAGCTGAAGCGCGCGGTCAAACGGCCGTACACGCTCGTCAACAACTACGGGCCGACAGAAAACACAGTCGTCGCCACAAGCACAGAGATCAATCCCGAGGAAGACTCACTTTCCATCGGGCGTGCAATCGCCAATACGAGAGTATACATTCTCGGCGAGGGCAATCAAGTGCAGCCGGAAGGCGTGGCCGGAGAGCTTTGCGTAGCGGGACGCGGATTGGCGCGCGGCTATCTGAACAAGGAAGATGAAACCGCGAAGCGGTTTGTCGCCGATCCGTTTGTGCCGGGTGAACGCATGTACCGCACCGGCGATTTGGTGAAATGGGTGAACGGCGGCATCGCATACATCGGCCGGATCGACCAGCAGGTCAAGGTCCGCGGCTACCGGATCGAGCTGTCAGAAATCGAAGTCCAGCTCGCCCAGCTTTCTGAGGTGCAGGATGCGGCGGTGACAGCTGTCAAAGATAAAGGCGGCAATACAGCGATCGCGGCGTACGTGACACCGGAAACAGCTGACATAGAAGCACTGAAATCAGCACTGAAAGAAACCTTGCCGGATTACATGATCCCGGCGTTCTGGGTGACATTAAATGAACTTCCGGTTACGGCAAACGGCAAAGTAGACCGCAAATCCCTGCCTGAGCCGGACATCGAAGCGGGGAGCGGGGAATACAAAGCGCCGACAACCGACATGGAAGAGCTGCTTGCCGGCATTTGGCAGGACGTGCTCGGTATTCCGGAGATCGGTGTCAGTGACAATTTCTTCTCACTCGGCGGAGATTCCATCAAAGGAATCCAAATGGCGAGCCGCTTGAATCAGCACGGCTGGAAGCTGGAAATGAAAGATCTCTTCCAGCACCCGACAATCGAGGAGCTCACCCAATACGTGGAGCGTGCCGAAGGCAAACAGGCGGACCAAGGGCCTGTGGAAGGCGAAGCCATTCTGACGCCGATTCAGCGCTGGTTCTTTGAAAAGAACTTCACAAACAAGCACCACTGGAACCAATCGGTGATGCTTCACGCCGCGAAGGGTTTTGATCCTGAACGGGTGGAGAAAACGTTGCAGGCGCTGATTGAACATCATGACGCGCTCCGCATGGTTTATCGTGAGGAAAACGGGGACATCATTCAAGCATATAAACCGATCAGTGAAAGCAAGGTCAGCTTCGAGATCGTTGATTTGTACGGCACTGATGAAGAGATGCTGAAAAGCCAGATCAAGATTCTCGCGGACAGGCTGCAAAGCAGTCTCGATCTGCAAAACGGACCGCTTCTGAAAGCCGAGCAATACCGTACGGAAGCTGGCGATCACCTGCTCATCGCTGTACACCATCTCGTGGTCGACGGCGTATCATGGCGGATTTTACTTGAAGATTTTGCTTCAGGCTACGTGCAGGCTGAGAAAGAAGAGAACATTGTCTTCCCGCAAAAAACAAACTCCTTCAAGGACTGGGCGGAAGAACTGGCGGCATTCAGCCAATCAGCAGATCTTTTACAACAGGCTGATTACTGGGCGCAAATGGACGCTGAACAAGTTTCTCCTGTGCCGAAGGACTACGAAACAGAGCGGCGGATTGTCAAACATACCTCATCCGTCCTCTGTGAATTAACGGAAGAAGACACCAAACATCTCTTAACAGATGTTCATCAGCCATATGGAACCGAAATCAATGATATTCTTCTCAGCGCGCTCGGTTTAACGATGAAAGAATGGACAGAAGATGCCAAAATCGGCATAAACCTGGAGGGACACGGACGGGAGGACATCATCCCGAATGTGAATATCTCCAGGACGGTCGGCTGGTTTACCGCACAATATCCTGTTGTGCTCGACATATCTGAAGCAGACGCCTCAGCCGTGATCAAATCAGTCAAAGAAAACCTGCGCCGCATTCCGGACAAAGGTGTTGGCTACGGCATTCTCCGTTATGTCACAGAAACAGCGGAAACCAAGGGCTTTACGCCAGAGATCAGCTTTAACTATTTAGGCCAATTCGACAGTGATGTAAAAACCGACTTTTTTGAGCCGTCCGTTTTCGATATGGGGCGTCAGGTAAGCGAAGAATCAGAAGCGCTGTACGCTTTAAGCTTCAGCGGCATGATCAGAAACGGCCGGTTTGTGCTTTCCTGCTCCTACAATGAGAAGGAGTTTGAAAGAGCTACAGTCGAGGAGCAAATGGAACGGTTTAAAGAAAACCTCCTGATGCTGATCCGCCATTGCACGGAAAAAGAGGACAAGGAGTTCACGCCAAGCGACTTCAGCGCCGATGATCTTGAAATGGACGAAATGGGCGATATCTTTGACATGCTTGAGGAGAATTTAAAATAAGACGCAAGGGAATTACAGGAGGCGGGAGCGAAGCATATGAGTCAATTTAGCAAGGATCAGGTTCAAGATATGTATTATCTATCGCCGATGCAGGAAGGGATGCTGTTTCATACCATCCTGAATCCCGGCCAGAGCTTTTACCTTGAACAAATTACGATGAAAGTGAAAGGCAGCTTGAATATCAAATGCCTTGAAGAAAGCATGAATGTGATCATGGGCCGGTACGATGTATTTCGTACCGTGTTCATTCACGAAAAAGTAAAAAGACCTGTCCAAGTCGTATTGAAAAAACGCCAGTTTCATATAGAAGAAATCGACCTGACGCACTTAACGGACAGCGAGCAAACAGCAAAAATCAATGAATACAAAGAACAGGATAAGATCAAGGGCTTTGATTTGACCCGGGATATCCCCATGCGGGCAGCCATTTTCAAAAAAGCTGAAGAAAGCTTTGAATGGGTGTGGACCTACCACCACATCATTTTGGACGGCTGGTGCTTCGGCATCGTCGTGCAGGACCTATTTAAGGTATACAATGCCCTGCGCGAACAAAAGCCGTACAATCTGTCGCCTGTCAAACCGTATAAGGACTATGTCAAGTGGCTCGAAAAACAGGATAAACAAGCGTCACTCCGTTATTGGCGCGAGTACTTAGAGGACTTTGAAGGGCAGACGACGTTTGCGGAGCAAAGAAAGAAACAAGGGGGCGAATACGAGCCGAAAGAACTGCTCTTCTCGCTGCCGGAGGCGGAAACAAAGGCCTTTGCCGAGCTTGCGAAATCGCAGCATACCACTTTAAGTACGGCGTTGCAGGCAGTTTGGAGCGTGTTGATCAGCCGCTATCAGCAGTCTGGCGATTTGACCTTCGGCACAGTCGTTTCCGGGCGCCCCGCGGAAATCAAAGGCGTTGAACATATGGTCGGGCTGTTTATCAACGTTGTCCCGAGACGTGTGAAATTGTCTGAGGATCTCACATTTAACGGTTTGCTCAAGCAGCTGCAGGAGCAATCGCTTCAGTCCGAGCCGCATCAATATGTGCCGCTTTATGACATCCAAACTCAGGCCGATCAGCCAAAACTGATTGACCACATCATTGTCTTTGAAAATTATCCGCTTCAGGATGCGAAAAATGAAGAAAACAGTGAAAACGGCTTTGAGATGGAGGATGTACATGTTTTTGAGAAGTCGAATTATGATCTCAATCTGATGGCTTCTCCGGGGGATGAGATGCTGATAAAGCTTGCCTATAATGAGAATGTGTTTGATGAGGCGTTTATCCTGCGCTTGAAATCTCAGCTTCTCACCGCGATTCAGCAGCTGATCGAGAAGCCGGATCAGCCAGTCAGCACGATCAGCCTTGTTGACGAAAAGGAGAGAGCGTTTTTACTAACCGGCTTAAACCCGCCGGCTCAAACTCATGATGCAAAGCCTCTGACGGATTGGTTCAAGGAAGCGGTGAACGTCAATCCGGATGCACCGGCGCTTACGTATTCCGGCCAGACGCTGTCCTATCGCGAATTAGATGAGGAAGCGAACCGCCTTGCACGCCGTTTGCAAAAGCAAGGCGCGGGCAAAGGCTCCGTTGTAGCGTTGTATACGAAGCGTTCGCTTGAACTGGTGATCGGCATTCTCGGCGTATTAAAAGCGGGAGCGGCTTATCTGCCGGTTGATCCGAAGCTGCCGGAGGACCGAATTTCGTATATGCTGACTGACAGCGCGGCAGCCTGCCTGCTGACACATCAGGAGATGAAAGAAAAAGCGGCTCAGCTGCCGTATACAGGAACAACGCTCTTCATCGACGATCAAACTCGGTTTGAGGAGCAGGCAAGCGACCCTGCAATCGCGATTGAACCCGATGACCCGGCATATATCATGTACACGTCCGGCACAACCGGAAAGCCGAAGGGCAATATCACCACTCATGCCAATATTCAAGGATTGGTCAAGCATGTAGACTACATGGCATTTTCTGAAAAAGATACGTTCTTATCTGTTTCGAATTACGCCTTTGACGCATTTACCTTTGATTTCTACGCTTCAATACTGAATGCGGCACGGCTGATGATCGCAGATGAACAAACGCTGCTTGATACAGAACGTCTAACCAATCTGATTCATCAAGAGAATGTCAATGTCATGTTTGCGACAACCGCACTATTTAACCTACTCACCGATGCGGGAGAGGATTGGATGAAGGGGCTTCGCTGCGTGTTATTCGGCGGGGAGCGGGCGTCAGTGCCTCACGTCAGAAAAGCGCTGCGGATCATGGGGCCGGGCAAGCTGATTAACTGCTACGGGCCTACTGAGGGCACGGTATTTGCGACAGCTCACGTTGTACATGATATACCGGATTCCATTTCCTCATTGCCGATCGGAAAGCCGATCAGCAATGCCAGTGTTTATATTCTCAATGAGCAAAATCAGCTCCAGCCATTCGGAGCGGTTGGTGAACTGTGCATCAGCGGAATGGGCGTATCAAAAGGGTATCTAAACCGTCATGACCTGACGAAGCAAAAGTTTATCACGAACCCGTTTAAGCCGGGAGAAACACTTTACCGCACAGGGGACTTAGCACGCTGGCTGCCGGATGGAACGATTGAATACGCCGGCCGTATTGACGACCAGATCAAAATACGCGGACACCGGATTGAACTTGAAGAAATCGAAAAACACCTGCAGGAATACCCGGGTGTGAAAGATGCGGTCGTTGTGGCGGACCGCCATGAGTCTGGCGATGCGTCAATCAACGCTTACCTCGTGAACCGAACGCAGCTTTCAGTTAGGGACGTAAAGGCGAATCTGAAAAAACAGCTTCCTGCTTACATGGTGCCGCAAACCTTTACGTTCTTGGACGAGCTTCCTTTAACAACAAATGGAAAGGTCAATAAACGGCTGCTGCCAAAACCGGATCAGGATCAGCTGGCGGAAGAATGGATCGGGCCCCGAGACGAGACGGAAGAAACGATCGCGCAAATCTGGTCTGAAGTTCTCAGCAGACAGCAGATCGGCATTCATGACGATTTCTTTGCGCTCGGCGGGCACTCTTTAAAGGCAATGACCGCCGCTTCCCGCATTAAGAAAGAGCTCGGGATTGATCTACCGGTGAAGCTTTTGTTTGATGCACCGACGATCGCCGGCATCTCAGCATATTTGAAAAACGGGGGCTCAGATGGATTGCAGGATGTAACGGTCATGAATCCCGATCAGGAAGATCAGATCATTTTCGCATTCCCGCCGGTATTGGGCTATGGCCTCATGTACCAAAACCTGGCCAGCCGCCTGCCGTCATATAAACTGTGCGCCTTTGATTTCATTGAGGAGGAAAACCGGCTTGACCGCTATGCGGATTTGATCCAGAAGCTTCAGCCGGAAGGGCCTTTAACATTGTTTGGATATTCAGCGGGATGCAGCCTGGCGTTTGAAGCTGCCAAAAGGCTTGAGGAACAAGGCCGTATAGTTCAGCGGATCATCATGGTGGATTCCTATAAAAAACAAGGTGTCAGCGATCTGGACGGGCGCACGGTTGAAAGTGATGTCGAAGTCCTGATGAATGTCAACCGGGACAATGAAGCGCTCAACAGCGAAGCCGTCAAACAAGGCCTCAAGCAAAAAACACACGCTTTTTACTCGTACTACGTGAACCTGATCAGCACAGGACAGGTGAAAGCGGATATTGATCTGCTGACTTCCGGCGTTGATTTTGACATGCCGGAATGGCTTGCATCGTGGGAAGAGGCCACAACAGGTGCTTACCGTGTGAAAAGAGGTTTTGGAACACACGCTGAAATGCTGCAGGGGGAAACGCTAGACAGGAATGCCGGAATTTTGCTCGAATTTCTTAATACACAAACCATAACGGTTTCTTAAATGAAGTGTGAAAGGAGGAGACGGCCAATGAGCCAGCTCTTCAAATCATTTGATGCGTCGGAAAAAACGCAGCTCATCTGTTTTCCGTTTGCCGGCGGCTACTCGGCATCATTTCGCCCTCTCCATGCTTTTTTGCAAGGGGAGTGTGAGATGCTCGCTGCCGAGCCGCCGGGACACGGCACGAATCAAACGTCAGCCGTTGAGGATCTTGAAAAGCTGACCGATTTGTACAAGCAAGAATTAAACCTTCGTCCTGATCGGCCGTTTGTGCTGTTCGGACACAGTATGGGCGGAATGATCACCTTCAGGCTAGCGCAAAAGCTGGAGCGTGAAGGCATCTTTCCTCAGGCGGTGATCATTTCTGCGATACAGCCGCCGCATATTCAGCGGAAGAAAGTGTCGCATCTGCCTGATGATCAATTTCTCGATCATATTATCAAATTAGGCGGGATGCCCGCGGAGCTCGTTGAAAACAAGGAAGTCATGTCCTTTTTTCTGCCTTCCTTCAGATCAGATTACCGGGCTCTTGAGCAATTTGAGCTTCACGATGTCGCCCCAATCCAATCACCTGTTCATGTCTTTAACGGGCTTGATGATGAAAAATGCATTAGGGATGCGGAAGGCTGGAAGAAGTGGGCGAAAGACATCACATTCCATGAATTTGGCGGCGGGCACATGTTTCTGCTGTCACATACGGAAGAAGTGGCAGAACGGATTTTTGCGATCTTGAATCAGCATCCGATCATTCAATCATGATCAAAAGCGGACAGCGCTGGCTGTTCCGCTTTTTTTTTTGAGGAGTGGGGATTTTTTCATGATTTAATAGTCGCAATACTCAAACAAAGGCAAGCCGAAACATGAGCGCGTCCCTAGGATGAATGATTTGTATTGCTGTTTACATTTGTTTTCGCCATAGGAATGAACTCATTCAGAAATTCCTTTCAATTTTTTATGCTGCCAATGGCGGATCGCCGGGGCTCTCAGCGTGTATGCGGGCGGGTTGTTTTTTGACAAGGCCCATGATTATCTGCTGATTGTTGTTGTGTGCATCGTGTTTGTAGGTGTATCGGCTGGAATAGAGCTGATGCCGTTTTTAGATAAACAGAAGGCAAAAGAAACGCATCAATCACTATAAAGGGATCAGCACTATCAGCGCTGATCCTTTTTGAATTTTACTTTTTTTGTTTCGGTATGATTAAGGATAATTCCTCGGAATCTGTTCATCTCCTCTTTGGAATGAAAAAAATGTTTTGGTATCGCAATATATTGGCTGCTGGATGTATTGATCCGGAAGATATTCTTATATTCGAAAACAGCCGTGATTTCATTCCAATGAAAAATGAGGTCATACTTTTTAGAACATATACGGATTCCTTCTTGATTGAGGGTATACGTTCTTTTGGATTTAATCCGTTCGTTCTTCTTGTATGCTCTAGAAAACTTTACATATAGAAGAAGGAGGAGCAGTAGTGTAAACAGAACTGACATCACGATAATCAAAATACTATTCACAAACAAGTTAAGCGCTTCGCTGCCATAAACAATACGGGGCCATCCGTTAATGAAATGAACTGCAGCAAAAATGGCGCAAAACAACAGAAAGTAAAAGAATGAGATTTTTCCGAGTTGATAAAAAAAGATTTCTCTTACGTCTTTAAAAGTAATTTCTCCTGGAAGATTAATACTTTCACTAGCATATTGAATCATACAGTACACTTACACCTCAAACCATGTTTTTCCTTTCAGTCTAGCATAATTTCTCATTTTTTTGCAGGGGCCCTATGGTGATTTGTCTTTTTCTGCAGATTCGTATTGCTCCCCACCACGCCAATCATAATACAAACGGCTCCAACAAGATGATACCAGGCAAGAGTTTCGTTTAGAATCACCACGCCCGCAATCATCGTCACGATGGTGGACACATGACTAAAAGCGCTCATTTTAAACGCCTCAATCCTCGAAAGTGTATAGTTGGACAGAAACGAAGTGACGAGTGAAGACAGCACGCCCAAATACACAATGGCGAGAACAAAGCCGGGCTCCTGGAATGGCTGAAAATAAGTGCTGACAGTTCCAGCCGCGCCGTGGCGAACAAGGGCGATGGCGTTGAAGACGACAAAGCCGATGGCTGACATGATGTAGGTGAGCTCGGTCAGCTTGAACCGCTGCGTCATTTTTCTGGCGGCGGTATTATACATCGCGGAGGACAAAGCTGACAAAAGGATCAGCAAAGATCCTTTTAAGCTCGCTGATTCCACATCGACGCCTTTCATCACAAAAATAAACATAACGCCGGCAACGGATAAAACCGTGAAACCCTTCTGCATCCACGTGGAGCGTTCTTTTAATAGATAACTGGCTAAGACCATTGTGAAAATCGGAATGGCTGCCTGAATAATTCCCGCTTCAGAGGAGGACGAGTGCACAAGGCCGAATGCCTGAAAGCTGAAAAACAACGCCGGGTACAGCAGGGCGAGCGGCAAAATGGCAATGACGTCTTTTACACGGATTGATAGCTTTACCCAGCCGAATAAGACGGGTACAGTGGCCGCGGCAAACGCAATGGTGAACCGGTGCGCGAGAATATCAAACGGTTCGGCTGTTTGCAGTGCGATTTTTACGAATAAAAAGGATAAACCGATAATGAACGAATATAAGATAGCCGCCATATAAGCGGAGGTTTGCTGATTTTTAAACATAATGGAAGGTGCTCCTTTACCTGATTTGCAGCGCCGGTCGCTCCTTTTATTGTATGGCTGTGAGCAGAAGGGTACAATGAGAAAAACAATGAACTGTACCGGTACAAAAACAGGGGGAGAATGCATGGAGAAATATATGACTCTATTGACGAGGATAGAGGAGATGATGCAAAGCAGCGCCTATCAAGAAGGAGACAGGCTTCCGTCCATCCGACAGCTGTCCGCCCGCTATCAAGTCAGCAACAGCACAGTGATCCGCGCACTTCAGGAGCTCGAAAAGCGCCATCTCATCTACTCCGTTCCGAAAAGCGGCTATTATATTGTGAAAAAGACGGGCACATTAAAAAGCGGAAAGCCGGGGCCCATCGACTTTGCCACATCTGCGCCGGACCCCGATGTGTTTCCGTATCTTGATTTTCAGCACTGTATCAACAAAGCGATTGATACATACAAAAACGATTTGTTTATTTATGGGACGCCAAAGGGGCTTCCGTCGCTTATTCGTGTACTCCAAAAACTGTTGGCCAATCAGCAGGTATTTGCGGACGAACGGCACATTTTCATTACATCAGGTGTCCAGCAGGCATTATCCCTGCTTTGCGCCATGCCATTTCCAAATGGGAAAGAGAAGATTGCCATTGAACAGCCTGGCTATCATTTGATGGTTGAACAGCTTGAGGCGCTTGGGATACCCGCCATCGGTGTGAAACGAACGGAAGAGGGGCTTGATATCACCGAGATTGAGCGGCTGTTTCAGACAGAATCGATCAAATTGTTTTATACGATGCCGCGCTTCCATAACCCGCTTGGCTGCTCTTTGTCAGAGCGTGATAAACAAGAGCTTGTAAGACTGGCGGAAACGTATGATGTCTATCTCGTTGAGGATGATTATCTCGGTGATCTGGAGGAAAACAAAAAGGCAGATCCGCTGTACGCATATGATCTGTCCTCGCGTGTCATCTATCTAAAAAGTTTCTCAAAAATGATGTTTCCAGGCCTTCGCGTAGGGGCCGCTGTTTTGCCGGATGCGCTGACTAACACGTTTCACACGTATAAAAAGCTGAACGACATCGACAGCTCTGTGATTTCTCAAGCAGCGTTAGAAATTTATATCAAAAGCGGAATGTTCAGCCGGCATAAAGACAAAATCCGAGAATCCTATAAGGAACGATCAATGAGGCTTCATCAAGCCATTCAAACGCACAGACAGCTGGGAAGCGGACGCTTTGCGTTTTCCAGCGGGCAGGCGCCCTGCATGCATACCCATCTGGTGCTTCCTCCCGATCTGCCGGCCTCAAGGGTGATGCAAAGGCTGAAACAACAAGGGGTTCTCCTTGAGGCGATAGATCGTCATTATTTATCAGATTATCCAAAAGAAAATCTATTAAAAATCAATATTTCCAATGTCAAAACGGAAGAAATTGAACGCGGCGTCAAGCTGCTGATGAGCCATCTATAAAAGCGCTTCGTACGAGACCATTGTGATATCCTCAGGGAAATCACAGTGCGCGGCGCATACGGCCATTTTGTAGCCGGGATCCACCTCATAGGTTTTGATATAGCATGGTGAATGGCTGTCCGGAAGCTCAATGGATACCCGTCCATCCTGATGCAGGCGCACCGAGAAGGAATCAAGCGGAAGCGATAAGCCTTTGCCTTCCTGTTTAATAAAGCTTTCTTTCATTGACCATAGATGATAAAAATAGTCTGTCTGCTCGTCTTTATTTTTGGCTGAAAGATCGCTGTACTCCGTTTTTGAAAAGAAACGTTTGGCGATGTCGAGGCTGATCGGTTTCGTTTTTTCAATATCGATGCCGATCGGCTGTGAATCAAACGCGCAAATGATCCAGCGGCCGGAGTGCGAAATGTTGAAATGGGCGTCAGGAAGATCAGGGATGCAGGGCTTCCCATATTCCTGCGCGCTGAAGCGGATACCGGATTTGTCCAGCTGATACTGTCCGCTGATGACTGAGCGAACGAGCACATCTCCCAGCAGGGTGCGGTGAGCATCTTCTTTATGATAAAATCTCCGGCATTTCTCCCGTTTTTCAGGTGATACGAATGACATGAACCGTTCAGTCTCTTCCTGTGAAAGCGGGCGGTCCATATAAATTCCGTAAATCTTCATTCTAGATCCTCCGTCTGCAAAAGATTGTCAAAACTATCCTATCATATTTTGTTTTACTTCGGAGTAAGATCCTCGATGATCTCATATACATAGGGGTTTTTGGGCGTATCGATCGTTTCCGCTTGTGTGACAGAAACGATGGGAAGCTGTTCGCCGTTTTTATGGAATAGATCAAGCCTTCCAGTGATCTGAACCCAGTCGCCTTCCTTTATCTCTTTATTTTCTGAGAAAGAAGCCGGCAGTCCGTAAACCGCGGCATCCGCAATGCAGCAGGATATCCCGTAACGTCCAACGATATAGTGATTCAGCTGTTCATCATAATAGACAAATCCTTTCATGCTGATCTCTTTTCCTGCATACGCTTCTGCATTCTCCAGCAATAGATTGACTATTGGAACATAATACTTATCTGAAATCGGAATGACATTCTTCCCCTCCAGCTCCCGCGCCAGTTCTTTTTCATACCCGCTTGGCAGTACCGCAGCCGTCCCTGCTTCATCAGTGGATTGCGTTTGAGCATCAGATTTCATCTCTTCCGGACTCTTGGCACTGTTTGCTGAGAAGATTCTGTTCTGTGCGACTTCCTTTGTCAGCACATGGTTAGGAAAAAGGAAACCGGTCATGATAGGGATCAGAAAAAAGCTGTACAGCCATGGGTGAGACGGAGAATGTGTTTGACTGCTTGCACATGCGCAGCACACGTGCGGACTATCTTGTTTTCTCCAGATCAATGACAGTATGCCAAGCGCAAAAGCAGCTACAATAAAGAACTTCGTAAACCAAAGCATACGCGGAGAAATGAAATGCAAAATATGTCCTGTCAGATAAAGTTTAAATGCCATTAAAGCAAAGCCGATTAATAGAAGCCCACGCACAACAGCATCAAAAGAATACGGTTTATTTTGTCTCATCTTACTCATCCTTTATGAGGTAATCAAACCATAAAGCCAGGCTATTGCAAGAACTGAAGCTGAAATGACAACAAAAAATACAAGCACAAAGCGTTTTTTGAAAAATGAAGCATACACAAACGTATTTTTTAAATCTAACATCGGGCCGTACAGCATGAAGGAGAGGAGGGAAGCGTGAGAATAGGTGCCTGAAAAAGTAGATGCGACAAACGCATCCGCATGTGAGCAAAGTGACAGGACAAATGCCAATCCCATCATGACAGCGGAACCAGACAGATCGCTTGTCCCCAGCTCAGCGAGAGATCCGCGGTTTAAAAACGTTTGAAACAGACTGGCGATAAATGCGCCCATGATCAAATAGCGGCCCATATCGAAAAACTCTTCAACAGCATGGGTGACGATAGGTTTCAAGCGTTTTCCTTGCTGCTGATGACTGTGTTCCGGCAAGGCAGCTGTTTTATGGGTTTTTAGCATGTTCTTGTTTCCGAATATCCAATACATCATGAGCCCGATGATGATACAAATGACGACGGCGAGCCCAATCCTCGCGTACACAATTTCCAAATGCTTGCTGAAGGCATAGTAGGTGGAGAGGATGACAATCGGATTTAATATAGGGGCTCCAACTAAGATAACAGCGCCGACGTGAAGCGGAAGCCCTTTTTGAATGAGCCGGCGCACCACCGGAATGACAGCACACTCACATACAGGGGAAAGAATACTGATGACGACAGCGGACCCTATCGCGCCATACGGGTTTTTGACGATCCATTTGGTCATCCATTCATCTGAGGCAAAGAATTCAATGCAAGAAGAAAAAAAGATGCCGAGCATGATAAATGGAATGGATTCTAGCAAAATACTCAGGAAAATGGTATTCACATTCAGCAGTGAAACCGGAATAGAAAAAGACAGCTTATTAGGTTCAAGCAGAATAAAACAGTACAGTAAAAAGAAAAAGAGCAATATGCTGAAGGAGCGTCTTGCAAAGTGTTGGAGAGCTTCCATCATGATACCTTCCGTCTCTAGTATTTCTCTTTCATCAGAGATAGTATCAATCTATGAGACAAGCCTGCAAAACATGAGTGAAAACAAAAAAACGGGCCATTGAACTGGTCCGTTTAAAGATTAATGCAGAGGCGGAGATGCTTTAACAGCGGCTGTCCGCCTTGCCACAGCATAATTCAGAAGCTGAATTGACTGCGGCAATGAAAAGCGCAAAATGATACCGGTGAGGATAGCGGTCAAAATAGTACCTACTCCGATCGGGCCGCCCATGCCCCAAGCCGCAAACAAGATTGTTATTTCCATGCCGTTCCGCACCCATTGCACATTCCAGCCGGTTTTTTCTGTAATCAGCATCATCAGTGAATCACGCGGCCCCGCGCCAAGGCCTGCTGATACATAAACACCGACGCCGTAGCCGATCAGCAAAACGCCGAGAGAGAAGACAATGACGGAGCCCGTATAAGTGGAGGGGGCAGGCAGGAGAAAATTGAAAAAATCTATAAAAACACCAATGAGCACCATGTTCAGGATTGCGCCAATTTTTGGCCAAACCCTCGTAAACAATGACGTTAATCCGACGATGAGCGCTCCAATAATGATGGACCACTGGCCGACGGTAAGCCCGAAGTGTTGAAACAGGCCGTAATGAAATGCATCCCATGGACTTATGCCGAGTGCTTTTCCTTTTATCGTCAAGGATATACCAAAAGCCAAAATGATCAAACCGGCAAAATAAAATGTCCAGCGCAGCACAAGTTCTCGCTTCACGTGAGGTCCCTTCTTTCGTAAAAATCAGTCGAGTGTCATTGTAGCACATCTGACAAAAGGGCGGAATAGGCGAATGGGGATCAACAAAAAAACAGGGCCGCCGCAGGCGCCCTGTTTCAGCGTGTTGGCAAACCCTTGCATTCGTTGTCAGGCCTGCGCTTCGGTGCTCACGAATTTAAAATTCGCTGTGCTCCAATGCTCGCCCTTCCTAGACTTCAAAGGTTTTCAATCACGCTGAAAATGACAAAATCCTAAAACGAAAATCGTTTTAGGATTTTGTCAACAATCTGAAACAGGGCGCTGACGCCCTGTTTTTCTTTTTACAACGGGTTCAAAATCCGGTTCAAGAACCGCTGCGTCCGTTCTTCTTTTGGTGCGGAGAAGATTTGCTCCGGCGGTCCCTGTTCCACGATGACGCCGCCGTCGATGAAGACGACTTCGTCGGCCACATCCTGGGCGAACTTGATTTCGTGGGTCACGACAGCCATGGTCCACCCTTCATTGGCCAAATCCTTGATCACCTTCAGCACCTCTCCGACAAGTTCGGGGTCAAGCGCTGAGGTCGGTTCGTCAAACAGCATGAGCTCAGGCTGAATCGCCAGAGCGCGGGCGATGCCGACGCGCTGCTGCTGTCCTCCGGAAAGCTGGAACGGATATAAATCCATTTTGTCCTTCAATCCGACTTTATCAAGTAGCTGAATCGCTTCTTTTCTGACTTCCTCTTTGTTCCGTTTTTGCACCTGAACAGGGCCCTCCATCACGTTCTCAAGAGCTGTGCGGTGCGGGAACAGGTGATACGCCTGAAACACCATTCCGGATTTCCGGCGAAGCCGAAGGATATCCGCCTGTTTCACCTTTTTGGAGAAATCGATAGAGAAATCTTCAAATGCAAGTTCCCCGCGATTGGGGATCTCCAGCGCGTTCAGGCAGCGGAGCAGCGTTGTTTTCCCAGAACCTGAAGGCCCAAGTATAGCGATGACTTTCCCTTTTTCAATCTTCATATCTATCTTTTTTAAAATTTCATTTTCACCGAATGATTTGTTTAATCCTGTAACGGTAAGCATACTCGGAACCTCCTTATTTGGCCACGTAGCGGTCAAGACGCCGTTCGATGACATGCTGGACGAGTGAAAGCAGGAAGCAGATCATCCAATAAATAAAGGCTGCTTCAATATAGATCACTAAAATTTGATCAAGATTCCGCGCGCCGATTTCCTGGGCTTTTCTGAACAGCTCAGCGACCAGAATCTGAGAGGCGAGGGATGTATCTTTGATCAGGCTGATAAAGGTATTGGATAATGGCGGGATCGACACCCGAAACGCCTGCGGCAAAATGACGCGGAACAGCGTTTTCTGATGTGTCATGCCGATCGTGTAGCCGGCTTCCCATTGCCCTTTCGGCACGGATAAAATAGATGCCCGGATAATTTCAGATGCATAGGCGCCGACGTTTAATGAAAAAGCGATCACTGCGCTTGGAAATGGATCTAATGTGATGTTAAAAGCCGGGAACAGATAGAAAATGATGAACAATTGAACGAGAAGAGGAGTGCCGCGTATCGCGGATACGTATACGCTGAACACCCATCTCAAAGGTCTCACTTTCGACATTCTGGCAAGCGCTGTAACCAGCGCGATGATCATTCCAAATATAAAGGAAAGAATGGTAAGGGGAATCGTATAGTAGATTCCCCCTGAAAGTATCGGCCAGAATGACTGCTGCACCAGATCCCACGGGATCGCCGTGCCAAGCGTCAATGCCGGCAGATTATTTAGAAACATCTTCGCCGAACCATTTTTTAGAAATGTTAGAAAGAGTCCCGTCCTCTTTCATTTCTTTTAATGCTTTGTTGACTTGATCCACAACCTCGCCGCTTCCTTTGCGGAACGCGAAATAGGTTGACTGCGGATCACCTGTTTCAAACGCGATTTTCACGTTTTTGTTGTCTGATGTTTTTAAGTAGTTCAATACAGCAAGTTTATCGTTGTATGTCATATCGACGCGGCCTTGCTGGATGAGCTGAAGGGATTGTGCCAAGCCTTCAACGCCTTCAACTTTCGCGCCGGCATCTGTAGCTAATTTGTTGTAGTTGCTTGTCAGTGATTGAGCTGATGTTTTTCCTTTTACATCTGCTTCAGACTTAATGTCGTTGTTGTCTTTTTTTGTCACGACAACAGCTCTTGATGTTGTGTATTTATCAGAGAAATCGTATTTGTCTTCACGGTCTGTTTTTCCGACTTGGTTGGCAATAACGTCAAACCGTTTGGAATTCAGGCCGGCAAACATACTGTCCCATTGTGTTTCCTTAAAATCGACTTTCAGCCCTAGGCGTTTTGCGGCTTCTGTGATGACTTCCACATCATAGCCAGTCAGCTTGTCCGTGTCTTTGTCGTGGAAAGTGAACGGTTCATATGTTCCTTCCGTACCGACTGTCAGCACACCTTTTTTCTTAATTGAAGCCCAAAGAT
Source organism: Bacillus sp. RHFS10 (assembly GCF_016757475.1). Lineage (NCBI taxonomy): Bacteria > Bacillati > Bacillota > Bacilli > Caryophanales > Bacillaceae > Bacillus > Bacillus sp. RHFS10. The sequence continues at coordinate 175,822 of NZ_JAESPO010000006.1, forward strand.
CGCCGTCTTTGGCGTTATCTTTTGACTGATTATCATTTCCTGCTCCGCAAGCTGCGAGAACTGCAATGCTTACGACCATGAATAAAGCCATTAATGCTTTTTTCATCTTATTCCCCACTTTTCTGGTTGATTTTATTGAAATAAAAAATTAGCTTACAAATCTAAAGGATAACTTTTTTTTAGTATGAGTCAAGTATTTGGTTTTCATAAGGCAAAATCTTTTAAAATAAACCCAAAAATTGATGTGCCGGTTTTGGCAAATAACTGTCCGTTCTCCACATGACAGCCGGTGTCATAATAAAGGGATTGTCTTCGATATGAACGGTATGAACGTGATTCCTCATATGAACGGGAATCATCGTAACGGGCAGAATGGAAGCGCCGAATCCGGATGAGACGAGACTGAGCAAAGTTGCGGAATCGTGGCATTCGCAAACAATGCGCGGCTCCAGATTCAAACGATGAAATTCATTCATGACCTGATTATAGACGCCTTTTCCGTTGACAGGCCGCAGCAGAATCAGCGGAAAGGAAGGGATATCTTCCATTTTAATGGTGTCCCCGCACGTATATCCGGCTTCATCGGAAAGCACGAGCACACATGGAATGTCATCAAGCTGTTTGAATTGAACCGTGTCGCTTTTGATCATTGTCGTCGTGACCGCCGCATCGATTTGACGGCTTTCCAGCAGCTCTAGCAGCGTCGCGGGCTCATTCTCCCAGATATTAAAGGTGAGGTGAGGGTATCTCTCTTTGATCTGTGTTACTTTTTCAAGCATCAGAGCTGCGCAATAGATCGTTGAACCCACGGCCAGCGTGCCGGCTACCTCCTCCTTCAGCTCTTGTACCTCGATGACTGCATCTTCAAACCTGTGCAGAATCTCCTTGGCTCTTTTCAGGAAAACAGTTCCTTCATATGTTAGCGACATTTGTTTTTTTTTATTCCGATCAAAGAGAACGACACCAAGCTCATCCTCCAGCTGCTTCAGCTGTCTGCTTAAAGGCGGCTGCGCCATGTGAAGCTTTTTGGCGGCGGATGTGATTTTCTTTTCTTGGGCGATGGTAATGAAATATCGAAGCTGTCGAATGTCCAAAAAAATAGCGCCTCCTCACTTATACCTTTTGGGTATTAAATATAGATTTAACAGATATTTATCATATGGATATATCAGGAGTATGATGGAAATGAAAGCACAATTCAAGCGTAAAGGAGGGGGCAAAGTGAAACTCGTTGTCGGAATGACAGGGGCAACAGGGGCCATTTTCGGAGTCAGGCTGCTGGAGTGGCTGAAGGCCGCCGAAGTGGAAACCCATCTCGTTGTGTCTCCTTGGGCGAACGTCACGATCAAACACGAAACAGGCTGTACATTAAAAGAAGTGGAACAACTGGCTACATACACTTATTCGCATAAGGACCAGGCGGCAGCCATTTCAAGCGGGTCGTTTGATACCGATGGAATGATTGTTGCGCCATGCAGCATGAAATCACTCGCAAGCATTCGCACCGGGATGGCGGATAATCTGCTGACACGTGCGGCGGATGTCATGCTCAAGGAGAGAAAAAAACTCGTCCTCTTAACGAGAGAGACGCCTTTAAACCAGATTCATCTCGAAAATATGCTAGCGCTTACGAAAATGGGCGCCATCATTCTTCCTCCGATGCCGGCATTTTATAATCAGCCGGGCAGCTTAGAGGAAATGGTCGACCATATTGTCTTCAGAACGTTGGACCAATTTGGCATTCGCCTTCCTGAAGCGAAACGCTGGAATGGGATTGAAAAACAAAAAGGAGGAGCTTGACCATGGCTTATCAAGATTTCAGAGAATTTCTCGCTGCCCTTGACAAAGAAGGACAGCTGCTGACAGTGAATGAAGAGGTAAAGCCGGAGCCGGATTTAGGGGCCGCGGCACGAGCAGCCAGCAATCTTGGCGATAAAAGCCCGGCGCTTTTATTCAATAACATTTACGGCTACAATAACGCGCAAATTGCGATGAATGTGATCGGTTCCTGGCCGAACCATGCGATGATGCTCGGCATGCCGAAAGACACGCCGGTTAAAGAACAGTTTTTTGAATTCGCAAAGCGTTATGAACAGTTTCCGATGCCGGTCAAACGTGAGGAAACAGCGCCGTTTCATGAAAATGAAATCACCGAAGACATCAATTTGTTCGATATACTGCCTCTTTTCAGAATTAACCAAGGAGACGGCGGCTACTATTTAGACAAAGCGTGTGTCATTTCCCGCGATCTCGAAGACCCAGACAACTTCGGCAAACAAAACGTCGGCATTTACAGAATGCAGGTCAAAGGAAAAGACCGCCTCGGCATTCAGCCTGTACCGCAGCACGATATTGCGGTCCATCTGCGCCAAGCTGAAGAACGCGGGGTCAATCTTCCAGTCACCATTGCACTCGGCTGTGAGCCGGTCATTACAACGGCGGCATCGACTCCGCTTCTTTATGATCAATCAGAATACGAAATGGCGGGCGCGATTCAAGGCGAACCTTATCGCATTGTGAAATCAAAGCTGTCCGATCTAGATGTTCCAGGGGGCGCCGAAGTGGTGCTTGAAGGTGAAATCATTGCCGGAGAACGTGAGTATGAAGGCCCGTTCGGTGAGTTCACAGGCCATTATTCCGGCGGCCGCAGCATGCCGATTATCAAAATTAAACGCGTATATCACAGAAACAATCCGATTTTTGAACATTTATACTTAGGCATGCCTTGGACAGAATGCGATTACATGATTGGCATTAACACTTGTGTGCCGCTTTATCAGCAGTTAAAAGAAGCATATCCGAATGAAATTGTGGCTGTGAACGCCATGTACACACACGGTTTAATCGCGATTGTTTCCACAAAAACCCGCTATGGCGGATTTGCGAAAGCGGTCGGCATGCGCGCACTCACAACACCGCACGGACTTGGCTACTGCAAAATGGTCATTGTCGTTGACGAGGATGTCGATCCATTCAACCTTCCGCAGGTCATGTGGGCGCTTTCGACCAAAATGCATCCGAAACACGATGCGGTCATCATCCCGGAATTATCTGTCCTGCCGCTTGACCCGGGATCTAACCCATCAGGAATCACTCATAAAATGATTCTGGACGCCACTACACCTACTGCGCCAGAAACAAGAGGCCACTATTCACAGCCGCTTGATTCACCATTAACAACGAAAGAATGGGAACAAAAACTAATGGACTTGATGAATAAATAAGGAAAGGATGATCGACATGCATACATGTCCTCGATGCGATTCAAAAAAGGGAGAAATCATGAGCAAATCGCCTGTAGAAGGCGCCTGGGAAGTTTATCGGTGCCAAACATGCTTTTTTACATGGAGATCCTGTGAGCCGGAAAGCATGACAAATCCCGCGAAATACAATCCGGCGTTTAAAATTAATCCGAAGGAAACTGAATCAGCAATTGAAGTTCCGGCTGTGCCGGAACGAAAGGCCTGATCAGCGTGAGTTGTATATCAGACCGTCTCTTTGAGCTGCTTGACGGGAATCGCCTGAAGGAGAAGCAGCAGGAGGCTTTCGTTCTGCAAACGGTATCGGAGGATGGCTGGCCGCACGCCGCTATGATCAGCGTGGGAGAAATCATCGCTCTAAGCCGGACAGATATCCGAATCGCTTTGTGGAAAAACACAGTGACTGCCGCCAACATTCTTCGGACAGGAAAAGCGCAGTTCACGGCATGGTGGAAGGGATCAGCCCATTATGTAAAGCTGCAATGTGAGCTTTTGCCGCCTTTGAAAGAAGCCGAATATGACAGAGAACGTTTTGCCTGCCGCGTCGTTTCTGTGAAGGAAGACGTTGCGAAATATGCTGATTTGACTTCCGGTGTCCGTATCCGGCTTCACAGCCCTGATGAGGTGCTGAACAGATGGGAAAAGACGCTTGAGGAATTAAAACAGTAATATAGACAGCTCGAAAAAGTGAATCGTTTTCTTAGAAACAGCCGGTCTAGAGAGAAAGAAACGCTTTGAAATAGACATCGCGAATTTGCAGCAAGACATCAAAAAAGATCCTGAGAGACGCTTCGTACACATGTGTACGAAGCGCTGAGGCGAAAAGCTTTTATCAAGAGCGGCCGCATGCTGCTCTATGGAATGGTGATTTCACGAATATGCCGATCATTGATGAATGATAGGGCCATACATTTGCCGGGTTTGTCTTATTCAGCGGTTAGCAGATGTTCAAATACAGTGTACATCGGATAAGGGAGATATGAATACCTGGTCGCCCCTGTTGCGCTGTGGGATATTGTTGACGGTTTATATTCCCATGTGGAGAAGGTTATTTTTGAGGGTAGCGGCCATCAGCCGATGCTGGAAGAACCGCAAGCCTTAGATCAAAGCTTCAGCAAAAGGATGGACAAATAAGAAACAGCCCGCAGGCTAAAATCCGCGGGCTGTTTCTTATTATAAGACCCCTTTCATCGCACGCTTGATAATCGGCGAAAGCAGCAGAAGAATGCCGCCAAGTACGATAGAAATCAAGCCGATGGTGCCGAAGTAAGTTGTTTCAGGAATTTTATCAAATAATCCGGCTACTTGGGCATTGATCGCTTGGGCTGCTGCGTTAGTCAGAAACCACATACTCATTGTCTGTGCAGAGAATGCAGCTGGCGCCAGTTTCGTTGTCACGGATAAACCGACTGGAGACAGGCACAGCTCTCCAAGCACGACAAGCAGGAAGCTGAGAACGAGCCAAAGCGGGCTTACGAGTGCTTCTTTTCCTTGCATAGCCGGGAATACCATAATGATAAATGACAATCCGGCTAGAATAATTCCGATTGAGAATTTAACTGGCGTGGACGGCTGGCGTTTGCCAAGCTTCATCCATAGCCACGCGAAAATTGGCGCGAAAATGACGACAAACAATGGGTTTAATGATTGGAACCAAGATGACTGAAGTTCTAATCCGCCCAATGAAAGCCTTGTGCGTTCATCAGCGTATACCGCAAGAATGGTCGCTCCCTGTTCCTGAATGGCCCAGAACATGACAGCACCGATAAACAAAGGAATGTAAGCGGCAAGACGAGATTTTTCTGTTTTGTCCGCTTTTTTGCTTGTAAACATGATGATGAAATAAACAATAGGAATCAAAATACCGAGAATACTGACAAGGTCGATGAAACCATTGACCGTCAGCACGCCTGTTTGTACAGAAATAATCACTGCGATCGCCACAATGATAACACCGATTCCAGTACCAATCGCAGATTTTTTAGACAGCGGATTCGGCACATTTGAGCCTGCAAGCCCGAGGTTTTTCTTTCTTGTCAGAGCATATACGATAAGTCCGAGAAGCATTCCGACTGCGGCAGCTCCGAAGCCAAGATGATAGTTGTACTTCTGTCCGAGTGTTCCGACAATTAACGGCGCAAGTAAACCGCCAAGGTTAATCCCCATGTAGAAAATACTAAAACCTGAGTCGCGGCGCGGGTCTTCTTTCGTGTAAAGATCTCCAACCACACTTGAAACGTTTGGTTTTAATAAGCCTGTTCCGATAATGATAAGTGCCATGCTGATATAGAATGCTGTCGCGCTGCCCGGATAGGCGAGTGCAATGTGGCCGAACATAATGAATATGCCGCCGTAAAACACGGTGTTTGCGGTTCCGAATACCCGGTCAGCGAGCCATCCGCCGATAATAGTGGACATGTATACGAGTGATCCGTAAATTGACATAATGGCAACCGCTGTGCCTTTGTCAAAGCCAAGCCCTCCGTTTACCGTCTCTGTATACAAATAGTAAAGTAAGATTGCTCTCATTCCATAGTAAGAGAAACGCTCCCAAAATTCGGTGAAAAATAGCGTAAATAGTCCCCGCGGGTGACCAAAGAACCCTTTTTGCGGGACGCTTTTGATGATACTTTCGTTATCAATCGAAGCCATGTCAGCCAAACCCTTTCTTAAAAAAGTGTATTATAAAAATCATATTCTTATATAATACTTGTGTCAATATAATTTATACGCATTTCAAATAGTTCCATAATGGAAAAATTATAAATGTATGAAAATAGTGGTTTTATCCTAATTATTAAGTCCTTTTTCGTAAGATTTTCTTACAAAACTATTCCTTTATATTTTTTTGATAAAATTTTAGAGAGATGTGCAAGCGGATCGGGCCTTTGTGAGTATCATGATAGTAATCATGGAGAAGGAGGCTCGCAATTGGCTGAATTCATATTAAATGCGGCGGATTTCGGTATTTCAGGAGATGGTAAAACGGATTCAACAGAACTGATTAATCAGTGCCTCAGTATGGCTGTTTCGAAAGGATATCATACGGTCTGGTTTCCAAAGGGAACCTATTTAATAGACGGAACGCTTGGAGCAGATCCTAATCAGAAGTTTCGACATGCGGGGATTAAGGTTCCCGCCAACCTTGAGATTGTGATGGACCCCGAGTGTATCATCAAAGTCATCCCGAACAGTTCGTGGGGTTATTCCGCATTTTATGTAGGCAAGCAAGAAAATATCACCATTTCCGGAGGACAAATTATCGGCGAACGCGATGAGCATACGTACGCGTCCGCGGGGGTAAGGTCAACCCATGAATGGGGCTTCGGCATATGTATTGAAGGCTGTTCGAATGTTGTCATTGATGATGTCAAAATTTCGGATTTTACCGGCGACGGGATCATTGTCAGTCCAAGGGGATTAAAGACAAATAATGATTATCGAACGTCAGAGCATATTACCATCCGCCGCTGTGAGGTTCGGCGGTCGAGGAGAAATAACATTTCTATTACCGGATGTGACAGGGTTACGGTGGAGGAATGCGTGATTGAAGGCGCCGGAACGGGGAATGGAACAGCGCCGAAATTCGGAATTGACATAGAAGGATATGGCGAAGGCGATGTTGACTATGAAGAACCGATCAATGTATCCATTCGCAATAACCATTTTATAGGGAATGTTTCAAGTTCTGTGACCAATTTTAACGGGTACGGCATTTCAATAGAAGGAAACCACTCAGACAATACCATCAGCTATGGGTATGGAGCGCAGACTGTGATCAAAGGAAATATTCTCAGACGGGAGAAAGACGCGGCTCCTGCGCCTAGAGTCGGGATTACGGGACTCGGTGTGTCACAAGGAAAAGAGAGCAGTGATGCGGTGATCGCCGGCAATCTCATTACCGGGTTTTCATCCGGGATTGATGTCAGGGGAAAGAGCGTGCTTGTTACGAACAACAAAATCAGCAACTTTGAAAACACAGGGATATTGGTTTATCAGTCATCCGACGTAAAGGTAGACGGCAACCAGATTCAAAACGGACTGTCTGAAACAAGGCGCAGTACCGGCATTCGCGCAGTGCTGTCAGATGATGCCGCATTTTTGAATAACTGCCTCATTCAAGTCATTGACGGCGTGAATATTTCCGGGGGCGATATGATCATTAAAGATAATGTGCTGAGAAAATTCAGCCGGGGGATTTGGATCGCTCAAGGAAACGCGGTGATTGAAGGAAATACACTGAATCCTGACGCGTTTGAAGCAGTCCCTGAATCATATACTGTTTCTGTTACAAACAATGCGAGCGCTATCATCAAAAACAACACATGTAAAGAGTTTAAAAATTACCCGATTTACTGTTCCACAAGTGCGAAAACCTCAATTATCGGCAACCACTTCGAAAGATCTCCGCTTTTGGTCACCATCTATATCAACGCCGGTGTGCATGAGATTTTGGATAATACCATTTCAGTCAACAGAACAGCCGGAAATCCGATCGTCATGTATATCAACGGTTCTACGGGCTCTATCATTTCTGGAAACACCATCAATAACCTCTCCGCAGGCACGGCGACAGCCATTCAAACAAACACCTCAACCAATTCGAAAATCATCGGCAATCGCATCTTCAAAGGAACCATCAGCAAACATAGCAGCGATACAGCAGACGGCAATATAATCGTCTGAAAACCGCCCCTTCTAGGGGTTCTTTTTTTTCGATTTATACATCAAGAATATTTCTCTGCTCAATTCCAACATAAAAAATAAAAACACGATCCACTCAGCAAACGTTGTCATTTTGAAGCTGGACATATTGTTGTATATGGCTTTTATCAAGCTGAACCCTTGCAGCGTGTCCATGAAAACAGAAATAACTAACAGACAAAACAATAAAAGCGCGGTCACGCCTAATATCTTCATGATTGATCACCCTCCGCCTTTTAGTTTCTATCTTTATCAGAGAGTTATACCGCTCGCCGGACACATGCATAATCTTAACGCCTAAAGGGAGAATATGAGAAAACGACAAAGAAAGGTATTTGTGTATGCCTTTATTTTCAAAGCGAAAGAACAATACCGATGCAAAAGACAAGCAGAATACAGAAGAAAAGAATCACGAACAGCAGAAAGAAAAAGAAAGGCCGGTTCTCATTTCCCCAAGTTTGGAAAAAAACATAGCGGAAATGAAGAAGGAAGTCGGAAGCAGCGCTGATGTCATCATTCGCGAGATCAAAATCGGGGAACAGGAGCGTGTCCGCCTCGCCGTTATTTATATTGCGGGTCTGGTCGATAATAACACGCTTCATGAATCCTTAATTGAGCCTTTGGTTGAAGACCAGTCCATTCAAAATTCTCATGCGATCCAGCAGATTCTAGAAAAAACGCTTCCGCTGGGCGGGGTGAAGGCGGATAAAGATTGGGACAAGCTTTTTTCTGAATTAATGCTCGGCAATGCGCTGGTTTTTGCAGACGATTCAGAAGAGGCGCTGATCTGCAGCACACAGGGCGGAGAACAGCGCTCCATCCAAGAGCCGAGCACCCAGGTGTCCTTTCGCGGCCCGCGCCAAGGGTTTACAGAGTCTCTTCAAACCAATATTTCCATGATCCGACGATACATCAAAAATCCGAATGTATGGGTAGAGAAAATGAAAATCGGATCTGTAACACACACGGATGTCGCGCTGATGTACATTCATGGCATTTGTGAGGAAAAGGTGCTGAAGGAAGTTCGCTCACGCCTGAAAAGAATAGATATTGACAGTATTTTAGAGTCGGGGTATATCGAGCAGCTGATTGAAGATGAAACATTTACAACGTTTCCGACCATGTATCATACAGAACGCCCTGATGTTGTAGCGGGAAATCTGCTGGAAGGAAGATTTGCGATCCTTGTGGACGGAACGCCGTTTGTTCTGATTGCCCCGGCCTTATTTGTTCAATTCTTTCAGTCTGTTGAAGATTATTATTCGCGCTTTGACATTGCGACAAGCATAAGGATACTGCGGGTTTTAGTCTTTTTTATTTCACTTGTGGCGCCGGCTGTTTACGTGGCGGCCACGACGTTTCATCAGGAAATGATTCCCACACAGCTTTTGGTTGTCATTGCCGCCCAGCGGGAAATTGTCCCATTTCCGGCTGTTGTCGAAGCACTAACGATGGAGATTGCGTTTGAGATTCTCAGAGAAGCGGGAGTCAGGCTTCCGCGTGTCGTCGGCTCGGCGGTGTCTATCGTAGGTGCGCTTGTTATCGGCCAGGCCGCCGTACAGGCTGGCATCGTCTCTCCGGCTATGGTCATCATCGTTGCCCTCACGGCTATTGCCAGCTTTGCAACACCGGCGTTTGCGATGGCGATTTCAGCCCGGCTCATTCGGTTCATCTTTATTATTGCATCAGCTATTATAGGATTTTACGGGCTGATTTTAGGGATTATTATCATGATTGTCCATTTATGCAGCCTTCGTTCCTTTGGCGTTCCTTATATGTCGCCGCTTGCTCCCTATTCTTCTCAAGGTGTAAAGGACACGCTGTTTAGGGTGCCGTGGTGGGCCGATGAAAAACGGCCGGAATCAATCAGCAAGAAAGATAAAGTGCGCCAGTCAAAACATCAGCGGCCTTTGCCTGACGCTTCACGGGGAATGGTGAACAAAGAACTGGAAGAAGGGGATAAGGATGATACGTAATCGTGTATTAGCCGTTATCATGCTTTTAAGCATCATTGTGCTGCCCGGCTGCTGGGATAAGCGGGAACTGACGGACCTGGCGATTATTTCGGCAATTGGCATTGATAGAACAAATGAAGGAAACTATGTACTGCATTTTCAAATTATCAATCCCGGAAATGTAGCCGGCGGGCTTCAGGGAGGCGGCGCGGGAGACAGGCCGCCTGTATCCGTTTATTCGATTGAAGGTGACAACATGACGGAAGCGCTTAGAAAAGCCTCGATGAAAGTATCAAGGCGGCTTTACTTTGCCCATACGAATCTGATCGTGATCAGTGAAAAGCTGGCGAAAGAGGAAGGGTTGGATTTTGTGTTAGATAATCTTGACCGCGACACAGAATTCAGAACAACAGCCACAGTGGTCATCGCTCATAAAACGAAAGCGGAAAACATTGTGAAAACCCTGACCCCGATTGACAAAATTCCGTCAAATAAAGTCAATAAAACACTCGACTTTACACAGGCCCAATATGGGCGGGTCATTAAAACAAATATTCAGGACGTCATAAAAACTCTTGCTGCTTCGACACAAGCGCCGGTCATACCCGGGTATTTGATGATCGGTGACAGCGAAAAAGGGATCAGCCTGGAAAATACACAGGCGACTGATCCGAAAGCGATTCTTCAGGCGAACGGTTTAGCGGTCTTCGATAAAACCGGCCATTTAAAATATTGGATTGAAGATGATACGGTAAGCTCCGGTGTGGTTTGGCTTAAGAATCAAATTCAGCACACGTATATTAATACCGATTGGGGCAAGACAAAGGATGCGGTAAGCTTACAGATCACGCATCAAGTCACAAAGCTAAGCCCCGAGATGCGTAACGGCCGCCCGCGAATTCATGTTCATGTCACTGTCGAAGGCATCATAGACGCGGTCAAATACCCGTTTCAATTGTCTGATCCAAAGGTGCTGGCAAGCATCGAAAAAGCGCTAAACAAAGAATTGGAACATGAAATCAGCAGAACTGTTAAAACCATTAAAAAGAATAAAATAGATTTTATCGGATTTGGAGAGACGATCTACAGAAAGTATCCAAAGCAGTGGGAAAAAATGAAACGCACATGGGACAAAGAGTATTTGCCTGAACTGCCTGTCGATGTAAAGGCGGAGACGTATATCAGAAGAACGGGATTGCGTAATAATCCGCTCAGGCACCAGCTTGACTATGAATAGGCCTTAGAGAAAGGGGAAGTGACAGATGGAAAAAGCCCAAATCAGCATAAGGCAGCTGTTTGTCATGATTATCATTTTTGAGCTGGGCAGCTCCTTATTGATTACCCCGGGGACGATTGCGGGCCGTGATGCTTGGATAGCAGTGCTTTTGGGCTGTGCGGGCGGTTTGTTTCTGTTTTATTTGTATCAGGGCATATACCAATGCTACCCGGACTTTTCCCCGAAAGAATATATGGATGATATGCTCGGCACCACGCTCAGCTGGATTTTTTCATTTCTCTATATCTTATACTTTGCCTATATTGCCGCCCGGGTGCTGCGTGATTTCGGAGAAATGCTGCTGACGTTTGCATATCATGATACACCTATCATTATTGTCAATGCGCTATTAATAGTCGTAAGCATTTATGCAGTCAGAAAAGGGATTGAAGTGCTGGCCCGGTCAGCGGAACTTCTTTTTGGGGCCATGTATTTATTAGGTGCGCTCGGTCTCGTACTGCTTATTGTATCAGGCTCTGTAGAACCGCAAAATTTAAAACCGGTTTTAGCAGACGGCGTTTATCCTATCGTTCACTCGGTTTTTACGCAAACGATGTATGTACCGTTCGGTGAGGTTGTTTTATTTGTGATGATTTTTCCTTATCTCAGTGATCGTAAAGGTGTAAAAAAAACGGGGATGCTTGCCATGATCATCAGCGGATTGGTTGTGACGCTTACCGTGGCGATTAATATCAGTGTGCTTGATGTTGATTTGACATTGAGATCTCAGTTTCCGCTATTAAGCACAATTCAGACGATCAAGGTTGAAGAATTTTTAGACCGTCTCGACGTCCTTTTTATGCTGGCGCTGATTATCGGCGGTTTCTTTAAGGTCAGCCTTTATTTATACGCGGTGGTGGTGGGCGCGTCCACGCTTTTTAAGGAAAAGAACCCTTCTCAACTGGCTTATCCGATGGGATTTGGCATCTTAGTCCTTTCCATTACGATTGCGACCAACTTTTCGGAGCATTTGAACGAAGGCCTGAATGTGGTGCCGCTCTATATTCATTTGCCTTTTCAGTTTTTGTTTCCGCTTTTCTTGTTTATCATAGCCGTTTGGAAAAAGAAGAGAAGAGAGAAATTAAAGCCGTCGGAAGAAAAGAAACAATAAAAAGAGCGGGGGGATGCAGCCGCCGCTCTTTTTACGTTCACTTCTATATAAAAGGGGGATATAGGTTGCGCCCCTGTCTGCACTGGCAGAGGCGCGTTTTGTTATACGACTGCGACGTTTTCCTTCACAGTAAAGCTTCCTCTTGAAAGCCTGATGTTGATGTCCGAGACTTTCGCAATTTGCTCATCGTGCGTCACCATGATGACGCATTTTTTTTCCTTGTGCGCCAGATCTTGAAAGAGCCGCACTATTTCTTTTGATGTATCCTCATCAAGGTTCCCTGTCGGTTCATCGGCTGCGATGAGATCCGTGTCACAGCAGAAAGCCCTTGTAATTGAAACCCGCTGCTGCTGTCCGCCGCTCAGTGTCAGCACTTTTTGCCGGGCTTGTTTTTCATTGATGCCGACCTTCTGGAGCATTTCCAGCGCGTACGCTTCTTTGTTCTTTTCTTTAGAACCTGTGATTTCCATTGCGGTTGTGACGTTTTGAAGAGCTGTCATATATGGGAGCAGGTTGTACGCCTGAAAGACAATGGATACATATTGATTTCTGAAATTTGTTAAGCCGATTTTGGAAACAGCTTTTCCGCCGTAAAGAATCGTTCCTTCTTTTGGTGCGTCAAGTCCGCCTGCCAGAGACAGGAAAGTGGTTTTTCCTGTCCCTGATGTGCCGACGATCGTGTAGAATTTTCCTTTTTGAAAGCTGATGTTGATATCCTGAAACAATGGTTGGCTCTTGTCTTTATACCAGTAGCCGACTTGTTGAAATTCTAATAAGCTCATAGGTTTCGCCTCTTTCTATTCCTGTTTTGTCAATATCATTTTCGGATGGAGCCGCAGTACTGAAATAGACGGCAGCAATGTTGCGATGATGGCGATTAAGATGCCGATTCCGCCAAGAACAAGCATGTCGTTCATAGAAACCGCGACGTTCAGTGAATCAATGACATTCGTGTTTGCTGAGCTGTGGCCGAACATTCCGCCGCCCATTCCGCCGCCAGGCATTTGTCCGTTTTGTGCGCTTGCGTTTTGCGTTGAATCAGTTGATGAACTGACCTGCTGGGATAAAAGCTGATTTCCGAGCTGGTTTGCGACTAGATTTCCCGTCACTGATGCAAGACCGATGGCGATAACGGCCACGATCAAAATCTCAGCTAAGAACTGTCCGATCAATTTCCAGCGTTTTTCACCGATGGCCATTAATACGCCCATCTCATATTTTCGTTCTCTGGTTGACATCATAACAATCAGGCCGAGAATGACCGCGCCCGCCGCTGATACAAGGTACACGACGTTTTTAGAGAATGAAGCCACATTTTCAATCGGACCGACCATTTGCTGGTAAAGCTGGTCGTTTGTATTCAGTGTGTACGTATCAAAATCAATTGATGTTTTCTTCGCTGCTTTTACGAAAGCATCCATATTTTTCGCATCGTCCATATAGTAAACAGCTGAGTCGATTGTGTTTTTATAGTCGTCACCTTTCAGCGCCGCTGTTGCTGTGTAAGGTGTGTACAGCTTGTTGTAAGGATTTAAAAAAGAGAAATTCTGGGCTTGGTCGTCGCCTGAAGACGTTGTTTTATAGATACCGACAATCTTCAGCGTCACCGTTGTATCTTCATCCGTGGCTGATTCAATTGTGATCGAATCACCTACGCTTAAATCATTTTCTTCCGCTAATGTTTCATTAATCACTGTTATTTTTTTGCCGACGTCTGATTTTGTAATCGCGCGTCCGTCTGTGATTTTTGAATCTCCGTCAGAGAAATCATCGACTAACGCTGTGCTGATGACACCTTCAATCGAAAGATCGGCTTGAACCATTTGCGGTCCGCCTTGTCCGCCGCCTTGGCTGTTTTTCGTATTTGTGCTTGAACTGCTTGAACTGGAATCACTTGAACTAGAGCTTTCAATCGCATCAAAGTTTCCTGCGTTGGCTGAAGCTGATGTGGTGTAGTTGTAGCTCTTCACATGATCAAGTGCTGCAAGTTTATTCGCATCAGATACTTTGATCGGTGTTGATTCGAAGCTGCGCTTTTCTCCGCTGTCCTGCTGTTTTTCCATTTGCTTTTGGCGGTCCACCTGGAGCGTCACGCTTCCGCCTAGCTCCTGTCTGGCCAGTTCGCTTGATTTTTGTGCTGCCGACTGAATGGTGAGGCCTGACAGAACAAAGACACATATGACTGTAAACACAAATAATTGCAATAACGTTTTTCCCTTTTTCGCCTTCATATTCCAAAAGGCCCGTTTGATAAAGTTCATGTATGTTCCTCCGTATAGGTAGTTTTATTGATAAGGCCGCCTGTGGAGCGGGCCCGCTTGCTGATAAATTAATAGTAGTCCTAAGGTATGAAAAAACTATGAACAATGTATTGCTAGTTGATTAAATAAAAACTAACAATTGTGAAACACAAAACCTCCTGTGCAAAATGGTGCTATGATATAGAAAAGCATCAAAACAACCGGAGGATCTAATGAAAATATTAATGATAGAAGATAACGTTAGTGTATGTACGATGACGGAGATGTTCTTTTTTAAGGAAGGTTTTGAAGCGGAATTCGTTCATGACGGGTTAGAGGGGTACCAGCGTTTTACGGAGGATAATTGGGATCTGATCATTTTGGACATTATGCTTCCCTCTATGGACGGCATGACCATCTGCAGAAAAATAAGAGAGACAAGCACGGTTCCGATTATCATGCTGACTGCCAAAGACACTGAATCAGATCAGGTTATCGGTTTTGAGATGGGAGCGGACGATTATGTCACGAAGCCGTTCAGTCCGCTGACGTTGGTTGCCCGCATCAAAGCCGTTATCAGAAGATATCAGGCGACAGGCAAGGCGGTTATGGATGATGATATGATCGAATCTGAATGTTTTACAATTAATAAGAAGACGAGAGAAGTATTCTTAAACGGAGAGCCTGTGGAAAACCTCACGCCGAAGGAATTCGATCTGCTTTATTACCTGGTCCAAAATCCGCGGCAGGTGTTCTCCAGAGAACAGCTGCTTGAGCAGGTATGGGGCTATCAGTTCTACGGAGATGAGCGAACGGTCGACGTTCATATTAAACGGCTGCGGAAAAAGCTTGCCAGCGAGGACAAGCCTTTCCTATATACGGTGTGGGGAGTAGGGTATAAATTTGATGAAGATTAAATATTTATATCAGCTGCTGCTGAGCCATATCAGTATTTTGATTTTAGCGTTTGTCATTATCATTTCTCTCTTTTCCCACTTTGTGAAAGAGTTTGCCTATCAAAACAAAGTAGAGGAATTGACGTCATACGCTGTGCAGATCGCAAACGAATTCCAAGGCGGCCAGATTGACATGCACAGGCTGTACCCGTATCAGGACTTGCTGAGCACGAGAAAGACACAATTCATGCTCTTTGATGAAAAGCAACGCCCTTACTTCATGCCCGAAGGTTTTCCGCCAAGAGAAAAGCTTAAGAAATCAGAGTGGAGTAAGCTGAAGAAAGGGCAGACTGTCATGATCAGAGCGGATGGCCGTTTCGATGATGAAGTCTCTCTTGTGGCGCAGCCTATTTATGTCCAGAACGAATTTAAAGGGGCCGTTCTACTGATTTCTCCGATCAGCGGTGTTGAACAGATGGTCAATCAAGTTAATCTCTACATGTTTTATGCCGTGATCAGCACGCTTGCCATTTCCATTCTCGTTAGCTGGCTGCTATCGAAATTCCATGTGAAACGGATTGAAAAGCTAAGAGAAGCGACGGATAAAGTGGCTTCCGGTGATTATGACATTCACTTGGAAAGCAGCTACGGGGACGAAATCGGCGTGCTGGCGTCTGATTTTACGATCATGGCGAAAAAATTAAAGCAATCAAGGGATGAAATCGACCGCCTTGAGAAGCGGAGAAGACAGTTTATCGCTGATGTATCACACGAATTAAAAACACCGCTGACGACGATTAACGGCTTGGTTGAAGGACTGAACAGCCATACGATTCCTGATGATAAGAAGGAAAAATGCTTCTCGCTCATCAGTGAGGAAACAAAGCGCATGCTGCGGCTCGTCAAAGAAAATCTAGATTATGAAAAAATCAGATCCCAGCAAATTACCTTGAACAAGCTCGATGTTCCGCTGATTGAGGTTTTTGAAATTGTGAAAGAGCACTTGGAACAGCAGGCGGAAGAAAAGCAAAACAAGCTGACGATTCAGGTAGAGGATCACGTCATCGTTCACGCCGATTACGACCGGCTCATTCAAATCCTCGTCAACATGACAAAAAACAGTATCCAATTTACGCAAAACGGTAACATTTGGCTGCGCGGAATAGAAGGATATAAAGAGACGATTATCGAAATTGAAGATACGGGAGTCGGCATCTCAAAAGAGGATATTGAGCATATTTGGGAGCGGTTCTACAAAGCTGATATTTCAAGAACGAACACGGCATACGGGGAATACGGACTCGGTCTCTCCATCGTCAAGCAGCTCGTTGAAATGCATCAGGGCACAGTAGAAATCAAGAGTGAAGAAGGAAAAGGCACAACATTCATCATCCGCCTTCCTTTAACGGCAAAACAGCCATAACATACAGGGCGGCGGCATCATGAGGTGCAACCGCCTTTTTTGCGTATCACTTCGGTTTATTGCGTGCTCCCGAAACAAAGATTGCGTGTTTTTCGGGTTGGGACGGTCTGTAAACATGATAAAATATGACATAAACAGTTTTTGATGGGAGAGGGTGAAGGAATGAAGAGCGGGGTGATTCCTTCTTCAGCGGTCGGTCAAAAAATTAACGAGTGGTACAAATATATCCGCACATTCAGCGTGCCGGATGCCGAAGTGTTAAAAGCTGAAATCCAGCAGGAACTGAAACACATGCAGCATGATTCCAACTTGCTGCTCTATTATTCACTAATGGAATTTCGCCACCAGCTTATGCTTGATTATCTTGAGCCGTTAGAGAAATTAAATATCGAGGACCAGCCAAGCCTGTCTGAATTATCAAGAAACATTGACAGCAACCAGGCGGATCTCAAAGGGCTGCTCGACTACTATGTGAATTTTTTCCGCGGGATGTATGAATTTGATAAGCGGGAATTTATTTCTGCCATTACATACTATAAACAGGCGGAAAAGAAGCTCTCCTTTGTCGCAGACCATATTGAACGGGCTGAATTCTATTTTAAAATCGCGGAAGCTTATTATTATATGAAGCAAACGTACTTTTCACTGATCAATATAAAAAACGCCTATGAAATTTATGTGGAGCAGGAAACCTATAATGTGAGAATCATTCAATGCCATTTCGTCTACGGGGTTAACCTGATGGATGAAAGGAATTTTGAACAAGCCGCAAGCCATTTTAAATTGGCGCTCGATATGGCCGAAGCAGAACAAAAAGCCCAGCTGGTCGGAAGAGCATACTACAATCTCGGACTATGCTATTACAATCAAGACATTCTCGACCCTGCTATTGACTACTTTGAAAAAGCGGTCTCCACGTTTGAAAGCAGCCGGATTATCAATTCACTGCCGCAAGCCTATTTTTTAATCACCCTGATTTATTATAAACGGGGAAAACATGATAAAGCTTCGGCATATCACAAGCGGGGCTATGAATATGCTAAAGAAACAGACGATGCAGATTACGCGGTAAAATTCGAGTTTTTGAAATCCCTATATCAGGATCAGCCCAATGAAATAGGAATCGAACGATGTTTCCAATACTTAAAAAATAAAAATATGTACGCTGATATAGAGGATTTAGCCCTAGAAGTAGCAAAATATTACTATGAACAGAAATGGTTTAAACTGTCTGCTTCCTACTTTCTAAAAGTTGAAGAGGCAAGAAAACAAATACAAAGGAGTGAAGGTTTGTATGAAATTGAAATCTAAGTTGTTTGTTATTTGTTTAGCCGCGGCTGCAATTTTTACAGCGGCTGGCGTCTCAGCTAACGCGGAAGCACTCGACTTTCATGTGGCGGAAAGAGGAATGACGTAAGAACCAGCCCCTTCTCATTAGTGAGAAGGGGTTTTTTACAGAAACAGCCCCGCAAGACATGTATGTCACGGCGCTGCTCTTCACCGGAGAATATTTTTCTTAGTATCCCCCGTTATAAAATGCAGTACCCACAATAATCAAGAGGATAAATAACACAACGATCAAAGTAAATGAGCTTCCTCCATAACCTGACATCTTGTGCCACCTCCTTGTGAGATTACATTATCATATGCTGAATGATCACAGAGGATTGGGTATGGACCATATAAAAAACAAAAACGCCGTAAGATTAATTTGTCTTACGGCGCCATACGAGGTAAGTGAAAAAGGTTTAGTAGAAGCCGCCGCCTACATAAGCGGCTCCAACAATAATCAAAAGAATAAACAATACAACGATTAAAGCGAATGAATTATTGTAACCGCCGCCGCCAGTGTATCCTGACATAAGGCTTCACCTCCCTATAATGGATACTATAAGGTATGCAGAACAGGTCCGTTTGTCAGGGCCATTAGAGGACAAGAGAAAAAATGGACACAGCTATGAGCCAGATGGGCATAAAAAAATAGCGGGCGTTTGCGCCCGCTCAGGCTGTCGAGAAAATCTCGACAGCCTTTATTTTTCCTTAAAATATCCATTCCTCTGTAATAAAATAAAAGAAAGACTAAAAAGGACGGTGTCTTTCTTATGTTCCACACAAGAAATTCTTCTCA
>NZ_JAESPO010000007.1:0-185472 GCF_016757475.1 Bacillus sp. RHFS10
ATACCTAGCCAAGCAGGGCTAGGTATGTGGGAGCTCTTTTTCTGCTTTTGAAATCAGCTGAATATCTAAAGAAACATTACAAAACAAAAAAGCTTGTAGAAAAAACATCGTTTTCTCTACAAGCTGAGCGGGCGTTTGCGCCCGCTATTTATGTAATTAAGAGATCAGCACGCCCGCGAAAAATTCCTGATATAACGCTTGAACGGCTTTTCTTTCTTCGGCTTCTTTTACGCCGAACATCATGCTCACTTCAGAAGATCCCTGATTGATCATTTCGATATTCACTTTTGCCTCTGATAATGCCTTGGCCGCTCTCGCCGTTGTGCCGACATTGTGGCGCATCGCTTCTCCAACAACCATAATCAGTGCGAGATGATGCTCGACAATCACTTCGTCGGCGTGCAGCTCCTCTTGAATCTGTTTGATCACACTGCGTTCAGTGACGGCATCCATTTGACCCTCCCGTAAGATGATGGTCATGTCATCAATTCCCGATGGAACATGCTCATACGTCAATCCGTGCTCCTCCAAGATTTGAAGGGCTTTGCGCCCAAATCCGATTTCTCTGTTCATTAAATATTTGCTGATATAAATGCTGCAAAAGCCGGTATCGCTGGCAATGCCGACGACAGGGCCGTTTGTGTTATCCCGCTTGCTCACGACGCGTGTGCCTTGGGCTGACGGGTTGTTCGTATTTTTGATTTGTACGGGAATCCCCGCTCTGAACGCCGGAATGAGCGCTTCATCATGAAAAACTGAAAAGCCCGCATAGGACAGCTCCCGCATCTCTCTGTATGTCAGTTCGCTGATTTCCTTTGGATTCTCAACGAAGGACGGATTGACAGAGTACACAGCGTCCACGTCTGTAAAGTTTTCGTACAAATCAGCTTGAAGTCCGTTGGCGAGAATGGAACCGGTAATATCAGAACCGCTCCGTGAGAATGTGATCACATCGCCATCCTTGCTGAATCCGAAAAAACCGGGAAAAATAATGAGGCTGTCACGTTCCCGAAGACGATAGAGGTTTTGATAGGATTCAGGAAGAACTTGCGCGTTGCCGGGTTCATGTGTCACAAAAAGGCCGGCGTCCTTCGGGTTGACATATTCCGCTTTGACGCCTTTATGGCGGAAATAGGCGGCGATCAGCTTGGCGTTGTTATCCTCCCCGCTGGCTTTGACTGCGTCAAGATACTGCTCGGGATCGTTTTTATCTCCTTCTAAAAGCGTAAACAGATCATCGCGGATTTTTTCGATAATGCTTTGCTCCAGCTGAAGCTCATTGGCGATGAGGGCATACCGTTCCATAACAGCTTCCGCCAATTCAGGGGCGCTGCCTGATGCCAAATATTGTTCTGCACATGCGATTAAGAGATCAGTCACTTTCGTATCCTCAGCATAGCGTTTTCCCGGAGCTGAAACGACTACAGCTTTCCGTGCCGGATCTGAGGTTACGATGTGAAACACCTTTTCAAGCTGAGCGCCTGAAGCGAGTGAGCTGCCTCCGAATTTAACGACCTTCATGTTTACATCTCCTAATGTTTAAAATTTTCTCGCAAATTTAGTATTTATTATCTCTCTTTCAGTCCTGTAAATCAAGGGGTAATTTCTTTCTGGAATGAACATTTGTATTTTCCACGAGGAACGATGTCAGGTTTGTTGACCGTATACATGCGTTGTGAAGATAAATATGGTAAACAGCCTAACGATTTGGGATTTGAAAATGATGATAACGATGAGTAAAATTGATTATATGATCAGATTAATATTTTGAAAGAATATTGACTAACACTAGAAAAATGGTAATATGTAAATGATAATGATAATCAATTACTATATGGCCATATTGTTTTGAGTCCTTGCGGAGTAGGAGATACGTTCTTTTTGCTGTAAGGATGTGAGGAGGCAGCATGAAGCTACGTTACTTATTTATTCTACTTATCATATTAGCAGTCACATCTGTATTTATCGGCGTAGAAGATCTGTCGCCGCTTGATCTCTTTGATTTAAGCAAACAAGAGGCGTCAACGCTGTTTGCAAGCCGTTTGCCGCGATTGATCAGCATCATTATCGCGGGTTTAAGCATGAGCATCTGCGGTTTGATTATGCAGCAGATCACCAGAAACAAATTCGTGTCACCGACAACCGCGGGCACAGTGGATTGGGCGAGGCTCGGCATTTTAATTTCTTTGCTGCTGTTTACATCCG
This sequence comes from Bacillus sp. RHFS10, assembly GCF_016757475.1. Lineage (NCBI taxonomy): Bacteria > Bacillati > Bacillota > Bacilli > Caryophanales > Bacillaceae > Bacillus > Bacillus sp. RHFS10. The sequence goes on from NZ_JAESPO010000007.1 coordinate 2,206, forward strand.
CCAGTCCTTTAATCAAAATGCTGATCGCGTTTGTCTTTGCCCTTGCAGGAAATTTTCTGTTTATGAAAATCCTTGAAAGAATCAAGTTTAACGACACCATCTTTATTCCGCTTGTCGGTTTAATGCTTGGGAATATCGTCAGTTCAATCGCGACATTTATCGCATATAAATATGACTTGATCCAGAATGTGTCATCATGGCTTCAGGGAGACTTCTCTTTAGTCGTGAAAGGAAGATACGAGCTTCTTTATCTGAGTATTCCGCTCGTCATCATTGCCTATTTGTATGCGGATAAATTTACAGTGGCCGGTATGGGAGAAAGCTTTTCTGTCAACCTCGGCCTGAAGTACAAGCGGGTTGTGAACATCGGGCTCATGATCGTGTCCCTGATCACGTCTCTTGTCATTTTGACTGTCGGTATGCTTCCGTTTCTCGGTTTGATTATCCCGAATATTGTATCGATTTACAGAGGAGACAATCTAAAGAACAGCCTGCCGCACACGGCGCTATTGGGAGCGGTTTTTGTGCTGTTTTGCGATATATTGGGCAGAATCATTATCTTCCCTTATGAAATCTCGATTGGCCTGATGGTCGGAATCATCGGCAGCGGCATTTTCCTGTTTATGCTGTTAAGGAGAAAAGCTTATGCGTAACCAGATGAAAATTGCGATGCTCGTTGGTTTAGCCATTGTTTGTATTGGCTTGTTTTTGTTTTATGACGTAGGCAATTGGGATTACACCCTGCCGAGAAGAATCAAAAAGGTCGCTGCCATTGTGCTGACGGGAGGAGCGATTGCGTTTTCGACGATGATCTTTCAAACGATTACGAACAACCGCATCCTGACGCCGAGCATCTTGGGCCTTGATTCTCTCTACATGCTGATTCAGACCGGCATTATCTTTTTATTCGGTTCTGCAAATATGGTCATCATGAATAAAAACATGAACTTTATCATCTCTGTTCTGCTGATGATACTGTTTTCCCTTGTTCTTTATCAGCTCATGTTTAAGGGAGAGGGGAGAAATATCTTTTTCCTTCTGCTCGTTGGAATCGTGTTTGGCACACTGTTCAGCAGCCTGTCTTCCTTTATGCAGATGCTGATTGATCCGAATGAGTTTCAAGTGGTGCAGGACAAGATGTTTGCCAGCTTTAACAACATCAATACGGATTTGTTATGGCTCGCGTTCATCATCTTCCTGCTGACAGGCGTTTACGTCTGGCGTTTTACGAAGTTTTTTGACGTGCTGTCGCTCGGGCGCGAGCACGCCGTGAATTTGGGCATTGACTACGACAAAGTGGTGAAGCAGATGCTGGTCGTGGTTGCGATCCTTGTTTCTGTTTCAACAGCGCTAGTCGGGCCGATTATGTTTTTAGGCCTTCTTGTCGTCAACCTGGCGAGAGAATTCCTGAAAACGTATAAGCATTCATACTTAATCGCAGGCTCCGTCTTCATCAGCATCATTGCGTTGGTGGGAGGACAGTTTGTGGTTGAGAAAGTGTTTACCTTTTCAACGACGCTGAGCGTCATTATCAATTTTGCCGGCGGGATTTATTTTATCTACTTGCTGTTAAAGGAGAATAAATCATGGTAGAGGTCAAAAATGTAAGCAAACAATATGGCGGGAAAGTGGTCCTTGAAGAGACATCAGTCACGATTCAAAAGGGCAAAATTACCTCGTTTATCGGTCCAAACGGCGCCGGCAAAAGCACGCTGCTGTCTATAATGAGCCGCCTGATCAAAAAAGATTCCGGCGAGATTTTCATAGACGGCCAAGAGATTGGATCATGCGACAGCAAAGAGCTTGCTAAAAAAATGAGCATTTTGAAGCAGGCGAACCAAATCAATATCAGGCTCACCATCAAAGATCTCGTCAGCTTCGGCAGATTTCCTTACTCACAAGGCCGGCTGACAGAGGAAGACTGGGGTCATATCAACCAGGCGCTCGGCTATATGAAACTGGAAGACATTCAGGACAAATACCTGGATCAGCTGAGCGGCGGACAGTGCCAAAGGGCATTTATCGCAATGGTCATTGCCCAGGACACCGATTATATTTTTCTGGATGAGCCGCTGAACAATCTGGATATGAAACATTCAGTTGAAATTATGAAACTGCTGAAACGGCTGGTGGAGGAGCTTGGAAAAACAATCGTGATCGTTATTCATGATATCAACTTCGCATCCGTCTACTCCGATCATATCGTTGCCTTGAAAAACGGCCGAATCGTAAAAGAGGGGCCGCCCGAGGAGATTATTGAAACCTCTGTGCTTGAAGAAATCTACGATATGACCATCCCGATTCAGACGATTGATCATCAAAGAATAGGTGTTTATTTTTCTTAATCTATAGAAGAGGTGAAGAGCATGAAAAAGTTTGCATTATTATTCATCGCTTTGGTAACGGCAGTTGTCATTTCTGCATGCGGAAACCAAAGTACAAGCAGCAGCAAAGGTTCTGATTCAAAGAATGAACAAATCACAGTGAAACACCTGCTTGACAAAGACGGCACAAAAGTGCCAAAGAACCCTGAAAAAGTAGTCGTGTTTGATTTTGGAAGCTTAGATACGTTAGATAAACTCGGCCTTGATGATAAAGTGGCAGGCCTCCCGAAACAAGCCCTTCCTAAATATCTGTCCCAATTCAAAGATGACAAATATGCGGATGTCGGAAGCTTAAAAGAGCCGGATTTTGAAAAAGTGGCTGAAATAGACCCTGATCTGATCATTATTTCAGGAAGACAATCTGAGTCATACAAAGAATTCTCTGATATCGCGCCGACGATTTACCTTGGCGTGGACACAGCGAAATACATGGAGTCATTTAAGTCAGACGCGGAAACAATCGGTAAGATCTTTGATAAAGAAGATGAAGTAAAAGATGAACTTGCAACAATTGATAGCTCAATTGCAGACCTTAAGAAAACAGCTGAAAAGCTTAACAAAAACGGTCTTGTCATCATGGCGAACGACGGAAAAATCAGCGCGTTCGGTTCTAAATCAAGATACGGCCTGATCCATGACGTATTCGGCGTGACACCGGCTGATAAAAACATCAAAGCCTCTACTCATGGACAAAGTGTTTCTTACGAGTACATTTCAAAAACAAACCCGGATTACCTGTTTGTCATTGACCGCGGTACAGCAATCGGAGAAACATCATCTACAAAACAAGTCGTTGAAAACGATTATGTGAAAAACGTAAACGCAGTGAAAAATGATCACGTCGTTTACCTTGATTCTGCTACTTGGTACTTATCAGGAGGCGGACTTGAGTCTATGACGCAAATGATTAAAGAAGTAAAAGACGGTTTAGAGAAGTAAACAAAAGGGCCTCCGCTTAAAAGCGGGGCCTTTTTATGTGATCAGCGTGCCGCCTGCTGTTCGGCAGGGCGCTGAGGTTTCTTTAATGTAAATGATAGAAGGAAGCCGGCAAGTGCGATGCAGGCTGCCACGAGAAATGCGGCGTTCATGCCGTGCAAGGCTGCGTGTTTCACATTTGTCGTGCCTGCGTGTGCCGCCTGGTTGCTCATGACGGACACCAAAAGTGCGGTTCCGATCGAGCCGCCGACCTGGCGGATGGTGTTGTTCATCGCTGTTCCATGCGGAATCAGGTGGCGCGGCAACGCGTTGATTCCGGCTGTCGTCACCGGCATCATGATCATGGCGGTACCTAAAAGGCGAACAGTGTATAAAACGACAATCCAAGCGAGTGACGTATGGTCGGTCAGCTGCATAAACGGCAGCGATGTCAGGAAGATGATGCAGAAACCGGCGATTGCCAGCCCTCTTCCGCCGACACGGTCAAAGATTCTGCCGATGATCGGTGACATGAAGCCCATCAGAATGGCTCCCGGAAGAAGCATGAGTCCTGTATCAAAAGCTGTGACGTCTCTGACGTTTTGTGTATAAAGCGGCAGGATGGTTTCCGTACCGATCAATAGTGCGAAGACAAGCGTTCCAAGCAGTGTTGTTAAGCTGAAAACGCCAAACGTAAAGACGCGGAATTCCAGCATCGGTTTTTCAAGTTTCATTTGTCTAGTAATAAATAAAATAAGTGCGACGGCACCCACCAGCAGTGAAATCAAGACGGTTGAACTGGTCCAGCCATAAGATCCAACGCTTGAGAAGCCGTACAGAAGCCCGCCGAATCCAAATGTCGAAAGGATCACTGATAAAATATCAATCTGTGTTTTTCTTAAAGTCGTCACGTTCTTCATCAGGATGCTGGCAAGAATTAAATCAATCACAGCAAACGGAAGAATAATATAAAACAGAGATCTCCAAGAGAAAGCTTCGACTGCCCATCCGGAAAGAGTCGGCCCGATTGCAGGCGCGAATGAGATGACCAATCCAACCATACCCATAGCCTGGCCACGCTTTTCAATCGGAAAGATCGTCAGGAATACGGTCTGCATGAGCGGCATCATAATACCTGCACCTGCTGCTTGAATGATACGCGCTGTCAGCAAAACCGGGAAGTTCGGCGCGAATGCTCCGACGACTGTTCCGGCAGTGAAAATACTCATTGCTATGATGAGCAGCGTCCTGCTCGTGAATTTTTCAATTAAAAACGCCGTAATCGGAATTAAAATCCCGTTGGTTAACATAAATGAAGTTGTCAGCCATTGCGCTTGGTTGGCATCTACATTGAAATCCCTCATAATATGGGGAAGCGCGGTAATTAACAGCGTCTGATTTAAAATCGCGACAAACGCCCCGGCTAATAAAATGCCGACAATGACAGAACGATTAAAAGGTTTTGGTGCAATACTTTTATCCAATACATATCCCTTCTTTTCTCTAAGTAATTAACAGTGTTTTTAACATCGAAACGGGCTGTGTTAAAACACCGGTTTGTTCCAGATAGCCAATCAGTGATTTGAGCAAAAAAGCGCGGGGTTCTTTCTTCTTCGCTTCTTCCTCCAGCATAGCGGCTGCGGATGTCAGTTCATCTACGTCAAAGTCCGCGGCGGGCAGGGAAGAGATGCCTTGGTGTAATTCCTTCAGGCTTTCCGACAACAGGGCTGATTTATCCTTTGGCTTGTAGGAGGATGCTGAATGAATATAAAGCTCGATGGCTTCAGGAGGAAGGAGAGACTGCCGGGTTTCCTTGTTTTTGACAATCTGATTGAGGGTGCTGATGATAAACGCTGCGATCGGGTCAAGCTCAAGCGGTTTTTCCTCGATCTTGATCAGCATGACAAACTCACGCATCATGCCGTGAAGAATGATGACTAAATCCCACACAAACGGGAGAATGGTTTCTCCATACGCCTGGATCAGCGAATCGCGGTGCCAGCAAATAATCGTTGATCTGGTCTGATGGATATGCTGTTTAACCCGGTTATTATGCAGCTTAGGGTTCCCGTAGGTCAGCATATTGAAAAACTGCTGGTTCCGCCTGAAGCCTTCCAGCTCCATTTTGACCTTTTGCATCAAACGCTCCTCCGGTGTCAGCGAGGTATTTTCCTGAAGTCTTGAGGCCGCGGCCACCATTTGCTTCTGGTTAAATGACAGCAGCTCTAAAAGCAGATCTTCCTTAGACTGAAACAGCTTATATATCGAAGCTTTTGACATCTTACATTCTTCTGCGATCGCCTGCATAGAAACCGACGTAAAATCCTTTTCCGAAAAAAGCTTTCTCGCAGTTAACAAGATATCTGTTTTTTTATCAAGCATCTCATGGCTTCCTTCTTTCTTGAACATTAGAAAACCCATTGGTTCACAGAAAACCAATGAGTAACAATGAAAAAATTTTACCAAATAAACTAAATAGAAGTCAATGGATTTTAACCGGACAATCGAAAGGCCCGCCGGAAAATCCGACAGGCCGGGTGAGGCTTATTTTTCAACTTTAAATCCTTGTTTCTCAAGCATTTCACGGATATGCGGATAGTATAGGCGCTCATAATAGGAAGCGATACTCTGTGACCAGTTTCTTGTTTCTTGTCCGTTTGTCCGTTTACTCATGTATTCAGACATTGTCTCGTCATATGACTGAATGTGGGACGTCAGCTCATCTTGATTCAAATAGGTTTCCTGATGATTGACTGCTTCCTGCGGAAGACGCGGTTTTTTCGCTGAACGGTCAGCTGGATGCCCGATGACAAGGCCGGAAACAGGGAACACATATTTCGGAAGCTCAAGCAGTTCGATCAACTCTTGAGGGTTTCCGCGAACCGCCCCGATAGGAACCGTTCCCAGTCCGAGGGATTCGGCCGCTGCTGTCGCTGTGCCGAGGGCGATACCGGCGTCTACGGCGCCGACAAGAACGGACTCCAATCCGTTTGTGATTTCCATATTGAAATCATGCAGATCTTCAAGCGCGATTTTGGCCCGGTTGAAGTCTGCGCAGAATAGCAAGAAAACAGGAGCCTGATCAATCCAAGGCTGACCGCCTGCCAGCTCGGAGATTTTCTTTTTGCGCTCTTTATCCTGCACTGTGATCACAGTCACTTGCTGCCCGTTGATAGAAGTGGGGGCTGCTTGCACCGCTTGAATGATGTGGTCCAATTGTTCCTGTGCTACAGGTTGATCCGTATAGCTGCGAATCGAGCGGTGGTCTGTTAATGATTTGATGACTTCATTCATATGGGACACCCTTTCCTTACTCGCTAAGCTCTGTGCGGACAACATCAAGAGGGGCGCTCAGCAGTTCTTTTCCTTTTGCGACAAATCCTTGGAAATGCGCAGTTTCATTGTGTGATTTCATCGCCGCTTCATCTTTCCATTGCTCAAGCATCACAAATGTATTTTCTTCACCCACTTTTTCAAATAGGTCGTATTGCGCGTTGCCTTCCTCAGCTCTTGAGTGCTGAACAAGCGATTGTGCCTCGCTCAAAAATTCCTCGCGTTTTTCTGGTTTTACTTTGATGTAAGCTTGTAATACGATCATGTCAATCTCCTCCATCGTTATGCTGATTTTATTGTTCGAATTTAATCGAACTAACTGTATCATGTATTCAAAATGAGGTAAAGGAAAAACCCTCAAATAGTAAAATTGTCATTCTAATTGTTGTGTGATACATTTGTGTCATGAACATTCCAAACCATCCAGAAACAGAAACGTTGCAGCTGACAAAGGTTCTTCACGCACTTAGTGATCCGCTTCGTTTAGAGCTGGTAAAGCAATTAGCTGAAGCGAAAGAAAAAACGTGCGGCACCTGTGCGGATGTACAGGTTGCCAAATCGACCTTGTCGCATCATTTTAAAGTACTGAGAGAATCAGGCATCGCTCAAGTTCGGATAGAAGGAAAGCGCCGGTATTATTCGCTTCGCGCTGAAGACCTTGAAAAGGCGTTTCCCGGCCTGCTTGAAGCCATACTGAATGTTGACCAGGATCGCTGGTGAATTAATCCCCTGTACCGGGGATTTTTTTATGTCCGTAAACAGCACGGAAAAGCCTCTCGACACCCTCCTGAATGTCTTCTTCCTTCAGCCGCGCGAAGCCGATAATGAGAGCGGGCCGGCCTGTTTGCCGCTTGTTTTTTTCCTCTAAGTCAAATCGGCTCATTCCGAAGATTTCGAGCTGCTGGCCGGCGGCGTGTGCCAGAATGTCTTGTTCGGTGCGGCTTGTATGAAATTCGGTGACAAAATGCAGTCCCGCATTCGCCCCTTTTACGGAAATCTTTCCTCTGAACTTTGTTTCTAAAGCGGTGATCAGACGCTCTCTCTTTTCTTTATAATGCTGCTTCATTTTTTTAATATGCTTCTGATATTCTCCGGACTCGATAAATGCCTGCAGGGTGAGCTGTGTAAGCGACGAGCATGTCTGCAAATCATAGCCCCGCTGTTTGTATGTCCGGAGCAGCTCCGGCGGCAAAACCATATAGCTGATCCGCAAGCCTGGGAGAAGGGATTTTGAAAAGGTGCCCATATAGATGACATTTTGAAAATGGCCGAGGCTTTGAAGCGCCGGAATGCTATCGACATCGTATGTAAATTCACTATCATAATCGTCTTCAATAATATAGCGATGCGGTTCCTCGGCTGCCCAGTTCAGCAGCTGAATTCTTCTGGATACAGGCATAATCGTTCCGGCCGGAAATTGATGCGACGGGGTCGTCACCAGCACATCAGGCTGCTGTCTATTGATTTCAGCAATCGACATGCCTTTGTCATCAAGCATAATGGTCTTCACCTGTTTTCCGGCATGTTTTAAAAGCTGGTACATGCGCCTGTAACCGGGCTCCTCCATCGCATACACCGCTTCCTTGGGCAACAGCTCAGTCAATAGCTGCATGAGCACCTGTGTGCCTGCCCCTATAACGATTTGTTCCGGCCGGCATTTTACACCCCGCGTCAAAGAAATGAGCCTGGCAACGGCCGCTCTCACTTCATATATTCCTTGCGGATGCGACATATCACCGAGCGTGCGGTATGAGCGGGAGGCCGCTTTTTGCTCGCAGCGAAACCAGCTTTTGATCGGAAAATGGTCTGTATCGGCACTCATGTGTGAAAACGAGATCCAATCGCTCTGATCTTGGTGAACCTCTTTCAGATCATCCGGCAGTACAAACGGAGGGTGCTCCTCGGCTGAAAACATGTCCAGCTTCTCCACGAAAAAACCCTTTCGCTCAATGGCGTATAAATATCCCTCAGCCAGCAGCTGCTGATAGGCTGCATTCACTGAGTTTACGCTAACCTTCAGCTTCTCTGCCAGCTCCCGTTTGGAGGGAACCTTCGAGTGGGGCAGCAGATTGCGGCTGAGGATTTCTTTTTTCAGCTTTTGATAAATTTGCTGATAGATATAATCGGCTTGTTCTGAGCGGTCGAGTGTGATTGTGATATCCATTTGCGGTGTCTCCTTCTGATACCATCAAAAAGTTATAATTGGTACTTTTCATCATACCAAAAAGAAGTCAGAATGATAAGAAAATAGCGACAGGGGGACATTCACATGAGTGAAACAACAGCAAGCATCACGACTGCCCAGTGGCAGCAAAAACGGGATCAATTCGTGTCAAAAGGTGTGAGCAACGGCAACCGCAGTCTGGCGGCCAAAGGGGAAGGGGCTGAGCTGTACGATTTGGACGGCCGGAGGTTTATTGATTTTGCAGGCGCCATCGGAACGGTAAACGTCGGACACTCACATCCGAAGGTGGTTGAGGCTGTAAAGCGGCAGGCTGAGGAGCTCATTCACCCGGGGTTCAATGTCATGATGTACCCATCTTATATCGAATTAGCCGAAAAACTGTGCGGCATTGCACCGGGCAGCTATGAGAAAAAAGCGATCTTTCTGAACTCGGGGGCGGAAGCGGTTGAAAACGCTGTGAAAATCGCCAGAAAATATACAAAGCGCCCAGGGGTTGTTTCGTTTACACGCGGGTTTCACGGGCGGACGAATATGACGATGAGTATGACGAGCAAGGTAAAACCTTATAAATTCGGCTTCGGACCTTTTGCTTCAGAGGTTTATCAAGCACCGTTCCCCTATTATTATCAAAAGCCGGCGGGCATGAGTGATGAAAGCTATGACGACATGATCATCCAAGCGTTTAATGATTTCTTCATCGCTTCCGTCGCGCCGGAAACGGTGGCGTGTGTCGTGATGGAGCCGGTGCAGGGAGAAGGCGGCTTCATTATCCCATCGAAAAGGTTTGTGCAGCACGTTGCGTCATTTTGCAAAGAACACGGCATTGTCTTTGTCGCTGATGAAATCCAAACGGGTTTTGCCAGAACTGGCGCTTATTTCGCGATTGAGCATTTTGATGTAGTGCCTGACCTGATCACGGTTTCTAAATCACTTGCGGCGGGCTTGCCGTTAAGCGGTGTGATCGGCCGTGCGGAACTGCTTGATGCGGCGGCGCCCGGGGAGCTGGGGGGCACGTATGCAGGCAGCCCGCTCGGGTGCGCTGCGGCTTTGGCTGTCTTGGATATCATTGAAGAAGAAGGATTGAATGACCGTTCTGAAGAAATTGGAAAAATCATTGAAGAGAAGGCGTATGAGTGGAAACAAGAATTCCCGTTCATCGGTGACATCCGCAGACTCGGGGCAATGGCGGCCATCGAAATTGTCAAGGACCCCGACACGCGAGAGCCTGATAAGGCGAAAGCGGCAGCGATTGCGGCGTATGCGAATCAAAACGGCTTGCTTTTGCTGACAGCGGGAATCAACGGCAATATCATTCGTTTTCTGACGCCGCTCGTCATCTCAGACAGCCTTCTGAATGAAGGGCTCAGCATATTGGAGGCGGGCCTGCGAGCGTAATCATTGGAAAGAAAATAGCTGGGTCTGCTATCATTTTAAGTAATCATAAAACAGAAAGGAATGTTCAATATGCCAGATCAATTAACGGTCTGCAACCCGGCTACGGGCGAGGAGATCAAAACGATTCCTCAGCAATCAGCCAAAGAAGTAGAAGAAGCCATTGAACGTTCACATCAGGCGTTTAAAACGTGGTCTAAAACATCAGCGAATGAAAGAGCGTCTCTCTTAAAAAAATGGTATGAGCTGATTGTTGAACATAAAGAAGAACTTGCAGATTTAATTACAAAGGAAAACGGAAAACCGTATCAGGAAGCGGTCGGTGAGGTACTATACGGCGCAGGCTATATCGAATGGTTCGCAGAGGAAGCGAAGCGTGTGTACGGAAGAACGGTCCCTGCTACGACAACCGGCAAACGAATTGTCGTCACACGCCAGCCAGTCGGCCCTGTTGCTGCCATCACGCCTTGGAATTTCCCGAATGCGATGATTACACGTAAAGCGGCGCCTGCTCTTGCTGCCGGCTGCACGTTTATTATCAAGCCGGCACCGGACACACCGCTGTCTGCCTATGAGCTTGCGCGCCTCGCATATGAAGCGGGCATTCCGAAGGACGTCCTTCAGGTTGTGATCGGCGACGGCGAAGAGATCGGAAATGTCTTCACAAGCAGTCCGAAAATCCGCAAAATCACCTTCACAGGATCAACGCCGGTAGGGAAAATCCTCATGAAAAACAGTGCGGACACCGTGAAACATGTCTCCATGGAGCTCGGTGGCCATGCCCCGCTGATTGTGGATGAGGATGCCAACATCGATCTTGCCGTCGAACAGGCGATGCTGTCTAAATACAGAAACGCCGGACAGACTTGTGTTTGTGCAAACCGTCTCATCGTTCACGAGTCGATTAAAGACGAATTTGCCGCGAAACTAAGCGAGCAAGTGTCTAAGCTCAAAGTCGGAAATGGGCTTGAAGATGGCGTCAATGTCGGCCCGATTATCAATAAAAGAGGCTTCGAAAAAATCGTCAGCCAAATCGATGATGCCGTTGAAAAAGGCGCGAAGGTTCTTGCAGGGGGCACGTATGACCGAAACGATGACAAAGGCTGCTACTTTGTCAATCCGACAGTGCTCGCCGATGTCGATACGTCCATGAATATCATGCACGAGGAAACTTTCGGCCCGGTTGCACCGATCATCACGTTTTCTGATATTGATGAAGCGATTCAGCTTGCCAACGATACGCCGTACGGCTTGGCTGCTTACTTCTTCACAGAAAACTACCGCCGCGGCATCTATATTTCCGAGAATCTCGAGTACGGCATTATCGGCTGGAATGACGGAGGACCGTCAGCGGTTCAAGCGCCATTCGGCGGAATGAAAGAAAGCGGCGTCGGCCGCGAAGGCGGTTCGGAAGGCATTGAGCCGTACCTTGAAACGAAATATATGTCCATTGGTTTGTAAAAGAATGCAAGCTCCTAAAGAGCTGCCGGATCTTCCGGCAGCTCTTTTTGTGTTTCCGGCGAATAAACCCAACCATTCCAGCCAAAATAACAGCAAATACATTTTGAAAGAAGGTTCCCCAACAATGGATTTATTATTGGCTCTTCTCCCGGCTTTGTTTTGGGGGAGCATTGTTCTCTTCAATGTGAAATTAGGCGGTGGACCGTACAGCCAGACACTCGGAACGACGATCGGGGCGCTCATTGTGTCTATCGTGATTTATTTTTTTGTTCAGCCCGCTCTGTCACTGCGCATTTTTATTGTCGGCATCGTATCCGGCTTATTTTGGTCCCTTGGACAGAGCAACCAGCTGAAAAGCATTGAATTGATGGGTGTGTCCAAAACAATGCCGATTTCCACTGGAATGCAGCTCGTGTCAACCTCACTGTTCGGTGTGATTGTGTTTCGTGAATGGTCTACACCGATTGCGATTACGCTTGGCATTCTCGCTCTGATCTTTATCATCGTGGGAATCATTCTCGCATCATTGGAAGATAAGAAAGATAAGAAAGAGGGTGAGCCAAGCAACTTTAAAAAAGGCATATTGATTCTTCTTGTCTCGACGCTCGGTTATTTGGTGTATGTCGTCGTTGCCAGATTGTTTAATGTGTCTGGCTGGTCGGCTCTTTTGCCGCAGGCGATCGGGATGGTAATCGGGGGACTTGCTTTAACCTATAAACACAAACCCTTTAACAAATATGCAATCAGAAATATCCTCCCCGGCTTAATCTGGGCAGGAGGAAATATGTTTCTGTTTATTTCTCAGCCGAAGGTCGGCGTCGCAACAAGCTTTTCCCTCTCGCAAATGGGAATTGTCATTTCTACGCTCGGCGGCATATTCATCCTGCGTGAAAAGAAATCAAAACGCCAGCTTATTGGGATTGGGATTGGGATTGCGCTGATTATCGCGGCAGCCATATTTTTAGGAATCGCCAAAACAAATTCATAACAATTGGAGGAGGATATATATGTATCCGGATTTAAAAGGAAAAGTCGTCGCCATTACAGGAGCCGCATCAGGCCTTGGGAAAGCCATGGCCATTCGCTTCGGCAAGGAGCAGGCGAAAGTGGTGATCAACTACTTTAGCGAAAAACAGAATCCGAACGAGGTCAAAGAAGCGGTCATCAAGGCGGGCGGTGAAGCCGTTATCGTCCAAGGAGATGTTACGAAAGAGGAAGATGTGAAAAACATTGTACAAACTGCGATTAAAGAGTTCGGCACACTCGATATTATGATAAATAACGCCGGACTTGAAAATCCTGTGGCGTCTCACGAAATGCCGCTGAAGGATTGGGATAAAGTCATCAGCACGAACTTAACCGGCGCTTTTTTAGGAAGCCGGGAAGCGATTAAATATTTCGTAGAACACGATATCAAGGGAAATGTCATCAACATGTCCAGTGTGCATGAAGTGATTCCGTGGCCGTTATTTGTCCACTATGCGGCTAGTAAAGGCGGGATTAAACTGATGACGGAAACATTAGCGCTGGAGTACGCGCCTAAGGGCATTCGTGTCAATAATATTGGGCCAGGCGCGATCAACACGCCAATCAATGCCGAAAAATTCGCTGATCCTAAACAGAAAGCAGATGTTGAAAGCATGATTCCGATGGGATATATCGGCGAACCGGAGGAAATCGCCGCGGTAGCGGTATGGCTTGCTTCGAAGGAATCAAGCTACGTTACAGGTATCACGTTATTCGCGGACGGCGGTATGACACAATACCCTTCCTTCCAGGCAGGACGCGGATAAATCAAAAAAGCGACCCAGATATGTCTTCTGGATCGCTTTTTTCATTAGGCGCGCTTTTTCTTTACAAGCGCTGCTACAGACAAAATGATGGCTGCGGCAGACAGCACAATCGCTGTGATGTTGAGAGCTGAAGAGCCTGTGTCTTCGGAATCGTCTTCCGTTTTCGTGGCGCCGTGCTCATCTGTCACTTGTTTTGCAGCAGTGATGTTTGTAATGGAATGAGGCGTATCCGCATCCTCGTCACCTGTCCATTCGACAATGCTGCCGTCCTTGTAATATTGGTATGCGTCCCAAGCGGCTTCCTCCGCTTTGTCAGGGTTTTTGGCAACAAAGGTAAACCGCTGGAACTGTCCTTCCTGAATGCCGCCGTCAGTCGCCTCCCATGTGACGGAAACTGATTGATCATCGTGTTTCTGGGTGGATATCTTCCAGCCCGGAATCGGCTCGTACTGCTGGAACTCAACATCCTTCGGCATTTTGAGGACAACCTTTGTTGTCGGCAGGTTTTTTTCAGAAGGAACCTTCATTGTATAGGTTTCCCATGAACCTGCAGCGGATTCAGCGGGCTTTACAGTAACGTGCGCGCTGGCAGGGGCCGTAAAGAATAAAAGTGAGCCGACAATAGCTGGACATAGTGTGAATGCGATTTTTTTTAACAACGTAAAACACTCCTCTAATTGGTTTTTGTAAACATCATATTGATTTCGTTAAAGTCACCGGTCAAACCGTGGACTTTGATCTTCCAGTTTCCTTTTTCATTAATGGATAGGTTTTCATCCTGGAAGACGCCCTTTGCTTTCTCTTTTAATTGGAAGGTGTTTTTGTTCTCGCTGCCTGACAGACCTGTTTTATAAACGGTTAACGTGATTTGCTGGATGTTTTTTACCGGGTCGCCGTTATGGTCGGTGACTCGCAGCTCAAATACGTTTTTGCCAGGCTGGTTCGGGCTGATGCTGAGAGAAACGCTTTGCCCGTTCTCAATCGCTTTGGTTTGGTAGAACGGTTCCGGCACCGGCTCAGGCGGGCTCGGCAGGCTGGTAAACACGGCCGCTGTGATCAATACAGCGATGCCGATTGCCCATTCCGCTTTCACGGTCCGGCTGATTCCTGCGCGGCGCTGTTTTCTGGTGAGCAGAAAATGAACCGCGCCTAAGGCCAGCATCAACACAAACAATCCGCTTTTAACTAAAAGAGCTTGCCCATACGCTGTGCGGAACAGTGAATCCATCGAACGAATGATGAAAAATCCATTAAGCAAACCTGAAAATAAAATGACGCCGACTGCAGTAAGCGCCCACGGCGAGAAGCGGCTTACCGTTTCCCATGCGAGCGTTTTGTCAGGCTGCTTCCATTCGTTTGCGAGCAGCAAAACGAGTGCCGCTATTCCGCCGACCCAGATGGAAGCGGATGATAAATGAAGGAAATCCATCAAAATCCCGACCGCTTTTTCTTCAACGACAGCAGCATGGCCGGTAAACGCTTTGGCAAGCAGGAGACCGAAAAAGAAAATGAGCGGCGCTGTCCAATAGCCAAAGGACGAATAGCGGTTTTTGCGTATCGCAGGGATCACAGACAGTGCTAGCAGCACGAACAGCGCGGCCTGTATGATCCAAATGGTGCCGCCTGCTGTCTCAAACAGTGTCTCTCTGATATAGATCGGCTGGAAGGCGCTGTCCCAGCCGCCCGCGTTTGCTTTTGTCTGAATCGGAAGCTGAAGTAAAAGGGCCAGGCCCAATGCGGTAATCGAGACGATCAAGATGCGTCTCGTCCGTTTGGCGAGTTGTTCTGAATCCCCTTTATACCAGAAGAGATGGAAGAAAACCGTCCCGATAAACAAAGATAAGGCTGTATACAGCATCGCTCGGTCTGCGGCTGTTTCCGGGTTCAGAGGTGAACCTGCTGCTTTTTGGCTGCTGAATCCGCCTTCCGCTTTCCCGATGCTGAACGGTATGACGCCGGAGACCGGATGCCCGTCCGCGGACACGGCATTCCATTCCGCTCTGTACACATCATGCGGCAGATTCTTTTTCAGCTTCACTGTCATGATGTGATTGTTATCTTTTTTGATTTCAGTCTTGCCGTTATCTACCCGTTCGCCGTTTGAATTATAGACTTTAATGTAATGAAACCCTTCTTCTACCGGTTCATTAAATTCGATTTCTGCATGTGCAGGTGCGCTTTTTAATTCGCTGTTTTCACTAGGTGAAGATTTGACGATATAGGCGTGAGCAAAGCTTGTTTTCGGCAGGAAAACAAGAAAAAGCAGAAAGATGATCCACCATCTGTTTCGCTTCATCACTCAGACACCACCTTCCGCTGTATATGTTGTGTTTAATTCTTGGTGCAGGTGCAGCGCTTTTTTCTGTCCTGAAGCATATCTTCCAGCGCCTGATCAAAGGTGCGGACGGCTCCGCCGAATCCTTTTTGAAACCGTTCGGCATGATCGAGTGTCGCAAACGGAATCGCCTGCGGCTGGCAGCAGTGCAGGTTTAATTCAGCATTTACCACAAAATAAGCCGAACCGGCACTGACGGTTGTGTGTAACAGAAAATCTCGGCAAATTAAGTGTGAAATCTCTTCCGTTTTATCTGCGTAACGCAAAAACGCACAATGTGCGCAGCACAGCTGTTCAATGTCTTGGTTTACCGTAATCAGCTGAACCGAATGGACTTGATTGACCGGTTTTAGGCAATAGCTGCACATATGATCCGCTTGAGGTGTTCGGGCTGGGAGCGTGATGCCGCCGGCCGTTTTGATGACCTGATTTGACTGAACGAGCTGATTGACATCTCTGTATACCGTCATTTCCGAAACGCCGAACCGTGCGCTGATATCAGTAATTTTGAGCGCGCCTTCTTCTTTCAGCCACTTCAGTATGTGTTGCTGTCTATTAATCGGAAGCATTCATACATCCCCTCCATTAAGATCTATTTAAGCGTAGAGGATTTTAGAGACAGAGACAAGTAAGCTGATGATAAAAAATGTGAAAATGTGTTGAACAGCAACAAAACGAAACAGAAGGGACTCTGGTATAATAGACATATGGAATGGAAAGTGAGGAATACCCTATGAAAGAAACTCTATGCCCCAATTGCGGCAAACCTTTGACAGGCGACATGGTCAGATCATCCAATGTGCCTTGCCAATTTCGCTGCGGACACTGCCGGGAACGGCTTTATGAATATAAAGTATCAGCTCCGATGATGTTGGTGTCACTAGCGGTCATCGTGCTGCTCATTTATCTGTTGCTGCTCCTCCGCAATGCGGCAGGGTCAATGCTGCCGGCCGCACAGCACGTCCCGATGGCTGTTTTTGCGCTTGTGTGCGCGTATCCTGTTTTTATTGTAAGTGAACGGATGATCGCAAAGTACGTGATTCAAAACGGCAACATTATTTATAGAGGTAAGAGAAAAGGCTCCTGATACCAGAGGCTCCTGATACCAGGAGCCTTTTTATTTTTAAAAAAATGTCACACCCATGTGCCAAAGTCCTCTTTACTTTCAATTGTATAGGGACTGTAAGCGTTTTAACATAGAGTCAAAGGGAAGCAAAATTCTCTGAATCTATTTTTATAGCTTACAGCGACAACAAGGAGGGTTTATATATGCAGCAAGAACAGCAAGGCGGCATGAAAGTGAAAGTGCAGCGCTTCGGCAGTTATTTGAGCGGAATGATTATGCCGAATATCGGCGCGTTTATCGCGTGGGGCATCATTACCGCGCTGTTTATTCCGGCGGGATGGATTCCAAATGAACAGCTGAATACACTTGTCAGCCCGATGATCACATATTTACTGCCGCTTTTGATAGCGTATACAGGCGGAAAAATGATTTACGACCACCGCGGCGGAGTCGTCGGTGCGACAGCGGCAATCGGGGTGATTGTCGGGTCGGATATACCAATGTTTTTAGGTGCAATGATCATGGGGCCGCTTGGCGGATACCTCATTAAACAGACTGATAAATTGTTCAAGGATAAAGTCAAACAAGGCTTTGAAATGCTGATCAACAACTTTACGGCGGGGATTGTCGGCGCGGCTTTAACGATTCTCGCGTTTTACGCCATCGGTCCGGTTGTCCTGACGTTAAATAAATTGCTGGCGGCAGGTGTGGAAGTCATTGTACACGCTAATTTACTGCCTGTAGCCAGCGTTTTTGTGGAACCGGCGAAAGTGTTGTTCCTAAACAACGCCATTAACCATGGAATCTTAAGTCCAATCGGAATCGAGCAAGCAGCCCAAACGGGCAAATCGATTCTGTTTTTAGTAGAAGCAAACCCTGGGCCAGGGCTCGGCATTTTGCTGGCGTACATGTTCTTTGGAAAAGGTTCTTCAAAATCAACGGCTCCCGGAGCGGCGATCATTCATTTCTTCGGCGGGATTCACGAGATTTACTTCCCATACATTTTGATGAAACCGGCCTTGATTCTGGCGGCCATTGCCGGCGGAGCAAGCGGACTGTTAACATTCACGATCTTTAATGCCGGACTTGTCGCAGCAGCGTCACCGGGCAGTATTATCGCATTGATGGCGATGACGCCAAGAGGCGGCTACTTCGGCGTATTGGCGGGTGTATTGGTCGCTGCAGCTGTTTCGTTCATCGTATCAGCGGTGATCCTGAAATCTTCAAAAGCAAGCGAAGAAGACCTCGCTGCCGCAACAGAAAAAATGCAGTCCATGAAGGGGAAGAAAAGCCAAGCAGCCTCTGTTTTAGAAGCGGAGCAAACGAAAGCTGAGGAAGCGTCTGCGCTGTCTCCTGAAAGCGTAAACAAAATCATCTTCGCTTGTGATGCGGGAATGGGATCAAGCGCGATGGGAGCATCGATTTTAAGAAACAAAGTGAAAAAAGCGGAGCTTGATATCAGTGTGGCCAACACGGCTATTAACAATCTGCCAAGCGATGCGGACATTGTCATCACCCACAAAGATTTAACAGATCGCGCGAAAGCGAAGCTGCCGAACGCGACACACATATCAGTGGATAACTTCTTAAACAGTCCGAAATATGACGAGCTTCTTGAAAAGCTTAAAAAGTAAACTCATAGAAAGAGAGTGATACCCATGCAAGTACTCGCAAAGGAAAATATTAAACTCAATCAAACGGCATCATCAAAGGAAGAAGCCATCAAAATGGCAGGCCAGGCGCTGATTGACAACGGCTATGTAACAGAAGATTACATTGGCAAAATGTTTGAACGTGAAGAAACATCATCTACTTTTATGGGGAATTTCATAGCCATACCACACGGCACAGAAGAGGCGAAAAGCGACGTGCTTCACTCTGGAATCTCAATCATACAGATTCCAGACGGTGTCGAGTACGGCGCAGGCAACACGGCAAAAGTGGTATTCGGCATTGCGGGCAAAAATAATGAGCATTTAGACATTTTGTCTAACATCGCGATCATTTGCTCAGAAGAAGAAAACATTGAACGCCTGATCTCTGCTAAAAGCGAAGAAGATTTGATCGCCATTTTCCACGAGGTGAACTGACATGATCGCCTTACATTTCGGTGCGGGAAATATCGGAAGAGGGTTTATCGGCGCGCTGCTTCACCACTCCGGTTATGATGTGGTGTTTGCGGATGTGAACGATACGATGGTCAGCCTCCTTAATGAAAAACGGGAATACACAGTGGAGCTGGCAGAAGAGGGCCGCTCATCAGAGGTCATCGGCCCGGTCAGCGCCATTAACAGCGGGAACCAGACGGAGGAGCTGTATCGGCTGATTAATGAAGCGTCGCTCATCACAACAGCGGTCGGCCCGAATGTGCTGAAGCTGATTGCTCCGTCTATAGCAGAAGGTTTAAGACGAAGAAAAGCTGCAAACATACTGAATATCATTGCCTGCGAAAATATGATCGGCGGCAGCAGCTTCCTGAAGAAAGAGATATACAGCCATTTAACGGAAGCAGAGCAAGAGTCCATCAGTGAAGCGGTCGGTTTTCCGAATTCGGCTGTTGACCGGATCGTGCCGGTTCAGCATCATGAAGATCCGCTCAAAGTATCGGTTGAACCGTTTTTTGAATGGGTCATTGATGAATCAGGTTTTAAAGGGGATACACCGGCCATAAACGGCGCGCTGTTTGTTGATGATTTAACGCCGTATATCGAACGCAAGCTGTTTACCGTCAATACCGGCCACGCAGTGACCGCCTATGTCGGCTATCAGCGCGGATTAAAAACCGTAAAAGAAGCAATCGATCATCCGGAAATCCGCCGTGTCGTTCATTCGGCGCTGCTTGAAACCGGTGACTATCTCATCAAAACGTATGGCTTTAAGCAAACCGAACACGAACAATATATCAAAAAAATCATTGGACGCTTTGAAAATCCATTCATTACGGACGATGTGACCCGCGTGGCGAGATCGCCTCTCAGAAAGCTGGGAGAGCATGATAGACTCGTAGGCCCTGCAAAGAAAATAAAAGAGCCGAATGCACTGGCGGAAGGGATTGCCGCAGCACTGCGCTTCAATTTCACCGGTGACCCTGAAGCGGTGGAACTGCAAGAGCTGATCCAAGAAAAAGGATACAGCGGCGTGCTTCAAGAGGTGTGCGGCATTCAGTCCCATGAACCGCTTCATGCCATTGTTTTAAAGAAACTCAACCAATAACCGACCCGTGACAGCATGTCACGGGCTTTTTTTGCCATCTCGCAATCTAGTATAATAGTAAGCGTTTTCGATAATAGGGGGAGGAGAATGACACAATGAAACAATTCGGATTGCGGCAATACCCGGAGACGGAGTAGGAATAGAGGTTGTGGCGGCTGCGGAAAAAGTGCTTTATACAGCAGCCGAAGTTCACGGAGGTTTGTCATTCTCATTTACGCCTTTTCCATGGAGCTGTGATTATTATATGGAACACGGCGAAATGATGCCTGAAGACGGAATACATACGCTCACTCAATTTGAAGCGGTTTTTTTAGGAGCGGTCGGAAATCCGAAGCTGGTTCCCGATCATATGTCATTATGGGGGCTGCTGCTGAAAATCCGGAGGGAGCTTGAGCTTTCCATTAATATGAGACCTGCTAAACAAATGGCGGGCATTATGTCACCGCTTTTGCATCCAAATGATTTTGACCTCGTGGTGATTCGTGAAAACAGTGAAGGCGAATACAGTGAGGTCGGCGGTCGCATTCACAGGGGTGATGATGAAATTGCCATCCAGAATACCGTGTTCACGAGAAAAGCGACAGAGCGTGTCATGCGTTTTGCCTTCGAATTGGCGAAAAAGCGGCGCGGCCATGTGACGAGCGCAACAAAGTCCAATGGCATTTATCACGCGATGCCGTTCTGGGATGAAGTCTTTCAGCAGACTGCGGCTGATTACAGAGGAATTGACACGTCATCCCAGCACATTGATGCGTTGGCCGCTTTCTTTGTCACACGTCCTGAAACCTTTGACGTCATTGTAGCGAGCAACTTATTCGGTGACATTTTAACAGATATCAGCTCCAGTCTCATGGGGAGCATCGGCATTGCCCCCTCTGCAAACATCAACCCGTCCGGCAAGTATCCATCCATGTTCGAACCGGTCCACGGATCAGCTCCCGATATCGCCGGCAAAGGCCTCGCGAACCCAATCGGCCAGATTTGGACAGCAAAGCTGATGCTTGATCATTTCGGAGAGGAAGAACTGGGGGCGAAGATCCTCGATGTGATGGAACAAGTAACGGCAGACGGCGTCAAAACACGCGACATTGGCGGACAAAACACAACGGCAGAGGTCACGGATGAAATCTGTGCGCGTTTGAGAAAACTTTGATGACACAGGGCGGGGCCGATGGTTGCCCCGGCCAATCAATTTCCTTACGAAAATATCCATAAAAAACTAACCAAGAAGATCCAAATGCTGTATAATGATTTGGAATTCTTAGGAAGGTATCGGGTGAAGGAAGTTGAATGCAAAAAAAATCACATTAAAGAAAAAAAGAAAAACCAAATGGATCATTGTACTCAGTATCGTATTGATCGCAGTGCTCATTTTTACCATCAGAATGGCGTTTTACAAACCCTTTATTGTTGAAGGCTCTTCAATGGCTCCAACGCTTCAAGACTCAGAAAGAATTTTGGTTGACAAAGCAGCCAAATATACAGGCGGTTTTTACAGAGGCGACATTATCGTCATTCATGACAAAACGAGCGGCCGTTCATCCGTCAAACGTTTAATCGGTTTGCCTGGTGACAGCGTAAAAGTGAAGGATGATCAGCTATACATAAACGATAAAAAGGTGGAAGAACCGTACCTAAAGGAACATCAACAAGAAGCCAAAGAAATAGGTGTAAGCTTAACGGGTGACTTCGAAGCTGAGGTTCCTTCCGGCAAATATTTCGTAATGGGAGATAACCGCCTGAATTCGATGGATAGCAGAAACGGAATGGGTATGCCTTCTGATGAAGAAATCGTCGGTACGGAATCTCTCGTCTTTTATCCGTTCAGTGAGATGAGACAAGCAAAATAAAAATTTTATGGAACGAGTCACGGATGTGGTCACTGACGACCATTTGTGCGCGTTTAAGAACAACCTGATGAAACAGGGCGGGGCGGTTTTTCTGCTTCGTTTTTTATGATGGAAAGCGCTTTGAAGAAGAGTGCCCTGTCGAAAGTATCAGAGTCAGGGTTGGCAAAGCCGTGAAGAGCTTCAAATTGATAAATCTCCAAATCGGGATGCTGTTTTTCCCGCAGTTTTTTGATGAGAAGCGCAACATCAAACGACGGTTCAAATGAAGGGAAAAACAATAGGACCGGGCAGACTGGCACGTGATGAAGAGAATCGCGTATCCGGGAACCGTAATAGCAAACAGCTCCGCTCACCTCAGGCATACTGCTGCATTTCCATGCGATCGTTGCGCCCGCGCTGAATCCAACCACAAAGATGCGCCGTCCGGCGTTTTGCCTGATTAAGCTCTGAATGATGGTTTCTCCTGTTTTCAGCCGTTCGTGTTTTGTAAATTGATCGTATGCGGTTTTTTCCTCTTGCAATGTGTAGACTTCACCATCCCCGAGCAGGTTAGGCGTCACCACATCATATCCAGCCATTTTTATCAGCCGGGCCATCTTTTTCATATGGCTGTTAACACCGTATATTTCGTGTGCGAGAATGACAAGCGGTTTTGGGGGCATAACGGTCTCCTTTGCGTTTTTTCCATTATATCCTATCGTTCAGCTTTTGGCTGATATATAATAGTCAAAAAAGGAGAAATAGAATGAACTCATTACTTTTGCCTCATCGCTATCCGTTTTTGTTTATTGATGGCGTGACGGAAAGCGAGCCCGGCAAACATGCGGCAGCGTATAAGCTGATCAGTGAGAACGACTGGTTTATCAATGATAAGCAAACAGAAATGCCGTTTTCACTTGTGATTGAAGCACTTGCGCAAACAGCGGCTTTTACAGGAGTTACAGATCAGAACAGCTTGGGTTTATTGTCTTCCGTGAAGAAAGCGGAAAAACTCGGAGCGGCCGCGCCTGGTGACCGGCTTGATCTTACATTTGAAGTTACGCGCAACCGACGCGGGTTTGTGTTCGGGCATGCCAAGGCGTCAGTTGGCGGACAGCCTGTTGCTGAAGCTGAAATCGGCATCTATATCGAAAAATGAAAAAAACCCTTCACAACGTTTTGTGAGGGGTTCTATTATTTCGTATCGTAATCCCGTTCGCTTTGTGAGTCATCTCTTTGCTGCCGTTTGTGTTTTTCATCCTTCATGTTTTCCTTCAGCTCTTCATTCGGAATCGGATCGGTTAAGTCATTGTGTTCAGGATTTTCATTTGGTTTGTTTTGCTGTTTTCTTTCTGTCATCTTTGATCACCTCACCGTTTGTTTTCCTTTTATCAGGACGCCTCAAACATGTGAAATCGCTTTTTTGTTCCGATGGGTATAATGTATTAGAATAGAAAGATGCACAATTAAAAGATAAAGAGAGGTACATATATGTCTGTTCAAAGAGAAAATGTAGATATCAAGCTGATCGCAATCGATATGGATGGAACGCTGCTGAATGACGAGCAGCTGATCTCCGATGAAAACCTTAAAGCCATTCGTGAAGCCGAGGATAAAGGCGTGTACGTGGTGATCAGCACGGGCCGGACGCTGATGACGTGCCGGGAGCTGGCGGAATCCCTGAAGCTGTCATCCTTTTTAATCACGGCAAACGGCAGTGAAATTTGGGATTCGAATTTTAATTTGGTGGAACGCAAGCTGCTCCATACGGATCACATTCAAATGATGTGGGATTTGCGGAATAAGCACAACACTAATTTCTGGGCTTCTACCGTAAATAAAGTATGGAGAGGCGAGTTTCCGGAAAACATTACGGATCACGAATGGCTCAAATTCGGCTTTGACATTGAGGATGACGACATCCGAAACGAAGTGCTGGAGGAGCTGAGGAAAAACAAAGAGCTTGAAATCACCAATTCAAGCCCGACAAACATTGAGGTCAACGCGCTTGGCATCAACAAAGCCGCGGCTCTTGCGAAGGTTTCTGAAAAACTCGGCTTTACGATGGAGAATGTGATGGCGATGGGTGACAGCCTCAATGACATCGCGATGATCAAAGAAGCGGGTCTGGGTGTTGCGATGGGAAATGCGCAAGACGTCGTGAAAGAAACGGCTGATTGGACCACGGATACAAATATTGAGGATGGTGTCGCTAAAGCGATTCGCCATTGGGTACTATAAAAAAAGGAGTCCTAAGATGGACTCTTTTTTAGTTTGGGAGGTTTTCTTCTGGGACCATGGGAGGTTTTCTGACAAAAGGATTTCACAAACTAATAGGTTTGAATTATAATAAAGCAAAGTTCAAAAATTCGGAATAGTCGTTCCGAATTTCGGAACGATGATAATATAAAGCATATTGTTTGCTTTGGCTGGAGGGATTCTGTGTTTCAGATTGATTTGAACTGTGATTTAGGAGAAAGCTTCGGAGCCTACACGATTGGCCTTGACCAAGATATCTTAGAGTATGTCACATCAGCGAACATCGCATGCGGATTTCATGCAGGAGACCCCGGTGTCATGCGGAAAACCGTCGCGCTTGCGGCAGAAAAAGGCGTAAAAATCGGCGCGCATCCGGGTTTGCCGGATTTACTCGGTTTCGGCCGCCGCAATATGGCAATTTCACCTCAGGAAGCGTATGATCTTGTCGTCTATCAAATTGGCGCGCTCTCTGGTTTTTTAAAAGCAGAAGGACTTCGCATGCAGCACGTCAAACCGCATGGCGCTTTATACAATATGGCGGCAGTCGATCAAAAGCTGTCTGACGCCATCGCGAAAGCTGTCTGTAAAGTTGATCCCGGCCTGGTTCTTTTCGGTCTTGCTGAGAGCGAGCTCGTAAAAGCGGGAGAACGGATCGGACTGCAAACAGCAAGTGAAGTGTTCGCCGACAGAACATACCAAGCGGACGGCACACTGACGCCGCGATCCCAGCCGGACGCACTCATTGAAAGCGATGATGCCGCCGTCACCCAGGTGATCAAAATGGTGAAAGAAGGGGCGGTCAAATCTCAGCAAGGCCATGATGTGTCATTAAAAGCGGACACGGTTTGCATTCATGGAGACGGAGCCCATGCGCTGACATTTGCGCAGAAAATCAGAAAAGAGCTCAAAGAGGCGGGAATTGAAGTGGCCGCTATTTCAGCACAGAAGTCAACATAAAGGAGGAACAATAGATGGAGCAGCAGAAAAAAACAGCAGGAAAAAAGGCGGGCAGCTGGTCATTGCTGATGGGGGCCGCCTTTTTAATGGCGACATCAGCGGTCGGCCCGGGATTCCTGACACAAACCGCAACATTCACAAACACACTCGCGGCAAGCTTTGGTTTTGTCATTATCATATCTATTATTTTGGATATTTTCGCCCAAACCAACGTATGGCGCATCATAGCGGTTTCTGGAAAACGCGGTCAGGAAATTGCGAATATGGTGCTTCCGGGATTGGGTTATTTCATCGCCATTCTCGTCGTGCTTGGCGGATTGGCTTTTAATATCGGGAATATCGGAGGTGCCGGACTGGGGCTTCAGGTATTGTTTGGCATTACACCAACAACAGGCGCTTTGATCAGTGCTGCCGTTGCCATTTTAATCTTTTTAATTAAAGAAGCGGGAAAAGCGATGGACCGGTTTACGCAAATTGCCGGTTTTGTCATGATCCTTTTAACTTTGTATGTCGCGATTACGACAGCTCCGCCTGTTGGCGAGGCTGTGGCGAATACGATTGCGCCGGAGCAAATCAGCATTTTTGCTATTGTCACGCTAGTGGGCGGAACCGTCGGCGGTTATATCACATTTGCCGGAGGACACCGCTTGCTGGATGCCGGAATTAAAGGAAAGGAATCCATCCCGCAGGTGACAAAAAGTTCGGTTGTCGGCATTTTAATTACATCTGTCATGCGTATTGCTCTTTTCCTCGCGGTGCTTGGCGTTGTTTCAAAAGGCCTGCATATCGATGAAAGCAACCCGGCGGCTTCTGTTTTCAAGCTGGCTGCTGGAAATGTCGGTTATAAAATTTTCGGATTGATCATGTGGTCTGCGGCCATTACCTCTGTCATCGGAGCAGCTTACACGTCTGTTTCGTTCTTTAAAACCTTTTCTCCGAAAATTGAAAAAAATTCACGCGGCATTATTATCGGGTTTATCGTGATTTCCACGTTAGCTTTTGTCACAATCGGACAACCTGCGAAAATCCTCGTGCTTGTCGGTTCGCTGAATGGCTTAATTCTGCCGATTGCGCTCGGAACGCTGCTGATTGCCGCATATAAGAAAAAGATTATCGGTGATTATAAGCATCCGCTTTGGCTGACCGTTTCAGGTTCACTTGTGGTGGTCGTAATGGCTGTGATGGGTGTCTACATGTTATTTACACAACTTCCTCAATTGTGGAGCTGATAAAGGTGGAGCAATTAAACAAAATGGCGCCGCAGGATGTGCGCGCCCTGATACGAGAAGGAAAAATAAACGGGCCGACCGCAGGAATGTCCGGCGGCTATGCCCAAGCGAATCTTGTGATCTTGAAGAAAGACCTAGCGTTTGACTTCCTGCTGTTTTGCCAACGGAATCAAAAGCCATGCCCTGTGCTGGATGTGACAGAAGCGGGTTCGCCTGTGCCGTTTCTGGCAGCGCCCGATGCCGATATCAGAACGGACTTTCCGAAATACCGTATTTACAGGCATGGTATCTTGACGGAAGAAGTATCTGATATCACGCCATACTGGGAGAATGACTTTGTCGGCTTTCTGATCGGATGCAGTTTCTCCTTTGAACAGGCGCTGATCAATAATGGAATACCTGTCCGGCATATTGATGAGGGGACGAACGTTCCGATGTATAAAACGAATATTGATTGTGTTTCAGCGGGCGTGTTTCAAGGAAAGATGGTTGTCAGCATGAGACCCGTTCCAGAACGGCTGGCTGTACGCGCTGCACAAGTGACCTCGCGTTTTCCGGCAGTGCACGGAGGGCCGATTCATATCGGCAATCCGGGAGCAATCGGCATTGTTGATGCGGACAAACCGGATTTCGGAGATGCCGTTTCCATTCGTGAAGGCGAGGTTCCTGTTTTTTGGGCATGCGGTGTGACCCCGCAAGCCGTGGCTATGAATGTAAAACCTGAAATGGTCATCACACATGCGCCGGGGCATATGCTCATCACAGATATTCGAGACGAGTCGCTTGCGGTGCTGTAACCTCTCGTCCTCCTGATGAACGAGAAATAAAAGAGGTGAGAAAGATGACTGTACGATGTCAAATCGAACAGCTCGGTGATTCTGCAATGATGATCCGATTCGGAGAAGAAATAAACGAACAGGTCAACGGTTTTGTCCATGCCGCGGCCGCTTATATAGAAGAACAGCCATTTCCGGGGTTCATTGAGTGTATTCCGGCTTTTACAAGTCTAACGGTATTTTATGATATGTATGAAGTGTACAAGCATTTGCCTAAAGGCATGAGCTCACCTTTTGAGAAGGTAAAACTTGATGTCGAAGAGGGGCTGAAGGAAATAGCTAAAGACTATGAAAATAGCCGCCGTATTGTAGAAATTCCCGTATGCTATGGCGGTGAATTCGGGCCCGATTTAGAAGAGGTGGCGAAGATCAATCAGCTTTCTCCGGAGGAAGTCATTGAGATTCATACAAGCGGCGAATATGTGGTGTATATGCTTGGTTTTGCTCCTGGTTTTCCTTTTTTAGGCGGGATGTCCAAACGCATTGCCGCTCCAAGAAAATCATCGCCAAGACCTTCCATTCCCGCAGGTTCGGTAGGAATTGCGGGATTGCAGACAGGCGTTTACCCGATTTCGACGCCGGGCGGATGGCAGCTGATCGGCAAAACGCCGCTGGCTCTTTTCCGGCCGCAGGAAAACCCGCCGACATTACTGCGGGCGGGAGACACTGTGAAATTCGTGCGCATCTCAGAAGAAGACTATCACGCCTATAAGGAGGAGTCCAATTGAGCATGAAAGTGTTAAAGCCCGGACTGCTCACAACGGTTCAGGATATAGGCAGAACGGGTTATCAAAAATACGGTGTACTGGCAAGCGGAGCCATGGACACAATTTCGCTGCGCATAGCCAATCTGCTGATCGGCAACAGCGAAAATGAAGCCGGTCTTGAAATTACGCTGATGGGGCCCGGTCCGTCGTTTTATTTTACAAAAAAGACGCTGATTGCGGTGACAGGGGCGAACTTCACGCTACGTATTAATGACGAGGAAGCACCTTTATGGAAGCCTGTGCTCGTCAAGGGAAACAGCACAGTCAGTTTTGGTCCCTGTAAACTTGGCAGCCGTGCTTATTTAGCGGCGGCCGGCGGTTTCGATGTGCCTGACGTCATGGAAAGCAAAAGCACGTACGTTAGAGCAGGCATCGGCGGACTTCATGGCAGAGCGCTTCAGAAGGAAGATGAACTGTCCATTGGAGAAATATCATCTCTTTCGCAAACCATCCTTTCCCAATTAAACCTCCAGCTTGGAAAGCGGGAATTTGCGGCACCGAAATGGTCGGTTAGCCGCGGCAGGTTTCTGCCATTAAAAAAGAATCCCATTATCCGTGTACTTGAAGGAAAACAATTCGGCTTTTTTACAGAAGAATCGAAAACGCGTTTTTATGCAGAAACGTTTCGGGTCACGCCGCAGTCC
Source organism: Bacillus sp. RHFS10 (assembly GCF_016757475.1). Classification (NCBI taxonomy): domain Bacteria; kingdom Bacillati; phylum Bacillota; class Bacilli; order Caryophanales; family Bacillaceae; genus Bacillus; species Bacillus sp. RHFS10. The sequence continues at coordinate 30,804 of NZ_JAESPO010000007.1, forward strand.
GACCGTATGGGTTACAGGCTCAAAGGAGAACCGCTCGAACTGAAGGCGCCGCTTGAGATGGTGTCGGAAGCGGTTTCGTTTGGAACTGTTCAGGTGCCGCCTGACGGCAACCCGATTATCCTGCTTGCAGACCGGCAAACGACCGGCGGCTATCCGAGGATCGCGCATATCATATCCGCTGATCTTCCGATTGTCTCCCAAATCATGCCGGGCGAGCACGTCCAGTTTGAGCCTGTATCCCTTCAAGAAGCGGAAGCGCTTGCGATCGAACGGGAACAGCATATAAAAGAATTGAAAACGAGAATGAAGATGGAATGGCTGACGTAATAAAGGAGATCAATGATGCAGAATAAAAACAAAACCGTAGTCAAATCTATGGCTCTGCTTAATTTGTTTTTGCATGAACCAAGCCTTACCTTAAGTGAACTGGTGTCGCTGTCAAAAATGCCGAAAACCTCTGTTCACCGGATGGTCAGCTCTTTGGAGGAAATGGGGTTCCTCAATCGGGATTCGTCCGGCGCTTATTCGCTAGGACTGGTGTTTCTTGAATTTGGACAGCTTGTCGCTGACAGGCTCGATATCAGAAAAATAGCGAAACCGGTGATGGAAGAGCTGTGCCGGGAAGTGGATGAAGCCGTGCAATTGATCATGAGGGACGGCAATGATGCGATATACGTTGAGAAAATCGAAGGAACACAGACTGTCCGGCTGTACACGGCGATCGGCAGGCGTTCTCCTCTGTATGCGGGAGCGTGTGCGAGAAGCATTTTGTCCTTTCTTCCCCGTGAAGAAATCGAAACATACATCAAACAAACAGAGCTCATTTCAATTGGTGCCGGGACGATTACCGATCCGGAAAAGCTGCTGGAGGAGATTGATGCCTCCGTGCAGAATGGCTATACCGTCAGCTATTCAGAGCTCGAAAACTATACGGCGGCCATCGGCGCCCCGATCTTTAACCATAAGCGGCAAGTGGCAGCCGGCATCAGCATTGCAGGCTTTGAAGCAAGATTTACAGAAGACAGGCTTCCTTATTTAATAGAAAAGGTGAAGGATGCCGCTATGCAGATTTCCAGAAAAATAGGGTATTCTTGAGTAGCCGATCTTTTCCCTCCTGCGTACATTAACGTATCGACGTTCAGGAGTGGAGGAAAAAACATGGTGCTTCAATATACAGCACTGGGGGATTCTTTGACGACAGGGAGAGGAGCCGGGCTGTTTTCCCCCGGATTCGTCCATCGCTTCGGAGACATGATGGAATCCGATTTGAAAACAAAAACGGCAATCTCCATCTTTGCTAAATCAGGCTTAAATACAGAAGAAATTCTGGGGCTCCTGTCACATCCCCATGTGCAAAAATGCATTCAGGCTGCTGGCATGATAACGATCACAGGGTGCGGAAATGATCTTATTGATTCAGTCTTTGCTTACCAAACGTCTAAAGATGAAACGACTTTCAGCCGAGCATCCGCTCATTGCCATGAGAATTTTGAAAAGATGATTGCCAAAATCGCCGAAATCAAAGGAGAAAACCCGTCTCCGTACGCCATCCGTGTGTTCAACTTATACAATCCGTTTCCCGGCATTGACATCGCTGGCAAATGGATCACATCTTTTAATTCGCATTTAGAAACACTTGCGGCGGCGCCCCATGTCAAAATCGCGGATGCCTATAGCATTTTCAAAGGAAAAGAGCAGGAATATCTGTCCTTTGACGGTGTCCATCCGAACAGCAAAGGCTATCAAGCGATGGCTCAAGCCGTTCACAAGCTGGGTTATAAAGAATTGCCAGTTTCATAGAAACGCGCCTTATGACAGAGCGCGTTTTTTTATATGTGATTGAAACATTAAAAGAAACTTAAAATTCCCTGTCTCCTGTTCTACAGACAAAAAAAGTGCGCTAGAATAATGGAGGACGTAGGCAAATATAGCCATAACGTTCAATATTTCGTATATTAGGAAGGATGGTCCTTTTGTTTCGGATTTTTAAAATGTCTTTTGCGGTTATCATTATTATTCTGGCGCTCGTTGCTTTTAACTATACGGAACACACCTCTGTTATCCAATCGGTCATGCTTGTCTTTCTTGGCGCAGTCATGTTTATGCAGGGGCTTGAAGAGCGTAAAAAAGAAAACGACGGCTCAGGTGCGTTTAATATTTATACCGCCGTTTTCGTATGGTCTGTCTCTCTCATCGGTTTTACTCTTCATATTATATAAATCTATTACACATCCTGAAAATGCTCGACCGTCGGGAACGGGGTATAGAACCGATGAAGCAAGGCTTTCCACTCTTGATACTCTGAAGAACCGCGAAAGCCTTCCGTGTGGTCCTCAAGTGTTTCCCACTCCACAAGCAGCAGGTATTTATGTGTTTCTTCCATGCATTTTGATAACGAGTGCGTGATATAGCCCTTCATGCCGGAAATAATCGGCGCCGCTTGCCGGAACGCCTCCTCAAACTCTTGTTCAAGCCCCTCTTTAATGTGAAGCATCGCTGCCTCTCTGACCATGTCATCCCTTCTTTCCTTCTTTTCAAATAGTCTACAGCAAACGACAGGAGATTTCTGCAAAATCGGTGAACCTTTTCCTTCATTTTCAAAAAAATCTTGCGCGCACCAATTCATATAAGAGAAAATAACAAGTGGAAGGCAGGGGAAAGTCATGTTAAAAAAGTGTATTCTACTAGTATTTCTATGCGTCGGATTGATTGGGTTAATCGGATGCTCCAAGACAGATTCACCAGAGGATCGCATGGAAGCATTCGTGAAACAGTGGAACGATCAGCAATTCGATGACATGTATCAGAGCCTGGCCAAAGATGTCAAAAAAGAAATCTCCAAAAAAGATTTCGTCAGCAGGTATAAAACCATCTATGAGCAGGCAGGCGTGAAAAATCTGAAAGTCACTGCGGGAGAAGTGGATGAGGGCGACAAAGATAACAAGACGATGAAGCACATCCTGTATAAAGTCAGCATGGACACAAATGCGGGCAAAGTCAGCTTCAAAAATACCGCAGTGTTGAAAAAAGAAAAAAATGATGACGAGGAGTCATGGAATATAGATTGGAACCCATCGTTTATTTTCAAGCAGCTGGCTGATGATAAAACAGTGCAAATCGCCAGCGTTGAACCAAAACGCGGCCAAATCTACGATAAAAACGGGAAAGGTTTAGCCATCAATACAGATGTGCCGGAAATCGGCATTGTTCCCGGAGAGCTTGGCGACAAAAAAGAAAAAGTCATAAAAGAACTCGCGAAAAAACTTGATTTGACTGAAGACGACATCAAGAAAAAGCTGGATCAAGGCTGGGTGAAAGACGATTCGTTTGTGCCGGTCAAAAAGGTCAAGCCGGACCAAGAAAAGTTAGTGTCTGAGGCGACGTCATTAAAAGGTGTAACGAGAACGAATGTCAGCTCCCGCTATTATCCGTATGGCGAAAAGACAGCCCATTTGACAGGCTATGTCCGCGCCATTACTGCGGAAGAGCTGAAGAAAAAGAAAGACGGAGCATACAGCGATACGTCTAACATCGGCATCACCGGACTTGAAAATGTGTATGAAGACAAACTAAGAGGCGCAACTGGATGGAAAATCTACGTTCCGCAAACCGGAGAAGTCATCGCTGAAAAGAAAGCGAAGGACGGCGAGGATCTTCACCTCACCATTGATATCAAGACGCAAACGAAGCTATATGATGAATTGAAGGACGACAGCGGGGCGGCAGTTGCGCTTCAGCCGAAGACAGGCGAAACACTCGCGCTTGTCAGCGCGCCTTCTTACGATCCAAACGGATTTATTTTCGGCTGGAGCGATAAGGAATGGAAAAAACTAAACGAAGATAAGAACAATCCGTTTTCAGCGAAATTCAACAAGACATACGCACCGGGCTCGACAATTAAACCGATTGCGGCTGCCATCGGAATTAAAAACGGCACCCTAAAAGCGGATGAGAAGAAAACAATCAAAGGAAAAGAGTGGCAAAAAGATTCAAGCTGGGGCGGCTATTCAGTGACACGTGTGTCTGAGCGCCTTCAGCAAGTCGATCTGGAAAATGCCCTCATTACGTCAGACAATATTTATTTTGCGCAGAATGCGCTTGATTTGGGAGCAGACAACTTTACAAAAGGGTTGAAAACGTTCGGCTTTTCAGAGGACATTCCGTATGAATTCCCGATCCAGCAATCGTCTATCGCAAATGACAAGCTCGATTCAGACATTTTGCTTGCGGATACAGGATACGGACAAGGACAAATGCAAATGTCTCCGCTTCACTTGGCAGCTGCTTACACGCCATTTGTCGACAACGGAGATCTCGTCAAACCGACGCTGATCAAAAAAGACTCGCAAACAGCTGATGTCTGGCACAAGCAAGTGGTCACGAAGGAAGGAGCGGCAGACATTACGAAAGGTCTGAAAGGCGTTGTGGAAGACGCGCGCGGATCAGCGTATCAGCCGGTCGTGAAAGGAATCACCGTTGCCGGAAAAACAGGAACAGCCGAGCTGAAAACATCAAAAGATGATAAAGACGGCACGGAAAATGGCTGGTTCGTCGGCTACGATTACGAAAACAAAGACCTGCTTGTCGCCATGATGATCCAAAATGTGAAGGACCGCGGCGGCAGCCACTATGTTGTTGAGAAAGCGAAAAAGCAATTTCAATCGAATTAAAATACCCTTCGCGGTAAACACGCTGGCATACAAGTTTGATCAGGATCAGTGGTTCCGCATTTTTACAGCCGCACAGGGTTGCGATATACCTTAACAAAAAGCATCAGCTTAGCAGCTGGTGCTTTTTCAATATTGTCACACCGCTTGATGCCAAATTCCCATTTATAAGTGATTGAATCTCGTTTGAAAGCGTTTTATATTATAAAGAAAACCTCTCTTATTCCTCTCCTGTATCTCTTTGCGACTTCATCCGCACATCACGACTGTCTAGGAGGCCTTTTTGATGTATATGACTGCCAGAGAACAAAAGCTTTTAAAGCACTTATTATTACAAAACCGGTATGTAACCGTAACTGAGCTTGCTGAGCTGATGGAAGTCAGCACGAGAACCATTCACAGGGAGCTCAAATCAATTAAGCCGCTGATGGAACCCGTCGGGCTTACGCTCGATAAACAGCCTGGCAAAGGGTTGAAGGCAGTGGGAAGTCCCGAGAATAAACAAAAGCTGCTTACCGACTTAACATATGAACAGCATGAATACAGCGCGGATGAACGAAAGCTGCTCATTCTCTGTTCGCTATTAGAGTCTCAGGAGCCCGTCAAGCTGTACACGCTTGCCCATGACCTGCAGGTGACGAATGCCACGGTCAGCTATGATTTAGACGAGCTGGAGAAATGGATTTCTCCCTTTAGATTGACACTGATTCGTAAAAGAGGTATTGGCATCCAGCTCATAGGGCCGGAGAATGCGAAACGTAAAATTGTCGGCAACCTGATTGTGAACCGCCTCGACATCCAAATGTTTTTGGAAGCGGTAGAATTAAACATCAAAGGTAAAGCTGATTCTTCAGAGAAAATGTTCGGCGTAGTCAGCAAAGGCGAGCTGTTAAAAATGGAGCGTATCCTATTTCAGCTGAAAGAAGAAATCGCCTTTTCATTGTCCGACAGCTCTTATATAGCACTCGTCGTCCATCTGACGTATGCAATCGAGCGGATCAAGCTTGGGGAAACCATTGCTATGGAGCAAAATGAGCTTGAGGAACTGAAGAATGCGAAGGAATACAGCTCAGCTCTTGAAATCGCGGGCGAACTTGAACATGCCTTCGGCGTGACGATTCCGGAGGCGGAGGTGGGCTATATTACAATCCACCTTCGAAGCGCCAATCGAAAGTACAAAACAGAATACAAAGCGCAGGAAATCGAACTGGAAACAGCCCTGCATACAAAGCGGCTCATTGCTTTTATTTCAGACAAAATCAGAATGGATCTTACGAAAAACTATTCTTTATATGAAGGACTGATTGCCCATTTGGAGCCGGCTGTCAGCCGCATAAAAGAAAATATCGAAATATACAATCCGATGAAGGAACAGATCAAACGCGATTATTTTCTGCTTTATATGGCGATCGAAGAAGGCGTGGAAAAGTATTTTCCGGGCATGTCCTTTTCTGATGATGAGATCGCTTTTATCGTCCTTCACTTCGGCTCGGCCCTTGAAATCAAAAAAGAAGAAGCCAAAGTGAAAGCGCTTGTTGTCTGCTCAAGCGGGATCGGGTCTTCGAAAATGCTTGCTTCCAGACTGAAGAAAGAGCTGCCGGAAATTGAATCGTTTGATATGTCATCCTTGATCGAGCTGAAGGGCAGGAAAGTTCAAGCCTATGATATGATTGTTTCCACCGTGCCGATTCCTTACGAAAACATCGATTACATTATGGTTAGTCCGCTTTTAAATGAGGAAGACGCAAATCAGGTAAAACAGTATATCAAGCGGAAAATTCCGCTCATTCTTGAGAAAAAAAGAACGCCTAAGGAAGAGGCGCAGCAAGCTGACGTGCCTGACATGCTGGCAGCATCGGAAAGCATGGGGCGGTACATGGCCGTCATTCAAGATGTTCTGCGCCACTTTACACTTAATCAACTCCAAACAAACTCGGATCATAGCAAGCTTCTGTCAGAGCTTTTTCAACAGCTGAAGGAGGATGGCTTGATCCGTGATCCGAAAAAAGCTGCGGTTTGCCTGGCGGAGCGGGAGAAACAAGGGGGATTGGGAATTCCGGGGACCAACATGGCGCTTTATCATCTCAAAAATGATGAAATCGTCCTGCCTTTTTTCAAAATGTATGATCTCAGCACCTCTTATGAAGTGAATGGCATGGACGGAAATACCCTCAGCATGACACGCATTCTCGTAATGATGGCGCCTGGCTCATTATCTGCTGAAGGATCGGAGATTTTAAGTGCGATCAGCTCCGCCATTATCGAAAGCGGAGAAAGCATGGCGGGGTTTCAGGGAGAGGGAGAACAAGGACTGTATCAACGATTAAACCGCATATTCTTCACATGGATGAAAGAAAAAAACCTATTGTAATCCCGCATGGCACACATCAAAAAATTGGTGTGTGTTTTTATGTGGATGGTGTACAAAATGACAAAATGCGGGACTATTTTATCATTCATTAATGGAATAGTTCCAAAATGAAATAGTTTTACAAGTTATCTTTTTTGGGTTAAAATGGGTGAGGTGAGGAAGAAAACCTAACAAATTATTGAAGATTCAAGAGAATATAGGAGATGACAATATGGAAACATTACAGCATCTGATTCTGCATGACATGCCGAATAGCGAAGAAATAGAGGCTGTAAAAAGCGGAGGCCATACACTGACATATGCAGGTTACCGCAAACGGATTAATCAGCTTGCGAATGCCCTGCTGCAAAAAGGAATTCAAAAAGGCGACCGTGTTGCATTGCTTTGCAAAAACGGACATCCCGCCTCAACTATTATGTTCGCCGCGCTTGAAATAGGCGCTGTTGTCGTACCTGTCAGCTGGCAGCTCAAACCATATGAAATGACAGGCATTTTAAAAGCTAGTGAACCGAAAGCGCTGTTTTACGGAGCGGAGTTTAAAGAGAAGCTGGACGAAGTTCTTCCTGAACTGTCCTCATTGTCTGTAACGATGGCAACTGGAACAGCTTACGAAACGTCTGCTGAATTTGAAGCTCTGTTTGCCGGTCCTGATCATTTGCCTGAAACTGAAATGGTTTCCCCTGATGATACAGCGCTTCTGATGTTTACGTCCGGCACAACCGGAAACCCGAAAAGATGCATGATCACACATGGCGGCATATATAGATACGTAACAGGGTCCAAAAGTTCAACAACACGTATGAAGGGCCTGCGTTTTCTTGCGTGCCATCCGATTTATCATACGAGTGCGCTCATTTGCATCATGCTGGGAACTTTTGCAGAAACAACCTTTATTTTTACAAAGGATCAAGATCCTGTTGATATGCTGAAAATCATTGAAGAAGAAAAGGTTCAAACCGTGATGGCTCTTCCCGTGTTTTACACGTATTTGCTTGAAGCATGGGAAACACACCAAACCGACCTATCTTCGCTTGTTATTTTAATGACTGGCGGAACAAAAGTGCCGAGCAGCCTGATTCGCCGCTATCTTGATATCGGCATCCCGCTCGCCCACGGCTATGGAAGCACTGAGGCTTGGGGAATCAGCACATGGATGCCTGAAATGGGAATGGATAAAGCCGCATCTGCGGGAAAACCTGTGGCAGGTGTTAAAGTCAAAGTGGAAGATCCTCAGACAGGAGAAGAACTCCCTCAAGGGGAAATCGGCGAAATCGTTGTTCACACGCCATTTTTATTTAAAGGCTATGAAGACAATCCTGAAGCGACAGCGAAAGTGCTGCAAAACGGCTGGTTCAAAACCGGAGATTCAGGCTATTTAGATGAAGATGGTTTTATTTTCATTACTGGACGCTACAAGGATGTCATTATTTTTGGAGGAGACAACGTCTATCCGGATCAGGTTGAAGAAGTCATCCAGCAGGTCCCGGGAATCCTTGAAACAGCGGTGGTCGGTATACCAGACCCGCTGTACGGGGAAAAACCAAAAGCGTTTATTGTGGCAAACGGCGGCCAGCGTCTAACGGAAGAGGAAGTCATCGCATATTGTAAAGAACGCCTGTCCGCTTACAAAATACCCGAAGTTGAGTTCGTTAACGAACTGCCGAAAAATAACCTCGGCAAGGTGAAAAAAGACGTCTTGCGCAAGCAGGCTGTGCATTCGTAAAAAAATGCCCGTCACTTATGTGGCGGGCTTCTTTGCTGTTGCACAGACAGAAAGCTCAGGCTTAATGTGTTTAAATTGCAACTCAATGTCTTCGAAGCCGGCTGCTTTGAAGTCAGCAATCATCTGTTTTGCAAATGATTTGGTTCTCTCAGGGCTGGCGTCCGCTTCCCGCGGCTGCATCGTAATCGCTGCTCTGCCCCCGGGCTTTAGCGCCCGATAAATCTGTTTCACGCCTTTTGTCTGGTCATTCCAAATGGTGTAGTTGTTAACAGAAATCACTTTATCATAGAACGAGGCGGTGAGAGGAAATGTCTCGATGCTTCCCTGCATTAAGCGCACACCTTTCGATTTTACTCTGCGGGCGGCCAGCTTCAGCATCGCCTCTGACACATCAATCCCATGGAGCTGAACGTCCTTTTCGCGTTTCAGCATCTGTTGCAAGCAGTATCCCGGTCCGAATCCGACTTCTAAAATACTGTCCCCCCGTGTGATTCCCAGCTGATCTATTGTCCACTGATTCAGTGTCTGATTTTCAGCAGCCATGATGTACCCGGCAATCATACCGATTACGCCCTTTGGCCTGCTGAATGTTTTAGAAAGCATGTTCATCATTCAGTAACCTCCTTTGCAAGTTATTTCCTCCTTGCGTTTCATGTGAAACATTTTTCTGATAAAGCAATGTGAAGGTGCTAATCCATGTTTATCCAGAGTACGTGTGAGGTACACAACAAATAGACACATGAAAACAAAGGAGGAGAATCATCATGGCCAATTATCCAAAAGAACTGCCGGCCCAAACCCAAAATCGCCAGCCGGGAATCGAAAGCGAAATGAATCCAAGTCCGATGTATGAGTACGAGAATTATAAAGGAGCGGATAAATTAAAAGGAAAAACAGCGCTCATTACAGGCGGCGACAGCGGGATCGGACGCGCGGTATCCGTCGCATACGCAAAGGAAGGCGCTAATATCGCCATTGTGTATAAGGATGAGCATGGGGATGCCGAAGAGACGAAGAAGCGTGTAGAGCAAGAAGGCGTAAAATGCCTGCTGATCGCTGGTGATGTAGGCGAAGAGGATTTCTGCAATGAAGCGGTTGAAAAAACGGTCAAAGAACTTGGCGGCCTTGACATCCTTGTAAACAATGCCGGTGAACAGCATCCGAAGGAAAGCATCAAAGATATTACGAGCGAACAGCTTCACCGCACATTCAAAACAAACTTTTATTCTCAATTTTATTTGACTAAAAAAGCAATTGATTACCTGAAACCAGGCAGCGCTATCATCAACACGACATCCATCAACCCATATCGGGGGAACCCGTCGCTGATTGATTACACAGCGACAAAAGGGGCGATCAATGCCTTTACAAGAACAATGGCGCAGGCGCTTGTCAAAGACGGCATCCGCGTCAACGCAGTCGCACCGGGTCCAATCTGGACACCGTTAATCCCGTCTACGTTCTCTGAAGATAAAGTCGCTCAATTTGGGCAAAATACGCCGATGGGCCGTCCGGGTCAGCCTGTTGAGCATGTCGGCTGTTATGTGCTGCTGGCTTCAGATGAGTCATCTTACATGACAGGCCAGACGCTGCATGTCAACGGCGGAGATTTTGTGACGACGTAAGAGGGAGTGAGACACATGAGCATCACGAAAGAGGAAGTAAACAGCTATTATCAAAAAGCCGGTATTGTATTAACGGATGAGGAAGTAGACCAAATCCAGCTAATGGACTACGGCTTAGGAAAAGAAAGAAAAGTCGGACTCCAGCTCTTCGTCTACGTCAATACAGACCGTTATTGCTCAAAGGAACTGGTGCTGTTTCCTGAACAGACTTGCCCGGAACACCGCCATCCGCCGGTCGACGGCCAAGAAGGCAAGCAGGAGACATTCCGCTGCCGCTACGGAAAAGTGTATCTTTACGTAGAAGGAGAAAAAACGCAGCTTCCAAAGGTTCTTCCGCCGCATGAGGACAGTGAACACTATACGGTCTGGCACGAAATTGAACTAGAACCGGGCGGGCAATACACGATTCCGCCGAACACAAAGCATTGGTTCCAAGCCGGGGAAGAAGGTGCCGTGGTGACGGAAATGTCTTCGACGAGCACAGATAAACATGATATCTTTACCGATCCAAGAATATAAGGATGAGGCTTAACAGCCCATCCTTTTTTGTATTTGAAAAAAACGGAATCATCGTTATAATGGGTAAAAAAGGAAAGAGGGCGAGGGAATGTTCACCTGCAAGGTAAATGAGCACATCACCATCCGATTATTGGAGCCAAAGGATGCGGAGCGGCTTGCCGAACTCGTTATCGAAAATCAGCAGCGGCTCGGCCAGTGGCTATTTTGGGCGGAAAACCCAAGCAGCGTTGAAACGTACAAAGAAACGATCATTCCAGATTGGCGGCGGGAATATGCTGACCTGAACAGCCTCGAAGCGGGGCTTCTATACGACGGCAGCCTATGCGGCATGATCGGCCTGCATAACCTTGATCAAGTAAATCGAAAAGCGGAAATCGGATACTGGATTGCCAAAGAATATGAAGGCAAAGGCATCGTTACCGCTGCTTGCCGAACACTCATCACGTACGCTTTTGATGAGCTTGAGCTGAATCGCGTTGCTCTCTGTGCGGCTGTCGGAAACCAAAAAAGCAGAGCGGTCCCTAAGCGGCTCGGCTTTCAAGAGGAAGGAACGGCACGGGATGGCTTATTCATTGAAGGCAGGTATCATGACCTTGTCTATTACAGCTTGCTGAAGCGTGAATGGAAAGGATTAAAATAAAGGCGCATTTTCTTGTTTAAATCTTCCCCGGATGTGGAAAAGTAACAGCGGAGACGTTAAAAAGGAGTGATTCACGATGAATCAGCAAGACATTAAACAAAAGGTGCTTGATGTTCTAGATCATCACAAAGTAGGCTCGCTCGCAACGGTTCAAAAGGGCAAGCCGCATTCCCGCTACATGACTTTTTTTCATGATGGGCTGAAGATTTACACACCCACAAGCAAGGAAACACATAAAGCGGAAGAAATTGAGAACAACCCCAATGTCCATATTTTATTAGGCTATGATTGTGAAGGCTTTGGCGACGCGTATGTCGAGGTTTCCGGGAAAGCCAAGATCAACAATTCAGCAGAACTGAAGGATAAAATTTGGAATCCTAAATTAGAGCGCTGGTTTGACGGCAAGGATGACCCGAACCTGGTGATTCTTGAAATTGAACCAGAGGCTATTAGATTAATGAATGCCGGAGAGAAGACGCCAGTTTCACTCGAATTATAAAAAGGTTGTAATTGCAGGGGCGATATGTTATCATGAATTGCTAAGCAAGAATAATAAGCAAATAAAAAAGAAAGTAAACTTCTTTTTTCTGTTTGAGAGAGAAGCTTTACCGCTTCGCAAGCAGCAAACCAGCTGCCCTTATTCTTTTCCTTCATAACAAATCGCCCCTAACGATGAGATGGAAAAAAGACTTTTTTGTTTTACAATTCACACCGGCGCGGCTTCGGAGCCGCAGTGACGATTGAGAGGTAGGGCTTTCGTTGTCTTGTGTTCAAGAAAATTCCATGGTGTTTACTTTCCAGAATGATTCTACGGAACAATGCTTCATGAATCTAACCGCCCGATTTGGCGGATCATATAATCTTTATTTGCCTATAGAAAAGAATAAGACAAACCGCTCGGCGTATGCCGGCGGTTTTTTTATTGTAAAAAGCACATCGCATTGAAACCTGCTTGTCTTCTTTCCAGTCTTATCTCTAGGATGAAATTGGAGGAAGAATAACGTGCATGTCATGACAACACAAGTGCTTTTTATTTTCTGTTTTTTATTACTGATTCACTCGATAGAAACCTTAGCCTACGCCACCAGGCTTTCCGGAGCCCGCGTTGGATTTATTGCGTCCGCGCTTTCCCTTTTTAATGTCATGGTCATCGTGTCCAGAATGTCGAACATGGTGCAGCAGCCCTTTACCGGCCATTTAATTGATGATGCGGGAAAAAACGCACTGGCGATTGTCGCCGGGCAGTTCCGCTTCTTGATATTCGGATCGACAGTCGGCACCCTTCTTGGCATTATCCTGCTCCCGTCTTTTGTCGCTTTATTTTCACGGGCGATTATTCACTTGGCGAGCGGCGGCGGCTCTGTTTTACAAGTGTTCCAAAAGGGATTCTCGAAGCAAGGTTTCAAAAATGCCCTTTCCTATTTGCGTCTGCCGTCTCTTTCGTATGTAAAAGGATTTCATATCCGCTTGATACCGAAGCGTTTGTTTGTCATCAACATGCTGATCACATCGATTTATACGATCGGTGTGCTTTCGGCTTTGTACGCAGGCCTTCTGGCTCCGGAACGCAGCACGACAGCCGTCATGGCTTCGGGTCTAATCAACGGAATTGCGACGATGTTGCTGGCGATTTTTGTTGACCCAAAGGTATCCGTTCTTGCCGATGATGTGGCAAAAGGAAAACGAAGCTATACGTATTTAAAATGGACCTCTGTCACGATGGTCACATCAAGAGTGGCGGGGACACTCCTCGCCCAGCTGATGTTTATTCCGGGGGCCTACTATATCGCGTGGTTGACAAAGTGGTTGTAATAAGAAAGGCTGGATCATAAAGATCCAGCCTTAAATTATTTATATTTCCTTAACCCGCGGTCGTACAAAAAGTTTCCGAATGGGACAAAAGCGGCGATAAAGCCGGCGGCTGACCATTTCAGCGGCCATTTGACAGAGAAGGCCGCATACGCCAAGACAAGCAAATACAAAATGAACAATCCGCCGTGAACCGAACCGACAATGGTCACCGCAAGCGGAAGGCCTGCCCAATATTTCAGCGGCATGGCGATGAACAGCAGGATTAAGAGTGACATTCCTTCAATAAAACCCATCGTGCGAAGTCTTCCGATCGGTGTTTGCAGCATAAATCGCCCTCCTTGTGGACACGTTTTCATACTATATGATAAACAATCCGGAGAGCCGTATGACAGCTTTCAGAAAATGTTCGGAAAACTTTCATTTTTATATGCTTTTTCTTGGGAACTGGTCTTGTCATTTACAAAAATACCCGAGATAATGTGAACAAAATCATAAAAGAAGGATGTTGACATGAAACTTGATCAGGTTGATCTGAAAATCATTGAGGAGCTGAAAAAGGACAGCCGTTTGTCGATGAGGGAATTAGGCAGAAAAATTAAGCTATCGCCGCCATCCGTGACAGAACGGGTGAGGCAGCTTGAATCGTTCGGCGTCATTAAGCAATACACACTGGAGGTCGATCAGAAAAAACTGGGGCTGCCTGTTTCCTGCATTGTGGAAGCAACCGTCAAAAACGCGGATTACGAGCGGTTCAAAAGCTATATTCAAACATTGCCGCATATCGAATTTTGTTACCGGATTGCCGGCGCGGCTTGTTATATGCTGAAAATCAACGCAGAAAGCCTTGAAGCGGTAGAAGATTTCATTAACAAAACTTCGCCATACGCGCAAACCGTCACTCACGTGATTTTCTCGGAAATTGACACGAAAAACGGGCGCGGTTAGAGAGTGCTTGTTCAAGTCTGTTATAATAAAAGGATGAGCGTGAAAGAAAGAGAAGTGATCAAGCATGTCAAAAACAGTTGTATTAGCTGAAAAACCTTCAGTCGGCCGGGATTTGGCCCGGGTGCTGAAGTGCCATAAAAAAGGAAATGGTTATCTTGAAGGTGATCAATATATTGTTACATGGGCTTTAGGCCATTTGGTGACACTTGCTGATCCGGAAGGCTATGGAAAAGAATTTCAATCATGGCGTCTGGAGGATCTGCCGATTATCCCTGAGCCCTTAAAGCTTGTGGTGATCAAAAAAACCGGAAAACAGTTCAATGCGGTCAAATCCCAGCTTATCCGTAAAGACGTCAATCAGATTGTCATCGCGACTGATGCAGGCCGGGAAGGGGAGCTTGTTGCGCGCTGGATCATTGAAAAAGCGAATGTCAAAAAGCCGATCAAGCGGCTGTGGATTTCATCTGTGACAGATAAAGCGATCAAGGAAGGCTTTCAAAAGCTGCGCAACGGCAAAGAATATGAAAATCTGTATCATTCTGCCGTCGCCAGAGCGGAAGCGGATTGGATTGTGGGAATTAACGCGACCCGTGCGCTCACCACAAAATTCAATGCCCAGCTCTCCTGCGGCCGTGTGCAGACACCGACGCTTGCCATGATTGCAAAGCGTGAAGCCGACATTCAAGCGTTTACGCCGGTTCCGTATTATGGCATCCGCGCGGCGGTTGATGGCATGACGCTGACCTGGCAGGATCAAAAAACAAAGCAGACGAGAACGTTCAATCAAGACGTAACAAGCCGGTTGCTAAAAGACCTCGACGGAAAGCAAGCGGTCATCGCCGAGCTGAAAAAAACAGCGAAAAAAAGCTTCGCGCCTGCGCTCTATGATTTAACGGAGCTGCAGCGCGACGCACACAAACGCTTCGGATTTTCCGCCAAAGAAACGCTTTCTGTGCTGCAAAAGCTGTATGAGCAGCATAAGCTCGTCACATATCCGCGGACAGACTCAAGATTTTTATCCAGTGATATCGTCCCGACATTAAAAGACCGTCTGGAAGGTATGGAAGTAAAACCGTATGCCCAATATGTCAATCAAATTAAAAAACGCGGCATCAAATCCCACAAAGGCTACGTCAATGACGCGAAGGTGTCAGACCATCACGCGATTATCCCGACCGAAGAGCCGCTCGTTCTCAGCAGTCTAAGCGATAAAGAACGAAAGCTATATGACCTGATTGCGAAACGTTTCCTTGCTGTGTTAATGCCGGCATTCGAATATGAGGAAACAAAGGTCATCGCAGAAATCGGCGGAGAAACCTTTACGGCGAAAGGCAAAACCATACAGTCGCAAGGGTGGAAAGCCGTTTATGATATGGCGGATGAAGATGACGAGCAGGACGATGACAGAGATCAGACACTCCCTGCACTTCAAAAAGGCGATTCTCTTGCCGTGCGCGCCTTAACTGAAACAAGCGGCCAAACGAAGCCGCCCGCCCGCTTTAACGAAGGGACCCTGCTGTCAGCGATGGAAAACCCAAGCGCCTTTATGCAGGGAGAAGAAAAAGGCCTCGTCAAAACGCTTGGTGAAACAGGCGGCCTCGGTACGGTGGCAACACGGGCCGATATTATTGAAAAACTGTTCAACAGCTTTTTAATAGAGAAAAAAGACAAAGATATTTTTATTACTTCTAAAGGAAAACAGCTCCTGCAGCTTGTTCCGGAGGATTTGAAATCACCTGCCTTAACGGGGGAATGGGAGCAAAAGCTGTCAGCGATCGCCGCCGGTAAATTGAAATCGGCTGTCTTTATTAAAGACATGAAAGCTTACGCTAACCAAACGGTAAAAGATATCAAAAACAGCAGCCAGACTTTCAGACACGACAACATCACGGGAACCGCATGTCCGGAATGCGGCAAAATGATGCTGAAAGTAAACGGCAAACGCGGCACGATGCTTGTGTGCCAAGACCGTGAATGCGGAAGCAGAAAAACGGTTGCCCGAAAAACAAACGCGCGTTGCCCGAACTGCCATAAAAAAATGGAGCTTCGCGGCCAAGGCGAGGGTCAGACCTTCGCGTGTGTCTGCGGTCACCGTGAGAAACTGTCCGTATTCGAAAAACGAAAAAACAAAGATAAAGGGCGCGCTTCCAAACGGGACGTTTCCTCTTATATGAAAAAACAAAATAATAAAGATGAGCCGATTAACAACGCGCTGGCAGAACAGCTGAAGAAACTCGGTTTGGATAAATAACCGAAAAACCTGTGCATACCGCACAGGTTTTTTATTGGACTTAGGACCCGTTTTTTCAATGTTCAAAAAGGGAAAAAAAAGCTAGCAATCTGCATTTTTTTCTTTTATAGTAAATGTAATTTGTAACATGGCAGTCATACTTTCGTCTATATATATTTGTGAGCGTCTGATTCGCTTCAGGCGACAAAGGGGGATTTGCCTGTGAGGCATTTGTTAATAGCTGTCATCTTATTCTTTTTATCTATCGGACTTTCCGCAGGGTGTGTTGAAGCTGGAAATAAGGTCCAAAATCAGTCGGTGTCAGAAGTGAACGCCAGCCCGCTTCAGCCGGCGGAGTATTTCATTTATCACAATCTAATGAATGGCCAAGGGTTAATCAAAACTGATATGTCTGACCAGCCTTCGTATTTATCAGAATCTCTTGGCCTATGGATGGAGTTTCTGGTCAGCAAAAATGACGCCCCGCATTTTCAGGAGCAATATCAGCATCTGACTGATTCATTTCTGATGAGCAATCACTTGGTGACGTGGAAGATTCAAAACGGCCAAGCGAGCGGAACGAATGCACTGATAGATGATATGAGAATTATGCTGTCCCTTGACCAAGCCGCCGCCAAATGGGGCCGCAGCGACTACGCGCAAACGGCCCGGGATATCGGCACGGCTTTGAAGGCATACAATATGAACAACGGGTTATTTACAGACTTTTACGACTCACAGGCCGCTTCAAAGGATGTGACGCTTTCATACGTCATGCCCGATGCGTTAG
Organism: Bacillus sp. RHFS10; assembly: GCF_016757475.1. NCBI lineage: Bacteria > Bacillati > Bacillota > Bacilli > Caryophanales > Bacillaceae > Bacillus > Bacillus sp. RHFS10. The sequence goes on from NZ_JAESPO010000007.1 coordinate 48,126, forward strand.
CTATCTTAAAGAAGAATGGAATTATAGACGAGGAAACAGAACAACGGAATGCCAATGTTCTCTATTCGGCTCCTTTAAAAAATGGCTTTCTGCCAAAGGTATACAGCTCGGAGACAAAGGGATACACATATGATAGTGAGATCAATCTGATAGATCAGCTGTACGCTGCTTGGCACTTGCCGGAAGGGGATGAAAAAGCCGCTGTTTTAGCGGACTGGATCAAGCAGGAATTTCAGACACACGGAAAGCTGTACGGACGATATTCGGCAGATACGAAGGAGCCTGCCGTCAAATATGAGTCGCCATCCGTATACGCATTAGCCGTATTGTTTTTAACAAAACAATATGAAGACAGTTCAGTCACCAAAGCCATATATGACAGAATGAATGACTTTGAAATTCTTGATCCGGTGAAATCGTATTATGGAGGCTATATGAGCGGCGCTCAGACGCATTCTTTTGACAATCTGCTGCCGCTGTTAGCCGAAAGGAAGCTTTTTAATGAAAATATCATTCAATGAATCACAAAAATTATTTGCTTATTTTTCAGGGCTCATCGCAGCCCTGTCTCTGTTTATTTATTATGTGTCAGCCCAGCAATCGGAAGGCGCTCTGATCCTTTGCATCACGTTTGTCGTCATCGCCGCAGGCGTATGGTTCGGCCCGATTTACGCGCTGGCGGTGACTTTAATCGTACTCTTTGTTCTCGGCACCTTAATGATGTTTTTCCAGACTGGACAGGCTGCGCTGTTTCCGGCTGAGGAAGGGCTGCGAATACTTGTCGTGTGGGGAATCGCGCTTTTGTTGTTTTCTTTTATAGCGGGAAGAATTCATGATATTGCCGCAGAGCTAAGGCATTCAGTTACACGGCTTAAAGCCGAAATCAAAAGCTTTGTCGCTGTTGACAGAGTGACCGGATTTGATAACAAGCAGAGGATGAAGCTGGAACTTTCAGAAGAAATCAAGCGGGCGGAACGCTACGGAAATTCTTTCGTGTTTTTGCTGCTTCATATGCATTACTTCAAAGAGTTTAAGTCTTTGTACGGTGAAAAAGAAACGGACCGTCTTTTCCAATATGTCAGTCAGCAAATTAGGACAAGCGTCCGGGAAACGGATAAGAAGTTCCGCCCCTCTGACGAGCGTATCGGGATTGTGCTGACGCACACGCCCGCTGAACATATGCCGGCCGTCCTGACAAAGCTGAAAAAACAATTGGACACGTATCAGCTGGAAAATGGGAAGTATGTGTCGCTCACGTTCCATGTCTGTCATTTGCCTTACCGCAAAGATATCAAAACAGCCGATCACTTTTTAGAAGAACTGGAAAACGAGATGATGATGAATGAACTATAAAGGAATCACGCTGCTCTGCATCGCAATGCTTCTGCTTACAGCTATTGCGTCCTTTCCAGTTTCCGCACAAGCGAAGGAGCGGGATGCCGGCATTCTCATCATCTATTCAACCTTGGACGGCAAAGAGTCATCTCAAGTCAAAATGCTTGATTTGCTTGCGGGCCACTTTACATCCCATGTGACAGTCAAAAAAGATTCGGATGTGGAAGCGTCCGATTTCAAAGGCAAAGACCATGTGATGTATTACGGCCAAACGAAAAGAAAGCTCAGCAAAAAACTGGTGTCTCTGATCAGCAGCGTTAAAACACCTGTTGTCGCCATCGGCTATAACGCAGGCCAAATCAGCCAATTTTCCGGGCTTTCATTAATCAGCAAAGAACATGTATATCAGGTTCACAACAGGTCGGAAAAGGCCGATGTGTCTCTGGAGAGCGGGCTTAACGTGCTGAGCGTATCAGGCCTGAAAGGAAAGTCGCTTTATACCTTTAAAGCCGATGACGGCAAAACGCATTCTTTTATATGGAAAACAAAAAAAGCGAATGTGTACATTGGATTAACGAATTTGTTAAATGACAATTTGATCGTGGCGAAACAGCTCAGAGAAGCTTTCGGAGAGGAGGCGGGGACAACGTTATTGTATTTGCGCCTCGAGGATATCAGCCCGATGTCTGATGAAAAATTGCTGCTTCAAGCCGGTACATATCTGCATAAGAGGCATGTTCCTTTTATCCTGGCAGTGATTCCGGTTTACTTGAATCCGGAAACTGGCGACAAAGTGTATTTGTCTGATAAACCGGAGATGGTCAAGGTGCTGAAAAAGCTGCAAAGCATGGGCGGCAGTATCATTGTCCACGGCTATACACACGCCTACCGCTACAGTGAAACGGGAGAGGGCTTTGAATTCTGGGATGCAAAGGCGGATCAGCCGATTACATCTGGAAATGCCGAAGCCACCCCATCCATTCTGGAAAAAGAACGGGACTTTCCGAACGAACAAGCTTATAACAGCTATTTAAAACCATTTCGTGAAAAGGAAGAAACGTATACAAAGCAAAAACTGACGCGTGCGATTGAGGATTTGACATCATCGGGTCTCTACCCGCTGGCGTTTGAAGCGCCGCATTACACGATGTCCGAATATGGCTATCAAATCGCCTCGCAGTATTTTACAAGCATTTTCGGGCAGGTCCAGCTCAGCGGCACAACGTGGAAAACATCCGGTGCGTCTCCATATGTGACAACTCCTTCAATGCTGCACGGTATGACGCTGTATCCGGAAACGATCGGTTTTGTCGATACATCAAAACAAAACCCGCTCGGCGATATGGAGGAGCACATCGCCCAGATGATTGATTTTGAAGGCGGAGTAGCCGGCGGGTTTTATCACCCGTATCTTGGAATGAAATATCTGCCGGAGCTGGTTGATCAGATGGAACGCATTCCAGACAGTGAATGGCTGGATTTAAAGAAAACGAAACAAACCGTCAAAACAGACAAAGTTGAAATTCATACAAGCGGTGACGGAACGATTCAGGTCCAAAACGGCGTAAGCGCCATTGACGAGTTTTTCGATCATCATCGGCAAACTCCTCTGGAAAAGGCGTTATGGATTCTCTCCGCGATTGTGCTCTTATTTGTTGTCATGTTTGTCAGTTATACGTTTTACTTGAGAGCCACATTGAAAAAACGAATTTTTAAGGAGAGAAGAAGCCTTGGGTAATACGCTGTTCTTTATCTCACTAAGTTTAATTTGGGTCATGCTTCTCTACCACATGTTTCTCATGCAGGGCGGGTTCCGCCACTATATGACCTTCGAGCGGAATATCCCGAAGTGGAGAGAAAACATGAAGGAGCTGCCAAAGGTCAGTGTCCTTATCCCGGCGCATAACGAAGAGGTTGTGATTCGGCAGACGCTGAAGGCGATGGTCAACCTTTATTATCCGAAGGACCGGCTGGAGATCATCGTCGTTAATGATAATTCATCAGACCGGACGGGTGATATCGTCAATGAATTTTCCGAGACGTACGATTTCATCAAAATGGTGATCACGAAGCCGCCAAACGCAGGAAAAGGCAAATCCTCCGCGCTTAACTCTGGTTTTGCCGAATCGAACGGCGATGTGATCTGTGTATATGACGCCGACAACACGCCTGAGAAAATGGCCGTGTATTACCTCGTTCTCGGCCTGATGAATGACGAAAAGGCAGGCGCCGTGGTTGGGAAATTCCGCGTCATTAACGCGGCAAAAACGCTGCTGACGAAGTTTATTAATATCGAAACGATCTGTTTTCAGTGGATGGCCCAAGGAGGCAGATGGAAGTGGTTCAAAATCGCCACGATCCCGGGCACCAACTTCGCGATCCGCAGAAGCATTATCGAAAAGCTCGGGGGCTGGGATGACAAAGCGCTTGCTGAGGATACCGAGCTGACCATCCGGGTGTATAATCTCGGCTATCACATCCGCTTTTTCCCTGCCGCCATCACTTGGGAGCAGGAGCCGGAAACGTGGAAGGTGTGGTGGCGCCAGCGCACCAGATGGGCACGCGGTAATCAATATGTCGTACTGAAATTTTTGGCGCAGTTTTTCAAACTGAAACGCAAACGGATTATCTTTGATTTGTTTTATTTTTTCTTTACGTACTTCCTGTTTTTCTTTGGCGTGATCATGTCAAATACGATATTTGTCGTCAATTTGTTTTATGATTTGCATTTATCTGTCGGGTTTTTGGCAATGGCCCTCTGGATCTTGGCGTTCTTCTTATTTATGACAGAGGTCATGATTACGTTGAGCATTGAAAAAACAGAAATGAACAGGCAAAACTTTTTTATCGTATTTCTCATGTACTTTACATACTCGCAGGCATGGATTGTGCTCGTTATCTATTCTTTATTCGTAGAAATCAAGCACCGTTTATTCAAGCAGGAGGTCAAATGGTACAAAACAGAACGATACAATCAACATAAAAGCGGGTGACCTTTTTGAAACAAATAATGATTTTTCTCACAAGCTTCATGCTTCTGGCGATGACCGGACAAGCGGCTTTAGCCAAAGAGGTGCAGGTCAGCGGTTCGCTTCTCGGAAAAAGCAGCCAAGAACAAGCCAAACAGCAGGTGCTGACAAGCGACCTGATGACACTGTACGGATCAAAAGACAGCGCGGAGCTGACGTATCAGATTCCGGCAGGCGCCTCTTCCGGCAATCAGCAATTGGTGATTGAATACGAGGCTTCAAATCTTTTAATTTCTCCATCATCGTTAACGGCTGTCATTGACGACGAACCAGTCAAAACGGTAAAGCTTAATGGTGATTCAAAACGGAAAACATTGAAGCTGAACCTGACTAAAAGCCAGTCTGCCCAAGGCTATCACAACGTATCGCTGAAATTTTACGGTGTAATGAAAGAGGGCGTCTGCGTCAGACAGGATACGTCCGGAAACTGGATCAAAATTTACCCGGACAGCCGCCTGACGCTGGCGGACAGCAGTGAAGCGAAGGGAACGACGCTGGACCATTATCCATATCCTTTCGCCCAATCGGGAAATACAGCCGAGGAAACCGCCATCGTCATTCCGGACGACCCAAGTTCGGCGGAAATTGAAGCAGCAGTGAAAACAGAAGGCTATTTGAAAACGGCCGACAGCAGTGTCACCATTTCGTATGTCACGGAATCTGAACTGAAGAAAATCGACAAGCCGACGATTTTCATCGGAGTGGACAAGCATTGGAACGGAAAGGTGAAAAAGCTGATGAAACAAGCCGGCTTACAGGCAAAAGGAGAAAAACTCCTGCTTGCGGAGCGGGTGCTGAAAGCAGAGAGCAAGCAGCAGCCGGTTCTGTTTGCGCAAGCCGCATCCGATGACGTGCTCACTGAAAAAATCAGTGTCATTACGGATCAGACTTATACAGGCCAGCTCAGCGGCGATACACTCTCAATCAGCAAGCTTAAGCAGGCTGAAAAAAAAGAAAGCAATAGGCTGACCCTCAAGAATTTTGGAGCGGATGATATCACAATTGGAGCTGACAAAACATCTTCAGCACATTACTTTTATCCTGCATCGGCGGTTTTAGATGAAAACCAATCAGCGAAGCTGTCGCTTAAGCTGAAAAAGTCCGAAACGATTCAAGCTTCAACGGCCGAAAACGAATCGGCTGCTCAGGCTGCAGAACTGAAGGTCATGATCAACGGCCAGCCGCATTCGGTCCGGCTTGATGATTTAGGAAAAGAAGATAAAAACGGATTCTATCATGCCATGGTAAAAGTGGATCCTAAGCTGCTGCAGAAAAACCGCTACATTGATATTCAATTCGTCACAACTGGGCTAAAGGAAAACAATCCTTGCAACACCGCTGACGAAGAAAAGTGGGTCTTTATCGATAAAAACAGTACATTGTCTTACACCGTCAAAGGCATGTCTCCGTCAGCGGATTTTCAAGAGTGGCCGCTTCCTTACGCCGGAAATCAGGAACAGGCAACGCTGATCGTGATTCCTGACACCGTAAACCAATCGAAGCTTGAGGAGCTTTCTCTTGTTACGGAGTCCTTTGGCAGCGAAGCGCAGCATTCATATACGGTGAAGAAATCATCTGATGTAACAGCAAATGATGCCAAAGGACGAGACCTCATTTTCTTAGGGGGCATCAATCAATTTTCTCTTTTGAAGGAGCAATCATCAGAACTGCTTGTGCCGCAAGCGAAGAACGGCTCGTTTGATGTATCAGGTTTTGAGATGCTGAATGAGACAACAAAACAAGTGGCGTTTACCCAAGCATCTCTTTGGGATACAAGCTACACAATGGCTGTCTTTGCACCGTCAAAAGGAAAAGGCGCGGCCGTCACGAAAGAAATCATCAACTATCTCAACAGCACCGATGACTCGGCAACCGTCGTTAATGAAACAAACAGCCAGCAGGTGTTTACAAACCACCAGCAGCTCAAATCAGAAGCAAACAGTTCCAGTGAAGAGCAGCCATCACAAGATAATGGCCAGAAATGGCTGTATATTGGTGTGCTGGTACTCATTATGGTGATTGCGGCAGTGTTCATTTGGATTGCCGTAAGACGCAGAAAAAGAAAGGCAGACAGGGGATAGCACTTGAGAATGATGTATCTATCGTTCTCCATTGATTTGGTACAACACTCATACAGAGTGTTGTATTTTTTTAGAGCTTATACATGAAAACAGAAAACAAAGCCATCCTAAAGCGTATAGATGAATTGGAGGGATATAGATGTTTTTCCATGTGAAAGAGTTACAATATAATGCCAAACCTGACCGGCCAGACCCCGTTTACGCGAAAAAATTGCAAGAAATATTAGGCGGACAGTTCGGTGAAATTTCTGTCATGATGCAGTATTTATTTCAAGGCTGGAACTGCAGAGCTGATCAAAAATATCGTGACATGCTTCTTGATATCGGCACAGAAGAAATTGCCCATGTGGAAATGCTGGCAACGATGATAGCTCAGCTGCTTGATAAAGCGCCAATTGAAGAACAAGAGCAAATGGCTAAAGATCCTGTCATTGGAGCTGTAATGGGAGGGATGAATCCTCAGCATGCCATCGTAGGAGGTCTGGGGGCTAAACCAGATGATAGTGTGGGATACCCTTGGACAGCCCGATATACGATTGCAAGCGGAAATCTGCTCGCCGATTTCCGTGCAAACCTTAATGCTGAATCGCAAGGCAGGCTGCAAGCTGTCCGTCTATATGAAATGACAGATGATAAAGGTGTGAGGGATATGCTGTCCTTCTTGATCGCGAGGGACACGATGCATCAAAATCAATGGCTGGCGGCCATTCAAGAATTAGAGGAACGTGAAGGCGTAGTTGTCCCAAGTACATTTAATCGTGAATACGAAAAACAAGAAGTTTCCTATTCATTCATGGACTGCTCTAAAGGAACTGAAAGCCAAAGCGGGCGCTGGGCGTCAGGGACTAGTATGGATGGAAAAGGGAATTTCGAATATGTTGGGGAGCCTGAGGCTATGGGCCAAAAACCAGTGCTCAAGCCGGCGCCTCCGTACGTTCACGGCACAATGCCGGCCGACGGCGCATCATTGCTGGAACATTAACGAAACATCATTGGCTGCCAACCATGTCTTGGCAGCTGGTTATTGCTAACGTGATGATTGGAAAAACGGGCTGGCATACCATCCTTTACAGCCAATCGGCCTTCTTTCTCAGAGTCCGCTGTTGTGAAAAAAGGACATAATGATTGCCGCACTGCCGTATCATTTTAAAAAGGAAAGCAACTATGACCAAGGGGAAAACGACCTTGGTCTTTTTTGCGTGAAAAGGAGAATTTGTAATGTATACGCAAGGTTCGTTTGTCATTGTATCGAATGAAAAACATCAGATTCTGCTGGTGAAACGAAAGGACGTCCCTTTATGGGATCTGCCGGGCGGCAGGGTCGATCCCGGGGAAACGGCTGAGGCAGCGGCAGTCCGGGAGGTGTTGGAAGAAACCGGATACAACGCAGCGCTTTCTGCGAAAATAGGTGTCTACCAAAGGCCGAAGTTTCAAGATGAACAGCACGTGTTTGCCGGACACATAACAGGCGGACAAGCGATAACGAGCGGCATGGAGACAGCGGATTTGAAGTGGTTTTCTCCGCAGCGTTTGCCGCTATTTATAGTGCCGAACCGAAAAAGGCAAATCAAAGATTTTATGAGAGGCTCTCTGGACGTAGCTGTCACTCTCAAGGACAGCGGCATGCTTGCGGCGATTGGCCTGTTGAAAAGAAGACTGGGCAAGTGATAAAGGTCTCCGGGTTTTAAAGAAGCTCTCCTGTGGTATTGAAAATAGGAAAAAGGAGGATACGGCATGGCACACAAAACTGCAGGACAAGCAATGACAGAACTGCTTGAAAAATGGGGAGTTGATCATGTATACGGCATCCCCGGAGACAGTATCAATGAGTTTATTGAAGAATTAAGGCACGAAAGAAATCAATTGAAATTCATTCAAACCCGCCATGAAGAGGTGGCTGCGCTGGCTGCCGCGGCTGAAGCAAAACTCACCGGCAAAATCGGCGTCTGCCTGTCGATCGCAGGGCCGGGGGCGGTGCACTTATTAAATGGTTTATATGATGCCAAAGCGGACGGCGCCCCTGTGCTGGCGATTGCAGGACAGGTTTCATCAGGCGAAGTCGGACGGGATTATTTTCAGGAGATCAAGCTTGAGCAAATGTTTGAAGACGTGGCAGTATTCAACAGAGAGGTACATAGCGCGGAATCACTGCCGGATCTCTTGAATCAGGCGATCCGCACCGCCTGCAGCAAAAAAGGCGTTGCGGTATTGAGCGTGTCAGATGATTTGTTCGCGGAGAAAATCAAACGCGAGCCCGTATACACGTCACCAGTGTATATTGAAGGGAACCTTGAACCGAAAAAAGAACAGCTCATCACTTGCGCGCAATATATAAATAACGCCAAGAAGCCGATTATTTTGGCGGGGCAGGGAATGAAAAAGGCGAAACGTGAGCTGCTGGAATTCGCGGACAAAGCCGCGGCTCCGATTGTTGTCACGCTCCCGGCAAAAGGCGTTGTTCCTGATAAGCACCCGCATTTTCTCGGAAATCTCGGGCAGATCGGCACAAAGCCGGCTTACGAGGCAATGGAGGAATGTGATTTATTAATCATGCTCGGGACCTCATTCCCATATCGCGATTATTTGCCTGATGACACGCCGGCGATCCAGCTTGATTCAGATCCGGCGAAAATCGGAAAACGCTATCCGGTGACAGCGGGTCTTGTTTGTGATTCGGCTCACGGCCTGCGCGAATTGACAGAGTTTATTGAACGGAAGGAAGACAGAAGGTTTCTGGAAGCCTGCACTGAACATATGCAGCATTGGTGGAACGAAATCGAAAAAGATGAGACAGAGGCGGCAACACCGCTCAAACCCCAGCAGGTCGTGGCGCGTCTTGAGGAAGCGGCAGCCGATGATGCGGTGCTATCTGTAGATGTCGGCACTGTGACAGTCTGGATGGCGCGTCATTTCAAAATGAAAGCAAATCAGGATTTCATCGTTTCCAGCTGGCTTGCGACAATGGGCTGCGGCCTGCCGGGAGCAATCGCGTCAAGTTTGTCAGAACCGGAGCGGCAGGCGATCGCCGTTTGCGGGGACGGGGGCTTTTCCATGGTCATGCAGGATCTCCCGACCGCCGTCAAATACAAACTCCCGCTCACCGTTGTCATTTTAAACAACGAAAATCTCGGCATGATCGAGTACGAGCAGCAGGTGAAGGGCAACATCGACTATGTCACAAAACTTCAAAATGTCGACTATGCCGCATTTGCAGAAAGCTGCGGAGCAAAGGGCATCAAGGTGGCTAAAGCGGAAGAGCTTGCGCCCGCTTTCCATGAAGCGTTACACGCTGACCAGCCGGTCGTAGTGGACGTCATGATCGGAAACGAACCGCCGCTGCCTGGCAAAATCACCTATGGGCAGGCAAAAGGCTTCAGCAAATACATGCTGAAAAATTTCTTCGAAAACCAAAAAATCGAAATGCCGTCACTGAAGAAAAGTTTAAAACGGTTATTCTAAAAAAACAGGGGCCTCATGAGACCCCTGTTTTTTAGGTGTTGGAAACAAATGGATTGTAAGTTATCATAGCATTATATTGAATGATAGGAGGAAAGCATGTTTGAATCCATAAAATTAGCGGTGTACTTATTGGGATCTCTAGGAATGATCTATGCAGCCTGTCACGATATTCGCCATGCTCAAAACGGACAAAAGGACAAATGCATCTTCTTTCAAAACAAAAAGATCAGCGCATTTGTCCTTGTATGTTTCATATGTTTATTTTTATCAAATCTTACAGCGTTCATGTCTCTATGAATTTATTTCTCTTTCTTCTTAAGCCCAAAAAAGAAAGGAAAAGCAGAACCAACCAATAACGTTCCGAATAAAAACATTCCGCCGATAAACACGTGGAAATTGGTGTGTCCGGCCGTAAACGCGGTGACCAAGGAAATGATACTGAGCACGATCATGGCGATGCCGGGCGCGACTCTCATTTTCCCCTTGGATTTATAGGCAACAGCAGAACATAAAATGCCGATTACAATAGGAACAATCCATAAATAAAACAGAATAAATAATGACATCATCAAAACTCCGATTTTTTCTTCTATCATAACAAATTTCTGGCAAAAAGGGTATCAATGAGCTTTTCCGCAATATGAAAAACCGGCTTAGCAGCCGGTTTTTTCTAACGAAACGTATCAACAATTAAAAACACGTTCAAAGCGACGATCAATACAGCGATCAGCCAAGACACCACTGTGACCCATTTGGCGTTGATCAGGGCTCCCATAATCCGTTTATTGCTTGTAAACATAATAAGCGGGATTAAGGCGAAGGCGATCCCGAAGGACAGCACGACCTGGCTCATGACGAGAGCTGTTGTCGGGTTGACGCCTGATGCGATAATCAAGATCGGCGGAATGATTGTGATAAAACGCCGCACATACAGCGGAATGCGGTAGTTGATAAATCCCTGCATAATCACGTCGCCTGAAAGCGTGCCGACTGACGAACTGGACAGTCCGGCAACGAGCAGTCCGATCCCGAATAAAACGGCTGACATTGGGCTGACAAGATGTCCGAATTGCTGAAAGGCGACATCAAGATCCTCGACAAACAGCCCGTTTTTAAAGAATAATGCGGCTGCCACGATGAGCATACTCGCATTAATCGCACCTGCGATTAGCATCGCTATTAAAATATCAATAAATTCAAATCTGAAGATTTTTTTTCGCTCAGCATCAGTTTTGCCAACCACCCGCCGTTGTGTAAGGGCTGAGTGTAAATAAATGGCGTGCGGCATAACGGTTGCGCCGAGAATACCAGCTGCGAGAAGCACACTATCAGTGCCTTGAAATGCCGGAACAAAAAGGCCCTTCATCACTGACACGGCATCAGGCTTGGCGAAAAAGGTCTGCAGCGCAAAGGCGATCACCACCACAAACAGCATGCCGGTAATGCCGGCTTCAAGTGAGCGATATCCGCGGCGCTGAAGCTCTAATATCGCGAAAGAGCCGATCGCCGCTATAATAGACGCTTCAAGCATCGGGATGCCGAACAGCAAATACAGTCCCAGTGCCGCTCCGATAAATTCCGCCAGATCAGTTGCGATAATGACCAGCTCGCCTTGAATCCATAAACCGATGGAAACAGGCTTAGGGAATTCTTCGCGGGCAATCTCGGGCAGGTTTTTGCCTGTCGCGATGCCGAGTTTAGCCGAGAGTGATTGGATTAAAAGCGCCATAATATTAGAAAATAAAATCACCCATAGCAGCATATATCCGTATTTAGAACCCGCTGATATATTCGTGGCGAAGTTGCCGGGATCAATATAGGCGATGGCTGCTATAAATGCAGGGCCCAGAAAAGGGAGCAGCCCTCTGAACCCTTTGATTTTCCCGTCAAGCGCCTCTTGGACTGCTTTGGAACGGGGAGATTGTGCTGTGATGTCCTTGTTCATCATGTCTCACCTGAATTCTGATTGTTTTTTGCCACGCAACAAAGAGTTTCCTTAACGCAAATTATTTTATCTACATCATATGACCATCCCGGTTTCTTGTCAACCGAAAATGTTCATCCACTTTCAAATTTTCCCCTGTTATGTCACATGATATGTAAAGATTCAAATAAGGTCCCACATAAAAAGACATCGTTTCAGTTCGAAACGATGCCTCCTGTATCAAAATGAGTCTAGGCTTCCTTCCGCAGCCCGCGGAATACGAGGCTCAGCAAGAACACGAGGATGGCAGCCCCGATAATTGCCGGGATAATGGCAAAGCCGCCGAGGCTAGGTCCCCAAGTGCCAAAGAGTCCGTGTCCGATCCAGGCGCCGGCCAGCCCGGCAATCATAGAGCCGAAAATTCCTCCCGGCATCCGGTTCCCCACAATGGCGCTTCCGATTAAGCCGATTAGGATAGCTACAACTAATGAAACCAAAAAGCTAAGCATCATGTTCACCCCTCATAAATGATTTATCAATCAATAACCGCTCATGCCAAACCCGAAACACCGAATAGCATATCGCTTTATGATCCTGTTTTGATCTTTCTCTGCACGCTGCCATCAGCTAAATGAACAATCACTTCAGTGCCTTTATGCGCTGCGATCTCCTTTGCCCGTTCAATTGCTTCTTTCTTTGTACCCTTGATCTCAGATACACGTTTAGCATCCTCGGCTTTGACCGCCCAGCCGTTTTTATGCTTGATGACATGTTCTGCTTTATCCATGAGCTCGGGGCCGGTGCCGCTGCTTGGATCTTCATCGTGTTCTGTCTCATCACCATTCTTGAGGAAATCATCAATTTCTTTTTTCGAGGCGTTTTCCGCCCATTCCTTTGCCTTGCTTGTCGCAATCGGAATGGCGCGGCTGTCCTCGTAGCCCTCATCGATCATCGCATTTGCAATGTCAATCGCTTTTTTCTTCACCGGGTTCTCAAGATTTTTCAATGAAGCGGGATAATCCTTCATCGACCAAGGCATGTCCATCACTCCTTTTCCTTTTATAAAAATGGTACCCGCAGGTGAAAAATAAAAACGTTTCCGGAAAATGAAGGTATACTATACAGTAGAAAAAACAGAAGGGAAGTGCGGGTTGGGTGACAACAGAACGAAAAGAAGACTTGCATCAGCAATTAAAAGAAATAGAGAAATGGGAAAAAGATCAGCAAAAAGTCTGGTTTTGGGAAAAACTCAGCCGTCTTCCGTTTCAGCTGCTGGACAAGCTGACACCGGAATTCATCCAGAAAAAGATCGGCAAGCTCTTGGATGAGCTCGGCAGCTTTGTCCAAACAGGAGGGCAGTATCTGACATCTGAAAAACAGATTATCAAGATGTTTCAAAAGAAACTGCCGGAGGAGACCTTCGAATCACTCGAAGACGTACAACAAGTCCCTCTTCCTATCATGGATGAAATTGCGGAAGGAATGGGCAAAAACAGAATTAACGCCGCAACTGTTCAAGGCGCGACAACGGGTGTGGGCGGCGTGTTTACGCTGGCGGCAGACATTCCGGCCGTGCTTGGCCTGTCGTTAAAAACGTTGCAGGATATCGCGGTTGCTTACGGCTTTGACCCAAAGGAGAAAAAGGAGCGGGTCTTCATCGTAAAATGTATGCAGCTGACTTCAGCTGATGTTGTCGGCAAAAAATCGATTTTGAATGAATTAAAAGACTACGATCAAGATCGTACATATAAGAATGTCGCTTCTCAAATCCAAGGCTGGCGTGAAGTTGTTTTAGGCTATCGCGACACGTTTGGCTGGAAAAAGCTTTTTCAACTGGTGCCGGTCGCGGGAATGGTCTTTGGCGCGTCAGCCAATCGCTCGACATTAAACGACATTACCGAAACGGGCATGATGTTGTATAAAAAGCGCCGCATTCTTGAGCGGCTGCAAGAAACAGAACGAGAGATGGAATAACAAACAAAGCAGACGGACACCGCGCTCCGCCTGCTTTTTTTAGTGGAAACACACCCAATGTGTTTTGTTTGTTTAAAAGGATGGATAGCGGGAATACAACAACCAACACCAATTAAAGGAGGAATTCAAAATGGCAGACGATAACAAAATGAGCAGAGAAGAAGCAGGTAGAAAAGGCGGAGAAACAACAAGCAAAAACCATGATAAAGAATTCTATCAAGAGATTGGTCAAAAAGGCGGAGAAGCCACTAGCGAAAACCATGACAAAGAATTCTACCAAGAAATCGGTGAAAAAGGCGGAGAAGCCACTAGCGAAAACCATGACAAAGAATTCTATCAAGAAATCGGCGAAAAAGGCGGAGAAGCCACTAGTGAAAATCATGACAAAGAATTCTATCAAGAAATCGGCCGTAAAGGCGGAGAGGCAACAAGCAAAAATCATGATAAAGAATTCTACCAAGAAATTGGTTCAAAAGGCGGAAACGCCCGCAACAACGACTAATCAAAAGCATGAAGGCAGACAACCTGTAGAAGATAAAAAGCGATCCAGCGAAACAGCTGGATCGCTTTTTTATTTTGGAAATAACTTGATCTAAGCCGGTGCTGCGATACAATAAGTGAAAAAGGAGTTTTCGCTAATGTCCAAGGTGCAAAACCTGCTCGCCATCGCTAATGAAGTCAAAGAAAAACACGCTAATTTCTCCATTTCAGAGGTCAACGACCATTGTATACGGCTCGCTGTGTTTACAGGAGAATATGACTGGCATCATCATCCTGACTCAGATGAATTGTTCATTGTTCTTGAAGGTGAGCTGCTGATTGATTTTAAGGACAAAGAAACTGCGGTACTCAAAGCGAATGACAGCCTGCTCATCACGAAAGGAACGGTTCACCGCACGCGCTCTTACGTCAGAACGGTGAATCTCTGTGTCGAGCATACACAGGCGAAAACAGTCATCATAGAGGAATTGCCATGCTAATCAAAAAGATTGTATGTGAAGTAGATGCTGCAAACGCCGAAGCATTTTCAAAAGCGCAGTCACAGTGGGGGGCATTGTCACATGTGGCCGGCTTTGTCAAACAGGCCGGCGGCTGGCGAACATCAGCAGACAGGCCGCTTACCGCAGAGATCATCAGCGTTTGGGAGGACAGAGAAGTTTATGAGGCTTTTATGGAGAACGAACACGATAGCATATTCGAAGAAAACGAACAGAAGGCTGTGATTCATTCGATAGAAGTGACGCTGTACGAAGAGGATGAATCGTTCATTCACGATCTGTTACATAGTCCTGCCATTCGGTACGAACCAGAATGGAGGGTTCTGAGGGCATAATCATAGCCCAAAACATTATGTTTTGGGCTTGTATCTTACTCGCGTCCCGGAAGTGTATCATGAACAAAAGGCGGTGCTGGTTTTAACTCTGGTTTTTCTCCAAACGCTTTCGCTTCTTTCACGTATTCAAAGGCTTCTCCATCCGGCGCTTTTTCGTTCAGCCAAGTTTGCTCGGCGCTTTCTTCGCCTTCAGAGAAATTAATAAGCTGATGCGAGAACTCTTGCTTTTCGAGTGCTTTCGGAAATGTTCCCGGCACAATCGGGCCTTCTTGTGCTTCTAATTCTTTAATGGCGGCGAGCCATTGATTTTGGTGCATCGTGTCACGCGCCAGCAGGAAGCTGAGCATATCTTTAACGCCTTTGTCATCTGTCATTTCAAACAGGCGTGCGACCTGCAGACGGCCTTGTGATTCCGCATTCAGATTGGCGCGGAAGTCTGCCAGCAGGTTTCCGCTTGCAACGATATAGCCGCCGCTCCAAGGGACGCCTGTACTGTTTTCCGGCATGGCGCCAAGTCCTGATACAATCGCGTGGTGAGGGTTCATGCCGCCCAGAATGGAGCCGATGACCGGATCTTCAGCGGCTTTTTCCTGCTGATCGAGCGGGGCATCCTCAAGAAGTCTGGCGATCATCGTGGCGATCATTTCAACATGCCCGAGTTCCTCAGTTGCCGTATCCATCAGCAAATCCTTGTATTTTTCATTTCCTCTTGTATTCCAGCCTTGAAATAAGTACTGCATGGCAACAGAAATTTCTCCAAATTGCCCGCCTAAAATTTCTTGCATTTTTTTCGCGAATAATGGATCTGGACGATCTGGTTTAGCAGGATGCTGCAGCATTTTCGTGTGCTTAAACATGTTCCCATCTCCTTTTTTCGTTTATCCCTTTTTATATTTCCGATCAATTGAAAGATAAACGAAAAACAGCGTATCGAGTTGGGGACTACGAATCACCTCGCAGCTCCAAAAGCTCCTGAATCAGCTTCCGGCCGAAGATAGGCTCGTACTGCCGGTAAACAGGATCGAGGCGCTTCATCCATTCTTTTTTCTCTTTATCTGACAGCTCGTAGATGTGAATAGAAGAACTCATTTTGATGACTTCCAGCTGCTCCTTGTTCATTTGCTCGGCATGCATTTCATTCCACTCTGTCGTTTCCTTCATCGCTTCCGTTAAAACGCGCCGTGTTTCCGGTGTTTGCGCGTTCCAGAAGTGCTCATCCGTCATGACAGCGTAGCCGAGATAACCGTGGCTGCTTATTGTCAAATGGTCCTGAACATTATAAAATTTTTTAGAATAGATGTTTGAGATGGTATTTTCTTCGCCATCGACTGTATTGTTTTCTAACAGCTGAAAGGTAGAATTGAAGGATTCCTGATGAGGCGTTGCACCAAGCAGCTTGAACTGATCCTCTATCACATCGCTTTGCATAATGCGGAGATCTTGACCTTTTAAATCATCCGGGGTTTTGACCGGCCCTTCATTTGTCGTGATTTGTTTAAAGCCGTTTGTCCAATAGGCGAGGCCTTTTAATTGGTTTTTCTTTAGGGAATCAAACAGCTGTGTGCCGATGCTGCCGTGCAGCCCTTTTTTGACGGCATTGTAATCTGTAAATGCATACGGCAGATCCAGCACGCCCCATTCAGGCGAGAGCATGCCGAGCTTCGATGTGGAGGGGGCGATAAACTGAACATCGCCGTTTTGCAATGCTTCAATTTCTTCAATGTCCGAATAGAGGCTTCCATTCGGAAACACTTCAATTTTTATTTTTCCGCCTGATTTCTCGTTTACCAGCTCGGCGAATTTATTGGCGGCCAGCCCTTTCGGTGTGTTTTCGGCAACCACATGGCTGAATGTAAACACGATTTGATCCTGTAAGCCTTCCTGGTCGTCATCATAAACGATTTCTTCACTGCTGGAACGATCATGGAATCCGATAAATAAAGCGGTTGCAATTCCGGCGATCATCAGTGCGAGACATGCAAGCAAACTCTTCATGAAAAGCCCTCCCCTATGTTTTAAGGATAATGGGGCCCATGCCATTCGTAAAGACCTGAAAGGAGAAGATGATGAACAAAAAGAAGCTCTCAATCCGTTGGAAAATCACGATCTTATCCTATATACTCGTCATTTTCTCCTTTTTGATCGGCGGCATTGTGCTCATCGGCAATATCCAGCATACAGAGGAGCGGGAGCTGAAAAAACGTTTGATGAATACGGCCCGGACGGTGTCGGAGATGACAGAAGTAAAAGAGGCCTTGGCGCGAAAAAAACAAACAGAGGCTGTTCGCCATGCGGTTGAAGAGATCAGGATGATTAATGAAGCAGACTATATCGTCGTCATGGATATGAATCACATCCGCTACACGCATCCTGTCAGTACAAGTATCGGCAAGAAATCCAAGGGTGCAGACGAAGAGGCGGCGTTTGCGGAGCATATTTATTTCTCAGAAGCAAAGGGCGAGATCGGCACGGCGGTCCGCGCTTTTTATCCGGTGAAGGATCACGAGCTGAACCAGATCGGCGTGGTGCTTGTCGGGAAAACACTGCCGGGGATCACGGACATATTGCTTCAGTTAAAACACGATATCGCATTCATCGTTGTACTGACACTCGGCTTCGGCCTTGCAGGTTCCTTTCTGCTGGCCCGCCATATCAAAAAACAAATGTTTCAGCTTGAGCCTCATGAGATTGTCCGAATGTATGAAGAACGGACAGCGACGTTTCATTCCATGAACGAAGGCGTGATTGCCATCGACAACCGGCTTAACATTACGATTTTTAATGAAAAAGCGAAACAGATCTTTGAGGTGCAGGGGAATCTGATCGGAAAGGTGATCTGGGAGGTTCTTAAGGATTCGCGCCTGCCCGAAATCGTGGAGCGGAACAAAGCGGTTTATAATGAAGAAATTCGCGTCAGCGGAAAAGTGATTATGAGCAGCAGAATTCCGATCGTCATGAAGAAAAAAGTCATCGGCGCCGTCGCGATTTTTCAGGACAGAACGGAAGCGGCTAAGATGGCGGAGGAGTTGACCGGCGTCAAAAACTTTGTAGAGGCGCTCCGCGTCCAAAACCATGAGCATATGAATAAGCTGCATACGATCGCCGGCCTCATCCAGCTGGGGAAATCTGAAAAAGCCTTGCAGCTTGCATTCCGGGCGTCAACTGAGCAGGAAAATGTGACTGAATTTCTTCATCGCTTGATTCAAAATGACGCTGCGGCTGGCCTTCTATTAAGTAAAATCAGAAGAGGAAGGGAGCTCGGCATTGTTGTTCATATTGATGAAAACAGCAGCCTTCAGCAATTTCCCGAGCATGTTGATCAGCATGATATCGTTGTGCTTCTTGGCAACCTGATTGAAAATGCCTTCGGTTCATTTGAAACGGTTCAATCTAATGACAAACGGATTGACATCAGCATCGAACAAACGGATGATATCCTGGCAATTTTAATAGAAGATAACGGCTGCGGGATTGAATCAGCACATATGCCGCACCTTTACGACAAAGGATTTACAGTCAATAAAACAGGCGGCACAGGCTATGGCCTGTATCTAGTCAAACAAATAACAGACAAAGGATCGGGCACGGTAGAAGTGGATTCACACGCAGGGCAAGGATCAGCTTTTTCTATCGTTTTTCCAATGAAGGGGGAGGAAGCACAGCATGGCTCTTAAAGAATGGAAGGTTCTGCTCATTGAAGATGATCCGATGGTTCAAGAGGTAAACAAGGATTTCATCACAACTGTCAGCGGCTTTATTGTCTGTGCAACAGCGGGAAACGGAGAAGAAGGCATCAAGCTAATTAAAGAAAAACAGCCCGACCTCGTCATTCTCGATGTGTACATGCCGAAAAAAGACGGGATCAAAACGTTGCAGGAGATCAGAAAGCAAAAGCTTGAAGTGGATATCATTGTCGTTTCCGCTGCAAAAGACAAAGAAACGATCTCCCTTATGCTGCAAAATGGAGCGGCTGACTATATCTTAAAACCATTTAAGCTTGAGCGAATGAGACAGGCACTTGAAAAGTACAAGCAATATAAACAAAAAATAGAAGCGAACGATACGCTGTCCCAGGAACAGCTCGATGCGATCCTGAATATTCCGCAGCAGGCCGTACAGGATCTGCCAAAAGGATTGAATCATTTTACGATGAATGAAGTCACTGCTATTTTGAAGCGGCAAACCGCATCTCTTTCTGCAGAAGAGGTCGCCAAGGCGCTCGGTATCGCCAGAGTGACAGCGAGGCGATACCTTGATTATCTAGAAAAAAACGGAACCATTAAGCTGGACGTTCAATACGGCGGAATCGGCCGTCCTGTCAACCGCTACGTGTTTAAAGGATAAACCTGAGACCAAAAAGACCAAAATGTCCGTTATGATCATAAACTTCCCCACCTTATATGAAAACGCTATCATTCTAGTAAGAAAGACACAAAGGCGAATAGGACAGGGGGATGCAGAATATGAAACTGTTTAAAAATTTAACAGTTCAGGTCATAACTGCGGTCATCATCGGGGTCATTGTCGGGCTGGTCTGGCCTGATATCGGAAAAGAAATGAAACCGCTTGGCGATACATTTATCAACGCTGTTAAAATGGTGATCGCCCCAATCATTTTTTTCACTATCGTTCTCGGGATTGCAAAAATGGGCGATATGAAGAAGGTTGGAAAAGTAGGGGGAAAAGCGTTTATTTATTTCGAGGTTGTCACAACTCTCGCACTCATTATCGGTTTGTTCGTCGTTAATATTATAAAGCCGGGATCGGGGCTTGATTACAGCAAGCTTGAAAAGGGTGATGTATCACAATACACGCAAAATGGCGGTCAGGGAATCGACTGGATTGAATTTGTCACACACATTGTTCCGTCCAACATGGTTGATGCCTTCGCAAAAGGGGACATTTTGCAGGTCTTATTCTTTTCGATTCTTTTCGGAGTCGGTCTTGCGGCATTAGGTGAAAAAGGGAAAAGCGTCATTGATTTCTTCGACAAGATTTCTCACGTCTTTTTCAAAATCATCGGCTATATCATGCGCGCGGCGCCAATCGGGGCATTCGGGGCGATGGCGTATACGATCGGGCACTTCGGTCTCGATTCCATCAAGCCGCTGGCAAGTTTAATGATGTCTGTTTATATTACGATGTTCCTGTTCGTATTTGTAGCTTTAAATATCATCTGCAAGCTTTACGGATTCAGTCTGTGGAATTACCTGCGCTTTATTAAAGATGAGCTTCTGATCGTGCTTGGCACAAGCTCTTCAGAATCGGTGCTTCCGCGTATGATGGATAAAATGGAGCGTTACGGCTGTTCAAAATCCGTTGTCGGGCTTGTCATTCCGACGGGCTATTCATTTAACCTTGACGGCACATCGATTTATTTATCAATGGCGACGGTTTTTCTGGCACAGGTGTTTGGAGTGGACCTCAGCATTGGCCAGCAAATTACAATTATCCTCGTTCTGATGCTGACATCGAAGGGAGCGGCCGGTGTGACGGGAAGCGGATTTATCGTCCTTGCCTCAACACTGTCAGCGCTTCAGGTCATTCCGCTGGAGGGTCTTGCACTCCTGCTTGGGGTTGACCGTTTCATGAGTGAAGGAAGAGCGATTGTGAACCTGATCGGAAACGGAATCGCCACGATCATTGTTGCAAAAAGCGAAAATGAATTCGATGAAGCAAAAAGCATAGAGGCTGTTGAAGACATGAAAAAAATGAAAACAGCAGTTTAAGAAATGAGCGGCTCATCCATGGGGCCGTTTTTTTAATTGTTTAAGAATTATTAAGGTAATGACAGAGACCTCAGCATTTTTTTGTTATATAATTTACAGATGGATACTATATTGAATTAAGGACGTTTGTCCTAACAGGGGTGTATAAATGGCCGCTTTAGTTAAATTTTTTCAGCACCCGGGAGTAAGGCGTTTTTCCGTCTTTGTCGTGTTAACTGGTGTGTTATATCTATTTAAGAGCATGATCAACTTAATCTTGCTTACTTTCATTTTCACCTTTCTAATGGATCGTTTGGAGTTTGTCGTACGGCAGTTCGCAAGTCGATTCTTCCGCGTGAGCCAGCGGGTTGTCATTACGTTTCTTTACGTGTTGCTGGCTGTTTTGCTTACAGTTGGGGGATTTGTTTTTTATCCGATCGTCGCGGCGCAGATTCAGCAGCTGGCTAAGCAGATTAAACATATTGCGTATCACCCGGACACCATCCCTTTCTTTGATGAGATCACCAGTGTTTTCGGAGATATTAATATCAGTTCATATGTCAAAGAGGGTTTCAATGTGGTGTATACGTATCTGGCCGATATCAGCACATTTGGCTTGCAGGTCGTAATGGCGCTCGTTCTCAGCATGTTTTTCTTATTTGAGAAAAAACGGCTTTCAGAATTTATGGGGAAATTTAAAACGAGCAAACTGGCGGTCTTTTATGAGGAAATTGCTTTCTTCGGAAGAAAATTTGCAAGAACGTTCGGAAAAGTGCTTGAGGCTCAATTTATCATTGCGCTCGTCAACTGTGTTCTGACGTTTATCGCGCTTTGGATTATGCATTTCCCGCAGCTGTTTGGGCTTTCTATTATGGTGTTTTTCCTTGGATTAATTCCTGTAGCAGGCGTTGTCATTTCTTTGATTCCGCTCAGTATTATCGCATACAGCACAGGCGGCGGAATGTATGTGCTCTACATTGTGCTTGTCATATTCGCCATACATGCGATCGAAACCTATTTCTTAAATCCGAAGCTGATGTCTGCGAAAACAGAACTGCCGATCTTTTTCACTTTCATAGTACTCATTTTCTCTGAGCACTTTTTAGGCATTTGGGGTTTAATTATCGGGATTCCGATCTTTGTGTTTCTCCTTGATATCCTTGATGTGACCAATAAGGAAGATGGACCCAAAAGATTCCAAGAAAAAAGTAACAAAAAATAGTTTACAAAATTGGTTCTTTTCTGTATAAATAAACTATCATACAATAGTAAGCCACACGCTTAATCCTTTTAACTAAGGAGTGGGGGACCCGATCTTTTGGGGTTAATTTTTCGTCAGAAAAACGGACATCTCTTCGTCCGAACCCGTCAGCTAACCTCATCAGCGTGAAGAGAGAATCCAGTGGTTTGATGTTATAGCCAAAGCCCACGGGAGTCTCTCGCGGGCTTTTTTTCAAAAAAGGGAGGAATGCAGATGAAGCTGGCTACAAAGATAATCATTGCATTGGTGCTGGGTGCGGTGACGGGAATTATTCTTAACCTGACATCACCTGAATTATTTGAAAATTTGAATAAGTTTGTATTCGGTCCGCTTGGTACGATCTTTTTAAACCTTATCAAAATGCTTGTCGTTCCGATTGTCTTTTTCTCACTGACACTGGGAGTAGCTGGACTGGGCGATCCTAAGAAGCTTGGCAGAATCGGTGTAAAGGCGATTTCTTATTTTCTCGTCACAACTGCAGTGGCGATTACCATTGCCATCATTTTAGCTCTTGTCATCAAACCGGGAGAGTTTGGAACATATGATACATCGTCTGCCGAATTCACTGCTGAAAAAGCGCCAAGTATTGCGGACACCCTGTTAAACATTATTCCGACCAATCCTGTTCAAGCGATGACCGAGGGGAATATGCTGCAGATTATCGCTTTTGCCATTTTTGTCGGGCTTGGGATTACAATGCTCGGTAAAAAAGCGGATATGCTTCTCAAAGTTGTTGAGCAAGGAAATGAATTGATGATGTACCTAGTGAATCTGGTCATGAAGTTTGCTCCGTATGGCACATTCGGTTTGATTGCGACAGCCGTGGGAAGCCAAGGGTTCAGTGCAATGAAAGCGATGGGCTTGTACATGCTTGTAGTAACCATTGCATTATTGATACATGCAGTCGTAACCTACGGATCTACGGTAGCGCTTATCGCCAAAAGAAATCCGATTACGTTCTTTAAAGATTTCTCAGAGGTTATGGTCGTCGCGTTCAGTACTTCCAGCAGCAATGCGACTCTGCCGGTTTCCATGGATGTGGCACAGAAAAAACTAAAGGTGCCTGAGCCGATCAGCAGCTTTGTCCAGCCGCTGGGCGCTACAATTAATATGGACGGAACAGCCATCATGCAAGGGGTAGCCACCGTCTTCATTGCCCAGGTATTCGGGCATGATCTGACACTCACGCAGCTGCTGATGGTCGTACTGACGGCTGTATTAGCAAGTATCGGAACCGCGGGTGTTCCGGGAGTCGGTTTGATTATGCTTGCTATGGTGCTTCAATCTGTCGGTCTGCCTGTTGAGGGAATCGGGTTGATCCTTGGAATTGACCGCCTGCTTGATATGCTTCGTACAGTTGTAAATACAACAGGAGACGCGGCCTGCGCTGTCATTGTGACAGAAACAGAGAAGAACAAACAGCCTGAGCAAACGTCGACTCTATCGGTTTAACCAAACATTTGGAAGCAACAAATGCTATAATACAAACAGTGCCTAATTGTTGGGCACTGTTTATTTTTTGCCGAAAAAGGAGGAAGGCTTTATGGCTGAGCCGATTTTACATATTAAAGGCCTCGATAAAAAGATCGGGTCTAAACAGATTTTAAAACAGATCAGCATGGACGTCATGGAGGGAGAAATCATCGGCCTGCTCGGCCCGAATGGTTCAGGGAAAACAACACTCATCCGTATCATCGTCGGGCTGTTAAAACAAAACAGCGGAAGTGTGACAATCAGCGGATTCCAGCATGATACAGAGTTTGAACAAGCGATGGAAGCTGTGGGGGCGATCGTCGAAAACCCAGAGTTCTATCCGTACCTGACAGGCTGGGAAAACCTCAAGCACTTTGCGAATATGCACAAAAAAATAGCGGATGAACGGCTTGATGAAGTGGTGGAACGTGTCGGGCTGACGTCAGCGATTCATGATAAGGTCAAAACCTATTCCCTTGGCATGCGCCAGCGACTTGGCATTGCGCAGGCGATCCTTCACGGGCCGAAGCTTCTTATTTTAGATGAGCCGACAAACGGTCTGGACCCCGCTGGCATGAAGGATTTTCGCGATCATATTAAAGAGCTCGCGGAAAAGGAAGGGACAGCAGTCCTATTCGCCACCCATTTATTGCGCGAGGTTGAAGATCTGTGTGACCGTGTCATTATTATTCAAAAAGGCGAGATCAAAGCGGAAGTCAGCTTATATGGAACAGATCAAACAACAGAAAAAGCAATCATTGAAGTGCAGCCGGAAGAAAAAGCACTCAATTGGCTGACAAGCAATCAATATCAAGCTGAGCGGCAAGACGGGGCGATTGTTGTTGAGGTAGCAAAAGAAAACATTCCGGAGCTGAACCGCTCACTTGTCGGACAAGGCCTGGATGTATTTTCCGTTATGCCTTACACGCAATCACTGGAAGATGAATTCATAAAAGCGACAACTGTCCATCAAGAGGAGGGAGAAGAGCTTGTCTAAATTAGTTTGGAATGAACATATGAAACTTTTTAATCGGAAGGTCACATTGATATCTCTTATCTTGATGGCGGTCTTTCAATTTTTCATGGCTTTGATCATTAAACGGATTGTCATCAGTGCCGGGACAGATGAAAACTTCATCGGCTATTTTTCGTATACACCGAGCCTGAACATCCTGCTGCAGGCGTTAACGATCGTGATTGCAGCGACAATTGTTTCGATGGAGTTTGATAAAAAGACGATCAAATTTCTGCTCATTCGTCCGGTTAAACGTCAAAAGGTTTTTTGGTCAAAATTAATCACAATTGTGATGGCCAGCTTTTATTTGTATTTGGCATACTACATTCTGGCATTATTATTCGGTCTTATCTTTTTTGGCACATCCGTGACTTCAGAATCACAAGCATTGCTGATCAACACTTTGGAGCTGATCGGGTCAAACTGGCTTGAAGCCGTAATGATGGGATTGTTCGGGCTGCTTTGTTCTTCGCTGTTCCGCAACAGCGCGGTAGCTGTCGTCGTTTCTTTTGTCGTTTTATATGGAGCGAGTACACTTGTCCAGCTCATGAAGCTGTTTGAAAACAAATGGGGCAGCTTTTTACTTTTTGCGAACACTGACTTTACCCAATACAGCAGCGGCCAGACCGTGTTGTTTTCAGGCATGACGCCATTGTTTTCAGTGGGGATTATCGTCATACATGCCATATTTTTCATTGCGGTTGGCTGGTGGTGCTTCTGTAAACGGGATGTCCGGGTATAAAGGCAAGGAATGACACTTTTGTGAAAAAAATCACGTAAATCAATATCAGCTGATATTTTGGTTTATACTAAAGGTACTGACGGAGGTGTCTCGATTGAGGAACTTTATTACCGCTTTACCGATCGTATTGCTGCTTGGATTCTCATTTGTGTCATTCATGTTTCAGTTTGAGCATCTTGTTTATTTCAGACTCGCGCTTGGATTGTTTTCTCTCGCGGGGCTGTACATGATATATAAAATGAAGACGGGCATCCGTTATTTTATCATCTATCTGTATGCAAGCTGGATTGTGCTTGCGGCAGTAACCGCTTTTGAAGAGCCGATTTTCTCGAGCTTTTTCTTTGGCGGCTTGGTGATGACAATGGGGTACCTGACATATATGCTGATTTATCTCGGCATGAAACAAGACCGGGATGCAAATCCTGTCTAATCGCGCTGTTCCCTTGCGGAACGGCGTATTTTTTTTATCCCCGACAAAAAGGTTAACAGTTGCGGAATAATGGCAGGAAATCTATAATACATATTAAATTTATCGGAATTAAAACCTTGGGGGGCTGCCGGATGTCATTATTTATACAAAACGATCAACAGCGGCAATGGATGGAGAGAATCGGACGGATTGCGGATGAATTTCAGCAAACGGCCGCTGAAGATGACGAACAGGGACGGTTTCCTGCAGAAAAAATACAAAAACTGCGTGATGCTGGGTATACGGCTTTAACATTGCCGGCATCTCATGGAGGAGGGGGCATTTCTGTTTACGATATGCTCCTGTATCAAGAACGGCTGGCACGGGGAGACGCTCCCGCAGCGCTAAGCATCGGCTGGCATATGAGCGTAATCGGAGAGCTCGGAGAAGGCAACAGCTGGGATAAAGACGTGTTTGCGTTTATTGCAAAGGAAGTTCAAAACGGAGCCGTTATCAACAGGGCGGCGACAGAAGCGAACACCGGAAGCCCGACAAGAGGAGGGCGCCCCGGTACAAACGCCGTCAAAAAGGATGGCAAATGGGCAGTGAACGGAAGAAAAACCTTTACGACGATGTCGCAAGCACTGGATTATTTTTTAGTCACGGCATGGATTGAAGAAAAACAATCAACAGGCGTGTTTCTCATTCATAAAGATGATCCCGGATTGTCGATTGAAGAAACGTGGGATATGATGGCGATGCGGGCTACTGGAAGCCATGACCTTGTATTGAATGGGGTAACGCTTGATGAGGATAAACTGGTGGAATTGCTTCAAGGGCCTCGGGGAGCAAAGCCAAATGGCTGGCTGCTTCACATCCCGGCGATTTATCTTGGCATTGCTCAAGCAGCGCGAGACTATGCGGTGCAATTTGCGTCTGAGTATTCTCCAAACAGTTTGAAGGGACCGATCAAAAATGTCCCGGCCGTACAGCAAAGAACAGGCGAAATGGAGCTTGATCTGACTAATGCCAGACATTTTCTTTTCCATATCGCCCAATTGTATGATGATCCGGAGCGCCGCCCTCACTTGAGAAGCGAGCTCGGTGCGGCGAAACATATCGTCACAAATGCTGCGCTGTCTGTTGTCGATAAAGCGATGAGAATTGTCGGTGCCAAAAGCCTAGAACGAACCAACCCGCTTCAGCGCTATTATCGTGATGCGCGCGCAGGCCTCCATAACCCGCCGATGGATGATGCGGTAATCCAAAAGCTGGCCTCAGAAGCGTTTGAGTGATGAAAAAAAAGAGCCTTCCCGGCTCTTTTTATGTATTGTTTTGCTCTTGCAGATTTTTTTGATGCTTGCGGTCGATTCTGTCATAAATGATATTCATCAGCTTTGGGTTGCCCATAATCGCCTCTTTGTTTTCCTGGATCAGCTGCTGGTAGGTTTTTACTTTACGCTTCGACATGCTCTGGTTCCCTCCTGACATGTTTGTATTCACTTTCTAACTCTGTCAGCGACAATTCATATAAATGACGCGTGGACTTTTTGTATATACCATTCTGTATTAACAGATGAATGAGCTGTTTTTTTCTGATTTCTCCAGACTGAGGTGTCATTGTGTCACCAACCTCCAATCAAACGATATTGATAATCATTATCAATTAACCACAGTATACAATGTCCCCAATAACCTGTAAAGGTGAAAACAGTCCTATTCTTTCATCAATTTGCAAATATTCAACAGATCGACAAAATGTTTCCCGGGCAATAATTGCTGTCGAAATGTTCCTGTGCATTGAATGCTGCTGCTATTTTTTATGTTTTGAACCATACTATGTAACAGATTGGAGGCTGATATTCAATGGAGCGGACAAAAAATCTGAAAAAGGGAGAAAAAGGGGCGCTCCTCAATATTTTCGCATATGTCATCCTTGCTGTTGTGAAGCTAGTCGTTGGGATTCTCTATCACTCCGAAGCGCTGAGAGCAGACGGATTAAATAATGGAACAGATATTGTAGCGTCAGTAGCGGTACTGATTGGATTGCGTATTTCTCAAAGGCCGGCTGACAACGATCATCCATATGGCCATTATCGGGCTGAAACGATTTCGTCCCTCGTTGCGTCTTTTATAATGATGGTTGTCGGCATTGAAGTGTTAATTGGCGGAGGAAGAGCGATTGCGGACGGAACAACGGAAACGCCAAGTCTTATTGCAGCATGGACGGCGTTAGGAAGTGCTGTGTTTATGTATGGCATCTATTTATATAACAAAAGGCTGGCGGCATCCATTAAAAGCTCTGCTCTGATGGCGGCGGCAAAAGACAGCAGGTCAGACGCCTTTGTAAGTGCCGGAGCGTTTATAGGTGTGATGTCAGCCCAGCTGCAGCTGCCGTGGATCGATCCGGTAACAGCTTTTATCATCGGCATCGTGATTTGCAAGACGGCGTGGGATATCTTTAAAGACGCTTCACATTCGTTAACAGACGGCTTTCACTTAAAAGATCTTGAGCCTTACAAACAGACTGTCGGCAGAATTGAGAATGTACATCGTTTAAAAGATGTGAAAGCGAGGTATTTAGGCAGCACAGTTCATATTGAGATGGTCATTACGGTTGATCCGAAGCTTACAGTAGAGGAAGGCCATGGTGTGGCGGATGAAGTAGAAGACAAAATAAAACATGAACACGATGTCACTCATGTTCATGTTCATGTAGAGCCCGACGACATAAAATAAGGCTGTTTAACGAATTAGCTTATATGTTCAGATAAAAATTCAGTCACTTCTTCAGGCGTTTTGGCATTGGCGCTGTGAAGGTGAGCTGTTTTTTCACCGTTTTTGAAGATAAGTAAGCTGGGAATGCCCATTACTTGGTATTTTTCAGCCGGCTCAGGAAGCTTGTCCTTATTCAGCTCATACCAATCGTTTTGATTGTACTCTTCCAAAATATCGCCGATGAACATATTCATGCGTGTGCAGTCTGGGCACCAATCTGCATAAAACTTCACAATAATTTCTTTATCAGATTGAATCAGTTCATTAAATTGTTCGTTAGTCGTGATTTTTTTCATATGTCACATCTCCTTTTCAATGCCATTTTAATATAAAATAAAAAGGAATTACATACAAATGCATTCAGCATCAGCATGCCCAAAAATAATTAGATCATTTTCTCGTGAAAGTGATAAGATAGTAAAGATGAATTGTAGTGGGGGGAGTATCCATTGAAAACAAGTCTAGGATTAGTGTACGGAGGAAAGTCGGCTGAACATAATGTTTCACTGCAGACGGCTCTGGCTGTAATCAAAGCGCTTAATACTGAGAAGTTTGATATACATCCGATTTATATAACTGAAAAAGGCGAATGGGTAAGAGGCGCTCGTTTAACTGAGCCTGTTTCAAACGTGAAAATGCTTCAATTTGAGCAAGGAGGCAGTGCTTTTTCTCCAGCTGCCCTGAATCAGGAGATGTTTCCGCAGGAAGCGTCACAGCAAAATGAAGCCATCGACGTCGTATTCCCGCTCCTCCACGGACCGAACGGAGAAGACGGTACGATTCAAGGAATGCTCGAACTGTTGAATATTCCATATGTTGGAAACGGCGTGCTTGCTTCCTCAGCAGGCATGGATAAAGTCGTGATGAAACATCTATTCGCGCAAGCCGCCCTAGCTCAGGCTAAATACGCAGCTTTCCTTAAGAAAGACTGGACTCGTTCTCCGGAAGAAAGCTGTGAGCAGGTCGAACAGGAATTAGGCTATCCTTG
This sequence comes from Bacillus sp. RHFS10, assembly GCF_016757475.1. NCBI lineage: Bacteria > Bacillati > Bacillota > Bacilli > Caryophanales > Bacillaceae > Bacillus > Bacillus sp. RHFS10. The sequence goes on from NZ_JAESPO010000007.1 coordinate 77,635, forward strand.
CTTTGTAAAACCGGCGAACCTTGGCTCAAGTGTCGGAATCAGCAAATGCCGAAACCGTGAAGAATTGCAAAAAGCGTTCGAGCTTGCATTCCAATATGACCGAAAAGTTGTCGTTGAAGAAGGAATTAATGGCCGAGAAATCGAAATCGGCGTACTTGGAAATGATGATCCTAAATGCTCTGTTGTGGGAGAAATCGCACCGAAGACAGATTTCTACGATTACAAAGCGAAATATGAGGATGGAGATACTGATCTGGTGATTCCGGCAAACGTGACCGATGAGGAATACGCAAAAATCAGTGATATGGCAATTAAGGCGTTTAAAGCGATCGATGGTTCAGGACTTGTCAGAGCGGACTTTTTCTTGACTGCAGACGGCGAAGTTCTGATCAATGAAGTTAACACAATGCCTGGCTTTACTCCTTTCAGCATGTTCCCGCTGCTCTGGAAAGAGGCGGGAGTGGAATACGCTGACCTTATTGAACAGCTTGTGGAGCTTGCAAAAGAACGCCACGCTGAGAAACAATTGATTAAGCATACATTCTAATGAAGATGGACACTGCCGGTAAGAGGGCAGTGTCTTTTCCCGTATACAAAAAGAAAGAGAGGGACCGCACTTGATTAAGCGAACCATAAAAAATATGGCAGAGATGGTCAAAGGCACATTGACAAATCCGCAATACGAACAAACAGTCATTCATGGAGTGGCAACTGATACAAGGAAACTGGAACAAGATCAGCTTTTCATCCCGCTGAAAGGGGAACATTTTAACGGACACACATTTGTGCAGCAGGCTTTTGACGCCGGTGTAGCGGCCGTTCTTTGGGATCGGTCAGAACCAAATCCGCCCGAGGAACAGGCTGTCATCTTAGTTGACGACACCCTTTCCGCTCTTCAGCAACTTGCAAAAGCTTATTTACAGGAGCTTGGCACGCGTGTCATCGGGGTAACCGGAAGCAATGGCAAAACGACAACAAAAGATATGATTCACGCCGTCTTGGGAACCCAGTACCGTGTTCACAAAACAGGAGGGAACTTTAATAATCACATCGGCTTGCCGCTGACGGTTTTATCCATGCCTGAAGATACGGAGATCGCCGTATTGGAGATGGGAATGAGCGCTAAAGGAGAAATTGACCTCCTGAGCCGCCTGGCAAACCCGGATGCGGCTGTGATTACAAATATCGGCGAATCCCACATGCAAGATCTTGGTTCAAGAGAGGGCATTGCAGAGGCGAAGCTTGAAATCATTAACGGGCTTAAAGAAGACGGAGTGCTGATTTATATCGGGGATGAACCGCTTCTTCAAAAAGCATACAGCTGCCGAACGAAAACGTACGGATCGGGAGCGCAAAATGATTATCAGCTTCAGGATGTCAGCCAGAGTGAAGCGGGAACCCATTTTACAATTAAAGGGATGGAAAAATCGTTTTTTATTCCGGTACTCGGCAAGCACAATGTCATGAACGCTATGGCTGCGATCGCCGCGGGGGCTTATTTCGGCATCACGGCTGATGACGCGGCAAAAGGACTGAGCGGACTAAAGGTAACCGGCATGAGGCTCGAACTCATCAAAACAGACAGCGGCATTTCGATTATCAATGACGCTTACAATGCCAGCCCGACTTCAATGAAGGCTGCCATTCAATTGACAGAAAGCCTTGAAGGCTACGGAAAAAAAATGCTTGTGCTCGGCGATATGCTTGAACTCGGTGATCTTGAAGAAACATTCCATAAAGAGTGCGGCGCAGTCATCAGCCCTGAGAAAATCGACCGCGTCTTTACGTACGGAAAGCTGGGCGCTTTTATTGCGGAAGGCGCACTGAACCACTTTGAGAAAGAACGCGTCAGCCACTTCACCGAGAAAAAAGATCTTTTTCAAGCCGTGAAGGAAAGCGCGTCAAAAGGGGATTTGATTTTATTCAAAGCGTCCAGAGGTATGAAGCTTGAAGAAATCGTTAAAGATTTAATAGACAGCCCGCTTTCATAAAAAAAATCCTGCGAAAAAAACGCATATTGCATCATAAAATAGAATGATGTGCAAACACTAATGTATGCCGGCCTGAAATAATGTATGTCTGGCTGGCTGCGGCTATGATACAATAAATACAGGTTATTTTGCGATTCGAAAATATTTGTCCGGACTTTCATTCGCCTGCCCGAAGTTCTCCCGCCGGACATTTGGGAGCGGATGAAACAGCAGCCGGCATATTCGAGAAGCCAATCTGCTTCTCATTTTATTGAAAAACAAATAGTGTAATGGTAAGATAAAACTTAGAAGTAATTCGGGCTTTGTATACGTATGGACCTGTCCTTTTTGTGGAAAGGGCAGTTTTTGGTGGTAAATCACGACATTACTGACACAGCAATTAGAAGGAGTTTGAATAATTTGACTATAACGTTTCAAGATTTTAATTTAAGTTCTGATCTCATGAAAGCAATTAACCGTATGGGATTTGAAGAAGCAACGCCGATTCAGGCACAAACGATACCGCTCGGACTTTCAAATAAAGACGTCATTGGACAAGCGCAAACAGGTACAGGTAAAACAGCAGCGTTTGGTATACCCCTTGTTGAAAAAATTAACCCCGAGTCTCCTAATATTCAAGCAATCGTAATCGCGCCAACCCGTGAATTAGCCATTCAAGTATCTGAAGAATTATATAAAATCGGACAAGATAAGCGTGCGAAGGTTCTTCCTATTTACGGCGGACAGGATATTGGACGACAAATTCGGGCATTAAAGAAAAACCCGCATATCATTGTGGGAACACCTGGACGTCTTCTTGATCACATTAACCGCCGTACAATTCGTTTAAACAATGTAAACACTGTTGTAATGGATGAAGCGGATGAAATGCTGAACATGGGATTCATTGACGACATTGAATCTATTCTTTCAAACGTGCCGAGCGAGCATCAGACACTTCTGTTTTCTGCTACGATGCCAGCGCCGATCAAACGTATTGCGGAGCGCTTCATGACTGAGCCGGAACACGTGAAAGTAAAAGCAAAAGAAATGACGGTTTCTAACATTCAGCAGTTCTATTTAGAAGTGCAGGAGCGTAAAAAATTCGATACACTGACTCGTCTTCTTGACATTCAGTCTCCTGAGCTTGCGATCGTCTTCGGACGTACAAAACGCCGTGTCGATGAGCTGGCTGAAGCTTTGAACCTTCGCGGATATGCGGCTGAAGGAATTCACGGTGACTTAACGCAGGCGAAACGTATGGTTGCACTTCGCAAATTTAAAGAAGGCGCAATCGAAGTTCTTGTTGCAACTGATGTTGCCGCTCGCGGACTTGATATCTCTGGTGTTACGCACGTGTACAACTTCGACGTGCCTCAAGATCCTGAAAGCTATGTTCACCGTATCGGAAGAACAGGCCGTGCAGGAAAAACAGGTATGGCGATGACGTTCATTACACCGCGTGAGAAAAGCATGCTTCGCGCAATTGAACAAACAACAAAACGCAAAATGGACCGCATGAAGGAGCCTACACTTGATGAAGCGTTAGAAGGCCAGCAGCAGGTTACGGTTGAACGCCTTCGCACGGCAATCAGTGAAAACAACCTGAACTTCTACATGACAGCGGCAGCTGAGCTGCTTGAAGATCATGATGCAGTGACAGTGGTTGCGGCGGCTATCAAGATGTCTACAAAAGAGCCGGACAACACACCGATTCGCTTAACAGACGAAGCGCCGATGGTCGGCAAACGCCACAAGAACCAGCGCTCTTCTAAACGCAGAGATGGACAAGGCGGCGGCTATCGCGGCGGAAAAGGGAAAAACAACAACCGTTCTTCCTACGACAAAAAGCGTTCAAACGATCGCCGTTCTTCAGGTGACAGACGCCAGAAAAAATCTTACTAATTCTATCGATTAGAAGCCCAAAACATGTCGTTTTGGGCTTTTTTATGTTTACGACTTGGTATTCAGCAAACTTTGAGCTGACGGAAGCTGTTTTTCTCTGTATGCTTAAGAATGAAACCTTTCTGTATAAGAGACGTATAAGTAAAGATAAAAAAACGGGAGGTAGGTATTTTGAGAGAGCAGCCTAAAAACCAAATCAGTCCAGACGGATTAAAGGTTTGGCGACTTCAAGAGATCATCATATCCGCTGTCTGCTTGCTTATCGTCATAGCAGTTGCAGTGTTAAGCTATTATTTTCATTGGCCGTACTCGATCAGCGGCGTGCTCGGCGGGATTTGGCTGCTGGGTTCGATTGTGACGGTCTTTATCATTCCAAAGATCCGTCATAAAGTGTGGCGCTATGAAGTCCATGAACATGAAATCGATATTCAGTCAGGTATTTTTGTAGTGACGCGTGTGATTGTCCCGATGGTCAGGGTTCAGCACGTCGATACGTCTCAAGGGCCGCTATTGAAAAAGTACAACCTGGCAACTGTGAAAATTTCCACGGCCGCGACCGTTCATTCGATCCCCGCTTTAGAGATGGAGGAAGCGGATCGACTGAGAGACTCTATTTCCCGTCTGGCAAGGGTGACTGAAGATGATGTCTGAACCGAAACGCCTGCACCCGGCGGCAGTCATTTTGAATTTATGCCATACCATTATTCAAACGATTAAAAATATCATTCTGCCATTCTTTTTTGTGTATATCGTTAATTCAAACCATACGGTCCGTTTTTACGGAGCTATTGCGCTTGGTGTGCTGTTTATCTGGCTTGTGGCCGCAAGCATCATCAAATGGAGAAGGTTTACCTATCGAATCGAAGATGACGAATTCAGAATTGAAGAAGGCTTGTTTGTCACGAAAAAGCGATACATATCGATCGATCGGATTCAAACGATGAATACGAGCGCGGGCGTGATACAGCAAATCTTTAAGCTTGTGAAGCTGCAAATTGAAACGGCAGGCGGAGGCAAGGAGGCGGAAGCTGTTCTGTCGGCTATTTCTGTTGAAGAAGCCGAACGCATTAAGGAATCCGTCTTTAAGAAAAAAGCAAAAAGTCACGAAAGCGAACACGATGAAGAGCTGCTGGAAGCAGAACAGGAGCAGACTCCGGAAGTTGAGCCGCAAGAGCGCTATCGCATGAACATGAAAGAGTTGCTCATGGCCGCCTCTACCTCCGGCGGAATCGGAGTGATTATCTCCGCTGTATTTGCGCTTATTTCTCAGCTTGATGAAGTGCTGCCGATGGATTGGTTTTTCGATAAATTCTCCTTCCTTCAGCACGCCAGCATCGGCATTTATGCGGTACTCATTTTTATCGGTTTATTTATCGTCTGGATATTCAGCATCGCCGGTATGATGTTTAAATACGCGAACTTTCAAGTTATAAAAAAAGAGCAGGAATTGGTCATTTCAAGAGGGATTATCGAAAAACATCAAGTCACGATCCCGCTCCGAAAAATACAAGCCATTAAAATCAAAGAAAATATCATCCGCCAGTTATTCGGCTATGTGACGGTGTCCATTGTCAGCGCGGGCGGCGGCGAGCGGGAAAAAGAAGAAGGCGCTTTGACGATTCTTTTTCCGATGATTCATAAAAAGAAGCTCCCGCACATGCTTCAGACATTTACGCCGGAATACACGCTGGAAGAAAACGTCCGACGTCTGCCGCGGCGCGCGTTGAAACGATATTTGTTCCGCTCCGTCATTTTTTCACTTTTTTTGATTATCCCAATATGTATCTTTTTTCAGCCATGGGGCTACCTGTCGATCATGCTGCTGCCGATTGAATTGTTCTTCGGCTACCTCGCATATAAGGATGCAGCATGGACGATCAACGGGGAGCGTCTTCAGCTGACGTCAAGATTTATCGGCAGAACAACCGCGATTGTGCTGAAAAGACGAATGCAGATTTGCAAATTCAGCCAATCCTATTTTCAAAAGAAAGGCCGCCTGTATACCATTTCTACCGCGGTAAAATCATCAAGCCATATGGAAGAATTAACAGTGAGGGATGTAGGTGAAAAGGATGCGGACTTCATTTTGAACTGGTACTCATATGAAAAAGCGGACGGTTAATACCGCCGCTCTTTTTTTTGCACACATAAAAAGGAGAGAAGAAACCCGCCGCAAAGTCCAAACAGATGGGCCATCATGTTAATATTGGAGTTGATAAACGACATCAGAACGGCAAATGCGAGCAGTGTGACAATCATTTTGGAGTGCTCCTGCCCGATCAGTTCTTTGTGAAAAAGAACCATAAACAGATACACGCCGAACAGCCCGAATATCGCGCCTGAAGCCCCGACATGCACGTAATCAAGCGGCTCTGTCACATATGTTCCGATATTGCCGATGATGCCGGAGCCGGCGTACACAAGGAGGAAACGCGCTTTTCCCAGCATACGCTCCAAAGCCGGGGCAAATAAAAAGATCGACATGGAATTAAACAGCAGATGGGTAAAACCGGCGTGCAGCAAAACCGGTGTGATCAGCCGCCACCATTCACCGTTTGCAACGCCTAGATTATAGCCTGTGACGGTATCTCTCCATAACACGACTGAATGCACAGGAAGTGAAAAAAATAGCCAGAGAACAGCTTGCAAAGCCAATATAAAGGTGACAACGGGATAAAGCCTGATAAACGTTTGAAAATTTTCGGTCCGTATAAACATTCCGAGCCCCTTTTCTTCATTTTGGTATTTCTATAGTAACACGTTTATGAGACAAACCATTCAAATAGTACATACGCAAAGGAGGTTATCACCCATGATATACGGCATAGGACTAGATATCACCGAACTTAAACGGATCGCTTCTATGGCCGGCCGCCAGAAACGATTTGCTGAGCGGATTTTGACGCGAAACGAGCTTGATCAATATGATGAGCTTTCAGAGAAAAGAAAAATCGAGTTTCTCGCGGGCAGATTTGCGGCAAAAGAAGCTTTCTCGAAAGCGTTTGGCACCGGTATAGGAAAGCAGCTTAGCTTTCAGGATATTGAAATTAAGAAAGACCAAAATGGCAAGCCTTATATCATTTGCGCAAAACTAAGCCAAGCCGCCGTTCACGTATCAATCACCCATACAAAGGAATACGCGGCCGCGCAGGTGGTGATTGAAAGGTTGTCAAGCTAGTCTGCATATTAGGGGCGCCCCACTCATATATTTGATAGTGCATTAAGGGAGACAAGTTGTTTGAGGCTTTTATGGTACGCATCCGTTCTGCCTAACGTGTACCGAGCGTACCGTTAAAGTCAAACAAGCGATTTCTTCCTTTTACATCAATTGAGAAAAAGGGGTTGAAAAAGGTGAGAAAAAGCTTTGTTTTGCTTTTAACGGGACTGCTTGCTGTCCTTATTCTTTCTGCCTGCGGGCAAAAAACACAGCAAGATATTGTGACCGGGTTAGATGAAAAGGCGAAAGAATATACCTCGTACAAAGCAAAAGCGAAAATGACCATCGAGACAGGGAGTGAGCCTCAAGTATACAATGTGGAAATCTGGCACAAAAAGCCGTCTCTGTACAGGGTTTATCTAGAAAATCCGAAAAAGGACCAAAACCAAGTCATTTTACGAAATGAAAACGGAGTATTTGTTCTCACGCCGTCTTTAAATAAGAGCTTCAGATTTCAAAGCGACTGGCCGAACAACAGCAGCCAGGTCTATCTGTTTGAATCGCTCGTAAAGGATGTTCAAAACGATTCAGATGCGGTTTTCACTGCGAAAGAAAAGAACTACGTATTTGAAACAAAAACGAACTATCAGCATAACAAAATGCTGCCAACGCAAGAAATCACGTTTAACAAAAAAGATATGAGCCCGTCATCGGTCAAAGTCATGGATACTGACCGAAAAGTCATGGTGAAAGTAGAATTCAGCAGCTTCGAATTCAATAAACATTTCGACAAAGAATCCTTTGACGAGAAGAAAAATATGACCCTTTCCCAAATGGACGTTGCCACAAGCGCGAAGCCATCCGATACATTCGCGGTCAAAACGCCGCTTGAACTGCCGCTTGGCGTAAAGCTGCTAGAAGAAAAAGATATCTCTACTGAAGATGGGAAGCGGATCATCATGACCTACGGAGGAGAAAAATCATTTACCTTAATTCAGGAAAAAGCCCAAATTGCCAAGGCTTCCTCCTCAGTTAGGCTGAACGGCGAACCGGTGAATCTCGGTTACACCATCGGCGCTTTGTCGGATGCATCATTATCATGGACGTATGATGGCGTAGATTACCTTCTCTCATCTAAAGATCTTACGAAAGAGGAAATGGTGACAGTCGCGAAAAGCATGCAGGGACAATCATCTAAATAACCGCCAAAGGCCAAACATGATTTGGCCTTTTTTTCGTCTTGCATCGTTTCCCTTCGGCCTTAAATTTTAGTATGATATGTAAATGATATTGAATAAAAGCTAGGAAGTGTCATAATGACCACAAAACCTTTTTACAGAAATACGTGGGCGGAAATCGACTTGTCCGCGATAAAGGAAAATGTCAGCAATATGAAAGAACATATCGGCGAACATGTCCACCTAATGGCAGTTGTGAAAGCAAACGCCTACGGGCATGGCGATGCAGAAACAGCGAAAGCGGCGCTTGACGCAGGTGCTTCATGCTTGGCAGTGGCTATTCTCGATGAAGCGATTTCACTGCGCAACAAGGGCCTGAAAGCGCCGATTTTGGTGCTCGGCGCGGTTCCCCCTGAGTATGTATCAATCGCGGCAGAATATGACGTGACAATAACAGCTTATTCTGTTGAATGGCTTCAGGAAGCCGCCCGCCATATGAAAAAAGGTTCTCTTCATTTTCATTTAAAGGTCGATACGGGGATGAACAGGCTTGGCGTAAAAACAGAAGAAGAAGTTCATCACGTCATGGCGATTCTTGACCGTAACCCTCGTTTAAAATGCAAAGGGGTATTTACCCATTTTGCGACAGCGGATGAAAAAGAAAGAGGCTATTTTTTAAAGCAGTTTGAGCGCTTTAAAGAACTGATTGCTCCGCTGCCGCTCAAGAAACTGATGGTGCACTGTGCGAACAGCGCCGCCGGCCTCAGGCTGAAAAAAGGCTTTTTCAACGCGGTCAGATTCGGCATCGGCATGTACGGCCTCCGTCCGTCAGCCGACATGACGGACGAAATACCGTTTGAGCTGCGCCCCGCTTTCACTCTGCATTCAACGCTGTCGCATGTCAAACTGATCAGAAAAGGCGAGAGCGTCAGCTACGGAGCGGAATACACAGCGGAAAAAGATACATGGATCGGGACGGTGCCTGTCGGCTATGCGGATGGCTGGCTTCGAAAGTTGGAAGGAACCGAAATCCTTGTGAAGGGAAAACGGCTGAAGATCGCCGGCCGGATCTGCATGGACCAATTTATGGTGGAGCTGGATCAGGAATATCCGCCGGGCACTAAAGCCACATTAATAGGCCGGCAGGGAGATGAATATATTTCCATGGATGAAATTGCAGGCAGGTTCGAAACCATTAACTATGAGGTGTCTTGTACAATAAGTTCCCGGGTTCCCCGTATGTTTTTGGAAAATGGGAGTATAATGGAAGTAAGAAATCCTTTAGTGCAGGAAAATAAAAGCAAATAGCTCATCTCATAATGGAGAATTCATAAAACAGCTTTGCTTGAAGAGTGAATAATGGTATCATTATCACTGGATGGATAAAAGAGTCGTATCCGTAAGTTTGGTGGAGGTGTATGTTTTTTGTCTGAATCCAGCGCAAGAACCGAAATGAAAATCAGCTTGCCCGAAAACCTAGTAGCTGAATTGGATGGTGTAGCGATGCGGGAGAAACGAAGCAGAAACGAACTGATATCACAAGCAGTGAGAGCGTATGTCAGCGAACGAACAACTCGTCACAACCGTGATTTGATGAGACGCGGCTATATGGAAATGGCGAAAATCAACCTGAATATTTCTTCTGAGGCTCACTTTGCGGAGTGCGAGGCTGAAACGACAGTTGAGCGCTTAGTCAGCGGAGGATAATCATTTGATTGTGAAACGCGGCGATGTTTATTTTGCTGATTTATCTCCTGTTGTTGGCTCAGAACAAGGCGGGGTGCGCCCGGTTTTAGTGATCCAAAATGACATCGGAAATCGCTTCAGCCCAACTGCTATTGTTGCAGCCATAACAGCGCAAATACAGAAGGCGAAATTACCAACCCACGTCGAAATTGATGCAAAACGCTACGGTTTTGAAAGAGATTCCGTTATTTTGCTGGAGCAAATTCGGACGATTGACAAGCAAAGGTTAACGGATAAGATTACTCATCTGGATGATGAAATGATGGATAAGGTTGATGAAGCCTTACAAATCAGTTTGGCACTCATTGATTTTTAGACATATGTGCAGGTTGCTCAAATCGAGCAACTTTTTTTGTTTTCAAAAAACATAAACGATATAATAGTGTAATAACAAAAAATATGTTGTTTTTTATCGGGAGGTAAGCGAATTTGATGTCGAATCAGACTGTATACCAGTTCATTGCCGAGAATCAAAATGAACTGCTCCAACTGTGGACTGACACACTAAGAGAATTAAGCGAAAAAGAATCATACCAGCTGACTGACCAAGTGTATGAAAATATATCTAAGGAATATATCGACATTCTTCTGCAGTCTGTTAAGGACGACAGCGCTGCTGAAAGCCAGATCAGCGAACTGGCGCTGAGAACCGTCCAAATTGGACTTTCTTTGAAGTTTCTGGCTACGGCGCTTGCTGAATTCTGGAAGCGTCTCTACACGAAGATGAACGATAAGAGATTGCCAGATCAAGAGAGTACGGAATTAATCTGGCAGCTTGACCGCTTTTTCAGCCCGATTAATATAGAAATCTTCAACCAATACTCAATCTCGTGGGAAAAAACCGTATCCTTGCAAAAAATCGCGCTGCAGGAGTTATCTGCGCCGCTTATCCCGGTGTTTGAAAACATCACCGTGATGCCGCTGGTCGGAACAATAGATACCGAACGTGCAAAACGAATTATGGAAAATCTTCTTAACGGTGTCGTCAAACACCGGTCACAAGTCGTGCTGATTGACATCACAGGTGTTCCTGTCGTTGACACGATGGTTGCCCATCATATTATTCAGGCGTCTGAAGCGGTAAGGCTTGTCGGCGCGAAATGCCTGCTCGCCGGCATCCGTCCGGAAATTGCTCAGACCATTGTCAACCTGGGCATTGATTTATCCCAGATTATTACTAAGAATACCCTGCAAAAAGGAATTCAAACAGCATTGGAAATGACGGATCGAAAAATCGTTTCATTGGGGGAATAACATTTGAGACATCCGAAAATCCCGATCTTGAAACTGTATAATTGCTTATTAGTGTCCATTCAATGGGAACTTGATGACCAAACAGCATTGACCTTTCAAGAAGACTTATTAAATAAAATATACGAAACAGGTGCCAACGGAGTCGTGATTGACCTGACATCTGTAGATATGATTGATTCATTTATCGCCAAAGTGCTGGGCGACGTCATTACAATGTCTAAGTTAATGGGGGCGAAAGTGGTCTTGACCGGCATTCAGCCCGCTGTGGCAGTTACGCTGATTGAACTTGGAATCGCACTTGAGGAAATCGAAACTGCGCTCGACTTAGAGCAGGGGCTTGAGACATTGAAGCGGGAATTGGGGGAATAGCGAATGAACGACCAATCCTGTGTAAAAATCATGACAGAATGGGATATTGTGGCGGCCAGACAACTGGGGCGAAATGTTGCAAAAGAACTGGGTTTCGGCACGGTAGACCAGGCTAGAATTACAACGGCTATTTCAGAATTAGCCAGGAACATTTATTTGTATGCCGGCAAAGGCCAGATTGGTATTGAACAGGTCGCTGACAGAGGAAAAAAGGGCCTGAAAATCATAGCGGAAGACCAAGGGCCGGGAATTCCTGATATCCGTAAAGTCATGGAAGACGGATTTTCAACGTCTGGCGGACTCGGAGCGGGACTTCCTGGTGTCAAAAGGCTGATGGATGAATTCAGTTTAAATTCCGTATCGGGGGAAGGAACAGAGATACAAGCCATTAAATGGCTTCGGTAGGAGGTAAGAAAGTGGATTTTAGGGAGGTTATTGAGCAGCGGTATCATCAGCTGCTTAGTCGATATATAGCTGAATTAACAGAAACATCTTTATATCAAGCACAAAAATTCAGCCGAAAAACAATCGAGCATCAAATTCCTCCGGAAGAAATCATCAGCATTCACCGAAAAGTGCTGAAGGAGCTGTATCCGAGTCTCCCGGAAGATGTTTTTCATTCGCTGGATTTTTTAATAGAAGTCATGATTGGATATGGAATGGCTTATCAGGAGCATCAAACCCTCAGGGGAATACAGCAGGAAATTAAATCAGAAATTGAAATCGCGGCAAATGTCCAGCAGACGCTGCTCGGAACAAAGGTTCCGCAGGAAGAAGCGCTGGATATCGGTGCCATCAGTGTGCCCGCTAAACAGATGAGCGGTGATTATTACCACTTTGTCAAAGACAAGGAATCCATTAATATCGCAATCGCGGATGTGATCGGAAAAGGCATTCCGGCGGCTCTTTGTATGTCCATGATTAAATACGCGATGGACTCTTTGCCGGAAACGGGCATACATCCTTCTCAGGTGCTGAAAAATTTAAACAGGGTTGTCGAACAAAACGTTGACGCCAGTATGTTTATTACGATGCTTTATGCCAATTACAATATGGACAAGCATCAATTTACATATGCTTCGGCGGGACATGAACCGGGATTCTATTATTCTCAAAAAGACAACACGTTTTACGATTTAGAGGCCAAAGGGCTCGTTCTCGGCATCTCGCAGGATTATGACTACAAACAATTTGATCAGCATCTCGATAAGGGCGATATGATTGTTTTATTTTCTGACGGCGTCACAGAATGCAGAACGGAAAACGGTTTCTTGGAGCGTCCTGATCTGCAGAAACTCATTGAGGAACATATGTGTTCCTCTGCGCAGGAAATGGTCAAAAACATTTATGACAGCCTCCTCAAATTGCAGGACTTTCAGCTTCACGATGATTTTACGTTAATTGTTTTGCGAAGAAAGGTTTAGCATCAGCCAGCCGGGGGTATACAACAATTAATGATTTGAAGGATAATTTGAGGTGATAAGAATGAATATAAATGTTGATGTGAAGCAAAACGAGAATGATACACAAGTAAACATTGCAGGAGAAATAGATGTATACTCAGCTCCGGTGCTCAGAGAGAAGCTCGTTCCTCTGGCAGAACAAGGCGCTGACTTAAAAATTTGCCTGAAAGATGTCAGCTACATGGACAGTACCGGACTCGGCGTCTTTGTAGGCATCTTTAAAACAGTGAAAAAACAAGGCGGGTCGCTGAAACTTGAAAATCTTTCTGACCGGCTGATTCGTCTGTTTGAGATTACAGGTTTGAAGGACATCATTGATATTTCTGCAAAGTCAGAAGGTGGAGTGCAATGAAGAATAATGCTGATTACATCGAAATGAAAGTGCCGGCCCAGCCTGAATATGTAGGGATTATAAGGCTGACGCTGTCAGGCGTCGCGAGCAGAATGGGCTATACGTATGATGAAATTGAAGATCTGAAAATCGCAATCAGTGAAGCGTGTACGAATGCGGTTCAGCATGCTTACAAAGAAGATAAAAATGGTGAAGTGTCAATCCGATTCGGTGTGTTTGAAGACCGTTTAGAGGTCATTGTGGCGGATGAAGGAGACAGCTTTGATTTCGATCAAAAGCAACAGGATCTAGGGCCGTACACACCTTCGCACACAGTTGATCAATTATCAGAAGGAGGGCTCGGTCTATATTTAATGGAAACGCTTATGGATGAAGTCAGAGTGCAAAACAACTCCGGCGTCACCGTAGCGATGACAAAGTATTTAAATGGGGAGCGAGTTGATCATGACACAACCATCAAAAACTACGAAACTAACTAAAGATGAAGTCGATCGGCTCATAAGCGAATACCAAACAAATCAAGATGAACAGGCGCAAGAAACGCTTGTGCAGGTATATACAAATCTGGTTGATATGCTTGCGAAAAAATATTCAAAAGGCAAAAGCTTTCACGAGGATCTTCGCCAGGTCGGCATGATCGGGCTGCTTGGAGCGATTAAGCGATACGATCCGGTGGTCGGCAAATCGTTTGAAGCTTTTGCGATTCCAACAATCATCGGTGAGATTAAACGTTTCCTCAGAGATAAGACGTGGAGCGTTCACGTGCCGAGACGAATCAAAGAACTGGGCCCAAGAATCAAAATGGCGGTTGATCAGCTGACGACTGAAACACAAAGGTCGCCGAAAGTAGAAGAGATTGCCGAATTTCTCGATGTTTCAGAAGAAGAAGTTCTTGAAACGATGGAAATGGGCAAAAGCTATCAAGCCTTGTCCGTTGATCACAGCATTGAAGCGGATGCGGATGGAAGCACCGTCACGATTCTTGATATCGTCGGTTCACAGGAGGATGGATATGAGCGGGTCAATCAGCAAATGATGCTGCAAAGCGTGCTTCATGTCCTTTCCGACCGTGAAAAACAAATCATAGACCTTACGTATGTTCAAAACAAAAGCCAAAAAGAAACTGGGGACATTCTCGGTATATCTCAAATGCACGTCTCGCGTCTGCAGCGCAAAGCTGTGAAGAAGCTCAGAGAGGCCTTGACTGAAGATCCCTCGATGGAGTTAATGTAATGATCCAGGTTGAAGAAAACGAGCATATTCAAACTCTTGTATACCAATTGAATAAAGAAGGAAAATCGATTTGCGGCGACAGCTTTTATATGAAAGCTGATGATAAGGAGTTAATTTGCGCGGTAGCTGACGGACTTGGAAGCGGATCGCTTGCCAACGAATCTTCCGCAGCAATCAAAGCCTTAGCGGAAAACTATGCAAATGAAGACGTACAAAGCATTATTGAACGCTGTAATCAGGCGATGAAACACAAAAGAGGCGCTACAGCTTCTATCCTGAAAATCAATTTTAAGCAAAGGCAGTTTACGTACTGCTCTGTCGGAAACGTACGGTTTATTCTGCATTCCCCTTCTGGTGAAAGCTTTTATCCTCTGCCGATTTCAGGCTATTTATCAGGAAAGCCGCAAAAATACAAAACACACACCGCCACCTACGAAAAGGGTTCAAAGTTCATTATACATACCGATGGACTAAACGTACCCGATATCCGCTCCCATTTGAAAAAAGGCCAATCGGTAGAAGACATATCGAATTCACTGAAAATGTACACAACATCGAGAAAAGACGATCTGACATATATTCTTGGGCAGCTGTCCTAGAAGAGTAGAAAAAAGAAGCTGGGAAAGCCGGCTTCTTTTTTTTGTGATTGACTATTAGTAAGTGCACTTATTATAATTAATAAGTGCACTTATTATTTAGGGGGATTACAAATGTGGAAATATGAATACACTGCAATATCAGATGCGGCACCAGAAGAAATCTGGAAATATTATCAGCACCCAGAATCCTGGAAACAGTGGGATGCGGGCATCACATCAGCTTCTCTGAAAGGGCCGTTTCAAAATGAAACGGAAGGAGCATTGCTTTTGCGAGGAAATACAGTTCCATTTTGGCTTGAACATGTGGAGAAGCATCAATCATTTTCTGTCATATCCCACCTTCCGAATACAAATGTAAAAATGGAATTTTATCATGTACTGCAAAAGCGACAAGAGGGTCTAAACATCACGCATGGGGTTGTATTGGAAGGCGCAGAAGCAAAAAAATGGGGAGAAAAAATCGGGCAGGAACTGTCTAAAGACATCCCAGAGTCAGTCAACTGCCTTGTCCGTCTTTGCAAAGGAATGCTAAAATGAACACAAAATATTGGGTTGGCGTCGTGTCAGAGCAGCATGTTTTAAAAGGGACCGCCGGCGGATTTGCCCAAGTATGCCACGGTAAAAAAGCGCCTCTTGCCAGGATGAAAGAGAATGATTGGCTTATTTATTATTCTCCGCGAGATGCATATCCGGACGGCAGGCTGCTGCGATGTTTTACCGCTATCGGAAAAGTGAAGAGCGGAAACGTCTATCAATATCAAATGGCTCCGGACTTTATCCCATACCGGTTAGACATTGATTACTTTCCGTGTGAAAAAATAGGTTTTTACGATATTAAATCTCAGTTGGAATTTGTTCAGGAAACAAATCATCTCGGGCTTTTATTTCGAAGAGGGCACTTTGAAATCAGTAAAAATGATTTTTTGACAATATCACAAGCGATGGGAGTAATATAAGTGAAATGGCACTCTGAATTTAGCGGACCGAACACAAGTCCAGGTTTTTTATTATGGCAGGTCACACAAAGCTGGCAGCGGAAAATAGGGAAAGCATTGGCTGAGCATGACCTTACCCACGTTCAATTTGTTCTCCTGACCTCATGCAAGTATATGATTGCTCATGGAGAAACCGTCACGCAAAAAAAAATCGCAGGCTTCAGCCAGACCAATATCATGATGGTATCAGAGGTTGTGCGGACGCTTGAGAAAAAGGGATTTATCCAAAGAAGCAAAAATCCTCAGGATAAAAGGGAAGTTCTTCTGTCATTAACAGAAACAGGAGAGGAAAGAGTAACCTCTGCTCTGCCGATTGTCGAGCGGATTGACCAATCTTTTTTTGAAGCAGCCATGATAAAAGAGAACTTTCTAAGCGGCTTACAGGAACTCTTGAAAAATGAATAAAAATACGGGCAGCGGCAGCTGTCTTTTTTTATGTGTTTTTTTCTGTTTTTGATACACTAGAGTAAGAACGACAAAATTGGAGGCTATGGTTACATGGAAACGTCAGCCCTTTTGAAACAGCAAATTGCGAAAGAAATAGGTTTATCACAAAAACATGTTGAAAGCGTCATCCGCCTGCTTGAGGACGGCAACACAGTTCCGTTCATCGCCAGATATCGAAAAGAGCAGACGGGTTCAATGGACGAGGTTCAGATTCAGACCATTTCTGAACGATGGCAATACATACAAAACCTGAATCAGCGAAAAGAAGAGGTGATCAGGCTAATCGCCGAGCAGGATAAACTAACAGATGAATTAAAACGTAAAATTGACCAATCCGTAAAACTTCAGGAAGTAGAAGACCTCTACCGTCCGTATAAACAAAAGCGCAAAACGAAAGCGACAGTCGCCAAAAGCAAAGGCCTTGAGCCGCTTGCCGACTATATTATGACCCTTCCGCAAGATGACCGCCTTGCAGAAACAGCAGACCAATATATCAGCGAAGAAAAAGAAGTGTTCACCAGAGAAGAAGCCATTGAAGGCGCCAAGCACATTATTGCGGAACAAATCTCAGACGAACCGAATTTCAGAAAATGGATTCGCCAGGAAACCTTTAAAAAAGGAACGATCAAGTCAGCTGCCGGAAAATCAGCAGACACAGATGAAAAAAACGTGTACGAAATGTACTACGAGTATGAAGAGCCAATCGCAAAGGTCGTTCCGCACAGAGTGCTTGCCATGAACCGCGGCGAAAAAGAAGACATTTTAAAGGTGTCTATCGAACCGCCAGCAGATCACATTAAGGCTTACTTAGAAAAGCAAATCATCAAAAACCGTTCAACGTCTGTAAAAGAAATCTTGCAGGAAACGATTGAAGACAGCTACAAAAGACTGATTCAGCCTGCTATTGAACGTGAAATCAGAAAAGAGCTGTCGGAAAAAGCGGATGAACAGGCGATTCATATTTTCTCTGAGAACCTCAGAAAGCTTCTCCTTCAGCCGCCGATGAAAGGCAAGACGGTTCTCGGTGTAGATCCGGCTTTCCGAACAGGCTGTAAGCTGGCAGTGTCAGATGAAACCGGGAAAGTCTTAAAAATTGATGTGATTTACCCGCATGCACCTGTCAAAAAAACGAAAGAAGCTCATGAGAAAGTGAAAGCGATTCTTGAAGAGTATCAAGTGGAAATGGTGGCGATTGGAAACGGCACGGCCTCCAGGGAGACAGAGCAATTCATTGTGGATGTGCTGAAGGACACGCCGCGTGATATTTATTATGTGATTGTCAATGAAGCGGGGGCAAGCGTATACTCGGCATCTGAGCTTGCCAGAGAAGAATTTCCTGAGCTTCAGGTCGAGGAACGCAGTGCAGTATCCATCGCACGGAGACTTCAAGATCCGCTTGCGGAACTCGTCAAAATTGATCCGAAATCTGTAGGAGTGGGGCAGTATCAGCATGACGTCAGCCAAAAACGCTTAAATGAATCCCTGCGCTTTGTTGTCGAGACAGTCGTAAACCAGGTAGGAGTAAATGTCAACACAGCTTCCGCCGCGCTGCTTCAATATGTAGCGGGATTATCGAAATCCGTAGCGGGCAACATCGTTAAAAAGCGGGAAGAGCTCGGTAAATTTTCGAATCGAAAAGAACTGAAGGATATTCCAAGGCTCGGCGCAAAAACCTATGAACAATGTATCGGCTTTTTAAGAGTGCAGGAAGGGACAGAGCCTCTGGACAGAACAGGCATCCACCCGGAAAGCTATAAAGAAACAAAAACGCTTTTGAAAAAGTTCGGTCTTTCAACAGAGCAGATCGGTACGGCGGAATTGAAGGATAAAATCAACAAACTTGAGCTTTCTGAAACAGCAAAGGAACTGGGAATCGGTGAAATTACGCTGAAAGACATTTGTGAACAGCTGACAAGACCTGAACGTGATCCGCGTGATGAGGTGCCTAAGCCTCTGCTGAAAACAGACGTTCTTCAGCTGGAGGATCTGAAAGAAGGGATGGAGCTGCAGGGCACCGTGCGCAATGTAGTGGACTTCGGAGCGTTTGTTGATATCGGAGTCAAACAGGACGGGCTTGTGCACATTTCAAAACTCAGCAATCAATTCGTCAAGCATCCGCTTGATGTTGTATCCGTCGGTGACATCGTGACGGTTTGGGTTGACGGTGTCGATGTACAAAAAGGCAGAGTGTCACTGTCTATGGTAAAATAAAAGCACTGCTTACGAGCAGTGTTTTTTCCTATAGAAATACCAGCATTGATTCAGCAGTTTAATTTGGTAATTATCTTTTTCAAGGAACGCTTTTTGCATCTGCTTTTTCAGCCAATTTGGCATAGGCTCATTCCTCCTCAGCTTTTATCATAAGAGGGACGGTGATTACCATATTGTATGCGAACGGTGAATTGTCCCGTTCAATGTTTTTTAAGTGAGGTGCGCCATGGATAACAAAGAGCTTCAAAAGCTGACAGAGGATATTTCTGAAACGTATTTTAACAAGCCGTTCCGCCATCAGGCGCTTTTTAATGACAGGCTGAAAACGACGGGGGGAAGGTACCTGTTAACCTCTCATAACATTGAATTGAACAGGAAATATTTGATTGAACATGGCAGGGAGGAACTGATCGGCATCATCAAGCACGAGCTTTGCCATTACCATCTTCACCTAGAAGGAAAAGGGTACAAGCACAGAGACAGAGATTTTCGAGTGCTGCTGCAGCAGGTCAACGCGCCAAGGTTCTGTACGCCTTTAAAGAAAAAAACAGAAAACAAAAAAACTTATAGGTATATCTGTACGGCCTGCGGCCAACAGTATATAAAGAAGCGTGCCATGAACCCTGACAGATACAGGTGCGGAAAATGCCACGGAAAAATAAAAAGATTTTTTTCGTGAAAAAGGTTGACGGATATGGCAAGCCTATGGTACATTATAAAAGTCGTCACGAGACATAGACAAAAAACATATACCTCTTGACACTGCAAATCAAGGCTGATACAATAAGTCTTGTCTTATTATTCCACAGTAGCTCAGTGGTAGAGCTATCGGCTGTTAACCGATCGGTCGCAGGTTCGAATCCTGCCTGTGGAGCCATATTGGAGAAGTACTCAAGTGGCTGAAGAGGCGCCCCTGCTAAGGGTGTAGGTCGTGTAAGCGGCGCGAGGGTTCAAATCCCTCCTTCTCCGCCATCAGATTTCGATATAAGTTCTCAACCATCGGCCCGTTGGTCAAGCGGTTAAGACACCGCCCTTTCACGGCGGTAACACGGGTTCGAATCCCGTACGGGTCATTCCATTTTCGTTGGGCTATAGCCAAGCGGTAAGGCAACGGACTTTGACTCCGTCATGCGTTGGTTCGAATCCAGCTAGCCCAGCCATTTTTATTTTTTTAAATTTAATAGCAAGAGCCATTAGCTCAGTTGGTAGAGCATCTGACTTTTAATCAGAGGGTCGAAGGTTCGAGTCCTTCATGGCTCACCATTTGTCTTTTTGCGGGTGTGGCGGAATTGGCAGACGCGCTAGACTTAGGATCTAGTGTCTTACGACGTGGGGGTTCGAGTCCCTTCACCCGCACTTTAATTACAAAGTGCACGCGAAATCGGTTTTGCTAGGTTAAGAGCCTAATAAACCAGCACAAACAATTTAATGATCACGCGGTCGTGGCGGAATGGCAGACGCGCTAGGTTGAGGGCCTAGTGGGTGAATAACCCGTGGAGGTTCAAGTCCTCTCGGCCGCATCAATGATACCAAGGGTTGTAGACCTTTGGTATTTTTTTGTGCTTATTTTCAAATTTGTTACTGTCCACAAACTGCCCACTTATTTGGAGTTAGTCATCTACAGTAGACACCACCCCTTAATAGTAGTAGTTAATTCCTTTAAACTTCACGTTTCCTTCAAACCATCAACTTACAAAAGTAGAGAATCAACCTATTATCAATAACAATCGTAATATCAGATCATCGAACCTCAAAAAGTTCATTCAGATGGTATTCGTAAGGTGAATTCTTGTGAACCTATATGGGTAAGATTAAAAGACATAATCGGGATTTTTATAAAATATTTGACATTTCAGTAAAGGGTATATATATTTATATATGAACACATGATCATATATATAAATGTTTATTGCATCACGTTAGATTGTTCAATAACAGATTTGAAATAATACATACATATGTATCAATAAACTTTCGTTAAGGAGGAGATTTATATGGGGCAAAATCATAGCCACAATCATACTGCAGGAGCCAATAAAAAGGTTTTATTGATCTCTTTTATCATTATTACAGGTTATATGATTATAGAAGCCATAGGTGGATTTTTAACAAATAGTCTTGCGCTTTTATCAGATGCAGGCCATATGCTGAGTGATTCAATCTCATTAATGGTTGCCCTGATTGCTTTTACATTAGCTGGAAAAAAGGCGAATCACAATAAGACATTTGGCTATAAGCGATTTGAGATTCTTGCAGCTGTGATAAACGGTGTTGCATTAATTCTTATTTCTCTTTATATCATTTATGAAGCAATCGAACGTTTCTCTAATCCACCAGAAGTAGCAACAACCGGCATGCTTACGATTAGTATTATCGGGTTAGTTGTGAATATATTGGTCGCTTGGATTATGATGAGTGGTGGAGATACAGAGAATAATCTGAACATAAGAGGAGCTTATTTACATGTAATAAGCGATATGCTCGGCTCTGTAGGTGCCATTTTAGCTGCCCTACTTATCATCTTCTTTGGATGGGGCTGGGCAGACCCATTGGCTAGTATAATTGTGGCTATTCTTGTTCTAAGAAGCGGTTACAATGTCACTAAAGATTCCATTCACATATTAATGGAAGGAACTCCAGAAAATATCGATGTCACCGACATCATTCGTACAATTGAAGAGACAGAGGGAATTCAAAACATTCATGATTTACACATATGGTCTATCACAAGTGGATTGAATGCTCTTTCTTGCCACGCAGTTGTTGACGATCAACTGACGATTTCAGAAAGTGAAAATATTTTACGCAAAATTGAACATGAGCTTGAGCATAAAGGCATTACGCACGTAACCATTCAAATGGAAACCGAAGCACATAATCACGACAATGCGATCCTTTGTCAGGCCACAATTGAGAAGCAGCATGACCACCATCAACATTAAAATTTTTCATCTGTTTTACATTGAGGAGATAAACTAACATTAGTCAGATTTATCTCTACTAATATTTAAGAGGCATTCTAGCTATCGTTAGTCTATCACTCATATAAGTAAAATTGGTGGGGGGATTAATATGTACGACAATATAGTAATCGGAGCTGGTCAAGCAGGAATTTCAATTGGATATTATCTTAAGCAGTCCAATCAAAAGTTTATCATTTTGGATAAAAGTTATGAGGTGGGGGAAAGCTGGAAAGATCGGTATGACTCATTGGTTTTGTTTACTTCTCGAATGTATAGCTCTTTGCCTGGAATGCACCTTGAAGGTGAAAAGCATAGCTTTCCTTCAAAAAATGAAATTGTTGCTTATCTAAAGAAATATGTTGAACGATTTGACATTCCAATCCAATTACGGACAGAAGTAATAAGTGTCCTGAAATTAAAGAATCATTTCTTAATAAAAACAAATGGAGAAGAATATCAAACAAAGAATCTTATAATTGCTACCGGTCCTTTTCATACCCCTAATATTCCGTCAATATCAAAGGGTTTAGCCAATAATATTAATCAATTACACTCGTCACAATATAAGAATTCAAAACAATTGGTACCTGGAAATGTACTAGTAGTTGGTGGTGGGAATAGTGGTGCTCAGATAGCTGTTGAATTATCTAAAGAAAGAGTTACATATTTGGCGTGTAGTGACAAATTGGTTTATTTACCTTTATTGGTTAGAAAAAAAAGTATCTTTTGGTGGTTTGATAAATTAGGAATTTTAAGTGCAAGTAATACATCGATATTAGCAAAATTCATTCAAAAAAAAGGAGATCCTATATTTGGATATGAATTAAAACATGCAATAAAACAGAAGGAGATCATCTTAAAAACAAGAGTCATAGCTGGAAAGCAAAATGAAATCATTTTTAAAGATTCATCTTCATTAGAAGTAAACAATATTATTTGGGCTACTGGTTTTAGTAATCCCCTTAGCTGGATAAAAATAAAAGATGTTTTGGATAAAGAAGGTCGAATCATACATCATAGAGGTGTTTCACCTGTAGAGGGATTGTACTTTATAGGTTTGCCTTGGCAGCATAGGCGAGGCTCAGCGTTGCTTCAAGGCGTAGGAAATGATGCTGAATACATTGTAAAACAAATTAACGGTGAATAAACTAAGTAGAGAGCAGTAACTCACATGTTTACTGCTCTATTTTTTGTGTGAATAAGTTTGGTTAGGTTATTGTGTCAAGTCGCAAAAGTATCTCTGTAACCGCAAAAAAACCGCAAAGGAATAGATGTAATGAGCCTTTTTATACAATTCATCTTTGTGAAATAAAGGATATTCTGATATAATACAATTAATGTAAAAATTAGAACAATTTGTGTAAGGATGAGGGAATTTCTTGCGGGGTGTTTTCTTAGATAAAGTATAAAATTCCGTACGACATAGTCAAAGTTAAATGATTGGTATACATCAATAAAAGATGATCAAATTGAGTAAATAGAGATTATAAAAATAGAAGTAGAGAAAGAATTACTAAACATGGAAGAAAACCAAGATGCCTTGTTATATTAAATTTAGGCACAAGATAATGCTGAGTTATATGAAATCTAAGGAAATAGAAGATCTCAATAATGCTTATGAGACTATAAAAGAAATTGAGAAGCAAGGGCAATTAACTGGCATGTTGGAATATTATTTTTACTTTTTTAAGGGTATGTACGAGTTTAGGCGTAAAGAATTAACTACGGCGATAAGTGCCTATCGAATAGGGACTCAAAGAATGAAAATACCAAATGGGCAGATTGATATCATTATGTTTTGACTCACCATTTTTTAACCAAAATTCGTATAAACATATAGAAATGGTACACAGAGAAGATACGGAGTGTAATGAAAACAAGCTTTCATAACCAATGATAAGGATTTAATATGTTGAGGGCCTAGTGGGTGAATAACCCGTGGAGGTTCAAGTCCTCTCGGCCGCATCAATGATACCAAGGGTTTTGACGCCCTTGGTATTTTTTTGTGTTTATTTTTAAATGATCTACTGCCCACTTACCTAAAGTAAGTCATCTAATTTATCAGCCATTTCCTTTTGCTTGTTTGGATATAGGTGTCCATAAACATCAATTGTTGTTCAGATATGATTGCAGAAGCTGAACTGGCGGACAAACATAAGAAAATGTTAGATGTGTTTATTGCTGATGTTGCTGACATGGTCGTTTAAAAACAATCTGTTAAATCTTTATAAACACAGGTGATGCGATTAAACGTTTGGGTCAACGGTACCAGAACGAAGTGAGGGTAAGGAGTTGACATATTCAGCGCCACCAAAACCCTCTTGGCATTGAACAAACAACCGTTTGTTCCTGCCTACAGGCGAGGGATTCCCCCGATGATTCGGAGGAATAGGGGGCTTGATAAACAGCAATCCAACGGGCTTTCGTTGGTGGGTTTGGATGAAAACCAAGAACTTAAATCGAAGGGATAAGATGTTTAACATTAATCTGTTGAATAAGGCCCGACGGAAAATAATTTGGAGTCTCTTGGCTGTTTAGAGATTGCCGAGGAACTGATTGAAAAAATGATGGAAGATGTTTTTTACAGTGATGTTGCTCAAAGAGTCATAGTCCAAACTTTTGCAGTTATAGATAACGTAAATGCTAACTTCAAGCCACATTCAACATTCTGGAGGATGAAAACGCTGAGACAGATGAAAGGACTGTGGAGTTTGAAGGGATTAGCTACTACCGATAAATGGGGAAAATGTGCGGTGTCTGTTGCCAGTACTAATGTTCAAAAAAAAGAATCCCTAGTTAAAGAGACTCTTAATGCTTAAATGGTCTTAATTTACTTGTTAGTTTTTAACGCTATCGTCATCTTCAAGCCATTTGTCGACTTTTTCTTCAAAGTTTTTCATTTCTTTCTTTGACATAGTAAAAGGAGCAAAAATTATATAGCCTAGAATGGCGGAAGAACCGAGCCAGATTATAAAATCAAATATGCCGTCAGTTTGTTTCCAAAAAAATAAAAAGTTAATTAGCATTGCCCCTATAACGGTGCTTATAATTCCTTTCAAAGTTGATTTATTCAAGCTATCACTCCAGTAATATAAAATTTTCTTTAATTATACCATCAAAGTTAAAATATACTATTTATTTCAACAATTTTTAAGAAATAGTTAAAGTACAGATGACATAAGGTGGAGTGAAAATGTGCGGTGTGGGCTGCAGACAAACGATTCAAAAGCTTAGGTTTTAATGTGGGTATCCCCTCTTTAGTTTTTGTGAGAAGTTTAAGCAGAGATTGCATGTTGGTTGTCGAAGGCGAACGAATAAGAGGGTTTGCTGAATATCGTTACACATTCTATAAAACAAGATATTTGCCGGACGGTCGAATGACTAGCTTAAAAGTTTATATTGAGAATCAAAGCATAAAAAGGGTGTTACATCGTATAGCATCCTTTTTATTATTCCTAGAAAAAACAAAGCAAATTATATAAGAAGGGAGTGTTGGAAATGTAAATCAAGTTAGAGGGAGTTTTACAAATGTCTTGGTGGAAATGGATAAACATAGCTTGTATAGTAACGCTAGTCTTAGTTATTGGTATTAAGTTATTAACCGAACAACAGAGTATTAGTATTGGGGCGAGACAAAAATAAAGAAAGGAGAGATTATAAATGAAGATCAGCCGAATTCTATTGACAGTAATGGTGTTAAGTAGCATCTTAACATTTATTCATTCTGTAGATAAAAACAGTACTCCAAATGGTGGTTTCAACATTGCCGCAGATCGAGTTGGTGCATAAAGAGGAAGGTAATTAGACCTTCCTTTTTTTATTTGATGGATTACTGAACTTTTGCTCATTTTGTGCTATAAATGATGACTTTAAATAACGGCCTTTTGTTTCTGTGAATAATTGTCACCCTTGGTATTCATACTTTTAACGATCCCTTGATTTACAATTAATTAAAAGCTTTGTTTTACTGACTGTCAGTTGAAGGTTATGATGGATATGTTAATCTAAAACAAGTGTCATGGAAGATTATTCAGTTATACTTTTTATTATATAAATGGACTAGAGACAAAATGTACTTGATAGGGGTCTTTAAAATGATAAATATACTCATTGTGGATGATGATGAACATATTCTTGAATTACTTAGACATTATCTTCAAGTCGAGGGCTTTGGTGTCTTTGAAGCTTTCGATGGTGAAGAAGCCTCTTCCATTCTTGCAACAAAGCAAGTTCATTTAGCTGTGGTCGACGTCATGATGCCTCATAAGGACGGTTTTCAGCTCTGTGAAGAAATTAGAAAATATTATGATTTTCCTGTTATTATGCTGACTGCTAAAGACCAGCTCATGGATAAAGAAAAAGGGTTTTCTGCCGGAACGGATGACTATCTGACTAAACCTTTCGAGCCGAAAGAATTGATGTTTCGCATAAAAGCCTTACTTCGTCGTTATAAAATGGTGAATTCAGAAAAAATCCGCCTTAATCATACTGTCATAGACCGGAAAAGCTATGAAGTGCATTGTAACGATAAATTGCTGATGCTGCCGATGAAAGAGTTTGAACTATTGTCACAGCTTGCAAGCTACCCAGACAGAATTTTTACACGGGAAGAATTAATCCATTTGATTTGGGGAGCCGACTTTGACGGAGATGATCGAACAGTTGATGTTCATATTAAACGGCTGCGCAGTCGTTTTTCTGTTACTGATGATTTTCATATTAAAACGATTCGCGGTATTGGTTATAAATTGGTGGTGGAACAAAAGTGAGGACACTCTATTTAAAAATTGTTATTACCACTATTGTTGTGATGATTTTCAGCAGTGTGGCTGCTTTTTTTATTTCCAATGCATATTACCAATATAACCTTAAACCTTATAATGACAAAAAATTAACCCGCATGGCCGAAGATGTAAAGACATTTTATGAAAACAACCCTAATGTTAACCTTGACGACTATTTAACGAATATCGGTGATTTAGGTTACCAAATTTATTTAGTCAATGAACATGGCCACAGCTCTTTTTTTGGCGGATCTTTCAGAGAAAAAGATTTAAGTGATCAAGTGATTCAATCCGTTTTAGATGGTCACATATATCACGGTATTTCTCAGTTTTCTTCTAAAGGCTTTATTACAGGTTTTTTTGACAATGCACTGCTCAATACGATCGGAGTTCCAATCACGGACAAAGGACATCAATATGCCCTTTTTTTCCGTCCTAATACGGAGCTCCAATTTGGGGAACTACGAACCTTTTTTGCATTGATTCTTCTTCTCACCATTTTAATCAGCATTCTTTTTGTTTTGATCAGTACCCGTTATATTGTTAAGCCAATCATTACATTAACTCAAGCTACAAAACAAATCGCTAAAGGAAAATATGATATTCAATTAAACGTAAAATTGCGTGATGAAATTGGTGAATTGGCCGACCATTTTTCGCAAATGGCAAAAAGTTTAGAGCAACTGGAAGCTATGCGCCAAGAATTTGTTTCTAACGTTTCACATGAAATTCAATCACCGCTTGCTTCTATACAAGGCTTTTCACAGACATTGCAATCTAAGAAATTATCTAAAGAACAGCGTCAGAATTACTTGTCTATCATCGAAAATGAGAGCCGGCGCATGTCACAGTTAAGTAAGCAATTACTAACACTAGCATCCTTAGATAAAGAGAAGGAAATATTGAGTAAAAATACCTTTGATGTCGCTGCTCAAATGAAACAAGTGTTATTTATGATTGAATGGAACTGGCGTGAAAAAGATTTAACTGTGGAAATGGAGCTCCCTTCTGCTCTCATTTATGCGGATGAGCAATTGCTCCATCAAGTTTGGACTAACTTGCTTGTAAATAGTATCAAATTCACTGAAAAAGGCGGGGTAATTTCCATAAAACTGATAAAAAAAGAAAATGAATATTACATTGAGATCAAGGATACAGGTATTGGTATTTCACAAAATGACTTACCTCATATATTCAACCGCTTTTATAAAGCAGATAAGGCTAGGAACCGTAAAGAAGCCAGCAGCGGTTTAGGACTTGCCATTACTAAGAAAATTATTGAGCTGCATAATGGTCAAATCCATGTTGAAAGCCAACTAGGGAAAGGAACCGCTTTTCATATTTGCCTGCCTAAAAAGTAATGTAATTTCCCGTTCATGTTCTGTTCATATTCCCAATCTATATTTATCTCAGGCAAAAAAAGCTGTTAAGGATAAATGATATTGATTGGAGGAAAAGACGGTGTTTCTTGCTTTACGAGAACTTAAATATGCTAAGTTGCGTTATTTTTTAATTGGGTTCATCATGGTGCTTATCGCCTGGCTTGTTCTTTTTGTTTCTGGACTTGCAAAAGGACTAGCTTCTGATAATGCTTCTTCAATTCAAAAGATGGATACAGACTATCTTGTGATTCAAAAAGAAGCAGATCATCGCTTGGTCCGTTCAATATTGTCTGAGGACAAACTGAAAGACATTCAAGACTACACCAACAATGAATCAGCTGCACCTTTAGGAATACAGATGACCACATTTACTCAGAAAGGGTCTTCTAAAAAGATTGATGCCACATTCTTTGCCGTAGATATGAAAGGATTTTTGGCTCCTGATGTTATCGATGGCCGTATGATTAACAACAAGACCACAAATGAAATCGTTGCAGATAGTTCGCTAAAAGAAGATGGATTGAGATTGGGGGACTATATAAAAGAGCAGTTCTCCGGTAAAACGTTTGAGATTGTGGGGTTCTCAAAAGGAGAATCATTTAGCCACACACCTGTGATCCACATCAATTTCAAAGAGTGGGGAGAAATTCATAAACTTTCTGCTAATAAACAATTGTTTTTTAACGCAATCGCTTTAAAGACAAGTCAAGATGCTGCAGAGCAAATTGATAAGAATGTAGCAGGGGTTGATTTAATTGATAAAAGTGAGGCTCTCAAGAGTATTCCTGGATACTCTGAGGAGCAAGGCTCGCTTATCATGATGATTGTTTTTCTATTTATTATTGCAGCTTTTGTGTTAGCCGTATTCTTCTATGTTATGACCATACAGAAAATCAATCAATTCGGGGTATTAAAGGCCATTGGTGCAACGACCGGTTATATAGCGCGCAATATTGTATTCCAAGTTTTATTATTAACATTTATCAGTCTTGTAATCAGTATAGTACTAACATATGGTGTGGCGGCTATTTTACCAAGCAGCATGCCATTTGACCTTACACCGAAATTAGTTTTAGGTTCTTCAGGTCTTTTTCTGGCTGTTTCAGTGATTGGATCGTTAATATCTCTATATAAAGTTACAAAAATTGACGCTATTGAAGCGATTGGAAGTGCAGCACAATGAGTCAAAAATTGATTCTTGACCATATTGATAAAGTGTTCGGTGACGGCGAATCGTCTGTAAAAGTTCTTGATCAAGTGTCTCTTGAAGTGAAAGCCGGAGAATTTGTTGCAGTTGTCGGGCCATCCGGTTCTGGTAAAAGTACGTTTCTCTCAATTGCCGGAGCGTTGCTTTCTCCAACAAGAGGCCGCATTATGATTGATGGAAGTGATATCAGTCAAGTAACGGAAAAAAAGATGAATCGCATTAGATTAAAAAAAATCGGATTTGTATTTCAGTCATCTAATTTAATCCCTTATTTAACGGTTCGTGACCAGTTATTGCTTATTTCGAAGCTAGCGGGAAGTTCTAATAACAAAGCAGAACAAAGAGCAATTGATCTTCTTCAAAGACTTGGATTAAAGCATCGTATGAATAGTTATCCGCAAAGTTTATCCGGGGGAGAACGTCAACGTGTTGCCATTGCTCGGGCTTGGATGAATGACCCGGAGATCATTCTTGCTGATGAGCCGACAGCGAGTCTTGACTCAGAGCGCGGCCGTACAATTGTAAAAATGTTAGCAGATGAAGTGAAATCTAGAGAAAAAGCTGCTGTAATGGTTACTCATGATAAAAGAATGTTAGATTTATGCGACCGTGTTGTGTATATCGATGACGGTAAACTTTCAGAACTAACATAAGACTCTGTAAAGATAACCGAATCTCTTTTATAAGGGATTCGGTTTTAGTTTATCCCCATATCAACAAGGGGTGTTGGTACATTTTTATTCTAGTGAATATAACATTGGTGACATGTGCAAGATTCTAAATTTTTATCTAATGGTTGTTTATTTGCAGACTAAAAACAGTGCCCATTTTGTGCCCAAAATGAATATAAAATGGTGTAAATGAGTGTAATGAATGACTTCAAATGCTTGAAATAACAGGCTTATATAACTGATAATAAGCTTCCACTTTATTGATGCCTTCGTTTTTTATTTTACTTATCTTGGCGAGTGGTCAAGGTTTCTTTACTGCCCAGAAAATATGAAAAACATCAAAAAAGGTGTAAATAATGATAATAAGAGCTGTATAACCCTTAAATATAGGACATGATAAGATTTCATAAGGTTGAGGGGAAAAGAGCAGGAAAAGCAGGAGTAGAAAATTAGAGAAAAGTAATTACTAATGGGTTTGATTTGCATCATATAGGGTTTAATACAAAACCTTTTATTTTTAGAAAAAGAGAAGATGAAAAACCTGGAGTGAATTTATCTCCAAAGTATAGAAAGTAAGGAATCTTTTAAAAAACTAAAAAATGATGAAATTACGGAAAGGTAATGAGTGATTACCTTTCCGTAATTCGTTAATTATTTCTTTGAGCAATACGATAGTTCATCTTAACACTACCACCTTGAGCCGTTGGTGAAGCTGTAAATGTGTAATTGTATGTCCAACCAAACCAACCATTTTCAACCTCAGCAGAAATGTTGCCTTGCTCGCCTGGTGCGAGAGTTCTTGAGACTATTCCATCAATTGATATTTTTATGTCATTACTCCCGTTATTTGAAGCCCAGAAGTTTACTTGTGCCCCGTCGTTCTCATCTAATTCGAACGTCCGACTCCAGCTTGATTGATCAACAGAGCCATCTGAAACCTCCCTGTCTAGAGCTTTGAATTCTCCACTTGTAACTGCATAATTTTTCGACGATACACTTGTAGTCGACTCCGCAAAAGCGGGTATAGCACAAGTTCCAACAATTACACCAGCTATCAGAGTCGATGTTACTCCTTTGAAAATGGACTTAAGATTCACGATCAAGCACTCCTTTTTAATTTAATTTATTATACATGCATACTTCGCATGCATAATACAAATAATACCATGTAAAATAATTACAGTAAATGATTTTTTGGACAATAATGTTTGTAACTCAAACTTTTGTACCCCAAACATCCCAAATCAGACAAGTAAGCCTTGATATAGCTTGGTAAGTGGAAATTGCGATCTTCTTATTGAGGTATTGCTATTAGCAGAGATTTTCCCGATACCCGCAAAACGAAAAAACACTATCCTTTCTCTAAAGTAACGAAAAGGGTAGTGTTTTTTGTGCTATTCAAGATTAATACGTACTCTTTTTTATCTCTGTCTATCTACACTGAATTACAAAATCGGACAAGTCAAGATACTACCAAAAGAAAAAACTATCGCACCCAGTGGGCGAGACCACATTACTTCTCTTGTTAGTGGTTTCTTAGGTCTTAGCTGGAATTATTTAAAGCTAATATTTTAGTGATTTTTAAAAAAAGTAGTGCCCAATTTTTGCTCAAAATTCATGAAAAAGAAGAAAATAGGTGGAAATGAAGATAAAGAATGCTTTATTTATAAGGTTTATGTAATACATGATACGTTTTCACTATGTCGAGGACCTAGTGGGGGCAAACCCCGTGGAGGTTCGAGTCCTCTCGGCCGCATCAATGATACCAAGGGTTTTGACGACCTTGGTATTTTTCATATTCATCTGTTTTTACCTCTTGTGCCCACTTACTTAAATTACCTTCTATATGGAATGCTTTTTATCTTGACCATCATTTGGTGATGTACTGGAGTTTGTTAGTATGCGATCCAACACTTTTTCAGTAAAGGGCATGAAGTAATTAAGAATTAACCCACCTAAACAAACGGTTAGTATAGTTCCAACGCCAATTGGTCCATTCAAAATAAACGCCATTATCAAGAAGACGAGGTAAATGAATGTTCTCGAAAAAAATATATTGGTTTTCGTTAATTCTTTTATGATTAATGTTAGCAGGTCAACAGGAATCGGGGCGAATTTTGTGTGTAAATATGTTGCGGTTCCCAATCCTATAACAACTAAGCCAATTGCAAAACAAACAATTTTGCTGTGCAAAGTTTCAGGTGTTACAGAAAAGTGCAATAAAAAAAGCCATATATCAATCCCCATACCCGTTATAAAGGCCGTTAACAACCCCGAAATTTCAGGTTTTTGTCTTTTTAAAAATGAATTACAACATATTAATATAAGAGCTATGATGACTTCCCAACTTCCCACAGTAAGCCCCACATTTATGGACAGTCCCACCAAAAGTGCGTCAAAAGGGGAAGCTCCAAGATCTGATTGAATCGTGAAAGAAATACCAAGGGTTAAGATTAAAATTCCTAATACATAAAAAACATATTTCACTTTACTCGACCTCTTTATCTTTATTTTTTTGTTGTAAATACAACAAAGATGAGTTATATTTAATGTACGCTATTTTTATTGCAAATACAACAAAAACACATACGTAAGGAGTTTAATGATGAAGGATATTCTTCGTGAAATTGGAATGATTGCACGAGCATTGGATTCTATAAGCAATATCGAATTTAAAGAACATGACCTGACAAAAGGGCAGTATTTGTACCTTGTCCGAATATGTGAAAACCCGGGAATCATTCAAGAAAAGTTAGCTGAGATGATTAAAGTAGACCGAACAACCGCAGCTCGTGCAATAAAAAAACTTGAAATGAAGGGCTTTATTGAAAAGAAAGATGATGAACATAACAAAAAAATAAAAAAACTCTTTCCGACGGAAAAAGGGAATGAGGTATTTCCTTTTATAAAAAGAGAAAATGATCATTCGAATCGTGTCGCTTTAGAGGGATTTTCTGAAAGAGAAGCGGAGACCATTTTCAATTTTCTTCAAAGAGTAAGAAAAAATATAGAAAAAGATTGGGATTTTGTAAAAAAAGGGAACAAGAGAAATTATTGATGTTATAAAGGAGTGACATATTTAAATGACTATCAATATAAAAAAGTGCACACTTGAAGACTTGGGCAAACTTCAAGACATTAGTTATGAAACATTTAATGAGACATTTAAGGATCAGAATTCGCCCGAAAATATGAATGCCTATCTGGAAAAGGCTTTTAACTTAAAACAATTAGAAAAAGAATTATCCAATATTTCTTCGCGCTTCTTTTTTGTATATTTTAATAATGAAGTCGCTGGATATTTAAAGGTCAATACCAATGATGCCCAGACTGAAAAAATGGGTGATGAATCACTTGAAATCGAGAGGATTTATATCAAGAACAAATTTCAAAAACATGGACTTGGTAAATATCTGTTGAATAAAGCTATGGAAATTGCGAAGGAACTGAATAAAAAGAAAATCTGGCTGGGCGTATGGGAAAAAAACGAAAATGCTATTGCTTTTTATAAGAAAATGGGGTTTGTTCAAACTGGAGCCCATTCTTTTTATATGGGGCATGAAAAACAAACGGACTTTATAATGGCTAAAACACTTATATAATTTTTGGAAGGAGGATGATTATGTATATTCCAAAATATTTTAAGGTCTCAAATGTTGATGAAATTTGGGATTTCGTTCAAAAAAACTCTTTTGGCACGATCGTCACGACAGAACAAGGGAAACCAATTGCCACGCATTTGCCTTTGGGGTTAAATAAAAAAGGTGATGATTACTATATCACTGGGCATATCGCTTATGGAAATCGGCAGTGGAGAACATTTGAAACCTGTGAAGATGTGCTTGTTATGTTTCAGGGAACACACGCTTACATTTCTTCTTCTTGGTACGGGCATGAAGATGTTCCGACATGGAATTATCAAGCCGTCCATATATACGGTCAAGCAAGTATTTTAGAGAGAGATGAATTAATAGAAGAATTAACAACAATGATGGAGAAATACGAAAAACATCGAGAAAATCCAATTTTATGGGATGAACTTTCTCCTGAACTCTTAGAAAGACAACTGAAAGCGATTGTCGGTTTTAAGATTAAGGTGGATGACATTCAGGCTGCATATAAATTAAGTCAGAATCGAAGTGAAATGGATTATATGAATATCATTGACCAATTGCAAAATGAAGGAAATCCAAATTCAAAACAAATGGCAGAACAGATGGAAAAGAGATTAAAAAACTAAATATAAGCCCACTTTTATTAAACCTTTAGATTCGAGAATTAAAGAATGGAACTGGAGCAGTTATGTTTGCAGCTTCTATTCATTGCTCTTTCTTTCATTAGATTGGGATACGAAGTTTGAATTAATCAGTGTGCTTACAGCCTAAAAACAGTGCCCATTTTATGCCCAAAATGAATATAAAACGATGAAAATACATGTAATAAATGAATTCAAATGCTTGAAATGACAGGCTTTTGTAACTGACAATTAGCTTTCACTTTATTGAGATCCTATTGGGTGAATAACCCATGGAGGTTCAAGTCCTCTCGTCCTCATCCCAATAATATCAAGGGTTTAACCACCTTTGGTATTATTTTTTTGGGCGGAATACGATTGTGGAGTCTGTGAGTGTATTTGGCACTAAAAAAGTGCTGGCCTCTGCACAAAACCGTTGCGCGAGACTGCACTTTTATTCTGCAAGATACACTGCCCCTTATCATCGGTTAGGGGGATTTATTTAATCCGCTCCAAGCCGCGGTGATACTTGGCTTTTAGAAGCTTTTTTTAAGTGGCTAAAACCGACAAATTTTTTGCTTTCTTCATCCCATAGGCGGAACTTTAACGACTTAAGACTTGTTGCCAGTGTAATGGTCGGAACGTTTTGCAATGGTTCAGCGTTGTTATGCGCTTTTTCAAGCTTATAGTTTGGCACTCTCGGGCTTAGATGGTGAACATGATGGAAACCGATATTGCCTGTTAGCCATTGCATGACTTTTGGTAGCTTATAATAAGAACTTCCTTCAACTGCTGCTTTTACATATTCCCAATGCTTATCTTCTTCAAAATAAGAGTCCTCAAACGTATGCTGAATATAAAACATCCAAATGCCGAGAGATCCCGATATCAGAAAAATTGGCGCCTGAACCAGAAGGAAGTTTTGCCAGCCAATAGCCCAACATAAAAGTGCTGCCAACGTGACGATCCCCAGGTTCGTTACATATGTATTCAGCCGTTCTTTACGTTTAGCCCCTTTACGATTAAAACGATTGGTAATTCCGAAGACGTAAAGCGGTCCAATCACAAACATAACAAACGGATTTCTGTACAAACGGTACATGATTTTTGTCTTAGTTGAGGCTTCCTTATATTCCTCAACGGTCAGTACCCAAATATCGCCTGTCCCGCGTTTGTCCAGGTTGCTGCTTGTCGCATGATGGACAGAATGGTCGTGTGCCCAATGATCAAAAGGATGCAGAGTTAGAATTCCTGTGATTGTTCCAAGGATTCGATTCGCCTTTCTGTTCTTAAAAAAGGAATAGTGGCAGCAATCATGAAAGATGATGAATGTTCTCACTAAAAAACCTGCAGCAACGACAGAAATCGCTAATGTAAGAAAATAAGAAATCGACAAGCTCTTATATGCCAAACACCATAACAGGAAAAATGGTACCAATGTGTTCATGATTTGACAAATACTTTTTTGTAAATCGGACTTTTCATAAGGTGTGACCAGTTTTCTCAAAGTCCTGAGGTTTTTTTCATTCATTTTTAAAAGGTTCCCCTTCCCTGATGATCTTCTGAGTATAGAAAATGTTTTATTGCCTTTGAAGACCCAGCGTCATACTCCATATATGAAGGTATCTTTCCCAATTATTTGTGAAATTATTGGAAATCAAAATGTTTCAAGTTCAGTTAAATCTTTATTAGCAGAGCCAACCGGGATACAAAAGGATATGAAGAGTATACCCGGCTATTTATCTGGCCAAACTCTCTTCCCTGCTTCCCTATGGCGATCGGTTTATTGAGCCTGTGAACATGGAGTGTTTGAGGAAATAGTAGAGAAAATTTGGATGGATTGATAAGTGTCAAAAAGAGAGACAGAAGGATAAAGGCTTTGGAAATCTGCAGAACAAAGCTCTACCAGTGAACAGCCCTGCTCCATTTGGGCAAGAAACAGCTGAGCTTTTGATAGAAATCTTTAATAATCAATAATGAAGTGCTAAAGAGCAAAGAAAAGGCTTGAAGACACTCGTGATTCATTTTCACGGTGTTTTCAAACCATAGTTAGGAATAGACCTCTTAGACATATTAAAAAATTGGTGCAGTATGATTGGCATTTTCTGTTTTTTTACTGCTGCTGTACTGGATTCCATACATTTAAGAAATAATAATGAATAAAACGAAAATATTAATTTGGAATGATTTCCGTTTCGTGTTATGATAAAGAAGAATTATTTTTGTTCGGTGTAAAGGATAGTATGAATATTAACTTTTCGTCTTGATGATACTATGGGCAAGGATAGTATATACTGTGTGGTAACACACTAGGAGGCAACAATAATGGAACAAGGTACAGTAAAATGGTTTAATGCAGAAAAAGGTTTTGGCTTCATCGAACGTGAAAACGGAGACGATGTATTCGTACACTTCTCTGCAATCCAAAGTGACGGATTCAAATCTTTAGACGAAGGTGAAAAAGTAACGTTTGACGTTGAGCAAGGTGCTCGTGGAGCTCAAGCTGCTAACGTTCAAAAAGCTTAATCTTCAATCGTTTATACAAACAGGTTCTTTAAATAGGGCCTGTTTTTTTATGTTCTCAAAAAAACCCACTCAACGTTCGAGTAGGGAGATGGTACAAGGTAATAGAAAAAGATTTAAAGCTTCAAAGGTTTTTTTACAGTATAACATACTCGATTTACAATATGTGGAATGTATTTTCTTTTCCAATACGAACAAAAAGCCAGCGTAAATGTGTTGTGCCATCTGCCAAAAGCGTCACGCTAAACGAAGTACCGATGATAATCCCGACACTCTTCTTCCTTTAAATTCATCAGGATCAAATGAAATGTATGTTTATCCTATTATTACGAAAAGTAAACAAAAAGGACCATCCCTTCTCGTAAAGAATCATCCTTTTCTTCGTTCATTCGGCAATTTTTAAGAACTCTTGATTAGCTAAAATAACAGCTGGGTCCAACTACTACAAG
Source organism: Bacillus sp. RHFS10 (assembly GCF_016757475.1). Lineage (NCBI taxonomy): Bacteria > Bacillati > Bacillota > Bacilli > Caryophanales > Bacillaceae > Bacillus > Bacillus sp. RHFS10. The sequence continues at coordinate 114,727 of NZ_JAESPO010000007.1, forward strand.
AATTCCACAATAGAAGCAACCCTTTTTCGCTTTTTTAATTCTTGTGCAGGCATACGTTTCGTATCTCCACACCCTCTTATTGTTTTATTTCAAAAAATTTCTTCATTTTTTATTGTTGACCATATATTTAGATGTTACCAACTCGTGAGGGGAAACCTAGAAATAATCACTAAGATCCTAAAACAATGAAAGCCCTCCCTTTCTTCCATCTTTGCGGCTCCTTGTCCGTGGCAGTGTGAATCAGGATTGAAAAAATCAAGACTATTTCGTTTTTTTCTTCAAATGTTCGCAGAAAAATTTAAATAATAAAAAGGGAATAGATGATAGGAATAACAAAAGAGGTTCATGTTCCAAAAGTAAGTTGAAGAAGTTGAACATATTTGAAATGATTTACTTTACTTGTAATCATAATATCATCAAAAAATTCAGGATATTTTTCAGAATGAAATACATGATCAATAATTAATATTAACAGAAACTTTTTATTTGGTTTTCAGTGATTCCTTTAATGACTTCCAGTTCACTAATCAAAAATTCTTGTGCATGATCCAACATTTTTTTTTCGCTTGTATTAAGTGCTTTTTCTTTCTTCATACGCCTTAAATCACGTACAACTTCAGCACCTTCTAGTATTTCACCTGTTTTTATTTTGTTCGTGTTTACTTGATACCTTTGTTTCCACGGCAGTAGCCTATCTGATTCTCCATGCTGAAAAATGTGTAGAATGTGTTTTAATGCAAGTATATCAGTAACTGGTCGTATACTTGAACTCAATAGTTTACGCGCTGGAATCATAACTGTCATATTACTGATTGACATTTTGATGACATAATACTGTTGTTTTTCATCTAAAAAATCTTTTTCTTCTATGGCTTCAATTATACCTGCGCCGTGCATTGGATAAACAATGTGATCGCCAATTTGAAACATATCATACACCTCCATATATGGTACCTTTCTTAAGGTTACCATATATGGAGGTGTAATATCAAATATTCAATAATAACATGATTATTTTTTTATTGTCAATAACTTTTTGAAAAAATCAGATTGAGCACAAACAACATCAAAACAATAGGGAACGAGGTCTATTGGTCCGTGTATATCCTGAAAGCCGACTAATTTACAGTAAATCAGTTTGAGTTATTAAATCCCCTATAGGAATTCATGACTTGCCATCAATTTTTTTTATAGAAATGATGAATATGGAAGATAGAGAGTGTAACGAAAACAATCCTTTCATAATCAGTGATATGTTGAGGAGGGCTCAGTGGGTGAATCATCCGTGGGGTTCAAGTCCTCTCGGCCGCACCAACGATACCAACGATTGTAGACCCTTGGTATTTTTTGTCCTATAACCGGAACAAAGAAATGTTAGTAGGCAAAATGAAATTGAGATATTTAAGCGGTAGTTGAAATGACGGGAATACCTATCTATTCAATTAATGAAGATGATACTTATGATGAAGGAAGTGATCATACAATTACAGGGGAGTTAGAATACAAAATTGTTTAATTTCTATATATTTGATAAGCTGTTAGATAAAGGTTTTATCATAATTGGTAAAAAAGGAGGAAGGTAATTTCATCATCTCAGCAAAAAAAGAAGGGTATACCACAGCTAAGCCGCTATAAATACGACATTTTATGTGGTTAGTTACCACTGGTATCTGTTATATCTTAATGATAAATAGTGCTTGTGGCGGCTGTGTTAAAACTGCATATTCTTTATTGAATCACATAAAATGGTTATGGAAAGGACCCGTTATAGGTACATTTTAAAAAAGGAGTCATAATGTTGTTTAAAAGGTTTTTTCTGGTTTTACTTACACTGATAATGTCTATAGTTGTTATGCTAGTGGCTGCTGAAAATTCACCTGGAGAGCATGTCATTTCATTTGATGAGCCTATTATTTTAATGATATCAATTGGGATCGTTGTATTTTTATTCATCCCTCCATTAGCCATGTCCTTTTTTGGCAACCTTGTTGTAAGAATCATATCTGCAGTATACCAATGTTTTATCGTTTTGACTTTTATGGGGCTAATCCCAATCGGCTTTCTTATTCCCGATGGCTTTTGGACAATTCTTGTTTCTATTGCAGGAACGTTCGTTAGTATAGCTAGTGTTGTAGTAACCTTATTCATTGATCGCAATAGAGAAGTTAAATTATAACTTTTATGGTAAATGAGTGTAGTGAAGAACTCAAATGCTTGAAATCATGGGTTTTTCAAATAAGGTGACCAATACAACAGCTTTTCTTTATTAAGAAGTTATGTAAGTGGCACATTCCCACAACAAACGCATAGGGTAATATCATAAAATAAAAAAATGTGGGGATCTGAAAATGTATTATATACCTGTTACACATCAATACCCTTATTATGTGTGCTGCGGTGGAAGGTCGGTTTATTGGATGAATCCATATAAAATGAAGCATGAAAACGCAGGCCAAAACCTTCACTTGACAGATTATGGGCCGAAACCATTTGTTATTAATATCAATAAAGCAACAAAACAAAACAATACGTTCCGTACTGCGCTATGGACAGGAGCGCACCTGCAAGTTACTGTCATGAGTATTGATATTGGAGAAGATATCGGTTTGGAAATGCATTCTAACCTCGATCAATTTTTGCGGATTGAGCAAGGCCGCGGGATCGTTAAAATGGGCAAGAGTAAAGATCAGGTAAACTTTCAGCGAAATGTCTATGATGATTCAGCCATCGTCATACCTGCCGGCACATGGCACAACCTGATCAATACAGGCAATACGCCGCTAAAACTATACTCCATTTATGCCCCGCCTAACCATCCATTTGGCACGGTCCATGTGACTAAAGCGGATGCAGAAGCTGCGGAAAAGGAGAACAATTCATACAAAAATTGAGCGGGTTAATGAGACTGTTTCACAAGATATTTCCCAACATTTATCTTTTCCGGTTTTAACACAGACCATTTCCGGCGTTGTTTATGTGGATCATTTTTGAGAGGGAATGAATCACGAATAAAAAACATACCCAAAATAGCGGTATGTTTTTTATTCGTGTTTATTATGAATCAAAATCATTCCAATTATCTAAATAACGGTACAGTGTTGTTTTACTGATGCCCGTCTCTTTGGTAATTTGCTGAATGGTATACGTTTTGCTTTGATACATTTCCATCGCGCGCCGGACATTATGGTCTGGTTTCCTCGGACGTCCTGTATTTTTCCCCTTTAATTTCGCCTCTTGAATGCCAAGCTTTGTGTTTTCACTAATCATGTCAAATTGAAATTCGCCGACTCTTTCTAAAAAATCGAAGAATATGGAACCGTTTTTCTTTGTGGTGTCCACTTTGTCTAATATTGAAATAAAGTGGATTTGTTTCCTTTTGAAAAAATCTGTGATATCGATTAGGTTTTTTGTAGAGTCCGCAATGCTGTATAACTTATAAATGATTACGGTATCTCCGGTATTTAAACTGTTGCATAATGACTCAAATTCTGGCCTGTTTTTTGCTGAATTTGTTTGTTCAATATATATTTTTTCACAGTTGAACCCTTTAAGTGCAGTTATCTGTTTTGTTACATCCTGATCTTGACTAAACGGACGTGCATATCCAAAAATCAAATCATCAACTCCTGATGAATTTTGTATATTTCATTATAACAAAATAAGATGGATAGCGCAGAATGCGCCGATAGTTCCAAAAAAGATCTATTTTGGAACGAAAAATTGTAGACATTTGAATTCTTGTTTGTTACATTCTAAATAGTTACAAACGACCCTGGCTTCTATGAGAGTTAGAAGTCAACAAAAAATAATCATAAAGAGGTGTACTGTATTTTATGTTAAAAAAATTAAATATAGAGTGGTTCTCAAATATAAGAGGGGACTTATTAGCCGGGATTGTCGTTGCTTTGGCATTAATTCCTGAGGCCATTGGTTTTTCTATTATTGCAGGTGTTGACCCGATGGTGGGATTGTATGCCTCATTTTGTATTGCGGTGGTGATTTCTTTTGCGGGCGGAAGGCCTGCGATGATTTCTGCGGCTACAGGGGCTATGGCGTTGTTAATGGGAACGCTGGTAAAGGATCACGGATTACAGTATCTGTTTGCTGCTACGATCCTGACGGGTATCATCCAAATCATATTTGGGGTTCTGAAAGTGGCGCGATTAATGAAATTTGTACCTCGATCGGTCATGGTAGGTTTTGTTAATGCGCTGGCCATTTTAATTTTCATGGCACAAGTTCCTCATTTTGTTGGAATATCCGGTCTGACATATGTGTTTGTCGGCATAACCTTAGTCATCATTTATTTGTTCCCGTTTATTACAAAAGCTGTTCCAAGTCCTTTAATAGCAATTGTATTTCTCACGGTCGTTTCTATTTGGGGTCACTTTAATGTTCAAACAGTTGGAGATTTAGGAACAATCAAACAAGCTTTGCCGAACTTTTTGATTCCCGATGTTCCATTAAACTTTGAGACGTTATCAATTATCTTCCCGACTTCTATTGCTCTAGCTGTCGTTGGTCTGCTTGAGTCGCTGCTGACGTCTTCCATTGTTGATGACATGACTGACACGGATAGCAATAAAAACCGAGAAAGCCGAGGGCAAGGGATTGCCAATATCGTTGCCGGATTTTTCGGCGGTATGGCAGGGTGTGCCATGATCGGTCAATCTGTTATTAACGTAAAATCTGGAGGGAGAGGGAGACTGTCAACCTTTACGGCTGGTATGTTCCTCATGTTTTTAATACTCGTTTTGGGTGAATGGGTTGTTCAAGTTCCTATGCCTGCACTGGTTGGCGTTATGATTATGGTTTCAATTGGAACATTCGATTGGTCTTCAATCCGGACGCTTAAAAAAGTTCCGTTCACTGATTCTGTTGTCATGGTTGTCACAGTAATTACTGTAGTGGCAACAGATAACTTATCCATTGGCGTAATCGTAGGTGTCCTGTTAAGTGCTATTTTCTTCGCTTCTAAAATTTCACGAGTAAAGGTGGATTTGTCTTCTGTTTCTGAGAAAGAGGCTGTTTATGACATTAAGGGCCAAGTGTTCTTTGCTTCTGTTCAAGATTTTGTGAATTCATTTTCATATGAAGATGTAAAAGAGCGTGTTGTGATGAACTTTTCAGAGGCGCATATTTGGGATGATTCTGGTGTCGCCGCAGTGGATAAGGTTGTTTTGAAATTCAAAGAAAATCATGCAGATGTTACATTGGTTGGCTTAAACGAATCAAGCCAACATTTGATTGAAAAGCTGGCTACTTACAATCATCCTAACGCACAGCCGTCAAGCCACTAAGGGGAAGGTGAAGGGGTATGTATCAAAATATTTTGTTGGCAGCTGATGGATCAGATCATTCCATTCGATCAGCAGAACATGCAATTCGTATAGCGAAACTGGTGCCTGATGCAAGAGTGGAAATCATTTTTGTTAAAGATTATTCAAAAGCGAAAACCGAAGTGCTTCATACCGCGAGTTCTGCAGAGTTAGAAATGGAAAGGCGTAAAAAGTTAGAGCCGATTTTAGAAAAATTTGAGCAAGCTGGTGTCCGGCATGATGTAATGATGAAACACGGAGAACCAGGACCGACCATTGTTGCTTATGCAAATGAAAATCAATTTGATATGCTCGTAGTAGGCAGCAGGGGATTGAATTCGCTGCAGGAGATGGTGCTGGGCAGTGTAAGCCATAAAGTGGCTAAGCGAGTAAATTGTCCTGTGCTGATTGTAAAGTGATGGATGGAACAAGCCGATTTTATATAAAATCGGCTTGTTTTTTTGCTGTTGTTAATTTAGCTGGGCAAAAGTGATAGGTGGTTTTATTTACAGTCTCAAAACAGCACTTCGTATCAAAACGATCCGAAATCTAATTTTCACGCACTTGACTTTATACCTACGGGGGTATATTATTGGTTCATAAATAAGAAGCAGTTAAAAAGGCGCTGTAAATAAATTTCTTACTTGGCTGTCGCATTCCTGCTTATTTTGATATTGATCTATGCCATGTCTAGACGTTATTATTCTGCAGGTATTTTTGTCTCAATAAAGAAGAATTAGTAGCCATGGATGTGACCATATTAGATATCGTCATTTTAACGATGTAACCAATTTTTCAAAATGATTTTATTTTAAACATTCCATATGCGTATCTAAAACGTTTTTATTTAGAGATTCCGCGTGATAAAATACACATAATAGTTTATGATAAGGCAGAATTAAATGTGGGAGTGTGTTTTCTAAAGAAGGTATTCATGTGAACAGTTATGAATTGCAAAAATTAATGAAAGAAAGGATTTCAACGATATGGAGTATGATCAAAAGGTTAAAAATCGCTTACGCCGGATAGAAGGGCAAATTAAAGGTGTATTGACGATGATGGAGCAAGGAAAAGACTGCAGAGAAGTTGTGACTCAATTGGCAGCCTCACGCAATGCAATTGATAGAGCATTAGGTGTTATTGTTGGCACAAATCTTGAACTTTGTATTCGTGAAAGCTTGGATCAGGGAGAAGACACATCCAATTTAGTAAAAGAAGCAGTCGACTTACTGGTGAAGAGCCGATAAAAAATTCATCAACCTATCATTTTTAAGGTTGACGAATTTTTATATGTGTTATAATATACCCCTACCGGTATTCAATTGATTGAATTATAGCCTTAACTTTTAAAAAATTTTGCTTTCGATATACCCCTATGGGTAATTGGGGGTTTAGGAGGATAAACATGACAGAACAAACAAAACGCACAACGATTGTCTTATTCAGCGGGGATTATGATAAAGCGATGGCAGCTTACATTATTGCAAATGGTGCAGCCGCCTATGACCATGAAGTGACCATCTTCCATACGTTTTGGGGATTAAACGCTTTACGTAAAGAAGAGCTGGTCCCTGTAAAAAAAGGATTTCTTGAAAACATGTTTGGAAAAATGATGCCTCGAGGCGCTGATAAGATGGGCTTATCTAAAATGAACTTTGCAGGTATGGGCCCTAAAATGATCAAAAATGTGATGAAAAAGCATAATGCGCTAACATTGCCTCAGTTAATTGAGATGGCTCAAGAACAAGGTGTAAAGCTCGTAGCTTGTACGATGACAATGGATCTGCTTGGTTTGCAGGAAAAAGAACTATTAGATGATATCGACTATGCTGGTGTAGCAGCTTATTTAGCTGATGCTGAAGAAGGTGCTGTTAACTTATTTATTTAATTGAAGAGAGGTGAATCGAATCCGATGGATAGCAGAGTCATCATCTATACCATACTCATTTTGTTTTTTCTATGGATATTGATTCGGAATGTTTCACCAGTAAAAGGTGTGAAACAAATGACAACGACAGTTTTAAAATCAGAGCTGAAAAGTCAAGGGAAACAGTTTATAGATGTCAGAACACCTTTTGAGTTTCGTACAAAGCATATTAAAGGTTTTAAGAATATTCCCTTGTCAATACTGCCTCAACAAACAAATCAACTTTCAAAAGACAGGGAGATTTTCGTTATTTGCCAAAGCGGCATGAGAAGTATGAAGGCGAGTAAGGTATTGAAAAAACAAGGATTTAAAAGTGTTACAAATGTAAAAGGCGGCATGAATGCATGGCATTAATGTCGGTGAAAGGAAGAAGATCTCTTTTTTTGACGGATCATATACCCCTACCCCTATTAGATAAAAGGAGGAAATAACATGATACAAGCAAATGTTGTATTAGATGCTAAAGGTTTAGCATGTCCGATGCCTATCGTCAAAACGAAGAAGAAAATGAAGGATTTAAAAGCTGGTGAAGTATTAGAAATTCAAGCAACAGACAAAGGCTTTACGGCAGATTTGCAAGCATGGGCAAAAAGCACAGGTCATCAATATCTAGGTACTGAAACAGAGGGAGATCTATTTCGCCATTTTCTTCGCAGAGGAGGCGAGCCTGCATCAGAGAACGCATCTTCCATTCCGGACATTTCATTAGACACTTTCAAACAGAAAGTAGAAAGTGACGAGCCTCTTCACATTTTAGATGTTCGGGAGGTGGAGGAGTATGAAGAAGCCCATATTCCGGGTGTTGTGCATATCCCTCTTGGTGAAGTGGAAAAACGCTCTAGCGAGTTAAATAAAGATGATGAAATTTATATCATTTGCCATTCAGGAAGAAGAAGTGAAATGGCAGCCCAAACGATGAAAAAACAAGGTTTTAAAAAGGTAATCAACGTTGTCCCCGGTATGCGTGATTGGACAGGGAAAACAGAGTAATTAAAGGAGGGATTTAAACATGACTGTACAGGCAACTACCGCAAAAGAAGTGTCACAAAAAATTTTTAACAAAGAACCTTTATACATTCTTGATGTGCGTAATGAAAATGATTTTAGCGATTGGAAAATTGAAGGACATGATTTTGAACATTTGAATGTGCCTTATTTCGACCTTTTAGATGGCGTGGAAGATATCTTAGGGGAAATTCCTTCCGATAAAGAAGTGCTAGTCGTATGCGCAAAAGAAGGTTCATCTGTAATGGTATCCGAGATGCTTTCAGAAGCCGGTCTTTCTGTATCGTATCTTAAAGGTGGTATGAAAGCGTGGAGCGAGCATTTAGAGCCGGTAAAAGTCGGCGATTTAAAAGACGGCGGTGAGATGTATCAGTTTGTGAGAATCGGCAAAGGCTGTCTGTCATACATGGTGATTTCCAATGGTGAAGCGGCGATTATTGATGCGACACGTATGGCGGGTGTCTTTATGGATTTTGCAAAGGAAAAGGGTGCGGCGATTACCCACGTATTTGATACACACCTTCACGCAGACCATATTTCAGGCGGCAGAGTGATTGCCGAAAAAACAAAAGCAACCTACTGGTTACCGCCTAAAGATGCTGAAGAAGTGGTATTCGATTATCAGCCGTTGGAAGAAGGAAATGACGTTGTCATTGGAAAAACAACGATTAGAATTCAACCAATTTATTCTCCTGGGCATACAATTGGCTCCACTTCTTTCATTATAGATGATCGGTATCTCCTTTCAGGTGATATCTTGTTTATCGATTCAATCGGCAGACCGGATTTAGCCGGTATGGCAGAAGATTGGGTAGGAGATTTAAGAAAAACGCTTTATAACCGTTACAAAGCGTTATCAAAGGATTTAATCGTATTACCGGCACACTTTATGATCATTGATGAGTTAAATGAGGATGGAAGTGTAGGTAAAAAATTAAGTACATTATTTACCGAGAATCATGGTTTGAACATTGCGGATGAAACAGAATTTAGACACCTAGTGACAAATCATTTGCCTCCGCAGCCAAATGCATATCAAGAGATTCGCGAAACAAATATGGGGAAAATCAATCCAGATGAAGAAAAACAGCGTGAAATGGAGATTGGGCCAAACCGTTGTGCAATTCGGTAACACAACCATTCTATTAAAAGAGGAGAGAGATGAACATGAAATCAGCTAAAGTATTAGACGCAAAAGGACTGGCATGCCCTATGCCAATCGTCAGAACGAAGAAAGCGATGAATGAACTGGATTCAGGTCAAATATTAGAAGTGCATGTAACAGATAAGGGAGCTAAAAGTGATCTGGCAGCTTGGTCTAAATCCGGCGGGCATGACCTTTTAGAGCATACTGAAGAAGGCGATGTACTGAAATTCTGGATTCAAAAAGGCTAATGAATGTGAAAGGGTATCGAATAAAAAGATACCCTTTTTCTTTGAAAAGGAGGAAACCCGCATGGATATTGCCTTTATGATCACTCTTTTCATTATAGGGTTTATTGGCGCCTTTATTTCCGGAATGATTGGTATTGGCGGATCAGTTGTTAATTATCCAATGCTATTGTACATTCCTTCTTTAGTTGGAGTGATGTCATTAACCGCTCATGAAGTTTCAGGGATAGGAGCTATTCAAGTCTTCTTTGCGACACTTGGCGGTGTTTGGGCTTATCGTAAGAGTGGTTTTTTAAATAAAGCAATAATCATTTACATGGGAAGCAGTATTTTTATAGGGAGTGTATTAGGGAGTTACATTTCTCATCGCATATCTGAACAAGGAATGAACTTCGTATACGGTATTTTGGCTATTATAGCTGTTATATTAATGTTTATACCTAAAAAAGGACAAGAACATAGGGAAGGCGAAGAAGTCATATTTCATAAATGGTTAGCTTCATCTTTAGCCTTTATCATTGGCGGAGTATCAGGTATTTTAGGAGCTGGCGGCGCCTTTGTCCTCGTTCCTATTATGTTATCAATTTTAAATATTCCTGTAAGAATCACAGTCGCCTCATCTCTTGCGGTTACATTTCTATCATCTATTGGCGCAACAGTTGGAAAGGTAATCACAGGACAGGTGCTTTTTGTACCAGCTTTGGTTCTTATGATCGCTAGTTTAATTGCTTCTCCTATTGGCGCAACAGTTGGACAAAAGGTAAATACAAAATTCCTGCAATGGATTTTAGCGCTATTAATATCAGCGACAGCCATTAAAATCTGGATAGGGTTCCTTTGGGGATAAAATGTTGAGCGTTAATCTTTTGAATAAGGCCCAAGCGAACAAATGGCGGAAGGCGATTATTACTGTGATGTTGCTCAAAAGAATAATGATTATACCCTATACTGTTTACGTGAATGCAAAAATTTAACCGTGTTTAACCTCTTAGATGCTGAAGGTATGAGTCTGACAAACTGCTACATGTAAAAGAAAAACAAGCATCATGTGAAATGCTTGTTTTTCAAAAGAATCATTCACTTACTGTGAGATGTTTCTTTTGATTAATAGTGTATGCCACTAGACATACGGCGCTATAAAATACTAATGCCACACCCAGTAATAATATGATCCAATGAAAAGCACCGGATAATTCAATGGTATTGCTCACCACATTTAGAATGTTTCCAACTGATAGGAGAGCTAATAGAATAGGTGGATTTTTTAGCAAGTGATCACACTCCAAACTTTGTTCAATATGAATATATCATACTTTTTTCCTTAAAATCCATTATTTATAGCAAGAAACTCAGGTGCAAAAAGTTTGGCGAGATTAATGAATCACCATGATGTCAATGAGTCGGTTGATTTTTGCATCGTCTCCTGTATCGACGTACACTGTTTTTTTATTTTTAATGATATTCTCAGTCACTTCCCGCATTACGCCTTGATCTAAATCATCAGCGGAATCCCAGCGTAAAGGGACATTGTATACATGAATCGTGCCATCTCCGTTACCATGATAAGTGACTGATCCATCCACTAATCGAGAACCAGCTAACTGGATCACATCTTCTGGGTAGCTGGCACTGGTGTCATCATTAGGATTGATGGGTTCGCCAGCCGAAATGTGCTGAACATTCAATTCATCTATCTCTTGATTAGGTCCAAGCTGCAGCCAAACACGGGCATATTCGATTTTCTCAGAAGAATATGCTGCCAATACATCGTCTTCTTTGCCTTTCTCCTCATTTTTTGCTTTTTCTGAAGAGGTGTCATCTGATTCAACTGTTGCGGATTCTTCTAATCCCGTTGTTGGCTCTGATTCATCTTTGCTTATTTTGTTGCTGTCTTCATTATCATTATGATCTTCGTCAGTTTGTATAGCAGTATCATCATTTGAAGTTTGTTTTGATTCTACGTTCTTACTGCCCGCACACCCAGCAAGCAATAAGGCGAGCAGCAGGAAGGCGGCATTGCAGTAAAATATCTTTCCGAGTTTCCTCATTCTTTCATTCCTCTCATCAACTAGGTTTCATCTTCATGTAAAAGTCATGGATCTAAATATTACCATACAATAGATATGATCGTTTGAAATTTGTTTGAAAAGAGATTTATGGTTAGCTTCGTACTTAAGAATTCTTAAGAACTTTTGCCCCTTTTTCTTCAGGTTTTCAATCTATGAGCGCAATAGAGAAAAAACGTATCTTTGGAAGTGGCAAATGAAGAACAGCTTCGAGTTCTCCGGCCGCATGAAAAATATTGAGGACAGCAAACCCTTGGTACTTTTGATGTTTACCTCGCCTTACTTTGCAAATCGCCGAGCAGCAGCCACGCACATGATAACGGCGATATTCACTGCCACAAGTGCCCAGCCTACTTTCTCGTGCAGAATCACTGAGGCAAGCAGCAGTCCAAAGAATGGCTGAAGAAGCTGCAACTGCCCAACCGCCGCAATTCCGCCTTGGGCGAGACCTCGATACCAGAACACGAAGCCGATCAGCATGCTGAATAAGGATACATAGGCAAGACTGAGCAGCGCTGGTACCCCGATGCCCGACCATGAGTCCGGTGTAAAAAAGAACGACAAAGGCAGCATAAGAGGAAGCGACAGAACGAGTGCCCAAGAGATCACCTGCCAGTTCCCCAGATGTCGAGAAAGCCTGGCGCCTTCTGCATAACCAAGCCCGCATACGATGATAGAAGCCAGCATGTATGCGTCGCCGAGCGGGGATGATCCACCGCCTTGGATCAGAGCGAATCCTGCTACTAGTAAGCTGCCAGCCGCTGAGAACATCCAGAAGACTGGCCGGGGACGTTCACCTCCGCGGAGTACGCCGAAGACCGCTGTCGCAAGCGGAAGAAGCCCAAGGAAGACAATGGCATGTGCGGAGGTGACATACTGAAGCGCCAAAGCTGTCAGCAATGGGAACCCGATCACCACGCCGAACGCTACCACCAATAATGAAATGATGTCGCTTTTGGCAGGATGCTGCTGCCGAAAGATGAGAAGGAGGCCTCCAGCCAATACACCAGCTATCGCAGCGCGGCATACGGTGAGGAACAACGGGGTGAAGTCCGCCACAGCCAAGCGGGTTGCTGGCAGTGAGCCGCTGAAAATGAGGACGCCTATAAAACCATTTATCCAGCCATTTGTTGTTTTGTTCATTATAATCACTCCAAATATGATTCTTTTTCATTCTTTAACTGTTAATCTGAATTTTCTTAACAAAACCAGCATCTAAGGATTACAATGACTATAAACTGGAATTGACCTTTCATAAACAGTCAGTTTTCATAAAAAAATGCATACCAGTTAGGAGAACAATGTGTAAATGGATATCACGCCTTTTTTAAATAGAAATTTGGATATTCCGCTTTACCAGCAGATTTATCAGGATTTCAAAGAAAACATGCATCAGGGGCGTATTCAAAAAGGAATGAAGCTCCCTTCAAAAAGACTCTTGGCGAGTCAGCTATCCATCAGCCAAACGACAGTAGAACGTGCCTATGAACAACTTGCTGCTGAGGGCTATATCGTGAGCAAGCCAAGAAGCGGGTGGTTTGCTGATTATTGCGATTCGGATTTTGCCTATCGTAAAATGCCGCGCACATTACCCATTCAACAAAAAGAGCAGGAACATAAAGAGTGGATAGATTTTCACTATGGAAATGTAGATTCTTCTTACTTTCCTTTTTCCGCATGGCGAAAAAGCATGGTCAATAGTTTAGACCAATATGGACACGAGCTTTATCGGCCGGGACATGTTTTAGGAGAGTTTGAGCTGAGGACGCTCATTGCAGAGTACCTGTATCAATCACGGGGTGTTCATTGTGTCCCTGAACAAGTGATTATAGGAGCCGGGAACCCTATTCTTCTTCAAATCTTGTGTCAAGTTTTTGATCAGAATATTTTCATAGGATATGAGGATCCGGGTTATCCGAGAGCACGCGAGATTTTTGAAGCCAATCGTATGAATATTCTTCCTATACCAGTCGATGATGAAGGAATCTGTATACAGAAGATCAAAGAACAGCAGCCAAATCTTGTGTATATCACGCCTTCTCACCAATTTACGCTAGGAACCATTATGACGATTAACAGAAGAATTCAGCTGCTTAAATGGGCTGCTGAGAATCAGTCATTTATCATAGAGGATGATTATGATGGGGAGTTTAGATACACCGGACAGCCGGTCCCATCCTTACAAGGGCTGGACCAGGATAACCGTGTCATTTATATGGGCACTTTTTCTAAGTCTCTTCTTCCCTCGCTGCGTATCAGCTATATGATTCTTCCTTCGCCTCTTTTAAAAAAAGGCCATGAAATCGCGTCTTTATATAAGCAAACGGTGTCCTGCCACAGTCAGCTCACGCTAGCTGACTTTATAAAAAATGGAGAGTGGCAAAAACACATCAACAGAATGAGAAAGCTTTACCGTAAAAAAAGAGCCATTTTACTAGAGACTGTGCAAAGAGAATTAGGAGAGCATGTCAGGATTCGCGGAGAAAACTCTGGACTTGGCATCTTACTTGACGTTTATTTGCCATTTAGCGAAAAAGAGTTAATTGAGAAGGCGAAGGAACATGGAGTGAAAATTTATCCTGTTGCTCCTTCTTATCAAAACCATCCCCCTGCTAAAAGGGTGTCGCTTGGATTTGCAGGGGTTCCTGAATTTAACATACGAGAAGGTATAAAAAAACTGAAAGCTGCCTGGAAGATATAAGGAAACTTTCAGCTATTTTATTAAGTATGAAATAGAGTGATATCAGCAGCAGCCTGCTTACAGAAATGATTGACAAATCCTTTTAATAAAAAGCATGTTTTTAGCCGGAAAAATCTATTATGGTATAGTTTAAATATAAAAAATATTTGAAATGAGGAATGGCATGAATACAAACGAAAAACATAAGAAATTTAAAGCGAAAATCATCCTGCAAGTCATCATGGTCATAATCGGAGGAATCATAGCGGCATATGGACTGGAAACGGTGCTCATTCCAAACAGCGTATCTGATGGAGGGGTGACAGGCCTCAGCATTGTTGGGTCACAGCTGTTCCATTTGCCGCTGGGGATTCTGATTGTTGCTATTAACATTCCGTTTGTCTGGTTAGGATATAAGCAAATTGGAAAACGCTTTGCGTTATTATCAATTATCGGAATCGCATCACTTGCCGCGGGTACAAGTTTTATGCACCACACTCCAGCCATCATCGAAGGGGATACTTTGTTGATAACCGTTGTCGGCGGGATTATCCTTGGGTTTGGAATGGGGCTGGCGCTGCGTAATGGCGGCGCATTAGATGGAATTGATATGCTTGCAGTGCTGCTGTCCCGAAAACTGCCATTCGGAACGAGCGATCTCATTTTATTCTTAAACCTTTTTGTGTTTATTTTTGTTTCCACCGTATTTGGTTTGCAAGGGGCATTGCTTTCAGTCATTGCTTACTACATTGCATCCAAAGTCATTCATGTCGTGGAGGAAGGCTTAAGCGGTTCTAAAATGTTTCAAATTATTACAACCCAACCTGAATTGATGGTAGAGACCATACGTGATCAATTAGGCCGAAGCGCCACATATAAAGAAGCTTACGGGGGTTTTTCCCATGAGAAATTCAAAGAAATCACATGTGTCATCAACCGCTTAGAAGAAACCAAACTAAAGGAAATTATTAATGAAATTGATAAAACCGCCTTCGTTACCGTATATGATGTAGCTGAAGTGAAGGGCAGCAATTTTAGAAGGGTCAATCATCATTAGAAAAAAGAGTGACGAATGGCAAAACAGCCATCATATGTTTTGACGAGCCTTATGAAGCTGTTTGCTCATGATTTGTTGAAATCCTGTTCCCATCAAGCAGGATTTTTTCTTGTTTAGGTTAATATAAACAATTGATTATATAATTGAAAACTTATATAATGACGTTGTGAAAAAATTAATGTTCATTTTTTTGTACGCACAGTGCCTCTTTTTTATTGGGGTGTCTGATCACTGGGCCAATATATCATGATTTCATTATATATTGGGTTAAAGGAGGAGTTCATTTGACTGTTGATTCAAAAATAGGAGTTGCAGCAATGACTAGCTGTTTAAAAATACTTAGTGATCAAACAAGGCTCATGATGATGAAATTATTTATTGAGAAAGAATATTGTGTGTGTCAATTGGTTGATATGTTCGACATGAGTCAGCCAGCCATAAGCCAGCATTTGCGGAAATTAAAAAACGCAGGATTTGTGAACGAGGACAGAAGAGGGCAATGGCGTTATTATTCAATCAATCAATCATGCCCCGAGTTTGATACATTGCAATTGATTTTGCATCAAATCGATCAGGAAGACGAATTGTTACTGCACATCAAACAAAGGGAAACTCAAGCGTCTTGCCAGTAAGGAGGTATTAGATTGACTTCAGTCATTTTGGCTTTAGCTATATTTTTATTCACTTTAGTATTGGTCATATGGCAGCCGAGAAACTTATCTATTGGATGGTCAGCCTGTGGAGGAGCTGCTTTGGCTTTAATAGCCGGAGTTGTCGATTTTCAAGATGTGTTAACTGTGACAGGGATTGTTTGGAATGCGACATTGGCTTTTGTGGCCATTATTATTATCTCGTTAATCCTTGATAATATTGGTTTCTTTGAATGGGCAGCGCTTCATATGGCTAAGGCTGCAAAAGGAAACGGTGTGCGCATGTTCATTTATGTATCTATATTAGGAGCTATCGTCGCAGCATTATTTGCAAACGACGGCGCGGCCCTTATATTGACGCCAATTGTATTAGCGATGGTCAGAGCTTTAAACTTCAATGAAAAATTAGTTTTTCCTTTTATCATTGCCAGCGGGTTTATTGCAGATACGACTTCGCTTCCGTTAGTTGTGAGCAATTTGGTCAACATCGTTTCAGCGGACTATTTTGATATTACGTTTATTGATTATGCATCCAGAATGATTGTCCCTAACTTGTTCTCATTACTGGCGAGTATCATTGTACTTTACCTTTTCTTCAGAAAAAGCATACCAAAACGTTATGATTTGACTGAGGTTAAAAGACCTGCAGAAGCAATAAAAGATCAAAATATGTTCAAACTATCATGGTATATCTTAGGACTGCTTTTAATTGGATATTTTGCAAGTGAATTTTTCTCTATTCCCGTATCAGTGGTAGCGGGCATCATTGCCATCTTTTTCTTAATTGCTGCACAAAAGAGCCCAGCCATTCATACAAAGCAAGTGCTGAAAGGAGCGCCTTGGGCTATCGTGTTCTTTTCGATCGGCATGTACGTTGTTGTGTACGGTGTCCGTAATGCTGGATTGACAGATATCCTTTCAGATGTGATTCAAGCCTTGGCTGATCAAGGGTTGTTTGCGGGTACGATTGGAATGGGCTTTATCGCGGCGATTCTTTCTTCCGTTATGAATAACATGCCGACTGTCATGATTGATGCATTGGCTATTGCCGGTACAGACACACATGGAATGATGAGAGAAGCGCTTATATATGCAAATGTTATCGGTTCAGATTTAGGACCTAAAATCACGCCGATTGGTTCCTTGGCGACACTATTATGGCTCCATGTCCTTTCACAAAAAGGTGTGAAGATTTCTTGGGGCACTTATTTTAAAACAGGAATCATTCTGACAATCCCGACATTATTTATTACACTTGTCGGCCTGTATATCTGGCTGATGATCATCCATTAATGTTTCAAAAAGGAGCAGATTAATATGTCAAAGAAAACCATTTACTTTTTATGCACTGGAAATTCCTGCCGCAGTCAAATGGCTGAAGGATGGGGAAAAAAATACCTTGGAGACAAGTGGAACGTGTACAGCGCAGGAATCGAGGCTCATGGATTAAATCCTAATGCTGTGAAAGCGATGAAAGAAGCAGGGATTGATATCTCCAATCAAACCTCGGATATGATTGATCCGAACATTTTAAACAATGCTGATTTGGTTGTGACTCTCTGTGGTGATGCAGCTGACAAATGTCCAATGACGCCTCCGCATGTAAAACGTGAGCATTGGGGATTTGATGATCCGGCAAAAGCACAAGGAACAGACGAAGAAAAATGGGCGTTTTTCCAAAGAGTGCGTGATGAAATTGGCGAGCGCTTAAAACAGTTTGCTGAAACTGGGGAATAAGTAATAGATATACTCAGCGTGTATTGTTCAACAGGTGTCTGCGAGCTAAGTGCAGACACCTGTTTTTTGGTTTAACTTGACTGTGATCCGTGAACTGTCCGCTTTAAAAGGAAAGTTATTTAGCTTGTGACAGAGGAAAATTGATTTTGTAAACAGAATCATGAAGGAGACGCTGTTTTAAAGGAGTTGTCAGTTTGCAGGAGTTAACAAAAGAAAAATATAACGGCATAAAAACAAGGTTTCATGAAAAAGTTTGCCCAACATTTGTCTATTCAATATTAGAACAAACGATTCCGGGCGTTGTTTATGTAGATGACCACACCTTCCCTAAATCATTTTTGATAGGGACTGAATCAGGAATTTACTTTATTGCGGGAGAAGAGGGGAATCAAGATTTTAATGATTTCATTGCTAAATATTATGAAAAACAAGCGAAATCAACAAAAAGATTTACCTTGTTTAGTTCTAGCGATACATGGGACAGAGTAATGAAAACAATCCTGAAAGACGAATTGAATCAAATGAAAAGAGTCGCATTTTCTTTTCAGCAAAAACCTTCTATAACGGGATTACAACTTCCAAAGGGGTTTGTTTTAAAAAGGATAGACGAAGACATCATCTCAAACAGCACGGAATTTAACAGAGCTTATTATGAGGAGTATTGGGATTCTGTCTCACATTTTTCATCAAAAGGCTTTGGGTTTGCCGTATTACATGGCAATCATGTTGTGAGTGAGTGTACCTCGATATTTTCAGGGCGTAATCGTGCGGAAATGGATATCTATACACTTGAAGAATATAGAGGTATGGGTTTAGCTTACTGTGTGGGAAATGAGTTTATAAAATATGGTCTGAAACATGGAATTAATCCTAATTGGGATTGTGATGTTTGGAATACGTCGTCCATCACATTAGCAAATAAACTAGGATTTAAGTCAATAACCGAATACTCTATTTTTTATTCTGGAAAATCGTGATGAAAAAGAGCTAAAATGAGTGCATGTCATGAGGGTCTATGAATGCGTTGTACGGAAAAATGGATAATTCCATGGATACTAAAATAGACCAAGTTACAGCTTGGTCTATAAACGTTAAAAATGGTCATGTTTCTGAACGAAAGGTCTTGCCTATTTCTCTTCCCAAGCCAAAATAATGTCTAAAATTATAGATAAGTGGACTCCATTTTGAAGGATTTATGTGGTTTTCGTTCAATATGATGCTTTCCTCGGCGTGAAAATGTAATGCCTGCGTCTCTACAATCGCAAATGATGGTTCATATTCAGGAATCCGAATATGCTTGACTTCGGCTTCAATTTGAATCGGGCATTCTTTAATGCGTGTTGGTGATACTGTCTTTGATTGTAAAGGTGATAACCCTGCTGACTCGTATTTTTCTTTTTGATATGTAAATCCGAGCTGTTTCTTCAAATGCGGTATATTCTTTTTTCCGCTATAAGACGAAATTCTTTCAACATTTTCCCATAATTCCGGGCTAGG
Source organism: Bacillus sp. RHFS10 (assembly GCF_016757475.1). Classification (NCBI taxonomy): domain Bacteria; kingdom Bacillati; phylum Bacillota; class Bacilli; order Caryophanales; family Bacillaceae; genus Bacillus; species Bacillus sp. RHFS10. The sequence continues at coordinate 134,056 of NZ_JAESPO010000007.1, forward strand.
CAAGTTTATGACACATTCTTTGTGTCTTTCCAAATTTTCAATGGCTTTTCCTCCTAGGCCTACTCCAAGGACAATATAGTTTCCAAGAGCCCAAGAAGAAGACATAGGACTAATATTAGTGGTTCCATCCTCATTCAATGTCGTAAGAAGAAATGTTGAGGTGCCATAATACATGATTTTTGGTTTAATTTCTTTAAAATGAAGAGTGTCTTGTTTTTCAATGTCCAATGCTTATTCCTCCTTGTCATCATTACATTCATATTGTAAAGGTTTAACATTTCAACTATCATCGAAATATGAATGTAAGGAGGAAAAACATGAATCCTAATATCGCAAAAATCTCTGCATTGTTATCTGATCCCTCGCGTTCTTCCATTCTTCTCACCCTAATGGATGGAAGGATACACCCTGCGGGAGAGCTTGCATATCTCGCTAACATTAAACCTCAAACCGCAAGTTTTCACCTGAAAAAATTGCTTGAAGAAGAGCTGATCAGCGTAGAGAAGCATGGAAGACATAGGTATTACAGATTGTCTGACTCAGATGCAGCAAACGTGATTGAGCAATTGCTTCTGATTGCCCCTAAAGCCAAAGTCACATCTTTAAAAGATTCAAAAGAGAAAAGTGACTTGCATTTCGCCCGCACCTGTTATGATCATTTGGCAGGTTATGTGGGCGTGCAAATCACTCATTCACTGGTTGAGCAGGGGATGTTAAAAAAAGCCGATTTAGACTTTGAGGTAACTTCAGAGGGTTCTTTGTTCTTTTCGAATTTAGGCATTAACGAAGAGCAGCAGCGAAATAAGCGGAGAGCATTTGCCCGCTGCTGTTTGGATTGGAGTGAGCGGCAGCATCATATTGCAGGAGCGTTAGGAAACGCCCTATTGGTGCGAATGTTAGAGGAAGAATGGATCGTTCGTATGCCTAAAACAAGAGCGATTAAGATGACACAAAGCGGGAGAGCGGCATTTGAGAAATACTTTAAAATGAATATTTAGGGAATTTTTTATTAAGGGAATAAGAAAGAAGGAGTAAGATTCGTTAAGAATCTTACTCCTTCTTATTATCTTGAAGTTGCTTGGTTCCCCATTGCAATAGAAATGCGATTCCAACTGTTTATTTGATTGATGATGAAAACAAGGTCAACGTATTGTTTTTCATCATAATGTTCACGCACTCGATGATACAGCGCATCGGAAACCCTTTTCGTTGGAATAAGCGTAATGTGTTCAGAGAGTTCGAGCGCTGCTTTCTCTTCAGGTGAATAAAAGTCACATTCATTCCAAGCGTGTAAACAGTAAATTCGCTGTTCAGTTTCACCCATTTTGCGGGCATCGGAAGTATGCATATCTATGCAGAAGGCACAGCCATTTATTTGAGAAACTCTGATTTTGATTAGTTCTCTCGTCGTTCGGTTAATTGAAGATTGTTTCGTGTATTTCTCCATATCCATCATCATCTTCATACCTTCAGGTGCAACATCATAGTAGGACACTCTTTGGCTCATAAGGCAAGACTCCTTTCCTCAAGATACATTAGATTGTATTCCGCTATTGATCATTTTACCAATATGCAATTTGTGTGGCATCTATTTCACTATCTTTTGGCAAGAAGCTGCTTTGAATAAAAATAGGGATAGCCAACAATGATGAGCGGAGCTGCTAATGCAAGCAGGATCCATGAGCCTGAGTGACTGTCTCTAATAACTCCAATGAATATACAAGTACCGATGAGAAAATATAATAAAGCAGCTAAAAACCAATACATATTCATTCCTCTTTTTCTTTACACGTGTTCTTGGATTGACTATTTTTGTCATTTGCATGGCTTAATCGATCAGAGCATTGATTTTTTAACACTTTCTCAGTTCGGATTCCTTTTCTTTTTAATGATAAAATGGTGTGATCAATCGATTTCAAGTTGATCATTCCTTCTATGAATAGTGACTTCTTCAGTATTGTAAATGTAAATTTGAAAAGATAAAACGTACATAAAGGCAGAACGCTTATGTACGTTTGGGCAATGATCACATGTTGGGAACGCTAATGCTTTACTGCATCTTTGTATTGTTGAGTTCTCTCTCTTCTTATAAAATGATGGGATAAATGTATGTCTGGTTCGAGTGTGTATCGCTTCTGTCAATGGAAAGGAAGTGGATGAGGTTTGCGTATAAGGAATCCTTTCGAAGAAAAATACTACTCACATGATAGACGGGCATTAAATATGCTTGCACTCAGAGTTCCGGGACTGGCTTTTATTCTCATGATCTATGTAGCCTCTATCGTGCTGCAATTTCTTAATGGGAGCTGGTCCATTTTATTGCTTAACGTGTTTACAGTATTGACCGCCATTTTTGCTTTGCTGCATTGGCATTCATATCGCTGGGTTAAGAAAAGGGTCATTCTATATTTTGTGCTGCAAGGTTTGATCACTTTTATACTGGCTAATGTCATGACTGGCTTCTTAGTGCTGATCATTATTGGCCTTTATGCATTTTTGATTGGGCAGATTGCAGGAATGGCAGACAGAAGAAGGGCTTTCCTCATACTTTATTTATTGCTTCTGCTGTCAATCAATGTACCGCATCAGATTCACAAAGGTGAATATTTGCATTTTCTTGTCATTGCCGTACCTATTATGATCGTGATTATTACTTATGCCGCTACATTATTTTCCCAAGTCGATGAAAAGATAAAAGCGCAGCTGACTCTTGAAAGGCTGGAGCTGGCTCATCAGCAGGTCGAACAGCTGACGCTGCAAAACGAAAGACAGCGTATGGCTCGGGACTTACACGATACGCTTGCTCAAGGGCTGGTCAGTTTAAATATGCAGCTGGATGCTATTCATGTTCATCTTACGAAAGGCAACACAGAGAGGGCAAAAGAAATCATTCAACAATCGATGAAAAGAGTGAAAGGCACATTAGCTGATGCTCGTTCAGCGATTGATGATCTGCGCAACAAATCAGAAGAAATCGGTTTTTTAAAAGAAAGAATTACCTCACTGATGGATCATTTTCAAGAGTCGACAGGCATGGGCGGTTTTTTAGACTACAGATTACATCAGGTGTTAGACGTTCGTACAGCTGAAAACTGTTATTCCATCATTGGGGAATGTATAACGAATGCAGCAAAGCATGCTGAAGCAGATACGATCTCGGTATCCATTTGGGATGATAACGGGGGGCTCCATTTAACGGTCAAAGACAATGGCAAAGGCTTTGATGTTGAAAAGAGCAAGAAAAAGAGAGGACATTATGGGCTTCTCGGCATACAAGAACGCGTCAGAGCAATGAAAGGCCATTTCAATATAATGAGTACAAAATCTAAAGGAACACAAATTGAGATCACCGTACCAATTCAGGGAGAGATGCAAGATGAATAAGGTTTTAATCGTTGATGACCACCTTGTCGTGAGGGAAGGTCTGAAGCTTTTAATTGAAACGAATGATCACTACACCATCATAGGAGAGGCGGAAAACGGCAAATCAGCAGTCCGCCTTGCAGATGAATTAAAACCGGATATTATTCTCATGGATTTGTATATGCCTGAGATGAGCGGGTTAGAAGCCATTAAACAAATCAAAGAAAAACACGACATCCCTATCATTATTTTAACTACGTATAATGAAGATCACTTAATGATCGAAGGAATTGAATTAGGGGCGAAAGGATATCTATTGAAGGATACGAGTTCAGAAACCCTTTTTCATACAATGGATGCAGCAATAAGAGGAAACGTGCTGTTGCAGCCTGATATCTTAAAACGTCTGCAAGAAATTCAAGTGGAGCGGATGAAGAAGCAGAACAGTCATACCCAGCTGTCAGAAAAGGAAGTCATTGTCCTAAAAGCAATTGCTAAAGGTTTTAAAAGCAAAGCGATCGCCTTTGATTTGGGCGTGTCAGAGAGAACCGTAAAGTCCAGGTTAACGTCCATTTACAATAAATTAGGCGCGAATTCCAGAACTGAAGCAGTGACGATTGCCATGCAAAGAGGCATTCTGACACTAGACAACTAACATCCTATATTAGAAATTTGCCCAAACGTACATGCCCGAATGTACGTTTTTTTTATTTCATTGTCCACTACAATGAGAAGGAATATGATCAAGCAATGTGTTGAAAGGGGATTATCATGTCAAGAATGTTATATAAATTAGGAGGATGGGTTGCTCGCCATCGCGTAAAAGTAATATGTGCGTGGATCGTTGTGTTAGTTGCGTCGATAGGCCTTGCAATCACGTTAAAACCAAGTTTTTCTGAGGATATGTCCATACCTGACACACCTTCGGAAAAAGCGCTGGATGTGATTCAAAAAGAATTTCCTCGCGGCCCTGATAAAGGGAGCATAAGGGTAATTTTCGGTGCTGAAGATGGAGAGAAACTTACTGCAAAGACAGCGAAAAAAGCAATCGAAAATACGTTCAAGGAAATCAATAAAGATGATTCCGTTGACTCGATCGCAAGTCCTTTTGTGACAGGAACAATCGCGAAAGACGGCACGGTTGCCTATGCTGATATTAAGTATAAATCTTCAGCAGATGATATAAAAGATTACTCTATCAAACACTTAAAAGACAGTTTGAAAATGGCTGATGATGAGGGACTACAAACTGAACTTAGCGGAGATGTACCGGGAGCCGAAATGGAGATAGGCGGAGTGTCTGAAATTGTCGGCATTATCTTGGCTTTTGTCGTTTTAGCCATTACATTCGGGTCTTTATTAATAGCTGGTTTGCCGATTTTAACTGCACTGATTGGATTAGGAGTAAGCATTGGACTGGTTTTAATTGGGACACAGGTATTCGATATTGCTTCCGTCAGTCTTTCATTAGCCGGAATGATTGGCCTTGCTGTTGGGATTGATTATGCTTTATTTATTTTTACGAAGCACCGCCAGTTTTTAGGCGAAGGTATACAAAAAAATGCATCAATTGCGAGAGCTACAGGAACAGCTGGGAGTGCAGTTGTTTTTGCCGGACTTACTGTTATCGTCGCACTTTGCGGATTGACGGTTGTTAACATTCCTTTTATGTCCGCAATGGGGCTGACAGCAGGACTTAGTGTACTGATGGCTGTTCTCGCTTCAATCACGCTTGTGCCTGCCGTCTTGTCGATAGCGGGGAAACGGATGGTTCCGAAAGCAAACAAGAAAAAAGAAAAACAGAGCTCTGAAACAAATGTCTGGGGACGCTTTGTCACAAAAAATCCTATCATGCTAATTATATGCAGCATTCTCATTTTGCTTGTTATTAGTATCCCATCTATGCATTTGGAGCTGGGCTTGCCTGATGCAGGGATGAAAGCGAAGGATAATCCAGATCGCCGGGCTTATGACTTGCTTGCCGATGGATTTGGAGAAGGATTTAATGGTCAATTAACAATCGTAGCGGACGCCACAAGTGTGGCAGAAAATAAGGCGGAAGCCTTCGCAGATGCAGTGAAAGAAATAAAGGAACTAAAACATGTAGCGAGTGTCACTCCCGCAATGCCTAATAAAGAAGGGAACTTTGCTATCATTACGGTCGTTCCTGAAACAGGTCCAAATGATGTGGCAACAAAGGATTTGGTACAGGATGTACGCAGCTTATCAGATAAAAACGGGGTAGATTTGCTCGTTACTGGATCGACTGCAGTGAATATTGATATTTCAGATCGGCTGAATGATGCGATACCGGTGTTTGCTGTACTCATTGTCGGTTTTGCGTTTGTGCTGCTGACAATCGTATTCCGTTCGTTGCTTGTGCCGCTTGTTGCTGTTGCAGGATTCATATTGACGATGACAGCCACTCTTGGAATCTGTGTATTTGTCTTACAAGACGGGAATCTGATCGACTTTTTCAAAATACCTGAAAAAGGGCCGATACTCGCGTTCCTGCCGATTTTATCCATTGGGATTCTGTTTGGATTAGCGATGGATTATCAAGTATTCCTTGTAAGCAGAATGCGTGAAGAATATGTGAAAACAAAGAATCCAGTCCAAGCGATTCAAGCTGGATTAAAACACAGCGGTCCTGTTGTCACCGCAGCCGGTCTGATCATGATATTCGTTTTCGCAGGATTTATCTTTGCTGGTGAAGCTTCTATTAAAGCCAACGGGTTGGCTCTTTCCTTTGGTGTGCTCTTTGATGCATTTATTGTACGAATGACACTGATTCCAAGTGTCATGAAGCTGATGGGGAATGCAGCCTGGTATTTGCCAAAATGGTTAGACAAGATTATTCCGAATGTAGATATAGAAGGGCATCAACTCACGAAGGAAATTCAGCCGGAGATCGATCAGGAACAAAAGAAACAAATCATGTAATAGAAAGCAGATCTTTTGCGAGATCTGCTTTTTTGTGATGAAAAGAGGTAACGATGATTGCCTAATTGACACACATATTAGGGATTGCTAATATGATAATAAACATATTAGGATTTTCTAATGTGAGGAGGAGAATACATGCAATTGCAAAATATCGATTTAGATATGAAAGTGAAGCTCATTCATGGTTTTTCTAATAAAACAAGAATTCAAATTCTTGAAAGTATAAAAAAACAGGAAAAAACGGTTTCTCAAATTGTAGAAGAAATAAAAGGAAACCAGTCGAACATCTCACAGCATCTTGCGTGTTTAAAAGGGTGCGGAATTATTGTGGGAAGAAATGAAGGAAAATACTGCTATTACAGTGTGAAAAACCATCATATTCGGGATTTATTAACCATGTTCGATGTTGTTCTCCAAGATGTTCAACATGATGTTGCCTGTTGTGAACGTCACATAGATGAGGAGGATTGAGTTGGCTGACAAATGTTGTCGTTCTACTAAAGAAACTGAATATAAAGAGAAAAATTGCAGCAGCCATTCATCGAAAGAAACAGGTAAATCAAGTTGTTGCCAGAGCAAATCACCCGCAGAGAATCATTCAGTGAAAACAAGTTGCTGCGGCAGTAAAGAGCAGCACACAGCAGAAAAAACAGAAACACTCCTGGACCCTCTTCCTTCCGGGGAGAAGAGGTCATACAGGATTCATGGGATGGATTGTCCTGCATGTGCAAAAACAATTGAAAAAGGGTTGCGTACATTAAAGGATATAGCTGATGTAAAGGTTCATTACAGTACTGCGAAAATGCAAGTGGCAGCAAGCAGCCAAGAAGCATTTAACCCAATTGCCAGTGAAATAAAAAAACTAGGGTTTTCTATTGAAGCTTTACATCAAGGGGACACCAAAACGTTTGATATTGAGGGAATGGACTGCAGCAGTTGTGCTAAGAGTATTGAAAACCATTTAAATGGTCTTCCTTCCGTTAAACATGTCACTGTCCATTTCTCCACTGGAAAAATGAAAATTGAACATTCGGGCAGTGTCAAAGATGTTATCAATGAGGTTTCAAAAATTGGCTATCAAGCTTCCCTGCAATCAGGTAAGAAATCGATACAGAAAAACAAAAATGAACAGCGTGTAGTCATCTTATCTGGTGTACTCATCGCCCTTGGTTTTATCGGTTCCTTTTATGGAATGCCTGCCATGATGTCAGCGGCGCTTTACTTTATCGCTATGGCGGTAAGCGGGTACAAGCCCGTGAAAAGTGCATACTATGCGATCAAAAGCCGTTCACTCGATATGAATGTTTTAATGTCAGCAGCGGCGATTGGAGCGGCTTTCATCGGGGAATGGCTTGAAGGCGCTACAGTTGTTTGGCTATTTGCCCTTGGCAATTACCTGCAAACGAAGTCAATTGAACGAACAAGAAATTCCATTCACCATCTTATGGAATTGGCACCATCAGAAGCCTGGGTCCAAGTTGGTTCAGAGCTGATGAAAAAACCAGTTGAAGACATAACCATCGGTGATATTATCGTTGTTAAACCAGGTGATAAGATTCCATTAGATGGTGAAATCACCCGGGGCGAATCCAGTGTCAACCAGGCTCCGATAACAGGAGAATCCATCCCCGTAGATAAGCAAATTGGAGATGCGGTATATGCTGGGACTATCAATGAACATGGTTCCCTTGAAATCAAGGTCACGAAGTTGATTGAGGATACAACCATTTCCAATATTATACACTTGGTTGAAGAAGCGCAAGAACAAAAAGCGCCAACAGAAGCCTTTATAGATAAATTCGCAAGTATTTATACACCAGTTGTGTTTATTCTTGCATTGGCGATTATGGTGTTTCCTCCACTCATTGGATTTGGCACTTGGGACGGGTGGTTTTACAAAGGGCTTGAACTTCTCGTTGTAGCTTGTCCTTGTGCTTTAGTGATTTCTACGCCTGTTGCCATCGTATCAGCTATCGGTAACGCTGCAAAGCATGGCGTTTTAATAAAAGGCGGAACATTTTTGGAAACCGCTGGGGCCATTTCTGCTGTGGCATTTGATAAAACAGGAACATTAACCGAGGGAAAGCCTAACGTATCTGACATTAAGGCTTTACACCTATCTGAGGAAGAATTGCTATCGATCGCTTTTACATTAGAGGATTACTCTGCACATCCTATTGCTAAATCAATCGTTGATTACGCCAATGAAAAAGGAATCCAGCCTCAACAGGGCGAGTTATTCAAGAATATCGTAGGAAAAGGCGTTCAAGCGGCCATCCAAGGAGAGATTTTTTACGCAGGCAATTTAAAGCTATTTGAACAAATGAATGCGGATGTAAAGGATGCGAAAAAATATATTCAAGAACAGCAGAACAAAGGCAGGACAGCCGTTATAATCGGAACCCAAAATCAAATCATCGGGATGATCGCTGTTTCTGACACAATACGGAAAACGTCAGCTTCAGCTTTACAAGCGTTAAAACAAAGCGGAGTCAAACAGACAGTCATGTTGACCGGAGATAATGAAGGAACCGCAAAAGTGATTGCTTCAGAAGCTAATGTCGATCGTTATTTTGCAGAATTAATGCCGGAAGAAAAAGTAGAGGCTATCAAGACATTACAAAAAGAAGGCCATAAGGCAGCAATGGTGGGAGACGGTATAAATGATGCGCCGGCACTCGCAGCAGCAGATTTGGGTATTGCTATGGGCGGTGCGGGAACCGACACTGCAATGGAGACAGCAGATATTATTTTAATGGCCGATCACCTTGATAAACTTTCCCATACGATGAAGGTAAGCAAAAAGGCTTTAGCTATCATTAAACAAAATATTTGGTTCTCCATCATGATTAAAGTCATAGCATTGATTTTCATCTTTCCTGGCTGGCTAACACTTTGGCTTGCTGTATTGAGTGATACAGGTGCCGCTTTGATTGTGATTTTAAATGCGCTAAGATTGCTGAATTATAAAGAATAGACCTTAAGAAATGATTTGATGATCGCCATATCACATATTGCTGATGTTATGTGATATGGCTGTTTTTTTACATATAAACTGTGATTTTACCTTTCTTTTTTTAAAAGCTAAAATGATCCTATTTCGTGGTAAGATTTAGAAGATAAAGTCGTGAGAAAAAGAAGAAGTCAATCTGGTGGAATCACTCTTTTTCGATATGGATGGAACGTTGTTTCAAACTAATACAATTTTAGAATGATCATTAGATGATGCTTTCGATTATTTAAGGTCACTTGGCCAATGGGATACAGCAACCCCTATTGAGAAATACAGGGAGATCATGGGTGTTCCTTTTCCTAAAGTGTGGAAGATGTTGTTGCCGCATCATCCAACGAATAAGAGAAAAGATAGATGCTTATTTTTTAGAAAGGTCAATAGCTAATATCAACCAAGGGAAAGGCGCATTATATCCTCACGTTGAAGAGATATTCAGTTATTTGAGAGACAACAATTATTCAATTTTTATAGCAAGTAATGGCTTAATAGAATACCTCAAAGCAATTGTGAGTTTTTATCAGTTGGACAGGTGGGTGACTGAAACGTTTAGTATTCAACAAATACATACACTGAATAAAGGCGATTTAGTAAACACTATCCTGAAAAAATACGGCATTCAGCAGGCGGCAGTTGACATAAATGCGGCTAAAGATAATGGTTTGATGGCCATAGGATGCCATTTTGATTTTGCACAGGAAGAGGAACTTGCTCAAGCTGACTTTGTCATCCATGACTTAATTGAGCTGAAAACATTGCTGCCAGAGCTGAAAAAAGGAGATTCAGTTTTATTCAACCGTCAAACTTAAAAGAAAGAGAGAGTCAAGCCATGAAACAGCATATGAATCTCCTTCCTTTAAGTGTGACTTTAAATCCTGTCATTAAAACCGCAATCCAAATACATGAATCACGAAAATGACAACAGGCGGGATCAATAGGGAAGGCAGCAGATTCAGCGTTTTAAATTTCTTGATTCCCAGAATGCTTAACCCTGAGCTGAGGATGAGTATGCCTCCCACAATTGTGATTTCGTTTATAAGGTCTGTATTGATTGCGCTCTCCATTACTTTAGCAAATAAATAGATGGAGCCCTGCCAGGCAAATAACACAATGGCAGCAGCTGCTATTCCAAATCCAAAAGTCGAAGCGAGCACAATGGAGGTAATCCCATCTAACATACCGTTTGTCAGGAGGTACGTATAATTTTCATTCAGCGCGGCTTCAACAGGGCCCAATATTGACAGCGAACCTATACAAAATAATAAGATCGCAGTTGATAAACCTTCCGCTAAATTGCTTTTAGAGAATCTGTTCACCAGCTTGTTGAACCGTAATTCCAGGTTGATGATTTGGCCAAGCAAACCTCCAAGGGCTAAACTTACGATAAAAAGAATGGGGTATTTACTATCAGGCAAATGCTGTGTAAGGGCATTGATCCCCAGCCCGACAGCAGCGAACCCCATTGCCTGCATCAGGATATCCTGGTATTCGCCTTTAATGCCTTTTTTAAATATCCCTCCGATGACGCTTCCTGCAATGATCATAACTGTGTTAAAAATGGTTCCAAACATAAGTTTTCTCCTCCAATAACGCTTCCTGTATAAAAAATAAACCCTCAAGTTAGTAGAGAGTCAAGGGAGATTGAAAACATATTCATGAGATTGATTTGATTGGCAAGAGGATTTCAGTCACATAGTTGTCTAGATTATTCGTAATTCCATAATCAATGAGTGTAATTTCAATTGAGTCGGCTGCTACCTCATAATGATGTTCTTTCATGTATGCCAGCAACTTTTTGTAATAGGGTTCGGCTTCTGGATGTGATCCTTTAAACCTCATTTGCAGATATTCTCTTGAAGGGAAAATGGTTTCTGATAAAGTGTTTTCACTTTCATCTTCAAGAATCATGAATATACTGGAATATTTGTCAAACTGATTTGCTTTTACATGTGCTGCTGAAATGGATAAACCGATCTTGCCTATAAAGATATCCTCGTTTACATTCAGGCGGGTTCTCAATTCTGCTAATGAATGTTCGATATCATGGCCGAGAATATACTCATGCTCTAAATAAGCCACACGTAAGGCGGGAAGTTTGATTTTTGAAATGTGATCTAACGGCGTGTGAACGGCATCTTCTATTTGGATGATGCGGCGGGAGATCTTTTTCTCAATGCGTTCCAATTCTCTCTTTTTGCGATCAATTTCAGTCTGCTGGCTTTTCAGTATATGAATCAGAGTGTTTGTATTTTGAGAATTATAAAAGTGAAGAAGTTTATTGATTGGCAGGCCTAAAGCCCTCAAATACTTGATGGTATCCAGCCGCTCAAACTGTTGGGTGGAATAGTATCTATAGTTTGTTTGCTCGTCTTTATATTCCGGTTTCAAAAGACCAATTTCATCATAATACCTAAGAGCAGAGATTTTCACATTGAATAACTTTGAAACTTCTCCAATCGAAAAAAATTTCTTCATTCTATCAACCTTTCTGTTCTTTGATTGGTGAACTCTTTATATATATCCCACATTATATATGATGGCAGAGGCCTAAAGGTAAAGTTTGCGGCAAAATCAGGTTAGGGGCTGAGGATAGATATCAATCCGATATATTGTATGGTTGAAATTCAAAAAAGGCTGTCGAGAAAACCTCGCCAGCCTGGCTCCTTTATGAAAGAAGCTTTTCTACTCTTCAAAATAGGGGTTCACATGGATGAGCACTTCTTCCACATCTGGAAACTGTCTTTTGATTTCATTTCGGATTTCGCGGGCAATATCGTGTCCCTGCTTAATCGTCAAATCATGATCTAAAGATAAACGCACATCAAGCAATTTATAGTGGCCATGTTCTCTCGCGCGGATTCTATCGATTCGTTTTACTTGATCACATTCAAAAATAATCGCTTTATATTCCGCTATCAGCTTGGGATCAACACTTTTCTCCATGAGAACATCAACAGACGGCCTGATTAATTCCATTGAAATTTTAAAAATGAGGTAAGCCACGATCGCACTGGCAATTGCATCGGCGTACAACAGATAAGTCCATCCGCAGGTGTTCCCGATAATCGCCAATAGGACGCCGATAAAAGCGGCGAGAGAGGCAACGATATCGCCTTTATGATCGTATGCAATCGCTATAATCGCTTTACTGTTCCATTTTTCCCCCTCCTTGATGGAATAACGATATAAGATCTGCTTAGCTGCGTATGAAATCAGAGCTGCAAACAATGCGCTGTATTGTGGAACGCTTGGCCCTTCAACAAAGGACAGAATCGCTTCTATTAGGATATAAACGGATACGATCACTAAGATAATTCCTACAATCGCCTCACTAATGACTTCAGCTTTTCCATGACCAAACGGATGGTCTTGATCAGGCGGTTTATTGGAAATACCGATCACTGCCAGAACAGCAATCGAAGCAACGACATCCGCTGCGGAATGTATACCGTCTGCAAAAACGGCATCACTATCGCCTATAAGGCCAAAAAAGACCTTTCCGGCCATTAAGATCAGATTGGCTATTAATGCAATCAAAGCAACTTTTTTGCTTATTTGTTCTCTTTCACTTGCCATTTTTTCCTCCTGTAAAACTGCACAAAAAATAGGAGTGCTTGTTATTCACTCAACGTACCCTTTCTTGTGAAATCACTTCGCTTATCATACCAACTGAATTTCGAGTGGGTCTATAGCAACGTTGTTTCCTGTTTACTAATAAATAAGGTGGCAGAAAAAAAGTTGGAGCCGGGCTAAAAGCTAACAGAGCAAACCAATGCGTTATTGTGTAACAAGCTGTGATTAGCATCAATTAAAATTTTGCTTCAGTGAAAAATTCCCACCTGATTTTTAAAAACCTGTTGACATTAGACCATCTGTATTTTATTATTATCTCATATTCAAGATATTTTAATTCGAGATAAATAATTAACGATCAAGTGCAAACCTGAGTGTTGTTGAATAATGAAAAGATGTCACAAGCATTGTCTGTTCTTTTAAATGATATGCAAAGTGTTTTTTTATAAAATAATATCTCGAATTCGAGATAAAAAGAGGTGTATCGTAAATGGCTGAATTTTCACAGCTAGTCCATGAAAGAAGATCTGCAAGCAACTTCCTTCCAGATCATCCAATCACAAAAGAAGAACTCAATGAGATGTTTGAATTGGTTTCATTGGCTCCATCAGCTTTTAATTTGCAGCATACAAAATATGTGACGGTGCTTGACCCGGATGTGAAAGAAAAGCTGAAGCAGGCGGCAAACGGACAATATAAAGTGTTTAGCTCATCTGCGGTTCTTTTGGTATTGGGGGATAAGCAGGCATATCAGCAAGCGGCTGATATCTATGAAGGATTAAAGGTGTTGGGGGTATTAAATAAGCAAGAGTATGATCACATGGTTCAAGATACCGTTTCGTTTTATGAAAACAGGGGAGAACCATTTAAGAGAGACGAGGCGATAAGGAATGCTTCACTTTCTGCGATGATGTTTATGCTGAGTGCTAAGGAAAAAGGCTGGGATACCTGCCCTATGATCGGGTTTGATGCTGAAGCCGTGAAACGGATTTTGGATATAGATGACCAATTTGAAGTTGTCATGATGATGACAATTGGGAAAGAAAAAACAGAGAGCAGGAGGCCGCGCGGATACCGGAAGCCTGTGAATGAGTTTGTTGAGTATATCTAAATAATAAACGTAAAGGAGCGGATAAATATGGCTAAAAAAACGATGGGAATCCATCATATTACAGCAATTGTCGGTCACCCTCAAGAGAACGCAGATTTCTACGCAGGAGTGCTGGGGCTTCGATTGGTCAAGAAAACCGTCAATTTTGATGATCCAGGTACGTATCATCTTTATTTTGGGAATGAAGGCGGGAAGCCGGGAACCATCATCACCTTCTTCCCGTGGGCGGGGGCCCGCCAAGGCATCATTGGAGACGGTCAAGTAGGCGTAACTTCTTACGTCGTGCCGAAGGGGGCTATGGCTTTTTGGGAAAAGAGACTTGAAAAATTCAACGTTCCATACACAAAAATCGAGCGTTTTGGAGAACAGTATGTAGAATTTGATGATCCGCATGGCCTGCATTTAGAAATTGTGGAAAGAGAAGAAGGAGAAGCCAATACTTGGACTTTCGGAGATGTAACACCTGAGGTTGCCATTAAAGGTTTCGGAGGTGCAACCCTGTTATCAGCACAGCCTGAAAAAACAGGTGAACTGCTAGAAAACATTATGGGGCTGGAACGAGTCGGCAAGGAAGGAGACTTCATTCGTTATCGTTCTGCCGGTGATATCGGAAATGTGATTGACCTTAAATTAACGCCTATTGGCCGCGGACAAATGGGAGCAGGCACGGTACATCACATTGCTTGGCGGGCTAACGATGACGAAGATCAATTAGATTGGCAAAGATATATTGCGTCTCACGGTTATGGTGTGACTCCTGTTCAGGATAGAAACTATTTTAATGCCATTTACTTCAGAGAACATGGAGAAATCCTGTTTGAAATCGCAACTGATCCTCCGGGCTTTGCACATGATGAATCACAAGAAACAATGGGCGGAAAATTGATGCTGCCTGTGCAATATGAACCGCATCGCACACAAATTGAACAAGGGCTGCTGCCGTTTGAAGTGAGAGAGTTAGATTGATTTTAATGAATGCTGACGCATGAAGAAAAATAAAAAGACATATAGTCAATAGATGATTGCTGGACGGTACTGGAGGCAAGAAATCAGACTGCTGCCTTTCAGCACATCATGTTACATCAAAAATAAGGAGAGATAAAAATGGAAGATGCAGGACTTTTGCTTATTCGTATTATGATTGGTGTGGTGTTTCTGTTTTATGGATCACAAAAATTATTCGGCTGGTTTGGCGGATACGGGATTAAAGGAACCGGACAATGGTTCGAGTCAATTGGGGTTAAACCAGGTAACGTCGCGGCCGCTTTATCAGGTCTTGGGGAATTAGTAAGCGGAATTCTATTTATTTTAGGTGTATTCCTCCCGCTTGGAGCTGCTATCATCACGATTATTATGTTAGGTGCCATCGTAAAAGTCCATGGAGCGAAAGGATTTGCGAATGGCGCAGGCGGTTTTGAATATAACTTGGTACTGATTGCAGTCTCCATCGGAGTTGCACTCATCGGTTCAGGGGCTTACGCTTTGCATTTTTAATACGCAAGTATGTAAGAACAGTTACTGGCAAGCGGTAACTGTTCTTTTGTTTTGGGATTTTCAAGCAAACTTGCGGGTACACCGTAAAGCAAAAAAGCGGATATAAAAAATATAAATGTGTATAGTGAGTGATACGTATCAATGAGCTTGGTCATGAAAGACAGGCCAATTTGAAGGAGTAATTTGATGAAAGAGATGACAGAATTACATTCATTAGATGCTATAGAGAATTTTATTACACAGCATCAATTCAGTTTTATCTATATATCAAGACCCGGCTGCACAGTATGTCACGCAGTTCTGCCGCAGCTCAGAATATTATTGGGTCAGTTTCCAAATATCACATTGGGGCATATCAATGCTGACGATGTAGAAGAGGTCGCCGGCAGATTTTCAGTCTTCACTGTCCCTGTGCTTCTTTTGTTCATTGATGGGACTGAGTTTTTGAGAGAAGCCCGTTTTGTTCATTTTGAACAGCTTGAAGAAAGGCTGAAAAGGGTTTATCGGTTATATCAAGATGAATAAAGTTTACGCAAGCCCCCTTTAAGGGGGTTTTTGTTCTTTGAAAGGGGACAATGTCATGCCGCCCTCTATGCCTGTTTTAAAGACTGAACACATGTGTTATGTCATCAAAACTCAATTTCAACAGCAATTGATCAGAGACAATCATCGAAACGGCAATTGCTCAGATCCTCAGCTAGATTCCTGCTGATTTGGATCGGTAACGGGATGGCTGTTTCAAAGATAAAGAAATCATGCATTGCAAGCAAAACCCTTGAATAAAGAAAGTTGGCAGTTTGAAATTCATTGACATAAAATCCAATGGCATGAAATAATACTCATAAATAATATTACTTTTGAGTATCTTTTTGTGGAGGATGATCCTAGTTGAAAAGCAAAAAAGGACGTAAAGGGGAAGAAAGCCGGAAACGATTACTCAAAGCAGCTGCCAATGATTTTGCGAGTCGGGGATTTCATGAGACGAAAGTAAGTGACATTGTGAAAAGAGCCGGACTGACGCAGCCTTCTTTTTATCTGTACTTTCAAAGCAAAGAAGCCATTTTTGAGGAGTTAATCACCGATTTTCACTCTCGTGTAAAAAAGCTGACAGAGTCACTTCTTCTGGAAAACGGATTAAATACGAAAGATGTGTCACAACGGGTGCTGTCCGCTGTGGAAACTGTTTTTCAATGTCTGGCTGAGGACAAGGATGTAACCAAGATCGGCTTTTTTCTGAACCCAGAAGCGAAACAAATGAAAAAAGACTTGGCGATGGTTTTGAAAGAGAACTTAGAAGCAGAACAACGGCTGGGGTATTTTCGCTCCGAATTGGACATGGAAACGGTGGCTGAGTGTTTGATCGGCATGATTGTACATTTAACCGATTCATTTTTGTTAACCGGTATCAAAGATCCGGCAAGTCTCGCCGCACAGGTTGTGAATCTTTTAATATACGGGATGCTTCCGAACGGGCGTGACGTAAGATGATATCTATGATTATGAAAGCCAGTTTGGCAGTTTTTATGCTCGCGGGAGGCATCATAAAGGTGTTCCGCGTTCCCTTTCAAGTGGAGCATTGGCGGCATTATCAATATCCATTATGGTTTCTAACTGTTACTGGCATTCTGGAAATAGCCGGGGCACTTGCCATGACAGCGGGAATTTGGAATCGGTATGCAGCGTTGGGGGCAGGCGTGCTGTTTATCGTTCTCATGGCGGGAGCGGTTCATGCGCACATGTTTC
Source organism: Bacillus sp. RHFS10 (assembly GCF_016757475.1). Taxonomy (NCBI): domain Bacteria; kingdom Bacillati; phylum Bacillota; class Bacilli; order Caryophanales; family Bacillaceae; genus Bacillus; species Bacillus sp. RHFS10. The sequence continues at coordinate 151,296 of NZ_JAESPO010000007.1, forward strand.
GAGCGCGTCAATCGGTTCTCATGACGATGCCTGCGATGATTTGTTTGATTGCTTCTATCATGATCATTATTCGGGAGCTCATGTAATGTTTAAAAAGTCTTTTATTTTGATTTGCAGGAAATTGATTTCTCTTATCGAATGATAGAGAGTCAGAGGCTTATAACGGCTTATTTTTTATTTGTACGCAGTGATTGTCCGGCACCAGCTGGACTTTTTTTATAAGGAGGAATACAGAATGACGTTAACCTTGGAAGACATGACTGTGGAAGAGTTCGAGGCATTTCGCGGAATGTCCGTGCAAAATTATGCGAAGCAAAACATAGCGTCGGGAACTTGGACGGAAAAAGAGGCGTTTGAGAAATCGGAGCAGGCATATGAGAAAATGATTCCGAATGGACGAAACAGCAGTAATCATTTCTTTTGGAACATCACAAATGAACAAGGGGAAGGGGTGGGCTGGCTCTGGCTGTATGCTGATCCGCACCATCCGCAGAAGGAAGCGTTTATCTATTCCTTTGGATTGTATGAAGCATTTCGCGGAAAAGGGCTGGCTCAATCGGCGCTTCAAACGCTGGATGAAAGAGCAAGAAAGCTTGGTGCGGAAAGACTTGCTCTTCATGTGTTTGCGCACAACGAGACAGCCGTCCATCTTTATCAGAAGATGGGCTATGCCATGACCAATATACGTATGCGGAAACAGCTGCACGGACCAAAGCCGCTTACTTAAGCGGTTCTCCAAACACAATATGCCAATGTAAATGTTTAGAGTCCTGGTAAGCTCCTAAATTGGTGATCACACGGCATGCGCCTTTTTCTTCCGTCACCATGGAAGCGACCTTTTGAATGACATCCATTAATTCAAGAAGCAAGCCATGATCGTGGTCTTCCAGGGTGATCAACGAGGAGATATGCTTCTTGGGGACAGCCACAATATGGACTGGATAAAAAGGCTTCGTATGGTAGTAAGCCAATACGTTATCTGTCTCTAGAACCTTATGTACTTTCGTTTTGCCGCTAAATACTTCATCACAATAAAAGTCTTCAGTCATATGATCCATCCTCACTTTGGTTGTTTGATTGATTCTTCTGTCTCCTTCTGTTATTTACCTTCTTTTTTGTATCCATTTTACATGAATTGGGAATTTCGGTTCGTTAGATCAAGGGTTTTGATGTTTGAAAATATTAAGAAAAAAGGACAGCGTGTGCTGTTCTTTTTTATGTAATGAGGTGAAATTGTCAACATTCTATGGAGCTCTTCGGATGTAACGACTAATTTTAGTTCATTTAAACGAATCTGACTATTGTCAGTTTTTTTAGAGAGAAATAATTAAAAACAAATGTTTATCACAAATTTTTTAAGATTTAAAGTTTACAATCTGACTGTGGTCAGATAAAGTGAGTGTGATAGATCAAAAGAAAAGGAGAAGAACTGATGGAGTTACAGGCGAAAAAAATACACACTGCAAAAATGTGGTCATTATCATTTATTATTGTCACGCTTTCAAATGCATTTTTATTTATGGTGTTTGAAATGTTATTGCCGACATTGCCTTTGTTTGTTACTGCTTTAGGGGGTGGGGCAAAGCAAGTCGGGTTGGTTACAGGTATTTTTATGATATCTGCCATTGCCATACGTCCTTTTGCAGGGGTTTTGGCTAAACGATTTAACAAAAAATATTTACTTATATTTGGAATTGTTATCAGTGCCTGCTCGACCGGTGCATATTATCTTGCGTCAGATGTGAGCGTCCTATTGCTCATTCGCTTCATACATGGTGCCGGTTTTGGATTAGCAACTACTTATTTTGCGACGATTGCCGCAGAAATTATTCCGAAGGAGCGCCGAGGTGAGGGGATTGGATATTTTGGGGTAGGCGAAACAATTGCGGTTTCGATTGGACCGATGATTGGTATCGTGGCACTGGAGCTTTATGATTTTCAGAGACTTTTTCTAGGCGGGATGTCTATTCTATTACTGGCTGTGCTAATGGCTGTATTTGTGCGGAGGCGGTCTGAAGGAAAAGACGCGGCTGAAAAGGGAATGGTAAAGGTCAAGGTGTTAGAAAAACGTGTGCGGTTTCCTTCGTTTCTCATATTACTAGTCGGAATTGCTGCATCTGCGATCATGTCCTTCTTTTCACTCTATGCGCTGGAAAAGGGTTTCCGAAGTGTCGGAATGTTTTTCTTTCTGATTGCGGCCGCCAGTTTTTTTATACGCCTGATCTCTGGGAAAATGTTTGACCGGTTTGGGGCGGCTGCTGTCCTTATCCCCGCCTCAATATTCTCTTTAGCAGGGCTATCCATACTGTATCTTGCCCAAACCGATGCTATGTTTTTTGCTGCGGCGATATGTTACGGGTTTGGATTTGGTTCTATATTTCCGGCTATCCAGACATGGTGTATTAATCTAGTTGAAGAGCATGAACATGAGGATGCTATGGGGACATTCTTTAATTTTTTTGATATGGGAATTGGCGGAGGCTCGTTGTTATTAGGTGTAGTGGCAACGATCTATTCTTATCGGGAGATTTATATCGTTTCCATTTTGGTGTACCTGCTGTTTCTTTTATTATATATTTTATTTATCTATTCCAAGAGAAAAGAGAAAACGGATTTAAATAATTAGGGGAGGGCATAATAGTGACCCGTGAGAATATAAAACGCACAGCCGTTCGCCAATTTAATGAGCTTGGCTACGAGGGAGTCAAAATGGCGCATATTGCAAAAGAACTGGGGATTCGGAAACAATCTCTGTCCTACCATTTCTCGTCAAAAAAGGATCTGTTGATGGAAGTATACCCCGAGATTGTTGAAGAAGAAGTAGCGTTTATCAATGATTTTTTTGAATCCCGAATGCATATGCCAGCCAAAAATCTTATATATGCTTTTTTAAAAGAAACACAGGCGCGCTTTCATGCCATGCCCAATGTAGCCTTTTTGCAGGCGATGTCGTTTAAGGCTCCTGTTGAAGTAAGTGATTTTATTTCAGCCCAGTATCTGCTGTTTCTGCATGCTTTGAAAAGCCGAGTTGCACTTGTTTTTAAAGAAGCGGGCATCACCTGTCCGCCCGAAAAGTGTGCGATAGCCTTTATCACTCTTTTCGATGGGCTGAACATTCAGCTGGTTTACGAGAATAAACAATCATTTGAGCGATCTTTAGAGATTTCCTTCGATATTTTTTGGCAAGGGCTGAAGGCGAAAACTTGAAAAATACCAAGAGCGAACAGCCCTTGGTATCCCTTAACGTTATTGATCCAGCTCTTTCATTCGTTTCGTAAGTTCATTGAAAACCTGATCAAGCTCTTTGTATCCTTTATCATTTGGCGCCATAAAACTGATCTTTCCCAGCACTTCTTGTCTTTCTGTCTCAAGCTTTAAACGAAGTTCTTCTCGGTCATTTCTTTCTGATGGAGCGTCATTCAATTGCTTTTCGATGTCATTGTCCGAGATGACGAGTTTACTGTTGGTTGTTTTTTCGAGAAAGTATCGGTCATGTGACACCGCCAGCAATGTGCCGCTGTAGTGTGACAGTGTTTCTTCCAGCTGTTCGCGTGACGGCAGGTCGAGATGGTTTGTCGGCTCATCTAAAATCAGCACGTCTTTTTCCTCCAGGATATATGCCATCAGTTTGATCTTTACACGCTCGCCCATACTCATATGCTTGATCGGCTCAGTCCATTGGGAAGCTGTAAAACCTAAGTGCTTCATCAGATTTTGAACGTGTCCCCTTGCTTCGTATGTTTCATTTTCAAATAACTCTTCCGGTGTTTGTTCTAAAGGCAAATCAAACACCTCCTGCGTTAAATAGCCGATGTTTGCAGACGGCGATACCCATACACTTCCCTCAGCTGTTTCCTTTCCCAGAATGATTTTCAGTAATGTCGTTTTTCCGCTGCCATTAGGACCTATGATCGCAACCTTTTCACCGTGTTGAATCGTAAAATGTGCGTTTTTAAAGAGTAGCCTTTCGCCAAAAGCCTTCGTTACATGCCGAACTTCTAAAAAATGTTTTCCCGTTTTATGGGTTGTATCAATTGAAAAGTGTACATGATATTCTGGCTTAACGGATTCCGCTTTTGCTTTTTCCAGCTCTTGTTCAAGCCGCTTCCGCTTGGATTTCATTTGGGCATCCGTACGCTTCGCTTTTACACGGTGATATTCTTTAAATCCTTCCTTTTTCGTCGATTGGGCGTGCGCTTTTTCCGACCATGAAGCCAGCTCATTCATTTGTGCTTCAATTCGTTCAACCATTTTTTGCTGCTTTTCATATTCACGCTGCTGGGTGAGTCTTTTCTTTTCCCGGAACTTCATATACCCAGAGTAATTTCCTTTGAATTCAATCAGCGATTGAGCTTCGAGAGACCATATTTTTGTTGCGGATTCGTCTAAAAAATAACGATCGTGAGAAACAAGAATCACAGTGCCTCTATAGCTTTTCAGCTGTTGAATGAGAAATTGCAGGCTTTTTTCATCAAGGTGGTTTGTCGGTTCATCTAACAGTAAAAGATCTGCATCCTCTGAAAATCCTTTTGCCAGCCGTGCTTTCAGTTTTTCACCGCCGCTTAATTGATGGAAATTTCGAACGGGCACACACCATTTCTTCAGTAATTTCTTTTCGGCAGGCGTCTGATCCGCAAAGGAATACGACGCGGTTTCCTGTTCTACCAGCGTCATTTTTAAATCTTGCCGAAGTCTTCGGATTTGTCCTTGTGCAGGGGTTAAGTCATTGTGAATGAGGTGAAGCAGCGTCGATTTCCCAGCGCCATTTTTGCCGATAATCCCAATGACATCTCCTTGATGAACACTGGCATTTACGTTTTTAAAAACAGTCAGATTCATCACTTCATAGCTGACATTTGTTAATGTTACGATCTCTTTCATTCATATCCCTCGCTTTAAAGGGAGAATCAAAAAATCCTCCCAAATGTGTTGGAAGGATTAGCCGCGCCTGTGCATGATCAAATAAGCTATTGTTCATAAATAGCAGTGTCATCTATATAGAAAATGGGCAGACTAATCCTATTTTTTCTGATTTGAAATATTGATTTCAAACGGTAAAAATAAGATTAGTTAATCATTGTCCACCCATCATCCCTTCTTGTTTTGATTACACACACTATAGCATAACTTCAAATTCGAAAGCAAAGGCCATTTGGGATATTTTTCATCAAAAAACTCCTGCTCTCATTTTTGAGGCAGGAGCTGCGAGTCTTATTGATGCTTTGCTTTTCTCACTTTATAAACCACAATCAGCAAAATAAACCAAACCGGCGTGATAAATAAGGAAATTCGAGTATCCTGAGCTAATGCTAAAACAACAATGATAAACGCCAGAAACGCAAGAATCAGGTAGTTTGAAAACGGATAAAGCGGAAGCTTAAACTTATTTGTTTTCGCTAATTCAGGTCTTGTTTTCCGGTATTTCATATGGCAGATGACCGTAATACCCCAAATGTAGATAAAGCAGACGGTTGAAATGCTTGTGATCAGGGTGAATACGCCTTCTGGCATGATGTAGTTTAGCGTGACACCGATTAAAATCACGATAGCTGAAAAGAACAACGCATTTCTGGGTACTTTACGCGGAGTCAGTTTCGCCATTGATTCAGGCGCATTATTATCTTTCGCCAGGGAATAGATCATACGGCTTGTACTGAACACAGCGCTGTTGCATGCTGAAGCAGCGGATGTCAACACAACAAAGTTAATAATACTTGCTGCCGCGACGATGCCGACCGCGACAAATACTTGTACGAATGGGCTTTCGCTGGGATTGATAACATTCCAAGGATAGATGCTCATAATGACAAGAAGAGCACCAATATAGAAAAGCAGCACCCGGATAGGGATATTGTTGATCGCCTTAGGGATGACTTTTTCAGGGTTCTCTGTTTCACCGGCTGTAAGTCCGACCAGCTCAATGCCGACAAAGGCAAACACAACCATCTGGAACGAGAGGATAAACCCGTGCATTCCATTCGGGAACATACCTCCGTGGCTCCAGAGATTTGTGAAACTGGAGGCTCCTGAGCTAGTGGGAAACCCTTTGAAGATCATCACAAGACCGATGGCGATCAGCGCCAAAATGGCAATGACTTTAATTAAAGCAAACCAAAATTCTAATTCTCCAAAAAGCTTAACAGTTGCCAGGTTCATAATCATTAAAACAATCAGAGCGATTAAGCCGGGCACCCATTGCGGCACACCCGGAAGCCAATATTGAGTGTAAAGCCCGACGGCTGTCAGATCTGCCATCGCAATGGAAATCCAGCAGAACCAGTATGTCCAGCCGGTGATAAAGGCTGCCATATCGCCTAAATAGTCTTGTACAAAATCAACAAAAGAGTGATAGTTCAAATTCGATAACAGCAGTTCACCAAGAGATCTCATAATTAAAAAGCAAATGATTCCTGTGATCAAGTAGGCAAATAAAATGGACGGGCCGGCAAAATGAATTGATTTTCCTGAGCCGAGAAATAACCCCGTCCCAATAGCACCGCCGATGGCGATGAGCTGGATGTGCCTGTTTTTTAAGCCTCTCTCCAAGGTTTGCTGATTTATATTATCTTTCGTCATATCGTCTGTCACTTTGTGTGTTCCTCCATTGAAAATTGTTTTGAGTCAGCAATACGTTTTTAATGATTATTATAACACTAAAATTTCTATCTTTTTTACTATAAAGGTAAATGAAAAGAAATTTTAATGTTTTTTGAAAAAATTCATTATAAAAAGCGGCTCCATTTAGTGAGCCGCAGTCGTTTTATGCCATTTCTGTTTTTTTCAAATACAGGTAGAGCCCATAATCTGTCGGAGCGGATGCATATCCTGCCTGCCGCAGCATTGCTGTGATATTGCCGCGGTGGTATGTCCCGTGATTAACAACGTGAGGAACCAGCTCGGAAACAGTCGTTTGCATGATTCCGGCTGAGGGGTTTTGAATCTGGAGGGGTTTATCGATCTGTTCGTTTTGCTGTAAACATAATGTGTAGCGCTCGGATAACTCCAGAAACAGAGCTTCCATCTCCTCCATTTCTTTTGCCTCTGTCTGTTCTTTAAGCTGTTCAGCTAATGCCAGAGCATCGTTCATACTTTTGCCGGAAAACACTTCAATCCAGCCGAGGTCGGAGAGGTAAATATGAGACAACACATGGGCTATCGACGGAAACACACTTTGAATGTCTTGGCGATAGACCTCTTTTGGAAGCTCTTTTAACCGGTTGAATATTTGCTGATTAGCCCATACGTTATATTCATAAAAATGTAGTGGAAAATCTGGCATGTGGATTTTCTCCCTTCGTGTTTATAATTCTATTGTACACGAACAGGTGTTCTTTGTGGAGTGTTTGTGAATAAAATAGGTTGACAGACCTAGTTTAGAGGAATAAACTAATTGACATTGATCATATAGTTTAGGGGGATAAACTATAATGAGGAGGGGAAGATGTTGAATGAACAAAAGCTATGTCAGGCGATAAACCTGTTTGTGGAAGTATTACTAGAAGGGACAGAGTTTGTGCATCGTGAAATCAATCAGGATGTCTTCAAGCATATCTCCAGAGAACAGGCGGACCTGTTAAAAATTTTAAAAGTTAAAGGACCAACCTCTCCCGGCAGCCTGGCCATGTATCAAAATGTACATAAGAGCGCGATTTCGAACAGACTGAAAAAGCTGCTTGAAAAAGGATTGGTTGAATGGGATGACTGTCCGGCAAAAAGTGATAAGCGCTCTAAGCTTATTCACATCACAGCCAGCGGTGAAAACATCCTGGGAAAATTAGATTCAGCCATCTTTAACGCTCTTAAAGAGCTAATCGATGATATAGATGAGGAACACTTACACTCTATCATAGAGATATTCACCATTCTAAAAAGCAAATTTAAAGGAGGAGATCCTGCCGAATGAGAGCGATCATCAAATTCAAGTGGGCGATTGCAGCCTCTATATTAGCACTTACCGTTATACTGAGTTTGTTTTCTCCGAACGTAACGGAGCTGGCGAATCAAAAGGGGCAGGCCCAGCTTCCCGCTGATGCTGTTTCAGAAAAAGCAAATGCCATTTTAAAACAAGCGGGAGAAGACAATAATTCGATCAGTATGGTCTTTACATTAGACCACGCTTTGAAAAAAGAGACAGAAGATCAGCTCCGCACAATGATCGATAAAATCAAAAAGATCGACGGTGTAGAAGATGTAACGTCTCCTCTTACAGCGGAAAAAGAAGTCAAAGACCAATTAATCTCGAAAGACAAGAAAACCATCCTCGTTCCTGTCACGATTACAGGTTCTGATAAAAAGGCGGAAAAAATCGCGGATGACATGTATAAAATCGTTCCTGATAATTTGACGGCATATATAACGGGAGCCTCCCTCATCAATCAGGATTTCGCCCACAGTTCAGAGGAAGGGCTCAAGAAAACGGAAGTGATCACAGTCTGCTTGATCATCGGTTTACTGCTGATTGTGTTCCGCTCTGTTGTGACGCCTTTTATCCCGATTGTGGTTGTCGGGTTTTCATATCTGATCAGTCAATCCATATTGGGCATTCTCGTGTACAATGTTGATTTTCCTATCTCGACGTTTACGCAAACCTTCTTAGTCGCCATCCTGTTCGGCATCGGAACAGATTACTGCATACTGCTTCTGACCCGATTCCGTGAAGAATTGGCAAATGGACATGAAAAAAAAGAAGCGGCGTTAATCGCTTATCGTACAGGGGGAAAAACCTTATTTATCAGCGGATTTGCGGTATTGATCGGGTTTTCTGCGTTAGGCTTTGCGAAGTTTGCGATTTTCCAATCAGCAGTAGGAGTCGCAGTCGGTGTGGGAATTTTAATGATCATCCTCTATACACTGCTGCCATTATTTATGGTGACACTGGGTGAAAAGTTATTCTGGCCTTCTAAGAAAGTGCTGTCGCACAGTGATAATAAATTATGGGCGTTTCTCGGCAGACATTCGGTTGTGCGTCCGTTTCTGTTTATTGTCATTACGGTGATCATCACGCTTCCGTTCATCTTGACCTATGATGACCAGATTTCATTCGATTCGACTGCAGAGATCAGCAGCGATTATAAATCAATAAAAGCTCTTGAGGCTATCAAAGATGGATTCGGTGAAGGGAAAGCGTTCCCGATCAATGTTGTCGTGAAAGGAGACAAAGAACTCACAACAGCTGATACAATCCCTTATCTCGGAAATGTCAGCAAAGCGATTGAGAAAGTCGATCATGTGGACTCTGTCATGACCATCACGCAGCCGACTGGAGAAAAAATCAAAGATTTATATATTGATAAACAGCTAGGCTTGGTTTCAGACGGGCTGGATAAGACGGGTAAAGGAATTGCCGATGTCCAGAGCGGTTTAACGGATATAGAAAACGGAATGAATCAAATGGCGGGGCAAACGGGCTCAGCCTCAAATAGCAGCTCCGGCGGTTCACTAGGCGATGCGGCAGACGGATTGGGCAAAATCAATCAGCAGCTGCAGCTTGTGAGCAAACAGATTACCCAAACCGGCAATACCGCACAGACCGTACAGCAGCTTACGGCAATCAGCGGACAGCTTGGACAGATTCAAACCGGCCTTGAACAAGCGGACCAGCAGCTCTCAGGCCAGCAGGCACAAGCCGGGACGCTGACAGAAAGCCTAAAGAAGCTGGCCGAAGGCGTGAAGAGCGCAAATGACGGTTTGACGAAAATCTCTGACGGCATGTCAGCTTCCAGTGATATGTTAGAGAACATGAGCAAAAGCTCAAGCGTAAGAGATACAGGCATATTCATTCCTGATCAAGTCATGAAGGATAAAGGCTTTAAGAAGTCAATTGACCAATATTCCTTTGCGGATGGCAAAGGCGTGAAATTAAGCGTCGTTCTGGACTCTAATCCTTATTCAGAACAGGCCATTACAACAATCAATCAAATCAAAAAAGCCGTAGCAAACGAAGTTGACGGCACTCCACTGGAGGATGCCCAGATCGTATACGGCGGAGTCACAAGTGTGAATGCGGACTTAAAAGAACTGTCCACAACGGACTTCTCCAGAACAATGGTGATCATGATTATAGGCTTGTTTATTGTGTTAACCATTTTGTTCCGCTCGATGATCATGCCGATTTATATGATCGCGTCATTGCTGCTGACATACTATACGTCGATCTCCATAACAGAATTGATTTTTGTGAACGGCCTGGGAAATGCCGGCGTCAGCTGGGCAGTACCATTCTTCAGCTTTGTCATCTTGATCGCGTTAGGCGTAGATTATTCGATCTTCTTGCTTGACCGATTTAAGGAAGAGGTGCACCTTGGCATTGAACAAGGTGTCATCAGATCAATGAGCAAAATGGGATCAGTCATTATTACGGCGGCCATTATTTTGGCCGGCACGTTCGCGGCGATGATGCCCTCGGGCGTCAATACGCTGATGCAGGTGGCAAGTGTTATCATTATCGGACTGCTGCTTTACGGCCTCGTCATTCTTCCGCTCTTTATGCCGGCAATCATCGTGACCTTTGGAGAAGGAAACTGGTGGCCGTTTGGCAGGAAGAAAATCAAAGAATAATAGAGACAAGAGGTGGGAATTTCCATCTCTCTTGTCTGATTGTTGACAGCAACAAAATGAAAACAGAGCCCAGAACATACGTCTGGGCTCTTTGTTTTACTTCCATTCTGCAATTGTATCAATTGGCAGACGGTAGGAGGCATAGCCTTCGTCCGCTGCTTTTCCGATAGAAAGAAGCATGACAGGTACATAACGTTCTTTATCTAACCCGAACGTTTCCGCGATGTTTTCTTTATCGTATCCGCCGATCGGGTTTGTATCATAGCCGTGCGCGCGTGCAGTCAGCATCAGCTGCATTGAAACGAGACCGCCGTCAATCAGGATCGTTTCGCGGTTCACCTGCGCCGGAAGCTTTTCAAAATGAGCTGTCAGCGCGGCGATTTGTCTGTCTTTTACCTCCTGCGGCATATAACCGAGTTCCACCGCTTTTGAATAGATTTCTTCTAGATAGTCAGCATTGTTCATGTCTGCAAATACAGCGATGACAGCAGATGATGTTGTGACTTGCGTTTGGTTGAAGCTTGCAAGCGGTGCGAGCTTTTCTTTTCCTTCCGGGCTGTCGATGACGAGAAAACGCCATGGCTGAGCGTTGACAGAAGATGGCGCCGTTGTTGATTCTTCTAAGATTGCTGTCATCTCTTCTTTGCTGATTTTCACCGTCGGATCATAGTTGCGAATAGAACGGCGGCCTTTCATAATCTCCATAAAATCGTTTGTTTTGATCATGTTGATACACTCCTCTTAAGCTTCGATATTTTCTATGTTGTTACGCATACGCGTCAGCACATCAATGAGCAGGCGGCGCTCGTCTGCACTTACATTCGCGAGCATTTCCTTCATGAAACGCTCCTTTTCTTGCTTAGAAGACTCGATCCGCTCTCTTCCTCGATCTGTTAACCGAACAAGGGTGATGCGGTTGTCCTCAGGTTTGCGCCGTCTTGAGACCATGCCTTTGGCTTCCAGCTGTTTTAGGTGTCTAGTGACGGCGGCGCTATCAATATTTACTTTCTTTTGAAGGTCGCTTTGACTGATCTCATCTGCATAATAAAGCAATGACAGCAATTCCAAACGAGATTGGCTGATGCCCGTGCATGCCTCGAACTTCACGCCAATCACCTTGTTCACGCCTTGCAGCTGATATAAAATCTCGGCTTCCTCTGAACAAAATGACGCCAAAACCCATCCCTTCTTTCTTGTCAACATAATTAATTGACATATCAATGATTGACACATCAATTAATATACAATGATTGATTTCAACTTGCAAGCCATTTGCACATTTGAAAAACCCCCCAGATGTGAAGGGAGGTTTTGTGTTATTCTTGCGGTTCAGGATAAAACATCAGCAGAAAAAAGCTGGCCGTTTCTTCAGAAGAATTGATGTAGCTGTGCGGGGTTGACCCTGTAAACTGCAGGGCGTCTCCTGAAGCGAGCATGTGCTCCTGACCCTGCAGATTAACCGTTAATTCGCCTTCTTTAATGAAAAGATATTCTTCTCCTAAATGTGTTTTTGCTTCATGAATACATCCAGGTTTCAGATCAACAACGTAAATTTCAAACTTTGTTTTAGGATTGTAGGGGAAAAAAGGGTAGACGCTGTAGTTTTCTTCATTATCTGTAACAGGTTCAATATCCCTCAGATTAATTTTTCTAACTATCGGCTTGTCTTCTTTCAGAAATACAGAAAAGGAGACTTGAAGCCCGTTTGCGATCTTCCATAGTGTAGTGACAGTCGGGGTGGACTTTCCTTTTTCGATTTGTCCGAGCATCGCTTTGCTGACACCCGTTAATTCAGAAACTTGATCAAGAGTCAGGTTTCTGTTTTTTCTAAGTTTGACCAGATTCATTGCAATAATGGCTTGGATATCATCCATACATGTATCTCCTTACGTCCATATTCGCTTTTATTATAACATATGGAAGTCTGTTATCACATTCTGTTGTCAGTTATAACATACGTGTGTATAATATGTTAGACGAGGAGGAGGACAGAATGATATCTGAAAAAGAAATGACTCATACAAAAACTGACGAGCCAACATTCTTGCAAGGATTTCAAGATTGTGTTCCGACGCTGATCGGTTACATCAGTGTAGGCTTGGCTCTCGGAATCGTGGGGGTTGCGTCGCATTTAAGCGTAATGGAAATTGTGTTAATGTCAGGATTGGTTTTTGCAGGCGGCGCCCAGTTCATTATGTGTGCGTTGTTAGCGGCGAACAGCCCGATGTCCGCCATTATTCTGACTACGTTTATTGTGAATTTGCGGAATTTTCTATTAAGCGCCGCGCTTGCTCCTCATTTTTCAAAGTATTCACTGGCGAAAAATGTAGGTATCGGTATGATGGTGACAGATGAATCGTTCGGTGTTGCTTCAAATAAGATTGTCAAAAACGAGCCCATTAACGATCGCTGGATGTTCGGTTTAAATCTTACAGCATATGCGTGCTGGGTGCTGTCTTGTGTGGCGGGGGCTGTTTTTGGCAAGTGGATTACCGATCCGGAATCGTTCGGACTGGATTTTGCGGTGACGGCTATGTTTTTAGCGCTGCTGGTTCTTCAACTGGAACATGTTGTGCCGGCGAAGCTTAAACATTATGTATCACTCATGATCTATATGGTGATTGCCATGGTTGTTTTTTCTTTCTTTATGCCGTCTCATCTTGCGGTCATCATATCAACGGTTATCGTAGCCACAATCGGGGTGGTGACGGATAAATGAGTGTCAATATATACATCTTGATGGTGATTATCGGCTGTGCGCTGGTCACGATGATTCCCCGCGTCATTCCCTTTTTAGTTGTTCGAAATATCACTTTGCCGAAGCCCGTGCTCAAGTGGCTTTCCTATGTGCCGGTCTGTATATTGACAGCACTTGTCGTAAAGGATTGTATGATTCAGTCAAATGATACTCTTCAATTGAATTGGCCCGCAGCCGTTATCTTGATCCCGACTCTCTTGATTGCGATGAAAACGAAAAGTTTATCCATTACTGTGATCACCGGCGTTCTTCTTATGGCGGGTTTGCGATTATGGGCATAAAACAAGAGGATCGGCACTTACTTGATCAGGGCAGAAGACCCTGATTTTTTTGTGTCTTTCGTTCAAGCTTTAAGCGGCTTTCACAGACTGAAAGTTATGATACAATATACAAATGTTTTTATAGCTTCAATCTATCGTTGAAGTTGACATCTTACATAAGGGACTAGGTTGAAGGGAAGGTTTGATAACATGCTGCAAAACCCAACTGGAAAAGAACGCTTGGCATTGGCGTTTCTGCTCGGCATGCTTGCTATATTGGGCCCGCTTAATATCGATATGTATTTGCCAAGTTTTCCTGAAATCGCGAATGATTTATCAGCAAGCGCTTCACTTGTACAGTTAAGTTTAACAGCCTGTCTGGTCGGGCTTACCATCGGCCAGCTGATTGTCGGGCCGGTCAGTGATGCGCAGGGAAGACGGAAGCCGCTATTAATCTGTATTTTTTTATTTGCGCTATCTTCTCTGTTTTGTGCGCTGTCGCCCAATATTACAACATTAGTGGCTGCGCGTTTTTTACAGGGGTTCACAGCTTCAGCAGGGCTTGTGCTGTCTCGCGCCATCGTCCGCGATGTGTTTACCGGAAGAGAGCTTTCTAAATTTTTCTCACTGTTAATGGTCATTACAGCAGTTGCGCCAATGGTAGCACCTATGACAGGCGGCGCCATTTTGCTTTTGCCATTTGCAACGTGGCATACGATTTTTCACTTGTTAACGATCATCGGATTTTTACTTGTTCTTTTGATTGCATTTAGACTAAAAGAAACGCTGCCGCCGGAAAAAAGGATTCCAAGCTCAATCGGAACATCTGTCAAAACGATGGGCAGCCTGCTGAAGGATCGGTCCTTTATGGGGTACGCGTTAACTGTTGGGTTTATACATGGAGGAAGCTTTGCATATGTGTCCGGTACCCCATTTGTATACCAGGGTATTTACGGGGTGTCGCCGCAGGTGTTTAGTATTCTTTTTGGCATTAACGGCCTGGCGATTATATCGGGCAGCTTTATGATCGGGCGCTTTGGCGGAATCATCCATGAAAAAAAACTGCTTCGCATAGCGGTCATTACAGCTATGATTGCGACGGCTGTGCTTTTGACTATGACCATGATTCACGGCCCTCTGGCCACACTAGTCATATCCATCTTCATTTACATGATTACAATTGGCATGGTTTTGACCAGCACGTTTACGCTGGCCATGGAGAAGCAGGGGCACCGAGCCGGAAGCGCAAGCGCGCTGCTCGGCATGCTGCCGCTTCTCCTCGGATCGATCGTCTCCCCGTTTGTAGGCATTAATGAAACGACTGCCATTCCAATGGGAGCGATCATGTTTGTGACAGCGGTCATCGGCTCGCTGGCGTTTTTTGGATTAACGAAAGAACGAGCGGAGCAAAAAACCTGACATGGCGTCAGGTTTTTTTGTTTTAGTTAGAATAATAACAGCAGGCCCGCAATCGCCGGAGTCAAGAAGATGGCCGATTTCAGAACCACCTTTGGCATAAGGTTGGTGAATTTCGCACCTACATAGGCACCGCACATCGTGCCGACCAAGACTTTGATCAGCAGTATATAATCGACAAAACCTTCTGTAATGTATCCGATTCCTCCACCTACAGCGAGGGGAATGATCACAAGCATCGTCGTTCCGACAGAATGGCGAATAGACAGGTTCAGCATGATCATTAAACCGATTTGAATAAAAGGCGCCGACCCTATGCCGAATGTGCCGGAAAGAACGCCGGAAACAATTCCTAAGATGACCGCTCTCGTATACGTTGAAAGATGGCTCTGATTCATTTGAGCCTTCTCTTTTAAAAGAAACAATCTGATTAAAATGAGAATCGCTGATAAAAATAACATTCCCGCCGTCAAATAATGTAGCAAATCAGCCGGAATGAACGATGTCAGTTTGGCGCCGAAAAATGAGCCGACCGCAGCAAAGCATCCGACTATTAAGCCGATTTTCATTTGAATGTTGCCTTCACGATAGTGGCTGTACGCCCCTGATAAGCTGGTGAAAGCCATCCCGGCGAGGGAAGTGCCTAAAGCCGTATGAATAGGAACATGGAAAAGAAGAGTTAAAAGTGCAATGACAAAGCCTGCACCCCCGGCACCAATAAAGCCTAAAATAATTCCGAGAAGAAACATAACAAGAATAATGAGCATATTTTTTCCTCCATTGAAAAGATCTAAAAATGTAATAAGTGCTATTCTGGCGGAGGTATGGTGTTCTATTGACGATGAAAAAACATGCCGATTTTTCAGTTGCCAGTAGTCCGTCGACCGTCGTTCAGCAAACATATCGTACCTCGAATTCTGAGATTTGACAAGGCAGTTTATTGCTTCCCATTACCATCTGTTATATGATTTTCATGAAGAAAAGCCCATGAATATATTCAAAAGAGGTATTATATATGGACGATTTTAAATTAGACAAACCGACTCCTTACTACCTGCAATTTTATAACCAGCTGAAAAAAATGATCTTCAACGGAACTTTTAAGCCGGGGGAACGGATAAACGAAACCCAGCTGGCGAAAAGCTTTGGTGTCAGCCGCTCTCCAATAAGGGAAGCCATGCGGCTGCTTGAAAAAGACGGTTTGTTAAAAGCAGATGACCGAAATGGATTTTCTATTACGTCGTTAACGGCAAAAGATGTAGATGAGATTTATAAAATCAGAATTCCGCTGGAGCAGCTGGCAGTTGAGTTAGTCATAGACGAAGCGGATGAGGAAGAGCTTGCCATTCTTGAAAAACAGCTTGAAGAAACAGAAAAAGCCATTCACAACGGAATGGAAGATACGGAAATCATCAGTTTAAACCAAAAGTTTCATGAGCTGCTTGTCGATTTTAGCCATAACAAACATTTGAACAATTTGCTTGAGCATGTAAATGATCTGATTCACTTTTGCAGAATCCTTAATTATACTGGCGACCACCGTGCAGAAACGATACTGAGTGAACACCGCAAAATATTTGAAGAAGTGAAAAAGAAAAACAAAAAAGCAGCCAAACAGTATGTGGAGGCTCATTTCAATCATGACTGTGAGCACTTGAAGCATGTGCTTGAAGAAAGAAAAGAGAATTGATTATTGTGTGATCCGTCCCAAGGGGAATCTTGCCCCTTGGTTTTTTTGCGCTCACTAACATATATAAGGGATTATGGTAATAAGATTTTATGATAGATTGACTAACGAATAATGGGGGTTACACATGTTTATCCATATCGTCCGGCCTGGTGATTCTTTGTTTTCCATAGGCAGAAGATACGATGCTGCTGTTGATCAAATCCGGGGTGTGAATGGGTTAGACGAAACGAATATCGTGCCGGGGCAGGCTCTGCTAATCCCTCTTTATGTATATACAGTGCAGCCGGGAGACACGCTGACTGCCATTGCGGAAAAAGCGTTTGTTCCATTAGAGCGACTGCGGGCCGCAAACCCGGGCATCAGCCCAAATGCTTTGCAAGTCGGAGCAAAAATAACGATCCCTTCTATCTCAAATTACATTGCGGGGACGCTGAGTTTTTATGTGCTCCGAAATCCTGATCTCGATCGGGAGTTAATTAATGACTTTGCGCCATACTCGTCTTCGATTTCGATTTTCGAATACCATATTGCACCTAATGGCGACATTGCAAACCAATTAAATGATAAGGCCGCGATTGAGACAACATGGCAAAGACGAGTCACACCGCTGGCAACGATCACGAATCTCACATCAGAAGGCTTCAGTACGGAGATCGTTCACCAAGTCCTGAACAACCCGACAGCGAGAACCAATCTGGTTAACAATATTTATTATTTAGTTTCCACAAGAGGATATGGGGGGGTGACAATCGATTTTGAACAGGTAAGCGCCGCGGATCGTGATCTATTTACCGGGTTTTTACGTCAGCTGAGAGACCGCCTTCAGGCAGGAGGGTATGTGCTGACGATAGCTGTTCCGGCAAAAACAAGCGATCAGATCCCATGGCTGAGAGGCTACGATTACGGAGGGATTGGAGCAGTTGTCGATTATATGTTTATTATGGCTTATGATTGGCATCATGCAGGAAGTGAGCCGGGCCCGGTAGCGCCGATTACTGAGATCAGGAGAACCATTGAGTTTGCGATTGCGCAGGTGCCGCGCAGAAAAATCATCATCGGAGTCCCTCTTTATGGGTACGACTGGATCATCCCGTACCAGCCGGGAACTGTTGCTTCAGCCATTTCAAATCAAAACGCAATCGAAAGAGCGATGAGGTACCAAACGCCGATCCAATATTCAGCCGAATATCAATCACCTTTTTACCGGTACAGTGATCAAGAAGGGCGGACGCATGAGGTATGGTTTGAAGATGTCAGAAGCATGAGCCGGAAAATGCTGATCGTCCGGGAATACGGATTGCAAGCTATAGGCGCTTGGCAGTTAACCTTGGGTTTCACGCCAGGCCCATGGCTCTTGCGGAAATTTTTTACGATCAGAAAGGTATAAAAAAAGACACCAAAGCCAGGTGTCTTTTCAGGTTTTAGACAAGAGACGCAGAATAATTCAATCATTTGTCCCTTGCATGGCGTTCCGTCCCCATTTTACGATTAGTAGTAGTCTGATCAAACAAAGCGTGTGAGAGGGAGTAGTCAAAATGAAAACAGTATTGATTTTAAATTTCCCCGCGGAAGGCCATGTGAACCCTACTTTAGGCATCACAAAAGCATTTTCCGAAAAGGGGTATGACGTCCATTATATTTCAACTGAAAAATATAAAAAACGATTAGAAGCGGCGGGAGCAACTGTCCATCTACATCAGGATCTGCTGCGAACAACACCTATTCAAATCGCTTCACCCAATGGAATTCTTGAGTTTCTTAAAATCCATATCAAAACCTCGCTGGATATTTTACATATTGTGAAAGACTTATCTAAGAGCATTCAATTTGATTTTGTTTATTATGATAAATTCGGCGCGGGGGAATTGGTGAGGGATTTCTTAGATATTCCTGGAGTCTCTTCATCGGCGTCCTTCCTGTTTGGCGAAGAGCATCTGAAAATCCTGCCTCTGCATCCGGAATCCGGAGCGCCGCTTGAATTGGATCAAGAGTGCGAAGACCTTTTGGCAAAAATGAAAGAAACGTACGGTGTTGCCCCGAAAAACATGGTGCAATTCATGAACAATAAAGGGGAATTAAATGTAGTGTATACAAGCCGTTATTTTCAGCCGGAAAGCGATCGCTTTGGGGATGACTGTCTGTTTATCGGTCCCAGCTTTCCAAAGAGAGCGGAAAAAACAGATTTCCCGATTGAACAGTTAAAAGATGAAAAGGTCATTTATATCTCAATGGGAACTGTTCTGGACAATACGGAAGAATTCTTCAATCACTGTATAGATGCATTTTCCGGCTTCAACGGAAAAGTCGTCATCGCTGCCGGGGAAAAAGCGGATCTGACCAAACTAAAGCAGGCGCCGGAAAACTTTATCATCGCCCCGTATGTCCCTCAGCTTGAAGTGCTGGAGCAAGCTGATGTTTTTATTACACACGGCGGAATGAACAGCGTAAATGAAGGCATTCATTTCAATGTGCCTCTGGTTGTAATGCCCCATGACAAGGATCAGCCGATGGTGGCGCAGCGTCTCTCGGAACTCCATGCAGGCTATGTCATTTCTAAAGATGACGTCGATGTACAAAAATTAAAACAGGGCGTAGATGAGGTTATGCATCACGATCAATATACGGAAGGCATTCAAAAAATCAATCAAAGCTTCCAAGAGTGTATGGACATGGATGAAGTGATGGAGCGGATTGATGAATTGATTGGTCAAAAAAACAAATAAACAACAAACTCCCGTACCTGGTACGGGAGTTCGTCATTTAAAACTCGATTTTGATCTTTTGAGCATCACTGATTTTCTGATGGTTGTGGTCAAAGACGTCACTTGTTGTGATTTCGATCCACTTGATCTCTTTTTCTTTCTTCTTATCATCAGCATCTTCATCATGAGCATGGCCGCTTGATGCATTTACAATAAATCCGAGATTTCCGGACTTTTCTGCTCCGCCTTCCAATTCGCCATTCAACTCTTCAAGATAAATATCTTTGTTCCAATCAAAGGTTTCCCCTGTATTTGTTTTCATCAAGGCAACCGGCGCAACATTTACTTTTTTTGAAGATGTGTTCTTGATGTCAACGAAGACCTTAACGAAATCAAACTCTTCATCGTGTGTTAATACATGAAAATAATCAATCATGCTGTAGTCCGGGCGCAAGTGGATCAGCTTCATTTCTTTTACTGTTAACTCCACGTCGCCAATCTTATAGGTTTGATTCACTTGCTTGATATTCTTTAAAACAGCTTTTCCCTTGTCATCAGAAAACGTTTGGCCCGCCTTCATCAAAGATCGGTCATCGGTGACTTGTGAATTGGGCTGATAATCATCTCTGCTGTCTTTTTGAGATGACGTGCTTTGCGGTGTGGCTTTTACCGCTTGCTCCTCGCCCGCATTTTGTTTTTCTGTATTGACGTTTGATGAGCAGCCCGCAAGCATGACGATAAAAACAGCAATCGAAATAATTCCTCTCATCATGATTCCTCCATTAAAAAGAGAGCCCGTTACTTCATACAAGCAACGGGGCACCTTGTATTCTTTTACTTATCGTTAATCTTAATCTTGTATTGTAAAGCGCTGAAAACTTTTTTCGCGATTTCAGTATTATCAATTTGGCCTGCAAAATCATCGCTTGACGGCCCGTACGCGTAGACGGGAACATCTTCACCAGTATGTCCGCCTGTTGTCCATCCAGTGTGGGAGCGTTTATTGAAAATCTCCTCAATCGCGTTATCGATTTCAAGTACTTCTTTCGTTTTTGCGGCTTTTTCAACAGATTGAATTTCTGATTTAGTTAAAGCCAATTTCTTTTGGTCAATATACGTTTTTAATGTTTTTTCAACACCTGCGCCGTCAGCGATTTTTTCTGCCATAAAATCGGGTGTGCGCTTTGCGGCTTTAATAGGTTCACTGAACCAGTTGTAGATGCCGTCCGCACCGATTGAGTATCCGCCTGTGGAGTGGTCAGCCGTTGCGACAACCAATGTGTGTTTGTCTTTTTTGGCGAAATCAATAGCCGCCTTAAAAGCTTGTTCAAAGTCTTCCATCTCACTCATGGCGGCGACGATATCATTGTCATGTCCCGCCCAGTCAATCTGGCTGCCTTCGACCATGAGGAAGAAACCGTCTTTATCCTTGCTTAATTTTTTAATCGCAGTGTTTGTCATATCTTTTAATGAAGGGATATCCTTCGTACGGTCCATCATTTTAGGCAGGCCGCCGTCAGCGAATAGGCCGAGAACTTGGCTGTCTTTATTTCTAAGCATGCTCTTGCGGTCATCCACATAGCTGTAACCCGCTTTTTTGAATTCCTTGATTAAATCGCGGTCCTTGCGGTCAAAATTGCTTTTTCCTCCGCCAAGAAGCACATCAATTTTGTGCTTGCCGTTTACCATTTCATCAAAATAATCATCGGCAATCGAATTCATGTTTTTCCGGCTGTGATCGTGGGAACCGAAAGAGGCGGGAGTGGCGTGTGTAATTTCTGAAGTAGCCACAAGGCCTGTTGATTTTCCTTTTTCTTTCGCTGCTTCAAGAACCGTCTTGACCTCTGATCCGTCGTTATCCACCGCAATCGCATTGTTATATGTTTTCACTCCAGCTGACATAGCCGTTGCCGCAGCTGCAGAATCTGTTACGTTTTGTTCTGGATCTTCAGGGTAAGTCGTTTGCTGGCCGACAAGGTATTGATCAAAAGCGGTAGGCTCTACAAACTTTGTCTTTTTATTATCCTTTAAGTAACGATAAGCGGACGTATACGACACACCCATACCATCACCAATCAGTACGATCACATTCTTAATTTCGTCTTGATTCCCCTTTTTCTTTTCCTTGGCGCTGGCTTCAGGCACACTGCCGCCGGCTAAGCTGCTGAACGCAATACATGATAAAACCGCGATAGGCAGTAATTTTTTCGGGAATTTTTTCAACTGGATAACCTCCTATAATATATGATCTCAATGACAACCCCATTATATTTTTTAAGTGTTAAGCAAGTATTAATCGATTATAAAGATTAGATTTACAAGAATAAGAGAGTGGGGGACAATGGGGGTCCTTCAGGCTGAGTGAGGATGAGCATATAGAAAAGCTGGATGCCGGGGACAAGGGGGATCAAGAGACTGGGAGATATGACAATTTACAAAAAGAAAGCAGGGACCTCTATAAAAATCCCTGCTTTTATTTAATGATCAAACAAGGTCTTTTCATTAAGGGAAAACTGACTCGCAGTATAATGATCACCTTGCTTCCATTTCACTTCAACCGTAATATCATGGCCTTCAAGCTCATGTTCATCTAATCGCTCCAAAAAAGAAACGGACTTCTCTTTTGCGCTTCCATCGCGGGAAGTGCCGCCGGAATAATCTCGGATGGGGATTTCTGTATCAGAATTCAGCAGAACCTCATCATCTTTTTTTACAATCAGAGATTCCACATAAGTGTTGTCAGCTTTAGCCGTATCACCGATCCAATAAAGATTGCCGCTGTATTCGTTAAGGGCATCTTCATTTTTGGTAAAAACAGCTTCCCAATTCCGATCTTTGCTTTCTCCCCGCCAATTCGGATATTCCAATCGCACATGATGAATAAGCTGATAGGAAAAAAAGATCAAGCAGAAAACCAATAATAGGGATGCTGTGAAAATGAGAGGGTATTTATAATGATTAGACATAATAAACTCCTATTCGTTTAATTAATTACCTTCGAAAAAAGAATTTCATCCCGGATCAAAATCCCGTTTTCTTCGGTTTGAGCCGCCTCGCTTTTTCAACTGCGTTTGGAAACAATGCGGCAAATTGATAGCCCCTCTTTTGATAAAATGCCATCGGGTACATTATCGTTCGTTGTGATAAGCTTTAGACATCTTTTCAACCTGCAGCAGTAAAGCTGAGCCGATCCCATTCTTTTCAATAATATTATCTAAATATACAATATATAACGATAAGAAAATAAATATTGAGGTGACGGTATGGAAATCAACGATGTCATTTACGGGCGGCATCATATAGACGGAGTGCTGGAAGAGCTTATCAAAAGCTCGCCGGTGCAACGATTAAAAGGAATCTATCAAGGCGGAGCAAGCTTTTTAGTCAATCAAAAGTGGAATGTGACCCGGTATGAGCACTCCATCGGCGTGATGCTCCTCATCAAAAAGCTTGGAGGAACAATAGAGGAACAGATTGCAGGCCTGCTCCACGATGTGTCACACACCGCTTTTTCTCATGTAATCGATGTTGTCTTTGAAAATGAAGAGGAAGATTATCATGAAAACATCTTTCAACAAGTCATTGTTCACTCTGAGATCCCGGGTATTCTAAAAAAACACGGTTATGAAGCCGAAGAACTTTTATCAGACGATACGAGATGGACATTGCTGGAACAGCCCGCTCCGGAGCTTTGTGCCGATCGGATAGACTATACGCTGCGCGACATGTACCGATATGGACACATTAGCCTGCTCGAAGCGCAAAGCTTTTTAGATCATCTTATTGTGAGAAACGGAAAGACGTTTCCGGATGGTATCGAAGCCGCCGAATGGTTTGTCGGGGTGTATTACATGGAAGTGATTGATTTCTTTTTGAATCCTGTGAATGTATATGGCTATGAATACTTAGCAAGAACGTTGAAGGCTGCGCTGCGGCACAATATCATATCCGCAGAAGATCTGCTAAAAACGGATCAAGAGGTACTCCACATTCTGCATGCATCAAAACATGAAGAAGTAATCAGCTTGCTTAAACATATTCATCCCGGCATCCAAGTAAAAGAAGATGACATCCAGTACGATTTCCATCAAAAGAAGAAAATGCGTCTCATCGATCCATCCATTTTTCATGAAGATGAATGGATCAAAGCCTCAGACGTTTCTGAAAAGGTGAGAAAGATGGGGAAGGCGGCTTATCAAAAAGCAAAAAAAGGTGTGTATATAAAAGTGTTGCATCACTAGTTGCCGCGTGACAGCGGCTTTTTTCATGTTTGGCTATGTAAATCAAGGGGAATAGGACAAACTGTGGGATCGTTTTATGAGAATATCAGCGTATTTACATACCGTTCGGGGGTATAGTATTATCGAAAGGACATATTTGCTTGCAGTTATTCGTTTTATTGTCTGCTGGCAAAAATAACAGTAAAAAATGAAGCAAAGGAGAATGAACATGAAACTCTCTAAAAAAGCACTGGGAATCCTGATGTTATCTCTTGTTTTTGTTTTATCAGCATGCGGCAATAACAATAGCACAAAAGAAAATAAACATGAAAATCATTCAGATTCATCATCACATGAAGAAATGGACCATTCCGGATCAGCTGACGTACCAGAGGGATTACAGGAATCTAAAAATCCGAAATATAAAGTAGGCAGCCAAGTGATCATCAATGCATCTCATATGAAAGGCATGAAAGGTGCCGAAGCTACAGTGACAGGCGCCTATGACACAACGGCGTATGTTGTCTCTTACACTCCGACAAACGGAGGACAGCGTGTAGATCATCACAAATGGGTGATCCAAGAAGAAATCAAAGATGCGGGAGAGAAAACTTTAAACCCCGGAGATCAGGTGATCTTAGAGGCTTCTCATATGAAAGGCATGAAGGGAGCAACAGCCGAGATCGATTCCGCCGAAAAAACAACCGTATACATGGTTGACTATACATCGACAACTAGCGGTGAAAAAGTGAAAAACCACAAATGGGTCACCGAAGACGAGCTTTCAGCTAAATCATAAAAAATCCTCCTTTTACAAGGAGGATTTTCAGCGTGTCGACAAACCCTAGCATTCGTTGTCAAGCCTGTGCGTTGGTGCTCACGAATTAGGACATTCGCTCCGCTCCAATGCTCGCCTTTCCTAGACTTCAAGGGTTTTCAACCACGCTGAAAAGATGACAAAATCCTAAAACTAAACCGTTTTAGGATTTTGTCAACAATCTGAAATCCTCTTTTTACAAGGAGGATTTTTTTGCTGTCTGGACAGGTCTTGTTAAAGAAATTAAGGCAAACAGGACAGCGATAATGACAATCGATCCGCCGCACCAGGCCGTTGAGACAACACTATCCGTCTGATTCAAAACAACACCGCCAATGGCTGAGCCAAGGGCAATTCCGACTTGGAGAGCAGACGTATTAAAGCTTTGCTGAATGTCAGACGAATCTGGCGCAATTTCTATCAAATAGCTTTGCTGAGCCGGGGCGAGGCTCCAGCTCAGAAGTCCCCAAATCACCATGACAGGCAAAAAGAAAATCATAGATGACGTTGACAGCGGCAGTAAGAACATAATGATGGCGAAGGAACCGGTCACCAGCAAAATGCTCTTAAACGAACCAAGCCGGTCAGAAAGCGCTCCTCCGAAAGGACCTCCGCACACAGCAGATATCCCGAAAAGGAAATAACAAATGCTGACCCAGAAAGAGCCCAGGTGAAGAGTTTCTTCCAAAAACGGCGCAAAGTAGGCGTATAGCGTGTAGTGCCCCGCTAAAGTAAACATCGTGACAAGGTGTGAACTCGCGATTTTCAGATTGCCAATCGTCTTGAGTTGATCTCGGAAAGGTATCATTTTTTCCGTCGGTATCTTTTCAAAGAAGATTGAAATAACCAGCATGGAGACTAGCGCCAAAAGTCCAATGCCAAGGAATAAAATGCGCCATCCAAAGGAATCACTGATTAAGATTCCGAGCGGCACACCTAATGCGATAGCAGAACTGAATCCCATAAAAATAATGCCGATTGCGCGCGCTCTGTATTCAGGCGCTACAATTTTCGGGGCAATCGTTAAGGAAAGTACAACAATCAGCCCCGTACTCATCGCAGCCAATACCCTTGACACCATCAGCGTTGCAAAATTAGGGCTGAAATAGGCCACAAGATTGCTAAGGAAGAAAACAAATAAGGAAATTAAATATAAACGCTTCCGCTCAATCTTCGCAGTCAATGCCAAAAGCAGAGGCCCTGACACTGCATAGCCAAGCGCAAACACACTGATCAGCTGCCCGGCTGAGACAATGGAAATATCTAAATCATTTGCGATCTGAGGAAGAATTCCTCCCACAATTAACTCAACCAATCCGACTGCAATTGTAGAAGCTGCAAGCAGGAAAACTTTAAAATTCATAACAAACTCCTTTACTAAAATGTTTTGACAAATAAAAAAATCCTGATTACAAAAAATGTCATAAACAATTTTTGTAATCAGGATTTTACGGTTCCTGGTAGACACCCTCAAACCATATTATTGAGGTTATACAAGTGATCATAGCTATTCAATTGATTCGTTTCTGTTGATGAGTGTAACACATTATGAATGAATCTTCCATAGAAAAATGTACAAGCAATGAACTGTACCACTATATGATTATATTTAATTTTTAAAAGTATAGACATTTAAAAATTAATGACTATAATAATGATTGTAAGCGTTTTAATCACAAGGGGGGATAGCAGTTGAAAAAAATATTACTTGCGTGCAGTTCAGGAATGTCCACCAGTTTATTGGTGACAAAAATGAAGGAATACGCACAAACCATCGGAGAGGAAGCAGAGATTTGGGCTGTCGGCCAAGATAAGGCGAAAGAAGACATGAGAAAAGCGGATGCCGTTTTGATCGGACCGCAAATGAGCTTTCTGAAAAGCGAACTGCAAAAAGAGGCGGATCAATACAATATTCGAGTTGAAGTTATTGACATGATGGCCTACGGAATGGCAGATGGCAAAAAAGCGTATGAGCAGGCAGTGTCATTAATGGAGAATCAATAATGGAGCACATAAAAATCACGGATTTAACAGACGAACAAATCAGTTTTCAGCTTATCCTGCACAGCGGGAATGCCCGCAGCTGCATCATACAATCACTGCGCGCCTACAAGGAAGGGAACAAGGAAGAGGCGGATGCCCTCATTGCCAAGGCGGAGCGGGATTTATCCGCGGCCCATGACATTCACTTTCAAATGATACAGAAAGAATCAGGCGGGGAAGCGGCGGATTTCTCCTTGCTGCTCATGCATTCGGAGGATCACCTGATGTCAACATTGACCATGAAAGAATTAGTGAAAGAACTGCTTGATCTCTTTCAAACAAAGAATCTATAAAAAATCGGGGTGGATAGGGTGTTCGAGAAAATCAGCCAATTCCTTGTTCCAATTGCAGGGAGGTTAAACAATAACCGCTATTTGCAAGTGCTGCGAGATGCGTTTATGCTGGCCTTCCCGCTTACGATATTCGGATCCATTTTTGTGGTGTTAACGAACTTGCCGTTCTTAAACAAAATTATGAATGCGTCAATGCTTACATCGTTTCAGTCTCAATTCGGCATTGCCTCCACGGCGACTATGGGCATTATGTCTGTCTTTGTCGTGTTCGGGATAGGCTATTACCTGTCAAAAAGCTATCAAGTCGAAGCCGTATTTGGGGGCGCGATCGCTTTGGTGTCCTTTTTGCTCTTAACGCCTTTTATCGTTCAACCGGAAACAGGGGATGCCATTACAGGGGTTATCCCGGTCGATCGTCTCGGTGCAAAAGGGATGTTTCTTGGTATGATTACGGCATTTCTTTCTGCTGAAGTCTACAGAAGAATCGTTCAAAAAAACCTGACGATCAAAATGCCTGCGGGTGTTCCGCCTGCTGTGGCAAAATCATTCGCCGCACTTATTCCGGCATTTATTACATTGACCGTGTTTTTGCTGATTAACGTTCTGGTGACGCAGCTATTTAAAACAAATATGCACGACGTCATTTATCATGCGATTCAGGCTCCGCTTGTCGGACTTGGAAGCGGTATCATTCCGACGCTGATTGCCGTGTTTTTCATTCAAATCCTTTGGTTTTTCGGGCTGCACGGACAGATTATTATCAACTCCGTGATGGACCCGATTTGGAATACACTGCAGGTAGAAAACCTTTCTGCTTACACGGCGGGAAAAGAAATCCCTCATATTATTTCAAAACCGTTTATGGAGATTTATACAGTAGGCATGGGCGGAACCGGGATGACGCTTGCGATTGTCTTTACCATTCTCATATTCATGAAAAGCAGGCAGATGAAACAAGTATCAAAACTTGGCCTTGCTCCCGGTATTTTTAACGTAAACGAACCAATTATCTTCGGGCTTCCGATTGTCATGAATCCGATCATTATTGTGCCTTGGGTTTTGGCGCCGATGGTTGTTACGCTCGTCACCTATCTGGCCATGTCAGCGGGGCTCGTTCCGCCTCCGACTGGTGTTACGGTGCCGTGGACGGTTCCTTTATTCATTAATGGCATCATGGCGACGAACTCGATCATGGGGGGCGTGATGCAGCTTGTCAATCTGCTGATTGTCTTCGTGATTTGGTTTCCGTTCCTAAAAGCAATGGATAAATTAAATCTGGCAAAAGAAAAAGAACAGGCTGTCCAGGAAACAGCTGCTCAGCAAAATGATAACAGTATCAAAATGTGACATAAGGGGAGAGAGACTTGGCACAAACAGAACAATATCGTTTTCCAAAAGATTTTTGGTGGGGGTCATCCGCTTCAGCAACACAAACGGAGGGTGCCGCCGATAGAGACGGAAAAGGGCAGAATATATGGGATTACTGGTTTGAAAAAGAACCGCATCGCTTTTTTGATCATGTCGGGCCCGCAGCGACATCTCAATTTTACGACAATTATAAAGAAGATATCAGGCTGATGAAGGAGCTTGGCCACAACTCGTTCCGGATGTCGATTTCCTGGTCGCGTTTAACACCGGATGGAACAGGAGAGGTCAATGCCAAAGCTGAAGATTTCTATAAGAGAGTCATTGATGAGCTGATCGCGAACGGAATAGAGCCTTTTGTCAATTTGTTTCATTTCGATATGCCGATGGAGCTTCAAAAAATCGGCGGCTGGGTAAACAGAGAAACGGTTGACGCTTATGAAAACTATGCGAGAACGTGTTTTCGTTTATTTGGAGACCGGGTGAAAAAATGGTTCACGCATAATGAACCGATCGTCCCCGTAGAAGGCGGATACTTATATGATTTCCATTATCCAAACAAGGTCGATTTTAAAGAGGCTGTCCAGGTCGGTTTTCATACGATGCTATCGAGTGCACGTGCGATTCAGGCTTACAAGGGGATGAAGCAGGACGGAAAAATCGGCATCATTTTAAATTTGACACCGTCCTATCCGAGAAGCAGCCATCCGGCGGATGTGAAAGCGGGAGAAATAGCAGACGCGTTTTTTAACAGATCCTTTTTAGACCCATCTGTTAAAGGAGAATTTCCAAAAGAGCTGGTTGACATTTTAAAGAGCGAAGGCTTTGTTCCTGACTATAAGAAAGAAGATCTTGAGGTCATCAAACACAATACGGTTGATCTGTTGGGGGTGAATTATTACCAGCCGAGACGTGTAAAAGCAAAAGAACATCTTCCGAACCCCGACTCTCCTTTTTTGCCGGACAGGTATTTTGACCCTTACGTCATGCCGGGCCGCAAAATGAATCCGCATCGCGGCTGGGAGATCTACGAAAAAGGCGTTTATGATATTTTGATCAATCTAAAAGAAAACTACGGGAACATCGAGTGCTTTATTTCTGAAAACGGCATGGGGGTCGAAGGCGAGGAACGCTTCAGGGATGAGCAAGGCATCATTCAAGATAATTACCGGATTGAATTTATAAAAGAACACCTTAAATGGATTCACCGCGCCATACAGGAAGGGTCAAACGTAAAAGGCTATCACCTATGGACGTTTATGGACAACTGGTCTTGGACCAATGCTTATAAAAACCGATATGGGTTTGTATCAGTCAATCTCGAGAAAGACGGGGAAAGGACCATCAAAAAAAGCGGAAAATGGTTCAAGGAGATTGCTGAGCAAAACGGTTTCTAAATTTACAGATCTTCCGGCAATCATCATGATGATTAGAGTCCACGGCCAGCCGCAACATTGATGAAATAGGGAAAAGAACTTATGATATCCGTAAAAGCTTATGTGATATCAAACTCTAACAGCTGCCGGAGGAGACCAATGAATAAATACGAAATCATTGCAAATGAAATGAGAAATAGAATCAAAAATAACGTCTATCCGATCGATCAGCCGATTCCCGATGAAGTATCTCTTGCGAAAGAGTTCAACTCAAGCCGCATGACGATGAAAAGAGCTTTGGATAATTTAGTAGCCGAAGGGCTGCTGTTCAGAAAACGAGGGCATGGCACGTTTATTATTCAATCAGCGATACAGGATGACCATGTCCATGTGGTCAGCAATGAAATCCTCGGATTGACCAACTTGCTGAAAGATAAGAAAATCAAAAGCAAGGTCATTCAGTTTGAAGTGCAATTTCCCACAGAGGAAGTGGCCGCCCATTTGTCTATTGATCAGAAAACACCTGTTTATTATGTCGTACGGCTGCGGATTGTAGAGGGCGAGCCCTATGTATTGGAAAAAACATATATGCCGACTCATTTAATACCGGGCATTAATGACGATGTCCTTCATGATTCGATCTACAACCACATCACAAACGAGCTGCAGCTCAAAATCGCCGGAACACACCGGAAAATCAGAGCCTGCAAATCTGATCATATTGACCAGCGGCATCTGGGCTGCAAAAAGGATGATCCAATTCTGGAAGTCGAACATGTGGGCTTCTTAGATAACGGCATTCCATTTGAATATTCCTTTTCCCGTCATCGTCATGACAAATTTGTCGTCACTTCGGTAAACATACGGCGCTGATCGCGGAGATAACAAGGAGGCCATCTGAATGCTTGGCGGTATTGAAGCAGGCGGCACAAAGTTTATTTGTGCCGTCGGTAAAGAAGATGGAACGATCATTGACCGAGTTGAGATCCCTACAACGATGCCGGATGAAACGATAGAGAAAGTGATTCAATATTTTCGCCAATTCTCATTACAGGCTATCGGCATCGGTTCCTTTGGTCCCGTTGATACCGATAAAACCAGTAAAACATACGGAACCATTATGGCCACGCCGAAAGACGGATGGAGACACTATCCCTTTTTGCAAACCGTTAAAAATGAAATGAAAATCCCAGTCGGATTTCATACGGATGTCAACGCTGCGGCGCTGGGTGAATTCCTTTTCGGTGAAGCGAAGGGCCTAGACAGCTGCCTGTATATAACGATTGGAACTGGCATTGGTGCAGGAGCAATTGTAGAGGGCCGGCTCCTTCAGGGGCTGTCACATCCAGAGATGGGCCATATTTATATCCGGCGGCACCCGGATGATGTATACCAAGGGAAGTGCCCGTATCATAAGGATTGCTTTGAAGGCCTGGCTTCTGGTCCCGCCATAGAAGCGCGCTGGGGAAAAAAAGCTGCTGATTTATCAGATATAACCCAAGTTTGGGAACTGGAAGGGTACTATATTGCCCAAGCGCTGTCTCAATATATTTTGATCCTTGCGCCTGAAAAAATCATTCTTGGCGGCGGCGTGATGAATCAGCGACAGGTGTTTGCTTATATTTATCAATACGTACCGAAAATCATGAACAGTTATCTTGATTTTTCTGAATTTTCAGAAAGTATAAGTGATTATATTGTACCTCCATGTTTAGGCGGTAACGCCGGAATCATCGGCACGTTTGTTTTAGCGGATCAGGCCTTACAAGAAGCATCAGCATCCGGGGAGGTGCGGTCATGAAGCACCCTTTATTTTTGGAGCCTGTCTTTAAAGAAAGAATATGGGGAGGAACAAAGCTTCGTGACGCTTTCGGCTACGCGATCCCCTCGGAAAAAACAGGTGAGTGCTGGGCCGTTTCTGCACATGCCCATGGCTCGTCGGCTGTTAAAAACGGCCCGCTGGCAGGAAAGACACTTGACCAAGTATGGCAGGATCATCCGGAGATTTTCGGTTTTCCAGATGGAAGGGTTTTTCCTCTGCTGGTAAAGCTGCTGGACGCCAATATGGATCTCTCCGTGCAAGTACATCCTGATGATGATTATGCGATACTGCACGAAAACGGCGATCTCGGCAAAACGGAGTGCTGGTATATTATTGATTGCAAAGATGACGCCGAAATGATTTTGGGCCATCACGCAAGCACAAAGGAAGAGTTCAGACAAAGAATGGAAAGCGGCGATTGGAACGGGCTGCTGAGACGCCTCAAAATCAAGCCCGGAGATTTCTTTTATGTCCCAAGCGGTACGCTCCATGCTTTATGTGAGGGAACCCTTATCCTTGAAATCCAGCAAAACTCTGATACAACGTATCGCGTTTACGATTATGACCGCTGCGATGATAAAGGCCAAAAAAGAACTCTCCATATAGAAAAAGCCATGGAAGTCATAACGATACCGCATATTGATACAGTGCATACACCGGCAGTGAAAGAAGTCGGTAATGCCGTAATTACTGTTTATGTACAATCGGATGATTTCTCCGTGTACAAATGGAAGATTAGCGGCCGAGCTGTTTTTCTTTCTCATCAAACCTATTTGCTGGGGAGTGTCCTGAATGGATCAGGCCGAATCGTAAATAATGATATTCAGTATGAGTGTAATGCAGGCTCACACTTTATTCTGCCTGCGCATTTTGGCGAGTTTTCAATAGAAGGAACGTGTGAGTTGATAATATCTCATCCTTAATGAATGGGGGAATTGCATTGTTTAAGAAACATACGATTTGTTTGCTCATCTTATTTTTACTTGTGTCTGCTGCTTTGGCAAAACCAATTGAAGCGCATACTGTGCCGCCTGTTAATCCTAATGCACAGCAGACAACAAAAGAAGTAATGAATTGGCTTGCGCATCTGCCGAATCGAACAGAAAACAGAGCCCTTTCCGGAGCGTTTGGAGGCTATAGTCATGACACATTCTCTATGACTGAAGCTGAAAGAATTCGAAACGCTTCGGGACAATCACCTGCTATTTACGGCTGTGATTATGCCAGAGGATGGCTTGACACTGCAAATATTGAAGATTCGATAGATGTAAGCTGCAACAGAGATCTGCTATCGTATTGGAAAAGCGGGGGAATTCCGCAAATCAGTCTGCACCTGGCGAATCCGGCTTTTCAATCAGGACATTTTAAAACATCAATTACAAACGAGCAGTATAAAAAAATATTAGATTCTTCAACAGTGGAAGGGAAGCGGCTGAATGCCATGCTCAGCAAAATTGCTGACGGACTTCAAGAACTGGAGAACCAAGGCGTGCCTGTTCTGTTCAGGCCGGTGCATGAAATGAACGGTGAATGGTTTTGGTGGGGACTTACTTCATATAATCAAAAGGATAATGAAAGAATCTCCCTCTATAAACAGCTCTATAAAAAAATCTATCATTATATGACCGACACAAGAGGACTTGACCATTTGCTTTGGGTTTACTCCCCCGATGCCAACCGAGATTTTAAAATCGATTTCTACCCGGGTGCGTCTTACGTGGATATTGTCGGATTAGATGCGTATTTTCAAGATGCCTATTCGATTAACGGATACGATCAGCTAACGGCGCTTAACAAACCATTCGCCTTTACAGAAGTTGGCCCTCAAACAGCAAACGGCAGCTTTGATTACAGCCTGTTGATCAATGCAATAAAACAAAAATATCCTAAAACCATTTACTTTCTGGCATGGAATGATGAGTGGAGCCCAGCTGCAAACAAGGGTGCTTCAGCTTTATATAACGACAGCTGGACACTTAATAAGGGAGAGATATGGAACGGTGATTCTTTAACGCCTATTGTTGAATGAATAGGAAGCATTGTACACTTTAAGAAGGTGCTCATGAATGTCTTGAGCATCTTCACACCCTGATCAGGCATTCATATCTATTTGTAAGATCAGATAAAGTATACATCTAACAAAGCGTGAAAGAATGAAATAAAAAAATGTAGAAAAGGTGTTGACCTAATAAAATACACATGGTATATTATTAAACGTCGCTGATGAACAGCACACAACAACACGAAAAACAAAAAAAGTTTTTCTAAGGTGTTTACAAGTTTTAAAAAACGTGTATAATAAGTGAAGTCGAATTAAAAAAGATTCGATTAACGAAAAAACATTCTTAAAAAACTTCTTGACTTCAACATCAAATGATAGTATGATAGTTAAGTCGCTTGATAAGCGCCCGTAGCTCAATTGGATAGAGCGTTTGACTACGGATCAAAAGGTTAGGGGTTCGACTCCTCTCGGGCGCGCCATTATAAAATACCACGCGGGTGTAGTTTAGTGGTAAAACCTCAGCCTTCCAAGCTGATGTCGTGAGTTCGATTCTCATCACCCGCTCCATTATTGAATGATCTTTGAAAACTAAACAAGACAAAACGTACCTGTTAATTCATTTTTTTATAAATCGCACAGCGATGTGCGTAGTCAGTCAAACTAGACCTGCACGACGCAGGTCACGCAGGTGTCATCGCAGGATGCGATGAACTTAACCTGTGATCCATTTTATCGGAGAGTTTGATCCTGGCTCAGGACGAACGCTGGCGGCGTGCCTAATACATGCAAGTCGAGCGGACAGATGGGAGCTTGCTCCCTGATGTTAGCGGCGGACGGGTGAGTAACACGTGGGTAA
>NZ_JAESPO010000008.1:0-78753 GCF_016757475.1 Bacillus sp. RHFS10
TACCTAGCCAAGCAGGGCTAGGTATGTGGGAGCTCTTTTTCTGCTTTTGAAATCAGCTGAATATCTAAAGAAACATTACAAAACAAAAAAGCTTGTAGAAAAAACATCGTTTTCTCTACAAGCTGAACCTGCCTCAGAGCAGGTTCTTTTTCGATCTTTAGACTTCCACTGTCCAGTTGCACGGCCCTTTCACTTTGCCAAGCTGAATATCTGTTATCGTTTCATACAATTTTTTCGAGATGTCCCCGATTTGTCCGTCGCCTACAATCACCGTTTTCCCACGAATATTGAGTTCACCGACAGGCGTTACGACGGCTGCCGTGCCCGTGCCGAAGACCTCTGTCAATTCCCCGCGCGCAGAGGCCGCATAAATCTCATCAATCGAAATTCTCTCTTCACGAACCGGAATGCCCCAGCTGCGAATCAGTTCAATCGCAGACGAACGTGTAATCCCGCTTAAAATACTCCCGTTTAAAGCCGGTGTGACAGCTTCCCCGTTCATGACAAAAAAGATGTTCATGCTCCCTACTTCTTCCACATATTTCTTTTCAATGGCGTCCAGCCACAGCACCTGGTCATAGCCCCGCTCATTCGCTTTTCGCTGCGCTTCAAGGCTGGCGGCGTAGTTTCCCGACGTTTTTGCACATCCGACTCCGCCATTTACCGCCCGCACGTACTCATCTTCGACGTAGATTTTCACCGGCTTCAGCTGATCGCCATAGTATGAGCCGACAGGCGAAAGCACGATCATAAATGTATAGGTTTTGGATGCCTTCACCCCGAGACTCGGTTCTGTGGCGATGATAAAGGGCCGAATATACAGTGACGTCCCCTTTTCCTTTGGAACCCAATCTTTCTCCAGCTCAATTAATTGCGTCAATGCCTCAAGCACAAGCTCTTCGTCTAAAGGAGGCATACTCATGCGCTCACATGATCTGTTCAGCCGTTTGATATTTTGGTCCGGCCGGAACAGAAGCACTCTGCCATCTTCTGTTCTGTACGCTTTTAATCCTTCAAAAACAGCCTGGCCGTAATGAAAGACAGATGAAGAAGGATCAAGCGTAAGCGGCGCGTACGGCGTTATTCTAGGATGGCACCAGCCTATTCCCTCTTCATAATCCATCACAAACATATAATCTGTAAAATATTTCCCGAATTCCAAGAATGACGGGTCAGGCTTCGCCTTATGAAATGCAATTTTTTCTCGTTCGATAAGCTTATTCAATCTGATCAGCACACCTTTCACATCGTAGTTGTTTAAATATTCAGTCTTTTTAAAGCTGCAAAAACTTCAGCCGCTTCTTTGATTATACGCCGCTTTTAATCTATAAATTTCAGAATATTCTTTATGATCATCAGCTATTATACACCACATCCATTGTCAAATGAAGAAAAAATAAAAGAAAAACAGCCAGATTCATTCCGGCTGTCTGATTTTAGACTGCTAAATAAAGGACGGCAATATGGCAAATCAGCAAAATATACACCGCGATCACAAATTGCCAATTGATCTTCTGCGCCCATGCGAACACCAACATCATGACAGGCAGTATCACTGTCCCCGCCAACTTGTTCACTGTCAAATCCGGGCTGTTTGTACCATCATAATGAATCGGCATCTCCGCCGGAAGAAACGGATAAAACACCATTGAAAGGACGAAAGCAGCAATCACAGACCCCCACAGCGCTTTTCCATTCGTCAATAGAAACATAGAACCACCATTCCTTTCTTCATAACCATCAGGCGTTTTCTTTCATACGCATTGCTTTATGAATGATATGACTGTTCTACGGTGAATTTCGTTCGGTCTCCCCGCGTAATAATTTGCGCATATTCCACGACTTCTTCATTTTTATCATAGGTGAGGGATTCTGCTAAAAACGCCGGTGCTCCCACATTGGTTAATAAGTGGCCGCTGATCGTTTCATCGGTTAAAATCGGTTCGATCGATTCCGTGCCCCTGCTGATTTCAATATTGTATTTTGTCCTTAACAGTTCAAAAAGCGAGCCGGTGCACTCTTCCGGAGCCAGACCAGGTGCCGCTTTCCATGGAATATATGAGGTGTGGTACTGCAAAGGTTCCCCCTCGGCATATCTGACTCTGACAAGCTTATTGACAGGTTCATTCTCTTTCATTTTCAAAAGCTCGGCAATGGAGTGATCAGCAGGGATCACCACGAGTTCAAGCACTTTTGATTCAGAACGCAGGCCTCTCATTTGTTCTGCAAAGCTCGTAATCTGATGCGGAATCGGCGTTTGTATTTTTGCCGCCGATACAAATGTTCCTTTTCCTTGAATCCGTTTAATATATCCCTCAAGCTCAAGCTGCTGCAGAGCCAATCTCACAGTTGTTCTGCTGACATCATATTGTTCGCAAAACTCGCTCTCCGTCGGCAGCTGATCATTCGCCTTATATTTGCCCGACTTAATTAATTCAATGATTTTAAACTTGATAACAGAATATAAAGCTGTCATTTCATTCTCCCCATCCTGTATGCAAACCGTTCTTTTTGATTGAGACCATCATACCACTTAATCTCATAATGATGAAAGATTTGTATCTTTCTTTTATAACAAATTTTCAGAAATTTATATTGACACTTTAATGATTATGGTGCTAAATTCGTAATGACAACTATCATAAATTGATTGTAACAAATGTGGTGCTTGTCTATCTCTTTGGGGGGTGTCGCATGAAAATTATTGTCGCCGAGCATTATGAAGAACTCTGTAAGTTAAGCGCTAACATAATCAAGGAACATGTACAGGCAAAGAAAGATGCCGTTCTCGGCCTGGCAACAGGAAGCACGCCGGTCGGCTTGTACAAGCAGCTGATTTCAGACTATCAGTCAGGCGAAATTGATTTTTCAAAGGTTACTACATTTAATTTGGATGAATATGCAGGCCTCTCTCCATCTCATCCGCAAAGTTATAACAATTTTATGCATGAGCACCTTTTTCAGCATATCAATATGCAGCCTGACCATATCCATATCCCGCAAGGAGACAATCCGCAGCTTGAGGCTGAATGTATGATCTACGAGGATCTCATCCGTCAGTCGGGAGGCATTGATGTTCAAATTCTCGGCATCGGCGCCAACGGCCACATCGGTTTTAATGAACCGGGTTCTGATGTTGAGGGTCGAACACGAGTTGTTAAGCTGTCAGAAAGCACGATACAGGCAAATGCCAGATTCTTCGGCGGTGATCCTGTGCTGGTGCCGAGACTCGCAATTTCAATGGGCATTAAAACCATCATGAAATTCAGCAAACATATTGTGCTTTTAGCGAGCGGCGAGGAAAAAGCAGATGCCATTCAAAAGATGGCTGAAGGCCCTGTCACGACAGATGTACCGGCCTCCATTCTTCAAAAACACAATCATGTAACCGTTATCACAGATCAAAAAGCAGCCAGCAAATTAAAGAATACATCCTACTCATAAAACAATAAAAGGAGATTGTCATGTTTAAAAAGGCATTTCAAATTCTGCAGCAGCTTGGCCGTGCATTGATGACCCCGGTTGCCGTCCTGCCGGCAGCCGGTCTTTTGCTCCGTTTCGGTGACAAGGATTTACTGAATATCCCTATTATAAAGGATGCGGGCGGTGTTGTATTCGATAATCTGCCGCTGATTTTCGCCGTGGGGGTCGCGATCGGTTTAGCCGCCGGCGAAGGTGTAGCCGGACTTGCCGCTGTCATCGGATATTTAATTTTAACCGTTACCCTCGACAACATGGGGAAATTACTTGGCCTTCAGCCTCCGTATGAAGGAGCCGAGCACCTGATTGATATGGGCGTATTCGGAGGAATCATCATCGGGCTTCTTGCCGCCTATTTATATAAACGTTTTTCAACAATTGAACTGCATCCTGTCCTTGGATTTTTTTCAGGAAAACGGTTTGTCCCAATTATCACTTCCATCAGTTCATTGGTGATCGGCGTCATTTTCTCATTGGTATGGCCGCTGATCCAAAACGGGATTAACGCTGCCAGCAGTTTAATTGCCGATTCAACGGTCGGCCTGTTCTTTTATGCAACGATCTATCGTTTGCTGATTCCTTTTGGCCTGCATCATATTTTTTATACACCTTTCTATTTTATGATGGGAGAATACACAGACCCGTCAACAGGAAATACCATAACCGGCGATCTGACAAGGTTTTTCGCGGGAGATCCGACAGCCGGGCGCTTTATGATGGGAGATTTCCCTTACATGATTTTCTGTCTGCCGGCAGTTGCACTTGCCATTATCCATACCGCACGTCCGGAAAAGAAGAAAATGATCTCCGGCGTGATGATTTCTGCCGCGCTCACATCTATGCTGACAGGCATTACAGAGCCAGTTGAATTTTCTTTCTTGTTCGTTGCGCCCGTGCTCTATTTGATTAACTCTATTCTCGCCGGCGTCATCTTTGTCGTTTGTGATTTATTCCATGTCCGCCATGGCTATACGTTCTCAGGCGGCGGAATTGACTACGTCTTAAACTACGGACTGTCGACAAACGGCTGGGTTGTCATTCCTGTCGGGATCGTATTTGCTTTCATATATTATTATTTGTTCCGATTTGCGATTTTGAAATGGAATTTAAAAACGCCGGGCCGTGAAACAGATGAAGCCGATCAGAATGAGGCAAAAGCGCCTGTTGCAAAAGACCAGCTTGCCTTTCATGTGCTGCAAGCCTTAGGCGGACAGCAAAATATCGCCAACCTGGATGCGTGTATTACAAGGCTCCGTGTGACCGTTCATCAGCCAAACCAAGTCAGCAAGGATGAATTAAAACGGCTTGGCGCAGTAGGTGTGCTGGAAGTCAACAACAACTTCCAGGCGATATTCGGAACAAAATCCGACGCCTTAAAAGACGACATCAAAACGATCATGGCCGGAGGCGTGCCTGATACAGCCGCCGCGCTGGATGCGGAAACTGACATACAGCAGATTCCCGCTTCTGACGAATCCTTTATTTATCCGCTCAAAGGAGAAACAGTCTCTTTAACGGACGTGCCGGATCCAGTTTTTTCAGAAAAAATGATGGGCGAGGGGTTTGCGATTGATCCATCGGAAGGAAAAGTCATTGCCCCAGCAGACGGCGAAATCGTCTCCATTTTTCCGACAAAGCACGCCATCGGCTTTATGAGCGCCGGCGGCATTGAAATCCTGATTCATGTCGGCATTGATACTGTCAAATTAAACGGGGAAAGCTTCGAAGCACATGTCACGAGCGGACAAGCCGTCACACAAGGTGAACTGCTTCTCTCATTTGATCTCGATACCATCAAACAGCATGCCGCTTCAGCTGTAACACCGATCATTTTCACCAATGCATCTGAAGAAGATATGAAGCACATTCAAATAAAGTAAAAAATCCCTCCTGCTGGTGATGTTTTCGTTGGCACATGAAAACATCACCACCAAAATAAAAAAGGACAAAATCCCGAAACGAAATGTTTTAGGATTTTGTCAACATCTGAGAATACCTTGAATACAAGGTGTTCTTTCTACTATTCAGCAGCAGCGTGATCTTCTTTTTCAATCGCTGCCAGTCTTGCGATGACTTCTTCTTCTGTCATATTGTGCTCTTTGACATACAGGTTTCTTGAGTTCGTGCGGCATTCGTGGCTGCAGCTGCGCATATACTTATACTCATTTTCCGGTGTGCATATCATTTTTTTGTTGCAAGATGGATTTGCGCAGTTCACATAACGCTCACACGGTTCACCTGTAAAGCAGTCTTTTCCGACAACCACATGCTCGACACGGTTGACAGGCACGCTGATTCTTTCATCAAAGACGTAGCACTGGCCGTCCCAAAGCTTGCCTTGCACCTCAGGATCTTTTCCGTATGTCACGATTCCGCCGTCAAGCTGTGATACATCTTCAAAACCTTGCTTCATCAGCCATCCTGAGAATTTTTCACAGCGCACGCCGCCCGTGCAGTACGTTAAAATCTGTTTGCCTTCAAGCAGCTCTTTGTTTTCTTCAATCCACTCAGGCAATTCACGGAAGGCTTCGATGTCAGGACGGACAGCACCTCTGAAATGGCCAAGATCATACTCGTAATCGTTACGCGCGTCGAGCACAATTGTGTTTGGGTCCTGCATTTTCTCGTAAAATTCCGCAGGCTTCAAATGCTGTCCCGTTGTTTCATTCGGATCCACATCATCCTCAAGACGTAGCGTTACAAGCTCTTCCTTATGGCGGACGAAGATTTTTTTGAACGCATGGCCTTCTTCCTCATCAATTTTAAATACCATATCCGCAAAACGAGGATCAGCTTTCATTGTTTGCATATATTTTTCAGTCTGTTCAACCGTACCT
Organism: Bacillus sp. RHFS10; assembly: GCF_016757475.1. Taxonomy (NCBI): domain Bacteria; kingdom Bacillati; phylum Bacillota; class Bacilli; order Caryophanales; family Bacillaceae; genus Bacillus; species Bacillus sp. RHFS10. The sequence continues at coordinate 6,318 of NZ_JAESPO010000008.1, forward strand.
GATACCGTACCGTTAATTCCTTCAGAAGAAACAAGAATACGGCCTAACAAACCAAGCTCCTTACAAAAAGCCAAATGCTGCTCTCTAAACGCCTCTGGATCTTCAATCGGTACATATTTATAGTAAAGTAACACTCTGTATTGTTTTTCCATGATTTAAACACCCTGTTCAATTATAGTTAGTTGCTATGCACACTCTTACTATATCATACAGGAAAATGCCGCAAAGATGAACATATCCGCACAGACTGATAAAAATATCCAAGCTCTTGCAAACCCACGCGGCACCAGGGTTTATTAATAACGAATAGTATTTTCCACTAACTTACTAATAAAAGTAGTTGTCTGAAAACTATTTTTGTAGTTCCTCTTCAAAAGATAAATTTATCGGCTCATCTAAAAGTTCTCCCGGCATTTCAAGATTTGTTGAAGGAATACTCTCATCTACCTCTTCAAAAACAACATGATCCATCCACATCTGACCCGGCCCAGATAATAGGACACCAAAGGAAATCACAGCACTCTTTTCAGGGACATCTAAAACAATAGCATAATGATTCCAATTGGTTGTCCCGGTAATAGGCCTGTTGCTCATATTGTCAAATTGGAGAACATCGTCAGCAGCACTGTCAACCCGCATCCAAAGTGAGGCAAAATGCTGCACTCCTTTTGTTTTGATAAAACTTGATAGCCGAAGCCTTTTTCCTAGATAGCGATCTGCCTTAAATTGCTGCATCATCGTCGCAAATTCACCGTTGCCCTGCACCATCGTTGATTTTAAATACCCTGAAGCTTTTCCCTGATGTACATTTTCCCGGTCAACCCCCATTTCGAATTGGAACGGATGGCTCCCGCTCAAAACCCAGCCCTTCATTTTTTTCTCCATGTAAGATTCCTCCTTTTTTGAAGTAAAACGCTTCATAAATGTTCGATATGCGCCAGGCGGCATGTGATACAGCTTTTTGAACGTCCTCGTAAATGCTTCTTGAGATTCAAACTGATAATACAAAGCAATATCAATAATGCGAAGATCTGTATAAAGCAAAGCTGCCGCTGCATTCGCAAGACGCCTTAACCGAATATAAGAAGCAACCGACATGCCGACTTCTTTTTGAAAAATCCGATGAAAATGGAATTTTGAAAAGCCTGAAACGTTTACAATATCCTCACTTGATATTTGCTCATGTAAATGTGATTCAATCCAATCGATTGTTTTCTGGACAGCTTTTTCATAATACATTGCACGTTTTAATCTCCTTTCTTTTTTAGAATAATGGATCTCGGCTTATATGTTTTGATGATTTTTGCGATATGTAAAAATCCCCTGTTATATCACAGGGGACACCGCTCACTTGATAATGACAGATGGCGTGATATGCTCCAGCCAAATGACACCGTCATATTGTTCCTTCAGGATCATCTGCTCTTCCATGAATCCCCAATAAAGTGCTGTCCGCGGGGTATACATCCACGAAGTGCCTTTCTTGTTTTTTGTATGGAGAAAATCAACAAACACAGCTGGATGGTCCGCAGCCTTCAGCAAAGCTTCGAGACTTCCAGTCGGCGGCGGGCTTGTGACCGGCGTAACGGTCTTATTGTCTGAGCTATCAAGACTGGCGCCTGAATATGCATAAATACCAATCGTATATGTTTGTTTTTTCAGCCGCTCCGGCAAATAATCACCCATATTAGGAGTGTTTGCCTGTGTCATATCCTTAATCATTTTCGTATTCTGTTTGCGGAGATGGTAATTGTGGCCCCAGACAATGATTTTCTTTTTTGGATAAAGGGTGTCGGCAATCCACTGAAATTGATCAGCCATCATTCGGTCTCTTAAAACGAAAGGTAAATCCTCTAATTTCTCCGGATAATCCTCTAGCTTTTGTTTCATTTCTTGAGGCATATACGTTTCCATTACGTCAATTCGCAGCTGGAGAGAATGCATAAACATCTCATAAGCTTTCGGCTCTTTCGGTAGTTGTGCTTTTAACTTCGATGCATGTGTTTCTGCGAATTGAATAAGCTCACCGTAGTTTTTCACCAGCACTTCCTTCTTTTGCGTAAATTCCTCAAAGGTGCTGCTGCCAGTCACCAATTCTGAAAAATCGTTTTCTGATTGGGAAAGCAGCTCAGCTTTTTCGGGGTTCACCGCCTTCACCCATTGATTCGCATTATCATTAAATGAAGCTTTAAGGCTTTGAATATCAAAACCGGTCAAGATAAGCGGATCGCCTTTCTCTTTTTGCTCTTTCATGTAATCAAACAGTTCAACGACATCTTCTGTGTGCCAAACGGCGTAAATGGAGTTTTTCATCGTGCTCTTAGAGGTGGATTGGCCCATATTGAGGTAGGATGTATTTGTATCCGAAAATCCGGACTCGAATGCCAAAACATCATATCCTAATTCTTCATGGAGGTATTTGATCATGCGGATCTTTGTTGCATTGATTTCGCCAGCGCCGTGTGTGGTTTCTCCTAACTGAACGATTCGTTTTCCCTTCAGCACCTTCTTCAAAAAGCGAAGGTCTTTGTTTGAAGCATCGGAAGCATCCAGTGGACGCGCATGTCGTTCAATCCAGCGCTCCCAATGTTTTTCTTCAGAAACAGCCCGGGCTGAGGCTGAAAAAGAAGAAAACACCAGACAGACGATCAGCAGCGGCAGAGCCATTTTCACTATCATTCGTTTCAATTCTATCTCTCCTTTTCTGCAAGGTTCTCTAGTAGTTACGAGATAGATATAGAAAAAGTTTCCTTTTTCCACAGCGAAAAAAGCCTCTCTTATTAAAAGAAGCTTTCACTGGATTCTCTCATCACCTGCTGAAAGTAAAACCGATACGTATTTCGTAAAAATGTTTCTACTGGAAGCTGCACATCCGCTCGGTATTTGCTGATGATAAACGGAAACCGCTCGATTCCTTTCTTGTGCAGGTCGCTCGCTAGTGCCTCATCCGTTGCCATTTCTTGCAGAATCGCTTCAACGATCGGCCAGCACGCCTCTCGCACTTGCCTCAGGACAGCTTCATCTCCGGTTTTCTGATAATCTGTGATCCAGCTGGCGATTTGTTTCTCCATGAGTCTCACTTCCTTCCAAAAAAAGAGGCGCTTCGTTTAGACGAGCCCCTCTTTTTACTCTTCGTAACCTATCAATTCTCCGACTTGGACTTCCTGGCCTTCTGTTAAATTGGCGGCCGGCTTGAACGCGTCTTTTTCAAAAATCAAAATGACGGTTGAGCCGAATGAAAAGTATCCCAGCTCCTCGCCAATCTCCAGCTCGTCCCGGGTACTTGTCTGCACGATAGAGTTAATATTCAACGCGCCGACAGGAATCATCAGGACACTTCGACTGCCGCCATTCAGCTCGTATACAAAGCGATAATTTTTCGACAGCACATCTTTTCCGTATTTTAACCCTAATTGATTTACCGGGTATGAACGATTTCCGAGCTCGGCCAGCTTTTGATACCTGCAGCTGATTGGGGAATGGAAACGGTGATAATGCCGCGGGCTTAGATACAGCACGACGAAGTAACCGCCGTTGTATTGATGGTCCGCGCGTTTACAGCCGGTCAGCTCAGCGAATGAATAATCTTTTCCCTTTACCGTAAAGGTTTGATTCGGGTTGATTTTTCCCACCGTCTGAACCACACCGTCAACAGGGCTGACCACCGCCTGCAACTCTTTTGAAACAGGGCGCCGCTCCAGATCAATATGTCGAATGAACAATTCGGACAGCGAACCATAATCAGCGGCCGTACCGTCAACATCATCCCAATTTAGCCGAAAATGTTTTGAGAAAAGCGGAATGACCGGTTTGCTGATTTTAGACTCGCAAAATCCTTTAATCAGATAGGATGACAGACGATGATTCGTCAGCTCTATCAATGAACGATACAGAATCTTTACAGCTGTGTTAAACATGAATAATCCCTATAACCCTTCCGATTGTAATAAAAATAAAGCACCATAAAAAGGCGCCGATTGCCGCAAACGCAATATACGTTTTCAGTTCCATTTTGCCTATTCCCGAAAAGTAGCACGTCATATGTCTGACGCCGGGTATGAAATAACCTAAAATAAGCGAATATGGACCGTATTTCTTCATCCATTTTTCAACTTTCATCATTCTCTTTTCTTTTAATCCGACCCACTTGCCGTACTTGTCGATAAATGGGCGGCCGGCTTTTCTGCCGATCATGTAGCTGATCAGCATACCTGACAAAGCCCCGACAAAACTGATGAATATCGAAAGCTCATAATTCAGCACGTCCGTATGCGTAAAGTAGCCGACGACAGTCATCATCACTTCATCCGGTATCGGCAATCCAACAATCCCTAATACGAGCATCAAAAAAATAGCGAGATAACCGTAATCCGCTATGAGCTGCTGAACTAATTCCATCTCCCGGACTCCAGGTTTTCTGCCGCGTGTTTTTTAAAATGAGGAAATTTAATTTTGCTCACCATTAAATATGAAAGTCCGCAAGTGCCGATCGCCAGCAGGATCGGATTATAGGTAAAGCTGAGAATCACAAGACACATGCCCGCAAATGGAATCGGCATTCCGATAAATGTCGGAAGCTTACTTTGTTCAATGTTAAATTTAGAGAGGCGAAGCATTCCGCAAATGCTGTACGTCAATGCGCATAAAATCCCGATAAATGGAAGAGAGTATAATGCGACACTGTAAGCAAGCATTGAAGGAGCCACACCAAACGTCACTAGGTCGGCAAACGAATCCAGTTCTTTTCCCATATCAGAAACGGCATTCAGCTTACGTGCAGCCATCCCGTCAAAAAAATCGAGAAGCATGCCGGTAAAAATGAAGAGCACTGCTGAATGAATGTTGTGATATAACAAGGAATGAATCGCCAGCAGTCCGCAAATAAAATTTCCTATCGTAATCATACAGGGGATATAATTCACAGTGTAACCAAACCTCCAATTGTAAAACCATCTATCATTATTCGACGTTATGGATCGAATAGCGTTACAGGAAAAATTTTCTCTATTAAGCATGATAACATAAAATGCCCTGCAAAAAGCAGCATTCAAATTCTATTATTATACAACATTTGTTACCTTTTGAACAATGAATGCCATTCTTTTCATGTTTCTGACAATTTTATTCTTCGCTCAAAAAGGACAAGACTCGTTGATTGACGTACTCTGGCTGCTCCAGAGATAACAAATGCCCGGCGTTCTTCACGATTTCAGCCTGAATTCCCGGCACCAATATTGAAGCCCGCTCTAAAGCCATTTGCTGATGGCACATGACCTCGTGCTCACCGAACATCAGCAGCATCGGGACCGCAATCGATTTCAATTCCCGGTCTGTGAACACGTACGGAAAGCCGTTTTCTGTCGGTTTCAGGCTTCTTTGTTCATCCTGCCATTCCACACCCGCCACAATTTGTCTTTGCAGCGCAGGATGCAGATCATAACGGCTAGCCGTGACCCACTTGATATATGCCTCAGCTCCTCTTGACCCTGTAAGGCCCGCAGCAAATTTATAGACATCTGGATAATATGATATAAATGCTTCAGCAGGACTCATCACAACCGCCCGCTCTACTCTTTCAGGCGATTGGAGCAAAAAATTCACGATATGGGAACCCCCCAGCGAGAGGCCTGCCAAGTGTGCGGTCTCAAGTTCAAGCGAATCTAAGACGTCTTTCAGCCATTCTGCGCAATCTGCTCTCGTATCCAGAGCAGCTGATGGTATACTTTTGTTTTTGTCTCCTATTATATCGACCGCATATGTACGATATTGACTGCTCCACGCCGCGATATTCGGATACCACATAAGAGAGCTGAAGAGCCCCCTGTGAAGCAAAACGAGCGAAGGTGCGTCCTTTGGCCCACTTGCCATGATATGCGTTTTTCCAAAACGAGTAGAAACATAGAATGCTTCCGACTCAATCGGCCACAAAGAAAGGCTTTGATCATATGCCTGGTAAAAGCGAAGACCGCTTTCAGCCGCGGCAGGCTGCATCGAATATTGTGTCATTTTCTTCTTTTTCCTCCGGGTTGATTGATATAAAAATCAAGGATAATGCCCCTTTTGTCTCGTAAGAAAAAATACCTATGTATGATTATCTCATATTATAAATTTCCAGTATATATATATAGTTTGGCTTTCTGTGATAAAAAAAGGCGGTTTCCTCGAAATCAAGGAAACCGCCTATTCTTTGAAAACTAATGGAATGACCTTATCTTTTTTATCCTCTGTTAATGAGATGTGATGGGTTACTGATTTTTCATCCTTCGTCAATGCGACTGAGTAGTTACCTTTTTTGCCGGTATCCCATTTGATGTCTCCATTTTTGTCTGTTTTGCCGAGTATCTCGCCAATCTCTATACTCGGCTCTTGATCTGAGACCGGTGCTGCGACAATCGTCACTTGCACTCCTTCAACCGGCACCCCCTCAGCATCCTCCACATGAAAAGTGACAGGAATCGTTGTTTCTTTCTGAGCAGATTGGGTCGGTGAACTGCACCCGCATAAAAACAAAATAAACATGAAAATGGCTAATTTGCTGTATTTATTGATTTGCCCAATATTGAATATTGTTGAATACATCGTTCGTCACCCTTGTTCCCAAGTTGTATGACGATCCCCCGTTCGTGTGAATCGCAATAGCTGTCTGTCCTGTATCACTGTAGTTTCGATAAACAGGTGAGCCGCTTTGGCAGCCGTACGTATCTGTTGTATAGGTCAGCTTATATGTTTCAGCGGATCGAATCGGCTTTGTATCAGACCACATTGTGCCAAATGTTTTGTCACACGGGAATCCTGTCACTGACGAGGAAAGTCCCGCGGGACTGCTGCTGTTTGTTGTCCGATAGCCGTACCAGCCAACCGTGTTTCCGGGAGAACCGTTTAATTTAATAGCTCCGTAATCATAATTGGTGTTATTGCTTTCCGTCCATCCTTTAACGGAGTAAAACATCGTGCCTGAATAAGTTCCATAAGGATATGACGAACCGTTGCGGCCCGGCGCGGCTGTAATCGTTGAAGCCCATCCATGATCCTGGCTGTACACACAATGTCCAGCCGTTACGACTGTATTGGCATTGACTAAAAACCCGGTGCATCCATATGTGCTTGAGGTGTTGGGATACTTGATTGAAAGTTGGACAGTTGCTCTGTAAGGAAAAGATGTAGTGCTGGAGATTCTGGTGCGTTCATCGGTTCCGATGATACTCGAAGGCTGTAAGGCTTGAATGTTTTTTTCCAGTCCCTTTTGGCCGTAAAGCGATTTACTTGTTTTCCCGGTTCCCTCATAAGGATCGGAAACCTGTTCTTCTTTTGACGTTTGGTTTTTCGTAGCATCGGCTTCTTTACCGTTATTCGATACAGACATTTGCGGGTTCTCTGCCGCTTTTGCCGGTGCGCCGAAAGATACCGCCGCTGCCAATGCCAAACATAAAACCGTTAAACCAGTGAACCATCTTTTTCTGAATGTTGAAACTAATTTCATTCTAGCCATCTCCCTCCCTTTGTGTCAACCACCCTTATACATGGAAGACTTTTACATTATAATCAAATTTCTGATTCTTATGATAAAACTTTTATGGAGGATGAAAAAAACAGGCCTTGTACATGACAAAGGCCCGCTTAAACTCTACTTTATAGATAGCTGATCCAACGCTTTCTTTGCGTTCTCTCTCGCTGTTTCGACTGTATCTGCCCCAGAAAGCGCAACCGCCATACGGCGTCCGGCTTTCGTTATCGGCTTGCCAAAGACGCGAACTTGTGTCTTCGGTACTGCCAGCGCGTTTTCCAGGCCTTCAACAGTGTAGTCCGCTGATTCTTCCGGTGCTTTGAGGGGCCGGCTGGCGCCAGGAGAAAGCTGGGTGATTTCTGTAATCGGAAAACCGAGAATCGCCCGGACATGCAGCGCGAATTCTGACAAATTTTGCGTCACCAGCGTGACAAGACCCGTATCATGTGGACGAGGAGATACCTCACTGAAATACACTTTATCTTTCGCAAGGAACAGCTCAACGCCAAACAGACCGTATCCGCCAAGCTCATCCGTAATGGCTTTCGCAATATGCTTCGCTTCTACCTTTTGCTGCTCTGTCATATGATGCGGCTGCCATGATTCGATATAGTCTCCGTCCTTTTGCACATGGCCGATTGGCTCGCAAAATGTCGTCCCGTTGACCGCACGTACGGTTAAGAGCGTAATTTCTGATTCGAATGGAATAAACTCCTCAACAATCACGCGCCCGTTTTTCACCCGTCCGCCTTCCATCGCCGTCTCCCAGCAGCTTGCTAAATCCGTTTCAGAGCGGCATACACTTTGGCCTTTTCCAGAAGAACTCATCAATGGTTTAACGACACAAGGGAAGCCGATCTGAGCTGCCGCTTGTACAAATTCGTCATATGTATTCGCAAATTCATAGCCAGCCGTCGCAAGTCCGAGCGTTTCCGCCGCAAGCCGCCTGATGCCTTCCCGATCCATCGTCAGCTTCGCCGCACGCGCATTAGGGATGACGTAAAATCCTTCCTCTTCAAGCTTCAGCAATTCATCCGTCGCGATCGCCTCAACCTCAGGCACAATCAAATCCGGCTTTTCTTTCTCAATGATAGTTCTGATCTGCTCGCGATCCAGCATATCAACGACATAGCTGTTATGCGCGACCTGCATCGCCGGAGCATGCTCATAACTGTCAACCGCCACCGTCTGTACCCCAAGACGTTGGGCTTCAATCACTACCTCTTTACCTAACTCACCTGAACCTAACAACAAAACCTTCTTCGATTGGTACATCTCTGCCCCTCCTATCTGTTTCCCAACCATTATAACTGAAATATTCGAAAAATAAATTTTTATTAAAAAAGATAAAATAAGAAGATCTTATTTTGCCTCATTAGAAAATATCCACAAGTATTGTGAAAATAAAGCTATTATCGAGGAATAAAAATCTTTAAATTCTTATACGAAAGCAGACCAATCACGGTCTGCTTTCTCTATTCCAAACAGCAACATCATACAAGAAATCCCCAAAAATCATGCTACACTTAATCCAAGACCATCACACCGACAGGAGGCATCCCATGCAAAACGAAACACGCACACTGCAGCTTGACCCGCACCTTCATATAGAAGCCTACCGCTTTAAGGGAATTATGCAAAAATTCCCGAACCACTTTCACGATTATTATGTGATTGGCTTCATTGAAAAAGGACAGCGGTATCTGGCCTGTCAAGGTCAAGAATACGTCATCAATCCAGGTGATCTTCTCCTCTTTAACCCCCGTGACACGCATAGCTGTGAGCAGATTGACGGGCGGACGCTTGATTATCGGTGTATCAATGTGATGCCGGATGTCATGGAGAAGGCGGTGGAAGAAATTACTGGCACAGGACATCTCCCGTATTTCTCCCAGCATGTGTTATTCCGCCACGAGCTGACAGCCAGCCTGCAGGAATTGCATATGTTGATATCCAGAGAAAAGCAGGCTTTGCGCAAGGAGGAGCTGTTTCTTCACCTGCTGGAAGAGCTGATCCGCCGTTATTCTGACGTCACGTTCCTCAGCAGCATTCCCGAACCGTCCGACGAGGTCAAAATGGTTTGTGAATTTTTAGAAGAGCATTATACCGAGAACGTCATGCTCAATGATTTGAGTGAATTAACAGGCTGGAGCAAATATCATTTATTGCGTTCATTTACAAAACAAAAAGGAATTACGCCTAATAGTTACCTGGAGACAATCCGGATTAACCAAGCGAAAAAACTCCTTGAACAAGGGGTCAGACCGATTGATGCGGCTTTTCAGACAGGATTCAGCGATCAAAGCCATATGACGAAGTTTTTCAAACGGCAGGTGGGCCTGACGCCGAAGCAATACATGAAGATTTTTGAAAAGGAGCTGCAAAGATGAGCACACAAAGAGAAACGACCGGGCATATCGCAGCCATTGCGACCATTCTGGTTTGGGGAACGACCTTTATTTCAACAAAGGTTCTGCTGACTGACTTTACGCCAATGGACATATTATTTTACCGGTTTTTGATGGGCTTTATTACTCTTATTCTCGTACGTCCCAAAATGATACCGTTCAAAAACTGGCGGCAGGAGCTGTTATTTGCCGGGGCAGGTTTATTTGGCGTAACACTTTACTTTTTATTAGAAAATATAGCCCTTACGTATACATACGCTTCAAATGTCGGCATGATCGTGTCCATTATCCCGATGATCACGGCTGTACTGGCTCACTTTCTGCTTGAAGGCGAAAAACTGCGGCTGACTTTTTTCATTGGTTTTGGGGCGGCACTGATCGGGCTTTTATTGATTACGTTCAATGGCAATGTCGTACTGCGGCTGAATCCGTTCGGTGACATCATGGCAGTCGGAGCCGCTATCGTGTTTGGAGGCTATTCGATATTCATGAAAAAATTAAGCGCTTACGATTTTCATATCATCGAGCTGACACAGAGAGTGTTTTTGTACGGTTTGTTGTTTATGGTTCCCGCTTTATTTTTGTTCGATTTTCATTTTGACCTGAGCCGATTTTCATCTGCTTCAAATGTACTCAACATGCTCTTCCTCGGCATCGGCGCTTCCGCCCTGTGCTTTGCCACATGGAATTACTCAGTCGGCGTGCTCGGCGCCGTCAAATCCAGCGCGTATATTTACATGGTCCCAGTCATCACAATCGCCGCCTCGATCCTGATCCTGCACGAAAACATGACCTGGATCGCTCTCGCAGGAGGTGCGCTTACACTTTTAGGCCTCTACATTTCAGAGCTGAAACCGAAAGCGAAGCTGGTGGAGAACGGATGTCATATGGATGCTTAACGGCATCCATTTTTTATTCTACCGAACTATCTGCTATTTTACTGGCTATTTTTGCTTATTATACTAGTTAACATCAAATTGTTTCACCTTGAAATAAGAAAATAAAATGCGCAATTTCTATACTTAGGAGATGTATGTATTGAATAAAGACCTACACACATATAAAGAAACCGAAACAGCAGCGAAGTTTATTTTAGAACATGCAAAAGATGATAAAGAACTTTTGATTTTCCTAAACAAACATGACTCCATCATGCTGAATCAATTAAAAATATTCTTTAGCGAACCGCAGCTCACATTCAAACACACTATCAAAATCGTTTGTTTCGTGACATTCGTAACGTTATATATTTATTTTTTCAGCACTCGTTTTAATGAATTAATAGAATTAACTGTACAAATGTTTTTTGCCTTGATTGGCCTTTTTTGGGTTTTTGTTGTTTTCCCATTTTCAAGAAAAGTTCAAATCTCTGACCGCTTCAAACAAAAAGTCGAAAACACCCGCATTGTCGGAATGATTGACTTCGTATTAGAACAGAAATACAAAAAAAAGCATCTCTGAATAAAAGAAGAGATGCTTTTCTCTTACAGCTTCTCCACCACAGCCGCACTGTCACGCGTGACCGCCCCGGGCTCTCTCAGCAACACGTTCATCACACTGGCCAGCACGAGCATCCCGATCGACAAATAAAAAGCCAGTGTATATTCACCCGTTACCGTATAGATGACACCAGGTATATACGCGCCGAGTGCCGAGCCGATTTGATGGGCGAGCGACAGCCAGCCGATCATGAGGCCGATCGAGTAGTTTTGAAAGTACTGGGTGGCGAGCATTTGAGTCGGCGCTACGGTAGCGAAGTCCACTAATCCAAACAGAATCGCAAAGCCTAGAAGCAAGTAGGGTTCGTGGCTGTAAATCAGAATCACGATCGAAAGCGCGCGTACCGCATATAAAAAGCACAGGATTTTTCGGCTGCTCCACCGGTCCGCTACAATTCCGGACAGTAAGATGCCAGCGATATTAAAGCCGGCAAGCAGACTGACAGCGGCACTGGTGACTGTCGTTGAAAAGCCGTGATCGTGAGAAAAGGGAATCAAATGAGTATCCATCAGCCCCACGGTCGTAAATCCGCAGATCAAAAACGGCAACATCAAAAACCAGAATTGCCTCATCCGAAACATCCCGGTCACTGAAAGAGCAGTTGTTTTGGGCGCTGTTTCTTTTTCCGCAGCCGCAAGCCCGCCTATCGGCTCTGCATTCTTTTCTGAAGGATTGTTTCGCAGCATCAGCATTGCAGCCGGAAAGACAATCACGATTAACAGCAGCCCTAACACCACAACCGTCAACTTCCAGCTAAACCAATGGATCAGCATGAGTGAGCCGGGAACGAGAAGCATTTGCCCAGCGCCAAAGCCTGCTTCCATGATCCCAAAAGCTAGTCCGCGCTTTTTGCTGAACCAATTGACGACCAACACACTTGCTGCCACATTCGATGCCCCGCCAACTCCAAGCGAGACACCTAATCCATAAAGCAAAAACAGCTGCCAAGGCGAAGTGACAAAGTATGTTAAGAAAATACTGACTCCTGTCAGCAGCGCACTCCATGACAAAACAGCCCGAGCACCCCATTTATCCACAAGCCGCCCGATCACAGGCTGAGATATGCCATAGACAATAAAGCTTATCGTAGAAATCAGCGAGATGGTGCCTCTATCCATTGAAAATTGCCGTTCCCACGGCTCCACAAACGCACCAAACGACAAGCGCACCCCCTGAACGGCCAATAAGATCAAAAAGGTGACGGAAACGATGATCCAAGCATAATGCAGCCTTTTCATGATAGCTCCAAATCCCACCGTTCTTCTGTCAGACGCTGCCCCCATAATGGCGCTTCTTCTTTCACTTCACTTATCCTGAATCCAAATTTTTCGTAGAGCGGACGGGCCTCAGCCATGGTGCTCACCGTCCAAAGGAAAATGCGTTCAAACCTCATTTCCCTGCAGTATGCAACCAGATGCTCAAGCAATTGAGTGCCGAGCCGTCTGCCCCGAAAATCGTCATCAACCAGGAACCATCTGAGCTGCACAGTCTTTTCCTCATGTTTGACCAAACCCACACAGCCGGCAAATTTCCCGCCGCTTTCCGCGATCCATATGTTTTCGATTTCCGCATCAAATGTCTCATGAAGATAAGCTAAAAACGTGTCGTCCCAGCCATGCGCCTCCGCATAAAATTGTCTATGTTTTTCAATGAGGATTTGAAGATCATCCGAAAGAAAATAATCTCTAATCGATATGTCTGACGTTCTGGAAGTTAGTGACTGTGAAAGGATCGCTTCAATTTCCGCCATCGCCTCCGCAAGCTTGTGCTGGTCCTTTTGGTCAATTTCCTTCAGCATCAGTTCTACTTGTTCGTTCGCTTTCTCCTCCAGCTTTTTATAAATCGTTTTTCCTGATTCCGTGACATAAATATAATGGTGGCGCGCATCAGCTTTGCTCTTCTGTTTATAGATCAAATCTTCTTTTTCAAACAGTTTCAACATCCTGCTGACATATCCCCGGTCAAGCCCAAGCTTATCCTGAAGGGCTTTTGCCGTACAGTTAGGCGTATTATAAATTTCAAATAAAATCCGTGTTTCTGTTAAGGAAAACGGGCTGTCGTAAATGTGCTCATTAAGGAAGCCAAGAACATTTGTGTAGAATCGATTGAACTTTCTGAATTTTAAACCGACAGATGATCCACTGGTTTTCAAATCTATCCCCACTTTCTTATATCGTTGATTAAGGCAATTATAATCATAGTTAGTTGCCATAGTCAACGATATATTGAAAAGTGGAGCATTTTCATTTTCCTGATGCTTTCCTTTTCCTGATCACAATCATTGTGATATAGGATATAGCCAGTGAAACCAAGGTATAGACAACAACCCATCCCAAAAATGATAGATTAAAAACGGTAAAGGTGAGCACTAGCGAAATCATCAAACTAAACACCGGCATCAAATACGCATTTTGACAAACACAAGTCCCGACAACCGATAACACGATAATCCCTAACGGCAAAATACCGAATGCGATATCTAATTCATCCACCTGCAACAGCCTCCCTCCAGATTTTTATGCTGCTTGTAAAAAAACATACCCGCAATTAGTAAAAGGATAATTTTCACTCCCTAGATCCACATTTGAAAATTACCCGTTTACATTCACTCCGGACTATGATAATTTAAGAAAGCGCTATCATGATAAGTTAATAGCTTGGATGGAGATGAGGAGAGCCAGGAATCCAACCCCTTTTAAACAAGGGGTGTTTTCTGGCTCTTTTTGTTTTTCGGAAAGGAGGCACGCCACACATCCAGCACAAACAGCAAAGGGGATGATTTTGATGTTTCACATGTTTAAACCGGCTCCTCACATTGAGAGACTCGATGATTCAAAGACGGATGCGGCTTATAAAAGGCTTAGGCTCCAAGTATTCATTGGTATTTTTATCGGCTACGCAGGCTACTACCTGCTGCGGAAAAACTTCGCCTTTGCCATTCCTTATCTGCAGGAACAGGGATTTTCAAAAACGGAACTGGGATTGGTGCTGGCCGCTGTGTCCATTGCGTACGGCTTCAGTAAATTCATCATGGGCATGGTGTCTGACCGCTGCAATCCGAGATATTTTCTCGCGACAGGCCTATTTTTATCAGCAATCGTTAATATTCTTTTCGTTTCAATGCCTTGGGTGACTTCGAGCGTCACCATCATGTTCATTTTTATGTTTATCAACGGATGGTTTCAGGGAATGGGCTGGCCGCCATGCGGCAGGACAATGGCCCACTGGTTTTCCATTAGTGAACGCGGGACAAAAATGTCGATCTGGAATGTCGCCCATAACATAGGCGGCGGTATTCTTGCTCCGCTTGTCACTCTTGGCATTGCGATGTTCGCGACTTGGAAAAGCGTGTTTTTCTTCCCAGCCATCATCGCCATTATCATTTCATTTTTGATTGTTTTATTGGTTCGCGATACGCCTCAATCTTGCGGACTCCCACCAATTGAAGAGTATCGTAATGACTATCCCAAACACGCTTTTAAAAATCAGGAAAAAGAATTAACAACAAAAGAAATTCTTTTTCAATACGTGCTGAACAACAAATTTCTTTGGTACATCGCGTTTGCGAATGTATTTGTCTATTTTGTGCGGTACGGCGTTGTTGACTGGGCGCCTACTTACCTAACGGAAGCCAAAGGCTTTTCTCCTGAGGACTCGCGCTGGTCGTATTTTCTTTACGAATACGCCGGCATACCGGGAACGATCCTGTGCGGCTGGATCAGCGACCGATTTTTCAGAAGCCGACGGGCACCGGCAGGGGTTTTGTTTATGGCGGGCGTTTTCATTGCCGTATTGGTGTACTGGCTGAATCCCGCCGGTCATCCGCTCGTAGACAACATCGCCCTGATCAGCATTGGCTTCTTAATCTACGGACCTGTTATGCTGATCGGCCTGCAAGCGATTGATCTTGCGCCGAAAAAAGCAGCCGGAACTGCGGCTGGTTTGACCGGATTTTTCGGATACATCGGCGGATCCGCTTTCGCCAACGCCATTATGGGCTTTGTCGTTGATCGATATGATTGGAACGGCGGCTTTATCATGCTGGTCTCTTCCTGCATTCTTGCCATCGTCTTCTTAGCTTTGACGTGGAATACAGGAAAACGGGCGGAGCACGTTTAAGAAAGAAAAACAAAAGATTAATCGTTTTCCAACACGCTGTTTACATCTGTTTTTTAATATGAAAAGCAGATGTACGGCTTATCTATAAGGAGGAGAAATCATGCGGAAAAATAGAATACTAGCCTTGGTTCTTCTGTCGCTGGGCTTACTCTCATTTATGGTAACACCAGTGTCGGCAGCGTCAAAAGGAAACCTGCTGTCACCTGACCGTATCCTGACGGTCGCGCACAGAGGGGCTTCCGGATATGTGCCTGAACACACGATCCTGTCTTACGAAACCGCTCAGAAAATGAAAACAGATTATATTGAACTGGATCTGCAAATGACAAAAGACGGCAAATTGATTGTCATGCACGATGAAAAACTGGACCGCACCACAAACGGAACAGGCTGGGTGAAAGACCATACACTCGCAGACATTAAGAAACTTGACGCCGGTTCTTGGTTTAATGAAGCCTATCCGAAAAAAGCAAAGCCGCAGTACGCCGGCCTTAAAGTTCCTACATTAGACGAAGTATTAGACCGTTTCGGAAAACACGCGAACTACTACATCGAAACAAAATCGCCTGACACCTACCCAGGTATGGAAGAAAAACTGATCGCTTCTTTGCAGAAGCATAAATTACTGGGCAAACGTTCTAAGCCCGGCCAAGTGATCATTCAATCGTTCAGCAAAGAAAGCCTGGTAAAAGTCAAGCAATTACAGCCAAACCTGCCAACTGTTCAATTGCTGGAAGCCAAACAAATGGCGTCAATGACAGATGCTGACCTAGAAGAAATCAAAACATACGCTGTCGGTGCGGGTCCGGATTATAAAGCCTTGAATCAAGAAAACGTCCGCATGATCCGCAGCCACGGTCTCCTGCTTCATCCTTACACAGTCAATACGGAAGCAGATATGCGCCGCCTGCTTGACTGGGGAGTGACAGGAGTGTTCACAAATTACCCTGATGTCTTTCAGCATGTGAAAAAAGACTACAAAAAAAGCTTAGAATCCTAGGATTCTAAGCTTTTTCTCATTGATTTTCACCAATAACAGCTTCTGCAACATTGACCGCATGATCGCCGATACGCTCCAGGTTGCTGATCATATCGACAAAGACAATGCCCGCTTGTCCAGTGCACAGCCCTTCATTCAGACGGATAATATGCTTTTTGCGAAGCTTCCGTTCCATTTTATCAATTTCATCTTCTTTTTCAATGACTTGATCAGCGATCTTCACATCATTCTGGTGCAGAGCATCCATAGACGCCTTCACAGTAGAAATCGTCAAATCCATCATTTTCGTTAAATCCGCCATGGCAGATTCAGTAAGAACCACACGATGCGCCTGCTGATATTCAATCAGTTCAATCACATTTTCGAAGTGATCTCCGATTCTTTCAATGTCTCTGACTGTATCCATCAGCATATGATGCTCCTCAGACTCGTGCTCTGAGAGAGAGCTTGAAGAAAGCTCAATCAAATAATCAGTAATTTTTCGATCAAGATTGTTAACCGCATCCTCTAACTGGTAAGCATTTGCCGCGTATTTCGGCTGTTTTGTGACCAAGAACTGTTTTGTAACCTCCAGCCCCTGCACCGCAAAGTTCCCCATTTGCAGAACTTCTTCTTTTGCTTGCCCGAGAGCAATAGATGGAGATTGCTCAATAAAAATCGGATCAAGATGCGACTTGTATTCCACCATTGAGTCCTTGCCTGGAATCAGTTTTGTTACGATCAAAGCCAATATCCCGACAAAAGGAAGCTGTATGAGTGTATTGGACGTATTAAAGATTCCGTGCGCAAAGGCAATCGTCATTTTGGGATCAAGCCCCATTGAAGCCTGCAACCATAAGATCAAAGAAGTAAACGGCTTGAGCAAAATCAGGAAAATCGCTGTCCCGATAAGGTTAAACAGCACATGAGTAGCCGCAGCACGTCTCGCGGCAACAGATGCACCTAGAGACGCGAGAATCGCTGTGATCGTCGTTCCGATGTTATCCCCGAATAACACCGGAAGTGCGCCGTTAATATCAATCAGACCATCTGAAAATAAACCTTGCAGGATACCGATCGTGGCGCTGGAACTTTGCACGAGTACCGTAAACAATGTCCCAATGACAACACCTAAAACCGGATTGGTGCTCATACTAACCGTTAAATCATGAAACGCTTCAAGTGAACGGAGCGGTTTCATGCCGCCGCTCATTAGCTCCAATCCATAAAACAGAGCCCCGAATCCAAACACAATCTGGCCAGCATTTTGTATATTTTTATGTTTAAAGAAAAACAGTAAAAATCCGCCGAGAGCAATAATCGGCAAGGCATAGGCCCCTATGTCGATTCCGATAATAAACGCGGTAACCGTCGTTCCAATATTGGCCCCCATAATGACCCCAATGGCCTGGCGAAGCGTCATAAAGCCCGCACTGACGAGCCCTACGGTAATAACCGTGGTTCCGGAACTGCTCTGAATCAAAACCGTCACAATGATCCCCGCCAATACGCCCATCAGCGGATTGCTTGTAAAACGGTCTAAAATATTTCTTAATCTATCTCCAGCCGATTTCTGAAGTCCCTCTCCCATGAACTTAATCCCAATCAGGAAAATACCGAGACCTCCGAGAAATTCGAACAGTAATGTTTGTAAATCAATCGCCAACATGTTCACCTCTGTTTAGACATTATTCAGCAAACTCACTTCGATTATGTTTCAAGTTCAATTGGTTGTAAATAAAACAACCGCTGAATTTACAATAACTTAACAATCAGCCTTATGGTCCTATTTAACGTTTACATTCGTGTAATATTTCGCCGATGAACATGACCAATCGACTACAAAATTCTTACATCATCACAAGGTTTTATCATGGCAATTATTCTTTCCCTTTCCAGCTTTCCGTATACAGAAACGACATCCGCTTTACAGTTCTCCTGAGCAAGGTTTAGCAATAATGAGAACGGGAATGATACAGGAAACACTACTCTTCAATTATAGAAAGGAGTATCACCATGAAACAAAAGCTGTTACTTTCAGGTCTCGCTGTTTCAACTGTCGGCATCACTTCTTATCTATTAAAGGACCCGTCAAATCGCCAAAAAGCAAAAGAATTCATTCACAGCATGAAAATGAAAATGACAAAACAGCCTGAAATGGAGAAGTTCCCAGTCGATAAAGCCGGCCACCCGCACCCGCAAGATATCGAGGATAACAAAATGGTATCCGAAGGCTCCATGTATCCCGTCCAATATTACGATGAAAAAAAGAAGTAATCTAAAAGCTCTCTTCGATAAAGGAAGAGAGCTTTTAAATTTACCCTTTTCGTCTGACCCCGCTCATCACAAATCCACTTTCAGGCAATGACGGCATCCTGGCAAGACTGTAATGCAGCGATTGTACCGGAACGTCGTATTCTACCTTATTCACGAGAAAATCCAAGCTTGCTTTCATGACTTCAATTGTTATCCCTTCCCCCGGACAGCGATGCCCTTTCTCCGCGTCACCTCCGCCTTGAGGAATCAAATCAAACGGATTTTCCTGACGATCCTCAAATCGTTCAGGCCGAAATACATCAGGATGATCCCATAAGCGGGGATCGTGATTCGTTCCATATACATCAAGCAATACAGATGTCCCCTTCTTAAACTCACAGTTATTCCATACAAAATCCTTTTTAACAAGCGCTCCTAAAAACGGTGCGAACGGATAATATCTGCGGACCTCCTGCACAAACATTTCTCTTTCCCGGCTGCTTCCAGAACCCAGCCATTTCTTATACGCAGAATGCTCGTGAAGCGCCAAAGCTGAAAACACAAGAAAATAAGAAATAGCGATGATAGGCCGCAGTACATTCATCAGCTCAATGGCTGCCATCCGGGAATCCAGCTGGCTTCCATCTTCTTGTGTGTGAAACGCCATTTCATGCAGCGCTGTTCCGGCAGATGTTTTCAGCAAGCCGGCACGAACATCTTCAATCATTCTTTCAATCCACTCTTCAGCACGCGGCCTTGCTCTTCGTCCCTTCCAATGACGCGGCCCCACCGCACCGAACGCGTCGACCATATCAATGAAATCATCAGCTCTCTCTTTGACTTCTGTTTCTTTCAGCGGAACACCTGCCCAATAGCACGCTACCCGGCATAAGATTTCTTTTGCTTCTTCAAATAACACAACCTGATCTGCCTTCTCCCATCTCGTGACTGCCGCTTCCCATTCCTCTGTCATCAGCTCAGTCAAACGCTTTTGATTCGGCGGTGTCATTAATGACAGAAAAAGCAGCTTCCGATGAAGATGAGCTTCACCATCCATTGTCTGGATTGCATGAACGCCAAACAGGGATTTCTGCACACGTTTCGGGAGAGCACCCTGCCGCTGAAATCGCTCCGTATCGTAAAATACCTTCGCGGCCTCCGCGCCGCTCATACAAATAAATGTTTTTCCAAGCAAACGCGCCTGAAACAAATCCGATTGGTAATGCTCTTTTCTATTCTTTACAAACAAATATCCTTCCCGCACCAAAGCCAGACTGTTATCGAGGCTTTTGTCATGTGGAATCTGCTCATTCATCCCGCAACCCTACCTTCTTTTTTACCCTCTTTTTTCACGTTATCTCACGATGATAAACCCAATGACAGTATTTGCTTCTAAGCATTTTTTCTTTATTTATAACGAAGAAAAGCAAAAAGTTGTACTTGCTTTGCGCATTGCAGGAATCGGCAGCTTTTCCATCCACACAGCTTTCTCTGAATGTCGATGACGAATTTAATGATACGGATGGAACCTTCATCCTGCACGATATGCAAAAGGATCAGACATTTGTCTGCAACAGAGAACGGTCAAACAAAAGACCAAAACTCCGCAGTCCACCTTTAAAGTCATGAACCCTTAATCAATTTGCAGGTAAAAACTGTTCGGGATGAATACGATGTCAAACGGCGGGACGGGGTCAATCGTGAATTTGAATCATGGAACCGAGACCATACGCTTGGCTCGGCCATGCGCGAATCCGCAGTCTGATATTATCAGGATTAGCGAGAGACATCGGCGAGGAAAGAATGAAAACATGGCTTCATACATTGTCTTACGACAACGCAATTTGGGCTGCAAAGCTCTTTGACAATTTCTCCGCTAGAACAAGAAGCCTTTTTGGAGAAGCTTTTAAAAAGTGGCGCTTCCATTTGATCAATCAGTGATGAAAACAGTTATGCGCATGATGATTCAAGAAGAAGGCGATCATTACACGTTCTACGGGAAAACCTGCACCCGCCTGACAGATATGGGGTTAGGCTGTTTTATCGGATTCATCAACATAGAGCATGGCTCATGTATTTTTGCACCAATGTTTGATTCCGGCACAAAAGCTAAAAACATCACAGTGAAGCATGGCCTGATCACATCATAAATGAAAGAGCCCTGCAAATAGGCAAGGCTCTAAATCTCATGCTCAAAACAATAATGATTCACAAGCTCTTCAATCAAATCATGATCGGGAAATTCCCCGTTAAATTCAAATTCAATTTCTTCCACAAATTCGCCGTGATGATACACATGGATGGCTCCATTTTGACGGACGACGCTAAACTCCGGCTGAAATGTATATCCGCTTCGTTCAATTGCTCCCATTTCTTACCCCGCCTTTCAAAGCAGTAATTCATACACCTCGTTTAATTCCTTGGCCCGTTTTTGATCCTGTTCATTCTGGGCATACTTAATTTCTTTTTCTAACACATGATTCAAAAAAGACATTTCATTGTCATCTAAGTCTTTTACAAATTCCTCTTCATTCACATACCGCTTCGCCAGCATCTTCTTGCAAATCCGCTGGCAGACTTCATTTTCAAGATGGTTCGAAAGTGATTCACGCAAATAACCGAGTGTAACATCCATTTTATGAACACCTTTCCTTCCGCTATCTTTATCCTATAGCTTGCTAAAATAGGAAAAATCCATACGCCAAAAATAAAAAAAGAGACATCCGTGAATGTCTCTTTTCCATGTTATTCAACCGCTTGATCGCTTTTTGTCACATTCGCCTGCGTACGTTTGCCAATCCCAAACCCATAATAACTAATGACCACAAGCGCTAAGAAAATCACGCCTACAACCAGAGAAATACGAGTATCATCGTTAAACCACATGCCGACCAGAACCATCAGCAAGAAAGCAATCGTCACATAGTTTGTGAAAGGTGCAAACGGCATTTTGAATGGATGTTTATCTAAAGCAGCGCCCTTCGCTTTTCTGAATCCGATGTGGCTGATCAAGATGACAAACCAAGGAATCATACCAGGCAGCACGCTTGCGCTGTACACATACACAAAAACCTTCGGCGGCGCGATATAGTTCAGCACAACACCGACAGCCAAACCGATCATTACAGCAATTGTGCCGTAGAGCGGCACCCCATTGCGTGAAATCTTCGTAAAGAATTTCGGTGCTTGTCCATTTACCCCAAGTGTATAGAGCATGCGTCCTGCACTGAAAATACCGCTGTTACAGCCCGACATTGCCGCTGTAATCACGACAAAGTTAATAATGCCGGCCGCTGCCGTAACTCCGATTTTCGCGAACGTAGACACGAACGGACTTCCAAGTGAATTGAGCTCATCCCAAGGATACACTGTCACGATCACAAAGATAGCGCCAATATAGAAAATCAAAATACGCCAGATAATACTTTGAATCGCACTTCTTAGCGTGTTTTTCGGGTCTTTCGCTTCACCGGCTGTAATCCCGATCAGCTCAACCCCTTGATAGGCCGCAATAACGAGAGACAGCGCAAAGAAGAAGCCAGAGAAGCCGTTAGTAAAGAATCCTCCGTGAGACCACAGGTTCGACAATCCGATCGCATCTCCGCCGTTGCCAAATCCGAAGAAAATGATCCCGATTCCGGCAATAATCATCAAGATAATCGTCACGATTTTAATCATCGCAAACCAAAACTCAAACTCACCAAACGACTTAACAGAAATTAAGTTCGCCGCCCCGAGAATCACCATTGCCACGATACCAGGTATCCAAGCAGGCAAATCCGGGAACCAATATTTCATATACGAACCGACAGCGATAATTTCTGACATGCCGACGATAACCCACTGGAACCAGTTGCTCCAGGCTGTCATATAACCTGCCAGCGGATGAATATAGTTATGGCCGAATGTCGCGAAAGAACCCGTGCTCGGCTCGACATACAGCATTTCACCCATCGCACGCATGATAAAAAAGATAAAAATTCCGCATATTGCATAAGCCAAAAGGACAGACGGACCAGTCCATGAAATCGTGCTGGCAGAACCCATAAACAAGCCAACACCAATCGTACCTCCCAAGGCGATCATCTGAATATGACGCGCGCCCAAGCCCCTCTTTAATTCTTGATTTGCCACTCCTCTTCCTCCTCTTAACAAAATACTCGACATCTTTCTCAACAATCAATTATAACAATCTGAAAATTCAAACTTAATATTGTTATATAATCTCCAAAATTACTTATTTCATCATAATAAATTTCTCTGGAAAATACAATTGTTTTTTTCAGGTAAACACCTTTAGTCAGAGTTTTTCATCTACACTTCATTTAAAATCTTTTATATAAATATAATTAAATTGTTTGAATGTTATTATCCCTAAAATTCTCATAAAAAATAAGCTGTTCACAATGAACAGCTTTCTAATAAGTCACGCCAGTTAGACGTTTTAATGTTTCAAGCCACTCGGTATCTCCGGTGCCGTAGCTCTTGCTTTGCCCCACATCTCTAAGAGATCCATTGCTGTAATCAATTGATAGAATGAAATCCGGAATGGCATCATACCCGGCTTCCGCCATTTTACTGAGCTCCGAACGATAGTGAGATATAGCATAGGAAGCCGTTTGTTTTTGTACAGGATCTTTTTCAAGCTCTTCTTTATATACGTCTAATAAGTCACGTCCATCAGGTGTTACGTACCGCCCGTCGATCACTTCTAAATCCCTCAACTGATAGCCTGTGACGTCGTACATCTCACGAGCAGCTTGATACTTTTGATATGCCTCTTCGGAATATTGTGTCGAGTCAATACTTTGGCTTTTCATGATATGTAAAAATAGCTCTTTGCTGTTGTCTCCAGCTTGCAGCGCTTGCTCAATTTGCTTTATGAGTGCCTCATCTTTCGTCCCGCTCACCTGTACCTTATAGTCAATCGGCGTAATCGTAAACGTCAGCTCTGTCCCCTCCGGAATGTGAATATCGTTTCGATTCAACAGCACTAGCAGCTGCTGGTTGACCTGGCTCCGCTGATACACCTTTTCATTCTCAGCTTCCACTTCCCCATGAAACGTGACATTGCGAAACACAGCATCCTGCAGGTTATAGTTTTGCGCCTTCCCTTTGAATAGCCACTCTGTTTCATTATCGTAAGCAGCCTGTCTTTCCGCAGCTGACAGATCACTTCTGAAATAAGGCGACTTTGAATTTTGATATTTATCCTTAATATAGCCTAATGGATCAGACTTTGTTTTGTTAATCGCATTTATCCTGCTGTATTTTTCATCCAGTATTTTGATTCTGATATCACTCTCAGATTCATAGGGGTTATTGGATTGAATCACTGTTTCTTCCCCTGTGTCCCTCACTGTTCGATCATTTGCTGATTGATACACTTTGCTGAACGTTCCGCTGTTTCCAGCCACACTGGTTTTAGAATAATTGAACTGATTGATTCCCTTATTGGAAGATCGTGACTCAAGCCTGCTGTATGCCTTTTCCAGCACCGCCGCTGTATTTTCAGACGTATTCTCGCGCTTGGCAGCCGGATCCTGTTTCAATATGTTCTGTACCATCAGCTGTGTGCGGATAAATTGCCGATTCAGACGCATTGGATTCCCCCCTGAACAATTCTCTCTTAGTCTTTTTTATCGGCAATACCAATGTATATATTAACCTCAAAAAACATTTATTTACACCCGAAGCGTTATTATGTATGATGGAAATAAAAGGAGGTTGTTTACATGACGAAAAAATGGCTCATTCCATTCGCTATTATGCTGTCTGTCTTCTTCACCTTTACGCATTCGGCATCAGCCGCCGGAGTCACTGCTATTACAGGAAACAATTCATTTGATACCGCAGCGCCAATCGGTTATTGGAAATATAAGAATATCGATACAACGATACTGGAAGCCGGAAAAGATGAAGCCTATTTTACCTTTACAGCTTATAAGGGAGAAAAAGTATACGTAAGAAGTACATACCAGAACGCGTACACAGGGATGAAAATCGAAATTTACGATAAGAACAGAGTTCCTGTTTCGCAAGGCACAGAAGTCATTAACCCCAATACTTTCTCTTCTTTTATTTATGCCAATGCTGACGCCCAAAACACCACGGATACCTTCTATGTCAAAGTGTCACGCGGCACTTATACCGGGAACATGTATTTTACACTTTCAATTGAAAATCGGATCAAATCCGGCAGCGGAACGTTCTCATTCAGCGGTGTTGCCGATAATAAAGGAAATACAGCCCTTAGCCCCTCAGGTTCTGACTCCAGCGTGATCAAGGTTGATTTAACAAACCAATCCGGAATACCGCGCGATGCCATTGTAACTAGAGTACAAACAACCGCCACTCAAACACCAAGCCAGGGAAATACACGCCATATGATCATGACGAGCGAAAACAACGAATGGCGCCGTGCCCTTGTGAATAGCTCAACATCAGGGTCTTATGATATCTCTTTGTCAGATCAACTCAGTGTCGCAAAAGTATGGAGTTTTAAATACAATACATTAGCGACTGCTAGATCGACGATGAGTAATGTCAAAGCAAAAATAGATTATGAATACGATGTCACAAAACAGTTTTAATTCATACAGAGCTGGTTCAAGTTCCATGGGCCGGCTCTTTTTTATGCTAAGCTCCCCTTTACTTAGCCCAAAATGCCATTGTTTTGATAAACTAAAATCAGTACAACCAAGGGAAGTGCAGACATGGCATTAAAACAGCTGAAAAAACTGTTATTTGACCGCCCTCTAAAGGACGGCGTTATCCTGAACAACCGATACAAAATTGAAGAATGCCTCGGCATGGGCGGCTATGGCTTGGTTTATTTGTGCACGGATCTCCATACGCAAACACCTTATGTCTTAAAACAGCTGCGGCCGACAAAAGCGAAAAAGGAAAAAGAAAGAGTCCGCTTCCAGCAGGAAATGAAGCTGATCAAAAGCATTCACCACCCGCAAATCCCAGCCTTCATAGAAGATTTCATCATAGACGGACAGGCTTATTATGCCATGCAGTTCATTGAAGGAGATAATATAGAAGAATTATTATTTTTTCGAAAACAGCCATTTACAGAGCTTATGGCGTTACTGCTGATTTCGCAGTTGCTTGAGATTGTAGAATACCTGCATGATCACCTGATTTTTCACAGCGACATCAGAACGCCTAATATCATCATCAATAATGGCAGGCTCTGCCTCATCGATTTCGGCCTTGCAAAGCAATTGACTACTGAAGAAACGGAGGAAATAAAAGTGAGGAAACAGGATGACTTTTTTGATCTCGGAGAAACACTGTTATTCCTGCTGTACTCTCAATATAAAGGAAAAAAGAAGAAAAACGCCACTTGGCTGGAGGAATTAACGCTGACAAAAGAAGTAACCCTGCTGCTGAAAAAATTATTGGGCATTGATGAAGAGTATCAGCACACCGCTTCCATCCGTGAAGACCTAAACCGTGCCATTCAATCGGCCACACAAAAAAACCCTTGTCCCAAAAGCGGAACAAGAACTTTTTTGGATTAACTGCTGCTGTAGCTCCGGCGTTTGTAACGATGACTGCCGCCATAGCGGTCGTAGTGTCTTCTTTTACCTGAGCTGCTGCTGTAGTGCCTGCGCCGGCTGCTGCTGTAATGCCGATGTCTGCGATATCGGCCGCTAGAACTGCTTGAGAGGTGCTTGATTGTTTTAATGATTTTTTTAAACATATGCTGATCACCTCATTTCTTTCTGCCTATTATATAGAGTTTATAGGAGAAAGAAAACATCAGCGGGGGTCACTCTTTCGAAAACAAGAACCCCGTTCCATTCTCATTTGTCTGCAGCTCATAAGTAATCGACAGCAGCCTGCATATATCATCAATAATCTTTAACCCAAGCCCCTCACTGTTCTGATTACGATCAAATCCAATGCCGTCATCACAAATAGAAACAGTCCCATGTTCAATCGTGACTTCTATTTTTTCAGCTTTTGAATGCTTTAACGTGTTTTGAAAAATATTATCAAACAGCCTTTGCAACCATAACCCGTTGCTCATCCATAGTACATCTTGATCTGCCGGCTTATAGTGCAGCCCAATCCCATTCATACTATACAAATAATCCCATTTTTTCACCGCTGTTTCTAACAGCTCATTTATACGGACTTCTTCATTTACGATATAAGAACTTTCCAACGTCTCAGCGGAATATAGATTGAATTCATTGGTTAATTCCGCGATATAGTGGATTTGCTGATACAATGATTCAAATACGGCCTGATCATCACATTGGCCCTCCAAATAAAATAACTGCAGCCTGAGAGCGGTTAAAGGTGTATTCATGTCATGACGCAGTTTTTGCAAAAGTTCCTTTTTCACTTCTTCCTGCTGCCTCAGTTCCAGTTCACGGTATGTCGTCCGTTCAATTAACAAATTAACCGACTTAATCAGTTCCCCGATTTCATCAGCGCGTTTCACTTCTATTTTATCAGGCACCTTTTGATCACTCGCCAGGTGCCGAATGGTTTGATTCAATAGATTGATTTTATGCAGCAGAGAATGAATCGACTTTGAAAATAAAAAAGCTAACAATAAGAGTGATAATAAAAATACAATGAGCATTGCCGGATACGCAAAAGACCTGTGAAAAGGCATACCATGATTCATCGGTTTAAACATGCTGTCATAAATGACCGACATCAAAATGCTAACCGCCAGCAATAGCACCGGAACACTAATGACGGCGGTACATAGTAACAACTGATATTTTGTCTTGAGCTTCATTTCTTCACAACGGTATTCAGCCGATACCCTTCTCCATATATATTTTCAATAATCTCACCCGCTTGATCATTGATTTTAGCTCTGATTTTTTTAATGTGCACATTGACGATATTCGGGTTTCTGTCTTCGAGCTGCCACAGATATTCAAAGAAATGTTCCTTTGTCAGGGTGCTGTCCCTATTTTCATATAAATAAAAGAAAATTTTCCGCTCAATTGCCGTAAACAGCACCTCATCATGCAAAGTTTCATTGAACACTTTTTTCGTTTCTGCATCAATATATAAATGTTTGATTTGCGTAAAAGTGCCATAATGATGCTCAAGCATATTCTGCATTCTTAACAGCAGCTCCCTCGGATCAAAAGGCTTCACCATATAATCCTCGCCGACCTGCAAACCTTGAAGCTTGCTGTCCATATCATTGCGGGCCGAGAGAAAAATGACCGGAATGCGCAGCCCCAGCTTTTTGATTTTGGCAGACATTTGATATCCGTCTTCACCCGGCAGCATCACATCCATAATGACCAAATCCACCTTCTGAATCACCGAAAGTACATCCGCTCCATCGGTTTTCCACATCACATGATAGCCCTCACGCTGCAAAATCTTTTGCAGCAAACCACCAATCATCACATCGTCTTCAACGATTAAAATATGATAACCCTTCATCCTAGCGAACCTTTCTCATAAACTCCATGGAGAGTTTATATATTTGATCTGGCTGATATAAATAAATACTGTGTGTTCCCCTCAGTTCCTTTATATCGGCTGTATTGAATTGAGCCGCAAACGCTTCATAATCTTTTCGGTTTTGTATGGCATACTTTGAATTTCTATTTTGGTCAGAAACCGCATCTAAGATGAAGATGGGAGTTTCTTTAGGTACTGGCAGATTCACAGATTTGCTGCCGTTTTGGTAAGACTCTAAAAGCTCATGCTCCATATCGGCATTAAAAAATTGTTTGTAAGAAATCGCTTTATAGCTTTCTTTTTCTTCATCCGTTAAAAATGACTGTCGAACCACTTCAGGATTATATACAGCGGAAGGCATAAACCGATGAAAACCAATCGACGTTAACAGATGGAAGCCTCTCACTTTCAGTCTGTCAACCCCGCTCAATTTATACGTGACATACTGCTGGGGCAATCCAATATCCATCGCAATTATCGCCTTTATTTCCTTAGGATATTTCTGTGCCCAATACATCGCTTCAATCCCCGATATGGAATGAGGCATTAGAATATATGGAGGCTTATTTCCGCTTTTCATAAGCGCTTCCCTCGTCTGTTCCAGTATCGTATCAATGTCTCTATCATCGTGAGACACATCACTGTATCCATAACCAGCCCGATCTACAACAGCAATTTTATTTTCCTTTGAAAATTTGCTATACAGCCCCTTCATCTCATAAACAGGCGCAGCAATCCCCGAACCGGACATAAACACAAACGTATCCTTCCCACTCCCCTCTTCATAGACATTCATCTTTTTACCATCCACATCGACTACTGTGCCTTTGCCTTTCATCAGTGCTGCTTCCTTATTTAATTGATAATGGTGATAAATAAATACCGAGACGGATACAAGCAAAATCAAAGCAGCCAAGCCGCCAAAAACGATCTTTAGGACTTTCCATAATGTTTTCATATGATGCTCCTTTCACGTGATACGGAAAGGATACGATATGAAAATAAATTTCTGATTAATATTGAAAAGATTTTATTTTGACATTTGACTTTGCCCTTACGGAAAGGTGTACATTGGGAGCATGGCAGAACATGAATTTACCCACTAATAGCAAATAGTTCATCATAAAAAAACCTTCCTGCTTATAGGAAGGATCGTTTGATCGTAATATTCAACTGTTTGTCGTCATACTTACAAGATGGAAAACTTCACAAGCCATTAATCCTTTTTACCATCTTACCCCAACCAACATCCCCCATTGTTTTAGCTACGATCTGCCCGTATTGACTTAATAGACAAAAGCTAGGAATACCTTGTACGTGACAACTTGTGACAATCTCATAGTTTTGGTCTAATACAATCGGAATATCTATTCCCCTATCAAGAGCATACGTCGAGACAACCTCCATAGATTTCTCTTCTTCTATGTAAGGGACATGTACTCCGATTACTTTCACATTCATATCCTTTATATCTTGAAGGACTTTATCTGTTAATTGGTGACAGTTTGGACAGCTCATTGACCAAAAATAAAGAAGATGATATGTGCCACTTGGACATGTCAAATCAATCTGTGATTGATTCAACCAGGGTAAATGAATTGGCCATTCTTTCATTATTTGTTCAGCTTTCATCCTTTCAATCCTCCTTGTCTTTCAGCTGAAAAGCAATCAGCTTTCCTAATGCCTCTTCAGCTGCAAACGGAGCAACCATTCCTGAAGGGTGTTCATGCTCGCGTTTTAGACATTCATACATCTTCGGTTCAATGTAAGAAGGATCGATCCATGCGATACACCAAGATGCCCAAAAGCACGATTGTCCTTCACTTTCTTGAGCAATTTTGATGACAAAGGGCAGACTGGGCTTCCCGATTCTCATGAGTGAAATGGCCGCTGCCATTCTTGTATCTTCGGCATGACTTTTTAATAAACATGATAGCTCCTTCGCTGCTTCACTCGCGTCTTCCCCAAACTCACCTAAAACAGCCGCAGCAATATTACGTAAAGATCCTTCCTCTTTTAAGGCCTCAACCAAAACAGGTATCGCATCTTTTCCTGATTTCTTTAGCTCCCCTATCGCTTGAACAATTGTGATCTCATTTGTTTTCGCTAAATTCTGAACAGACAGCGACAATTCATCACCATTTGATTTCATAATAGAGCCCCTCTCCTCGTTTAAAACAATAATTCTACACATCCACTATCTGAAACGATTAAGCATGCACCAACAAAGGCTCCCTACACAGACAACCACCACTAATGTATACCAGCCAGCAGTCAATAAATGAATAACATACAAACAAATGCCGCTAAGCCCTAATGCCATAAAAAATGACTTGTAGTATTGAGGCAATGAAAGCTTAAAATCGTTTCGACTTGTATTGTTAAAAGTAAACAGTCTTATTGTCATGAACCATATATATATCCCTAAGCCATATATATACCAATAAACTAAATTCTCAACTGCCATGAAAGCAATAGAAATACAGTAAAGAATAAACAACCAGACTGTATTCATTAGCTCTAGAATAATGATTTTTCCCCAAAGGGCTCCAGGGAATAAATAAAGGGCGCCTGATTGCGAATGCCTGACTATTCCTGAATAATAGGAACTCAACATGACTGCCGAGACGACGAGAAAGAAAAGAAGATAAAACCATTCTGGATATATAAAAATGACGACATAAAAGACGCAGCCCAGCGTGAAGGTATGGATGCTATGAAAAAATAAATGTTTTTTCATAAGCAACAGTTCCAACCACAGAAATGACCAAATACCATTTAGACCTTGCAGTCCCCACCAAGTCTTCCTTGGTTTCTGCATAATTTGCCCTGAACCAAATTGACGTTCTTGAAACTCCTCCCAGAATTCAGCCTCCTTTACCAACGATTCCTTCATTTCTACCAGACTGCTCGTAAAAGAAATTGTTATAAAAGAAACTGCAATGATTCCAATAAATACAGCCACATACAACGGCGACAATGCCTCAAACACTACACCTACGCCACTAATAAAACGACCAATACCCTCCCACAGCCCAGATGAATGTTGTAGAAAGTAGAGTTGAAAAAGACACATGGAATAAATACCCAGCATTAGAAGAAAGACTGAAATGTATACTCTTTTCATTTTCTTCACTGTTCTAGCACATGAGACAGACATCAACCACACTTCAGCGATAAAAAAGAGCCCTACAAAAATTATAGATCTGCCTATTAAATTGATATGCTTACCGGACAGAAGTACAATCAATACATCACCGAATATGGCCGAGATGATCCAAAGCAACGCCTTCCAAGTGACGCTGAAAATTAAAACACTATACACAACTTTTGAAAATGAAGCAGGAGTGCAATACAGCCACATGATATCGGCCATCTGACTTGGCAATCGATTGGAGAAAAGTCCA
Organism: Bacillus sp. RHFS10; assembly: GCF_016757475.1. Classification (NCBI taxonomy): domain Bacteria; kingdom Bacillati; phylum Bacillota; class Bacilli; order Caryophanales; family Bacillaceae; genus Bacillus; species Bacillus sp. RHFS10. The sequence continues at coordinate 37,950 of NZ_JAESPO010000008.1, forward strand.
AATGCCGTATAAAGGATAAAAACACCTGTAAGCACCCAACCAGTAAGATTCATATCCCATATCGCAGATCTTGAAACGAAACTTACTTGAAATCCGATGGCCCCAACAAAAAGGAGCATGATCAAAAAAGGCATCTTTTTTTCCTGACCTTGATTTACAAAACGCCTTTTTGACTGAAGCCATAAAAAAGACATGATATTATTCATCTGACCATTCCCCTAGAAGACGAATCACTTCTTTTCTCCATTCCGATTGTTCCTCTTTGAATTGAGGAACAGACAAACTCTTCATAAGTTCACCATCTCGAATTAATAACACCCTGTCTGCTGTTTCTAATACAAATTCAAGACTATGAGTTGACACAAATGCTGCACAGCCTTGATCTGTCTTGGCTTTTAACCAGTTTGAGAGCCACTGTTTTGATGGAATATCGAGACCTACAGTCGGCTCATCCAATATATAAAGCAAAGCATCTTGAACTATTGCCCCTGCTAAGACAACCCGCTGCTTCTGGCCTCTTGACAGCTGACCACACAATTCATTTGCTTTCTCCTCCAAGTGTACTTCCTTCAATGCATAATAAACCCGTTCTTTTAAACCCTTTTTACCTTGATGAAATCCTCTTGCCCTGAACTGAATATGTTCAGCAGCTGTTAATGTCGGATACAGGTAAGGCTGATCCGGAATGAGCGCTACTTTTTTTTGAACAGTTACATGGCCCGGAGGAGAACCATCAATGAGAATGTTGCCTTTATCTGGCTTGTAAAGCCCCGTCAAACATCGAATTGTCGTTGTTTTTCCAGCTCCATTTGGCCCTAATAGCGCCACAATTTCTCCTCGCTTTATTGAGAAAGACAAATGTTCAATCCCATCACCATTTCGATAGCACTTTCTTAAATCTTGTACTTGCATCAATTGCATCAAATCTTCTCCTAATCATTAGAATGAAGTATACTTTGGTTTTTCGTGATGCATATGTTTCTGAAGTTTAAATTGCCACAGCGGCATACAGACGAGCACTAAATTATGAATGAAATGAGCTGCTAATACACATATAAAACCAAATTTGATAAATAGAACTCCCAAAAAGCAACCGAATATAAATAGATGTAGCCAACGTATCCACCTTGGATCATATCCAGTTACTTGGTGCATAATCGCCCATAAAAAGGACGATACAATAATGGAAATAATGATATTTCCACTCAACCACCAAATGACTGAAATCATTAGCAACCGATAGATGACCTCCTCTCCGACTGAACTTTGTATGCTCATATTCAATCCTTGTCTAAAAGTAAAACCTGATAGAAAGACGGTTCGGTTAGAAAGCTCAGGAGATATACTTAAATAATGCTTTTTCTCTAATATGTTAAACAGTAGAGAAGTCACTCCCAAACTAATGAGCCCCGCTCCTATTCCGTAGAAAATCTGAATCATTGGTTGTTCAAACGTTTTCCATCCTAATTCACCAGCAAGCGCATTTCCTGCCATTGAACATATAAATACTACAAACCCTGTTAATAATCCTGTAAGAAGTGTAGACAAAACACCTAACAAGCTGACCGTTTTGACACTCATCCTTGCATCATAAGCATTCACAATTGTCAATTGGATGTCTTCTTTTAGTGTCAACGACTGGCATATTATAATCAACAAACCTAGAACAAGGCTAGTGATTATACTTGTTTGCACATCCATAAATACAAGTATGAGAATGGCAACTACCATCGCTATAGCTGAACCCAACATACCAGATACTCCGAATGTCGACTCCACTTGTTCATCTCGAATGACTTTACTCATTTGATCAGTTAGTATTTCTTGTTCAGTCCCAATATAAGAAATTCGCCCACCCTGTAATTCAACTGTCACCTTTAGTCGAATATCTCCAGCTTCCGCTATGTACCAATAAGTACTGACCTCGCTAAAATCTTCTTCTTTTTTACCAGTACCAGTCATATTTACTCTAGACCAAAGTCCATCAGGCGAAACCATTAACCTCTGCTTGAGTGCCTCTGGAGAAACTTGTTCAAACTTCCCTGAGAGGGACTTTTTGGGAACGTCCGCATAAAAAAAAGTGATTTCTCGATTGGCATTGACACCAACTACAAATGATTGATTTTGGTGAACGAAACGGACTCTCCATGATTCGACCAACCCGACATCATATAAAACCTTTCTATTTTTCTTAAGTATGCCTAAGTGATGAAGTTTATTCACTGTATCATGGTCATACCAATATACCGAATAAAAATCCCAGTTTTCCACATCCATCCCAACAAACTCTTTTATAAATTGTATACTTATTTCCTTTGCCTCATCTTTGCTTAAGAGCAGTGAAGCAATTGTTGGAGGCTTAAATTTAATAAATAACAGCAATCCAACAACTGCCAAAATAACCCAAAATACCACCGATAGACTATTCATTCCTCATCCCTACCTTGACTTCTTTTTGAAAAGGCAAGTCCGGTTCTGAAAGCTCAATTTTCCCAATACATTTGCAATTTTTAGCATCACATTTTAATTGAAACAAACGATCAGGTGAACCAATGTCTGCCATGCTATCTTCTAAGATATGTCCTAGTGGCAAATCCTCTAATTGGCAGGGAGTTACATATCCATCTGCTCTAATGTACCAGGCAAGATATCCAGGCGTACAAAAATCTGTTGTGAAAGAACTCTCTTCATGCTCCCAGTCAATGATGTTCAGGCAGTCTCCCCATCGGACACGGGCTTCCCTAAGCTGATTTTTAACCAGCTCTTCAAAATCAACAGCCAAAGCCCTAAAACCTTCTGTCGCTCGTCCGACAGATAACGTTTTTCCTGCACGAAAGATAAAAGCACCCGCATTGGCACATCGCTCCACCACATCAGATACTTCACCGGCATTAGACTCATTGATAGTCATAGCAACAATCACTGGAATGTTTGCTTCTGATAATTTTTTGATGGTATTCATACTTTCTTTAAAACCGCCTTTTCTGCCTCTTAATCGGTCATGAGTATCATCCATACCATCAATACTAATCTGTACAGAAACATTCCCTAAGTGACTGAGTAATTCAACTTCATCATCTCGCCAATTCAATCCATTACTAAATACATTTACATTGGTAAATAGCGAACTTGCAGCAACGACTAATTCTTTAAACCCTTTAATTAGCTTCGCTTCACCTCCGGTCAGTGTAATATCAGAAACTCCATGGGCTGCTAGCTTTTGCATAACCAAAATCCATTGTTCACTATATAGTTCCTGCGGATATGGTTTTCCTGAGCTGGCATAACAAAAAGAACAGCTTAAATTACATGCATTTGTCAACTGCAGAGTACAACTAATAGGTAAATATGAATCTAACGAACCTGAAACATGTAAAGGCTGATCTAACAGCCCTTGCGTCCAAGCCTCTGTAAAGGGATGGGCACTAAGCTCATCTTTTAATTGTTCAGCACTCATCTCTTCTTTCTGTACAATTTCCCAAATACGTGCCGTTTTGTGGAGGTTTTTGTTTTTTGATAAAAGAAACGCCAACTGTGCTCCACGTCCACTGAGTCTAAAATAAAACATACTTTTTCTATCAACCATTACTGCACCATGAGGCTGTAAATGAACCGCTAACTCTGGTAAATCGATATCCTTAACCCGATCATTTGACATATAAAATCCCCCTCAAGAGAAAATAAGGAGTATAAGCATATATGCTCAACTCCCTATTCTCAAATGTTAAATTGCTCTCATAGCAGGATGCGGAAGTGCACAAACACGTGTCATAGCAATACTCTTCGAGGCCCAGCAGCCCATACAGCCGGCAGCCTTTACAATCGAAGTACCCCCTGGCTTTATAAGACCTTTTTTACTCACAGATTCCCATTCTTTTTGGTTTCTTTTCATAAGTAAAACCTCCTCTCAATTCAATTTTGCATAGAGTCTATAGACATAGCTTCCATGCGATACGATAATACCAGATTGCAATTGTCGAAGTAAGGGGAATTTTGTATATTATCCTAAAAATTACATTAAATAGATATAAGTGGATCATCTTAATCTCAAACAATCTCTGCGAGGAAATTAAATCAAGAGATTATTCCAAATAAATTTTAGTGATTATATAAAGCAATGACTTTAGTTAAATGAATTCTCCTCTAATTTAAATAAAATATTCATACTAAAACCCCTTTGGCTAAGATAACCAAAGGGGTTAAACATTTTTCTCCACAGTAACACTCTTCGCAAGGTTACGCGGCTTATCAACATCACAGCCGTGATGCAGTGTAGCATAGTAAACGTCAGCTACAAGGAACAACAAAAACCAACACGAGCAAGCGCTGCGTTTACTTCCGGCAGTACGAATCTATTATCCGCACCGTCTAGTCCATTCAGTGAGATGATGCAAGTGTTGTTCCGCGAGTGGCAACTTCCTTAACGTTTCCTCGGATGTATAGGTTTACATGCTCTTTGTGTTGCCAGTGCGAATACTGGTATACCTTGTTCGATCAAGGCAATCGTGCTGTGCTTCAGCTCTCCGCCGGCAAAACTTTAAAATATCTCTTTCAGCTTCAGTGCGCCTTCGACACATACAGAACGATGTCGGCCCTTGGAAGGCTTATGGACGAACGGACTTTGAACAACTTGTAAAAAACACCCGCTTGTATTTACAAGCGGATGTTAGATCTTTCGAAATGAACCAAACAAAGCAGTAGATTATTGATTGATATCTTTTAGCGCCTGTTTCGGTTGTGAATTAAAAATCAGCAATGATGCCATAATTGCAATCATAACCCCTGATGCACCAATCCAGGTAATCGAGGCCAATGATACGTTTTCTACAAAAACTCCCCCTATCCCTGCGCCGACTGCCATGGCGAGTTGCATCATGGACTGATTCATGCTGAGCAAAACACCTGACATTTCCGGTTCTATTGTAGCCAGATGAAATTGCTGTGTCGGACCGGTGGACCATGCGGCAAACGACCATAATATGAGAATCACCAACACTCCGATATAGGAATGAGTGACAAATGACAGCAGAATCAGTGCGACGATATGCAATGTCATTCCGCCAACAAGTGTAAAAGACACTCCCCATTTGTCGGTGCTTAATCCCCCAAATTTCGATCCAACTAAACTGGCAACTCCAAATATAAGCAAAACACCGCTAAGCAACTTGCCGCTTATTCCTGAAATGTTCAAGAGATACGGTGACAGATAGGTATAAGCAACAGAGTATCCCCCGAGCCAGAAGAAAGTGATTGATAATCCTATCGCCACTTTCCGTTTTTTGAAAAGAGAAAGCTGTTGAAGCAAAGGTACAGGCTTATCCCCTTCAGTATGCGGAAGAGTAAAGAATATAACGGCCATTGCGATCAATCCCAACAAAGCAATTGCACCGAATACAGACTTCCAGCCTAATGCTACTGCTATCATTCTTCCAAGCGGAACACCTATGATTAAAGAGGCGGTAAATCCCATAACAACAGTAGCGATGGCACTACCTTGCTTCCCTTCCGATGCAATCTTAGCGGCAATCGTTAATGCGGTGACAACAACCACACCTGCTCCCATCGCCATAATGATCCGAGCAGCAATAAACCATCCATAACCAGGCAGTACAAAAGCCAGGACATTGCCAAACACAAACAAACCGAGGGCATACATCATCAACCTGCGTCTATCCATACTTGCTGTCAATGCCATAAGTACGGGTGTGGAAAGAGCATATACAAGTGAAAAGATCGTAATAAGCTGGCCCGCGGCAGCCAAAGTGATCCCGAGAGTATGAGCAATTTGATCCAAAATTCCCGAAATGATGTACTCTGAGGTTCCAACTAAAAAGCTGACAATGGCTAAAATATAAATTTTCCAAGTATTAGACATAGCATTCACTCCTTAATCATTAATAAACATATCACGAAATATCGATATGTTATTATAAAAAATAAACACATCGTAATATGTCGATATGTATAGTGTAAAAATAAACATCCTTTGATGTTTATTTTTATATCTCTGTTTTAAGAAAGTCAGCAAGTTTCCCAATGGCTTCTTCATCTCTTTTGTAATACGTGTACTTTCCGATTCGTTCCGCCTTAATCAGGCCGGCTCTTAAAAGGATGGTAAGATATTGAGAAGCCGTCGATTGCGTCATTTTCAATTTGTCTGTTATTTGACTGACACATACCCCGATTGTGTTCATATCAATCCCTTCATGGGGTGCAAAATGACGATCAGGCTCCTTCAGCCATTGTAAAATTTGCAGCCTTGATTCATTTGATAAGGCTTTGAATACTTCAATTGGTTCCATACCAATTATTATATCGTTATATTCCGATATGTCAATTCGTTTTTTGGCGACTGACTTCTTTTTAGACATTAAAAATTTGAAAACTTATTTCAGTTCCGAAGCATGTTTTCATGACTTCCAGTTAAAATGAGTTTAATATCGATCAAGTGATCAATCCACTAGCATCAAATTCATTATTTAGATTGATGTAAAAAAACATCCGCTCGTAACAAAAGCGGATGTTAGATCTTTCGAAATGAAACCATTGAGTCTTCAGGAATAACTAGACAGTGTGCTATAAATTGATATCTCTTTGCGTCCGCTTAGATTATGAATGAAAAATCATTAATGATGGCATAACTGTAAGTCAAAAGAAGCGGCAGCTGATTATGTTCAATTTATCATAACTTCCATCGTGTTTAAAAAAGTAAAATATGACAACCTTGAATGCTTCAGCCCTCCACTTAGGCATGAATAGATTGTTTAATAAAACATTTTAATTCTTTACATCAAAGATTCTTCTCAAGATCATTAAATAATTTAAACACCATCACTCGTTCACCTGTCCGAGAGCTTAAATCAGTATGAAAACTTGTCACTTCTTCTCCGGTTATCGTCAGGATAATATCCTTAAGTTCTTCTATACCTGATTCAACTAACTCCGAGCGAGTTTGTTTGATAGATAACATACCCTCTTTTGATCCACAAACTGCATATTCAGCTGGTGTTAAAATTCCTTTTAAATTAACAATGATCATGTCCCGCAAGATATCGGTCTTAACAGATACAGACCCACGCCCAAGATAATCCTTTTCCCATTGCGTAATTGACTTACTGATCTCTGATTCAAAAGAACCTTTCGATTTTTTCATTTATAAAACATCTCCTGAGCAAAAAAATTGGCATATTCGTTATTTCGTCTGATTAATATTCTCTTACAACATGTCCTGCATATACATCTTCAATATCCAAATCAGTTTTACCGTTTCTTATGACGACGATCATTTTGGATAACATATTTTCTTCAATAATAGAGTGTACATGCAAAAATCGAACGCTTCCTAAGTGGGTTTCCTCAACTTCTTCATAAGATTTCAAATGATAAAAATCAATTGCTTTTCTCATTACTTTTTTCATACATTCTATATTTTCACGATCAAACGGACTCATTTCCTCTATTGTTTTCGTTACAAAATCAGTTAAATTCGCGGCCATAACTTTCTCCTTAAAACTGCTTTTTTCAGTGCTTAGAGGTTAATTCCTTCCGTTTCATCATGACAAGCAATGATCAGGTGAGGCTTGACCTGTTTTAGCAGCAGGAGCATCCACAATTGAAGATGTTCCATCCTTTGGATTAACGATTAAACCTCTAACTTTAACATCTGACGGCACTAGTGGATGATGGCGAATGATTTCAACGCTTTTTTCAATAGCGACAATACTATTTTCATTTCCATCTAGCCATTCATCGACCGTACCACCAAAAAATTCAGGCTTGCAATTTTGAAAAAGATAATCCAATGTTTGTATTTTATCTTTCATTGTTTCAAGTTGAGTTCGTACATTGCCTGGGGAAGTCCTCTTATCTTTTGTGCCTACAACAAAAACCTCCTCAACATCTTCCTGATAAATTGCAATGATAACAGACCTCATGATTTCTCCATAGGGATGTGAGATAGCGGCACCATAGCTTTGTATCGTCAGCATATTTTCCGCTGGAGTGTTAGTCACTTCTTGTAAAATAGGCTCCAAGCCGTTTTCAATGTCCGTCAAAAATAATACTTTTTTATTTACATTCATACAGCACACCTCTTCTTTATGTTTATCATTTTTGTATTGAGTAACGAATCCATATGAATAGTTACCAGTTTTCCCAGCGTCCATCTGGATCAACACTAGCCAGTCGAATCCATCCATTTTGAACTTTTTCTCGAAATACTGAATCATTATTTAATAACCGTTCTACATAATCTCTAGGAGCTTGGATGACAACCAGCAAACGAAGAGGAGAATGATAAACCTCTTGATCTGATTGCATGACGGATTGCCAAGGCAGTCCGGCTAACAAGTCACTTGCATTCCCCTGCATAACTCCGAGACCTGCAGTAACGGTTTGAGTTGCCTTATTTCCGCTGCCATAATAATGAGGTGCGACCGTTGATGCGTAATATTGTAAATTAATCCATTGGGCCACAGTTCCAGGCCCTGCAATAATATTTGCTAGGAGTTCACCGCTTTCATCCTGATTCCATTCATAATTATGAAGGAAGGCTCTTCCTTCCAAATCACAATCCTTAGTTAGTTCACGTTGGCCGATGATAAAAGCGGCATTACGAGCTAGTCCCCATTCCGGACGTATCTCACTCCAATCTTCCGCAAATCGGTGTGCCTCAGCCTTCGGATTTTTAAGTTCCTTTTGGAAATTCGGTAATTGGGCTAGACGTTCTGCATTTGCATTATGGCTCACTTTCGGCATAACAGCTTCGATACGATCAAATGCTTCTTGTGCAGCTTCGGAAAGTTCAGGAACATAAATCCAATGTAATTCATCCACTGTTGTTTTATGCTCAGCGGCTGCGAAAACGGTATCCTCAGGGATTTTAATTCCTTCAGTTAAAAGAACTTCTCTTACCTCTGAAAGATTACATAAAGCAGCTAAAACTCTTGCATTGAATCCGCCGGCAGCTCCACCGCAAGCACCACAGTCAAGAGCTGCTGCATAAGGATTATTGGCGCTTTGACTGCCATGCCCGCAAATCACGACTAATGGTGCGAAATTCTCAGTTAACCCCATCATTTTTAGAGCTTGGCGAGCAAAGTTCACTCTTTCTTCTTCAGAAAAACCAACAGGTATCTCTGCCTCTGTGTCATAAACATGATGAAGCGAGAGTTTTGTATCAGGTTTGCGTAACCAAGTCTCACGGAGATTACGAATGAAACGATCTGCTTTTCTTGGTACAAAGCTACGCGCTACCATTTGCAGACTTAGCCAAGGTCCACTTAGCTCAGGCAGAAGTAAGCTCGTAAGCACATTCTGTTTCATCGTTTTAAATGTATGGCTTACGGAATAAACTGCCTTTTTGCGTTGGTTGTATTTTTCAAGTACATCATCATCTACGAACTCTTTTATTTTATGTTGCGGTTTTAGTATGACCGGCAAGGAGGCATGACTGTGTTTACTGCCAAGTTCACAAGTTGCAATCGGCACCCCGAAGAAACCGGCAATACCAATCGTTTCAAACGGGCCTTCTTTTTCTAGTTGACGGCGAAAAGGTTCTGATCGGACATCGATGCAGAATGCTAATTGAGCTAACGCCGATGTTTTACCGTTGGTTTCGTGTTGTTTCGAGATGATCTTCTGACTTAATCGATCTGTGTGTGTTTGTTCCCAAGCTTCTAACCAAAGTTTCCTGCGAAGGTTCTCATCAAAGCTGTAGGCAAATGATAAATATTCGTTTTGTTCATCGGCCGACATCTGTGACCATTCCTCTATTGCAAGGTCCCCCCAATGGATCCAAGCTGCTAAAAGGGGCGTAATCGACATTTTTTTCTCAGGTCGTTGATTAGCCAAAGGTAAATAAGGCTTTACAAAGGCACGCTCCATCAATATTCGAACTGCTAAATATTCTGTTAGAAGTGCATGTTCATGGCTCGATTGTTGGGAGCGCCAAAGCATCATCCCTGCCCATCCAGGTAAGGAAAGTAAATGACCTTCAAGATAGCTCTGGATTTCTGATTCGGGGATTTCTAGTGCGAATAATACTTCTTGTAAAGCCAAGTGTGCTTCTTGCGGCCAGCCTTTTAATCTTTCACGCTGCTTTTTACTAAGTGCTGGATCATATTGAATCAGATGCTGCCAAGAACGATAAAAACCTTCATCACGATTGGGCATTGTCCAACCTGCTTGAGAGTCATCAAGATATAATTTACACCACTTAATGACATGATGATCTAGTATATTGATTAACCTTTCACCATCTTGATTCTCTATATATGAACTTATTGGCTGCATAAAAATATTCTCGATACGATCCAATCCACTACATTCATTCACCAATTTCTCCAGCTTATGCGATGATAAAAGGTCGGAAGGCAGTGGATCTAATTTTAATCCAGCACGACAAAATCGTTCTGCCGCGTCCCGCGGGATAGTAAAGGAATGTGAATCCAACCAACTCTGCAGCCCCATTTCCACAAAATCTTCATCAATCTCACCTTTATTCTTTGCTGAATGGATCAAAGACGCACTAGGGTATATATCAACATCACGGGTATTTTTCAACCAGCTTGCAACCTGATCAAAAGGTTGGTTTTCGAGACCCATCCACGGATTGCGTGCAGCAAAGGTAGAAATAGGCCAAAGCGGCGCAATCACTCGGCTGGCAGATTCAATTAAAACGTGAATATCACTTTCTTGAACATCAAGATCTACATCTTTGTTTTTTACATTTTCTTTCGTTAATACAGATGTAATGCCCATCATTGATGACCTCCTTATGATAAATATTGTTTAAGGTAGTCTGGATGTCTCTCTACTGTCTTTGGTTTTGCTTCACCTAATCGCACTAACCAAAGATAGAGTACTGCGAAGAAAACGGAAGAACGATGACGAGCAACCCACGTACCTAAAGCACTGCCAAATAGTAAGAGACATACGACAATGATCACAGCTGACATTGGAGGCTGAACACTTTGAAAAGCGATTGTATGCAAACACTCATAGAAGAGGCTATGAATGATAAAATATACGAGAGCTGCTCCTCCTAAAAATGTTATGCCAACAATTCGGCCAAGTCTTCCCTCTCCAAAAGCTACGAGCTGAGTCCAAGAAACGGACAATGACCACCCTAAGATTAGCGCACTAATGAATTGATACCCCTCATCAGGAGCCGTGAGCCAAAAAGAAACCCCTATAACTAAGGATAAAATCCGACCACCCATGATCCATAAATAGGATGTTCCTATATTAACGCCAGCCGATACTTCATGAGACCGTACCGCTGAACCAGCTTGTAAAAACAACGTAGCTTTGAATAAACCATGTAAAATAAGATGAATAATGGCTGCTACATACGCACCTAATGCACACTGAATGAGCATAAACCCCATTTGTCCAATCGTGGAGCCTACTAACTGGCGTTTATAGTCAACCTGGACTAAACTAATGCCAGTTCCAATCAATACAGAGATCCCAGCAAGCATAAGTAAAATAATCGAAGCTATACCACCATTAAATAGAGGTGAAAACCGGGCTAGTATAATCCCGCCTGCATTGACTAAACCTGCGTGCATAATCGCAGAAACAGGAGTTGGAGCAACAATAGACTCAATTAACCATCTTTGGAATGGCCATTGAGCTGCGGGAATGATCACTGCTAATACAATCAATAGATTAATCCCTGTTCTCTCCCATCCCCCCAGTTGAGCTAAACTTTCATTTGTTAAAACCAATGATAACTGCCATTGGCCTGTGACTTGAAAAAGCCAAATCATCGCGAAAAACAAAGAAAACCAACTTAACAAAAATAAGCGGCCAGAAACCTTGGCTGCTTCACTAGCCACTTGCCATGCACTGTTTAACCTGATAAGTAAGGTTAAACCGACAAGAGTTGCTCCCCAAAAAACAACTATCAGGCGGAGATCACCACTTAACCATGCAATTGAAGCAGCACCTGTAGTGAAAGTAAAAAGCGCAAAATATTTTCGATAAGATCGATCCCCCATTAAGTAACGTACAGAAAAACGCTGAATGATTAGGCCAATTGCTAAAACAAAGAAAGCCATTAACCAAGCTAAGGAATCTAAGTACCAAGGGCCCACATTTCCATTCACACTGCCATTGGCAAGAATGACTAAGGATACCAACGGTGGTAAAGCCAAAATACCAATATGAATGCGAATAAAGCTCAAGGGTACGCGTGGATGTAAAAACAATAGTCCGCTTATCCCAGATGCAATAAGCATCATAAAAAATAATGTTAATAATGATGACGAAACTAACATTCTAACTTCTCCCTTTTTAAATGTCATTATTGTTCAAAAGACCTTTAAGTCAGATCATATTTTTCTATCATTTATTACAATTTTTATTCATCTCTATTTTTTTCCAATAAAAAAACCGACAACTTCAAAATTTCAATGATAATTTTAGATCATTGAATCTTGAAAATTGTCGGCTTCACTTCAACTAACTTCAGTGAAGTTTTTTGAAGAGCTACCTTATTATTGGTCATTTAGCTTTAAGCTATATTTTAACTTCCTTCTAAAGGAATCATCGTTAAAACTTTCATTTAGTCCCTTGATTATAAAATAAATCGATTTATGTTACTTTTCCTTTTTAATATTAGAATACTTTTTCATCCAGTCAAGATTTAAATTAAATATCAAAAGAATGCTAAAGGCCTAATGATTTAGAATGGCGAAAATAAACATCTGCACCGATTATTACGTTACGTATAAGATATGCTAAATTTTAAACATTGTCAAGATGTTGGAATACGGAGAATGAAGTATGAAATCTTGCTTTCCCTTTAAATATACATCCTGAATCTTTATCCAAGGCTTATGATATCTATCACTTTAATTTTTTTAAATACAAGAAAAATTTTATAATCATTTTCTTGTTTAGTAAATAACTGAGTTCAATTAGCAACTATAAATGAATACTGGTTCCTACTTTATTTTCAACAGCCCTAACGACCAAAAATTTACCGTGTTTAAATCGGTTGAACTAGCTGCTGTGGATATTGTTATCGCTAGAATTCCCCAATTTCTCCGTAGATGTCACTTTCCCTGAAAATACCTTCTTTATATTTTCATATTCTTTGGCAATCTTAAATATTTGTAAAACTAAACATAGCCATCTTTAAAACAAAAAACCCCTTTGGCTAAAACTGTAGCTGTGAAATAAAGGTTGATCAAAAATAACACATGAACCTTCAGTGTACGGCAAATTTAAAGAATCCATTTAGAAAAAAAGATAGATCAAAATGGATTCTACAGTTTTGAATACAGATGGAATCTTTATAAAAGAGTTTGATCATTTTAGGTTGCGATTTTTTGAACATTAGCACCCGATTGTTGAATAAATCTAAAGGTTTTTTGACTTGTTTTCCTTTCTTTTGAAGCGATAAAGAAGTATGTTTTCACATTTTTCATAAATTTTTATGGTAGTTTGAGTAACATTTAGTTTAGGGAATGTTAAATATATAAAAGTTGAAACTGCTAGGCTTATTAATACTCCTGCTAAAACATCAAAAGGATAATGAACCCCAACCCATATACGGGAGACTCCCACAAGAACAGCTAACAATACCCATAAAATTGACCAGCCTCTTTTAAAGAGCCAGAATGAAATACAATATGAGAAGAATAAAATTGTATGGTCACTTGGAAAAGAATTGTCTTTTTCTTTATGTATCAGTTTATTAACCTCTCCCAATTCAACAAAAGGTTGATAATTCGAGTGAAATACCCCTGCAACCTTCCCTATCGTAAAGGCACAAATGAAAGCGATAGATGCACAAAGAATCATAATTCTATTATCCGTATCTCTTGTAAACCAAATAAAAAGAACACTTAGTGCAAGTAAAAAAACCATATATTCAGCAATAAAACTAAATACAGGATTCAAAAAGGGATGTTCTTTTCCTAAGTCATTAACTAGTCTAAACAGTGATATATTAACTTCTGAAATATCCAAACCCAACACCATCCAATCTCTTTTTAGAACATAGTAAAAGAAAATTAGATGACCTGCCATCGAATCAAATTACATTATTTGAGATTAAAGTTACATTTTTGTAAGAGTGGTGTCACATCATTTATGTAAAAAGGGGACCCAAAATCAATTGGAATCCCCTTATAACTTTTAGTTACCTGCCTCTTTAGTTAAAATAGAAAAATACCCTTAGACAAAAATTATCTAAGGGAAAAAGCGTCGTAACATTTTTATAAACGTCGTAACTTTATTTTAAACATCACATCTTTTTACAAAAATCGCGACTTTATTTCAAAGCCACAAAACAACCAAAGGGGTTAAACATTTTACTCCACAGTAACACTCTTCGCAAGGTTACGAGGCTTATCAACATCACAGCCGCGATGCAGTGCAGCATAGTAAGCGATCAGCTGCAATGGAACAACAGAAACCAATGGAGCAAGCGCTGGGTTTACTTCCGGCAGTACGAATCTGTCATCCGCATCGTCTAGGCCTTTCAGTGAGATGATGCATGTGTTTGCTCCGCGAGCGGCAACTTCTTTGACGTTTCCGCGGATGCTTAGGTTTACGTGCTCTTGTGTCGCCAGTGCGAATACTGGTGTACCTTGTTCGATCAAAGCAATCGTGCCGTGCTTCAGCTCTCCGCCGGCAAAACCTTCAGCCTGGATGTAAGAAATCTCTTTCAGCTTCAGTGCGCCTTCGACACATACGAAGTAGTCAAGGCCGCGTCCGATGAAGAAAGCGTTTCTGGATACAGTCAAGTATTCACGTGCGATCATTTCCATTTCGTCTTTCTGGTCGCAAAGGGCTTCCATTGCGTTTGCAGCGATACCAAGTTCTTTGACGAGGTCAAATCCGATATCAATGCCGTTTTTGTCTGCAGCTACAGATGCAAGAACCGCAAGAACTGCGATTTGTGCAGTGTATGCTTTCGTTGACGCAACAGCGATTTCAGGGCCTGCATGAAGCAGCAATGTGTAATCAGCTTCACGAGAAAGCGTTGATCCCGGTACGTTTGTGATTGTCAGAGCTTTATGTCCGAGCGCTTTGACTTGAACAAGTACCGCGCGGCTGTCTGCTGTTTCTCCGCTTTGAGAAAGGAAAATGAAGAGCGGTTTCTTAGACAGGAGCGGCATGTTGTAAGAGAATTCACTCGCTACATGCACTTCAACCGGCACACTTGCCCACATTTCAATATATTGTTTACCGACAAGTCCTGCATGGTAGCTTGTTCCGCAGCCAATGATATAGATGCGGTCCGCTTCCGCTACAGCGGCAGCGATATCGCCAGGCACAGACAGCTTGCCGTGTTCATCTTGATACGTTTGGATGATTTTGCGCATGACAACAGGCTGCTCATCAGTTTCTTTCAACATGTAGTGAGGGTATGTGCCTTTTTCGATATCACTGGCATCCAGCTCAGCGATATAAGAAGCACGGGAAATCACGTCACCATCAAGGTTTTTGATGACAACTTGATCATCAGTGACGATGACCATTTCTTTATCCATCAGCTCTACGTATTCATTGGTCACTTGAAGCATTGCCATCGCATCAGATGCTACGACGTTGAATGTATCTCCAAGACCGACTAATAGAGGGCTTTTGTTTTTCGCTACAAAAATCGTTTCTCTGTTTTCGTTGTCGAATAAAGCAATTGCATAAGAGCCTTTTAACAGTGTAAGTGTTTTGCGGAACGCTTCTTCTGTTTCAAGTCCTCCGTTGACAAATTGCTCGATTACTTGAACAACTACCTCTGTATCGGTGTCACTTTTGAGCTCTACATCTTGCAAATACTCTTGTTTCAGCTGAACATAGTTCTCGATCACACCGTTATGAACAAGTGTAAAGCGGCCCAGTGCGCTTTGATGCGGGTGAGCGTTCAGATAGCTTGGTTCGCCGTGTGTTGCCCAGCGAGTATGGCCAATTCCGGCCTTCGCCTCTGCATTGGCATCCACAACTTCACGAAGATCAGCAATGCGTCCTTTTTCTTTGAACACATGAATCCCCTGTTCGTTGGCAACAGCGATACCCGCAGAGTCATATCCGCGGTACTCAAGCTTTTCTAACCCTTTCAGTAAAATTTCCTTCGCATCAAGCTGACCGATATAACCTACGATTCCACACATAATTTCTTCCTCCTAAGATTGTAAAAGGAGACGAAGAAAGTCGAATTTCAAGGGGACTTTCAATCGTCCCCTCCTACATGTTTTTGGAAGATCATGTGATTTCTCTTTGTGCAAGGAGTCGCCTCCTTGGTTTGAAGAAATCCTTACGGCTGTGATCTGCATAATCAGCCGGGAGGCATCCGCCGAAAATTCGATAACCTCCATCCTCGTCAACTAAGCCTTTTTTCGGGCGCTTAGTCCGGGCGCTATAATTATAGGTGAAGCAATAATCCCATCTTTTCTTCCTCAGAGAAAATAAGAACAAGACAAGCTTGATTTTACAGCATGTGCCATGCACGGTCAATTGTTTTTTAAACAACTTTGCCGCATGTCTCACCATTATCATATGTAAACCTCGCTTGTCTTGTTCGCTCTCTGATGATAGGCTTCGTTACTCCAATCCCATTTCTGACCGCACAACTTCAGCAATGCGATTTACGTATTCATCGCACAGCTCTTTCGTTTTCGCTTCAGCCATAACACGGACGAGCGGTTCAGTGCCTGAAGGGCGCACCAAAATCCGGCCGTCGCCGTTCATTTCTTTTTCAACTTCAGAAATAACAGCTTTTACTTTTTCATTTTCTTCGACTTTATATTTATCAGTTACTCTCACATTGACTAACAGCTGCGGGAACTTCTGCATTTCAGCTGCAAGCTCTGACAGCGGCTTCCCTGTCGCTTTCAATGTGTTCATCAGCATAATAGCAGACAACAATCCGTCCCCTGTCGTGTTGTAATCAAGGAAAATAAGATGTCCTGACTGCTCACCTCCGACATTGTAGCCGTCATGTTTCATCGCTTCTACTACGTAACGGTCGCCGACAGCTGTCTGAACGCTGTTGATGCCTTCTTTTTCGAGCGCCTTATAGAAGCCGAGATTGCTCATCACGGTTGAAACGACTGTATCATCCTTTAAGCGGCCCTCTGATTTCAGGTATTTTGAGCATATGTACATGATTTGGTCGCCGTCAACGATATTTCCTTTTTCATCGACCGCAATCAGGCGGTCGCCGTCACCGTCGAACGCAAGGCCGAGATCGGCGTTTTTCTCTTTGACAAACGCGCTGAGCGCTTCTGGATGTGTCGATCCAACGCCGTCATTAATGTTTAACCCGTTCGGGGAAGTGCCCATTGTTGAAACATCTGCATCTAAATCAGCAAACAGGTGTGTCGCCAAGGACGATGTTGCGCCATGAGCACAGTCGAGCGCCACATGAATGCCTGTGAAATCTTCATCAGCTGTCTGTTTTAAAAATTGCAGATATTTTTGGCCGCCTTCAAAATAATCATTTACAAGCCCGAGATCGGCTCCGACCGGTCTTGGCAGCTTATCCTCCGGTTCGTCCATCAGTCGTTCAATTTCAGCCTCCTGTTCGTCGGAAAGCTTAAATCCGTCTCCCCCGAAAAACTTGATGCCGTTATCCTGCACTGGGTTGTGAGAGGCAGAAATCATGACGCCTGCCTCTGCATCCATCGCTTTTGTTAAATAAGATACACCAGGTGTAGAAATGACACCCAGACGCATGACTTCTGCGCCAATGGATAAAAGTCCGGCGACAAGGGCTCCCTCCAGCATATGGCCGGAGATCCGTGTATCGCGGCCTATCAGCACTTTTGGACGTTGTTTGTCTTTTGTCAGCACATATCCGCCGAAACGTCCGACTTTAAAGGCCAGCTCAGGTGTAAGCTCACTATTGGCGACACCTCTTACACCATCTGTTCCAAAATACTTGCCCATTTTATAATCGCTCCTTTTTTATTCTGATGATGATTGTGAACCAGAAGTAGATTCGTCCTCATCCTGATCTTGGTTTTGATCTTTATGTTCGTCTTGTTTTTGATCATTGCTGTTTTTCGTTGTATCTTGCTGGTTGTTCTTTTGATCATTCGTTTGTTGACCTGTGTCATCCTGGTTCCCTGATGTATTGCTGCTGTTGTCATTAGTTGATGTATTGCTTTTTTTAGACGTCAGCTTGATTTTGGCGTTTTTCTGTCCCAAGGACCAGGTTACATTTTGAGGCCCGTTTACTTCAAGCTTCACGCTATGCTCCCCGTCATCTAAATCTGAAACATTCACATACAATTCAATATCTGATTTTTCCAGTTTTTTTATATTGCTGGGAGAGCCTTTAGCCGTCACGTCTATCGCTTGCGAATCAGGATCTAGAAATTCAATGTTTTGCGAGCTGCTCAGCCCTACAGTCTTAATAGAGACATTCTCAAACTTCTGATCCGCTTCACTATCTACTTCTATATGCAAAGTCACCTTTGACGGCGAGATTTTTTTGACGCCGTCAGGAAGCGGAATATCTGCCTCGATATCGGAATCCTTGTTAATTTTGCTTAAATCTAAGCTGACGCCGTCTATAAATTCAAGAGAATCCAACACATCCTGCGAGCCGTAAACCGTTACCTCACTGGGGCTGGATTCAATATTCGCTATACTGACACCGTCAGGAAGGCTTCCTGTCCGTTCAATTTTAAAGGGTACTTTTTTACTTGGGCTTGTCACCGGAACGGTAATCTTGATGACCGAGGGCTCCACGTCCACAGGAAGCGCGTTTCCGTCCTTATCATAGACAGTCACTTTTGCCTCTTTTTCAATCGTTTCATCTGCGTTTTCCAGGTTCACTGAAGCTTTCACAAGAGAAATATGATCAATCACATCTTTAGATCCGGTAATCTGCACATTTTTCGGACTGACAATCGGCTGCTCCGGAGAATAGCCTTTTTTCATCTTGCTTTTATTGTAGTACTCCACTTCTACGGGAAAGCTTTTGGTCATCCGTTCTTGAATCGTAACTGTCGTAACAGACGGATTGATTGAGATTGTCAGCCCATCCGACACGTTTTTGGCCTTTAGCTCAACCTTATGTGTGCCGGTTTTTAAATTTTCCATGTCGGCATATATTTCAAAATTCTTGGTCTGTCTAGCCTTTTTCACGGCACTTGTCGAGCCTTTTATCGTGACATTAACCGTTTGCGGAACACCCGTCACGACGTAGTTTTCATCATCGTAATACGCTTTGACCGGAATGTCGGTCAGTGTTGCCTCATCAATTGTTGATGTCGGAAAGAAAGATTCACCCGGTTTTTTCGGAGTCGGTGCTTGATTGCTGTTGACCGCCACATAAAGCAAGAGCGCGAAAAGCAGAGCAATAATTTTCACAGCCCAGCGATTGTTTAAGAATTTATCCATTTTTCTTGCCCCTCCAATACCAGCGGTTAGAAGAAGTGTCTTTGGTGTTTTTCTTAAACTCGGCTTCAAGCATTTCTTTCAGCGCTTCTTCGGTCAGCTCTCTGTGAAGGTCGCCGTTCTTTGCCACACTGACGCCGCCGGTCTCTTCAGACACAATAATCGTCAAACTGTCTGTCACTTCACTGATACCGACAGCCGCTCTGTGCCGCGTACCCAGTTCTTTTGAAATAAACGGGCTTTCCGAAAGCGGCAGATAGCAGGCGGCAGCGGCAATTTCATTATTCTTCATAATCACAGCACCGTCATGAAGCGGGGTGTTCGGGATAAAAATATTGATCAGCAGCTCAGAGCTGACTTTGGCATTCAATGGTATGCCTGTCTCAATATAATCGCCCATTCCAGTGTCCCGCTCAATGGTCAACAGGGCGCCTATACGGCGTTTCGCCATATAATTGATCGCTTTTGTGATTGCCTCAATCGTTTTCTGCTGCGCTTCCTCCACAGGCGTGCCGCTTCTTGAGAAAAAGCGGCCCCGGCCAAGCTGTTCAAGCGCTCTTCTCAGCTCAGGCTGAAAAATAATAATAATTGCTAAAAATCCCCATGTTATTGCTTGGTCCATCAGCCATTGAAGCGTGCCGAGGCCCAAATATTGGCTGGCCATACGGACAAGCACGATCACGACAATTCCTTTTAACAGCTGAACCGCTTTCGTGCCACGTATGACCATAATAAGTTTATATATCACATACCAAACAAGGAGAATATCAACGGCATTGCCGAGGTACTGCAAAAAAGGGATATCCTCAAAAGCCATTTCCTCGTCCTCCAAGATTTCAGTCATTTCGTATTTTTGTGTTTTACGTGTTACGCATATGTACTTAACATAGCGAGCCCATTATACCACATTTCGATTCGGCAAGTGAAATGCGCCAGCTCTTACAGCCCGTAAAAAAAAAGAGCAAAGCAACTGACACGCTTTACTCTTTTTCGTTCGGTTTTAATGCATTGAGTACACTTTTCCCCGCAGACTTCAATTTATACCATGTCCAGTCAAATAATTGATTGATTTCTTCAATCTGACCGGTGACTTGTCCAGCAGAGGCCATATACTTTTCGCCATTTACGACGGTTACATCCCCGTCTATTTTGCCTTTAATAATCAGCTTGCCGTTTTTGACAGTGACATCACCTTTGACCGTCTCACCTTCAGGCACGATCACAGTATGGTTCTGCACCACAAGATTCGGCTGCTTAGACACGCTGAAGTTGTGGTCATTATGCCAGCTGTTTAAAAAACCTCCGCCCATCAAAATGATGAATACCGCAGCAGCTGCGATAACAGGATGGGTTCTGAACCACCTTTTCACAGAAGCTCTTTTCTTCTCCTTAGGCAATTTAGCCATGACATTAGCGGTAAAATCCGCGGGGGCTTCGACATGCGATGTGCTCCGGACGAGTGCTATAGATTTTTCCATCTCATAAAAATGCTTTCTGCATTTCTCGCATGTCTCAAGATGTTCATTTAATACGTGTTCATCTTTTGGAAGGATATCTCCATCAAGATGCATATGCATAAGCTGCACAATTTGTTCAGGACAGCTCATTTCATCACCCCACTTAAAGATCCCTTAATTGTTTTCGAAGAGCCTCTCTGCCTCTGTGAATCCGCGTTTTCACAGTCCCCACAGGAATGTTTAGAATCTCGCCGATTTCAATTAATGAGAGTTCGTCAATATACTTTAATACGATAACTGTTCTGTATTTGTCAGGAAGCTTTAAAATTTTCTGCTGAATCGTGTTTGAGAGCTCCAGCGACACTACTTCATCTTCTGGCAAAACTCCGTCTGCGGCGATTTGCGAATACATGGTCAAGCCTTCCGTACCAGCCACCTCTGCATCGAGGTAATAATCCGGCTTCTTTTTGCGAATGCGGTCAATAGTCAAATTGGTCGCGATTCGATAAAGCCAAGTTGAAAATTTCCGGTTAATATCAAAACTGTCGATATTAACGTACGCCCTGATGAAAGCCTCCTGTGCAATATCCTCTGCCTCATGCACATTGCCAAGCATACGGTAGCAAAGCTGATAAATTTTATCCTTGTAAATATCTACGATGTCCGCAAATGCATTTTGGTCGCCTTTTTTGACTTGCTTAATTCTCTTTTTAATCATCATTTCCATATTTATCTAACCTCTGCCTTCACCGGTCTGTATGTATACGAGCTTCGTTTTAAAAGGTTTCAATTTTTTATAAAATAAGTTTAACAAATTTTTGGCAGGGTGTAGATGGTAATTCGTGAATAAACTACCTTAACATATTTTTAAAATTATTATACAGACTGAATAGTTAGAAGTTGGAATGATTTTCACAAAATAAAAAAGACACCTTTTGGTCAAAGGTGTCTGTGACTGGGCTAGCTGGATTCGAACCAACGCATGACGGAGTCAAAGTCCGTTGCCTTACCGCTTGGCTATAGCCCAATAATGGTGGAGGGGGGCAGATTCGAACTGCCGAACCCTGAGGGAGCGGATTTACAGTCCGCCGCGTTTAGCCACTTCGCTACCCCTCCGTATTTTGCAAAGACAGTGCCGGCAAGAGGACTTGAACCCCCAACCTACTGATTACAAGTCAGTTGCTCTACCAATTGAGCTACACCGGCAAGATGGTGGAGGATGACGGGCTCGAACCGCCGACCCTCTGCTTGTAAGGCAGATGCTCTCCCAGCTGAGCTAATCCTCCAAATGGTGACCCGTACGGGATTCGAACCCGTGTTACCGCCGTGAAAGGGCGGTGTCTTAACCGCTTGACCAACGGGCCGTTTGTGTTCTCGTCGAGCTGACAAAAGTTATTATATACAGGTTACCCCCTGTTTGTAAAGAGAAAAATTAAATTTTTTATTTTCAAACTTTTTAACTCCTTTTTTAACTGAAAAAGCCTCCCAACATTAGTCATTTATTTTATGATAGAGACAAGCGAAGCAAGAGAGGAGAAACCAATATGATTCTAGTCAGTTCTTGCCTTGGAGGCATTGAATGCAGATACAACGGCTCTCACGCCGCATCAGAGAAAATCAGAAAACTCATCGATGAAAATAAAGCAGTCATGGCTTGTCCTGAGCTTCTCGGCGGCTTTTCCACTCCCCGTGAGCCTGCAGAAATCATCGGAGGCACCGGCGAGGATGTTCTCAATGGAACCGCTAAAATCGTGACAGCCTCAGGAGAAGATGTAACAGAGTTATATATGAAAGGCGCCGCTAAAACATTAGCTTACGCAAAAGCAATCAATGCATCCGCTGTCATATTGAAAGAAAACAGTCCATCGTGCGGAAGCAATTTCATTTATAACGGCACATTCACTGGCAAAAAAATCGCCGGCAGCGGAGTGACCGCCGCACTGCTAAAACAAGCGGGCTGCCGTGTCATTTCAGAAAACCAGTTAGACGACATATTGTAAGGAGGGCACCCCATGACTCAAGACATTTCTTTATCCTTCTATAAACCTGAACATTCGCCGGAACTTCAATCATTTACCCTAAACAACGATGACAAGCGCTTTACCTCTCTCCCCAAAGAGGTGCTGACTCAGGCCTTAGGCATACAGGACCGGTATCCGGCTGTCATCTTAAATGACAATCTGCCAGTCGGCTTTTTCATTTTACATACATCAAAAGAAACGCTTGCTCCCTATACTAGCAATCCATTTGCTTTACTGCTCAGCTCCCTGTCTTTAAACGCTGTACATCATGGAAAAGGCTATGCAAAAAAAGCAATGCTTCAGCTTCCCTCGTTTGTGAGCAGTTATTTTCCATGGTGCGATGAAATCATTTTGGCCGTCAATCACCTAAACACACGCGCAAAACACCTTTATATGAAAAGCGGGTTCCTAGATAAAGGACGGCGAAAAATCGGGCCGCTTGGAGAACAGCTGATTCTTCATTATTTCCTATAGTCTCGGGTGAAATAAAATTTCAAAAATATAAAACCCAGTTGAAATATCACAACGGAAGTGAATATACTGAATAGTAAGATACATCATTTTAAAACAGGGGGCATCCTCATGTCAGAACTATTAAACCTTCACCGGCTTACAACAGAATCACGCAATAGCCAAACAGCGGAAATCCACAAAACAAACACTCTCGGCATCCTCAAGATGATCAACAACGAAGATTTGAAAGTCGCTGCCGCCGTTCAGCAGGTTCTCCCTGATATCAAAACAGCTGTAGACTGCGCATACAACTCGTTTCAAAATGGTGGCCGGCTCATATACACAGGCGCCGGCACAAGCGGCAGACTCGGTGTCATGGATGCTGTTGAATGTCCTCCCACCTACAGCGTAAGCCCGGATCAGGTCATCGGAATTATGGCTGGAGGCCCCAAAGCATTTTTGCAAGCAGCAGAGGGCATTGAAGACAGTGAAGAAGCAGGAGCCGAAGATTTAAAAAACATACAGCTTACGTCAAACGACACAGTCATTGCCATTGCAGCAAGCGGCCGCACACCTTATGCCGCAGGCGCCCTCACATACGCCCGTAAAGTAGGAGCACACGCCATCGCCCTTACCTGCAATGAAAATTCCGCCATCAGCAAGGAAGCGGATCACAGCATTGAGGTTGTTGTTGGCCCTGAGGCCATTACAGGATCAACACGTATGAAAGCCGCAACCGCTCATAAAATGATTCTAAACATGATATCCACCGCAGTAATGGTCAAAATCGGCAAGGTTTACGAAAACTTGATGGTAGACGTCAACGTCAGCAATAAGAAACTAAAAGAACGAGCCATCAGCATCATCCAAAGCCTTACTAACGCTTCATACGACACAGCCAGACATACACTGGAACAAGCCAATGATCACGTCAAAACGGCAATCCTCATGCTCAAAACAAGCACAGATCAAGAAAAAGCTCAAACATTGCTTGAGGAAGCAAACGGTTTTATAGACAAAGCAATCGAAAACTACCATTCATGATAAGGAGAGAACGAGCATGGCAACAGGCGGTTTAGCGATCATCCAATCAATGAAGCACAAGCTCCCTCCATCCGAGCGTAAACTTGCGGATTACATCCTAACTCATCCCCACAGGGCAATAGAAAACACTGTCAGCGAAATAAGCACCTTAGCCAATTCAAGTGATGCTGCCGTCATCAGGCTCTGCAAATCACTCGGACTAAAGGGTTTTCAAGATTTAAAAATGAGAGTAGCAGGCGATCTGGCAAAGCCTGCTGTTCAAGGCTACCGGGACATTGCGCCCCACGAACCGCTGTCCTCCATTTCTGAAAAAGCGGCCGGCAATGCCATTCAAGCCATTCAAGACACCTCAGACCTGATGGACTATAAAGAGCTTGAACGAGCGGTTTCTCTGCTTCTCCAAGCACATACTGTGCATTTTATCGGCGTCGGGGCTTCCGGCATTGTCGCCAAGGACGCCCAGCAAAAGTGGCTTCGCATTCATAAACTAGCAACCGCGTTCACAGACACTCATCTTGTGGCATCATTAATCGCAAATGCAGATAAGGATGACATCGTATTCGCTATTTCGTTTTCGGGAGAGACGCAGGAAATCATTGAGCTGCTCACGATGGCTAAGGAAAAAAGCATCAAAACGATCAGCCTCACACAATTCAGTCAGACATCAGTCTCCGCGCTGGCTGATGTCCCGTTGCACACGGCACACTCCAATGAAGCCCTGATTCGAAGTGCAGCCACTTCCTCCCGCCTCGCCCAGCTTTTTATGATTGATGTTTTGTTTTTAGGCATGGCGGCTGAGCGGTACGAAGAAACAACCGGATATATCGATAAAACGAGAGCAGCCATAAAATCTATGAGAAAAAAATAAGGCATCTTGATGAGGAGGGGTTTTGATGAGCAAAGAAAATAACTACCATCATCTCGCAAAGAAAATCCTTGAGCTATGCGGAGGAAAATCCAATATTTCCTCGTATACGCATTGCATGACGCGCCTGCGTATTACGCCTTACGATGAAAGCAATACAGATGCTCACGCTTTAAGAGAGCTTGACGGCGTATTGGGGGTCGTCGAAGCTGAAACCATCCAAATCATCCTTGGAGCAGGAATCGTCAATCATGTCACAGCCGCTTTCTCAAAGCTTGTGTCAGCAGAAGAAGATATCGATGTCAAAGATGCAGCTGCCAAAAAGAAAGCCGATATAAACCGAAAAAACGCCACTCCATTTAAGCTTTTCTTACGTAAAATTGCCAGCGTCTTTATCCCGCTAATTCCCGCACTCGTCGCTTCCGGTTTAATTACTGGGATTACCAAAGCAATCATTCAAGCCGAATGGCTCTCTGCAGAATCACAAGTCGCTATTATCTTGACAGTCATCGGCTCCGGGCTGTTCACTTATCTCGGCATTCTCGTCGGTATTAACGCATCGAAAGAATTTGGCGGAACACCCGCTCTTGGTGCTCTGGCGGGGATCTTGATTTTGAATCCGGAGATCGCAAAGATCGTTTTATTCGGAGAACAGCTTCTTCCGGGCAGGGGAGGGCTGATCGGAGTTCTTTTCGCAGCCATATTCATCGCTTACACCGAACAATTTATCCGTCGTTTTATTCCTCAATCACTTGATATCATTGTCACTCCAACCGTTTCACTGTTAATCACCGGAATCGTAACGTATGTTTTATTTATGCCTTTAGGCGGCTTCATTTCTGATGCCATTACATCCGGCCTTCTGTCCATCCTGGACATCGGCGGCATCGCTGCAGGCTTTATTTTGGGCGCAACCTTCCTTCCTCTCGTCGTGACCGGACTGCATCAAGGCTTGACGCCTGTGCACATGGAACTGATCAATTCAATTGGAAATGATCCTCTGCTCCCGATTCTGGCGATGGGAGGCGCGGGACAGGTAGGTGCGGCCTTTGCCATCTTTGTCAAAACAAAAAAAACAACATTAAGAAAAGCGATCGCCGGCGGGCTCCCCCCAGGGTTTCTCGGCATTGGTGAACCGCTAATCTTCGGAGTTACGCTGCCACTTGGACGTCCGTTTTTAACAGCATGCTTAGGGGCCGGAATCGGCGGCGCTTTTCAAGCATATTTTCAGGTAGCCACCATTGCCATTGGTGTCTCCGGGCTGCCGCTTTCCTTTCTCGTCCTGTCTTCGCAAATTATCCTATATATCATCGGACTCTTTATTTCCTACGCGGCCGGCTTTTTATTGACCTACGCGTTCGGATATAAAGATGAAATGGCTTCTCAGTTCGATTAAATGGTTTCTGTTTTTGGGATAGTAACGGGATAGAAGCATGGAAAGGAGCAAGCCTATGAAAACAAAGACACTTTCCTTATTCAGTGCCATTTTAACCTTTTCTATATTGGTGTCGAATGAAACCTTCGCGCAAACAGCAGACAACCAAATTGAGCCGAAAACCATAAATTCAGAAACTGTACAATTCTCGTCGAAGAAACTAAGGAAGGTTGATCGGATGATAGAACGGGATGTTGAAGCAGGATTTCCAGGCGCCGTTCTTGTTATCGTGAAGGACGGCCGCATCATTAAAAAAGAAGCGTACGGCTACAGTAAAAAGTACGAAGGATCAGAGCTGCTGCGCCGCCCAGTTAAAATGAAAAACCACACGATGTTTGACTTGGCCTCAAATACAAAAATGTATGCAACGAATTTTGCATTACAGCGCTTAGTCAGCCAAGGAAAACTCGACGTCTATGAGAAGGTTTCTGCTTATTTGCCTGATTTCAAGGAGAAGCCGGGAGACCTCATAAAAGGAAAAAACAAAATTCGTGTCATCGATGTCCTGCAGCACCAATCAGGACTTCCCGCAAGCTTTTACTTTTACTCACCGGAAAAAGCCGGTATGTACTATTCTCAGGACCGGAATAAAACGATTGAATATTTAACGAAAATTCCGCTCGATTATGAAACAGGGACAAAACACGTATACAGCGACATAGGATATATGCTCCTCGGCAGTATTGTCGAAAATCTCACCGGTAAACCGCTTGATGTATATGCGGAGCAAGAACTTTACAAGCCGTTGGGGCTGAAGCATACCTTATACAATCCGTTGCAAAAAGGATTTAAACCGAAGCAGTTCGCAGCGACTGAACGTATGGGCAATACGCGGGACGGCTTTATTCATTTCCCTAACATCCGTACAGATACGCTGCAAGGAGAAGTGCATGACGAAAAAGCATTTTACTCAATGGGAGGCGTGTCCGGACATGCCGGATTGTTCTCAAATGCAGATGATATGGCCATTCTGCTGCAAGTCATGCTAAACAAAGGATCATACCGAAGCGTTTCTTTATTTGATCAGAAAACAGCCGGCCTGTTCACGGCACCTTCAGCAACAGACCCAACATACGCTCTTGGCTGGCGGCGAAACGGCAGTAAAAGCATGGAATGGATGTTTGGCTCCTATGCCAGCGAAAGTGCTTACGGGCATACCGGCTGGACAGGGACAGTTACGATCATTGATCCAACTTACCATTTAGGCATCGCATTGTTAACAAACAAAAAGCATTCGCCAGTTGCTGATCCAGAGGAAAATCCTAACGTGTTTGAGGGTGATCAATTTCCAACAGGCAGTTACGGGAGCGTCATTACCGCGATTTATGAAGCGATGGAATAAATGATTCGACGATAGGAGGAAGTTTCTATGAAACCTGTCTTTCCGCTTATCCTTTCAGCCGTTCTCTTTCTTTCATGTTTTCTCGGCGCCGGCCAAGCAAAAGCTGCTTCATCCAACAGCTCACCCAACGCCAAGCAGCTTGTCAATCGCATGACGTTAGATGAAAAACTCGGCCAGATGCTGATGCCTGATTTCAGAAATTGGCAAAAGGAGGGCGAGTCTTCTCCACAAGCCTTTACAGAAATGAATAAGGAAGTCGCTAGCCTCATCAAGAAATATCAATTCGGCGGCGTCATCCTTTTTGCGGAAAATGTAAAAACAACAAAACAAACTGTTCAATTGACAGACGCTTACCAAAAAGCCAGCCCCAAAATCCCTCTCATGCTAAGTATTGATCAGGAAGGGGGCATTGTAACAAGATTAGGGGAGGGGACTAATTTCCCGGGGAATATGGCACTGGGTGCAGCCAGAAGCAGAATCAATGCCTATCAGACTGGCAGCATCATTGGAAAAGAGCTTTCAGCCTTAGGCATTAATACAGATTTCAGCCCTGTTATGGACATTAATAATAATCCTGATAATCCGGTCATCGGCGTACGGTCATTCAGCTCCAATCGAGAACTGACAGCACGACTCGGTTTATACACGATGAAAGGTTTGCAGCGGCAAGATATAGCCTCTGCCCTCAAACATTTCCCGGGACATGGAGACACGGACGTTGACAGCCATTACGGACTGCCTCTCGTTCCCCATAGCCAAGAACGCCTTCGTGAGATCGAGCTCTATCCTTTTCAAAGAGCCATTGATGCCGGTGCTGATATGGTGATGACAGCTCACGTTCAATTTCCTGCCTTTGATGGCACCACATGCAAAAGCAAACTCGATGGATCGGACATTCTGGTTCCGGCTACACTCTCGAAAAAGGTGATGACCGGTCTTCTTCGTCAGGAAATGGGATTTGACGGCGTCATCGTTACCGATGCCCTCAATATGAAAGCAATCGCAGATCATTTCGGACAGGAAGAGGCTGTGGTCATGGCTGTAAAAGCGGGCGTCGATATTGCATTAATGCCTGCCTCAGTTACTTCTCTGAAAGAAGAACAGAAATTCGCCCGTGTTATTCAAGCTTTAAAATCAGCCGTGAACAACGGTGACATTCCTGTACAACAAATCAACAAATCGGTTGAAAGAATCATTTCCCTGAAAATAAAACGCGGTATGTATCCAGCTCGACATGACGACAGCATAAAAGAAAAAATAGCCAAAGCCCAGAAAATCGTAGGAAGCAAGCGTCACTTGAAAGCAGAGAAAAATATAGCCGAAAAAGCAGTGACCGTTTTAAAAAATGAACAGCGCACCTTGCCGTTCAAACCTAAAAAAGACAGCAGAATCTTAATTATCGCGCCTTACGAAGAACAAACCGCTTCAATTGAACAAACCATTCGTGATCTCATCAAGCGAAAGAAAATCAAACCCGTGTCCCTCAGCAAAATTAATTTTGCCAACCAAATATTTAATGCCAAGCATGAAAAACAAGTAAAAGAGGCTGATTATATCATTACCGGCTCCTACGTCGTGAAAAATGACCCTGTCGTCAACGACGGTGTCATCGACGACACCATATCAGATTCAAGCAAATGGACCACTGTATTTCCGAGAGTTGTCATGAAAGCCGCACTGCAGCACAACAAGCCATTTGTCTTAATGAGCCTGCGCAACCCATATGATGCTGCCAATTTTGAGGAAGCGAAGGCGCTCATTGCTGTCTATGGCTTTAAAGGATACGCGAATGGCCGTTATCTTCAACCTAATATTCCCGCTGGAGTTATGGCGATATTCGGTCAGGCAAAACCTAAAGGCACACTCCCAGTTGACATTCCGTCAGTCACGAAACCGGGAGACATCCTTTATCCATATGGCTACGGATTAAATATCAAAACGGGAAAACCGTTTTCATAAGGAGGAACTCATGAGAAAAACAATATTTGCTTTTCTCACAGGGCTCATCATGTTTGGAACGATAACAGCCGCCTCAGCATCACCCGATGCCAAGAATCAAACGGCTAAAAAACCTAAAGTCCAGACCGGCATAGACACGCTTTTGCCAGTTTATAAAAAACAGCTCAAAGGAAAACGAATCGGATTAATCACCAATCCAACCGGCGTAAACGCATCTCTGAAAAGCAGTGTCGATATTCTTCACGAAAACCCTGATATTAAACTGACAGCTTTATTCGGCCCAGAGCACGGCGTCCGCGGCGATGCTCAGGCGGGAGACACAGTAGGCTCTTACATTGACGAAAAAACCGGGATTCCCGTATACAGCCTCTACGGAAAAACGAGGAAACCGACTCCAGAGATGCTGAAAAATGTCGATGTTCTTATGTTTGACATTCAGGATGTCGGGACCCGTTACTACACGTACATTTATACAATGGCATACGCTATGGAAGCCGCTAAAGAAAATGGCATTCCTTTTATGGTGCTGGACCGACCGAATCCTCAAGGCGGGGATCATATTGAAGGACCAGTCTTAGAGCCTGAGTACGCCTCATTTGTCGGACTGTATCCCATTCCGCTAAAGCACGGAATGACAATAGGCGAATTGGCTTTGCTGTTCAACAAGGAATTTGACATTGATGCCGAACTGACAGTGGTAAAAATGAAACACTGGAAACGGAAAATGGATTTTGACGGCACCAGACTGCCTTTCGTCCTCCCATCACCTAACATGCCGACGGTAGAGAGCACATTTGTATATCCTGCAACCGGACTGATTGAAGGAACAAATATATCCGAAGGGCGGGGGACAACAAAGCCATTCGAATTGATTGGGGCTCCCTTTATCAAAAGCACAGAACTTGCAGAAACATTAAACAGACTCCATCTGCCAGGCGTCACATTCAGGGCAGCTTCCTTTACGCCGACATTTTCTAAACATCAGGGAATGCTTTGCCACGGTGTTCAGCTCTATGTGACAGACCGAAAAAAGTTTGAAGCGGTTAGAACAGGCCTTTCACTCATTAAAACAATACACGACCTCTATCCTGAGGATTTTGAGTTCCTAGCAACAGGTTCATTTGATAAACTGGCAGGCAACGGTTGGATCAAAACAGAAATTAAAAATGGCACTTCTATAGATGACATCATAGATCGCTATGAAAAACCACTCAAACAATTCAGTAAAACAAGAAAAAAGCATCTCATCTATTAGACGTAAGCATCGTATGTTACACGTGTAACATGTTCTTACCGAACAAAAGACCCTTACTTTCAAACGAGAGTAAGGGTTTTTTTATGACAAAAACCCACCCGCTTTATATAGGAAAACTTTCATTTATTTGGTACAATCTTATTGAAAATGATTATCAATTGAATGTTTCTGAAAAGGTGGTCTACTCTTGCAAAATACAGTGATTTATTATCCCATACAAATTGAATATCTTAAAAAAACAAGTGATCTCTTCTCAGAACAGCAATTAGCCGATTCATTCGTACTGATCTTTCATGTCAAAGGAAACGGCCATATTTCGATCGGAACAAGCATCAGTCCTCTGCAAAAAAAGACGCTTTATGTTTGTCCGCCTAACGAAACCTTCGGCTTTACGCCTGCAGCCGAAGGACATATAGATACCTGTCTGATCAGGATTCAAAGCTATATCAAGGAATCCGGACGAGATATCTTAACGCCATGTACAGAAACGGAATTAGCCAAACTGAAGCTTGTGAATATATCACATATCGAAAACCTTGCAGCCCGGCTTCAAGAGCTTGCTGCGCTATGGAATGAATCGTCTCAGCTTTCTCACCTAAAATGCATGATTGAAGTACAAAGCCTGATTTATGACCTCATGACTGCCAGTGTATCTGATCTAACGGATACACACTCAGCAATCGAGAAAACAAAACAATACATCGAAACTCATGCAGAAACAAAAATGACACTTGCCCAGTTGTCGCAAATGGCAGGGATCAGCGCCAAACACTACAGCGAAACCTTTAAAAAAAGGACAGGTCAAAGCGTAACAGAATTTATCACAAAGACGCGAATCACCAGAGCAAAACGGCTCATGGCAAGATCAAACTGCAAATTGAAAGAAATCGCTCATCAAACCGGCTATCAAGATGAATTTTATTTCAGCAGAATCTTTAAGAAGCATACAGGCTGCTCACCTACAAGCTATATGAAAAAACGACGAAAAAAAATTGCCGCATACGGAAGAGGCACAATGGGCCACCTCATCCCTCTTCATCACATACCGTTTGCGGCCGCGCTCCACCCAAAATGGACGTCTTACTACTATCAGCATTATTCGACAGATATACCCGTCCAGCTCAGCGCATACCGATTTAATGAAAAATGGGAAGAAAACCTGAATACGTTATCTCAGGCCGAACCAGATGTGATTTTCAGCATGGATTCTATTTCTCAAGAAGAAAAAAATCATCTGAATCGCATCGCAGAAGTCATTTATCTTCCTTCAGAAGAAAGCTGGAGAACTCACTTTCTGCAAACCGCCTCATTCTTAAAGGAAGAGTCCGAAGCAGAAAAGTGGCTCGCGGCTTATGACCAGCAGACGGCGGTCGCCAAAAAAACACTTCAGCACGCCCAAAGGCAGCGTTTTCTCTTTCTGAGGCTGCATAAGCAAAATTTTTATCTGGCACATCATCGAAGCGTCCGCGAAGTCTTTTTTGGAGATTTAGAATTCAGCTCCGCAAAAACGGAAGACACGCCTTCAGAGCAAGCGATTTCGGTAGAAAATATCGCAAATTACCAAGCTGACTGCTTAATGCTTTTTCTATTTAAAGAGCCTGAAACCATTGCTTATTACCAGCAATTGCAGCAGACAGAAGCATGGCAAAACCTAAGCGCAGTACGGAATAACCGTGTATACCTTCTATCCTTTGACCCTTGGAATGAATACTCGGCTTGCGGCCATGAACGGATTGTTCAGCAAACCATTTCTTTACTATCCGGTGATTGTCCATGATAAATATGGAATTTGTCCATGGCGTTATATCCGTTCATTCTCTATAATTCCAATTGATAATAGTTATCAATTGAACAGGAGGCTCTATAGATGAAAAAAATATCTCTTACCTTATTAATCTTGCTTCTCGCGCTGACAGCGGCAGCTTGCGGCAACAAAAATGAATCAACTGCAAGCAAGGCAAGCAGCACAGCATCCGAGAAGAAGAAAATTGAATACCTGGATAAAACATATGAAGTAACTGTACCAACAGACAAAATTGCCATAACGGGAAGCGTTGAGTCGATGGAAGACGCGAAACTGCTTGACGTTCATCCGCAAGGCGCGATTTCATTCTCCGGCAAATTCCCTGAAATGTTCAAAGACATCACAGACAAAGCCCAACCAACCGGAGAAAAAATGGAGCCAAACATTGAAAAGATTCTTGAGATGAAGCCAGATGTCATCCTTGCTTCAACAAAGTTCCCAGAAAAAACACTGCAAAAAATAAGTACAGCCGGCACAACAATCCCGGTTTCTCACATCTCTTCAAACTGGAAGGACAATATGATGCTCCTTGCCCAGCTGACTGGTAAAGAGAAAAAGGCGAAAAAAATCATTGCAGACTATGAACAGGATTTAAAAGAAACAAAAACAAAAATCAATGAAAAGGCAAAAGATTCAAAAGCGCTTGTCATTAGAATCAGACAAGGCAACATTTACATTTACCCTGAACAGGTGTACTTCAACTCCACCCTTTATGGTGATTTAGGTCTTAAAGCGCCGGACGAAGTAAAAGCTGCAAAAGCGCAAGAACTGATTTCATTAGAAAAATTAAGCGAAATGAATCCAGACCATATCTTCGTTCAATTTTCTGATGATGAAAATGCAGATAAACCTGATGCATTAAAAGATTTAGAGAAAAATCCAATCTGGAAAAGCCTTAAAGCAGTCAAAGAAGATCATGTGTACGTTAACTCAGTCGATCCTCTCGCACAAGGCGGCACAGCTTGGAGCAAAGTCCGCTTCCTGAAAGCGGCTGCTGAAAAATTGACACAAAACTAATTCAGAGTAGGTTTTTGTATGTATTCAAAACAGTGGACACGTATCATATTGATTACTTCTCCATTTGCTATTGCACTGTCGCTGCTGCTTTCGATCCTATATGGCGCAAAGCATCTAAGCACAGATATTGTTTTTACATCTCTTATTCATTTCGATCCGGGAAACACAGACCATCAAATTATATGGCATTCCCGGATTCCAAGGGCTGCCGGCGCTCTGCTCATAGGGGCAGCCCTTGCTGTTTCTGGAGCCCTTATGCAAGGCATTACGCGCAATTATTTAGCTTCGCCATCGATTATGGGCGTTTCAGATGGTTCCGCGTTTATTATCACGCTTTGTATGGTTCTGCTCCCGCAATCGTCTTCCATTGAGATGATCATTTACTCTTTTATCGGCTCAGCATTAGGAGCCGTTCTAGTATTCAGCCTTGCCGCCATGATGCCTAACGGGTTTTCCCCCGTGCAGCTTGCCATTATCGGCACAGTTACAAGCATGCTGCTTAGCAGTTTATCAGCAGCCATGTCGATTTATTTTCAAATATCGCAGGATCTCAGTTTCTGGTACAGCGCCAGAATTCATCAAATGAGTCCTGATTTTCTGAAGCTTGCCGCACCGTTTTTTCTGGTCGGCATCGTGATAGCTGTTTCCCTCAGCAAAAAGGTGACTGCTGTATCATTAGGCGACGACATTTCTAAAAGTCTGGGACAAAAGAAAAAAACCATTAAAATCATGGCGATGCTTTCAGTCATCATTTTAACCGGCAGTGCCGTAGCGCTGGCCGGCAAAATTGCGTTTGTCGGATTGGTTGTTCCGCATATCACAAGATTTCTTGTCGGCTCCGATTACAACAGGCTGATTCCGTGTTCATGCATTTTGGGCGGAGTCTTTTTAACCTTATGTGATCTCGCAAGCAGATTTATCAATTATCCGTTTGAAACACCGATTGAAGTCGTGACATCCATAATCGGCGTGCCTTTCTTCCTTTATTTGATTAAACGAAAAGGAGGGGAGCAAAATGGCTAAAAAATATGCAGTGTTCATCGCTTTGATTCTCGTTGTCAGCTATTTCAGCTTAACGAGCGGATCATTCTCCGTTCAGCCGGCTGAGCTGCTCTCCACTCTTTTTCAGATCGATCCGAATCCGCAGTATGAAATTTTGCTGTTCGATTTAAGACTGCCGCGAATTGTCATGGCCGCCATTATCGGACTCGGTCTTGGCATTGCGGGCGCCGTCATCCAAGCCATCACAAGAAACGGGCTTGCAGACCCGGGAATTCTCGGAATTAACGCGGGGGCGGGAGCCGGGATTGTGGCGTTTATGCTCTTGTTCCAAGGCCAGAAGGAAGTGACATCTATAGTTGCGGCGATGGGAATGCCATTTTTCGGGTTGATAGGCGGACTGATTGCGGCGCTCTTGATTTACATATTTGCATGGCACAGAGGCAATTTAGATTCAGGAAGAATTATTCTGGTAGGAATCGCGATCAATTCTGGATTCAGCGCCCTGTCTTTGTTTTTATCATTAAAAATGGACCCGCAAGACTATCAAATGGCCATGGTCTGGAAAAACGGAAGCATCTGGTCTGCCAATTGGACTTACATCACAGCCGTTCTTCCATGGATGCTGCTGTTTATACCTATTCTTATCGCCAAGTCCCGCTTGCTGGACACCATTCGTTTTGATGAAGACACAGTCAGAAGCCTCGGTATTTCATCAAATAAAGAAAAAACCATCCTGCTCGTCGCCTGCGTAGCAATCATCAGCGCCTGTGTCTCCGTAGCGGGTAGCATGGCGTTTGTCGGTTTAATCGCTCCCCACATTTCACGGAGACTGGCTGGTGTCGAACACCGCAATATCCTGCCGCTGAGCGGTTTAATCGGCATGCTGCTTGTAATAAGCGCAGACTTTGCCGGAAAACTGTTTTTCCAGCCAGCGGAAGTGCCCGCAGGCATCATTTTGGCGATCCTCGGTGTTCCTTATTTCTTATACCTGCTTTTCAAGCAAAAAAAGGGGGAAAATGCTTGAACGGATCTCTTTCAGAGCACAAAGCCGGTGAAAGGAAATTTACGCTGTACCTCCCTCCTTCCTACAGCCCAGACAGCAGCAGGAGATTTCCTGCTGTTTACGTGCAGGATGGAAGTTCGTTGTTTCAAGACCAAATCAAATTATTAGAAAGTACATTTCAGCAGCGAAGGCTGCCTGAGCTCGTGTTGATCGGTATCGAACCCGCAAGTCGGCTGGATGAATACACCCCTTGGCCGGCTGCATCACTCAGTGATCGGTTCCCGGACTTCGGAGGCATGGGATATCACTATCTGTCTAACATAACAAACCGATTCATTCCGTTTATCGAAGAAAATTGGAACGTCGCCAGGGAACCGCAGTCAAGAGGAATGATCGGTGCCTCATTAGGCGGACTCATCTCAATGTTCGCCTTAATAAAGTATCCATCAGTGTTCACAAACATAGGCTCTATCTCAGGCTCCTACTGGTACGAGAACGCAGCCGAAGCCATTCATTTATCTTCTTTAAAGCCCGGCACTGCACGTGTCTTTATGTCTGTCGGCAGTGAAGAAGGCTGTGAAAAACAATCTATACAGCGAAATATGCTGCGGAATACAAAGCAAGTGCATCAAAGTTTAAAAGAAAAAGGCTTCACTGAAAATCAGCTATGTCTTTCAATTGAACAAGGGGCGGTGCACCACCGCAAGTACTTCTGCCAACAGTTCATCATTGCGCTCGAATGGCTATACGGAAAAAACCGCTCATAAGATTGAGCGGTTTTTTCATGCTTTCTGCAATACAGGTTTTAATTCAAAACGATTCACCATATAGCCAAACAACGCGGCAAGTATCTGCTGAAACAGCATGCCGATCACCACCGGAACAGCAACCTGAGACGGGAAGAATGTAACGGCAAGAACTGCGCCGGCACTGATATTTCTCATGCCTCCCGTAAAAATAAGAGATACAATTTCCTCTTGGCGCCTTTTCATTATTTTCCCGATCAGCCAAGCAGCGGCATAGCCTGTTAACGCAATAAAGAAGACCGTCACAGCTATTCCTACAAATCTTAAATCAACTGCTTTAAAATAAGGGGCAATCGCTGAACTATTAATCGCAATCACAGCCATCAGACAAAGCTTTGAAAAAGGTGACAGCGCACTGCTAACAGATGCGGTTCTATCTGGAGATGACATCTGATTAAACAGCATGCCCAGAAAAGAAGGAATCACGACCATCACAATCAGCCCTCTCATCATTCCCCACACTTCCATATGAACCTGAGCGCCGGCCAGCAATGAAAGGCTCAGCGGTACGACCAATGGTGACAGCACCGTATCAACCAAGATAATCGAAAGCGTCAAACCGACATTCCCTTTATACATCGCTGCCCAAATCAAGCTTGTAATCCCGGTAGGAATCACAACAGCCAATGTTAAACCTGTGATTGTCAAAGGATCGCCTTTAAATATAAGATGGCCGCTGCCCCAAGCAAAAAGCGGCATGAAAATATGAAGAACAAATAGTGCAAGAATCATAGGAAGAGGATGAGACA
This sequence comes from Bacillus sp. RHFS10, assembly GCF_016757475.1. Classification (NCBI taxonomy): domain Bacteria; kingdom Bacillati; phylum Bacillota; class Bacilli; order Caryophanales; family Bacillaceae; genus Bacillus; species Bacillus sp. RHFS10. The sequence continues at coordinate 75,527 of NZ_JAESPO010000008.1, forward strand.
ACGCATGTCTCAAAGATTGAAAGTTAGCGCTCAAACTGCCTGCAAACGTAATAAAAGCAAAGATCCAAGGCACAGCACTTTCATACCCATTTAAAAATTGAGACAGCAGCACGCCCAGCACAACACTAGCAGGCGTTAAAAGCGGCATGACTTTCCCCAATACATGGTTCAGCTTCTGAAGCGTCATATACAAGTCTCCTATTAAATATTTCTTTCTCACTCTATTATATCAATGCCGTTCAGCCATATGTTATATAAAAAAGCCCAGATCTCACCAATCTGGGCTTTCACACTTTATGTCATTTGCTTCATAAGAGCTTTACTAGCATTGTTCAAACCCTTTACTTCAACTTCAATTCCTTGTTCCTTAAACTTCGCAACAATCTTATCAAGCGCAGCCGCTCCTGAATCATCCCAAACATGGGCCTCAGTTAAGTCAATCACGACTCGCTCAATATCCTCTTGATAAATAAACGCATTCGTAAGATCAGTCACTGACGCAAAAAAGATCTGTCCCTTTACTTGATACGTTCTCAGCTTTTGATCCCCTGCATGCGAAACAATTTTCAGCTTCGAAATTTTTGCCACAAAGAACACCGCACTTAAGAGAACGCCGACGAATACGCCTTTAGACAAGTCATCCGTCACAACAACCGTAATCACAGTCACAACCATGACAATAGAGTCTGTGAGCGGCGCTTTTTTGAGGCCTTTTAAAGAAGACCAATCAAATGTGCCAACAGAAACCATAACCATAACAGCCACTAACGCAGCCATTGGAATTTTCACGACAACAGTACTCAAGACGGCAATTAAAAACATCAGAAAAGCACCAGCAACAAATGCAGATAAGCGTCCGCGTCCGCCCGCTTTTGTATTAATGACAGATTGTCCAATCATAGCGCAGCCTGCCATTCCGCCAAAGAATCCAGTCACGATATTCGCAATTCCCTGTCCGCGGCTCTCTTTATTTTTATCACTGTCCGTATCCGTCATTTCATCAATAATTTGTGCTGTCAGCAAAGACTCAAGTAATCCGACAAATGCTAAAGCAATCGAATAAGGAAAAATGATTTGCAGTGTTTCAAAGGTAAACGGAACATCAGGGATTAAGAAATGAGGCAACGAACTAGAAATATTGCCCATATCTCCGACCGTCCGCACATCCACATGGAAAGTAACCGCAATAATCGTCATCACAATAATCGCGACAAGCGGAGACGGAACCGCAGTCGTAAATCGCGGGAGCACATAAATAATTACCAACGACCCGGCAAGCATTGCATACATGCTCCAAGAAGCACCCTCAAACTGAGGAAGCTGCGCAGAGAAAATAAGGATCGCCAGTGCATTCACAAACCCGATCATCACAGAACGCGGGATGAATTTCATTAATCTCGCAATTTTACTGATACCTAAAATCACCTGAATAATTCCTGTCAAAATCGTTGCCGCAAATAAATATTGAAGCCCATGATCAGCAACCAGCGACACCATAACGACCGCCATTGAGCCAGTAGCTGCTGAAATCATGCCAGGTCTGCCGCCAAAAATAGAAATGATAATGGCTATACAAAATGACGCATAAAGACCGACCATCGGGTCAACACCCGCTATAATCGAGAAGCCAATCGCTTCAGGTATTAATGCTAATGCAACTAAAATGCCAGCAAGAATGTCTTTTCGGATATTACCGAACCATTGCTGTTGTAATGTAAAACTATTATTCAAATATAACGACTCCTTTTTTAAAAAATAAATCCGCACCGTATCTATTGTGCTGGGAGCTTTCTTTATTTTACGGGAGAAAAGGAAAGGCCAAACGAACGAAGAAAAAGGGGAAACGTTGAGTATGTTGTATAGAGGCAAGGAGTTATTATACAAAGAGTATCATATTAAATGTTAATCAAATATGCAAGATGAATACTGAAGAAAAAAATGGCTAAAACTAGGTTTAAGCCATCTTTGAATTATATCATATCCGGATGAGAAACAAGAATCGTTTTAACAACAGCAATATCTTTTCTCTCATTTGACAACGGAAATATTCCCATCAATTCCTGAATGGCATCCTCATAGTATCAAGCGGGGTTTTCTACATCATCAGTTCAGCAAGCTGAGGCATATCCACGCCACATGATACCCGGACTGGTAGAATCTTGTGTAGGAACAATTATCTTAACAGCAATTATAGAAAAACAAGCAATCGTCATGAGTAAGATGGAAGTAGCGTACGGTTTAGGAGCCCTTTTCATGCCGTTGCTGTCTGGTTTTTTAATTAGCAATAATGTATGGGCATTGGCATTTCTGGTATTGGGGCTAATTTCATTTCTTCTGATGCTTGTTTGGAGCCGAATGAGCTTTGGCAGCTTTGACGATTTGCTCATTCGTCAAACAGACACTTCGGGCAATGGAAAACAAGCACCTATAAGTTTTTCGAAGACTTGGCTTACTGTTTATTTCTTTAGCAGCTGCGTACTTCTTTTTTATGGAGCCATGAAGTATCGATTGTTCACTTTATCCCTTCTATCTTCGCTGAGAAATGGGAGATTTCTAACTCCTTAGCAACCATAACGGTAACAATATATTGGATCGGTATAATCATAGGTCGTTTACTGATTTTGCAGGGTTTGTTCTTTGTTTCTTTTTAGGCTTATTTATGACTGGCATGTTTACCATTGCTTTAATTATCACCAATCAATTCTACCTTGGAAAAACAGAACAAACGACAAGCATACTGCCAACGGATTAGGCGGTTCTATCCCGCCAATCGCAGTTGGATGGCGTCTAGATGAATTCTCAGTACATACTGCATTGGTTATTTACAACTCTCATGTTGAACATGCTGAGGATTGTATTGGTATTAAAAGTATTAGAAAACCTGAAAAGCAAAAAGCTCGATAAAATGGATACTGATGAAAACAAATCAGTACAGATATAAACCAAAAAACCCAGCTCATTGAGCTGGGTTTTACCTTGCTTGGCGGCGTCCTACTCTCACAGGGGGAAACCCCCGACTACCATCGGCGCTGAAGAGCTTAACTTCCGTGTTCGGCATGGGAACGGGTGTGACCTCTTCGCTATCGCCACCAAACAATTTGAGAGATGTTCTCTCAAAACTAGATAACAGATGTGACATCATTCAAAATGTGGTTAAGTCCTCGATCGATTAGTATCTGTCAGCTCCATGTGTCGCCACACTTCCACCTCAGACCTATCAACCTGAT
>NZ_JAESPO010000009.1:0-66144 GCF_016757475.1 Bacillus sp. RHFS10
ATCCTGTGAGAAACGCCCAGTACCTTCATCCTGAAGGCATTTGTTTGGTGGCGATAGCGAAGAGGTCACACCCGTTCCCATGCCGAACACGGAAGTTAAGCTCTTCAGCGCCGATGGTAGTCGGGGGTTTCCCCCTGTGAGAGTAGGACGCCGCCAAGCAATCGAAAAAAGAGCAGCTCATATGAGCTGCTCTTTTTTGTATTCTGGTTTGTTGGTATCATAAAATTTCATTTAATTGTATAATATAATAACTTTACACTGAATTTTAAATCGGTGATCAGGTTTTATGGGCCGAGAAAGTGGAAATAATAAAGGATAGAGCGAGAAAGTTGAAAATTCTCGAGAAACGCCTTATAGTAAGATTAAAGTCAAATATAGTCAAAGTCAGTAAAGGAGGGGGTTGAGTGGGACATAATATTTCTGACATCATTGAACAATATTTAAAACGAGTGTTAGATCAAAATGGCAAGGAAATTTTAGAGATTAAACGAAGCGAAATTGCAGATAAATTTCAATGCGTTCCTTCCCAAATAAATTATGTCATCAACACCAGATTTACAAGTGAGAGAGGTTATATTGTTGAGAGCAAACGCGGGGGCGGCGGTTACATCAGAATTATTAAAATTAAAATGAACAGTGAAGTTGTCCTGATCAATAATATTATTTCTCAAATTAATACCCATTTGTCTCAAGCAGCCTCTGATGACATTATTATAAGGCTATTAGAAGACAAGGTGATTTCAGAAAGAGAAGCAAAAATGATGGTCAGCGTGATGGACCGCTCGGTTTTATACATTGACTTGCCTGAACGTGATGAATTAAGAGCAAGAATGATGAAGGCTATGCTGACTTCTTTAAAATTAAAATAAGCGGGTGAAAAGATTGATTTGTCAAGAGTGCCACGAGAGACCAGCCACTTTTCACTTTACAAAGGTTGATAACGGAGAGAAAAAAGAAGTTCATATTTGTGAACAATGTGCCAAAGAAAATAGTGATTCATATGGTATAAGTGCAAATCACGGTTTCTCTATTCATAATTTACTTTCGGGTTTGCTGAACATGGATTCTTCATTTCAAAAAGCAGGAACTCAAATGTTCAGTCAATCGGAGCAAATATCTGCTTGTCCGAAATGTGGAATGACCTTTCAGCAATTTAGAAAAATTGGCCGTTTTGGATGTTCTGAATGTTATAAAACATTTCGTAGCAACATTACACCTATCTTACGTAAAGTGCACAGCGGAAACACTGTGCATGCTGGAAAAATACCGAAACGTATAGGTGGCAATCTCCATGTCAGACGGCAGATTGACATGCTTAAAAAAGAATTAGAATCCTTAATTCATCAAGAAGAATTTGAAAACGCAGCTCATGTGAGAGATCAAATTCGTTCATTAGAGCAATCACTCAAAAGTACAGATAGTGAGGAGGAACAGGGGTAATGTCGCTAAAGCATTTTATTCAGGACGCACTAAGCAGTTGGATGAAGCAGAAAGGACCTGAAAGTGACATTGTACTCAGCAGCCGCATACGTTTAGCAAGGAACTTTGAACATATACGGTTCCCTACGCGGTATTCCAATGAAGAAGCCTCATCCATCATACAGCAGTTTGAAGATCAGTTTTCAGGACAAGAAATTCCCGAAATCGGCAAATTCGTTTTGATCAGAATGCATGATGCACAGTCTTTAGAAAAGCGTGTATTAGTGGAAAAACATCTCATCAGTCCGAATCTGACAGAATCCCCTTTTGGAGGTTGTTTGCTTTCTGAAAATGAGGAAGTAAGCGTCATGATAAATGAAGAGGATCATATTAGAATACAGTGTCTTTTTCCTGGATTTCAGCTTTTAGAAGCAATGAAAGCCGCAAACCAGGTCGACGACTGGATTGAAGAAAAAGTTGATTATGCATTCAATGAGCAAAGAGGATACTTAACCAGCTGTCCTACAAATGTAGGTACGGGTTTAAGGGCTTCAGTCATGATGCATCTGCCGGCATTGGTTTTAACTAGGCAAATAAATCGAATTATACCGGCAATTAATCAATTAGGCTTAGTTGTTAGAGGAATTTATGGGGAAGGCAGCGAAGCAGTAGGGAATATCTTTCAAATTTCAAATCAGATTACGCTTGGTAAGCCAGAGCAGGATATTGTGGATGACCTTAACAGTGTTGCTGCCCAGCTGATTGAACAAGAACGATCTGCCCGAGAAGCGCTTTATCAAACCTCTAAGATAGAACTTGAGGATCGGGTGTATCGATCTTACGGGGTCTTGTCCAATTGTCGGATGATAGAGTCGAAAGAGACTGCGAAGTGCCTTTCGGATGTCCGGTTAGGCATAGATCTAGGCATTATTAAAGGACTTTCAAGCAACATACTTAATGAACTAATGATTTTGACACAGCCAGGATTTTTACAGCAGTACTCGGGAGGCGCTTTGCGTCCGAACGAAAGGGACATTCGAAGAGCGGCTCTCATCAGAGAACGGCTTCACTTGGAAATGAATGGGAAAAGACAGGAGGATGAATCGATATGATGTTTGGAAGATTTACAGAACGAGCTCAAAAAGTACTGGCGCTTGCACAGGAAGAAGCACTTCGTTTAGGTCATAATAACATTGGCACTGAGCATATTTTATTAGGACTGGTACGAGAAGGAGAAGGGATTGCCGCTAAAGCTCTACAAGCGCTTGGACTTGGTTCAGATAAAATTCAAAAAGAAGTTGAAAGTTTGATCGGTCGCGGGCAGGAAATGTCTCAAACGATTCATTACACTCCAAGAGCTAAAAAGGTCATTGAGCTTTCAATGGATGAGGCAAGAAAACTAGGTCATTCTTATGTTGGAACAGAACATATTCTTCTTGGTCTGATTCGCGAAGGTGAAGGTGTTGCTGCAAGAGTTCTGAATAACCTCGGCGTCAGCTTAAATAAAGCTAGACAGCAAGTGCTCCAGCTTCTCGGAAGCAATGAAACAGGATCATCAGCGACAGGAACAAACAGCAATGCGAATACGCCTACGCTTGATAGCTTGGCAAGAGACTTAACTGCTATTGCGAAGGAAGACAGCCTAGACCCTGTAATCGGCAGAAGCAAGGAAATTCAGCGTGTAATCGAAGTGTTAAGCCGAAGAACGAAAAACAACCCTGTTCTCATTGGTGAGCCAGGTGTAGGTAAAACTGCAATCGCAGAAGGTTTGGCACAGCAAATTATTAATAACGAAGTTCCCGAGATCTTACGCGATAAACGCGTGATGACATTAGACATGGGAACAGTTGTTGCCGGCACTAAATACCGCGGTGAATTTGAGGATCGCCTGAAAAAAGTCATGGATGAAATTCGCCAGGCAGGAAACATCATTCTATTCATCGATGAGCTCCATACCTTAATCGGAGCGGGCGGAGCAGAAGGTGCCATTGATGCATCTAATATTTTAAAACCTTCACTTGCTCGCGGCGAACTTCAATGTATTGGAGCGACGACTCTTGATGAGTACCGTAAATATATTGAAAAAGATGCAGCATTGGAACGCCGTTTTCAGCCAATCCAGGTTGATCAGCCATCTGCAGATGAAAGCATTCAAATTTTACAAGGCTTGCGTGACAGATACGAAGCCCACCACCGTGTTTCTATCACTGATGATGCCATTGAAGCTGCGGTTAAGCTTTCTGACAGATATATTTCTGACCGTTTCCTTCCGGATAAAGCAATTGACTTGATTGATGAAGCGGGTTCAAAGGTTAGACTGCGCTCTTTTACCACGCCTCCTAACTTAAAAGAGCTTGAACAGAAGCTTGATGAGGTTCGTAAAGAGAAGGATGCGGCGGTGCAGAGCCAAGAGTTTGAAAAAGCGGCCTCCTTGCGCGACACTGAGCAGCGCTTGCGCGAGCAAGTAGAGGATACAAAAAAATCATGGAAAGAGAAGCAAGGGCAGGAAAACTCAGAGGTTACTGTTGATGATATTGCGATGGTTGTATCTAGCTGGACTGGTGTGCCAGTATCTAAAATCGCTCAAACCGAAACAGATAAGCTTCTCAATATGGAGAGCATTCTTCACTCCCGTGTCATCGGCCAGGATGAAGCGGTTGTCGCTGTTGCAAAAGCAGTCAGACGCGCAAGAGCAGGGTTAAAAGATCCTAAACGCCCAATCGGCTCATTCATTTTCTTAGGCCCTACAGGTGTGGGTAAAACAGAGCTGGCGCGAGCACTTGCTGAATCCATTTTCGGCGATGAAGAAGCCATGATCAGAATTGATATGTCTGAATACATGGAAAAACACTCGACTTCAAGACTTGTCGGTTCACCTCCGGGATATGTGGGATACGATGAAGGCGGTCAATTAACAGAGAAAGTAAGAAGAAAACCGTACTCTGTGGTGCTTCTTGATGAGATTGAGAAAGCACACCCAGATGTCTTCAATATTTTATTGCAAGTTCTTGAAGACGGGCGTTTGACTGACTCTAAAGGACGTACAGTCGATTTCCGCAATACGATTCTGATTATGACATCAAACGTCGGAGCAAGTGAACTGAAACGCAATAAATATGTCGGCTTTAACGTTCAGGATGAGACGCAAAATCATAAAGACATGAAAGATAAAGTGATGGGTGAACTGAAACGCGCGTTCAGACCGGAGTTTATCAACCGGATTGATGAAATCATTGTCTTCCATTCACTTGAGAAAAAACACCTTACTGAAATCGTGTCATTAATGTCTGACCAATTAACGAAACGTCTGAAAGAACAGGATCTTTCTATCGAATTGACAGATGCTGCAAAAGCGAAAGTCGCGGAAGAGGGTGTTGATCTGGAATACGGTGCCCGTCCGTTAAGAAGAGCTATCCAAAAACATGTAGAAGACCGTTTATCTGAAGAACTCCTCAGAGGAAATATTCATAAAGGACAGCATATCGTTCTCGATGTAGAAGACGGCGAAATTGTCGTAAAAACGACTGCTAAAACGAATTAATATAGAAGACGAAAATGAGGCATACAGCATGTAAGTGTATGCCTCACTTTCATATCAAGAAATAGAACAAGGGAGAGGTCTTACACTATATATGGCTAAAACAAAATCGAAATTCATCTGCCAATCCTGCGGTTATGAGTCTCCAAAATGGATGGGGAAATGTCCGGGCTGCGGTGCTTGGAATACAATGGTGGAAGAAATGATTAAAAAGGCACCGGCCAATCGGAGAGCGGCTTTTTCTCATTCTGTTCAAACTGTACAGAAACCTTCACCTATTACATCAATCGAAACATCAGATGAACCCCGCGTCAAAACCAAGCTTGGCGAATTTAACAGGGTACTCGGCGGAGGTGTCGTTAAAGGCTCACTTGTTTTAATCGGCGGAGATCCCGGTATCGGAAAGTCAACGTTATTACTGCAAGTTTCTGCTCAATTATCAGACTCATCGAACAGTGTGCTGTACATTTCGGGAGAAGAATCGGTCAAACAAACGAAACTTAGAGCAGACCGTCTCGGCATTAATAGTCCGTCGCTGCATGTTTTATCTGAAACCGATATGGAGTATATTTCGTCTGCTATACAAGAGATGAATCCAGCGTTTGTCGTTGTTGACTCTATTCAAACGGTTTACCAAAGCGATATCACATCGGCTCCCGGCAGCGTGTCACAGGTCAGAGAATGTACGGCTGAGCTGATGAAAATCGCCAAAACAAAAGGCATTCCGATTTTTATCGTAGGACACGTGACAAAAGAAGGGTCTATTGCAGGGCCGAGATTGTTGGAGCATATGGTTGACACTGTTTTATATTTTGAAGGAGAACGTCACCATACCTTCCGTATTTTGCGGGCTGTAAAAAACCGTTTTGGTTCTACAAACGAAATGGGTATTTTTGAAATGCGCGAAGAGGGGCTCACCGAGGTTTTGAATCCTTCAGAAATTTTCTTGGAAGAACGCTCAGCGGGATCTGCAGGCTCGAGTATAACTGCCTCTATGGAAGGCACAAGGCCGATTCTCGTTGAAATCCAGGCGCTTATCTCGCCGACAAGCTTTGGCAATCCGCGGCGTATGGCAACGGGAATAGACCATAACAGGGTTTCGCTGTTAATGGCCGTGTTAGAAAAAAGAGTTGGGCTGCTGCTGCAAAATCAGGATGCTTATTTGAAAGTGGCCGGCGGCGTAAAGCTTGATGAACCGGCAATTGACCTTGCCATTGCGATCAGTATCGCGTCAAGCTTTAGAGATACACCTCCAAATCCTGCCGATTGTTTTATAGGTGAAGTGGGATTAACCGGAGAAGTCCGGCGGGTTTCAAGAATTGAACAGCGTGTGAAGGAAGCTGCTAAGCTTGGTTTTAAACGCATGATCATACCCGCGGCAAATCTGGATGGATGGACAAAACCAAAAGGGATTGAGGTTATCGGAGTAGCAAATGTTGCAGAGGCGCTTCGTACTTCATTAGGAGGATAATAGATGGAAAAAGAGAAAAAAGGGGCGAAACACGAGTTAGACCTGTCATCTATATTGCAGTTTGTTGCTCCGGGTACTCCGCTCAGAGCTGGAATCGAAAATGTACTGAGAGCAAATACAGGCGGTCTGATTGTTGTTGGATATAACGATAAAGTAAAAGAAGTTGTGGATGGCGGTTTCCATATTAACACTGCTTTTTCTCCGGCACACTTATATGAGCTGGCTAAAATGGATGGGGCGATTATTTTAAGTGATTCTGGTCAAAAGATCCTATACGCCAATACACAGCTGATGCCTGAAGCCACAATTTCTTCATCAGAAACAGGAATGCGGCACAGAACCGCCGAAAGAGTAGCTAAGCAAACTGGCTGTCTCGTGATCGCTATTTCTGAAAGAAGAAATGTCATAACGTTATATCAGGAAAACATGAAGTATACACTAAAAGACATAGGATTTATTTTAACCAAAGCGAACCAAGCCATTCAAACACTTGAAAAATATAAGACAATCCTCGACAAAACGATTAATGCACTGAATGCATTAGAGTTTGAGGAGCTTGTTACCTTCAGTGATGTCTTGTCCGTCATGCATCGTTATGAAATGGTGCTGCGAATCAAAAACGAAATCAACATGTATATCAAAGAGCTTGGAACAGAAGGCCATTTGATTAAACTGCAAGTCATTGAATTGATTACGGATATGGAAGAAGAGGCGGCTTTATTTATCAAGGATTATGTGAAAGAAAAAATTAAAGACCCGTTTGTTCTCTTGAAAGAGCTGCAGGATATGTCCAGCTATGATCTGCTGGATGATTCCATTGTTTATAAACTGCTCGGTTACCCGGCTTCTACAAATCTTGATGATTATGTACTGGCAAGAGGATACAGGCTGTTAAATAAGATCCCGCGTCTTCCTATGCCGATAGTGGAAAATGTTGTAGAAGCATTTGGAGTTCTCCCAAGGATTATTGAAGCGAGTGCAGAAGATTTAGATGAAGTAGAGGGAATCGGCGAAGTACGAGCCCAAAAGATTAAAAAAGGATTAAAACGGCTGCAAGAGAAGCATTATTTAGACAGACAGCTGTGATTTCGGTTAAAACCTTATGAAAACGGGTATATTAATGTTGGTTTTTGTTTATTCTGATATTCGTAGGATGCATAAAATCTTGTGAAAATAAAATGTTTAAAAAAGGAGGTGGGGGTATGTTAAAACGAATAGTTCAGGCGTTCTTCATTATTTTCGGCGGCGTTGTTGGTATATTTTTAATACCTGAATTGTTTGTACTGTTAAGTATACAGGACATACCTTTAATAACAAACGCATATACGTCTGCGGCAATAGGAGCAATTATCTTTTTTCTCATCAGTATATGGGGTACAGATTACGTTGTGAACTGGATGAAGTGGATAGAGGATTCATTGTTAAAAGCGCCGGTTCCAGATTTGTTGTTTGGAAGTCTTGGCTTGGTTTTTGGACTTATAATTGCTTATCTTATCGTAAATGTTATTCCTTTAGACAATATACCTTACCGCATATTCAGCACAATCATCCCTGTGTTTTTAGCTTTCTTCCTCGGTTATCTAGGCTTCCAGGTGGGCTTTAAGAAAAAGGATGAATTGATCAGTCTGTTTTCCATTTCTGCCAGAATGCAAAAGAAAAAAGGACCAGCCGATGAAGAACATGAGGTTGAGGACAAGAAGCTGAAAATTTTGGACACAAGTGTTATTATTGATGGGAGAATTGCAGATATTTGTCAGACTGGTTTTTTAGAAGGGATTATCGTGATTCCGCAGTTTGTCCTTGAGGAATTACAGCATATTGCTGACTCTTCAGATGTTCTAAAACGGAACAGAGGACGGCGCGGTCTTGATATCCTGAATCGCATTCAGAAAGAATTAGACATTGAAGTTGAAATTTATGAAGGCGACTTTGAAGATATTCAGGAGGTTGACAGCAAGCTCGTCAAACTCGCTAAGCTGACATCAGGGGTCGTCGTGACGAATGATTTTAATTTAAATAAAGTATGCGAGCTTCAGAAGGTAGCGGTATTAAACATTAATGACCTTGCCAATGCGGTCAAGCCTGTCGTGCTTCCTGGCGAGGAAATGAATGTTCAGGTCATTAAGGACGGGAAAGAGCATAATCAGGGAGTTGCCTACTTGGATGACGGTACGATGATTGTCGTTGAAGAAGGACGCAATTATATCGGAAAGCATATAGATGTACTCGTTACAAGTGTGCTGCAGACAGCAGCGGGACGAATGATTTTTGCTAAGCCTAAGCTGTTGGAGAAGGCGCTGTAAAGGGAGAAAAAACAATGAGTTATGATGTGGTGATTCTTGCAGCCGGACAGGGAAAACGGATGAAGGCAGGGAGAAATAAACTGTTCATTGAGCTGAAAGGAGACCCGGTGATCATACACACGTTAAAAGTGTTTGACAGCCACCGGCCGTGCGAAAAAATCATTTTGGTGATTAATGAGCGAGAGCGGGAGGATTTTCAGCAATTGCTGATCAATTATCGTTTTCAAACCGCTATTGAGCTTGTTGCAGGCGGAGATGAGCGTCAGCACAGTGTTTATAAGGGGCTGAAGGCCGTGAAACAAGAAAAGATAGTCCTTGTTCACGACGGCGCCCGGCCTTTTATAAAACATGAACAAATTGACGAATTGATCGCTGAAGCGGAACAGGCAGGAGCGGCCATCCTCGCTGTCCCGGTAAAAGATACGATTAAACGCGTTCAAGATTTACAAGTCAGTGAGACGATTGAACGTTCAAGCTTGTGGGCTGTCCAAACACCACAGGCTTTTCGTCTTTCTTTATTGATGAAGGCTCACGCTGAGGCCGAGCACAAGGGATTTTTAGGGACGGATGACGCCAGCCTCGTTGAAGAGATGGAAGGCGTTTCGGTCCGTGTTGTAGAAGGCAGGTATACAAATATTAAGTTGACGACGCCAGACGACTTGACGTCAGCTGAAGCGATCATGGACTCAGAAAGTGGGAATAAACATGTTTAGAATTGGACAAGGATTTGATGTGCATCAATTAGTTGAGGGCCGTCCTTTGATTATTGGCGGAATTGAGATCCCTTATGAAAAAGGGCTGCTCGGCCATTCTGATGCAGACGTATTGCTGCATACCGTCGCTGACGCCTGTCTGGGAGCTGTGGGAGAAGGTGACATCGGCAAGCATTTTCCTGATACTGCTCCTGAATTCAAGGACGCAGATTCTTTCAAATTACTTCAGCATGTCTGGGGGATCGTGAAACAGAAGGGCTATGTTCTTGGAAACATTGACTGCACCATCATTGCACAGAAGCCGAAGATGCTGCCGTACATAGAAGATATGAGAAAAAGAATCGCCGAAGGGCTTGATGCAGACGTTTCTCAAGTGAATGTAAAAGCAACAACGACAGAAAAGCTTGGATTTACAGGCCGGGCGGAAGGAATAGCGGCTCAAGCGACAGTACTGATACAAAAAGGCTAACTTGTTTTGATGCCGGGTCTATTTGGTGGTAGAATAGATTCATACATTTTAGCCTGAGGCCATACATGACATGAAAGGAAGTATTAGAAAATGGGAAACGAAGTACGCGTCCGTTATGCACCGAGTCCAACCGGACATTTGCATATTGGAAATGCCAGAACGGCGCTTTTTAATTATTTATTTGCCCGCAACCAAGGTGGTAAGTTTATTATTCGTGTTGAGGACACTGATAAAAAGCGCAATATTGAGGGCGGAGAACAAAGCCAGCTGAATTATCTGAAATGGCTCGGTATTGACTGGGATGAGAGTGTCGATGTCGGCGGTGAATACGGTCCATATCGTCAGTCAGAGCGTAACGATATCTATAAAGTGTACTATGAAGAGCTGCTTGAAAAAGGGCTTGCTTATAAATGTTACTGTACGGAAGAAGAGCTTGAAAAAGAGCGTGAAGAACAGATTGCCCGCGGAGAAATGCCGCGCTATTCCGGAAAACACAGAAATCTGACTCAGGAAGAACAGGAGAAATTTATTGCTGAAGGCAGAAAACCGAGTATTCGTTTCCGCGTGCCGGAAGGAAAAGTCATCGCCTTCAATGATATCGTAAAAGGCGAAATTACTTTCGAGTCAGATGGCATTGGCGACTTTGTTATTGTGAAAAAAGACGGAACGCCGACTTACAACTTCGCGGTAGCTATTGACGACTACTTAATGAAAATGACACATGTGCTGCGCGGTGAGGATCATATTTCTAACACACCGAAACAGATTATGATCTACCAAGCATTCGGATGGGATGTTCCTCAGTTCGGACACATGACGCTGATCGTCAATGAAAGCCGTAAAAAGCTCAGCAAACGCGATGAGTCCATTATTCAATTCATCGAGCAGTATAAAGAGCTTGGCTACTTGCCAGAAGCGCTGTTCAACTTTATCGGCCTGCTTGGCTGGTCACCGGTTGGAGAAGAAGAGCTATTCACAAGAGAACAGTTTATTGACATTTTTGATGTAAACCGTTTATCTAAATCACCAGCTTTGTTTGATATGCATAAGCTAAAATGGGTTAACAACCAATATGTGAAGAAGCTGGATCTTGATCAGGTTGTTGAACTGACCCTTCCGCATTTGCAAAAGGCCGGAAAAGTCGGTACTGAGCTTTCTGCTGAAGAACAAGAATGGGTTCGTAAACTGATTTCCCTTTACCATGAGCAATTAAGCTACGGTGCGGAGATTGTTGAGCTGACTGATTTGTTCTTTACGGATAAGATCGAGTATAATCAAGAAGCAAAAGCTGTTCTGGAAGAGGAACAGGTTCCTGAAGTGCTCAGCACATTCGCTGCGAAGCTTGAAGAACTTGAGGAGTTCACTCCGGATAACATCAAAGCATCGATCAAAGCAGTGCAGAAAGAAACTGGCCATAAAGGGAAAAAACTGTTTATGCCGATCCGTGTTGCTGTAACAGGTCAGACTCACGGTCCGGAACTGCCGCAATCAATTGAATTGATCGGTAAAGAGATTGCGATTCAGCGTTTAAAAACATCTAAATAGATGATTGTTGACAGGGAAGAGTATAAAGCTTTAGGCCATTACAGAAAGGATCTTCATTGGCTGAGAGAGATCCATGAGCCGGGTTTTAGAAGTGCGCCCTTAAGACCTTTGAAGAACATTTTTCGAAATCAGTATTCAAAGGCGGCCGCCGCCGTTACAGGCTGAAGTTGGGAGAGCAGAAGTCTGCTTTTCAAACAGAGTGGAACCGCGCGGTTAAAGCGTCTCTGTCATGTTTGCATGCAGAGGCGCTTTTTTTATTGGGTAGAGGAAATCAGATGGAGAGAAATGGGGGGAAGCATGTGTTTTTTAGAATGCTCAAAGAAGACATTGATACAGTGTTCGATCAAGATCCAGCAGCAAGAAGCTATTTTGAAGTGATTTTAACTTATTCCGGTTTACATGCTATATGGGCGCATCGGATTGCACATGCTTTATATAAACGAAAATTTTATTTCCTTGCACGCCTTATATCTCAAGTAAGCCGATTTTTTACCGGGATCGAAATCCACCCCGGCGCTACAATCGGGAGAAGATTCTTCATAGACCATGGTATGGGGGTTGTCATTGGGGAGACATGTGAAATCGGTAATAACGTCACCGTTTTTCAGGGGGTTACCCTCGGGGGAACGGGGAAAGAAAAGGGAAAAAGGCACCCAACGATTAAAAATGACGCATTGATAGCCACAGGTGCTAAAGTGCTCGGTTCGATTACTGTCGGTGAAGGCTCAAAGATTGGTGCCGGTTCAGTAGTGTTGCACGACGTTCCTGATTTTTCAACAGTTGTCGGCATCCCTGGACGGGTCGTTGTACAAAATGGCAAGAAAGTAAGACGCGATTTAAACCATCAGGATTTGCCCGATCCGGTTGCTGATCGCTTTAAGTCTTTGGAACAGCAGATTTTAGAGCTGAAGGCAGAAATTGAAGACAGAAAAGAAAGGATCAATCAAAAATGACAATCACACTTTATAATACATTGACTAGACAGAAGGAAACATTCGTTCCTCTTGAAGAGGGAAAAGTGAAAATGTACGTGTGCGGACCGACGGTTTACAATTACATTCACATCGGGAACGCGCGTCCCGCTATCGTTTATGATACGGTTCGAAATTATCTGGAGTATAAAGGCTATGATGTGCAGTATGTCTCTAACTTTACAGACGTAGACGATAAATTAATAAAAGCGGCAAATGAACTTGGTGAGGATGTGCCTGCCATTTCAGAGCGTTTTATTAAAGCATACTTTGAAGATGTAGGTGCGCTCGGCTGCCGAAAAGCCGACCTTCATCCGCGAGTGATGGAAAACATGGATGTGATTATCGAGTTCGTAGATCAGCTCGTGAAAAAGGGCTACGCTTATGAATCAGAAGGTGACGTTTATTTCAAAACCAGAGCATTTGAAGGGTATGGAAAGCTTTCTCAGCAATCAATTGATGAACTGAGATCAGGTGCACGCATCCGGGTCGGTGAGAAAAAAGAAGATGCTCTTGATTTCGCGCTGTGGAAAGCGGCGAAAGACGGAGAAATCTCTTGGGATAGCCCTTGGGGTAAAGGACGTCCGGGCTGGCACATTGAATGCTCAGCGATGGTGAAAAAGTATTTGGGTGACCAGATTGATATCCATGCGGGCGGACAGGATTTAACCTTCCCTCACCATGAAAATGAAATTGCGCAATCTGAGGGGCTGACAGGCAAAACGTTTGCGAAGTACTGGCTCCATAATGGCTATATCAATATTGATAATGAAAAGATGTCAAAATCACTGGGCAACTTTGTGCTTGTGCATGACATCATTAAACAGCATGATCCGCAGCTTTTAAGATTCTTTATGCTATCTGTTCATTATCGTCATCCCATTAACTATTCAGAAGAACTTTTGGAGAATACCAAAAGTGCGTTTAACCGTTTGAAAACAGCGTACAGCAACCTCCAGCACCGTCTGAACAGCAGTACGAGTTTAACGGAAGATGACGATCAATGGCTGGAGAAAGTGGAAGAGCACCGCAAAGCATTCGAAGAAGCGATGGACGATGATTTTAATACGGCGAATGCCATTTCTGTCTTATTCGACTTAGCGAAGCATGCTAATTATTATCTTCAGAAAGATCATACGGCTGATCATGTGATTACGGCGTTTATTGAGATGTTTAACCGCATTGTTTCTGTCCTCGGTTTTTCATTGGGAGAGCAGGAACTGCTTGATCAAGAGATTGAAGACTTAATCGAAAAAAGAAATGAAGCGCGCCGGAATCGCGATTTTGCATTGTCAGATCAGATCCGCGACCAGCTGAAAAGCATGAATATCATTCTTGAAGATACGGCTCAAGGCACTCGCTGGAAACGGGGAGAATAACGGATGCTTGATTTTGAGACGATAAAAGATTCAAAGCAGCTTAACGGTCTTGCGCTTGCTTATATAGGTGATGCCATTTTTGAAGTGTATGTCAGGCATCACCTGCTTAAGCAGGGCTTTACCAAACCAAATGATCTTCATAAGAAATCAAGCCGGATTGTTTCGGCAAAGTCACAGGCTGAGATCCTATTCTTTCTGCAGGATCAATCATTTTTTACGGAAGAAGAGGAAGCGGTGCTGAAAAGAGGCAGAAATGCCAAGTCGGGAACGACACCTAAAAATACAGATGTTCAGACGTACCGCTACAGTACGGCATTTGAAGCGCTGCTTGGCTACCTTTTTCTAGAGAAAAAAGAGGATAGACTTAGTCAGCTCGTTGCCGAAGCTATACAATTCGGGACGTCAGGGAGGAAAACAAATGAGTCAGCAACATGATTACGTCATAGGAAAAAATGCAGTGATCGAAACGTTAAAATCAGATCGGAAGCTGTATAAGCTGTGGATGGCGGAAAACACCGTAAAGGGACAAGCACAGCAGGTGATTGAACTTGCGAAAAAGCAGGGAATCACGATTCAATATGTCCCGAGAAAAAAACTCGATCAAATGGTGACAGGGCAGCATCAAGGCGTAGTGGCACAGGTTGCCGCTTATGAATATGCGGAACTGGATGATTTATATAAAGCAGCCGAAGAAAGAAATGAACAGCCTTTCTTCCTTATTTTGGACGAACTTGAAGACCCTCATAATCTTGGTTCCATTATGAGAACAGCTGATGCGGTAGGCGCCCATGGCATCGTGATTCCAAAACGGAGAGCTGTCGGGCTGACAACAACAGTGGCAAAAGCATCAACAGGCGCGATCGAGCATATCCCTGTGGTGAAAGTAACCAATCTGGCACGAACGTTAGAAGAGATGAAAGAGCGGGGTATCTGGGTTGTCGGAACGGATGCGTCTGCGCGTGAGGATTACCGCAATATGGACGGCAATATGCCTTTGGCTTTAGTTATCGGAAGTGAAGGAAAAGGAATGGGCCGCCTCGTTAAAGAAAAGTGTGATTTTCTCATTAAACTCCCGATGGCCGGGAAGGTAACTTCACTGAATGCATCTGTAGCGGCTGGTCTTTTGATGTATGAAGTCTATCGGAAACGAAACCCTCTGGGAGAATAAAGACTTATGGATATCCTGTTAGTAGACGGATACAACATGATTGGAGCCTGGCCGCAGCTGAAGGATTTAAAAGCGAACAGTTTTGAAGAGGCGAGAGACGTACTGATTCAGAAAATGGCGGAATATCAATCGTATACAGGAAACAGGGTTATTGTTGTTTTTGACGCGCATCTCGTAAAAGGGCTTGAGAAAAAACAGACCAACCACAGAGTTGAAGTGATTTTTACAAAAGAAAATGAAACGGCTGATGAGCGGATAGAAAAGCTTGCTCAGGCGTTGAATAATATCGCGACTCAAATTCATGTCGCGACCTCTGATTATACTGAACAGTGGGCGATTTTCGGACAGGGGGCATTGCGGAAATCGGCCCGGGAGCTTTTGAGAGAGGTAGAAGCGATTGAAAGGCGAATAGAGAGACGGGTCAGAAAAATCACTTCCGAAAAGCCGGCGGGTAAAATTGCTTTATCAGAAGAGGTTTTGAAAACGTTTGAAAAGTGGAGGCGGGGGGACTTAGATTAAGTTGACGCTTTTTTGCCCAATACTGTATAATATTTCTATCTACGTGCGCCGGGGGGATCGGAGTGAATCTACAGAACAACAAGGGAAAATTCAACAAAGAACAGTTTTGTCAGTTGGAGGACGAGCAGGTCATTGAAAAGGTTCATGTTGGGGACAGTGATGCGTTAGATTACTTGATTACGAAGTACCGAAACTTTGTTCGGGCAAAAGCAAGATCCTATTTTTTAATAGGAGCGGACAGAGAGGATATTGTTCAGGAAGGTATGATAGGCCTTTATAAGTCTATTCGCGACTTTAAAGAGGACAAGCTTACCTCATTCAAAGCTTTCGCAGAATTATGTATTACCCGCCAAATTATTACCGCAATAAAGACAGCTACTCGCCAGAAACACATTCCTTTGAATTCCTACGTCTCATTAGATAAACCGATTTTTGATGAAGAATCAGACCGAACGCTGCTTGATGTTATTTCAGGAGCGAAAACCTTAAATCCTGAGGAAATGATCATCAACCAGGAAGAATTTGATGATATTGAAATGAAAATGGGAGAAATATTAAGTGATTTAGAGAGAAAAGTACTCGTCTTATATCTTGACGGGAGAAGTTACCAAGAGATTTCTGATGAACTGAACCGGCATGTGAAATCGATCGATAATGCCCTTCAGCGTGTGAAACGCAAGCTGGAGAAGTACTTGGAAATTCGCGAAATCAGTTTTTGATAGGGATTTAAGTGATATTGACAGTATTTTTCTTACTGTGATATGTTACTAAAGATAAGAACTAATGTCTATTTAGAAAAAGGTGTAATGACATGAGAAAAAAGATTACCTTGGCATGCAAGACTTGCGGAAACCGTAATTATACGACAATGAAGAGCTCTGCATCAGCGGCTGAGCGATTAGAAGTAAAGAAATACTGCAGTACTTGCAATTCACATACAGCTCATCTTGAAACAAAATAGTTTTTGCGCTTTTAAATTGTGGAGGTCTTTTACATGCGTATTATGAGATTCTTTAAAGATGTTGGGAAAGAAATGAAAAAGGTAAGCTGGCCTAAAGGAAAAGAGTTAACGCGTTATACCATTACGGTGATTTCAACAGTTATCTTTTTTATTATCTTTTTTGCCCTCCTTGATACAGGAATTTCTCAATTAATTCGTTTAATAGTTGAATAATGATCAGCAATACGTGCTATAATAGATCATAATATCACTTGCCAAAACCCGTTCAGCGGGTTTTTTATTGTGGCTTAAAATGAAAGTTATCATAGGCTTGACGCCTATTTTTTGAGCGTTATGGTAATTCACTAAAACCAAATGCGGGGAGGGAAGGACTGGACAGTCCTGAAGAGAATGGAAAAGAATTGGTATGTTGTTCACACGTACTCTGGTTATGAGAATAAAGTAAAAGCCAACTTGGAAAAACGTGTTGAATCAATGGGGATGCAAGATAAAATTTTCCGTGTAGTCGTACCTGAAGAAGAAGAAACGGATATCAAAAACGGCAAGAAAAAAGTGGTGAAAAAGAAAGTATTCCCTGGTTATGTGCTTGTTGAAATTGTAATGACAGACGACTCTTGGTATGTTGTCCGCAACACGCCGGGTGTTACTGGTTTCGTAGGATCTGCCGGCTCTGGTTCAAAACCTACGGCGCTTCTTCCGGGCGAAGCAGAAACCATTCTGAAGAGAATGGGCATGGACGAACGCAAAACGGACATTGACTTTGAACTGAAAGAGACAGTGAAAGTAATAGACGGACCTTTTGCTAACTTTACTGGGTCAATTGAAGAGATTGATTATGATAAAAGCAAGGTCAAAGTTTTCGTTAATATGTTTGGCCGGGAAACGCCGGTTGAGCTGGAATTTACCCAAATCGATAAATTGTAATGTGAAAAAACTTGAAATTGCTATATATAAATGATAATATAGCAAAGGTACGTCTTGGACTTATCCAAGGCAACTAGCTTGATATTTCGTCATTCATATAAAGAATGAAACCTTGAGTGGGAGGGTTTACCCTATTACCACATCACGGACTTAAGGAGGTGTGTCTCGTGGCTAAAAAAGTAGTAAAAGTTGTAAAATTGCAAATTCCTGCTGGAAAAGCTAACCCAGCACCACCAGTTGGACCTGCACTTGGTCAAGCCGGTGTTAACATCATGGGATTCTGTAAGGAGTTCAACGCTCGTACAGCTGACCAAGCTGGTTTAATTATTCCTGTTGAAATTTCGGTTTACGAAGACCGTTCATTTACATTTATTACAAAAACTCCACCTGCTGCTGTATTGCTTAAAAAAGCGGCTGGAATTGAGTCTGGTTCTGGTGAACCAAACCGTAATAAAGTGGCAACCGTTAAGCGCGATAAAGTACGCGAAATCGCTGAAACGAAAATGCCTGACTTAAACGCAGCAGACGTTGAAGCGGCAATGCGCATGGTTGAAGGTACTGCCCGTAGTATGGGTATTGTAATCGAGGATTAATTTGTTTCTTGTCGGGTTGCGAGTTTTAACAAGTTCGCAACCCTTATTCGTGGGAGGTTATTCCGCTATAACCACATAAGGAGGAAATTTTAAAATGGCTAAAAAAGGTAAAAAGTACGCTGAAGCTGCTAAGCTTGTAGATCGTTCAAAAGCTTACGACGTTTCTGAAGCAGTAGCTCTCGTTAAAAAAACAAACACAGCTAAATTCGACGCTACAGTTGAAGTGGCTTTCCGTCTAGGGGTTGACCCTCGTAAAAACGACCAGCAAATCCGTGGAGCAGTTGTGCTTCCAAACGGAACTGGTAAAACTCAGCGCGTTCTCGTTTTCGCAAAAGGCGAAAAAGCGAAAGAAGCTGAAGCTGCTGGTGCAGATTTCGTTGGCGATACTGACTACATCAACAAAATTCAACAAGGCTGGTTCGATTTCGATGTAATCGTAGCAACACCTGACATGATGGGTGAAGTTGGTAAAATCGGCCGTGTACTTGGACCAAAAGGTTTAATGCCAAACCCTAAAACTGGTACAGTTACTTTCGAAGTTGAAAAAGCAATCGGCGAAATCAAAGCTGGTAAAGTTGAATACCGTGTTGATAAAGCTGGAAACATTCATGTTCCTATCGGTAAAGTTTCTTTCGAGGATGAAAAACTTGTTGAGAACTTCACAACAATGTACGATACAATCCTGAAAGCTAAACCTGCTGCAGCAAAAGGCGTTTACGTGAAAAACGTTGCGGTAACTTCTACTATGGGACCTGGTGTCAAAGTAGACTCTTCAACTTTCAACGTAAAATAATATTGACACGACATCAACATTCTGATATTATTCAAAATGTTGTAAAATAGAATATCATTTATACCGTAGACAGTAGGGGCCTAACCGCTTAATCTTCCTACCGAGGTGTATATTATCACAGCTATTACGTTACGTATGCTTGTATATACAGCCTCCATGTCTCATGGAGGCTTTTTATATGGAATCCGTCGTCTCGGTCGTGATCACCTAACGGTATAAGTGTTACACAAGAATCTACAGGAGGTGTAACCATGAGCAGCGCAATTGAAACAAAAAAAGTTGTTGTTGAAGAAATTGCTTCTAAACTGAAAGAAAGTAAATCAACGATCATCGTTGACTACCGCGGACTTACCGTTTCTGAAGTAACAGAACTTCGTAAACAGCTTCGCGAAGCTAACGTTGAGTTCAAAGTTTACAAAAATACGATGACTCGCCGTGCGGTTGAACAAGCTGAGCTTAATGGTTTGAATGATTTCTTAACTGGACCGAACGCGATCGCATTCAGTACTGAAGATGTTGTCGCTCCGGCTAAAGTTCTTAATGACTTCGCTAAAAATCACGAAGCTCTTGAAATTAAAGCTGGCGTTATCGAAGGCAAAGTTTCTAGTGTTGAAGAAGTGAAAGCTCTTGCTGAACTTCCATCACGCGATGGCTTGCTTTCTATGTTGCTTAGCGTACTTCAAGCTCCAGTTCGCAACTTTGCTCTTGCTGCAAAAGCTGTGGCAGAACAAAAAGAAGAACAAGGCGCTTAATCTAATTATCTTTTCATAAATTAAAACAAAATGGAGGAATTACAAATGGCTTTAAATATCGAAGAAATCATTGCTTCCGTTAAAGAAGCAACTGTACTTGAATTGAACGACCTAGTAAAAGCAATCGAAGAAGAGTTTGGCGTAACTGCTGCTGCTCCTGTAGCTGTAGCTGGCGGAGCTGCTGCAGGCGGAGCTGCTGAAGAGCAAAGCGAATTCGACCTTATCCTTGCTGGTGCAGGTTCTCAAAAAATCAAAGTTATCAAAGTTGTACGTGAAATCACTGGTCTTGGCTTGAAAGAAGCTAAAGAACTTGTTGACAACACTCCAAAACCACTTAAAGAAGGTATTGCTAAAGAAGAAGCTGAAGAGCTTAAAGCTAAACTTGAAGAAGTTGGCGCTTCTGTAGAAGTTAAGTAATCTTCACTTACCTGTAGGGGGAGCTCGCTTTTATGAGGCGGGCTTTTTCTTTGCCATTCTTTATGCCATTACAAAAGGAGGTTCTAATAATGAGTGAGCATTATTATTCAGATAAACCTTCAGTTAAAAGCAACAAGCAAACCTGGTCTTTTAGGCTTCGTAAAAAAGATTTCACGTTTACCAGCGACAGCGGGGTTTTTTCTAAAAAGGAAGTTGATTTCGGCTCCCGCCTGCTGATTGATTCTTTTGAAGAGCCTGAAGTTGAGGGCGGCATTCTGGATGTTGGCTGCGGGTACGGCCCGATTGGTTTATCGCTCGCCAGCGACTTTAAAGAACGGACCATCCACATGATTGACGTTAATGAGAGAGCCGTAGAGCTATCAAATGAAAATGCGGAACAAAATGGAATAACAAACGTTAAGATTTATCAGAGTGATTTGTTTTCGAACGTTGATTCTGCTCAAACATTTGCTTCTATTCTTACAAATCCCCCAATCCGAGCCGGAAAAAAAGTTGTCCATGCTATCTTTGAGAAAAGCGCTGAACACTTAAAAACTTCAGGTGAGTTGTGGATCGTCATACAGAAAAAACAAGGCGCGCCTTCTGCCATTGAAAAGCTCGAGGAATTGTTCGATGAAGTTTCTGTCGTTCAAAAAAAGAAAGGCTATTATATCATAAAAGCAAAAAAAGTTTGACTCGGTATTTTAGCTATGTTAATATTATAAAATGCCAATGTATATATTTTGCTTGATATGATGAATTGTCAATATCTATGTATAAATTATACAAGTATGGAAATGCTAATAAAATCGGTATTTGTTTTTGGATGTGGTTTTCTTAATTAGAAACCCTTTTTTCTTTTGTCTTGTAAAAGTATTTTCTTTCTTTGGAAGAAATGCTTATTACACATATAATACGCATGATTTGAGGGGTGAATCAGTTGACAGGTCAACTAGTTCAGTATGGACGACACCGCCAGCGCAGAAGCTATGCTCGCATTAGCGAAGTGTTAGAATTACCAAATCTCATTGAAATTCAAACCTCTTCTTATCAGTGGTTTCTTGATGAGGGTCTTAGAGAGATGTTTCAAGACATATCACCAATTGAGGATTTCACTGGTAACCTCTCTCTTGAGTTCATTGATTATAGTTTAGGTGAGCCTAAATATCCTGTAGAGGAATCAAAAGAACGTGATGTGACTTACTCAGCTCCGCTAAGAGTGAAGGTTCGTTTAATTAACAAAGAAACTGGAGAGGTAAAAGACCAAGATGTCTTCATGGGGGATTTCCCGATTATGACAGATACAGGTACTTTTATCATTAATGGTGCGGAACGTGTAATCGTTTCCCAGCTTGTTCGGTCTCCAAGTGTATATTTCAGTGGTAAAGTAGACAAAAACGGTAAAAAAGGTTTTACCGCAACTGTCATTCCAAACCGTGGCGCATGGTTAGAATACGAAACTGATGCGAAAGATGTTGTTTATGTCCGCATTGATCGCACACGTAAGTTGCCGGTTACGGTTCTTTTGCGTGCTCTCGGCTTCGGTTCCGATCAAGAGATTCTTGATCTCGTAGGAGAAAATGAATACCTGCGAAATACGCTTGATAAAGATAACACAGAAAATAGCGACAAAGCTTTGCTTGAAATTTACGAACGTCTCCGTCCTGGAGAGCCACCTACAGTTGAAAATGCGAAAAGCTTGCTTGATTCGCGTTTCTTTGATCCGAAACGTTACGATCTTGCCAATGTAGGACGCTATAAAATTAATAAAAAACTTCATATTAAGAATCGCCTCTTTAATCAGAGACTTGCTGAAACGCTTGTTGACCCTGAAACAGGAGAAATCCTTGCTGAAAAAGGTCAGATTCTTGATAGAAGAACACTTGATAAAGTACTGCCATACTTAGAAAGCGGAATCGGTTTCAGAAAGCTGTATCCAAATGGCGGTGTTGTTGAAGATGAAGTAACTCTTCAATCGATTAAAATCTATGCTCCGACTGACCAAGAAGGAGAACAGGTTATCAATGTAATCGGCAATGCTTACATTGAAGAAGAGATTAAAAACATTACGCCTGCTGATATTATTTCCTCTATCAGCTACTTCTTCAACCTGCTGCACGGAGTAGGCGATACAGATGATATCGATCATCTTGGAAACCGCCGTTTACGTTCTGTAGGTGAACTTCTCCAGAACCAATTCCGTATCGGGTTAAGCCGTATGGAGCGTGTGGTTCGTGAGAGAATGTCAATTCAAGATACGAATACAATTACGCCTCAGCAGTTGATCAATATTCGTCCTGTTATTGCGTCCATTAAAGAGTTCTTTGGAAGCTCTCAGCTTTCCCAGTTCATGGACCAGACGAACCCGCTTGCTGAATTAACGCATAAGCGTCGTCTGTCAGCATTAGGACCAGGCGGATTGACACGTGAACGTGCCGGAATGGAAGTGCGTGACGTTCACTACTCCCACTATGGCCGTATGTGTCCGATTGAAACACCTGAGGGTCCAAACATCGGTTTGATCAACTCGCTTTCATCTTATGCAAAAGTAAACCGTTTTGGTTTCATCGAAACGCCTTATCGCCGTGTTGACCCTGAAACAGGGAAGGTAACGGGCAGAATCGATTACTTAACTGCTGATGAAGAGGATAACTATGTTGTCGCTCAGGCGAACGCTCGTCTTGATGACGATGGCTCATTTATTGATGACAGCATCATCGCCCGTTTCCGCGGGGAGAACACCGTTGTTTCCAGAAACCGTGTGGATTACATGGATGTATCACCTAAGCAGGTTGTTTCTGCTGCGACAGCATGTATCCCGTTCCTAGAAAACGATGACTCCAACCGTGCCCTCATGGGAGCGAACATGCAACGTCAGGCTGTGCCTTTGATGCAGCCGGAAGCGCCGTTCGTTGGAACTGGTATGGAATATGTATCAGGTAAAGACTCTGGTGCCGCTGTTATTTGTAAACACCCTGGTATCGTTGAACGCGTAGAAGCGAAGAACGTTTGGGTTCGCCGTTATGAAGAAGTAGATGGTCAAAAAGTAAAAGGGAACCTGGATAAATACAGCATGCTGAAATTTGTCCGCTCCAACCAAGGTACTTGCTACAATCAACGTCCGATCGTAAGTGTCGGCGATGAAGTGGTAAAAGGAGAAATCCTTGCTGACGGTCCTTCTATGGAGCTTGGTGAACTTGCACTTGGCCGTAACGTAATGGTTGGCTTCATGACTTGGGATGGCTACAACTATGAGGATGCCATCATCATGAGTGAACGCCTTGTGAAGGATGATGTTTATACATCTATCCACATTGAAGAATATGAATCAGAAGCACGCGATACGAAACTTGGACCTGAAGAAATCACTCGCGATATTCCAAACGTCGGTGAAGATGCGCTTCGCAATCTTGATGACCGCGGAATCATCCGTATTGGGGCAGAAGTGAAAGACGGAGATCTTCTTGTTGGTAAAGTAACGCCTAAAGGTGTAACTGAACTGACTGCTGAAGAACGCCTGCTTCACGCCATCTTTGGTGAAAAGGCCCGCGAGGTTCGTGATACTTCTCTTCGTGTGCCTCACGGCGGCGGCGGAATTATCCACGACGTTAAAGTCTTCAATCGTGAAGACGGAGATGAACTTCCTCCAGGCGTTAACCAGTTGGTACGTGTGTATATCGTTCAGAAACGTAAGATTTCTGAAGGGGATAAAATGGCCGGTCGTCACGGTAACAAAGGTGTTATCTCTAAGATTCTTCCTGAAGAGGATATGCCTTATCTTCCTGACGGCACACCAATTGATATCATGCTTAACCCGCTGGGCGTACCATCACGTATGAACATCGGGCAGGTATTGGAGCTCCATATGGGTATGGCCGCTCGTTATCTCGGCATCCACATTGCGTCACCGGTATTTGACGGAGCGCGTGAAGAGGATGTTTGGGAAACACTTGAAGAAGCCGGAATGTCTCGTGACGCCAAAACGGTTCTTTACGACGGGCGTAGCGGAGAGCCGTTTGATAACCGTGTATCTGTTGGTATTATGTACATGATTAAACTGGCTCACATGGTTGACGATAAACTTCATGCGCGCTCTACAGGCCCTTACTCACTTGTTACGCAGCAGCCTCTTGGCGGTAAAGCGCAATTTGGCGGACAGCGTTTTGGTGAGATGGAGGTTTGGGCACTTGAAGCTTACGGTGCGGCTTACACTCTTCAAGAAATTCTGACTGTTAAATCTGATGACGTGGTTGGACGTGTGAAAACATACGAAGCCATCGTTAAAGGCGACAACGTTCCTGAACCAGGTGTTCCGGAATCATTCAAAGTATTAATCAAGGAACTTCAAAGCTTAGGTATGGATGTCAAAATCCTTTCTGGTGATGAAGAAGAAATAGAAATGAGAGATTTAGAAGACGAAGAAGATGCAAAACAAGCTGACGGCCTGGCGTTATCAGGTGATGAAGAGCCGGAGGAAACAGCATCTGCAGACGTTGAACGAGATGTAGTAACAAAAGAATAATCTCTAGTTATAAAGGCAAGTGACATCGGTTAATCCGAAGATAAAAAGGGAGGTAGGCCCCTTGCTAGATGTGAACAATTTTGAGTATATGAACATCGGTCTTGCTTCACCGGATAAAATCCGTTCATGGTCTTTTGGTGAAGTGAAAAAGCCTGAAACGATAAACTATCGTACGTTAAAACCTGAAAAGGACGGTCTATTCTGCGAACGCATTTTCGGACCGACTAAAGACTGGGAATGTCATTGCGGGAAGTACAAGCGAGTTCGTTATAAAGGCGTAGTTTGTGACCGCTGCGGAGTCGAAGTAACACGGGCTAAAGTCCGTCGTGAGAGAATGGGGCACATTGAACTGGCTGCCCCAGTTTCCCACATTTGGTATTTCAAAGGTATTCCAAGCCGTATGGGTCTTGTGCTGGATATGTCACCTCGTGCTTTAGAAGAAGTCATTTACTTTGCTTCTTACGTTGTAACTGATCCGGCAAACACACCGCTTGAAAAGAAACAGCTTCTGTCTGAGAAAGAATACCGTGCTTATCTCGATAAATACGGTAATAAATTCCAAGCATCCATGGGTGCAGAAGCGATTCATAAGCTTCTTCAAGATATTGATCTTGTAAAAGAAGTTGATATGTTAAAAGAAGAGCTGAAAACATCACAAGGACAGCGCCGTACTCGTGCGATCAAACGCCTTGAAGTTTTAGAAGCCTTCCGTAACTCAGGAAACAAGCCTTCTTGGATGATCCTTGATGTGCTCCCTGTTATTCCTCCTGAGCTTAGACCGATGGTTCAGCTTGATGGCGGACGTTTTGCGACTTCTGATTTGAACGACCTTTATCGTCGTGTCATCAACCGTAATAATCGTTTGAAACGTCTTTTGGATCTTGGTGCACCTAGCATCATTGTTCAAAACGAAAAGCGTATGCTTCAAGAGGCTGTCGATGCCTTAATTGACAACGGCCGCCGCGGACGCCCTGTAACAGGTCCTGGTAACAGACCGTTAAAATCTCTTTCTCACATGTTGAAAGGGAAGCAAGGCCGTTTCCGTCAAAACCTTCTTGGTAAACGTGTCGATTACTCCGGACGTTCTGTAATCGTTGTTGGTCCTCATTTGAAAATGTACCAATGCGGATTGCCGAAGGAAATGGCGCTTGAACTTTTCAAACCTTTCGTTATGAAAGAGCTTGTTGAAAAAGGTCTTGCTCACAACATTAAGAGTGCGAAACGTAAAATTGAGCGCGTACAGCCTGAGGTATGGGATGTACTAGAATCAGTTATCAAGGAGCACCCGGTACTTCTGAACCGTGCCCCTACACTTCACAGACTAGGTATCCAAGCGTTTGAACCAACGCTTGTTGAAGGACGCGCAATCCGCCTTCACCCGCTCGTATGTACAGCTTATAACGCTGACTTTGATGGTGACCAAATGGCGGTTCACGTACCATTATCTGCAGAAGCTCAAGCTGAAGCACGCATCTTGATGCTTGCCGCTCAGAACATCTTGAACCCTAAAGATGGTAAACCGGTTGTAACACCGTCTCAGGATATGGTACTGGGTAACTATTATCTGACACTTGAGCGTGCCGGTGCTGTCGGTGAAGGTATGGTTTTCAAGAATACAGACGAAGCGCTTCTTGCTTATCAAAACGGATATGTCCACCTTCATACGAGAGTAGCTGTTCCAGCTAGCTCCCTTAAGAATGTGACATTTACCGAAGAGCAGCGCTCAAAATTGTTAATTACAACTGTCGGTAAGCTTGTCTTCAATGAAATTCTGCCGGAATCATTCCCTTACATGAATGAACCAACGAAGAGCAACATTGAAGAGAAAACACCTGACCGTTTCTTCTTAGAAAAAGGTGCCGATGTTAAAGCTGCCATTGCACAGCAGCCAATCAATGCACCGTTTAAAAAAGGCATTCTGGGTAAAATCATCGCGGAAATCTTTAAACGATTCCATATCACGGAAACGTCTAAAATGCTTGACCGTATGAAAAACCTAGGTTTCAGATACTCTACAAAAGCTGGTATTACAGTTGGTGTTTCTGATATCGTCGTTCTCGATGATAAGCAAGAAATTCTTGAAGAAGCACAAGGTAAAGTTGATAACGTTATGAAGCAATTCCGACGTGGTTTAATCACTGAAGAAGAACGCTATGAGAGAGTTATCTCTATCTGGAGTGCTGCGAAAGACGTTATCCAAGGCAAACTAATGCAATCACTTGATGAGCTCAACCCAATCTACATGATGAGTGACTCTGGTGCCCGTGGTAACGCGTCTAACTTTACACAGCTTGCCGGAATGCGCGGTCTGATGGCCAACCCGGCTGGACGTATCATTGAATTGCCGATCAAATCAAGTTTCCGTGAAGGTCTGACAGTATTGGAGTACTTTATCTCTACTCACGGTGCGCGTAAAGGTCTTGCCGATACCGCCCTTAAAACAGCTGACTCAGGGTACCTTACACGTCGTCTCGTTGACGTTGCGCAGGATGTTATCATCCGTGAAACTGATTGCGGAACTGACCGAGGCATTCTTGCTAAGCCTCTTAAAGAAGGAACGGAAACCATTGAGCGCTTAGAAGAACGCTTAATTGGCCGGTTTGCACGAAAACAAGTGAAGCACCCTGAAACAGGTGAAGTACTTGTCAATGAAAACGAACTGATCGATGAAGATAAAGCACTAGAGATTGTTGAAGCCGGCATTGAAGAAGTCTGGATTCGTTCTGCCTTCACATGTAATACGCCTCATGGTGTATGTAAACGATGCTATGGCCGAAATCTTGCAACTGGCTCCGATGTTGAAGTCGGTGAGGCTGTCGGTATCATTGCTGCCCAATCAATCGGTGAGCCTGGTACACAGTTAACAATGCGTACATTCCATACAGGCGGGGTTGCCGGAGACGATATCACACAGGGTCTTCCGCGTATCCAAGAGCTTTTCGAAGCGCGTAATCCGAAAGGTCAGGCAACAATTACAGAAATCGACGGTACAGTCGTTGAGATCAATGAAGTTCGTGATAAGCAACAGGAAATTGTGGTTCAAGGCGCAGTGGAAACACGTTCTTATACGGCACCTTATAACTCCCGTTTGAAAGTAGCGGAAGGAGATAAAATTACTCGAGGCCAAGTACTGACAGAAGGTTCGATCGATCCGAAAGAGCTTCTGAAAGTGACTGACATGACTGCTGTTCAAGAGTATCTTCTCCATGAGGTTCAAAAGGTTTATCGTATGCAAGGTGTTGAAATCGGTGATAAACACGTAGAAGTAATGGTTCGCCAGATGCTTCGCAAAGTCCGCGTGATTGATGCCGGTGACACTGATGTGCTTCCAGGTACATTGCTTGATATTCACCAATTTACTGAAGCGAACAAAAAGGTATTGCTTGAAGGTAATCGTCCTGCTACAGGTCGTCCTGTTTTACTCGGTATTACAAAAGCATCTCTTGAAACTGATTCATTCTTATCTGCTGCTTCCTTCCAGGAAACAACACGTGTCCTTACAGACGCAGCGATCAAAGGTAAGCGTGATGAGCTTCTCGGCTTGAAAGAGAATGTTATCATCGGTAAGCTTGTTCCGGCTGGTACAGGTATGATGAAATACCGAAAAGTAAAAACAGTTTCAAATGTTCAGCCGACTGATGACATGGTTCCGGTTGAATAATTGATTTAAATCTGCTGAAAGACTGCAAAACAGTCTTTCAGCAGATAATTTTAATAAAAAATCACTCTATGAGAAGAACGAAACTAAAAAATGTCATACTATGTTGACATACGTCTCCTAGAATGATAATATAACCAAGGTGCTCGAAATAAACCTGTTACTTTGGAGGATGTATTTATGTCTTATGATAAAGTATCACAGGCCAAATCAATTATTATTGGTACGAAGCAAACAGTGAAAGCTCTAAAACGAGGTTCGGTAAAGGAAGTAGTCGTTGCAGAAGACGCAGATCCTATCCTTACGAAAAGTGTTATTACACTTGCGAAAGATCAGGGGATCGCAGTCTCAATGGTCGAATCCATGAAAAAGCTCGGCAAAGCCTGCGGAATTGAAGTAGGAGCAGCAGCTGTTGCCATTATGTTATAACGTACTTTTTTGTTTTTGCGTGAGATTTTTTCTCGTGTGAAGACATTGTTTTTTGCCTTTTGATGAACCACCTGGGTATGTGGGTTATAAAACGTAATGAAGGGAGGAAAAAATAATGCCTACAATCAATCAGCTAATTCGTAAAGGACGCGTGAGTAAAGTAGAAAACTCAAAGTCTCCTGCACTTAACAAAGGATACAACAGCTTTAAAAAAGAGCACACTAATGTATCTTCTCCACAAAAACGCGGGGTATGTACTCGTGTTGGTACAATGACACCGAAAAAACCGAACTCAGCACTTCGTAAATATGCTCGTGTTCGTTTGACTAACGGAATCGAGGTTACGGCTTACATTCCTGGTATCGGTCACAACCTGCAAGAGCACAGCGTTGTACTAATCCGCGGCGGACGTGTAAAAGACTTACCAGGGGTACGTTACCACATCGTTCGTGGTGCGCTTGACACTGCTGGAGTAGAAAACCGTGCGCAAGGCCGTTCTAAATACGGAACTAAACGTCCTAAAGCAAAATAATAAACACAAAAACGTAAAAATAATGAAGGGAGGATATTCAGATGCCACGTAAAGGTCCTGTAGCAAAAAGAGATGTTTTACCTGATCCGCTTTATAATTCTAAGCTTGTATCTCGTCTAATCAACAAAATGATGATCGATGGTAAAAAAGGTAAGTCTCAAACAATCCTATACAAGTCATTCGATATCATTAAAGAACGTACTGGCAATGATGCAATGGAGGTTTTCGAACAAGCATTGAAAAACATCATGCCTGTACTTGAAGTTAAAGCACGCCGTGTAGGTGGTGCGAACTACCAAGTTCCTGTAGAAGTTCGTCCTGAACGTCGTACTACTCTCGGACTTCGCTGGTTAGTAAACTATGCTCGTCTTCGCGGAGAAAAAACGATGGAAGAGCGTTTAGCTAACGAAATCCTTGACGCAGCTAACAATACTGGTGCTGCTGTTAAGAAACGCGAAGATACTCATAAGATGGCTGAAGCAAACAAAGCATTTGCTCACTATCGCTGGTAGGTTTCACATATATTTAAAAAACACAATTTCCTAATAAGGAAGGAGAAATTACCCAATGGCAAGAGAGTTCTCCTTAGATAAAACTCGTAATATCGGGATCATGGCTCACATTGATGCTGGTAAAACGACTACTACAGAACGTATCTTGTTCTACACAGGCCGTATCCACAAAATTGGTGAAACTCATGAAGGAGCTTCACAAATGGACTGGATGGAGCAGGAACAAGAACGCGGTATCACAATCACATCCGCTGCGACAACTGCGCAGTGGAAAGGTTACCGCGTAAACATCATCGATACTCCAGGACACGTAGACTTCACAGTTGAAGTTGAACGTTCTCTTCGTGTACTTGATGGTGCGGTTGCCGTACTTGATGCACAATCAGGCGTTGAGCCTCAAACAGAAACAGTATGGCGCCAAGCAACAACTTACGGAGTTCCGCGTGTCGTATTTGTCAACAAAATGGACAAAATCGGCGCAGACTTCCTTTACTCTGTAGGTACTTTAAGAGACCGTCTTCAAGCTAACGCCCATGCAATCCAATTGCCAATCGGTGCTGAAGACAACTTCGAAGGTATCATCGACCTTGTAGAAAACGTTGCGTATTTCTACGAAGATGATCTTGGAACTCGTTCTGATGCGAAAGAAATCCCTGAAGAGTACAAAGAACAAGCTGAAGAGCTTCGTAACAGCTTAATTGAAGCTGTCGCAGAGCTTGATGAAGAGCTTATGGAAAAGTACCTCGAAGGTGAAGAAATCACAATCGACGAGTTGAAAGCTGCAATCCGTAAAGGTACTTTGAATGTTGAATTCTATCCAGTACTAGTCGGTTCTGCTTTCAAAAACAAAGGTGTTCAGCTTGTACTTGATGCAGTTCTTGACTACCTTCCTGCACCAACTGATGTTGCTGCAATCAAAGGTGTACGCCCGGATACTGATGAAGAGATTGTTCGTCATTCTTCTGATGAAGAGCCATTCTCTGCACTTGCATTTAAAGTAATGACTGACCCTTATGTTGGTAAACTGACGTTCTTCCGTGTGTACTCTGGAACTCTTGATTCCGGTTCATACGTGAAAAACTCAACAAAAGGCAAACGTGAGCGTGTCGGACGTATCCTGCAAATGCATGCCAACAGCCGTGAAGAGATCGCTACTGTTTATGCAGGAGACATCGCAGCTGCTGTAGGTCTAAAAGATACATCTACTGGAGATACTCTATGTGACGAAAAGGATCTTGTAATCCTTGAATCAATGGAATTCCCAGAGCCGGTTATCGATGTAGCGATTGAGCCTAAATCAAAAGCTGACCAAGATAAAATGGGTATCGCTTTAGCGAAACTTGCTGAAGAAGATCCTACATTCCGTACTCAAACAAATCCGGAAACTGGTCAGACGATCATCTCTGGTATGGGTGAACTTCACCTTGATATCATTGTTGACCGTATGAAGCGTGAATTCAAAGTAGAAGCTAACGTAGGTGCTCCTCAAGTTGCGTACCGTGAAACATTCCGTTCAGGTGCAAAAGTTGAAGGTAAATTCGTACGTCAATCTGGTGGACGCGGTCAGTTCGGACACGTTTGGATTGAATTCGAACCTAATGAAGAAGGCGCTGGATTTGAATTCGAAAACGCAATCGTCGGTGGTGTTGTTCCTCGTGAATACATCCCAGCCGTACAAGCAGGTCTTGAAGACTCTCTTGAAAATGGTGTCTTAGCAGGATTCCCGCTAATTGACATCAAGGCAAAACTTTTTGATGGATCTTACCATGATGTTGACTCAAATGAAATGGCGTTTAAAGTCGCTGCTTCAATGGCATTGAAAAATGCAGTCAGCAAATGTAACCCTGTTCTTCTTGAACCAATTATGAAAGTTGAAGTTGTTATTCCTGAAGAATACATGGGAGACATCATGGGTGATGTTACTTCTCGTCGCGGACGCGTAGAAGGTATGGAAGCTCGCGGTAACGCACAGGTTGTTCGCGCGATGGTTCCTCTTGCTGAAATGTTCGGTTACGCTACTGCACTTCGTTCTAATACGCAAGGTCGCGGTACGTTCACTATGTTCATGGATCACTACGAAGAAGTACCGAAGAGCATTTCTGAAGAAATTATCAAAAAAAATAAAGGCGAATAATTGATTTTGCCTCTTAACTCAAGTATAACTACTATTGTAAGATGAGGAAGTGAAAGCTTTCTTTCACTTCCTATCACACTATACATTACTAATTAAAAGCTCTTAAGGAGGATTTTAGAATGGCTAAAGAAAAATTCGACCGTTCCAAATCACATGCCAATATTGGTACAATTGGACACGTTGACCATGGTAAAACAACATTAACTGCTGCTATCACAACAGTACTTCATAAGAAATCTGGTAAAGGTACAGCTATGGCGTACGATCAAATTGATGGTGCACCAGAAGAGCGCGAGCGCGGAATCACAATCTCTACTGCACACGTTGAGTATGAAACTGAAACTCGTCACTATGCACACGTTGACTGCCCAGGACACGCTGACTATGTTAAAAACATGATCACTGGTGCTGCGCAAATGGACGGAGCTATCCTTGTAGTATCTGCTGCTGATGGCCCAATGCCACAAACTCGTGAGCACATCCTTCTTTCTAAAAACGTTGGTGTACCATACATCGTTGTATTCTTAAACAAATGCGACATGGTAGACGACGAAGAGCTTCTTGAACTAGTTGAAATGGAAGTTCGCGATCTTCTTAGCGAATATGACTTCCCTGGTGATGATGTACCAGTAATCAAAGGTTCTGCTCTTAAAGCACTTGAAGGTGATGCTGATTACGAAGCAAAAATCTTCGAACTTATGGATGCGGTTGATGAGTACATCCCAACTCCAGAGCGTGACACTGAAAAACCATTCATGATGCCAGTTGAGGACGTATTCTCAATCACTGGTCGTGGTACAGTTGCTACTGGACGTGTTGAACGCGGACAAGTTAAAGTCGGTGACGAAGTAGAAATCATCGGTCTTCAAGAAGAAAACAAGAAAACAACTGTTACAGGTGTTGAAATGTTCCGTAAGCTTCTTGATTACGCTGAAGCTGGAGACAACATTGGAGCCCTTCTTCGCGGTGTAGCTCGTGAAGATATCCAACGTGGTCAAGTACTTGCTAAACCAGGTACAATCACTCCGCACAGCAAATTCAAAGCTGAAGTTTACGTTCTTTCTAAAGAAGAGGGTGGACGTCATACTCCATTCTTCTCTAACTACCGTCCTCAGTTCTACTTCCGTACAACTGACGTAACTGGTATCATCCAACTTCCAGAAGGCGTAGAAATGGTTATGCCTGGAGACAACACTGAAATGATCGTTGAACTTATCTCTACAATCGCTATCGAAGAAGGAACTCGTTTCTCTATTCGTGAAGGCGGACGTACTGTTGGTTCAGGCGTTGTTTCTACAATCACTGAGTAATAGTATGATCATAAACGAGACCCCCTGCGGGTCTCGTTTTTTATTTTATAATCTATTTCTTGTATAATAGGATCTATCATATTCTAGGGGCTAATTTTTATGATTCCTGAAAAGAGATCAATCGCTATCATGAAAGAACTGACCATTGACAAAACGAAGCAAACGCTGATGATTAATGGGGCTGATGTGAAAAATCCTTTGCTGCTTTTTTTACATGGCGGGCCGGGGACGCCCCAAATCGGGTATGTTAGGCATTATCAAAAAGAGCTGGAACAGCATTTTACAGTAGTACATTGGGATCAAAGAGGATC
Organism: Bacillus sp. RHFS10; assembly: GCF_016757475.1. Lineage (NCBI taxonomy): Bacteria > Bacillati > Bacillota > Bacilli > Caryophanales > Bacillaceae > Bacillus > Bacillus sp. RHFS10. The sequence goes on from NZ_JAESPO010000009.1 coordinate 33,344, forward strand.
AGGGCTTTCTTATTCAAAACGAATTCCTCATCACTCCATGACAATCAGTCATTTCATTAGTGATGCAATTCAAGTCACTCAATGGGTCCTAGACCATTTTTCAAAAACAAAACTATATCTTGCCGGCCATTCATGGGGCTCGGTGCTAGCACTTCATGTACTGCAGCAACGTCCGGAGTTGTATTACGCGTATTATGGAATCAGCCAGGTTGTTAACCCTCACTATGAAGAATCAGCTGCTTATCACTCTATTCGTGAAATGTGTGATGCGAAGCGAGCCAGTATAGTATCCAAGGCCATACGTTTTATTGGCGCTCCGCCTTGGGAGAAGGACATCTATCATCATATCTATCGGTTTTGTGTCGAGTTGAGTAGGGGAGGATTTACTCACCATCATCGTCAAGCTCTATCTATTTTTTTTCAAATGCTTACCGGTAATGAGTATGGAATAAAAAACATGCACAAATTTCTCAATGGACATCGATTCAGCAAAAAACATTTAACTGATGAGTTGTACCTGTTTAATGGATTTGAATCAATTCCTTTTATTAGAGTGCCGTGCTTTTTCATTTCGGGGAGACATGATCTAATTGTTCCTGCTGAAATATCAAAACAGTTTTATCAAGAGCTTGAGGCGCCTGAAAAGCACTGGCTTCAATTTGAGAATTCCGCTCACACCCCGCATATCGAGGAGCCATCATTATTCGCAAGTACATTGAGTCGCCACGCACTGCACCACTTATGATAGGTCCTTGATAAATATGAAAAACACCTGTATAATAAAAAAAGTGTGCAAATCATGCATATCTTAAATAAGTCTTGCAACATACGTCTATTTTCTGTATAATGGTGTATGTTGGTCTTTTGACTGCGATGAAGCGAGAGGTTGCTGACACACCCGGCCGCTTTGCCATGGCAAGGTGTTCAGGTTTTTCTCGCGGAGAACTGTCTAACGTGATGTAGGCGAAAAGGAGGGAAAATAATGGCAAAACAAAAAATTCGTATTCGTTTGAAAGCATATGATCATAGAATCCTTGATCAATCTGCTGAGAAGATTGTTGAAACGGCAAAACGTTCTGGTGCCAGCGTATCTGGTCCGATCCCGTTGCCAACTGAAAAATCAGTTTACACAATCCTTCGTGCGGTGCACAAATACAAAGATTCTCGTGAGCAATTTGAAATGCGTACACATAAACGTTTAATCGACATTGTGAACCCAACACCACAAACTGTTGATGCTCTCATGCGATTAGATTTACCATCTGGTGTCGATATCGAAATTAAACTTTAATTCTAAAATATAGAATGATCTTAATAGGAGGTGTGACGAATGACCAAAGGAATCTTAGGAAGAAAAATTGGTATGACGCAAGTATTCGCAGAAAACGGTGATCTTATTCCGGTAACTGTTATTGAAGCTGCTCCAAACGTTGTTCTTCAAAAGAAATCAGCTGAAAACGATGGCTACGAGGCTATCCAGCTTGGTTTTGACGACAAGCGAGAAAAGCTTTCTAACAAACCTGAAAAAGGACACGTTGCAAAAGCGGAAACTGCTCCTAAGCGCTTCGTTAAAGAATTACGCGGAGTGGAAATGGATGCGTATGAAGTTGGTCAGGAAGTCAAGGTTGAAATTTTCTCTGCTGGAGAAATCGTAGATGTAACAGGAGTATCTAAAGGTAAAGGTTTCCAAGGTGCGATCAAGCGCCACGGACAATCTCGCGGACCTATGTCTCACGGTTCACGCTACCACCGTCGTCCTGGTTCAATGGGACCTGTAGATCCTAACCGTGTATTCAAAGGCAAACTATTACCTGGACGTATGGGCGGAGATCAAATCACTGTTCAAAACCTTGAAATTGTTAAAGTTGATGCGGAACGCAATCTTCTTTTGATCAAAGGTAACGTACCTGGTCCGAAGAAAACTTTAATCACTGTTAAAAGTGCTGTTAAATCTAAATAACTCTCTTAGGAAAGGAGGAAATTGATCATGCCAAAAGTAGCATTATACAACCAAAACGGTTCTACTGCTGGTGACATCGAATTAAATACTTCTGTATTTGGTATCGAGCCAAATGAGAGTGTTGTATTCGACGCTATTCTTATGCAAAGAGCTTCCTTACGTCAAGGATCTCACAAAGTAAAAAATCGTTCTGAAGTACGCGGCGGAGGTCGTAAACCATGGCGTCAAAAAGGTACTGGACGTGCCCGTCAAGGTTCTATCCGTTCACCGCAATGGCGCGGAGGTGGTGTCGTATTCGGCCCAACACCACGCAGCTATTCTTATAAATTACCTAAAAAAGTTCGCCGCTTGGCAATCAAATCAGTATTGTCTTCTAAAGTGATCGACAACAACATCATCGTACTTGAAGATCTTACTCTTGATACAGCTAAAACAAAAGAAATGGCAGCTATCCTTAAAGGATTATCTGTTGAGAAAAAAGCTTTAATTGTAACTGCGGATGCTAACGAAGCAGTCGCTTTATCTGCTCGCAACATTCCTGGAGTTACTGTAGTTGAAGCTAACGGAATCAACGTTTTAGACGTTGTCAACCACGAGAAGCTTCTGATTACAAAAGCAGCGGTTGAAAAAGTAGAGGAGGTGCTTGCATAATGAAAGATCCTCGTGATGTTCTAAAGCGCCCCGTCATTACTGAACGTTCTGCTGATTTAATGGCTGAAAAGAAATACACTTTTGAAGTTGATGTAAGAGCTAATAAAACAGAAGTGAAAGACGCGATTGAAAGCATCTTTGGAGTGAAAGTTGACAAAGTCAACATCATGAACTACAAAGGTAAATCAAAACGTGTCGGACGCTACACTGGTATGACTAGCCGTCGCAGAAAAGCGATCGTAAAACTTACTGCAGACAGCAAAGAAATCGAAATTTTTGAAGCTTAATTATCTGTAAAAAGAAGGAGGGAAATTCAAAATGGCGATTAAAAAGTATAAACCGACCTCTAATGGACGTCGTGGCATGACAACTTCAGATTTTGCTGAAATCACGACTGACAAGCCGGAAAAATCCTTGCTTGCTCCCCTTCACAAAAAAGGCGGACGTAACAACCAAGGTAAATTGACTGTACGTCACCAAGGTGGCGGACATAAACGCCAATACCGTGTTATCGACTTCAAACGCGATAAAGATGGTATACCTGGACGCGTTGCTACAGTTGAATACGATCCAAACCGTTCAGCTAACATCGCTCTAATCAACTATGCAGACGGAGAAAAACGTTACATTCTTGCTCCTAAAGGAATTCAAGTGGGTACTGAAATCATGTCAGGTCCTGAAGCTGACATTAAAGTAGGTAATGCACTTCCACTTATCAACATCCCTGTTGGTACAGTTGTGCATAACATTGAATTAAAACCTGGCAAAGGCGGACAGCTTGTACGTTCAGCTGGTACATCTGCTCAGGTTCTTGGTAAAGAAGGTAAATACGTTCTTGTGCGTCTTAACTCTGGAGAAGTTCGCATGATTCTTTCTGCTTGCCGTGCTTCTATCGGTCAAGTAGGTAATGAACAGCATGAACTTATCAACATTGGTAAAGCTGGACGTTCTCGCTGGAAAGGCATCCGTCCTACAGTTCGTGGTTCTGTAATGAACCCTAACGATCACCCACACGGTGGTGGTGAAGGACGTGCGCCAATCGGACGTAAATCACCTATGTCTCCATGGGGTAAACCAACTCTTGGATTCAAGACACGTAAGAAAAAGAGCAAATCTGATAAATTTATCGTACGTCGTCGTAAAAATAAATAACGGGGTTGTCTACGGTTCATTTCGGACCGTAGTGCAATCACGAAGGGAGGTTCCAAAATGGCTCGCAGCTTGAAAAAAGGACCATTTGTCGATGGACACTTGATGACAAAAATCGAGAAATTAAACGAATCAGACAAGAAACAAGTGGTAAAAACTTGGTCTCGTCGTTCCACTATTTTCCCACAGTTTATTGGTCACACAATCGCTGTCTATGACGGACGTAAACACGTGCCTGTATTCATCTCTGAAGATATGGTAGGGCACAAGTTGGGTGAATTCGCTCCAACTCGTACGTACAAAGGTCATGCTAGTGATGACAAAAAAACAAGACGCTAAGAGAGGAGGCTTTTAAATGCAAGCTAAAGCTGTTGCAAGAACAGTCCGTATTGCTCCTCGTAAAGCACGTCTAGTAATGGACCTGATTCGAGGCAAGCAAGTAGGTGAGGCAGTATCAATCTTGAACCTTACACCAAGAGCTGCTTCTCCAATTATCGAGAAAGTATTAAAATCCGCTATTGCAAATGCTGAGCATAACTATGAAATGGACGTTAACAACTTGGTTATTTCTCAAGCATTCGTTGACGAAGGCCCTACGTTAAAAAGATTCCGCCCACGTGCTATGGGACGTGCGAGCCAAATCAACAAACGTACGAGCCACATTACAATCGTTGTATCAGAAAAGAAGGAGGGATAAGTAGTGGGTCAAAAGGTAAATCCAGTCGGTCTTCGTATCGGAGTCATTCGTGATTGGGAATCTAAGTGGTACGCTGGTAAAGATTACGCTGACTTCCTGCACGAAGATTTAAAAATTCGTGAATACATTAGCAAACGCCTTTCTGACGCTTCTGTTTCTAAAGTAGAAATCGAGCGTGCAGCAAACCGCGTTAACATTACGATCCACACAGCTAAGCCTGGTATGGTTATCGGTAAAGGCGGTTCTGAAGTTGAAGCACTTCGCAAAGCCCTTAACAGCCTTACTGGCAAGCGTGTACACATTAACATTCTTGAAATCAAAAGAGCAGATCTTGATGCACAGCTAGTTGCTGACAACATCGCTCGTCAATTAGAAAACCGTGTTTCTTTCCGCCGTGCGCAGAAACAACAAATCCAACGCACAATGCGCGCTGGAGCACAAGGTGTGAAAACAATGGTTTCTGGTCGTCTTGGCGGTGCAGATATCGCTCGTTCTGAATACTACAGTGAAGGAACTGTTCCATTGCACACATTACGTGCGGACATTGACTATGCAACATCTGAAGCTGACACTACTTACGGTAAGCTTGGTGTAAAAGTCTGGATCTATCGTGGAGAGGTTCTTCCTACTAAGAAGAAAACTGAGGAAGGAGGAAAATAATATGTTATTACCAAAACGCGTTAAATATCGCAGAGAGCATCGCGGAAAAATGCGTGGTCGTGCGAAAGGCGGTACTGAAGTACATTTTGGTGAGTTCGGTATCCAAGCTCTTGAAGCTTCATGGATTACTAACCGTCAAATCGAAGCTGCACGTATTGCGATGACTCGTTACATGAAACGTGGCGGTAAAGTTTGGATTAAAATTTTCCCTTCTAAACCTTACACTGCTAAACCACTTGAGGTACGTATGGGATCCGGTAAAGGGGCTCCAGAAGGTTGGGTAGCTGTTGTAAAACCGGGCAAAGTTTTATTTGAGATTTCTGGTGTGTCTGAAGAGGTTGCCCGTGAAGCGCTTCGTCTTGCATCTCACAAATTGCCAATTAAAACGAAGTTCGTAAAACGTGAAGAAATTGGTGGTGAATCAAATGAAAGCTAATGAAATTCGTGACCTTACCACTGCTGAAATTGAACAAAAAGTAAAGTCTCTTAAAGAAGAACTTTTCAATCTTCGCTTTCAATTAGCGACAGGACAACTTGAAAATACTGCTCGCATTCGTGAAGTGCGCAAAGCTATCGCGCGCATGAAAACTGTGATTCGTGAAAGAGAAATTGCTGCAAATAAATAATCACTGAGGGGAGGTCGTGAGCATGAGCGAACGTAACCAGCGCAAAGTTTACCAAGGCCGTGTAGTTTCTGACAAAATGGATAAAACCATTACTGTTGTTGTTGAAACATACAAAAAACATACACTTTACGGTAAACGCGTAAAATACTCAAAAAAATTCAAAGCACATGATGAAAATAATCAAGCTAAAATCGGTGACATCGTAAAGATCATGGAAACTCGTCCATTGTCTGCAACTAAGCGTTTCCGTCTAGTTGAAGTTGTCGAAGAAGCTGTTATTATCTAATAAAGTTCGGAATTCTTTTTCCGAAGGGAGGTAACAAATAATGATTCAACAAGAGACTCGTTTAAAAGTAGCTGATAACTCTGGCGCTCGTGAAGTGCTTACTATTAAAGTTCTTGGCGGTTCTGGACGCAAAACAGCTAACATTGGTGATGTCATTGTTTGCACGGTTAAACAAGCAACACCAGGAGGCGTTGTCAAAAAAGGTGAAGTCGTAAGAGCTGTTATCGTTCGCACGAAAAGCGGAGCACGCAGAAGCGACGGTTCATACATCAGCTTCGATGAGAATGCATGTGTTATCATCCGTGACGACAAGAGCCCGCGTGGAACTCGTATCTTCGGACCAGTTGCTCGTGAGTTGCGTGAAAACAACTTTATGAAAATTGTTTCTCTAGCTCCAGAAGTTATCTAATGAAATAAATGCCTTAGTCAAGGAGGTGCGATCAGGATGCATGTTAAAAAAGGCGATAAAGTAATGGTTATCTCTGGTAAAGATAAAGGCAAACAAGGAACAATCCTTGCTGCTTTCCCTAAAAAGGACCGCGTTTTAGTTGAAGGTGTGAACATGGTGAAGAAACACTCTAAACCAACTCAAGCTAACCCTCAAGGCGGTATTTCTAATCAAGAGGCGCCAATTCATGTATCAAACGTTATGCCGCTCGATCCTAAAACAGGTGAAGTGACTCGCGTAGGATACAAAGTGGAAGATGGCAAAAAAGTTCGTGTAGCAAAAAAATCTGGGCAAGTTCTAGATAAATAGTATTAAAAGGAAGGGAGGTCTATCTCATGAACCGCCTTAAAGAAAAGTACAATAAAGAAATTGCACCTGCTTTAATGACAAAGTTCAACTATGATTCTGTCATGCAAGTGCCTAAAATCGAAAAAATCGTAATCAACATGGGTGTTGGTGACGCTGTTCAAAACGCGAAAGCAATCGACAGTGCTGTTGAAGAATTAACGTTTATCGCAGGTCAAAAACCTGTCGTTACTCGTGCGAAGAAATCAATTGCTGGATTCCGTCTTCGTGAAGGAATGCCTATCGGTGCGAAAGTAACTCTTCGCGGAGAGCGCATGTATGATTTCCTTGATAAACTTATTTCTGTATCTTTACCGCGTGTACGTGACTTCCGCGGGATTTCTAAAAAATCTTTTGACGGTCGCGGTAACTACACACTTGGTATCAAAGAACAGTTAATCTTCCCTGAAATTGACTACGATAAAGTAACAAAGGTTCGCGGAATGGACATCGTTATCGTAACAACTGCTAATACTGACGAAGAAGCTCGTGAGCTATTAACTCAAGTAGGTATGCCGTTCCAGAAATAATCAATGAAAGGGAGGCGAAATCGTGGCTAAAAAGTCTATGATTGCGAAACAACAACGTACACCAAAGTTTAAAGTACAAGAGTACACACGCTGTGAACGCTGCGGACGTCCGCATTCAGTCATTCGTAAATTTAAACTTTGCCGTATTTGTTTCCGTGAGCTTGCATATAAAGGACAAATTCCTGGCGTGAAAAAAGCCAGCTGGTAATCCCCAAGAAAGGGAAGGAGGTAATTATATAATGGTTATGACAGATCCAATTGCAGATATGCTAACTCGTATTCGCAATGCAAACATGGTACGTCATGAGAAGCTTGAAATTCCTGCTTCTAAATTGAAAAGAGAAATTGCTGAAATTTTAAAGCGTGAAGGTTTCATTCGTGACGTTGAGTTCGTAGAAGACAGCAAACAAGGTATCATCCGCGTTTTCTTGAAATACGGACAAAACAACGAGCGCGTTATCACTGGTCTTAAAAGAATCAGCAAGCCTGGTTTGCGTGTATATGCTAAATCTAATGAAGTACCTCGCGTACTTAACGGTCTTGGAATTGCGATTATTTCTACATCACAAGGTGTTTTAACGGACAAAGAAGCCCGTGCAAAACAAGCTGGTGGAGAAGTTCTAGCATACGTTTGGTAAGAAGTTTAACATGAATGGAGGTGTTTGGTATGTCTCGTGTAGGTAAGAAGTTACTTGAGATTCCTTCTGATGTTACAGTTACGTTAAACGATAACAATACTGTAGCTGTGAAAGGACCAAAAGGAGAATTAACTCGTACGTTTCACCCTGATATGGAGATTAAAGTAGAGGACAATGTGCTTACAGTCGCTCGTCCTTCTGATCATAAAGAGCACCGTGCGCTGCATGGTACTACTCGCAGTCTGCTTGGCAACATGGTTGAAGGTGTATCTAAAGGATTTGAAAGAGGTTTGGAATTAGTCGGTGTCGGTTACCGTGCGTCTAAATCCGGAAATAAACTTGTTTTAAACGTTGGATACTCTCACCCTGTTGAGATCGTTCCTGAGGAAGGCATCGAAATTGAAGTTCCTTCTCAAACTAAAGTAGTTGTAAAAGGAACAGACAAAGAACGTGTAGGAGCTATTGCTGCTAACATTCGCGCTGTCCGTTCTCCAGAGCCTTACAAAGGTAAAGGTATCCGCTACGAAGGTGAAGTTGTTCGCCGCAAAGAAGGTAAATCTGCTAAGTAAGATCGCTTAAAGTGAAGAAAGGAGTGACCTAGATGATTACGAAAACTAGCAAAAATGCTGCTCGTCTTAAAAGACACGCTCGTGTTCGCGCTAAACTTTCCGGTACTGCTGAAAGACCGCGTCTGAACGTTTTCCGTTCTAACAAGCACATTTACGCTCAAATCATCGATGATGTAAATGGTGTAACACTTGCTAGTGCATCTACTCTCGATAAAGACTTGAACGTTGAAAGCACAGGAGATGCTTCTGCTGCTACTAAAGTTGGAGAATTAGTTGCAAAACGCGCTGCTGAAAAAGGCATTTCTGACGTAGTATTTGACCGTGGCGGATACTTATACCATGGACGTGTAAAAGCTTTAGCTGATGCTGCTCGTGAAGCTGGACTTAAATTTTAATAAAAGAAGGAGGGACACATGATTATGCGTCGTATTGACCCAAGCAAATTAGAGTTAGAAGAACGCTTAGTTACGGTTAACCGCGTAGCGAAAGTTGTTAAAGGTGGTCGTCGTTTCCGCTTCGCAGCTCTAGTCGTTGTCGGTGACAAAAACGGACACGTAGGATTCGGTACTGGTAAAGCACAAGAAGTACCAGAAGCGATCCGCAAAGCTGTTGAAGATGCGAAAAAGAATTTAATTGAAGTACCAATGGTTGGAACTACAATTCCACACGAAATCATCGGACGTTTCGGTGCAGGTAACATCTTGTTAAAACCTGCTTCTGAAGGTACTGGAGTTATCGCTGGAGGCCCTGTACGTGCGGTACTTGAGCTTGCAGGTGTAGCTGATATCCTTTCTAAGTCTTTAGGTTCTAACACACCGATCAACATGATTCGTGCAACTCTTCAAGGTTTAAGTGAACTTAAACGTGCTGAAGACGTTGCGAAGCTTCGTGGAAAATCTGTAGAAGAACTGTTAGGATAAGGAGGGAACATTAATGGCTAAATTAGAAATTACCCTCAAACGAAGTGTAATCGGTCGTCCGGAAGATCAACGCGTTACTGTGAGAACACTTGGTTTAAAGAAAACAAACCAAACTGTTGTTCATGAAGACAACGCTGCGATTCGCGGTATGATTAATAAAGTATCTCATTTAGTTTCTGTTAAAGAACAATAAAAATAATTGATCGGATAAGGAGGTGTCCTAATGAAACTTCATGAATTAAAACCTTCAGAAGGTTCACGCAAAACGCGTAATCGCGTAGGTCGTGGTATTGGTTCTGGTAACGGTAAAACAGCTGGTAAAGGTCACAAAGGTCAAAACGCTCGTTCTGGCGGCGGTGTGCGTCCAGGATTCGAGGGGGGACAAATGCCTTTATTCCAACGTCTTCCTAAACGCGGTTTCACTAACATCAACCGCAAGGATTACACTGTAGTCAACCTAGACAAATTGAACGGTTTTGCAGAAGGAACGGAAGTCACTCCTGAACTTCTTCTTGAGACTGGTGTTATTAGCAAACTTAATGCAGGAGTAAAGATTCTTGGCAACGGTAAATTAGAGAAAAAATTAACTGTAAAAGCCAATAAATTCTCTGCTTCTGCGAAAGAAGCTGTTGAAGCTGCTGGCGGTACAGCTGAGGTGATCTAACTTGTTTAAAACAATCTCCAACTTTATGCGTGTGAGTGATATCAGGAATAAAATCATATTCACTTTACTCATGCTTATCGTCTTTCGCATAGGTGCGTTTATTCCTGTGCCTTATGTTAACGCTGAAGCGTTACAGGCACAGTCTCAAATGGGTGTTTTTGATCTCCTTAATACATTTGGCGGCGGTGCGCTTTACCAATTCTCCATTTTTGCAATGGGAATTACTCCTTATATCACGGCTTCGATCATCATTCAGCTGCTTCAGATGGATGTTGTGCCGAAGTTTACCGAGTGGTCTAAGCAAGGTGAAGTTGGCCGCCGTAAATTAGCTCAGTTCACAAGGTACTTTACGATTGTGCTTGGGTTCATCCAAGCGTTAGGTATGTCATACGGATTCAACAATCTGGCAAACGGTATGCTGATCGAAAATTCGGGTGTTTCGACATATCTCATCATTGCTTTAGTGCTCACTGGCGGAACTGCCTTTTTAATGTGGCTCGGAGAACAAATTACGTCTCATGGGGTAGGCAACGGAATATCGATCATTATCTTCGCGGGGATTGTGGCTAGTATTCCAAAAACGGTTGGACAAATATATGAGACTCAATTTGTCGGCAGCGACGATCAGTTGTTTATTCATATTGTAAAAATCGCACTTCTTGTGATTGCGATTTTAGCAGTTATTGTTGGAGTTATTTTCATTCAGCAAGCCGTACGGAAAATTGCGATTCAATATGCTAAAGGCACAGGTCGTTCACCTGCAGGCGGGGGACAGTCTACTCACCTACCATTGAAAGTAAACCCTGCGGGGGTTATTCCGGTCATCTTTGCGGTTGCGTTTCTGATAACGCCGCGGACGATCGCGTCATTCTTTGGAACAAACGATGTGACAAAGTGGATTCAAAACTACTTTGATAATACGCATCCGGTGGGTATGGCGATATATGTTGCGTTGATTATTGCCTTTACGTACTTTTATGCTTTTGTACAGGTCAATCCTGAACAAATGGCTGATAACCTTAAAAAACAGGGTGGCTATATCCCGGGGGTTCGTCCAGGGAAAATGACTCAAGATAGAATTACGAGCATTTTGTATCGACTTACGTTTGTGGGTTCTATATTCTTAGCCGTGATTTCCATTCTTCCTATCTTTTTCATTCAATTCGCTGGATTGCCTCAAAGTGCACAAATTGGCGGAACATCTTTGTTAATTGTTGTCGGGGTAGCCTTAGAGACAATGAAGCAACTAGAAAGCCAGTTGGTGAAACGAAACTACCGTGGATTTATGAAAAACTAGAGGAAATGGATTTATCCATTCCCTCTTAATAAAGAGAGGACGGGGGAAATCCGAATGAACTTAGTCTTAATGGGGCTTCCTGGTGCCGGTAAAGGTACACAGGGCGAACGAATTGTTGAGGATTATGGGATTCCTCATATCTCAACAGGAGATATGTTCCGTGCTGCTATGAAAGAAGAAACACCACTCGGACTCGAAGCAAAATCTTATATTGATAAGGGAGAGCTCGTACCTGACGAAGTCACAATCGGAATTGTAAAAGAAAGGCTTGGCAAAGACGATTGTGAAAGAGGTTTTCTTCTGGACGGATTTCCGCGAACAGTCGCTCAAGCCGAGGCTCTTGAAGGAATTCTTGAGGAGTACGGCAAGCCGATTGATTATGTCATTAACATTGAAGTCGACAAGGATGTTCTGATGGAACGTCTGACTGGACGCAGAATTTGCAGTGTTTGCGGCACAACCTATCATTTAGTCTTTAATCCGCCGAAAACGCCGGGTGTTTGTGATAAAGACGGAGGCGAACTCTATCAACGGGCAGATGATAATGAGGAAACAGTCTCTAAACGGCTTGAGGTAAACATGAAGCAAACTCAGCCTTTACTCGATTTTTATTCTGAGAAAGGTTATCTTGCAAACGTGAATGGCCAACAGGACATTCAAGACGTATATGCAGATGTGAAGGATCTTCTTGGAGGATTAAAAAAATGATTATCTGTAAAACCCCACGTGAACTTGGTATCATGCGGGAAGCAGGGCGAATCGTGGCTTTAACTCATGAAGAGTTAAAAAAGCATATTAAACCAGGAATCTCGACAAAAGAATTGGATCAAATTGCCGAACGTTTTATTAATAAGCAGGGTGCAATCCCATCTTTTAAGGGGTATAATGGGTTTCGCGGGAGCATTTGCGTATCAGTTAATGAAGAACTCGTTCACGGTATTCCTGGCAGCAGGGTGCTGAAGGACGGAGACATCATCAGTATTGATATCGGTGCTAAATTAAATGGTTATCATGGTGACTCTGCATGGACATATCCGGTAGGAAACATCAGCAATGATGACAAAAAACTTCTGGAAGTGACAGAGGAGTCTTTATATAAAGGCTTGCAGGAAGCAAAACCAGGTGAACGTTTGTCGAATATTTCCCACGCAATACAAACGTATGTCGAAAATGAGCAGTTTTCAGTTGTTAGGGAGTATGTCGGACATGGTGTTGGTCAAGACTTGCATGAGGACCCGCAAATTCCTCATTATGGTCCGCCCAACAAAGGACCACGGCTCAAACCTGGCATGGTTCTCGCTATTGAACCTATGGTGAACGCTGGCAGCCGCTACGTGAAAACATTGGCTGATAACTGGACGGTTGTAACGGTAGATGGGAAAAAGTGTGCTCATTTTGAACATACAATTGCGATTACGGAAACGGGTTTTGATATACTGACGAGAGTCTAGGTGATGAAAATAATTCCGAAGACAGGTGTTTTATCCGGCTTGATAGGGCAGAAAGTTTGGATGAACATTGGCAGGACTGAATTCATCTTGCTGTTGTCATTGGAATTGTTAACGATCATCATTGTACTAACAGCAGACGGAGAAAAGCGTACATTTCATTCTCCTAAGAAAAAGAATATCAATCATTTAACCCTTTATGATTGCGTATCTCCGGAAGTTCAGAACAGTATAAACGAAACAGGGCGTGTGACAAACGGAAAACTGAGATTTTCTCTTTTGAAATTTGTCAGAAAGCAAGTTACTGATTTGAAGAAGGGAGAACACTTGAATGGCGAAAGACGATGTAATTGAAGTGGAAGGTACTATAGTCGAAACATTGCCAAACGCGATGTTCAAAGTCGAACTCGAAAACGGCCATACTGTTTTGGCTCATGTATCTGGTAAAATCCGCATGCACTTCATTCGCATTTTACCTGGAGACAAAGTTACGGTAGAATTATCTCCATATGACTTAACTCGTGGCAGGATTACGTACCGTTACAAATAAAGCACTCCGGAAACTGAAGGAGGTTGGAAACACATGAAAGTGAGACCATCAGTTAAACCAATCTGCGAAAAATGTAAAGTTATTCGCAGAAAAGGAAAAGTAATGGTGATCTGTGAAAATCCAAAGCATAAACAAAAACAAGGATAATTTATAAGGAGGTGCCCAGAGAATGGCTCGTATTGCTGGTGTAGATATCCCACGTGACAAACGTGTTGTTATTTCTTTAACGTATGTCTTCGGAATTGGCCGCACAACGGCTCAACAAGTCTTGAAAGAGGCTGGTGTTTCAGAAGATACTCGTGTGCGTGATCTTACTGAAGAAGAACTTGGTAAAATCCGTGATGTTATTGATAAACTGAAAGTAGAAGGTGACCTTCGCCGTGAAGTTTCTCTTAACATTAAGCGTCTGATCGAAATCGGAAGCTACCGCGGAATCCGCCATCGCAGAGGTTTGCCTGTTCGCGGACAAAACTCTAAAAACAATGCGCGTACTCGTAAAGGTCCGCGTCGTACTGTAGCTAACAAGAAAAAATAAGTAAGGGAGGTACCTAAACAATGGCTGCTGCTCGTAAATCTAACACGCGTAAACGTCGCGTGAAAAAGAATATTGAGTCTGGAATTGCTCATATTCGCTCAACTTTCAATAACACGATCGTTACGATCACTGACACTCATGGTAATGCTCTTTCTTGGTCTAGTGCCGGAGCTCTAGGATTCAGAGGTTCTCGTAAATCTACTCCTTTTGCTGCGCAAATGGCTGCAGAAACAGCTGCTAAAGGTTCAATCGAACATGGTCTTAAAACTCTTGAGGTTACTGTTAAAGGCCCTGGTTCAGGCCGTGAAGCTGCAATTCGTGCACTTCAAGCTGCTGGACTAGAAGTCACTGCTATCAGAGACGTAACTCCTGTTCCTCATAACGGATGCCGTCCACCAAAACGTCGCCGCGTGTAATTTGTTTGTATAGATTTTGTGTCCCTGTCAATAATGGGTTATGATACAGTTATTTATGAAACGAATGCACCGACTCGTTGCCTGAGCACATACGGGACTAAACAATGGGGAATTTCGGATGGAATCTCATATGATTCTATTCGAGGTTTCGACGTTTTGAAGGAGGGTTTTAAGTAATGATCGAGATTGAAAAACCAAAAATCGAAACGGTTGAAATCAGCGACGATGCCAAATTTGGTAAGTTTGTCGTAGAGCCACTTGAGCGTGGATATGGTACAACTCTGGGTAACTCCTTACGTCGTATCCTCTTATCCTCACTCCCTGGTGCCGCTGTAACATCAATCCAGATAGATGGTGTACTGCACGAATTCTCGACAATTGAAGGCGTTGTGGAAGATGTTACAACGATTATCTTACACATTAAAAAGCTTGCATTGAAAATCTACTCTGATGAAGAGAAGACGTTAGAAATTGATGTACAGGGCGAAGGAACTGTAACGGCAGCAGATATTACACACGATAGTGATGTAGAGATTTTAAATCCAGATCTTCATATCGCGACTCTTGGTGAGAATGCGAGTTTCCGAGTTCGCCTTACTGCTCAAAGAGGACGTGGGTATACGCCTGCTGACGCAAACAAGAGAGACGATCAGCCAATCGGCGTGATTCCGATCGATTCTATCTTTACACCAGTTTCTCGTGTATCTTATCAGGTAGAGAACACTCGTGTAGGCCAAGTTGCAAACTATGATAAACTTACACTTGATGTTTGGACTGATGGAAGCACTGGACCGAAAGAAGCCATTGCGCTTGGTTCAAAGATTTTAACTGAACACCTTAATATATTCGTTGGTTTAACTGACGAAGCTCAACATGCTGAAATCATGGTTGAAAAAGAAGAAGATCAAAAAGAGAAAGTTCTTGAAATGACAATTGAAGAATTAGATCTTTCTGTTCGTTCTTACAACTGCTTAAAGCGTGCGGGTATTAACACGGTTCAAGAGCTTGCGAACAAGACGGAAGAAGATATGATGAAAGTTCGTAATTTAGGACGCAAATCACTTGAAGAAGTGAAAGCGAAACTAGAAGAACTTGGACTCGGACTTCGCAAAGACGATTGACTAGTTTCCTATGCGAACTAGGATTTTCGTGTGTTTATTATCAGAAACAGCATTCCAATAAAGGAGGGGACATCACATGTCATACAGAAAACTAGGACGTACGAGTGCACAGCGTAAAGCTATGCTTCGTGATCTTACAACTGATTTGATCATCAACGAAAGAATCGAAACAACTGAAACACGTGCGAAAGAACTTCGCTCTGTAGTTGAAAAAATGATCACGCTTGGCAAACGCGGTGATCTTCACGCTCGCCGTCAAGCTGCTGCATACATCCGCAACGAGGTTGCTAACGAAGAAAATAACCAAGATGCACTTCAAAAATTATTCTCTGACATTGCAACTCGTTACGAGGAGCGCCAAGGCGGATACACACGTATTATGAAGCTTGGTCCTCGCCGTGGTGACGGAGCACCAATGGCAATTATCGAATTGGTTTAATATCACATATTTTTGTGTATCTAAAGAAGGGCGGGACAGTTTCTAACTGGATCTATGCCCTTTTTTTAGATACTGCAACTTTTTATATAGAGAGAATAGCAGAGCGTTAGCTGAGAGGAGGCCGGTTTTCCATGAATCAAAATCAGTTGATATCGGTAGAGGATATCGTATTTCGATATCGGAAAGACGCAGAAAGGCGGGCACTAGACGGCGTCTCCCTGCAGGTGTATGAGGGTGAATGGCTTGCTATTGTAGGTCATAACGGTTCAGGAAAATCAACACTGGCCCGGACTTTGAATGGTTTAATCCTTCCTGAATCAGGTGATATCAAGGTTGCCGGGATTCAATTGACAGAGGAATCGGTTTGGGAAGTGCGTAAGAAGATCGGTATGGTCTTTCAAAATCCGGATAACCAATTTGTCGGAACGACGGTTCGCGATGATGTGGCTTTTGGTTTAGAAAACAATGGTGTACCGCGGGAAGAAATGATTGAGAGAGTAGACTGGGCAGTAAAACAGGTGAATATGCAAGATTTTCTCGATCAAGAGCCGCACCATCTCTCCGGAGGCCAAAAGCAGAGAGTTGCGATTGCGGGAGTTATTGCCGCACGTCCTGATATTATTATCTTAGATGAAGCAACATCTATGCTTGACCCGATTGGGCGAGAAGAAGTGCTTGAAACGGTAAGATACTTAAAGGAACAGGGTATGGCAACTGTCATTTCCATCACACATGATTTGAATGAGGCAGCAAAAGCAGATCGAATCATTGTCATGAATGGCGGTAAGAAACATGCCGAAGGGACGCCTGAAGAGATTTTTAAATTGAATAAGGAACTTGTTCGAATCGGGCTTGATTTACCCTTCTCATTCCAGCTTAGCCAGCTATTACGTGAAAATGGACTGGCACTGGAAGAAAATCATTTGACTCAGGAAGGGCTGGTGAAAGAGCTATGGACATTACAATCAAAGATGTAGAGCATCGCTATCAGATGAAGACGCCGTTTGAGCGCCTTGCACTGTATGACATCAATGCATCGATTAACGAAGGAAGCTACGTAGCCGTTATCGGGCATACAGGCTCTGGCAAGTCCACTCTTCTTCAGCACCTGAATGGTCTTCTGAAGCCGACGAAGGGACGGATATCACTAGACAGCACTGTCATTCAGGCAGGGAAAAAGAATAAAGAGCTGAAAGCCCTTCGCAAAAAAGTCGGAATCGTTTTCCAATTTCCTGAACATCAATTATTCGAAGAAACAGTTCTCAAAGATATTTCGTTCGGACCAATGAATTTTGGTGTGAAAAAAGAGGCTGCTGAACAAAGAGCGAGAGAGATGCTGAAGCTTGTAGGTTTATCAGAAGAGCTTCTGGACAGATCGCCTTTTGAATTAAGCGGGGGACAAATGCGCAGAGTTGCAATTGCCGGCGTACTTGCCATGGATCCTGAAGTGCTTGTTTTGGATGAACCGACTGCTGGATTGGATCCAAGAGGTCGAAAAGAGATAATGGACATGTTTTATGAGCTTCATCAACGGGGAAACCTGACGACGATCCTTGTGACTCACAGCATGGAGGATGCAGCTGCATACGCTGATGAAATGATTGTCATGCATAAAGGAACGATACAAGCTTCAGGCAGTCCGCGTGATTTGTTTTTAAAAGGTGAAGAGATGGCTGGCTGGGGGCTGGATCTTCCGGAAACGATCAAATTCCAAAGACAGCTGGAAGCTGCACTAGGCGTCAAATTTAAAGAGCCTATGCTCACGATTGAAGATGCCGCTGCTGAAATCCGTACTCTCTTTCATGGGGAGAAAACCTTATGATGGACAGCATGATTATCGGCAAGTATGTACCGGGCTCTTCACTTGTGCACCGGCTTGACCCCAGAACAAAACTCATCACGATCTTTTTATTTGTTTGTATCGTATTCTTAGCCAATAATGTACAGACATATGCACTGCTTGGATTATTTACAGTGGGCGTCGTTTCTTTAACAAGAGTTCCTTTCTCTTTTTTACTGAAAGGGTTAAAGCCTATTATCTGGATTGTCCTTTTCACGTTCCTTCTTCACATTTTAATGACACACGAAGGACCGATTATCTTTCAATTAGGCGTTTTCAAAGTCTATGAGGGCGGTTTGGTTCAAGGGATATTCATTTCTCTAAGATTCGTCTATCTGATTTTAATCACAACCTTATTAACACTAACGACTACTCCGATTGAGATTACCGATGGAATGGAACAGCTGCTGAATCCATTAAAAAAAGTAAAGCTTCCTGTGCACGAGCTGGCTCTTATGATGTCAATTTCTTTGCGGTTTATCCCGACCTTGATGGAGGAGACAGATAAGATCATGAAGGCTCAGATGGCGCGAGGCGTTGATTTTACAAGCGGCCCTGTCAAAGACAGAGTAAAGGCTATTGTCCCGCTTCTTGTCCCTCTCTTCGTCAGTGCATTCAAACGTGCCGAGGAGCTTGCGGTGGCAATGGAAGCAAGAGGCTATCAAAGCGGAGAGGGACGGACGAAATATAGAAAGCTTGTATGGACAGGAAAAGATACTTCTGTCATTGTCAGCTTGATGGTATTGGCTGCTTTGTTATTTTTCTTAAGAGCTTAGAGGTGCGGGTATGAGACTGAAATGCACGATTTCTTATGACGGACACTTGTTTAACGGTTATCAGGTTCAGCCGGGCAAACGAACGGTTCAGAGTGAACTGGAGAAGGCTTTAGCTGTCCTGCATAAGTCGAAAGAAAGAATCCCGGTCGTATCTTCAGGAAGAACAGACAGCGGGGTTCACGCAGCCGGACAGGTGATTCATTTTGATACACCGCTGTCTATCCCGGCAGAGAGATGGCCGTATGCCTTAAATGCACTGCTTCCGGACGATATCGCAGTCAAACAGGCAGAAATTGCGGATGATGGGTTCCATGCACGATTTAGCGCAGTGAAAAAAGAATATCGCTACTTTGTATACACGGATAAACACCCGGACGTATTTAAACGGCATTACGCTTACCATTTTTCATATCACCTTAATGTGCAGAACATGAGAGAAGCGGCAAAGCATCTTTTAGGGACGCATGATTTTACGAGCTTTTGCGCGGTTAAAACAGAAGTGCAGGACAAGGTAAGAACGATTTACGAACTTGATTGGACTAAGACAGATGACGGCCTGCAAATGCGGATCACAGGCAGCGGTTTCTTATATAATATGGTCAGAATTATTGCGGGTACTTTGCTTGATGCAGGTATTGGTAAAATTTCTCCCGATGATGTGAAATCTATGCTGGAAGCGAAGGATCGCGAAGCGGCAGGGCGCACAGCGCCGGGGCACGGGCTATATTTATGGAACGTTTGCTATGACAACTAAACCAGGTGTGTAATATTTTCTTGACAGAGTCTGCATAAAGTTATAAGATATCATATGGTATGTATTTCAACCCCACGATAAGCCCCGGAAACTTATTGTGTTGTGAAATAGAACGTAATCGAAGTTTATTGAAAATGACAGATCATTTAGGAGGGAAATTCAATGCGTACAACACCTATGGCTAACGCAAGTACTATTGAACGCAAGTGGTTAGTTGTTGATGCTGCTGGCAAGACTCTAGGACGTCTTTCTACAGAAGTTGCATCTATCCTTCGCGGAAAACACAAACCGACTTACACACCGCACGTTGATACTGGAGATCATGTGATCATCATCAACGCGGAAAAAATCGAGTTAACTGGTAAAAAGTTAACTGACAAAATCTACTACCGTCACACTCAACATCCAGGCGGATTAAAATCAAGAACTGCTCTTGAAATGCGTACAAACTACCCTGAGAAAATGCTTGAGCTTGCTATCAAAGGCATGCTTCCAAAAGGTTCTCTAGGTCGTCAAATGTTCAAAAAATTGAACGTATACCGTGGTTCTGAGCATCCACATGAAGCACAAAAACCTGAAGTTTACGAACTTCGCGGTTAATTAAAAAGGAGGTTACCAATTTGGCACAGGTTCAATATTACGGTACTGGCCGTCGTAAAAGCTCTGTAGCGCGTGTGCGCTTAGTTCCAGGAGAAGGTCGTATCGTCGTTAATAATCGTGAAATCAGCGAGCACATCCCATCTCCAGCTCTAATTGAAGATATCAAACAACCATTAACTTTGACTGAAACAGCTGGTACTTATGATGTTTTAGTAAACGTACATGGAGGCGGCTTATCTGGTCAAGCTGGAGCAATCCGTCATGGTATCGCTCGTGCTTTGCTTGAAGCAGATCCAGAATACCGTGCAACACTTAAACGCGCTGGTCTTCTGACTCGTGACGCTCGTATGAAAGAACGTAAAAAATACGGTCTTAAAGGCGCTCGTCGTGCACCTCAGTTCTCAAAACGTTAATTTTACGTTTTCGAAGCTCTCAACCTTGGGTTGGGAGCTTTTTTATATCCTTATAAAAAAGCAGAAGCCTATATGAGTGCTTCTGCTTTTTGCTTTATAAAACGGCCGCTTTTTGCTGATTGGCTTTCTCCACTAAAGTTTCGAATAGCATCAGCATGAGCGGATATCCTTTTGTCAACATTTCCGGATGCCACTGAACCCCAAGCACAAATGTGCTGCTCTCCATTTCGATTGCTTCAATGACTTCATCCCGTGCCCGTGCAGATATAAGGAACCCGGGAGCCACATCTTTAATCGCTTGGTGATGGAACGAATTGACCAGCGCTGTATCTCCAAATATAGAATGAAGGTGCGTACCCGTTTCAATGTCAATGGTATGAGTGGGAACCTTGGTATTATTGTACTGATCATGTTTAATAGATGCATTCTTAATATAAGATAGATCTTGGTAAATAGAGCCGCCAAACGCGACATTCAAAATTTGCAATCCTCTGCAAATGGCAAATACGGGTTTGCCGGCAGCAATGGCTTTTTTTATTAGTAATTGATCAAATTCATCTCGCTCGGGAAAAACTGAACCTTGCTTAGCAAGAGGCTCCTCACCGTAAAGGAGTGGGTTAACGTCATGCCCTCCTGACATCACAAGCCCATCTATTTGCTGTATCATCTGATCGATTGTTTCTTCATCATTTATAATAGGCACGATAAAAGGGACGCCTCCCGCATCTAAAACAGATTGAACGTATGTATCATTCACATAGGCGCGCTTATAACCTGGGAAACGCCCGCCTTGATCAATGATGATACTCCCTGATATGCCGATAACAGGTTTCATCTATACTCATTCCTTCCAACTGACTATACTGCAGACTGCCATAAAGCTTATTAAACTTATCAGTATTATTGACAATATGAAGCTTCTCTTGTAGTATACACTATTGTTCAATTAGTTTAAATTTTAACAATTTTATATGGGGGGTTTAGAGTGAAAAAGCGGTTTATATTCAGCTTGTCATTTGTGCTTATTACCAGTGTTTTCTTAGCGGCGTGCGGTAACAACGATAAAAATGATAAAGCTTCAGAGAGTAAGGGTTCATCAAGTGATACATTCACGGTTGCTTTAGAAAGTGATGTGACAACGCTTGATCCTCATGATACAAACGATAATGCATCCTATACAGCTGAATCAGCTATTATGGAGGGACTTTTAGGCTTTGATAAGGATAACAAAGTCGTTCCTGTCCTAGCCAAAAGCTATGAGGTAAACAAAGATTCGACTGAGTTTACGTTCAAGCTCAAGAAAGGAATCAAGTTCCAAGACGGAACGGACTTTAATGCCGAAGCGGTGAAAACGAATATTGACCGTCTTGCCGATCCTGAATCTAAGTTAAAACGACATAGTTTATTTGAGTTAGTAAAAGAAACGAAAGTCATAGATGATGATACAGTGCGTGTCACTTTAAGCAAGCCATTTGCGGCGATGATCAACAACTTTGCTCATCCGGCAGCTATGATGATTAGTCCTGATGCGATAAAAAAATATGGTGACAAAGTATCACAGCGCCCGGTCGGAACAGGACCGTTTACATTTGAAAAATGGCAGCACGGCGAATATCTTAAATTAACTGTCAATAAAAATTACTGGAACAAGGACCTTCCAAAGGTACATAACATTGTCTTTAAGCCTGTTCCTGAAAATGGGGCACGAATTGCGATGCTTCAAACGGGAGAAGCGGATTTCATCTATCCCGTACCTCCGACAGATACAAAAACAATTGAGAACACCGACGGACTGTCACTGGTTACAAAGCCGTCTTTAATTGTGAAGTATTTTTCAATGAATACTATGAAAAAGCCTTTTAATGATGTGAAAGTCCGCCAGGCTATTAACTATGCAATTGATAAAGAAGCTTTCCTGAAAGTTGTATATAACGGATATGCTTCTGAAGCGAAATCATCTATTGCACCTGATACACAGTTTTACGCTGGACAAACACCATACGAATATAACATCAAAAAAGCGAAACAGCTTTTAAAAGAAGCGGGTTATCCAAATGGGTTTGAGGCAACAATCTGGGGCGGAAACAGCTCTGATAAGGTTAAAATGATGGAATTCTATAAACAGCAGCTTGATAAAGTAGGAATTACATTAAAAACAGTGCCTATGGAAAGCGGTACTATCGGGGATAAAATCTGGGGTGTTACAAACGCGAAAGATGCTGATCTGGAGCTTTATAATGGCGGATGGTCTCCGTCTACCGGCGATGCCGATTGGGGTCTTCGCCCTGTCTTTGGCGGAGAGGAAGCATTCCCGCCGAATTCTTATAACACGTCTTACTACCAAAGTAATACTGTAAACAGTCTTCTGAACCAAGCGTTACAAACTTCTGACACGGCGAAACGCAAAGAATTATATGGAAAAGCGCAGCAGCAGATTTGGGAAGATGCTCCATGGGTTTTCCTTGCTGTACCAGATTTAATTTATGCGAAAAAAGACAGTGTCGACGGAGTGGTGATGCAGCCATCAGGTGTGATGGATGTTCGCGGGGCAGAAAAAAAATAATGCTGGCGCTTGGGTGACGCCCATCCAGCGTGTTCCGGAGGCAGACTCGTATGGGTCAGCCTCCTTTTATTGAAGTCAAGGAGGGCGCCTAATGATAAAGTATTCAATCAAACGTTTATTGCTGATGATTCCTCTCTTGTTCATTATTACTGTTATTGTCTTTATGTTCGTGCATATGATTCCCGGAGACCCTGCCCGGTTAATCGCAGGCAGTGATGCAACAATTGATGAAATCAAATTAGTAAGAGAGAAATATGGCTTAGATCAGCCTTTATATCAACAATACATCTCATATATGTCCAATCTCTTTCAAGGAGATTTAGGAACGTCTATTCAGGCGGGAAGACCTGTGGCAGAGATGTTGTCTGAGCGGTTTATGCCGACATTTTGGCTGACAGTTGTGAGCATGTTTTGGTCCCTGCTATTTGGAATTCCAATCGGATTGGTTTCAGCTGTCAAAAGAAACAAGTGGCAGGATCATATTACAATGGTTTTTGCCGTTTCAGCGATATCTATTCCTTCTTTCTGGCTGGGGCTTATGCTCATGCAGCTGTTTTCCGTTCAATTAGGCTGGCTTCCTACAGGCGGAATAGACTCTTGGAAACATTATATTCTTCCTTCTATTACGCTAGGAGCAGGAGTTGCAGCTATCATTGCCCGCTTTACAAGATCAGCAGTCATGGATGTGTTAAAGAATGATTATATCCGGACGAGCAGAGCTAAAGGCCTGCATGAATATACAGTTCTCATGAAGCATGCCTTCAGAAATGCAATGATTCCGGTTGTCACGATGACTGGATTACAGTTCGGGTTTATGCTTAGCGGATCAATCATTACAGAAACGTTATTCAGTTGGCCCGGATTGGGCCGTCTGTTAATTAATTCAATTGTGTCAAGGGATTACCCGGTTATACAAGCTGAACTTTTATTATTTTCTTTTGAATTTCTACTCATTAATTTAATTGTTGATTTATTATATGGCTGGCTGAACCCGAAAGTACGCTACGGATCATAGGAAGGAGGATATCAAATGGAGATAAAACATGTTGAGAAGCCGGCAAAAAGCAGCAGGTTCCATGATTTTTGGGTTTCTTTTAAAAAGCAAAAAGTATCGCTGATATCCGCTGTATTTCTTTTGCTATTATTTATTGTCGCATTATTCGGCCAGTATTTTGTGCCATATGACCCTGCAAAAGTCGATTACGGCCAATTATTTTTAAAGCCTTCAGCAGCTCATTTGGCGGGAACCGATGCATACGGAAGGGATATCTTCAGCAGGATATTAGTCGGAGCGAGAATTTCCTTATCTGTTGGTTTGTCTTCTGTTTTTTTGGGAGCTTTAGCCGGGAGTGCACTTGGCATTATAAGCGGCTATTTTGGTAAGTGGATTGATAGTTTGATTATGCGATTCTGCGATATTTTATTAGCTTTTCCGGGAATGCTGCTGGCAATCGGTATTATCGCAATACTTGGAACAGGTTTGATGAATGTAATCTTTGCAGTTGCTATATTCAGCGTGCCTGTATTTGCGCGGATTGTTCGAAGCAGTGTGCTGGAGATGAAATCAAGTCTGTACGTGGAAGCGGCAAAATCAACAGGTGCTAAAGATACACGCATTATTCTTAAACACGTTTTGCCGGGTACGTTCTCAACGATTATCGTGTATTTCACGATGAGAATCGGTTCTGCTATTTTAATAGCGGCAGGACTTAGCTTTTTAGGATTAGGAGCAGATCCCTCTACTCCTGAATGGGGCGCTATGCTGAGTGATGGGCATAACTACTTAAACACAGCTCCGCATGTGACGATTTTTCCGGGACTTGCAATATTTCTCACCGTTTTAGCTTTTAATTTGCTTGGTGACGGACTCCGGGATGCACTTGATCCTAAGATAAAGGATTAGGAGGTAAATGAATGAAACCGATATTAAGCGTCAATCAGCTACGGACGAGTTTTTTTGTAAACGGTAAGGAAATTCCTGCAGTTGACGGAGTTGATTTTACGATAAACGAAGGTGAAATTCTGGGTATTGTCGGTGAGTCCGGGAGCGGAAAAAGCGTCACCTCTTTATCCATTATGAAACTGTTAAAAGACACACCGGGAAAGATAGTCGGCGGATCAATTCATTTTGACGGCAAAGACCTATTAGATCTTTCAGAAAAAGAAGTGCGGGAACTGCGGGGAAAAGAGATCGCCATGATATTCCAAGAGCCGATGACTTCATTGAATCCTGTTCTAACGATAGGGAATCAGCTAAGAGAGGCGATTAAAAAGCATCTCAAATATTCAAGAAAGAAAGCGGATGAACATGCAGTTTCAATGCTGACCCAAGTCGGTATTTCAAGGGCTGATGAAATTTTACAACAATACCCTCACCAGTTGTCCGGAGGAATGAGACAGCGCGTCATGATCGCCATGGCCATGTCTTGTTCGCCTAAATTATTAATCGCAGATGAACCTACGACAGCACTTGATGTGACGATTCAAGCCCAAATACTAGATGTCATGAAAGATATGCAGGAGAAACACGGCACATCGATATTGTTGATCACACATGATCTTGGCGTCATCGCTGAAACGTGTGATCGAGTGGCTGTAATGTATGCAGGAAGAATTGTAGAACAAGGCTCGGTTTATGATCTGTTTGATGATCCGAAGCATCCGTATACAAAAGGGCTGCTGGAATCCATCCCTCAAATCGGAAAGCGACAGGAACGTTTGCATTCTATCCAAGGCAATGTTCCGATGGCAGAGGATTGGCCGGCTGGATGCAAATTTGCATCACGCTGTCCGTTTGTCTTTGATAAATGCCTGAAAAAAGAACCGCCGCTGCTAAACGTGGGGGAAGGAAGAACAAGCCGATGCTGGCTTAATGAAAATGAGCGAAAGGAGGAGCAAGTATATGAATCATGAACCTTTAGTTGAAGTGAAACACTTGAAAAAAATCTTTGCGGATTCATCGGGACTTTTTAAAAAATCAAAGCCCGTGAGAGCGGTTGATGATATATCATTTACAATTAATCGCGGAGAAACTTTCGGCCTGGTCGGAGAGAGTGGATGCGGAAAGTCGACAACCGGACGGATGTTAATGAAGCTGCTTGAGCCGACAGAAGGCAGTATTCTGTTTAATGGACAGGATATTACAAAAATGAATGATAAAAACGTGCGTAGTTTGCGCAAAGATTTTCAAATGGTATTTCAAGATCCTTACGCCTCATTGAATCCCAGAATGAGAGTGAAAGAAATCATTGAAGAACCGTTGATTGTTCATGGACTCATGACTTCTTCTGAACGTGAAAGAAAAGTGCATCAGCTTCTGGATACGGTGGGGCTGTCCCGTCAGCACGGCAGTCGTTTTCCGCATGAATTCAGCGGCGGGCAAAGACAAAGAATCGGAATCGCCCGGGCTCTCGCTGTTAATCCGAAGCTGATCATTGCAGATGAAGCTGTTTCCGCACTCGATGTATCGATCCAATCGCAGATACTTAACTTGATGAAAGACTTGCAGAAGGAATTTGGTTTAACCTACTTGTTTATAGCACACGATTTAAGTGTTGTTGATTTTATAAGCGACCGTATAGGTGTCATGTACCTTGGCAAACTGGTTGAAGTTGGCGATCGCGATTCAATTATACAGAATCCGAAGCATCCGTATACGAAAGCGCTGCTGTCAGCTGTCCCGATCCCAGACCCGCATCGCAGAAAGGAACGTATTGTGCTGAAAGGTGATTTGCCTAGTCCTTCAAATCCGCCGGCCGGCTGTCCGTTTCATACGAGGTGCCCAGTTGTCATGGAGCAATGCAAAACAGAGATGCCGGTGCTAAGCAATATGTCCGAGCAGCACCAAGTGTTTTGCCATTTATATGATTCAAAAAAATGATATGATAATCACTAGCCAAAAAAATCACATCTCCTTTGTGGTTTTTTTGCGTTTCTATGAACTTTTTTCTAAATATGCAAAGGGAAAGCGATAACAATCTAGAAATATTTGTTATACTCTATACATTAAAGTAAGGAGAACGATTCATGAATGCGTTAGTAGATCATAATAGCAAAGCTTGGGATCAAAAAGTAGAAACAGGTAATGAATGGACAGTTGCTGTCGAGCAGCATGTCATCGAACAAGCGAAAAAAGGAAATTGGGATATAAGGGTGACACCAATGAAAGATGTGCCGAGAGATTGGTTTCCCCCTGTCAACGGGCTGAAAGTTCTCTGTTTAGCATCAGGTGGCGGCCAGCAGGGTCCGGTTTTGGCAGCCGCAGGAGCGGATGTCACTGTATTAGATAACTCGGAAAAGCAGCTGGATCAGGATAGAATGGTTGCTGAGCGCGATCGTCTCGCGATACATCCTGTCAAAGGAAGCATGGACGATCTCAGTCAATTTCAGGATGAATCATTTGATATCATTGTACATCCTGTTGCTAATGTTTTTGTTGAGAATGTCCTCCCGGTCTGGAAGGAAGCCCACCGTGTGCTGAAAAGAAACGGTGCTCTAATCTCGGGTTTTGTCAATCCTGTCGTATTTCTGTTTGATGTAGAATTAGAACAGCAAGGTATTTTAAAAGTAAAACACTCTATTCCATATGCCGACCCAGAAGATCTTCCAAAACATAAAGTGAAAAAACTGATTGAAAATAAAGAAGCTCTGGAATTCGGCCATTCCTTAGAAGACCAAATCAAGGGCCAAATTGATGCCGGTTTTATCGTCACTGGCTTTTATGAAGATAAAGGCGGTTTTGTATTGGACCAATATATTCATACATATTCTGCAACAAGAAGTGTGAAAGTATGAAAAGCAGCAACCTATTAGAGGGGCTGCTTTTATAATGCTATAGAAAGAACATTTGTTCTAACCTCTGTAGAAAGCTTCTAAATCCCCTTCTTTTTACCGGTCTCTGCACCTTCATTTGGGCGAATTTCCAACCGAATTCGGGCATGGTTTCACCATCCAAACCTCAAAATAACCGGTAAAAGGAGAGTGAATTTGTATGGCAGAGGTACTGTCTTTTATGGATGTGAAACGCCAAAAGGATTATGAATTAGAAAAGAACTTGCTCAAAGAACTCTCTCTGAGGCAAATTATTCTGTCTGTTAAGGACTGTTTGGAACCATTATTCCCGTTTTTAGATGATGAAAGAGATATTATCAGCGAAGGATGTATTGATTTTGCGATAGAAGCTTATTTGTTAGGCGGGCGTTTTGGGATATTCGGCTATTACGGAGAATCCATGCAGAGCATCAGTGCCCGCTCAGCAAGCGAAGAAGAAGAGCTGCGTATGGAGTTTTTTGATTATCTCTATAATTGGATACACGAGCAATACGCAACATTTGATAAAAATAAGGTTTATGAAGCAGCACGAAAGTTCATTAAAGACTGGTGGACAGAGGGGTTTGTCCAAAGAGAAAAACAGTGTAAGCTTCGCATGCGATAATCATATTTCCCGGCCCTGTCCCATAGTTATAGTAGTAACGGACAAGCGGGAGGGGAAGGGATGAGGAGAAAGCTTAAATGGCTCGGTTTTTTGCTAGGCTTCATCGTATTACTGTTTCTATTTAAGTATCAGTTCAGCAATAACGATTCATGGGAGCCGTGGAGTCTGCCCTTGAGCGGGAAAATTATTTATCTGGACCCAGGTCATGGCGGCCCTGACGGCGGAGCAGTCGGCGGAAAGCTGTTAGAGAAGGATGTAACCCTGGAAGTGGCCTTTAGAGTCAGGGACTACCTTCAGGAACAAGGGGCGCTTGTCATTATGACCAGGGAAAGTGATACCGATCTCGCTCCAGAAGGAACGAAGGGCTATAGCAGACGAAAAGCGGAAGACTTGAGACAGCGGGTCAAATTAATAAACCATTCAGAGGCTGAACTCTATATCAGTATTCATCTCAATGCGATTCCTTCGCAAAAGTGGAGCGGAGCCCAAAGCTTTTATTTCGGAAAATACGCAGAAAATGAGAAGGTCGCGAAATACATTCAGGATGAATTGAGAAGCAACCTGGAAAACACAACCCGGAAAGCAAAGCGGATTCATGGTGTCTACTTAATGCAAAACGTCACCAAACCGGGAGCGCTTATAGAAGTCGGGTTTTTATCCAATCCAAGTGAAGCAAAGCTGCTCGGGAAATCGAAATATCAGGACAAGGTGGCATCTTCCATATATAAAGGCATTATGCGATATTACACAGAAAAAGGAAACCCTCCAGAGTGAAGGAGGGTTTTCTTATGGTTCTAAGCATAGGACACCTGCCAATTATGTATGATATAATATTGCTTGAAAACGAATACACAAAAGGGTGAGGTTCGATGATAAGAGAAGATGAAGTAAGAAAACTAGTCGGTGAAATGCGCGAACCTTTTCTTCAAAGACCTCTGGGAGAATTGGATGCCGTTAAGGAAATTAAAATAAAGCCTGAAAAACGGCATGTCAGTGTAAAAGTCGCTCTTGCAAAAACCGGAACCGCAGAACAAATGCAAATTCAGCAAGAGATTGTAAACGTCTTAAAAGGGGCAGGCGCAGAGACAGTCGGCCTTCGATTTGAAGAGCTGCCTGAGGAAACGGTTGATAAGTTCCGGGCGCCGTCAGCTGAGAAAAAAACATTATTAAATATGGATAATCCGCCAGTCTTTCTTGCTGTAGCAAGCGGAAAAGGCGGCGTAGGCAAGTCGACTGTGTCAGTAAATCTTGCTATTGCTCTGGCTCGTCTAGGGAAAAAGGTCGGTTTAATTGATGCGGATATTTATGGCTTCAGTGTGCCGGATATGATGGGTATCACTGTGCGTCCGACTATAGAAGGAGAGAAACTTCTTCCTGTTGAACGCTTCGGGGTAAAGGTGATGTCAATGGGCTTCTTCGTAGAAGAAAATGCGCCGGTCGTTTGGAGAGGGCCAATGCTTGGTAAAATGCTGAACAACTTTTTCCATGAAGTAGAGTGGGGAGAAGTAGACTATATTGTTCTTGATCTTCCGCCTGGAACAGGGGACGTTGCTCTCGATGTACATACAATGCTTCCGAGCTGCAAAGAAATCATCGTATCAACGCCGCATCCTACAGCTGCTTTTGTAGCGGCTAGAGCAGGCTCTATGGCAATTAAAACTGATCATGAAGTTGTTGGTGTTATAGAGAACATGGCTTATTATGAAAGCGCAAAGACAGGGGAAAGAGAATACGTCTTTGGAAAAGGCGGTGGAGATAAACTAGCCGAGGAATTGAATGTGCCTTTGCTTAGCAGAATCCCGTTGAAACAACCTGATTGGGATAAGGATCAATTTGCTCCGTCTGTATATGACAAAAGCCATCCTATAGGAGAAATATATCAGGACATCGCAAAAAAAATAGTTGACAAAATGTCAGTGCAAGTATAAAAAAGGCGAACCGGGATTCTATATCCCGGCTCTCCTTTTATTCACTTTCTTTGGCGGTTTCTTTTGCTGCTTTTTTCAGTTCATCTTCGAACTGTTTTTTGTAAAGCGGACTAGAAAGTGTTTCGTTAATAACCTCTTCTAAGTAACTGCGGAATTCTTGGCTTTTTGCCAGTTGGCTGTACTTTTTATTCATGCCTGGATCCTGCATAACGTCCATCAGCATCTTCTGATAATCCGGGTCCTTCATCAGTTTTTTTATCACTTTTTCATGCTCTTTCTGAAGAGTTTTCGCAAAACCTTCGGCAAAATCAGTGTCTTCAAAGATGTTTTTCCAAAATTCTTCTCCTTTTTTAGAGGTGAGTGTTTTTTCTATCGTTCCTTTAATCGCATCTTGGTCAATCACCAACGCTTCATTCATCGCATCATCGTTTAATAATTCCTTAATGGCTTTCTTTCCATCATCAGTTTTTAATATATCAACAACCATTTTTTTAGTCTGATCATAGTCCATATCCGCTGCTTGGTCTTTTGGAGCACAAGCTGTTACAGATAATAACAAAAAACAGCTTATCAATAGCGTTTTGGCTTTTGACATGGTTAAGCTCCTTTCACATACTTGTCTTACTTTTAATATGATTCATCTGTTTAGAATTATACATAACAAAATATCGCGGTTTGCGATTCTTGAGGGGTGGATGAAAGAAATGAAAAGCCGTGGTTTGGTTCGTTTTTTCTTTTCTAATTTAGCTGTCGGAGCGGTTATCACGGGTATTGTGGGTTTTGCTTTAAAATGGGGAGGATATAAGGGGCTGTTTCTAGAATTCGAAGCGGGGCAGATTTTCTCTGTGTTATTTTGGTTTGTTGGAGTAGGCATGATTTTTAGTGTAATCAGCCAAATGGGTTTTTTCGTTTTTTTAACCGTTCACCGGTTTGCACTTGAGATATTAAGATCCTCATCTTTGTGGAATTTGCTTCAGTTGTTTTTCATCTTGTTTGTTGCTTTTGATTTAATGTACGTGCGGTTTTTATTTTTTGGAGAGAGCGGAGAATCGCTGACTGGCTATGCGTGGTTACCAGTATTTTTACTGATCTTTGGGGTGGTAACAGCATATATAAAGCAAAAGCAGTCCCCTAAGAAAACGTTTGTGTCATCATTGTTTTTAATGGTTGTGATTACTGCATTAGAATGGTTCCCTGCGTTAAGAGTAAATGATGAGGACTGGCTTTATTTAATGCTTTTTCCGTTAATGGCGTGTAATGCTTTCCAATTGCTGATGCTGCCAAAGTTTGCAGCGAAGTAATTACTTTATCTCTGAGGATTTGGCATCAGAATTTGCAATGAGATCACCTACGGTTACATTTTTTAATCCTTTTTCTCTCAGCTGATGGATGATATCGGGCAGCGCTTCTTCTGTTTGTTTTGCCGAATCGGAGGCGTGTAAAAGAACAATGTCTCCTCCGGAAACTTGCTGGGTCACATTATCGATGATTTTTTCAACTCCGGGATTCGTCCAATCCTGAGAGTTTATGCTGTAATGAACGACCGTATAGTTGTATTGCTTTGCGACCGTTAGAACATTCTTGTTGAATTGTCCGGTAGGGGATCTTAATAGCTGTATGTCTTTGATCCCTAACTTTTCAAAGGCAGTTTGCGCACGGTTAATGTCCTTTTTTATTTCGATGCTCTCTAAATTGGCATAGTTTTTATAGGCGTAGCCCATGCTCCCTATTTGATGGCCGTCCTTCACGATACGCGCCACTGTGTCGGGGTGGCGTTCAGCCCAAGAAGCGGAAAGAAAAAACGTCGCATTTTTAATCCCGTTCGCCTTCAGAGTATTAAGTATAGGTTCGGCTTTTTCATCACCCCAGCTGATATCAAAAGTAAGGGCAACGTCTTTCGAATCTGTTTCTCCTTTATAAATGGCTTTAGGTCCGGTGTCAGTTGAAAACACGGGAAGCGGGACAGCTCTTTGGATATAAAAAAAGCTGGCTGCTGCAAATGCGGCGATAAGTATAATGATAAATTGTTTCACTCGTTTAATGTGCCACACATAGAAGTGATTCACTGATGATGCCTCCTTATCTTGTCCATTGTTCTTGTATTACATCTTATGAGCATGGCCGATTGAATATAACCCATAAAATGTATCTTTGTATACAGCTTAAATTAGGTGTTGACCTTTTGATAATATCCGTGATATATTATTATTCGTCGCTGATAAACAGCTGACAACAATTAAAAGCTTCATTAAATGCTTTGAAAAAAGTTATTGACTTAAAAGAAGCTGAATGTTATATTAATAAAGCTGCTTCGTTAAGTGGCAGTGATGATCTTTGAAAACTAAACAAGACAAAACGTACCTGTTAATTCATTTTTTTATAAATCGCACAGCGATGTGCGTAGTCAGTCAAACTACTTTATCGGAGAGTTTGATCCTGGCTCAGGACGAACGCTGGCGGCGTGCCTAATACATGCAAGTCGAGCGGACAGATGGGAGCTTGCTCCCTGATGTTAGCGGCGGACGGGTGAGTAACACGTGGGTA